>CAVRTI010000001.1:0-134798 GCA_963723975.1 uncultured Actinomycetota bacterium
GGTCGACGTCGTTGTAGCGGGACTGGTACCAGACGTTTCCATTGGTCGAACGAGATGTACATCGTCTTGGTGCTGCGCTTGAGCGCTTTCACATGGTCGGCGGTCGCGACGACCGAGTCGATGAAGCGGTCCATGTCGACGGCAGAGGCCAGGAAGCTTCCATAGTCCCTGCCGTGGGGCTCGTAGTCCGCGTCGGCGCGGGATGTCATCCACGTCGTCGTACGTCCCCTCGAGGACGACGCGCTCCCACTCGCCGAAGGTGGCCATCTCCGCACCAGAGCTGCCGCAGACGACGAGCTCGAGATCGGGATCGAGCTGGCCCTGGCCCGCGCTGTCTTCGAGGCCAGCTGGGCGTAGCTCTGGGCCGTGCCGTGGCCGAGCTGCCACGGGCCGTCCATCTCGTTTCCTCAGCACCGCATTGCCTATCGAATGCGGCTCAGGGGCCCCGTGCGCTATGCGCAGGTCGGACAGCGCGGTCCCTGACCGGATGTTCGAGTACTCGAGGACGTCCAGTGCCTCCTGTACGCCGCGGGTGCCGAGGTTGACGGCATACATTAGTTTCGCAATCCACCTTCCTCAGCCAGGTCGCGAACTCGTTCAGACCGATCTCGTTCGTCTCGGTCGGAAATGCCACCGAGAGGTCGAGCCGACAGGGGCCGCTGGTCCCGCGGGCCGACACCGTCCTCCCATCGGTAGCCCAAGACGAAGTTCCCTCCGGGATATCGGATGGCCGTAACCCCGAGTCGCGCACGAGTGCCACGACGTCCTTCCGGTAGCCGTCCTCATCCGCGGTGGGATGAGTGGGCTCGTAGATGCCGTCGTACGCGCATGGCCCAGGTGCTCGACGAAAGAGCCGGACAGCCGTCTATTGATGTCACCGACGACGAAGTGAGGGTCGATGGTCAGATCAGCGCCGGATCATCGGTCCTCGGACGGATCGTGATGCGGACGGGCGGGCAGGTTTCGAGGGGCTACTTCAGGCTTCCCAATGACAGGCCGCCCTGCCAGTAGCGCTGAAGTGTGAGGAACGCGATGATCAGTGGGATGACTGAGACCAGGGAGCCGAGGATGATGATGCTCCACAGGCTCTCTCCGCCGGCAGCGCCATAGGTCGACGCCGTCGACTGCCAGAGTCCGATCCCCACCGTGACAGGGAAGAGCCGATTGTCCGACAGCATCGCAAGTGGCAGGAAGTAGTTGTTCCACGACGCCACGATCGACAGCAGGAGCACCGTGACGATCGCCGGTCGCATGAGCGGAAGTGCGACCTGCCAGAAGGTCCTGAATTCCCCCGCACCGTCGACACGCGCGGCGTCCAGGAGCTCGTCCGGCACCGCGTCGCGGGCGTAGACGTTCATCAGGTACACGCCGAACGGGTTGAGCCACGTCGGGAGGATCACCGCCCAGATCGTGTCCGTCAGGCCGACCTGGGAGAACAGGATGAACGTGGGGATGACGAGCGCGGTCGTCGGGACCATCACGGCTCCAAGCAGGATGGCGAAACCGAGTCTCCGGCCGGCAAAGCGGTACTTCGCGAACCCGTAGCCAGCGAGCACGGCCAACACCGTCGCCCCGAAGCCGCCGGCGAACGCGTAGAGGGCGGAGTTGAACAGCCATTGTCCATAGATCCCACCCCCGTAGGTGAACAGCTGCTTGAAGTTCTCGATGTAGTTGATGTCGGATGCGAACCACAGGGCATTGCCGCCGCCGAAGAGCCCGCCCGAGCTCTTGGAGCTGTTCACGATCAACCACCAGAAGGGGATGAGGAAGTAGACGACGAGGAAGGCGAGCAAGATCTGGATGGGCAGATATTGATGGCGGGCCTTCCATGCACCGGTCGACGGGGCGGGGGCGGTCATGAGAGGAAGCTCCCTCGCTTGCGGGTGGCGAAGAGGAAGATGTAGACGCAGATGAAAACGACCGCACCGAGGGCGAAGGAGATTGCCGAGCCGTAGTTGTAGTTCGCCAGGCTGAACGCCTGCTGGTAGGCGTACATGTTCGGCGTGAAGTCCTCTGGGATGGCACCGGCCGCGAGGTTCTGGAGGATCTTCGGCTCGTTGAAGAACTGCAGGGTCCCGATCAGTGCGAACACCAGGATCAGCATGAGAGCGCGCGCCACGAGCGGGATCTTTATCCGAAGGGCGATCTGCCATTGCGATGCGCCGTCGATGCGAGCCGCCTCGTACAGGGTGGGATCGATCCCTTGGAGCGCGGCGTACAGGATGATCATGTAGTAGCCGGCCCACTGCCAGGTAACGACGTTGAGCAGCCCCCAAAAGATGAGGTTCTTGCTGAGGAAGTCCGGGCCGCGAGCGCCGAGCGCTCCGAACACGTCTGCGATCGGGCCGAAGTTCTTGCTGTAGAGAAAGCCCCACATCAGGGCGCCGATGACAGCGGGGATCGCGTACGGCATGAAGATCATGAGCCGCGAGAACTTAGAGAATCGGTTCACCATCAGATCGAGCATGAGCGCGACGGCGAGAGAGATGGCCATCTGGAAGGGGATGAGCACCAGCGAGAAGCGGACGACGAACCAGACACCGTCGAGGAACGACGGGTCGTTGAACGCCTTGGCGTAGTTGCCGAACATGACGAAGTGGGTTCCGCCAATGAGCCTCTTCTGGAACATGCTCAGGTAGAGCGCATACCCGAGCGGGAGGATCAGCATCGTCACGAAGACGATTCCGAAGGGTCCGACGAAGAGCCATCCGGCGAGGTTCTGGCGCGCGGCCGAGGAGCGGCGCCGCTCCCTTCGAGCAGGGGCAGGTCGAACCGGGGCAGCCCTGGATGTGGTGGACATGAGGTCTCCAGATCTGAGGAGATGCGACGGCTGGCCGGTCCGTGACGTCACGGACCGGCCAGCCACCCGTGTCGGGTCAACTACTTGACGGTGAACCCTTGGTCGGTTGCGTAGCCTGCGACATCCTTCTGCAGGGCATCAGCCGCTTGGGATCCGGTGGCAGATCCATCATTGATGGCGGCGATCTGCTTGGTGAAGGCCGTGTAGTAATACTGACCGATCGGCGTGTAGGTCATGCCCTCGTAGCCGTTCGCCGCGGGGATGTACACCTCCTTGTTCGCCTGCTGACCGTCGAAGAAGTCGACTTTGAGGTCGATGAACTCAGGGTCGTTCAGAGCGTTCACGTTGAGTGGGAAGATGATCTGGTTCTCCCAGCCGTCCCTGAGCGACGCGTCGTCGGCGTAGACACCGAACGCCACCTTGGCGGCCAGCTCCGGGTCCTTCGCCTGCTTCGTCACCGAGAAGGCCGAGCCGCCCCAGTTGACCTGGACCGGGTTGCTCGGGTCCCACTGCGGGAGGGGAGCGGTCGCCCACACGTCCGCGTCTGCGCCCTCGCCCACGCCGGCGCCCTGCAGGTAGCCAGGGGCCCACGCGGCGGAGAGGTAGGTAGCGTAGTCGCCGCCGATAACCCCGGAGATGTACTCAGGGGTGAACTGATCCTGAGTGCCGACGAGACCCTTCTTGGTGAGACCGGCCCAGTAGTCCAGCACCTCCTCGGACTCTTCGCTGTTCAGATCGATGCCGATCTCGCCCCCGTTGGAGGGTGAGTAGGTGAACGGCTCCGCACCGTTCTGGTACAGCAGCGCCGTGACGTAGGCCGGCTGGTTGGCCGGGAAGTCGCCGAAGAGCGGGCCGCCGGCATCCTTGACCTTCTGGGCTGCGGCCTCGTACTCCTCCCAGGTCGTCGGGGGCGTGATCTTGTACTTGTCGAAGATGTCCTTGCGATAGATCATCGCCATCGGTCCGCCGTCGATCGGAGCGCCGTACACGCCGTCGCCGACCGAGACGTCCTTCCATGCACCGTCACTGAAGTTCGCTTTGACGTCGTCGTAGCCGTAGTCGCTGATGTCGACCAGGGCGTCCTGGACCTGGAAGGTCGGAATCCGGTCGGCCTCCAGCATGACGACGTCGGGAGCCCCCTTGCCTGCAGTGACCGCCGTCTGGAACTTGTCGTACTCGTCGCCTCCGGCGCCGGCGTTCGTCCAGCAGACCTGGACGTCGTCATGCTGGGTGTTGAAGTTGTCGACAACCTTCTCGGTGTTCGGGTACCAAGCCCACAGCTTGACGACCGGCGCCTCCTTGTTCTTGATGGTGTTGGTGCAGTTGGCGGCCTTGTTTCCGCCTCCTCCGGAACTCGCGCCGTCGTCACCGTCCCCTCCTGCGCATCCGGAGAGGGCGACGAGGAGCGCGACCGAGGTCGCGGCAACAGCAATGACTGATCTCGGCTTCACGGGACTTTCCCTTTCGGATGCGAAATGTCTGGTCGGGGGCACCACGGACCGGTGGGCGGGTTTCTGTAAGACCAGCGCAACGTGCGCTCTCGGCCGTCGTTTCTACAACGAAGTACTTCAACGTTGTAGATTGTCCGAGGGAGAGTGTCAAGGGATGTCTGGAAAGTTTCCAGACGATGTCGAAATGTTTCATCTGAGGACCGCAACCCCTTGGGTTTCGCGCGCAGGCGGACGTGCGTTCACGTCGTGAACGGAGGCGCCGGGGCGGCTAGAATCCGAGATCACGGCACTCAGGCCGGACGAAGGCGGGGTGCGAGATGGGCGCAACGATGCAGGACGTCGCGCTGATCGCCGGCGTCTCGATCAAGACGGTGTCGAACGTCATCAATGACTACCCGCATGTGCGGCCCACGACCCGCAACCGGGTCCTCGCTGCGATCGAAGAGTTGGGCTATCGCCCGAACCTCTCCGCCAGAGGTCTGCGCTCGGGAAAGACGGGGATCATCGGGCTGGCGGTGCCGGAGCTGCGGGAGAATTACTTCGCCGAGCTGGCGGACGCTGTGATCCGAGCCGCGGAGAAGAAGGGGCTCGGCGTCGTAGTCGAGCAGACAAACGGGGACCGGGACATTGAGCTCCGGGTCATCTCGGGTGCTCGCATGCACTACACGGACGGCATTCTGTTCAGCCCCGTCGGGATGGGACAGGCGGATGCGTCGCTTCTCGACGTCCCGTTTCCGCTCGTGCTCCTCGGCGAGCGCATCTTCGGCGGCCCGACGGACCACGTGACCATGCACAACGTGACGTCGGCCGTCGCGGCAGTCGAGCATCTCCTCGTCATCGGGCGCCGGCGCATCGCTCTGGTGGGTGCCGAGGGCGACGACGTCTCGGATGCCAGCTCCTGGAGCCTTCGCGTGCGCGGATACCGCCGGGCCCTCGAGCAAGCAGGCATCCCGCCTGACGAGCACCTCATTCGACGCACCGCGCACTGGAGTCGTGCAGGCGGGGCTGCCGCGCTGCACGAGATGATCGCCGAGGGACACGCTTTCGACGCGATCTTCGCCCTCAACGACGCACTCGCCCTCGGGGTCCTGCGCGGGCTGCAGGAAACCGGCCTTCGCGTGCCGGAGGATGTCGCGGTGGTGGGCTTCGACAACGTGGACGAGAGCCAGTTCGCGATTCCCTCGCTCACCACGGTCGACCCCGGTCGCGAAGAGATCGCCGCCACCGCCGTCGACCTCCTCGTCGAGCGGATCAATGAGAAGGGCGTGAAGACTCCCCCTCGCACCGTGAAGGCCGACTTCTCGATCGTGTCGCGCGAGTCGACCGGGTATTCCGCCGGCCCTGACGCTGCTATCGCCGGCCCCGACTCTGCTCTCGCCGGAGCATCAGATGCCTTCGCGTCGAACTGATCCCGAGGACGGCGGGCGATCGGCACGTAGCTTCCAGCAGGGTGCAGTCCCTACGAGGCGACAGACACCTGACGGCAGCAGCGCCGTGCGTGGGTGCGATGAACCGCCGCGTGCCGCCGGCAGATGACGATCTGCCGGCGGCACGTCTCAGCGGTTGATCACTGCTGCCAGAAGGCCACGTTCGAGATGATCTTCTGTGCGGTCGTGAGCAAATTCGAGGTCTGCTCGTCGGTCAGCTTCCCGGAGCTGTGGAACTCGTTCACCTGATCGACCTAGCCGTTCAGGACCTCCAGAACCTCTTCGCTGGTGTCCCTTCGCGAGCAGCTTGTACGCATGGTCGAGCTTGACGGTCAGAGCGTTCTTGTTGCCTTTGTTCAGTCCCGTGGCCGCGACGGTTGCCTTCAGGCCGTCGACTTTGTCAGCATCGAAGGCTTCTGGGTGCCAGAGGTAGTCGCGCGCGAAGGCTGTGAAATTGGTTCCACGTGTGAAGTCGTGAGCCCCGGCGACGACCTGATTCTCGACGAACGCGACCTGGTCCAGGGCGGCCACCGTGGACGCGTTCGGCAGACCGAAATCCCATCGACCGCCGCCGTACAGGATGTAGGGCTTGTCAAGGCTCGTCTCGTGGCACGCAACGGGCGACCGTCGCCCTCTCATGCTGGTCCGGATTCTGCCGATGGTCCACACGCTTCGCACGGGCGAGCCGGTCAGGTGCCCAGGCCGGTGCCTTGATACCGACGGCCGACGACCTGCGGCTCAAACATGCTCAGTCGGGGAAGACGAAGCAGCCGGGTCGGTCCCACGATGAAGGTGTTGCCCGGGGGCCTACTCGCGGCTCGCGTCCACTCGCGGCCCCAATCGGCCGCCGACGCGTTGCCACCGGGCCGGCCGAGAGGCCCTTGGTCCGGCGAAGAGATTGATCCGCTGGAAAGCAGGTCCGGCGCGAGGCTGACCACGACGAAGAGCACCAACGTTCCGAGCAGCACCCGCAGCGGGCCAGGAGCCGCCGCGAGGTGATGACCCCATGAGAAGCGAGGCCATCTTCGCGGCTTGGAGTCCGTCCTGTCGTGCCCAGGACCGCTGACGAGCTCGTCATCGGCGCTGCAGCGGTCAGGCTCCACGCCGCCCAGACTACGTCGCCACGGCCGCGTGCTCTGCTGGCGCTTACCGGAGTCGCGATGTCGGTCATCTCAGCCCCGTCCAGGAGAACCTGTCACCCAGGAGGCGGAGCCGATGTGTCCACCATCTCCCGGGACTGCACACACCGCACATGGTCACAGGAGTGCTCGCTCACGGTGCTCTGCGCGTCGCACAGAGTCGCTGCGGGAACGCCTTTCGCCAAGGTCGGGACCATTCGCGAACCACGATGGGCGCGGTGTGGTGCCCTGTGCTGCAGACGGGCCAGCGTCGTTGGTAGTCAGGTCGGTAGTCACGATGCCGCGGTCGGCCGAGCAGGGCAAGCCGCGAAATGCGGGCGGGGTGTGCGTCCGCTTCAGGTGCCCTGAATCCGGGACGGCCGCATCGGCAGCGCCTCAGGTTGCCCCAGATGCGGATGCAGGCTTTGACTAGGTCGGGGGATCACGACCGGGGTGTCTACCGTCAGGCGCTTACCTTCCTAGTGAGCGGCCGTCACCAGGGTGGGGCCGATCACCGAGGCGACTGCGGGGATGACAGGCACTGCCGGCTTCGACACGCGGGGCCAGCCGCACGCCTTGAGCTGCACCTGGAGGAACGCGCGCTCGACCGGGTTGACCTTCAACCTCCAACGCCACTTCACGGCGACCCATCGCTTGGCGTACAGGCAGGTGTAGGCCGCCCGGGTCGGCATCCAGTCCTGCGGCTCCCGATCACCCCTCGATCGGTTGCTCGAGGCCGACACCGCGATCAGCGAGTGCTTGTAGCCGAGGTCGTTGGCATAAGCCTTGCGCTTGGCCGCCGACCAGTTCCACGCGCCGGACTGCCATGCCTCTTTGAGCGGGATCATGTGGGCGACGGCCAAGGTGGACGGGTCGGTCGTCTTGACTCCGTCGTAGGCCGACCACCACGAGCCGCCGTTGAGTGAGCAGCCGGGCCCGACCCGTGTCTTGTGGGCGGCCTCCTTGATCAGGACCTCGTCGCGGGTGTCGCAGCCATCACCATCGGCGTCGGCCCAGTGCGAGAACTTGGATCGGTCGTAGCCTTTGACGTGTTCGGCGCCAGCGGGCAGGTGATTGAGGATGTACTTCGTGGACATGGTCGTCGCCGCAGCAGCCGGCGCCGCCGAGCCGTAGTTGGTGGCCGGGCTGGCCCCCGGCACCCGCGCGTCCGGCTCCGGCGGCGACGTCCGCGGCTGCGGCCCGACTGGCGTGGTCACCGCCGCCGCCTTGCTCGCCCGGCCCACGTTGCCCGCCGCATCCCGCGCCTTCACCGTGTAGCTGTAGGCGGTCCCGGCCGCCACCGTGGTGTCGGCATAGGAGGTCACCGCTCCCACCGTGGCCAGCAACACCCCGTCCCGGTAGACCTCATAGCCGGTCACCGCCACGTTGTCGGTGGCCGCCGTCCAGGACAGGTTCACCTGCGTCGCACCGGCCGCCGACGCCGCCAGGTTGCCCGGCGCACCCGGCGCCGTCGTGTCCCCGCCGTTGTCGTGGCAGGCGGTGGTGCCGGAGTCGGTGAAGGACTGACCCGAGATCGGCACGAACTGCCAGTCGTAACTGTTCTGGTGCAGGACCATCTTCAGGACGCCGAAAGTGGCGTCGTTGCGGACCTGGCTGCCTGTCAAGACGGTGCCCGTGAGGGCAGAGTGGTTCCGCCCGCCGGTCCCGATGACGAACTGTCGCAAGCCCTGGGGATCCACGGTCGGGTTGGTGGACGTCGACGTTCCTCGGCCCAACAGGTCGAACCGCTCGTAGCTGTGCTCGTGTCCGGTCAGCATCACGTCGGCATGAGCGTCGTAGAGGGCGGCCCACAGAGCCTGCGTACCCGTCGTCGCGCGCGGGCCGGTGGAGTAGCGCGGATGGTGCCAGGCGGCCATGACGCACGACTTGGCAGTCGAGGCCAGGTCATTCCTCAGCCAGGTCTCCTGCGGCGATCCGGCGCCGCAGCCGCCGGGCACCAGGCCGCAGTTCGAGTTCAGCGTGATCAGGTGCCAGGAGCCGAGATCGTAGCTGTAGTAGCCCTTGCAGCTGGCCCCGCAGTTCGCATCGAGTGGCGACGCCGCCTGCCCGAAGTACCCGAAGTAGCCCGGAGCTCCGGGGCGTTGCGGGAGGCAGTCGATCGGGTCGGTCCGGTACTCGTGGTTGCCGACGACAGGGCGGGTGATCGACTTCAGCCGGCCCCAGCTCCGGTCGTAGCCTCGCGGCGGGTTGGAGGCGTCGTTCAGCATGAAGTTCTCGATCTCGCCGCACTCGTACTGCACGTCACCGAGCGGGATCACCGCGTCAAGCCGGTCCGTGTTGCGCATGTTGACCAGGAGGTCCGACGTGGCCATCTCACGGCAGGCGGCGCCGGTGCTGTTCTTGCCGCAGGCCATGTCGCCGGCAGCCGCGATGACGGGATCGGCCGTGACGGCCGCCGCGGACGGCGCCCTGGTGAGCTGGTCGACCGGCACTACGACCAGCACGCCGGCGAAAAGCGCCAGCACCGTCGCGAGACGCGTCAGGGACGCGCCGTGCCGAGGCCGGGCGGTCCGCCGCCCGGTGGAAGGCGCGGGCGGCCCGGCGAAACGCATCTGAACAGCCATCGGATGATCCCCCAGGCGAGCGTGCGCTGCGCGGGAACCAGCGTCAAGGCCTAACCATGGTGCGGGTCGCGTCAGAATCTTCAAACCCCGACAGTCGCGGTCCAGGATCTGCGCCAGCGGCCGACTCCCCGGCTGCCAGGGCCAGCCCCTCGCGGGCGGCCCGCGCTTTCCGCGGGGGTGGGGATCACGGGCCTAGCCCCACCGGTATGCGCGCCGGCCCCCATCGGGCTTGTCCCAACCAGTTCCGGCAGGCGACGCGGGTCAAGGGTCTGAGGCCGTCTGGCGCCCTGGTCGCCGTGAAGCACGGTGGCGCGGGCTACGCCTACGAGAGCCGGCGCCCAGGACAAAACGACAGATTCTGGCCGTACCGCAGCGTCGTTGCGGTCGTCAGGAGCGCTGTGACCGCCTCGGGGCGCAGGAACCGGGCCTCCTGGCGGGTGACCTTGGGTTGCCGCACCCGGTGCACCGGGTTGCCGGCCATCAGCCCGTCGATCACCGCGTCGTCCAAGGCGACGCGCAGGGTGGTGTAGCAGTTTCTGCGGGTGGCTTCGGACTTCGCGTCGGCCTTCATGGTCAGCATCAGTCGGTTGACGTCGTTGACGTTCAGCTGGTCTAACCGGACGTCGCCACATGACTGGGATGATCCAGACGCGGGGTGGACCCGGATCACTGCGCCAACCCGTGCGCCGACACAGAGCTGCCGAAGGGGAAGGCGACCTGCTGATGGGTCCGGTCGGTCGAAGATCGCGACACTGGTCGAGCGCTCCACCAGGTTCGTGATGCTGGTCCGGCTCCCCCGAAGGCCGGTCCACCGAGCACGTGTCCGGTGCCTTGGCCAGCGATGTCCAGACGCTTCCGGTCCAGCTGCGCCGGCCACTGACCTGGGACACCGGACTAGAGCTCGCGGCCACAAGAGGTTCACCGTCGCCACCGGCGAGCAGGTCTACTTCTGCGACCCCAAGAGTCCGTGGCAGCGCGGCTCGAACGAGAACACCAACGGGCTGCTGCGCCAGTACTTCCCCATGAGCACCAGCATCCCCGCCTTCAACAGCTCGACGAGATCGCCGCCAAGCTCAACGGGCGCCCTCGACAGACCCTGCACTGGATGACACCGTCGGAGAAGCTTCACGAGGTGTTGCGCTGACCAGTTGAGGTCGCAGCACCTGTCGATCGGCGTCATCGCGGCATGACCAGATGGCCGCAGCGAAAGCTATGCGGCAGATCCGGGCATTTGGTGAGCGGCGGCCTGATGTGTCCGCCGACCGCCCCGTCCTACGATGCAGGCCGAGAGGAGGCGGCGATGGCCGATCCGGTTGGCGACGTCATTGGGGACTATCGGGCGTTCGCCGCGCGGCAGCAGGACCGCCTGCTCTCCCGGGGCATCGACATCCGCCCGTACGCGCTCAGCCACCTCGCCGTCCGCGTGCCGGAGTGGGACCAGTACGTGCACATGCGGAACCTGCTCGAACGCCACGCGGTCGCCAATCGGGAGAACTTCTGGAACGGCCGCCCGATCTCCTTGATCGTTCCCGCCGAGCCGCTCGAAGTCCTCGACGGCAAGGTCGTTCCGCTCATCGAGCTCATCCCGCCCGTGCACCAGCGCGTCTACAGGATGGGGTTGGAGCACCTCGGCGTCGTGGTCGGCGACACTTTCGACGCGTTCGTCGGAGCCCACAAGCCTGTCCTGACGGGACAGCAGTTCCAGGGCCCGAACAGCACACCCGACCCCGTCTACATCTTGTTCGAGGACTTCACCCACGTGAAGTTCTATCGACTTTCCCTGAGGGCATCCGTCGAGCTCGATGCTGGCCCGTTCGACGACGGGTTCCATCACGTCGACGACTGGGTGCCTCAAAGGCTCGTGACCGCGACCGGCCCGAACCCTCTGCCGCGCTGAGCGACGCCCGATAGTGATCGCGGCGGACCGGTCTCCTGCCGGTCGGTTCGTGATGATCTTGCTGACCTGCCGTGAGCTCGACGCGGTGCTCACGCCACTTTCGATAGGCATCAGGCTTTGATGCGGTTCGTTTCATAGGCCCACATGGCGATCTCGACCCGGTTCCTCAAGTCCACCCTCGAGCTGCGCCCGGTGTTCCACCGTGTCGAGCCCCGCATCCGCGCCCCCGTCCTGTTGTGCTGGCTCGCGCTGCTGCTCATCCGGGTCGCCGAACGACGCACCGGCCTGACCTGGCGACGGATCGCCCTCGAGCTCGGCCGCCTCCACGCCGTGACCCTGCAAGGTGCCGCCGGAACCGCGTACAGACCACCGAACCCACCGACGCCCAACTGGGCATTCTTCGGGCCTGCGGAGTCCCTCTCCCGCCCCGCGTGACGGCGATAAACCCCGTCTGACCTGGGCAAACACGCCCCGCGAGGTCACCCAGAGCCGTAGACACACGCGTCACAAACGCACAAGCGCCCATCGGCGCAGGTCAGGACCTACTTTCGGGCCGGCCGTGTGCCCTCCAACTGCGGAAGCCGGGGGACACGGTCGCAGAGCGCGTGGCCGCCGCCATGCTCGACGACGAGCGCGACGTCAGATTCCGCGCCGCTGCGCCTTCAGCGCCTTGTCCATCCGGGCCCTGGCCTCGACCACTTGCGACCGGTAGGAAACCTCGGGCACGCCCACCTGCCAGAACGCGCCACCCTCGGTCCAGTCGCTGGCCCGCACCTTCGTGACGATGACGGTGGTGCGTTCGGCAGCGCGCGCCGTCTGCAGCGCCGCGGCGAACTCCGCGAGGCTGCCCACCTCGACGGTGAGCGCTCCCATCGACCGCGCGTGCGAGGCGAAGTCAACGCGCGCATCGCCCCCTGTGCCCATGGAGTCCTGGAGCATGTTGTTGTAGGAGGTGCCGCCCTGGCCGACCTGCAACCGCTCGATGACAGCAAACCCCTCGTTGTCGCAGACGACGAGGATGAACTTCTTTCCCGCCAGGACCGAGGAGTAGATCTCGGAGTTCATCATCAGGTACGAGCCGTCGCCGGCCATCGCGTAGACCTGCCCCGTCGGCCGGCCGAAGGCCGCACCCCAGGCCCCGGCGATCTCATACCCCATGCAGGAGAAGCCGTAGTCACAGTCGAAGGTGGCGATGCCCTTGCTCATCCAGTTGATGTTCAGCTCGCCGGGAAGTCCGCCCGCGGCCGTCACCATGTAGTCGTCCGCGGTCGCCGACTCGTGCACCAGCCCCACCAGTTGGGCGTAGCTCGGCGGCCAGTCGCCGTCGTCGGCGGTACGACCCTGCACGAATGACTGCAGCTCGATGCGCATCTCCGTCCCGCGGAGCGTCCACTCGGGGTCTGCGGTCCATCCGCGCAGCGCGTCGGAGAGATCGGCGAGCGACTCGCGTGCGTCGCCCACCACGGGGATCGAGAAGTGCTTGGTGGCATCGAAGCGGGCTGCGTTGACGCCCACGATGCGCGTTGCGGCGTCGAAGACCGTCCAGGACCCTGTCGTGAAGTCCTCGAGACGCGTGCCGACCGCGATCACGAGATCTGCCTCCGTCGCGACGACGTTCGCGGCGCTCGCGCCGGTGACCCCCATCGGCCCCGCGTAACGCGGGTGGGCCGCCAGGAGGGATGACTTGCCCGCGATCGTCTCGACCACCGGGAAGCCGAACTCCTCGGCGAAGGCGGCGAGCTCCTCCTCCGCTCGCGAGTAGTGCACGCCGCCACCGGCGATGATGACGGGTCGCTTCGCTTTGCGGATGGCCTCCGCTGCTCGGTCCACCTGCCCGAGGTCGGGACGGGGACGTGCGATCTCGTGCACCTGGACCGCAAAGAACTCCTCCGGGAAGTCGTAGGCGTCCGCGGCGACGTCCTGCGGCAGGCCGATGAAGGCCGGCCCACATTCAGCCGGGTCCAGGAGGATGCCGACCGCCTGCGGCAGTGAGCTGAGGACCTGCGCCGGGTGCATGATCCGGTCCCAGTAGCGCACGACAGGACGGAAGGCGTCGTTCACGGTCGTCGAGGGGTGCCCGAAGTGCTCGACCTGCTGGAGAACCGGGTCCGGCAGGCGGGAGGCGAAGGTGTCGCCTGAGATGAAGAGCACGGGGAGGCGGTTCGCCATAGCCACCCCCGCAGCGGTGATCATGTTGGTTGCTCCGGGTCCGATCGAGGACGTGGCGACCATGACCTGCTGACGCCGCACCGATTTCGCGAATGCCGCGGCGGCAAGGCCCATGCCCTGCTCGTTCTGGCCGCGCCACACAGGGATCTCGTCACGGTGCATCTCCAGCGAGTGGCCCAGGCTGGTGACGTTGCCGTGCCCGAAGATGGCGATGACTCCGGGGAACAGTGGCACCTCCTCACCATCGACGACGATGCGCTGGGCGACGAGGTAGCGGACAACCGCCTCCGCCGTCGTGATCCGGAGCGTTGCCATCAGGACTCCTCCCCCGCGAGATCGCGCACATGCTGCCATCCACGGCTGCCCCACGAGTCGATCAGCGCCTGCTGGACGCTGACGACGTCGACCGCCTCGCGGAACCCGGGCGAGTAGCGAGCACCCGTGGCCAGGGACTCGAGGAACGAGTAGTCCTCGATGGCGACAAGGTCCTCGAAGCCGATCGCATTGGCCTGTCCCGGCACGAACGCACCGTGGAACGGGAAGCGGTCGCCGCCGAACACAGTCGTGTAGCCCGAGCTGATGTCCTCGGCGAGCCGGTAGTACTGCAGCTCGTTGATGCGCTCGAGGTTCCAGGCCAGCGCGCCCTTGGTGCCGTACACCTCGAACGCGTTCTGGCTTTCCGGTCCCACCATCGTGCGGCTGGCCTCGAAGCTGCCGGTCGCTCCTGACCCGAACCGGCACAGCATCGACGCGAAGTCCTCGTTCTCCACCTCGCCCTTGGCGTCGTCGGGTCTGCCACGTCCGTAGTGGCTGGCCGCACCCGTGGGAAGCGGCCGATGGGTGATGGTCGTGGCCTTCATGCCCGACGACCTCCTCGATCGGTCCGACCAGGAACTGAGCCATCGATACAGAGTGGCTGAGGATGTCGCTGGTCACCCCGTAGCCGGCCTCGTCGAGCATGAACCGCCAGCTCAGCAGGCCCAGCTCGTCGCTGCCGTACATCGACAGGAACCGGCCCCGATAGTGGGTGATCTCGCCGAGCTGCCCGGAGGCGATCAACTCGCGGGAATGGAGGACCAAGGGGGCCCACAGGTAGTTGTAGCCGACACCGGTTGCCACGCCGGCCGCCTGCGCAGCGCGGAAGGCATGCACCGCATGCTCCGGCTTGCCACCGATGGGCTTCTCGCTGAAGACCGCCTTGCCGGCGGCGCAGGCCGCCTCGATCATCGGCACGTGCATCTTGTTCGGCGCGGTGATCCACACCGCGTCGACATCAGGTGCCGCCACGGCCTCGCGCCAGTCCTCGACCGCACGCTCGAAACCGAAGTCGCGGACCGCCCGCTCGCGCCGGGACAGCTCGATGTCGGCGCACACGACGAGCTGCGGGTCGAACGACCGTTCCGGGAACAGAGACGGGATTCGCTGGGCCGACCGGCTGTGCGCCTGGCCCATCCAGCCCAGCCCCAGCACCGCGATTCCGATGCGCTCGGCCATGTCAGCCCTTCCTGACTCGGCCGTCGGCGGACGTCCATGGCAGCCGGGGATCCGCTTCCTGCTGCTCCCACGACTCGCGGATCCAGCGGTGGGCAGGATCGTCGCAGAAGCCCATCGTCCTCTCCTCGCCCGGTCCGGCGAGGACGTTGAGGAAGTACATCGGGTACTCAGGGGGTGCAACGGTGGGCCCGTGGTAGCCCTGCGGGACCAGATAGACGTCGGCGTCGTGCAGGGTCACTGTCTCGTCGACTGAGCCGTCGACGGTGTAGCAGTGGAACAAGCCCTCCCCCACGGCGTCACCGTGCGGCGAGTCGCCGCGCCCGATGCGGAAGTAGTAGATCTCCTCGTTGTTCACCACGCAGTCGCCGATGCCGTCATGGCGATGGGGTGGCCAGGACGACCAGTTGCCGCCAGGGGTGATGACTTCGCACACGTTGATCCTGTGCGCACCGCTGAACGATCCGGGGGTCGCGATGTTCGTGACCTGCCGTGTCGAGCGGCCGGAACCTCGAACCTCGACCGGCACGTCCGCAGCAGCGACATGGGCCACCGGGTGGCGCTCGGTCGCACGGGCGGTGCACAGGGCGACCTCCCCGGCGTCGCCAGCCAGCGTCAGCACCGAGCCGAGGGGGACGTAGAGCCAGTCCGACACCGCGGCGAAGACGCCGTCCCGGCCCGCCAGGCGGAACGACTGACCGTCGACCGTGACATCTACCTCCCGGGCTGACAGAGGCACGAGGACACCCTCGTCCTCGGACATCGTGACGCTCACGCTGGCACCAGGAGTGAGGGTGAGCACCCGGAGCCCGCTGTAGGCCCAGGGGGCGGTGGCAGGAGTGACGAGCAGGTCGGCGTCGCCCGACGCGAGCGTCCCGGCGGGATGGAACCATGTCACGACCGGCCTCCGTGGACGATGACGGCAGCGCGGCGCACGGCCTCCTCAGGTTCTTGCGAGTGCGGGTACAGCAGGGCGCGACCGGCGACGAGACCACGGACGTTGGGCTCCCGCATGGCAGCGTCCCAGCGGTCGAAGGTGCGGTCCGCGTCGGCACCGGGGTCGCCGCCGAGCATGAGGACGGGCAGAGACGTCGCCCCGGCGACCTCGGACATGCGATCGCTGCCGGGGATCTTCAACCAGGTGTACCCGGACGACGACCCGAGGCCGGAGGCGATGGCAACCACCTTGATGAGTCGCTCCTCGGACCGGTCCAGGACCGCGCGTCCCGAGGGCTCCTTGACGTAGGGCAACGGCTCGACCATGCACATGATGCGGCGGTCGGCGAGCTGGGTGACGACCGACGCGACGGACTCGATCGTGCGCGCCACTCCGGGATCGGTGTCGTCGATGCGAAGGAGCACCTTGCCGCCGTCGAGCCCGCACGACTCGACGTGGTCGGCGTCGTACGCCGTCATCCGGTCGTCGAGCTCCCAGTCGGCACCGATGACCCCGCCCCGGTTCATCGTGCCGATCGCGAGCCTGCCGTCGAGGGCGCCGAGCCAGGCGAGCTCCTCGAGGATGTCGGCGCTGGCGAGCACGCCGTCGACACCGGGTTCGGCGAGCGAACGGAGGAGTCGGTCGAGGAGGGTGAAGCGGTCGGCGACGGCGAGCGGGTCGCCGTTGGCGGCGAGCATCCCGCGAGCCGTGTGGTCGGCGGCCAGGATCAGGAGGCGACCGTCAGTGCCGGGAACCGTACGGCGTGGCCGGTCCGAGAGCGCTGATCGGAAGCTGTCGGGCTCGAACACCCGCGCCTCGATGAGCGCCTCGTAGCGGGCCTGATCCAGCGTCGGCGTCATGCTCACGCCACCCCCTCCAGGTCACCGAGCGACGGCATCGCGTCGGCGCATGTGAGCCGGGTCGACACGAAGGCCCCGGCGGCGTTGGCGAACCGGCCGATGCGCTCGATGTCCCAGCCGCCCAGCAGGCCATGCGACAGGGCGCCACCGAATGCATCACCCGCGCCCAGTCCGCACACGACCCGAACGGGCACGGGAGCCATGCACCACCGGCCGTCGGCCGTGGCCATCAGCGATCCGTCCGCACCCAGCTTCACGATGGCCAGCTCTGCGCCTGCCGCCAGCAGGGCGTCGGCCGCGGCGTCGGGATCGTCGGTGCCCACCGCCATCTGGCACTCCTGGCGGTTACCGACCACCACCGTGGACAGGGCGATCGCCGCCTGCGCCGCGTCGCGGGCCGTGGTGAGATCCGCCCACAGGGCAGCCCGGTAGTCCAGGTCGAGGACCGTATGCCCCGCACGGTCGCGCGTGGCCAGCCACGACATGCAGGCACGGGCCGTCGACCCCAGGGCGAGTGCGCCCTGGCTGATCCACAGCAGACCGCACGACCGGACGACGTCCTCGGGGATGTCGGTCTCGCGCAGCGTCGTGTCGGGCGCAGCGGGGCCACGGTAGAACGCCACCTGCGGGGTCTCGGGCGGATCGAGCGCAGCGAGGGCAAGGGGGGTCTGGCCACCCGGCTCGGCCGACACGTAGTCGGTCATCACTCCCCAGCCGGCCAGCCGCCGGCGTGCGTACTCGCCGAGGCCGTCATCGCCGACCTTCGTGGCGAGAGCCGCGCGCCGGCCGAGCCGCGCGGCTGCCACAGCGACGTTCGTCGGGCTCCCGCCCACCGACTTCGTGAAGGTCTGTTGGCCGTCGAAGCCGACGTCCTTCTCGGCCGCGTAGAGGTCGACGCTGATGCGGCCGACGCTCAGCACCTCGATGTCGGTCACGTCGGGTCAGCCGGCCAGAGCGGGTGCGACGACGTCGGTTAGGTACTGCAGGGACGCCCGCACCTGCTCGATGGGTCCTTCGCCCGCTGCCGGTAGACCCTCAGTGATGGCAGTGTCCTGCTCGATGACGTACCACCCCCGGTAACCGGCTCCCTCGAGCGTCTCGACCACGCCCTTGATGTCCACGTCACCTTGGCCGAGCGGGGTGAAGAGCCCGCCTTGCGTGGCCGCCATCAGCGTCATTTCACGACGCAGCACGGGCGCCACCATGTCGAGTCGCACGTCCTTGAGGTGCACATGGCCGACTCGTTCGGTCGACTCCTTGGCGAACTGCACCGGGTCGACGCCGCCGATGGCCATGTGGCCCGTGTCGAGACACCAGTTGACGTCGCAGGTGTCGAGCACCCGGTTGACGTCGTCCTTGGTCTCGACCAGCGTCTGCACGTGCGGGTGCAGCACCTGCTGGAGGCCGTGCTCCTCGCAGATCTCGTCGATGACTCGGAGCATCTCGGTCATGTGCTTCTGCTCGTCGATGGAGAGCGGACGTGGGATCGACCACCCCATGTCCTGGACGATGGCAGAGACGAACGTTGTCGCGCCGGCACGCTGGAACAGCCGCGCGGTCGCCGTTGCACTGTCGATCGTCACGGTGCGCTGCGCCGGGTCATGCAGCACCAGTGGCGTGAAGCCGCCGAGGAGCGTCATGCCGTACCCCGCGAGCTCGGCCTTGACGGCGTCCGGATCGGAGGGAAGGAAGCCCGGCGCCCCGAGCTCCGTCGCCGTCATGCCCATGCCGGACATCTCTTCGAGGACACGCGGGGTGGGGAGCATCGCGCCCCACCCAGGCACCTCGCAGATTCCCCAGGAGATGGGGGCGGACGCCACGCGGCCGAGAAAATCCGACATGTTCCTGCTTTCGTTGGAGCGTTCCAATTATTGTGTCACACTGAGCCCGGCAGGGCAACGCACATCGGGAGGGCAGTCATGCGGGTTCTCGTGCTCGGCGCCGGCCGCATGGGGGCGATCCGGGTGGCAGACCTGGTCGACGACCCCCGCGTCGACGAGGTGATCGTGGCCAACCGCACCGAGTCGCGGGCCGCTGATGTGGCCGCCCGACTCGGGGCCGGGCAGGTCTCCTGGGCCGATGCGCTGGCTACCGGAGCCGATGCCATCGTGGTGGCGGTAGGTACGGATGCGCACGGCACGCTCCTCGACCAGGTGCTGCGGCGGGGTCGGCCCGTGCTGTGCGAGAAGCCGATCGCGCTCACACTGCGCACCACGCAGCACGCCATCGACCTCGCCGACCGGCATGGGACGGATCTGCAGATCGGGTTCCAGCGCCGGTTCGACCCGACGATCCGCGAGCTGCACGAACGTATCCGCGACGGCCGGGTCGGCGTCCTCTACTCGATGACGATGACAGCGCACGACCACACGCCCTCGCCCCGTGAGTTCATCGCCGGCAGCGGCGGGATCTTTCGCGACATGCACGTGCATGACCTCGATCTGGTGCGCTGGCTGACCGACTCAGAGGTCGAGACGGTCCATGCCACCAAGGCCGTCCGCGCGCAGCAGCAGTACGCGGAGCTCGACGACGCCGACGTCAGCACGATCCACGCCGTGACGTCCAATGGTGTCCAGGTGCTCATCAGCGGCACCCGGCACGACGCGCTCGGGCAGGACGTCCGCGTCGAGGTGCACGGCTCACTCGACTCGGTGTCAGCGGGCCTGACCAGCCGTACGCCGCTCCATGCGCTGGAAGGGGACCTCCGGATCGGCACCGACCCGTACACGGGCTTCGTCGATCGTTTCCGCGACGCGTTCCGCGAGGAGACGGCTGCCTTCGTCTCCCTGGCCCGGGGTGAGGCCGGAAACGCCTGCCCGCCCGACTCGGCGCTGGAGAGCCTGCGCGTGGCCATCGCGTGTGAGGAGTCGGTCGCACGTGGAGGCCCGGTCCGGGTCGCTGACATCGACGCAGCGCAGTACTGAGATGCGCGAGCCCCGGCCCACCATCCATGACGTCGCCTCGCGTGCGGGAGTGTCGAAGTCGCTCGTGTCCCTGGCCCTGCGTGGCTCGCCCAAGGTCAGCAAGACCAGCCGGGACGCCATCCTGGTGGCTGCTGCCGAGCTGGGGTACCGCCCCAACGCCGCGGCCCGCAGCCTCGCCGACCGACGCAGCCGCACCGTGGGCGTGCTCATCCTTGACCTGCACAACCCCGTCTTTGCGGAGATCCTCGACGGCGTCGAGACCGAGGTGCGCGCGCAGGGCTACAGCACGATGCTGGTCACCGGCGGCGCTGACCCCGTTCTCGAGCAGGTGAAGCTCGACAAGCTCCTCGAGTTCCAGGTGGAGGGCCTGATCCTCATCTCGCACCGACTGGAGCGAGATGCCCTTCGCGCGTTGGCGGACGAGGTGCCCACGGTCGTGGTCACGCGCCGAGACATGACATGCCAGCGCATGGACACGGTGAGCAACGACGACGTCGCGGGGGCGGCCCTCGGTGTTCGGCACCTCGTCGGCCTCGGGCACCGGCGCATCACGCACCTGTCCGGCGGCGGGAACCCGATCTCCCAGGAGCGCGAACGCGGGTTTCTTGAGGCCATGGCAGAGGCCGGGCTCTCCTCCTCCGCCCGCGTCGTCCCCGGAACCCTCACTGACGCCGGCGGGTACGCCGCGGCTCGCCTGGCCCTGACCGGCCATCCCCCGCCCACGGCGCTGCTCGTCGCCAACGACATCGCCGCCCTCGGCGCCATCGCCGCCGTCCAGGAGACCGGCCTGCAGGTGCCGGCCGACGTCTCCGTCGTCGGCTACGACGGCATCGCCCTCGGCGCCCTGCGAACCCTCAGCCTGACCACCATCGCCCAACCACTCGCGGAGATGGGGTCGGTCGCCGCCGCTCGGCTGTTCGCGCGCATCGGGAGCCCCCGCTCGCGAGCCCAGCACGTCAGCGTCGATGCTCATCTCGTCGTGCGCGGCACCACCGCTCCCCCACCCGGGCGAGGAGCGGCCGGACGTCTGCGGCGCGAGGGTGCGCATCGCTCCCACGGCGTAAGGTCCTTGACGCCCACGACGGTCGGACGTGAGGCGGTCGTGGGGTCGACGAGCACGGGAGAGCGGGTGGTCGGGCCATGACGAACCGGGGTGCCGGGTTCGACGTCACGGTCGCACCCCCCCCCGACGCGCATCGGGATCATCGGGTGCGGGCGGATAGGGCAGATGCACGGCGCCCTCGTTGCCCGTGAGGTGCCCGGCCTGACGCTGACAGCCGTTGCCGACGCGCTGCCGCAGGCTGCTGAGGCTGTGTCCGGCGCGACAGGCGCGGCGGTCATGTCGCAGCTCGCACGCGACTGGATGCGCAGTCGGACTTCTGTGGAAGCCGGTCGGCCTGAGCCTGCCGGAGGTCGACATGGCGATGGCTGCCGTCGACGCTGGCCGGTGTTCCGTTCATGATCGGCTTAACCGTCGAGTTCGACTCCGGGCAGAAGTCGGTGCGCGACGCTGTGGCCGACAAGCTCATCGGCGATCGCCATGTGCTTCGCATCACGAGCCGTGATCCGGCACCTCCACCCCCCGAGTACGTAGCGGTCAGCGGCGGGATCTTCCTGGACATGATGATCCACGACTTCGACATGGCCCGCCATGTCGCCGGGTCCGAGGTCGTAGAGGTGTACGCCAGAGGAGCCGTCCGTGTCGACCCGCGCATCGGCGACGCCGGGGATGTGGACACGACGATCGTCGTGCTCACCCACGCGGATGGAGCCATGACAGCGATCGACAGCTCGCGGGAAGCCGTGTACGGGCACGACCAGCGGGTTGAGGCGTTCGGCAGCGGCGGCATGGCGGTGTCCGACAATCCCCCTCGCCATTCCGGCTGGCGAGTGGACCGCGACACCCGGGTGTCGGAGCCCTTGTCGTGGTTCTTCCTCGATCGGTACCTGAACTCTTTCCGTCTGGAGTGGGAGGCATTTCGTTCATATCTGGTCAGCGGCGGAGAGTCGCCGGCAGGCACTGACGCAGCGCTGTCGGGTACGAAGGTTGCTTTGGCGGCGCGGAGGTCGTGGCAGGAGGGCCGCGCCGTCCGCATGGCGGAGATCACCTGACGTTGCCGAACACCTGGCGATCGCATATGACCGCGACTCACCACCGATAGCGACCGCGGCCGCATACACCTCGCAGCGCCCGCTGGAGGTGCCGGCGCTGGGTACAGTCGCTCCATGCGGTTCGTCTGGGCGGCGCTGGCGCTGCTGCCGTTCGCCGCGGTCCTGGCCGGCATGGTGACTGGCCGCGTGCGTGCCCGGGCGTGCTGCGCTGTTCCGGCCCAGCAGGACGTGCGACTGCGCGACCCGGTCGATAGCCAGGCGTCTCGCACTAGCTGCTGAGGTCTTCGGAGTCAGGTCGCGGACGTCAGCTCCCGGCGGTGGTCCAGGAGTGTGCGAAGGCGGAGGCGGCCTTCGATCCACTCGTCGTGCTGTTCGGCCAGGACGCCAAGAAAGATCAACAGCAGGCTGGGTGTCACCCACCTACCGGAACTGGTGTCGCCTAGGAACCGGAACCGCGTCCAGAACCTGTCACCCAGGAGGCGGAACCGATGTGTCCACCATCTACCGGGACCGCACAAACCGCACGACGAACCTGGTCTGCCCACATTCTGCCCACATGAACGAAAGAGGCCCGGTCCGCATTGTCCGGACCGAGCCTCTGACCTGCACTTCTCTGGTAGCGGGGGCAGGATTTGAACCTGCGACCTCTGGGTTATGAGCCCAGCGAGCTACCGAACTGCTCCACCCCGCGTCGTGACACCGACTCTACGTCAGCAGCCGGGGGCTCCGCCAAATCTCCCCGCCGCCTTCGACCGAGGTCACCCCGACGGTGACGGGCTGGGCGAAGACGTGGCCGACGGGGTCGCGGACGGCGACGGCGAGGCGGTGGCGGACGCCCGCTGCGCCTCGATGGCACGGTCGATCGCCTTCCGGAGGTCATCCTGCGCCTTGCCGTAGGCAGCGAAGTCGCCGGCCTGCAGGGCCGCCTCGGCCGCGGCGATCGCGTCCTGGGCGTCCTGCAGTGCGGCCGCGAGCGCCGGGCTGTCCGGCGGCGTGGTCGGTGTGCCGCCGCCCTCATCAGGCGGGGGCGGAGTGGTCGGGGTCCCGCCCTCGCCTCCGGGGTTAACGCCCTGGTTGGCGAAGAGTGTGTCCAGCGCCTCCTCCAAGGTGTCCTCGAAGGCCACGTCATTGCCGAAGGACACGAGCACCTTGCGGAGCAGCGGGAACGACGTCGTGGCCTCCGCCTGCACGTAGACCGGCTCGACGTAGAGCAGGCCGCCGCCGACCGGGAAGGTCAGCAGGTTGCCGTACTTCACCGTCGTACCGCGCTTGAGGATGTTGATCTGCTCGGCGATCACGTCGTCGGACTCGAGCTGATTCTGCACCTGAGACGGTCCGTTGATCTGCAGCGAGCGAGGTAGCTGCAACACCCGGAACGTGCCGTAGTCAGGACCGGGATCGGCGTTCACCGCGACGAACGCGGAGAGGTTGTTGCGGTCACCGGTCGGCACGAAGGTCGACGTCAGCGAGAACGACGGCTCTGCCTGCCCCGGCATCTGCAAGGTGACGTAGTACGGCGGCTGCGGCCCGGCCGACGCCCCGCTGCGGGTGGGGTCGTCCGGGATCCGCCAGAAGTCGCTGCCGCTGTAGAACACCTGCGGGTTCTCGTTGTGGTAGTGCGCGAGCAGCGTTCGTTGCACCTTGAACAGGTCCTGCGGATAGCGCAGGTGCGACATGAGCTCGTCACTGATCTGCGAGCGAGGCTGCACCGTGTCGGGGAACGCCTTCATCCATGTCTTGAGGACCGGGTCCTCGTTGTCCCACTGGTACAGCGTCACGGTGCCGTCGTATGCGTCGACGGTGGCTTTCACCGAGTTCCTGATGTAGTTCACCCGCGCGACCGGCGTGATGAGCTGGTTGTTGGCCGCCACCGTGCGCGACGTGGTGGTGGCGTCCTCGAGGCTGCTGCGGGTCGAGTAGGGGAACCCGTTGCTCGTGGTGTAACCGTCGACGATCCACTTGATCCCCCCGTCGACGACTGCGGGGTACGGGTCGCCGTCGAGGGTGAGCCAGGGGGCGACCTTCTCGACCCGCTGCTCCGGTTCCCGGACGTAGAGGATCCTCGACTCGGTGTTCACCCGGCCGGACAGCAGGATGTTCGCCTCTTGGTACTTCATCGCGAACAACAGCTTGTTGAACATGCCGCCCACCGCCACACCGCCCTTGCCGGTGTAGGTCGTGTTGCGCTGACCCGAGCTCGCGGAGTCGTCGGGGAAGTCCAGCTCGCGCGGAGTCGAACCCGCTGGGCCGCCGACGATGCTGTACGTCGGCGACTCCTGGCCGAAGTAGATGCGCGGCTGCTCGACGTCGACCTCGCCCACCGGCGGGATGTCGGAGGAGACGAACGACGGGCGGCCTCCGTCGACCTCGTCGCCCAGTGCCGCCACGAAGCCGAAGCCGTGGGTGTACTGCGTGTGGTCGTTGATCCAGTTGCGCTGCGCGTCGGGCAGACCGGCCAGGCTCAGCTCGCGGACCGCCATGAGGACGTCCCGTCGTTCACCGTCGAGGGTGTAGCGGTCGACACCGAGCGAGCTCGGGAAGTCGTAGTAGGCCTTGATCTGCTGGAGGTTCTTGTACGTCGGGCTGAGCAGCAGCGGGTCGAGCAGCCGGATGTTCGAGGTGATGTCGGCATCGCCGTCGAGCTGCTCCTGATCAGCCGTCTTCGTCGCGTTGTAAGTAGTGATCTTCACGTCGTCGATGCCGTACGCGACGCGAGTCGCCGCGATGTTGCGCTTGATGTACGGCTGCTCCTTCTCGGCCTGGGACGGCGCCACCTGGAAACGTTGGACCAGCGCCGGGTAGATGCCGCCGATCAGCAGCACCGACAGCAGGAGCAGCCCCACGCCGATGCCCGGCAGGAGCCAGGTGCGGCGCAGGATGTTCGCGAAGAACAGGGCCGCGCAGATCAGCGAGATGATCGCCAGGATCGTCCGGCCCTGGAGCACGGCGTTGACGTCGGTGTAGGTCAGCCCGGTGAACTCGGTCTTGTTGATCCGGTGCTCACCGACGGCCAGGCCGTAGCGGTCCAGCCAGTAGCCGACCGCCTTGAGCAGGACGAAGGCGCCCATCAGCACCGACAGGTGCACGCGGGCCGCCGGCGTCGCGCGCTCGCCGAGGAACGGCTGCAGCCTCAGGCCGCCGTACAGATAGTGAGTGACCGCGGCGGCGATCAGGCCGACGACCACCGTGGCAAAGGCGAAGCCCAGGACGAACCGGTACCACGGCAGGTCGAAGGCGAAGAACGAGATGTCCATCCCGAACTGCACGTCCTTCTGACCGAAGGACACGCCGTTGCGCCACTGCAGGTAGGTGCGCCACTCCCCTGCGGCGGCCGAGCCGCCGATCAGGCCGAGCAGCGTGACGATCACGGCCACCACGGGACGGCGGTAGGGGTCGAGCGCCATCCGGTACCGGTCGAGCTCGGCCTGGCCCGGCGCCATCGCCTGGTACGCCGGCTTGGTGCGGTAGGCGACAACGAAGTTGATCGCCACCACGGCCGCGAACACCAGTCCGAACCCGACGAACAGCAGGCTCCGCGCGGCCAGCGTGCGGGAGAACACCGACGCGTAGTCGACCGACCGGAACCACAGCAGGTCGGTGTAGATGCTGGTGAAGATGCTGAACGCGATCAGCAGCACCACCAGGACGACCACCGTCGGCAGCAGCACCCGGCCCCGTCGCCTCGGGGGCGCCACCGGGCGCCGGGGCGGGCCTGCCGAGGCCGGCATGTCGAAGCTCACGTGGTGTTCCGTTCGTCGAGCCTGCCGCGCACCCCTGGGTCGGCGCGCGGTACGCGTCGTGCCCCCTCAACTTACCGACCCGGGGGGTAGTTCCCGCTGCTGCACCCCGGCGCGGGAGAATCCACCTCATGAGCGACGCTCCCGCCGCCAATGCCCGCCTCGACCTGCTGACCCTCGACCTCGAGCGGCACGTGGCCTCGGCCGGCTGGGACCAGCCGGCCCGCCTGTTCGCCCTGGTCGAGACCGCGGACCTGCTGCGTCGCGAGCCGCAGCTCGCCTCAGAGCTCGGCCTCGACGGCGGCTCCCCCGGCGACCTGACCCCGGTGGACCAGGGTGATCTGCCCGAGCACGCCAGCCTGGACGAGCTGCTGGCCGGCATCGTCTGGCCGGCCGAGGTGCTCGGTACGGCGCTGACCGTCGAACGGCTGATGGTGCCCCCGGCCGCCGAGCGGGACATGCCGCAGGACGAGTCCGCAGCCCTGGACTGGCTCGGCCAGCACCCCGAGCGGCAGGAGGTGCGGCTGGTGGTGGCCGTGCTGCGGGACGGTTCCCGATCAGCCGCGCTGCGGATGCGGGCGCACGACGAGGAGACCTCGGTGCTGACCGGCCGCGACCTGGTGCCCGGGCTGGCGGACGCCCTGGCCGAGACGCTGGCCGACCACGAAACCCCCGGCTAGCCGACAGCTCACCGGTTCAGCAGGTCGGCAGCTCGCCGGTCCGGCCGGCCCGCAGGTCCTCCAGGGCGTCCACGGCGTCCGAGAGCCGGCGTACCTTCACCAGCCGAAGACCGTCCGGGACCGACTTGCGTGCCTGCGCGCAGTTGCTCGCGGGCGACAGGAACACGGTCGCGCCCTTGCGACGGGCACCGATCATCTTCTGCGCGACCCCGCCGATGGCGCCCACGTGTCCGGCGTCGTCGATGGTGCCCGTGCCCGCGATGAACGCGCCTCCGGTGAGCGAGCCGGGGGTGAGCTTGTCGACGATGCCCAGCGCGAACATCAGCCCGGCGCTGGGCCCGCCGACGTCCTTGAGCGAGATCTGCACACTGAACGGATACTCCGCGCGGTCGCGGGTGGTCACCCCGATGATCGCCCGACCGTCGTCGGGCGCCTCGACCGTGGTCACGGTGGTGCGGACCTGCTTGCCGTCCCGCAGCACGACGAGCCGCACCTCGTCGCCCGGCTCCAGCTTGGTGACGGCGTCACGCAGCGACGCGCCGCCTTCCACCTGCTCACCGTCCACCGAGACCAGCTGGTCGCCCTTCTCGAGCTTGCCCTTCGAGGGCGAGCCGGGCGACAGGGCGTCGACGACGACCTTGCTGATGACCGGGATCCCCAGCTCGCGCAGCGCCGCGGTCGTGGCGTTCTCCTGCGAGTCACTCATCTCGGCCGCGCTCTGCTTCTCGGCCTCCTCGGCCGACTCGCCCTCGGGGTAGACCGTGGTCTCGGGCACGACGGCGACCGAGTCGTCCAGCCAGCCCTTGAGGGCAGTGACCAGGTCCAGGCGCTGCCGCGGGCCGCCGAGCACCGAGACGGTCACCAGGTCGAGGTGACCGCGGTCGGGGTAGGTGCGCCGGCCCTCGATCCTGATCAGCTCGGTGTCGCCGACCTTGCCCAGCGTGTTGGTCGTCGGTCCCGGCTGCAGCGCCACGTAAGGCACCGGCAGCAGCGCGGCAGTGGCGGCGAGGAGCACGGTGAGGAAGCCGGCGACCGCGAGCACGAGTACCCGCCGGGTCATCGCGGCTCACCGCGGCCGCGGCCAGGCCGGTCGGGTCGGCCGTAACGCTCGGGGTCCATCGCCGCCTTGAAGCGCGCGTGCTCCTCGAGGGTCTCGTGGGTGTCGGCGCGCGGCCGGGTACGGCTGGTCCAGACCACCCAGAGCACCGCGAGGACCAGGGCGAGCAGCGGGATCGCCAGCCAGACCAGGGACGACACGCAGGCGCTCCCGTCGTCGGTCGTTGGTGGAAGGGACGTCGTGAAGGGTAGCCCGCGGTCAGGGCAGGCCGACCCACTCCTCGCCGCCGTCGTCGAAGACCTGGTGCTTCCAGATCGGCACCCGCGACTTGAGCTCGTCGATGAGCATCCGGCAGGCGGTGAAGGCATCGCCGCGGTGCGGACAGGCAACCCCCACCACGACGGCGAGGTCCCCGACGGCCAGGTCGCCGACCCGGTGCACCGCGGCCAGCGCCCGCACCGGGTGGGCGGCGACGACCTGCTCGGCGACGGCCCGCAGCTCGTCCAGCGCACCCGGGTGCGCGGAGTAGCCGAGCCCCGCGACCCCCCGTCCGGAGTCCTGCTCGCGCACCGTTCCGACGAACAGCGCCACCCCGCCCGCGCCGGGGTCGGACACCGCGGCGAAGACCTCGTCGACCGAGAGCGGCTCGTCGCGTACGTCGAGCAGCCGCAGCACGTCGTCGTCGCTCATCCGCGCCGCTTCCGCCGGGCCGCACGCACCAGGGCGGCGGTGCCGACCACTGCCACCGCGGCACCCGCGGCGCCGATGGTGGCGTCCCGCCGGCCGACCCGCCGCGCGCCAAGGGCGTGGTGACCGTGCACCTGCTCGAGAAGCAGGCCCAGGGCGGTGGGGTTGTCGTACGCCGGGCGCCACCCGGCCTCCTGCAGCCGGGTCGAGGGCACCACCCACGGGTGCACGACGTACTGCAGGTCGCTCGCGGGCGCGGGGATGATGCCGAGCCGGTGCAGCCGCTCGGCGGTGCCGAACGCGAGGGCTGAGGGCAGCTCGATGCGCCGCATCCCCGAGACCAGCTCGACCTCCGACTGGTCCAGCCAGCCCTCGCAAGCCACCGTGACCACCCCGGTCACGGTGCCCAACGCCGCCAGCTCCAGCGCCGACGCCAGGTCATCGACGTGGCAGAACTGCCACCGCGGCGAGGAGTCGCGCACCACCAGCAGCCGGGGAGCCTCGAAGTGCCGGGTCAGCAGGCTGTCGACACCGGGCCCGACCACGGTCGCGGGACGTACGACGGTCACCTGCAGGCCGGGATGGCTGCGCGGGGCCTGCGCCGCCAGCCGTTCGACCTCGAGCCAGTCGGACACCAGACCGCCGTCGGGGACGGCGCGCAGTTGCGCGTCCTCGGCCAGCGGGACCTCGTTGTCGGCCATCGCGCCGTAGACCATCGCCGACGTGCAGAGCACCACCCGTCGTACGCCGGTGGCCGCGGACGCGGTGAGCACGGTCTGGGTGCCCCGCACGTTGAGCTCGCCCTGGGCCCGCCGGTCACCGTCCAGGGTGGTGTCGACGGCGAGGTGCACGACGGTGTCGACCTTGCCCAGCCTGGTCGCGAGCGCGGGATCGCGGATGTCCAGGACCCGCCAGGTCACGCCCTCGGCCTGCCCGCGGTGGTCGTCCAGGCCGACGACCTTCCCGACGTCGGGGTTCGCCACCAGCCGGGCTGCCACCGCTGCCCCCAGGCCGGAGGCCGCCCCGGTGACGGCGATCACCGGGCGCCGGGTCCGGGCGGTGCGCCCAGAGCGAACGCTGCCGACCGCGGGCCCGTCGGAGGAACTCATCGGCATCCCGCCGGTGTTGGAAGCGTGAAAAGGCACCCGAGGTCACAGCACCCGGTGGATACGGTGGGACGCGCAGCAGTCATGGTGCGCCCATCCTGCCAACTCCGCGGCCCGCGCGGGGGCGGCGCGACAACCGGGCGACCGCCGGCACGAGCTGCCGGGCGACGACGTGAGGCGAGACGTGAGCAACTTCCCCTTCGGCTTCAACCCGGGCCCGCCCGACGACGGCGACGACGCCGGGTCCGGACCCGGCGGTTCCGACCAGCCGGTCGACCCCTTCTCGGCCCTGATGGGCGGCGGCGGGGACATCGGCGCCGCCTTCTCCCGGCTCGGGCAGCTGCTGTCCTACCAGGGCGGTCCGGTGAACTGGGACCTCGCGCGCGACGTGGCCCGGCAGACCGTGTCCGCGGAGGGTGACCGGTCGGTGGCGACCGCGGAACGCGAGCAGGTGCTCGACGCGATGCGCCTGGCCGAGCTGTGGCTGGACGAGGCGTGCGCGTTCGCGGCCGGAGCGACCTCCGTCAAGGCGTGGAGCCGCGCCGAGTGGGTCGAGGCGACACTGCCCGCGTGGCGCGAGCTGGTCGACCCGGTCGCCGGCAAGGTTGTCGACTCGATGGGCAGCATGCTCGCCGGCGAAGGTGGCCCGATGTCCCGGCTCGGGGCGATGCCCGAGCAGGCGGCCGCGCTGGCCGGGCCGCTGCAGCAGATGATGCGCAGCATCGGCGGTGCGATGTTCGGCACCCAGATCGGCCAGGCGATCGGCGCGCTGGCGCTGGAGGTGGTCGGCTCCACCGATGTCGGCCTGCCGCTCATGACGGGCGGAACCGCGGCACTGCTGCCGGCGAACGTCTCCGCCTTCGGCGCGGGTCTCGAGGTGCCCGCCGACCAGGTGCGGCTGTACCTGGCCCTGCGCGAGTCCGCCCACCAACGGCTGTTCGCGCACGTGCCGTGGCTGCGCGCGCACCTGGTGGACGCGGTCGCGGCCTACGCGCGCGGCATCACGGTCGACACCGCCCGGCTCGAGGAGGCGGTCGGCAGCATCGACCCCAGCGACCCCGAGTCGCTGCAGCAGGCCCTCACCGGCGGCATGTTCGAGCCCGAGGACACCGCGGAGCAGAAGGCCGCGCTGGCCCGGCTGGAGACCGCGCTCGCCCTGGTCGAGGGCTGGGTCGACGAGGTCGTCGACGGCGCAGCCGCGACCAAGCTGCCGGCGGCCGCGGCGCTGCGCGAGACCGTGCGCCGACGACGGGCCAGCGGCGGCCCGGCGGAGGCGACCTTCGCCTCGCTCGTCGGGCTCGAGCTGCGGCCGCGGCGGCTGCGCGAGGCGGCGGCCCTGTGGCGGGCGGTGCTCGCCGAGCGCGGTCAGGACGGTCGCGAGGCGGTCTGGGCCCACCCGGACCTGCTGCCCACGGCCCACGACCTGGACGACCCGGCCGGTTTCGCCAGCGGCAGCAGCTCGACGCCGCTGGACCTCTCCGGGCTGGACGACACGCAGGCCCCGCCGGAGCCCGACCAGCCGTGACCGCACTGCACGACGACGCCCTCCGGTCGCTGACCGGCTGGCCGGCACCCGACGACGACCAGGAGCGGCTGCGCACGGCGTACGTCGAGCACCTGCGCGGCCACGACGACGGCCTGCTCAAGAGCTGCGTGCCGGCCCACCTGACCGCGAGCGCGATGGTGCTCGACCACTCGGGCGAGCGGGTGCTGCTCACGCTGCACCGCAAGGGCGGCTTCTGGGGCCAGCTGGGGGGCCACTGCGAGCCGCTCGACGGCTCCCTCGCCGAGGCGGCGCTGCGCGAGGCCACCGAGGAGTCCGGGATGGCCGGGCTGCGCCTGGTCGGTGACGCACCGGTCGACCTGGACCGGCACGCGTTGTCCTCGGCGTTCGGCAGCTGTGGCGAGCACCTCGACGTGCGGTACGCCGTGGTCGCGCCGCCCGGCGCCGAGCCGGTCGTCAGCGACGAGTCGGACGACCTCGCCTGGTTCGCCGCCGACGCGCTGCCTGCCGCGGCTGTCGCTGACCTGTCGCGGCTCGTCGGGCGGGCCAGGGCCGCGCTGCGGGTGGCTCAGGCCACGCCGTCGTCGGTGTCGTCGACCTGCTCGACGTCCGGGTCGTCGTCGGACAGCCCGAGGTCGGCCGTCGCGGACACGCCCTCGAGGTAGCCGCGGGCCCGCTCGGTGCGCGGGAAGCGCTCGACCTCGGCCCAGAACGTCGGCCCGTGCCCGGGCACCAGCAGGTGGGCCAGCTCGTGCACCAGCACGTAGTCGACCACCCACGGTGGCATCCCCTGCAGCCGGGTGGAGAGCCGGATGGTGCGGTCGACCGGGGTGCAGGAACCCCAGCGGCTGCCCTGGTTGGACACCCAGCGCACGCTGCTCGGCCGGGCCCGGCCGCCCAGCCAGCGCCGCGACAGCTCGCCGGCCCGGGCCAGCAGGTCCTCGTCGCTGGGCCGCAGCTTGCGGTCCTGGCGGTCCAGCCGGTCCAGCATCACGGTGACCCACTCGCGTTCCTCGGAGCGGCTCATCCGGGCCGGGATGAGCACCACGGTGCGCTCGCCGTCGCGGTAGGCCGAGACGGTCCGCCGGCGGCGCGCCGACCGGCGTACCTCGACGTCCGGCTCCAGTGCCCTGTCCTGCTCGGTCATTGCCGAAACGCTAGCGACTTTCTTGCGTCCACAGCCGGTGGACAGCGTTTCCGCAGGTCAGTGGCGTTTCGGGTGATCATCCCCAGGGTTGTGCACAGCGTCGTGAACGTGCGCTCCACAGCGACACCCCACGCTGTCCCCACCTGGTCCCCAGCGGCGTCCACAGCCCGAACGGTCTGGCCGTTGACGGGGCCCCGGGCTGCTCCTAGCGTCCTCCCGGACGAAGCCCCCGGGACGACCGGCCGGCACGCTCGCAAGGGGAAGGCGAGCGGTCCGGACGAGCGGTCCGGGGGCTTCGTGATCCTCGGATCCGGCGGCGCGATCCGTCGCCTCAGCGGCCGGTGAACCGCGGCGGCCGCTTCTCCCGCTGGGCGCGCAGCCCCTCCTGCAGGTCGGCCGAGGCCAGGGTCACCGGCTGCGCCAGCGCCTCCCACTCCAGGGCGGCCTCGAAGCTGGCGTGCCCGCCGTGCAGCAGCGCCCGTTTCGTGAGCCGGGTCGGCCACCGGCGCGGCGGCCGCCACCAGCTTCGGCGGCCGCCAGCGCAGTCGCCAGCACCTGCGTCCTCGGCACCGCGCGGTTGACCAGCCCGGCCGCCGCGGCCTCGGCACCGGTGAGGACGCGCCCGGTCAGCAACATCTCCCGCGCCAGCGCGGTGCCGGCGACCTCCGGCAGCAGGTAGGTGGTGGCCATCCCCGGGTGCATGCCGAGCGTGGTGAACGGCACCGCGAGCTTGGCGTCCTCCGCCGCGTAGCGCAGGTCGCAGGCCAGCGCCACCGCCAGCCCGGCCCCGATCGCCGCCCCGTTCACCGCAGCGATGGTCGGCACCTCGAGCTCCCGCACGGCCAGCCAGGTCCGGTAGAACGGCAGCATCCGGGCCCGCAGCGCGTCCACCGCGGCGTCCGGTTCGGCCCCGATCCAGGACACGTCGCCGCCGGAGCAGAAGGCGCTGCCCTCCCCGGTGACCACCACGGCCCGGACGTCGGCGTCGGCCCGCAGCCCGGCCATCACCCGGCCCCAGGAGGCCGTCATCGGCCCCGACATCATGTTCCGCCGGTCCGGCAGGTCCAGGGTCACCAGGACCACGCCGGGCGAGGGCCGGGAGACCCGCAGGTCGGCCAGCCCGGCGTCGTAGCGTCGGGCCGTCGGAGGCCCCCGCCGGGGGGGTCTGCGGCGGGTTCTCGGGGTCGCTCATGGGCCGAGCCTATTCAGGCGTGCCGCACGCTCAGACCCCCCGCCTCCCCCGCTCGGGGTCACGCCTGCTCTAGGGTGGTTCGCAGGTCCGGTAGCGGCACTTCAGCCGGACACCGAACCGACCACCGATCGAGGAGGACCCCGTGGCTGAGAGCTACACCGGAGACGCGTACTGCGTGAAGTGCAAGGAGAAGCGCGACTTCACCGGCGAAGTCAAGGTCAGCGAGTCGGGTCGCCGCATGGCCCAGGGCATCTGCCCCGTGTGCGGCACCAAGCTCAACCGCATCCTCGGCAAGGCCTGATCTAGCGCCTACCCGACGAGCCTCCGGTGGGGCGGTCCCTCTTCGGAGGGGCCGCCCCACCGTTGTCTGCGTGCGGGCGGTCCCTCTTCGGAGGGGCCGCCCCACCGTTGTCTGCCGACGCCTAGGCTCGCGGTCGTGACCGACTGGGCAGCTCGGGTCCTCGACGAGCTCGACGCCGCTGCCGGCGTCACCGAGGCCAGGCTGGCCGCCCTGGTCGCCGTACCAAGTGTGGGCGGCACCGACCCCGAGCACGAGATCCAGGCGCTGCTCGCCGCCGACCTGGCGGCTGCCGGGCTGGAGACCGACCACTGGCGGCTGCCGCTGGCCGAGCTGCTGGCAGCGCCGGACTTCCCCGGCGTCGAGGTGCACCGCGACGAGGCGTGGGGGCTGGTCGGCCGGCTCACCGGCACCGGCGACGGCGCCACCCTGATGCTCAACGGGCACGTCGACGTCGTCCCGGTCGGCGACCCCACGGCCTGGACGACGCAGGACCCGTTCTCCGGCCGAGTCGTCGACGGCGAGCTGCACGGCCGCGGCGCCTGCGACATGAAGGCCGGGCTGGTGTCGGCGATTGCCGCGGTGAGCGCGGTACGCCGGGCCGGCGTGCCGTTGCGCGGGGATCTGCTGCTGGCCTGCGTCCCGGGCGAGGAGGACGGCGGCCTCGGCACCTACGCGACGCTGCGCCGCGGCTGGACCGCCGACGCCTGCGTCGTCCCGGAACCCACCGGGCTTCACCTGGTGACCGCCAGCGCCGGGGCGCTGACCTTCCGGCTACGGGTGCCCGGCAGAGCCACCCACGCGTCGCGCCGCACCGAGGGTGTCAGCGCGGTCGAGAAGCTGGTGCCGCTGCTTGCCGCGCTGCAGCGGCTGGAGGATCAGCGCAACCGCGACGTCGACCCGTTGATGACGCGCTGGTCGGTTGCCTACCCGCTCTCGATCGGCCGGGTGCAGGCAGGTGTCTGGGCCTCCAGCGTGCCCGACCTGCTGGTGGCCGAGGGCCGGCTCGGCGTGGCGCTGGACGAGCCGGTCGAGCAGGCCCGGGTCGCCCTGGAGGAGACCGTCGCGGAAGTCAGCGACGCCGACCCGTGGCTGCGCGACCACCCGGTGACCGTCGAGTGGTGGGGCGGCCAGTTCGCGTCCGGCCGGCTGCCCGCCACCAGCGACCTGGCCGACCGGATGTCCGCCGCGCACGCAGCAGTCGCCACCGGTACGCCGGGCCGGTGGGGCGCGCCGTACGGCTCCGACCTGCGGCTGCTCGCCGGCGGCGGCATCCCCACGCTGCACTACGGCCCGGGCGACGCCGTCCTCGCGCACGCACCGGACGAGCGAGTGCCGCTGGCCGAGGTGCACACCGCAGCCCGTGCCCTCGCCCTGCTCGCCCTCGACGTCTGCGGCACCGCCTGACGCTCTCCCCCCGGTGATCACGCCAGCGTGATCACCGGTTGCTGGGTGCGGTGTCCTCGCCACACCCAGCGACTGGTGGCCGCACCCAGTCCGGGGCCGCCCAGCTGGCCGCCCGGCTGCCTGTGGACGACACGGAGGGCTGCTCGGCCGGACCGTGTCACGCTCCTCGGCATGTCGCCACAGCGCCCGCAGCTCAAGGCCGCGCTCCGCCGCGTCTGGCGGGACGGCAGCACGCTGCAGCTCGGCGTCGACCCGGCGCACGCCGTGGTCATCAGCGGGCTGGACCCCGGAGCCGCCCGGGTCCTCGACAGCCTCGACGGGTCCCGGGACCTGCACGGCCTGGCGATCGGGGCGGCCCGGTACGGCGTGGACGCGGCGCGGCTCGACGAGCTGCTCGCGGTGCTCGGCCGCGCCGGGGTGCTCGAGGACGCCGCGGCCGACCACCGGGCGCTCGCCGGGCTCAGCCGGTCCGAGCGTGACCGCCTCGCGCCCGACGTGGCCGCAGCCTCGCTTCGCCCGGGCAGCGAGGGCGGCGTGGCGGTGCTGGCCCGACGGCGACGGGCGGTGGTACAGGTCTGCGGCGCGGGCCGGGTCGGCGCCTCGGTGGTGTCGCTGCTCGCCTCGGCCGGCGTCGGGGTGGTCGTCGTCGAGGACGCCGGCATCACCCAGGAGGCCGACGTCGCCCCGGCGGCCGCCGCACCGCAGGACGTCGGCGCGCGTCGGCAGGAGGCCGCCGTCCGGGCAGCCCGCCGGGTGGCCCCCTCGGTGCGCGCCACCCTGCCGACGGGCCGGGCCTGGCCCGACCTCGCCGTGCTGGCCGCCGGTTCCGGCGGCGACCCGGCAGTCGCCGACCGGATGCTGCGCGCCGGCGTCCCTCATCTCGTCGCCCGGGTCCGCGAGACCACCGGGGTGGTCGGTCCGCTGGTACTGCCGGGACGGTCGTCCTGCCAGCGCTGCCACGACCTGCACCGCTGCGACCGCGACCCGGCCTGGCCGAGCATCGCCGCCCAGCTGACCGGCGGCTCCCGCCAGCGCCTCGCCCCCTGCGACACCGTGCTCGCCACCGCGGTCGCCGCGCACGCCGCACTGCAGGCGCTCGCCTTCCTGGACGGCGACCCGGCCCCGCCGGCGGTGGACGGAACGCTGGAGATCTCCCAGGCCGACGGCCGGGTCCGCCGGCGCAGCTGGGGCGTGCACCCGGCCTGCGGATGCTCGTGGGGCGGCCAGCTCGACGCGGAGCCCGCCTGAGAGTCCTGCAGCGCCCTGCCGGTCCGACGGCGTCGGGCAGGACACAATGGCCGGCGTGGATGACCTTCCGCGGCGTGCCGCGGCCCGCACGGTCAAGCTGGCGGGCCTGCCGCTGGGCTATGCCGGTCGCGCCACCCTCGGGTCTCGGCCGCCGGCTCGGGGGTCGCCCGGCCGAGATCGTCGCCGCCGAGGTGCAGGCCCGCACCGCCGAGCAGTTGTTCAAGGTGCTCGGCGAGCTCAAGGGCGGGGCGATGAAGTTCGGCCAGGCGATGTCGGTGTTCGAGGCCGCGCTGCCGGAGAACCTCGCCGGCCCCTACCGCGAGACCCTGACCCGGCTGCAGGAGGCGGCACCGCCGCTGCCGGCCCGGTCGGTGCACCGGGTACTGGTCCGCGAACTGGGCGCCGGGTGGCGCGACCGGTTCCGCGAGTTCGCCGACGTCCCGGCTGCGGCCGCCTCGATCGGGCAGGTGCACCGGGCGGTGTGGTCCGACGGCCGCGACGTGGCGGTCAAGATCCAGTACCCCGGCGCCGGCGAGGCGCTGCTCTCCGACCTGACCCAGATCGGTCGGATGAGCCGGCTGGTCGGGATGCTCGTCCCCGGTCTGGAGGTCAGGCCGCTGGTCGCCGAGCTGAAGGCCCGGGTCGCGGAGGAGCTCGACTACGAGCTGGAGGCCGAGAGCCAGGCCCGGTTCGCCGCCGCGTACGACGGCGACCCGGACGTGCTGGTCCCCAAGGTGGTGGAGGGCACCCAGCGGGTCCTGGTCAGCGAGTGGGTCGACGGGCTGCCGCTGTCCCGGGTGATTGCCGAGGGCAGCCGGGAGCAGCGAGACCGCGCCGGCCTGCTGCTCACCAGGTTCCTGTTCTCCGGGCCGGCGCGCGTCGGCCTGCTGCACGCCGACCCGCACCCGGGCAACTTCCGGCTGCTCGACGACGGCCGCCTCGTGGTGCTCGACTACGGCGCGGTGAACCGGCTGGCGGACGGCCTGCCGCGGTCGATCGGCCCGCTGCTCCGGCTGGCCGTCGACGGTGACGCCGATGGTGTCTTCGCCGGGCTGCGCGACGAGGGCTTCGTCCGGCCCGGCGTCGACCTGGACGCCCCGCGGCTGCTGGGCTACCTCGAGCCGATCCTGGAGCCGGCCCGGGTCGCGGAGTTCCGGTTCAGCCGCGCGTGGCTGCGCAGCCAGGCGATGCGTGTCGGCGATCCCCGGTCACCGGCGTACAGCACCGGGCTGCAGCTCAACCTGCCGCCGGAGTACCTGCTGATCCACCGGGTCACCGCCGGCGCCATCGGGGTGCTCTGCCAGCTCGAGGCAGAGGCGCCCTGGCGAGCCGAGCTCGAGCAGTGGCTCCCCGGCTTCAAGGACCCGCAACCGGAAATAGCGGAACCCTGCAGAGGCGACGGAAGCTCCGACGGCGACCAGCCACTCATCCGGCGGGATCAGTCCACACCCGGACCTACCACCAGTCCGAGTCGAGCTTGCTCTCCATCGAGCGCACGTGCTCGCGGCTGCACCGCTCGCAGTAGCGGATCTGCCGGCCACGTTCGACCGAGGTGCTCCAGCCCAGCGGCATCGACTCCGCGGTGGCCCCGCACAGCGCACAGGTCACGGTGCCGTGGTCGTCGGGCGGGTCGGGCCGGCTCACGTCGTCATCCGAGGTCCAGCTGGTCCGGCTGCTCGCCCCACAGCTCGGCATCGAGGTCGCCGACCTCCAGGCACGGCCCGAACAGGTCGAACAGCACCACCGGCTCGTCGCGGTAGCCGGTGACCCGCACCCGAACGTGGTCCCGCACGCCGCGCAAGGTCAGCACCGGGGCGTCCGCCGGCCCGTCGGCCCGCAGGGACAGCCCTGCCTCGGACAACCTGGCGCGTACCGCGTCGACGAGCGGCCCGGGGCTGTCGTCGGAGGGATCCAGCCGGGCACTGACCTGGTAGAGCGCCTTACCGCCGAGGTCGCCGCAGCCGGACCAGCTTCCTCGCGGCGGCTGCGGGTAGGTCCCGTCGGCGGTGAGCGGACCGAGCACGTCGCGGGACACCTCGAGCACGTGCGACTTCGAGTCGGCGGCGTCGGCGCGTACGTCGGCGGCGGACGGTCCGCAGCCGGTCAGGGCGACCGCACCGGCGAGCAACCCGCCGAGCAGGTCACGGGACGGTCGTGGGTTCACGGTCGGCCTCCGGGTCGCTGTTGATGCCGTCGGGGAGCAGGAATACCTCGTCACGGTAGGCCGCGCGGTCGACCGCGGCGTAGTCCCCCACCACGACGTCCACGATGTTGGCCAACGACTCGGAGTCGTCGTCGAAGTACTTCGAGTGGTCGTCGAGGTCCAGCCGCCACGAGTTTCGCGTGGTGTCCTCGGCCTGGAAGCGGATCGCGCCGAACGCCGCGTGTGTCGGGTCGCCACCGAACCGGTCGACGTAGCTGATCGGATCGCGGCTGCTCGCGCCGACGAACACATGCCCTGCCGGCACGAGCAGCTGGGCGGCCCGTTCGACGTTCGGCCCGGGGCTGCCGACCAGCACCAGGTCGTCGGCCCCGGTCTCGCGGTCGCGAAGCGCCGGTGCCGGCCGTCGTGCTGCCGTAGGAGTGCCCGATGACCGTGAGGTGCGGGACCACGTCGCGCGAAGCCTGGACGGCAAGGACGTCGGCCACCAGCAGGTCGGCGCCGTGCTCCGCGGCACCGTCGAAGCCTACGTTCGACAGTCCCGGTGCGTCGTATCCCATCCAGGCCACCGTCGCCGTCGTGGTGCCCGGCGCCGCCCGGCGGGCCTCGAGCGTGACGCGCATGGCGTTGCCGGTCAACGCGGCCATCGAAGAGCGGACCTCCGCCCCCTGCCCCGGCACCAGGAAGGCCACGTGGTCGGCGGTGTCGACGTCGCCGACGGCGAGGGCAGCACGGCCCTCGTAGCCGTAGGCGCGGGGGTCGAAAGCCAGCAGCTGGGCGGGCACCGGATCGAGGCTGAACGGGTCGCGCGCAGCCCGTACCCGGTGCAGCTCGGAACGCACGAGCAGGCAGTTGTCCAGCCAGCGCCGCTCGTCGGCGGACAGCGCCGAACGGGTCAGCAGCATCGCGACATCGAGGTCCAGGCGGTGCTCGTTGGCAGCGCTGCGCACCGCGCCGGGGAGACCGTTGAGCGAGCCGAGGGTGCTCGGCCAGCCGCGCACGGCACGCTGCTGCTCGTCGGAGGTGAGCAACCCCCACCACTGCCGCGCCAGGTCGGGCGCCGCACCTCGTGCGGGCGGGCCGGCCCCGATCCCGGCAGCCTGCCGCGTCACGGCGAGCAATGGCAGCAGGGCGGCGAGGTCGCTCTCGCGTGCGTCGACCGGGCTCCCGCCGGGGCGCGGTCCCGGGACGAGCTGGTCGGCTGCGCCGAGGATTCTCGTCGCGGTGAGCCGCGCGTGCTCGGCGACCCGCTGGAGCACCTCGCGGTGCCGGTGGTGCAGAACCGCCAATTCGGCCTGCTGCTCGGCCCAGACGTCCTCCATCTGCAGCCGGCGGAAAGGTCCGACCGGCTCGGTGTCGCGGTGCAGCCTGCTGGTCTCCCGGCGCTGACCGGCGACCAGGTCGTCGTACTCGCGGCGCAGGACGTCGACCGCCGCGCGGGCCTCGCCGACCACGTCCGCGTGGACCCGCAGGTGTTCCGCCGAGCGGTGCAGCGGCTCGACCAGCCGGCGCAGCAGTTCGGCGCAGTGACCGAGCTCGGCGCGGCAGCCTCGTGCCGCGTCCCCGGCCCAGGCGTCCGCCAGCAGCCCGGCGTCGTGCGCCAGGTCGTCGGCCCACCGGTTCGCCGCGGCCGCCACCCGGGCGCACCTGGTGGCGGCGCCCGCGACGACCTCCGGGTGGTCGGGCGGATAGGGCAGCCCGTCCGCAGCGCTCATCGACGGCTGGCCAACGCGCCTTCGACCCGGTCGTAGACCGCGGCCCCGGCCCGCACCTTGGTCGACAGCAGCTCGAGGTCCTGCGCGACCAGCTCGAGCGCGTCGGCCGCGACATCGGCCAGCATCCGCACCGCTTCCTGCAGCGCCGGGTCGTGCAGCGCCGCCGGCATCCGGGCGCAGTCAGCCCGGGGGCTGCCGGCGAGCCGGGCCCGAGCCTCGAGATGGGCCGCCGCCGACACCAGCTCGTCGCCCTGCACCCGAACCTGCCCGTGCACCCGGACCTCCCGGCCGACGGGCCCCCGTCAGGCCCGGCTGGGCCCAGGGTAGGAAGATCCGGTCACCGGCCGGCGCGACTTGTCCACACCCCGGGTCAGGGCAGCGGCGCAGCGGTCTCCAGCAGCGGCGCGAAGAGGTCACCCATCTCGTCCACGCGCTCCAGCACCTGCTCGGCGCGGAACCGGACGTCCTCCGGCTCCCGGCAGGCCTCGACCTCGGCCCAGGTCAACGGTGTCGACGCCCATGGCTCTGGACGGGCCCGCAGCCCGTAGGGCGCCACCGTCGTCTTGGCCGCGTTGTTCTGGCTCCAGTCGACGAAGACCTTGCCGCCGCGCAGGTCCTTGCGCATCTGGGACACGACCAGAGTGGGATGCGACTTCTCCAGCCGCCGGGCCAGGGCCTTCGCATACTCCGACGTACGCCGGTCGCTGACCGGTTGGACGGCGGCGTACACCTGCAGCCCCTTGGAGCCGGAGGACTTCGCCACGGGGGTGAGCCCGTCTGCCTCGACGAGCTCGCGCAGTAGCAGGGCGACCTCGGCGCACTGGACCGCGGTGGCGGGCTCGCCGGGGTCCAGGTCGAGCACCAGCCGGTCGGGCTCGCGGACGCCGCCGCGCGGGCCGACGGTCCACTGCGGAACGTGCATCTCGATGGCAGCCAGGTTCGCCGCCCACACCAGGGTCGGCAGGTCGCCGATGACGACGTAGTCGAGGGTCTCCCGGTCCATGCTGCTGCCCGGTGCGGGGAGCCGAACGGTGCGCACCCAGTCGGGAGTCCCCTGCGGCGCGTTCTTGGCGAAGAAACCCTTCCGGTCGGTCCCGTCGGGGAACCGCTGGAAGGACATCGGCCGGCCGGTGATGTGCGGCAGTAGCACCGGCGCGATCCGGGCGTAGTAGTCGACGACCTCGCCCTTGGTGAAGCCGTCCGGGTAGAGCACCTTGTCCAGGTTCGACAGCGACAGCCGCCGGCCGTCGACTTCCACCGTCGAGCGCTCCGTCACACTGCCTCCCTACCCGCCGTACCTCGTCCCGGTGCGCGGAACCTTCCCATGATCGTGGGGGGAAAGCGCCGACCGGAACAGTTGATTCTCCGCACGATCATGGCGGCGGACGACGAAGGGCCCCGGCCGCGGTGCAGCGGTCGGGGCCCTTCGGTCGTGCCCCTGGCGGGGCGGGTGGTTGCCTCGCGGCGTCGCCGGTCACCCGATGACGGCGGAGGCGAGGAGACGGCGGGCGCGCATCGCGGCCTGCTCGGCCCGTCGGGCCGCCCGGTGGGCGACGACGAGCCGGTGGGCCCGCTCACGGCGGACCGCCTCCTCGAGACGCTGTGCCGCATGGGCACGCGCCAGGTCCTCATGCATGAGATGCATCTCGGTGCTCCTGTTCAGGTGATGTGTCTGGTGGTCGGTGGTCGAGGTGACCGGGGTGAGCTCGACATCGAGATCCCGTGGGGTGGTCATGCGGCGACCTCGGACTTGCGGGGCCGGCCCCGGGGACGTTTGCGCGGGACGACGACGCCCTGGACGAACCACTCGCCGCCCCAGACGCCCCACGGCTCGCGGCGCTCGAGGGCACCGGAGAGGCAGTCCAGGCGTGCGGGACAGGTCGTGCAGAGCGACTTCGCGTACTCCACGTCCTCAGGCGAATCGGCGAAGAACAGCTCCGGGTCGTTGACCCGGCAGGGCAGCTGTTCGTCGTTGACGCGGCCGGCGAGGGCCGAGAGACCGGTGAGTGCGGTCAGGTCCGAGAGGGCATCGACCTGGTCGGCCCTCGGGGCCTCGAGAGTGGCGAGCTGCATGGGTTTCACCTCCGTCATTCGTGTCAGTGGGCTGACCAGCCGGCGGATCGCCGGCTGAGGCTGGTCGGTCGGGAGAGCCATGGTTGGCCTCTGGTTCCAGGGCCCCGGTGAGGGCCGGTCGGACGGACGGACAACGAAAAGGCCGCGGATCCCGGGTGTCGGGTTCCGCGGCCTTGGAGGTGCCGGATAGGTGAGTCCTATACCGGTGGGCTCCAAGAGCGGGACCCCGCGAGACCGTCGAACACGACGACATCGCTGATCGGGAGCAGAGCGCTGGTGCGGGCCAGGGTGTTGACGGTCTTCTCCCGCATGGCGGTGGACAGACCGGTCCCCTGGGCGTACGCCGTCCACGGGCCCGCAACGATGCTGTGGGCACCCGAGAAGGCACCGGACAGCGCGAACGGCGAGCACGTGTACGTCTCGATGTTCTCCACGGTGCCCACCTCCACTTCTGTCTCGGGCCGCTCGAGGCGGCGTGATCTGCGTCTGCTGACCCAGCGAGCGAAACTCTAGGGAAGGTCTCCGTCAGGTGCAATCATTTTTTTGACTCCTGTCGCCGACTTTTCCGAATCGTCATCTTCGGGCCCGCGGTCAGGCACCGGTTCGCCCGCGCAGAGCGCCAGCACGTCGGCCCCGTAGCGCTCCAGCTTGGTGCGCCCGACGCCGGAGATCGCGAGCAGCTCGCGCTCACTGCTCGGTCGCACCTCGGCCAGGGCGGTGAGTGTGGCGTCGGTGAACACGACGTACGCCGGCACGCTGGCCGTCCGGGCCTGTTCCGCCCGCCACTCCCGCAACCGCTCGAACAGCTCCTCGTCGTATGCGGACGGGCAGTCCTCGCAGCGCCCGAGCTTGCGCGCGACCGGCGCGGTCAGGGCCTTGCCGCACACCCGGCACTGCGCCGGGCCCTTGCGGCCGCGGGCTCCGCGAGTTATCGGCGGCTGTGCCGTCGATGCGTGCAGGCCCTCGAGGAACCGCGACGGCCGGCGGCTGCCGCGGCCCCCGGGCGCCCGGGCCAGCGACCAGGTGATGGACAGGTGCTCACGGGCCCGGGTCACCGCGACGTAGAGCAGCCGACGCTCCTCCTCGACCTGCTCGGGTGTCTCGGCGTAGGTGATCGGCACCATGCCGTCGCTGACCCCGACGACGAACACGGCGTCCCACTCGAGGCCCTTGGCCGCGTGCAGCGAGGCGAGGGTGACGCCCTCGACGGTCGGCGCGTGCTGCGCGTCGGCCCGCTCGTCGAGCTCGGCCACGAAGTCGGGCAGCGTCGCGCCCGGCGTCGCGGCTGCCAGGTCGTCGGCCAACCGGGCCAGCGCGGCCAGCGACTCCCAGCGCTCGCGGACCGCGCCGCCACCCTCGGGCGGCGACGCGCTCCACCCACTGCCCGAGAGCACGGCTCGCACCGTCGAGGACAGGTCGTCGGAGTCGGCGGAGCGGGCCGCGCCGCGCAGCAGCATCCGGGCCTCGCGGACCTCCGGCCGGTCGAAGAACCGCTCTCCGCCGCGCAGGATGTAGGGCACCCGCGCGTCGGCCAGGGCCTGCTCGTAGGTCTCGCTCTGCCCGTTGGTGCGGAAGAGCACCGCGACCTCGCTGGCCGGCGTACCGGCTTCCAGCAGGGCCTGCACCCGGGTCGCGACGTGGCGGGCCTCGGCCGGCTCGTCCGGCAGTGCGCGCAGGTCGGGGTCCGGGCCGGGTGGCCGCTGCGCCACCAGCTCCAGGGCGCTGCGCCGGCCGGCCGGGCTGCCGGTGACGATGCGGTTCGCGAGCTGCACCACCTGAGGTGTGGAGCGGTAGTCGCGCACCAGCCGCACCTCGCCGGCCGAGGGGTGACGCTGGCGGAAGCCGAGCAGGAAGTCCGGCGACGCGCCGGCGAAGGTGTAGATGGTCTGGTTGGGGTCGCCGACGACGCAGACCTCCTCGCGGTCGCCGAGCCACTGGTCGAGCAGCGCCTGCTGCAGCGGGCTGACGTCCTGGTACTCGTCGACGACGAGCTGGTGGTACTGGCCGCGCACCGCGTCGGCCACCTGACGGTGCTCGGCGATCAGACCGACGGTGTAGAGCAGGACGTCCTCGAAGTCGATGACGTGGCGCTCCCGCTTGACCTGCTCGTACGTCGAGAGCAGCCGGACCATCAGCGCGGGGTCGATGCCGGCCGGCGGCACCCTGGCCGCCTTCGCGGCGGCCGCCGGGTAGTCGTCGCGGTCGGTCATGGTGACCTTGACCCACTCGACCTCGGCGCTGAGGTCGCGGACCGTGGCGCGGTCGGTGGCCAGCCGCAGCCGGCCGGCTGCCTCGGCGACCAGCCCGGCCTTGTGCGACACGAGCTCGGGCAGGTCGCCCCCGACGTGCCGCGGCCAGAACCAGCGCAGCTGTCGCAGGGCGGCGGCGTGGAACGTGCGGGCCTGTACGCCGGCCGCGCCGAGGTCGCGCAGCCGGGTGCGCATCTCGCCGGCCGCCCGGGCGGTGAAGGTGACGGCGAGCACCCGCTGCGGCACGTAGACGCCGCCGAGGACGCCGTAGGCGATGCGGGACGTGATCGCCCGGGTCTTCCCGGTGCCGGCTCCGGCGAGCACGCAGAGCGGGCCCTGCAGCGTGGTGGCGACCTCGCGCTGCTCGGGGTCGAGGGCCGAGAGCAGCTCGTCGGCGGTGGGGGCGGGAGGCACCGGCCCATCCTCGCAGCGGGACCGGACACCTCGCGGCGGCGGTGTGGATCGCGCCACACCGGCGCCCGGCCGGGAAGCCGGCGGCAGAGCGAGGCGTTGGGATGAGCACGACTGGGCAGAATGCCCGTGTCGCCCGGTCGTCAGACCTGAAGAGAGGTTCGTCCCCGTGTCGCCCAGCATGGTCACGATGTACAGCACGGTCTGGTGCGGCTACTGCCGCCGGCTCAAGGACCAGATGGAGCGCGAGGGCATCACCTACCGGGTCGTCGACATCGAGGACGACCCGACCGCCGCCGAGCTGGTGATGTCGGTGAACGGTGGCAACCAGACCGTCCCGACCCTGGTGTTCGCGGACGGGTCAGCGCTGACGAACCCGAGCCTGGCCCAGATCAAGACCAAGCTCGCCGCCTGACCCCGCCCCCCCCACGAAGATCGTTCGCGACGTGACGCGCACCGGACACGCGTGTCGCACCGCGTGTCGGGTACGCGAACGTCGCTAGACGATCTTGGGTCGCCGCTCGCGAGGGTCGAGGTCGAGGGCCCAGTGGTCGCCCTCGTGGCGGAAGCCGAGCCGGTCGTAGTACGGCGCGACCATCCCCGGCGGGGTCAGGACGCGGGTGAACCCTCGGTCCCGGAACAGCCCGCTGCGACGGTAGACGAACTCGCCCGGCGTGAAGTCCCGGAACCGCGGCGTGACGTAGTCGAGCTCGACCTGGGCGACCCCCGCACCTGCGTCGCGCACCAGCACCACGCCCACCGTCTCGTCGCCGTGCTGCACCAGGAACGCCGTCGTCGCGTCGTCCGGCACCGGGTCGAGAGAACCCGGGGAAGAACCGGCGGATGTCCTCGCCGTGCACGGTGAGCACGTGCTCGAGGTACGCGTCGGCGGCGCCGACCTCGAGCACCTGGTAGGCGCTCTCGTCGTGCCGGTCCTTCAGCAGTCGGCGGATGAACCACAGGTTGATCCCGGCCAGGACCGCGTTCATCGCCACCATCGGCCAGATGCTCAGCAGGGCGTTGAAGACGACGAGGACGCTGCTGGCCACCAGGTTCAAGGCGCGGAACCGCAGCACCCGCGCCTGCAGCAGCGAGTAGATCAGCAGGGCCGAGCCCGCCCAGCCGAGTGCGTCCAGCCAGCTCACCGATCAGCCCTCCGCGTTGTGCGGCAACGGCTCGCCGTACCAGTGCTCGATCAGCCGGCGCGAGATCGAGATCGACGGAGACACCCGCACCCGGCCCCTCTCGATGTCGGTGAGCAGCCCGGCGCGGGTGTACCACCGGGCCTCGGCGATCTCACCGTCGTGGCGGTGGACCTCGGTCGTGCGGGCGTGCGCACTGAAGCCGAGCATCAGACTGGACGGAAACGGCCACGGTTGGCTGCCGAGATAGGTCGCCGCGTCGATGTCGATGCCGACCTCCTCGTGCACCTCGCGGCGGACCGCGGCCTCCAGCGATTCCCCCGGCTCGACGAAGCCGGCCAGCGTCGAGAACCTGCCCTCCGGCCAGGTGGCCTGCCGGCCGAGCAGCAGGCGGTCGTCGTCGTCGACCACCAGCATGATCACGGCGGGGTCGGTCCGCGGGTAGTGCTCGCTGCCGTCTTCCACACATCGCCGGGTGTGCCCGGCGTTCTCGGGCCGGGTGTCCGCCCCGCACCGCGGGCAGCGCACGTGCGTGACGTGCCAGTTCGCCAACGAGACGGCGTGCACGACCAGGCCCGCCTCCAGGTCGTCGAGCCCCGCGCCGACCTCGCGCAACCCGAGAAAGCGCGGTGCGTGCTCGTCCCCGGTGTCCGGACCATCCTCGACGGCCGCGAAGTAGGCCGCGCCCTCGAACGTGCCGAGGAAGATCCGGCGGTCCTCCGGCACCTCCGGACGGGTGCCCAGGTCAAGCCTCGGCGGGTCATCGGTGACCGCGGCCCGTCCGTCGCGCAGCAGCAGCACCCGGGAGCCCGGATCGGCCCAGGCCGACGCCAGCCACGCCGCGTCGGTACGACGGCCGGCGTCCCGGTCGACGACGGCGCGGGCAAGAGCGAGGTCGGGCAGGGCACTCACCGGGTGAGCGTCCGCGCGAGGTCGTCCCACAGGTGTGCAGCAGCCTCCGCGCCCTTGAGCAGCAAGGGGATCTCGACCTTCTCGTTCGGTGCGTGCCAGCCGTCGTCGGGCAGGCTGACGCCGAGGAACACGACCGGCGCCCCCGTGGCGTCCTGCAGATCAGCCTCGGGGCCGGAGCCGCCCTCCCGGGTGTAGAGCACCTCGGTGCCGAAGGCGGTCGACATCGCCCGGGTGACAGCCCCCAGGGCCGGGTGGTCCAGCGGGGTGAGGCAGGGCCGCACGCCGCCGCCGTACCAGTGCATCGAACACTCGATGCCGGCGGGAACGACCGTGGCGAGCCAGGCCTCGAACTTGCGCTGAACGTCGAGCGGGTCCTGGCCGGCGACCAGCCGGAACGACACCTTCGCGTGCCCTTCCGACGGGACGATCGTCTTGTGCCCGGCGTCGGTGTAGCCGCCCCAGATGCCGTTGACCTCTGCGGTCGGCCGGGCCCAGACCCGCTCCAGGGTGCTGAACCCCTTCTCGCCGTACGGCGTGGTGCTGCGCGCGTTGGCCAGCCAGGCCGGCTCCTCGAACGGCAGCTTGGCGATCAGTGCCCGCTCGTCGCCGGTGAGCTCGACCACTCCGTCGTAGAAGCCGTCGATGGTCACGTGCCCGTCCGTGTCGTGCATCGCGGCGAGCACCCGGCACATCTCGGTCAGCGGGTTGCGGATCGCACCGCCGAACGAGCCGGAGTGCACGTCACCGGTAGGGCCACGGAAGTCGATCTGGCCGTCGGTCATGCCGCGCATCCCGGTGCAGACGGTCGGCGTCTCGCGCGACCACATGCCGGTGTCGGACACCACCACGACGTCGCAGCGCAGCCGGCCCGCCTTCTCCTTCAGCAGCGCGGCGAAGTTCGGCGATCCCGACTCCTCCTCGCCCTCGACGATGAGCTTCAGGGTGACGGCCGGACTCGTCCGGCCGGACGCCGCGAGGTGCGCGCGCACACCGAGGGTGTGGAACCAGACCTGGCCCTTGTCGTCGGCGGCACCGCGGGCCAGCAGCCGGTCGCCGAGCACGGTGGGCTCGAACGGCGGGTGCTCCCACAGATCCAGCGGCGTCACCGGCTGGACGTCGTGGTGGCCGTAGACCAGGGCCGTCGGAGCGGCCGGGTCGTCGCTGGGCCACTCGGCGAAGACCGCGGGAAGGCCGGCCGTCTCCCAGACCTCGACGGTGGGGAAGCCGGTGTCGCGCAAGGCCTGCGCGAGGTGCTCGGCGGACCGGCGGACGTCGTCGTGGTGGGCCGGGTCGCCGGAGATCGACGGGATGCGCAGCCACTCGATCAGGCCGCGCACCAGGTCGTCTGCCCCGGCGTCGACCGCCTCGCGGACAGCGGCGGTCTGGTCGTCGGTGTCGGTGCCGGAGCTCATGCGCCGAACCCTACGACCCGGCTCCGGGGGTCCTTCGCCGGCCGTCGGCTAGCGTCGGCGCGGTGCGTGTCGCGACGTTCAACCTGCTCGGCGGCCGGTCGCTGAACGACGGTGGGGTGCGCGCGGCGGACCTCGAGGCGGCCGCGGCCGAGCTCGACGCCGACGTGGTCGGGCTGCAGGAGGTCGACCGCGCGCAGGACCGGTCCGGCGGCGTCGACCAGACGTCTCTGGTGGCCTCGGCCCTGGGTGCCGGGTGGAGCCGCTTCGTCCCGGCGCTCGACGGGACACCTGGTGGCGCCTGGACGGCATCCACGCGGGACGACGGGTCGTCGTCGAGCGGGCCCGCGTACGGGGTGGGCCTCGTGTCCCGGCTGCCGGTGCTGTCCTGGCGGGTCCGCCGGTTCGGGCCGGCGCCGTTGGGGATGCCGCTGCTCGTGCCCGGCAGCCGCGGGCTGACCCACGTCCCTGACGAGCCGCGCGTCGCGCTGGCCGCGGTCGTCGAGGGACCCGCCGGGCCGATGACGGTGCTCACCGCACACCTGTCGTTCGTGCCCGGCTGGAACGTCCGGCAGCTGCGCGCAGTGGCGCGGTGGGCGCGCTCGATGCCCGCGCCGCGGCTGCTGGTCGGCGACTTCAACCTGCCCGGCGCGGTGCCTCGGCTGGTCACCGGGTGGACGCAGCTGGCCAGGATGCCGACCTACCCGTCGTGGCGCCCTCGGGTCCAGCTCGACCACCTGCTCGCCGACGTCCCGACCTCGGTCCACGACGCGCGCGCACTCCGACTCCCGGTGAGCGACCACTGCGCGCTGGTCGTGGACCTGGATCACTGGTAGGAGACCATCACCGGTCTCGGCCGTCGGGTCATGGTGCGCTCCGGCGTGAAGGTCGGATGGTCCTCGTCGTAGAAGTTCTTCCAGCCCAGCCGAGCACCGGTGGGCCGGGCGGTCCGGACGGCACGCCAGGTGGCGAGCTTCTGCGCGGCGCCGCCCTGGCCGTCCATGTGCACGAGCAGGGCGAGCTCCGGCCGGTCGGTGCGCAGCAGGTGCTCGCGGCCGATCATCGACAGCCGGAACTGGTGTACGACGAACAGCTTCTGCGGGAGGCCCTCGCGGCGCACCAGCAGCGAGAGCCAGGACGACGTCCGGTTGATCTCGGCGGCATCGATGCTGCCGATCTGCCTCAGCGGCTTCTGTCGGGGGCCGAGCTTCCACTCCGGGTCGACCGCGAGACCGACGTGTGGCAGCCGGAGCAGCGCTTCGTAGCGCCTGGCCTGGTCGAGCAGGTCGGCCCGGCCGGGCTGGAGGTCGAGCAGCACGAGCATGCCGTTTCGCCCCGCGGCCTCGACCCAGGGCCGGAGGCGGCGGACGCTGGACTCGCCCGAGTAGTCGCCGTCGCGGCCCGCCGATCGCTGCGCGACGGTGGCGATGATCTCGAACGACGGCACGACCGGGACCGCGCTCAGCGCCCGGTACGGACGGGCCACCCGGCGGGCGCGGGCGACCGCAGCGGCCACCCCCTGCTCGCCGAGCACGCCGAGCGACGGCGCACCTGGGTGCCCGTAGAGGGCCACCAGCTGGCGGCCCGGGAACAGCACCCGGCCGCCGCCGGGCAGCTCGACGGGTGGCTCGACGACCGGTGCGTCGTGCCCTCAGCTGTCGGGACGGTGACGGCTCGGGCGGGCACCGGGCCCTCCCCCGGCGGGACCACCGCCGTGGACGCCTGCGCTCCCAGCAGCCCGGCAAGGAGCAGTGCCGTGCAGGCACCCCCGACCACCACGTACCCGCGCACCCGGTCCACTGTGCCGGGAGAGGCCGGGGGGAAGGTCCGACGCGCGGAGCTTCTACCGTCTGCGGGCGGCGGCCGAGGCCGTGGCGAGCGCGACCAGGCCGGTGAGCCCCACGCCCCACAGCTTGTCCGTCGTGAAGTCAGCGACGATGAGGACACCGCCCGCGGCCACCACCCACGCGGCGCTGAGGACCAGGGACGCAGCACGCAGGCCCGGTCTGGCGGACCGGACGAGTGCGACGCCGAGCGCCAGGGCCGACAGGGACAGCACCAGGAGAAAGGCGCCGAAGCGACGGTCCTCTGCGCGGTCTGAGATCTGCGCCAACCAGCCGATGAACCCGCCGACCGGCACACCCAGCGCCAGCCAGGTGAACCCGAGCGGACGAGTGGATCGCGCAGGTCGGTCGGTCACGGTCATGGTGTCCCTCCTCAGGGATGCGCTTCTCGTCGCACTGCTCAGGAAACCAGGACAGCAGACCCGGCGCCTGCCGCACATGAGCCCGGGTACTCAACCGACCACCCGGACGTCGCCCCGGGTCGGCTCGATCAGGCCGCGGGGACAGACCGGATCAGCGCGACCAGTCCGGCCTCGTCGAGCAGGTCAGCAGGCCGGACCGTCAGGTTGGCGGCGACGTGGTGGAAGGCCGCGCGGATGTTGTCCAGCGGCTCGCCGGTGAGGTGGTGCCAGGCCAGCCGGTAGACCGCGAGCTGGACCGCGGCGGCCTCGGCGGCGGCGCCGGACGCGGGCGGGCCGGTCTTCCAGTCGACGACGTCGACCGTGCCGTCGGGCGCGTCGGTGAAGACCGCGTCGCACCGGCCGCGCAGCAGCAGGCCGTCGATCACCATGTCGAAGGGCAGCTCGACCTCGGCGGGCACCCGGGACGCCCAGCTGCTCTGGTCGAAGGCCGCCTGTAGCGCGAGCAGGTCATCGTCGGGCTCGGCAGTCTCGTCGGCGGCGCCGGGCAGCTCGTCGACGTCGAGCAGCCGCTGCTGGCCCCAGCGGGCTTCCAGCCACAGGTGGAACCGGGTGCCCCGGCGGGCCAACGGCGCCGGTCGGCGCGGCAGCGGACGGCGCAGCGACCTGGCGAGCTCGGCCGGCTCGCGGCGCAGCAGGACCAGCTGGGACACCGACAGCCGGGCAGGAAGCTCGACGGTGTCGGAGCCGGTGTCCCGGCGCTTCCTGGCCAGCTCGGCCAGCAACAGCTCGAGCTCGGCGTCCCACGTCTGGATTCGGACACTGTGCCGCTCGGGCACGTGCGGCGCCGGGCCGTGGGCGGCGGCGCGCACCAGCCCGGCAGCAGCCTCGACCGTCGCGGCGGCGGTCGCCGAGCGGGTCGTGCGGCCAGGTGGCCCAGGCCGGCTCGGCCGCCAGCGGGTTGGTGTCGTCGTCGGCCGGCTCGTCGGCCCACGCCACGACCTCACCGCCTCCGGCGCGGCACAGCTCGGCCAGCTCGGAAAGCAGGCCGGAAGGCCCGCGCTTCTTGGTGACGCCGGCGTCCCACCAGTAGCCCGAGCAGAGCAGCAGGTCGCGGGCCCGGGTCACCGCCACATAGGCCAGCCGCCGCTCCTCGAGGGCACCGCGCTCCTGGCACCCACGGCGGAACTCGGCCAGCAGGTCGTGGGCGGCCACCTGGTCGCCGGCGTCCTCCCAGCGCAGCACCGGAAGCTCGGCGCGGTCGCCGCGCAGGGGGAACGGCAGCGTGGCGCACTGCTTCGTCCAGTCGGCGACCGGCTGGTTGTCGACGGGGAACACGGTCCTGGTCAGACCAGCGACCACGACGACGTCCCACTCGAGACCCTTCGCCGCGTGCACCGTCATCAGCTGCACCCGGGAGCCGTCCGGCTCGGCGACCTCCACCTCGAGCCCCCGCTCGCGCTCCTCGGCGGTGTCGAGGTAGGCGAGGAAGGCGAGCAGCCCGGGGTCCTCGCCGGAGGCCACGAACTCCTCGGCGACCTCGACCAGCCGGTCCACGTCGAGCAGCGCGTCGGAAGCCCGGACGCCCGGTCGGGACGCCAGCTCGACGTCGAGGTCGAGGGAACGGACCACCGCCATCACCAGGTCGGGCAGCGACGTCGCGCTGAGTCGCCGGAGCCGCCGGAGCTCGTCTCGCAGCCGCAGCAGACGCGGCAGACCCTCGGCCGAGTAGGCCGCGGGGTCGCCCGGGTCGTCGAGCGCGTCGACCAGGCTGCGTTCGTCGACGGCGTCGTACTCCGGCTCCTGGACGTCGTCGTCGGCCGGGCCGTCCGCGTCGTCACTGCCGGCGGCGCTCCACTGGCCGCGCCGGACCGCCAGCCGCCGGGCACGCCGGCCGAGCGCATCGAGGTCGCGCGGGCCGAGACGCCACCTCGGCCCCGCCAGCAGCCGCACCAGCGCCGCACCGGCCGTGGGGTCGGCGAGCACCCGCAGGGTGCTCACCACGTCGACCACCTCCGGCTCGTGCAGCAGGCCGCCGAGACCGACCACCTCGCACGGCACACCCCGGTCGCGCAGCGCCGACTCCAGCCGCGGGAAGTGCGACCGCTTGCGGGCCAGGACCGCGACCTTGCCCCAGTCGACCGACCCAGCTCCGCGGCCCAGCCCAGCCACCTGCTCGGCCACCCAGTCGGCCTCGTCGACAACGGTCGGGTGCAGGGCCACCACGACCCGGCCGGCGGCCTCCCGGCCGGGACCGGGGCGCAGGTGCTGGTCGCCGTCATCGCCGCGCACCGGGATGCCGTCGGCGACCAGGTTGGCCGCGCCGAGGATGGCGGCGCCGTTGCGGAAGCTCACGGTCAGCCGGCTGGCGCCCGCGGCCTGTACGCCGGCGAAGTCGGCACCGAACCGCTCGAGGTTGCCGGCGCTGGCTCCGCGCCAGCCGTAGATCGACTGGCGCGGGTCGCCCACCGCGGTGACCGGGTGCCCGGCGAACAACGAGGTCAGCAGCACCCGCTGCGCCTCGCCGGTGTCCTGGTACTCGTCCAGCAGCACGGCGCCGAACCGGCCGCGTTCGATCTCGCCTACCTCCGGGTGCGCGCCGGCGATCTGCGCCGCGACGGCCACCTGGTCGCCGTAGTCCATGACGCCGTGGTCGCGCTTGGCGGCCCCGTAGGCCCGCACCATCGGCAGCAGCGCGAGCCGTGCCTCGAGCAGGTCGAGCAGGTCGCGGACGTCCTTGTAGTGGCCCGCGGTCCGCTGCCCGGCGGCGCGTGGCAGGGACTCGAGGTGTTCGCGCACCCGGGCTGTGAGGGCGACGATCTCGTCCGGGTCGCGCAGGTGCTCGGAGAGGTCGGCACTCAGCGACAGGACGTCGCCGACCACCGTGGTGACCGCGCGCTCGACCGCGTCCATCGCACCGTCGTACGACTCGACGACCTGTGCGGCGAGCTGCCAGCTCACGGCCTCCCCGACCAGCCGGGTGCTGGGTTCGAGGCCGATCCGCAGCGCGTGCTCCCCGACGAGCGCGGCGGCGTAGGAGTGGTAGGTCGTCACGGTCGGCTCGCCGGTGCGCAGCGCCGCGATGATGTCGTCGGCCAGGAACGGCTCGCTGTCGTGAGCGTGCCGGAGCCGGCTCAGCATCCGCCGGACCCGCTCGCCCAGCTCGGCGGCGGCCTTGCGGGTGAAGGTGAGACCCAGCACCCGGTGCGGCTCGACCAGCCCGTTGGCGACCAGCCACACCACGCGCAGGCCCATGGTCTGGGTCTTGCCCGACCCCGCACCCGCCACCACGACGTGCGGGGCGAGCGGCGCCGTGATCGCAGCAGCCTGCTCAGGCGTCGGCGGATGCGCCTCGCCGAGCCGGTCGGCGAGCTCGGCCGGCGTCAGCAGGACCTCCCGGCCCGGCGAGGCGTCGAACAGGGTGGGCTGACCCGGGGTGGTCCGGCTGGTACGGCTCGGGCTCACGAGGTCACCGTGCGGCCGTCGTCCTGGACCGGGCAGCTGGTGCGGACCGGGCACATCGTGCAGTAGCGGTTGTCGACGGCACGGAACACCGATCCGGCCATCCCCTCGGCCACCTCGAGGACCAGCGTGCGGGCCCACCCCGGGTCGCCGCTCGCCGTCAGCGGCTCCTGCGCCTGCACCGCGTAGTCCTTGCCGCCGGCCTTGCCCACCTGCACCAGCTCGGCCCCACCGCTCTCGACCAGCCCGGTGAAGGCGCCCTCCTCGACGGCGAGCTGGTAGGTGGCCAGCTGGCCGTGCTCGGGCAGCTCACCGGTCGGAACCTTGCTGCCGCCGGTCTTGAGGTCGACGACGACCGCGCGGCCGTCCGCGTCTCGCTCGATCCGGTCGACGCGACCACCGAGCCGGGCCCGACCCACCTCGGCCTCGAAGGCGAGCTCGGTCTCGACCACCTCGCGCTGGTTGTCCGCCAGCCAGCGGGCCAGCCGCCCGACCATGCCCGCGGCCTTCTCGCGTTCCTTGCGCGCCACCCAGCCGGAGCCGAGGTCGACGCTCGACATCAGGGCCTGCAACCGGGCCTGCAGGGCCTCCTCGGTGCTCGTCTCCGGGGTGCGGGCGCCCTCGGCGACGGCATGCACCAGCGTGCCGACGCTCTGCGCGGCGCCGGCGGTGTCGCCGCCACCGACGTGCTCGAGGAACCACCGGAGCTCGCAGCGTCGGAAGGACTCGACCTTCGACGGGCTCACGGCGACCGACTCGCCGGCCGCCCGCAGCGGACGCTCGTCGGACAGCGCCGCCAGCCCCCACCAGGACTGCGGGTCGGCACCACGGGCGCCGGCCGCGGCCAGCACGGCCAGCCGGGAAGCCGCTGCGGAACGCAGGTCGTCGTCGACGTCGGGGTCGGAGACCGACTGCCGCAGCTCGGCGACGAGGCTGGTCAGCGACAGCGGGCGACGCACCGGGGTCAGCGGGCGCGGGTCGTCACCGGTGAGCGGGTCGATCTCGTCGAGGAACCGGGATGGGCTCAGCGCCTCACGCTCGCTGGTGACCGCGGTCACCAGCAGCGCGCGGCGGGCCCGGGTGACGGCCACGTAGAACAGCCGGCGCTCCTCCTCGAGCAGCCGGCCCAGCGTGGCGGCGGTAGCGACCGCGGTGGCCACCGGCTCGCCGCCGGGACGCAGCAGGTCGACCAGCCGTTCGGAGCCGAGGAACGACCCGCGCATCCGCAGGTCGGGCCAGATGCCCTCCTGGACTCCGGCGACGCACACCACGTCCCACTCGAGGCCCTTGCTGGCGTGCGCGGTCAGGACCTGCACGGCCTCCTCGGCGATCGCCCGCACCGCGGGCTCGTCGCCGGGGATCTGCTGGCCGAGCAGATGGTCGAGGAAGACCTCGGGGCCGGCACCGGGCAGCCGGTCGCAGAACCGGGCCGCGGTCTCGAACAGAGCGACGACGGCGTCGAGATCACGGTCGGCGGCCTCCCCCGACGTACCGCCCTCGCGGCTGGCCCGCTCCCACCGCGACGCCAGGCCGGTGCGCTGCCACACCTCCCACAGCACGTCCTCGGCGGTGGCCCCCGGCGCGGCGACCGCGTCGCGGGCGACGGCGAGCAGCGAGGCCACCGCGGCAGCCGGCCGGGTGGCCGACAGTGGGAGCGAGACCAGCACCGTGGGGTCGTCGAGCGCCTCGACGAGCAACGCGCCGGAGGCACGCCGGCCGCCTGCGTCGAGCTCGGCCCGACGCAGCACCTGGCGAAGACGGCGCAGACCCATCACGTCGGCGCCGCCGACCGCGGACGTGAGCAGCTGGACGGCGGCGTCCTCGTCGAGGGTCTCGGGCCTGGTCGCGCAGCGCAGCAGGAGCAGCAGCGGGCGCACGGCCGGCTCCTGCACCAGCGGCACCTCGTCGCCGGACACCGCCACCGGCACGCCCGCGGCGACCATCGCCCGGCGCAGCACGGGCATCGCGTGCACCGTCGACCGGACGAGCACCGCCATCTGCGACCAGGGCACGCCCTCGACGAGGTGGGCGTGCCGAAGCCGGGCCGCGACGTGCGCGGCCTCCTGCGCCTCGGAGCGCAGCACGGCGACCGAGAGCTCACCCGATGGCAACCCACCCGCCGGCAGCAGGTCACGGTGCCGCCGCGGCCCGCCGAGGCCGCGGGACACCCGGCGGCTGGCGGCCAGGAGCGTCGTCCCGGACCGGCGGCAGGTACTGAGGGCGACGACCGGCGCAGGGGCGTCGGTCGCTGTCCGGAACCGGTCGCGGAAGCCGCGGATGCCGGTGACGTCGGCACCCCGGAAGCCGTAGATCGCCTGGTCGGGGTCGCCGACGGCCACCAGGTCACGGCCCTGGCCGGACAGCAGGGTCAGCAGCTCGACCTGCGCAGGGTCGGTGTCCTGCAGCTCGTCGACGAAGACGTGCGGACGGGCAGCCTGCTCGCTGGCCAGCAGCTCGGGCTCTCGCAGCCAGAGGCCGACGACGGCCCGGATCAGCTCGGCCGGGTCGTAGCTCGCCGCCTCCTGCAGGGCGGTCACCCCGGCGTACTGGCGCATGAACCGGGCGGCGGCCCGCCAGTCGTCGCGGCCCTGGACCCGCCCGAGCCGGTCGAGCTCCCCGGCGGTCACACCGCGCTCGTAGGCGCGCATCAGCAGGTCACGCAGCTCCTGGGCGAAGCCGCGGGTCGCGAGAGCGGCGCGGAGCCGGTCGGGCCAGTCGACCGCGCCCGCCACGAGGTCGCCGGCCAGCAGGTCGCGGACCACGAGGTCCTGCTCGGGACCGGCCAACAGCCGGGGTGTGGGCTCGCCTCGGGCCGCGGCCTCGCGACGGAGCACCCCGAAGGCGTAGGAGTGGAAGGTGCGGGCCAGCGGCTCCTTGGTGGCCCGGCCGAGCCGGGCGGTGATGCGGGACCGCAGCTCGGCGGCCGCCCGGCGCCCGAAGGTGAGCACCAGCACCTGCTCGGGGTCGGCGCCGGCCGCGATGCGCGCGACGACCGCCTCGACCACCGTCGTGGTCTTGCCGGTGCCGGGGCCGGCCAGCACCAGCAGGGGGCCGCCTCGGTGGTCGACGACCTCCTGCTGGGCGGCATCGAGCACCGGGACGGCGACCGGGCGGGCCGCGTGCCGGACCAGCCGGTACGCCGACGCGGAGCTGCTCACGGCGTCAATCCCACCACGACCCCGGGACACGACAGGGCGGCCCCGATCCGGCAGACGGCGCCCGATCAGGTCCGGGTGAGCTCCGCGAGCGCCGAGAGCGGGCCCTCGACCTGCGAGCCGTCGCCGACGACGGTGGTGACCATCGACGCCGGAGCCAGCATGGTCTGCGCGACCTCGTGCACGTCCTGCGGGGTGACCGACATCAACTCCGCCGGGTGCTCCCGCAGCCAGGTCACGTCCAGGCCGTCGGCCAGCAGGACGGTCAGCGTCGCGGCCAGCCCCGCCTGGGTCGCCGTGGACAGCGCCAGCGTCCCGACCAGGTACTGCGCCGTCGCCGACACCTCCGCCGCGGTCGGCGGCAGCGCCGCCATCCGGCCGAGCTCGTAGCCGATCTCGACCAGCGCCGGGGCGGTGACCTCGGTCGCGACGTCCGCGGCCGTGAGCAGGCAGGAGGCCGCCGGCGCGTGCCGGATCGAGCTCCGCGGGCTGTAGGTGTAGCCCTTGTCCTCACGGATGTTCATCACCAGCCGGGAGGAGAAGTAGCCGCCGAACAGCGCGTTGGCCACCTCGGCCGCCGCGTACGCCGGGTCGGTGCGGGCCGGCGCCGTCCCGCCCATCCGGATGTTCGACTGCACGGCCCCGGGCCGGTCGACGAGCCGCAGCGGGCCGGGCTGCGGGGCCCCGACCCTGGGCACCGTGGTCGGGCTGCCGGCGGCGTCCCACCCGTCGAGGGCGGCAGCCACCTGGTCCAGCGCCCGGGCAGGGGTGAGGTCGCCGACCAGCACCAGCAGGCTCCCCTCCGGCACGACCCTGCGACGGTGCGCCGGGCGCAGCGAGGTCGCCGGGACCGCCAGCACCTCCTCGGCCGACGGGTGTTCACGGCCGTACGGGTGCGAGCCGTACATCTGGCGCAGCCACGCCTCGTCGGCCTGCACGCCCGGCTGGGACAGTGCCCGGCGCAGCTGGTCGGCCAGCCGGGCCGCCTCGCCCTCGACCGGTCCCTTCGGGTAGGCCGCGCCGGTGAGCACCTCGGCCAGCAGCCCGAGCAGCTCGCCGAGCCCGCCGCGCAGCGACTCGCCCGCCAGCACCATCCGGTCGGCGTCGCCACTGACCCGCAGCGACCCGCCGATGCGCTGCATCGCCTCGGCCAGCTCGCCCTGTGAGTGCTCGGCGGTGCCGAGCAGCATGGTGCGTTCGAGCAGGGCCGCCCGGGCGAGGTCCTCGTCCCGGCGTACGGCGGTGGGGATCCGCAGTCGCACGTGCACGATCGGCACGCTGGGCCGGCGGACCGCCACGACGCGCAGGCCCGAGGGCAGCACGCGTTCGGCCACGGTCGGCAGCCGGGGCTTCCGGGGCCGCCCGAGACCCGGGACGTCGCGGGCCGCCGACGCGCTGCGCTTCGGGCTCATCACGAGCCTCCCGCGACGAGGTCGAGCCGCGCTCGGGCGCGCGGGACGCAGGGCGCCGGCAGCCGCAGCGACCTGCTCACCGGTGACGGCGGCCAGCAGCCCCGGCAGCTCGCCGATCAGGTCTGGCCGGCCGCGCTGCTGCTCGAACGCCGCCATCGCCAGGGTGCGGGACAGGACGTGGTCCTGACCCTGCAGCAGCGCCGAGCCGAGCCGGGCCCGGACCCGCTCCAGCTCATCCTCGGGCACACCACCGGTGGCCAGCCGGTCGAGCTCCTCGTCGACGGCGGCGACAACCCGGTCGCTCGGCACGTCGTCGATGTGGTGGGCCTCGAGCAGGAAGGCGGTCGGGTTGCGCACGTCGAACGCGTCCTCCATGAAAGCCAGGTGGGCGCCGACGTCGCTGGCGAGCCGGTCCTGCTGCACCAGGCGCTTGCGCAGCCGCGAGGCGTCGCCGGTGGCGAGCACCGAGCTGAGCACGACGTAGGGCAGGTAGGCATCCAGGTCGTCGGGGTCGGGTACCCGCCAGCCCAGGGCGACCGCCGGCGCCGGCGCGAGCGGGTCGACCTGCTCGTCGCGGCGTTCCGAGGTCGGTGCCGGCTCGTCGAAGTCGGGCCGCTGCGGCGACAGGGCGCCGGGGTACGTCGCCGAAGTGCTTCTGCACGAGGGTCATCGCGGTCTCGGGATCGAAGTCGCCGCCGACGGCGAGCACTGCGTTGCCCGGCGCGTAGTAGCGGTCGAAGAAGTCGCGGGCGTCCTCGACGGTCGCACTCTCGAGGTCCTCGAAGCCGCCGTAGCCGTTGTGGGCGTTGGGAAACGTCTCGAACAGCAACGGTGGCAGGGTCAGCCACGGGAACCCGCCGTACGGCTGGTTCAGCACGTTGACCCGGATCTCTTCCTTCACTACCGCGATCTGGTTGGCGAGGTTCTCCTCGTTCACCGCGGGCGATCGCATCCGGTCGGCCTCGAGGAACAGCGCCCGCTCGAGTGCGTTGGACGGCAGCGCCTCGTAGTAGTTCGTGTAGTCGAGCCGGGTCGAGCCGTTCAGCGTCCCACCGGATGACTGCACGTACTTGACGTGCTCCATCTTCCCCAGCGACGCCGAGCCCTGGAACATCAGGTGCTCGAAGAGGTGCGCGAAACCGGTGCGTCCCTCGGGCTCGGACCGGATGCCCACGTCGTAGTAGACGGCGACCGCGACGACCGGCGCCGAGCGGTCAGGTGCGAGGACGACGCGCAGCCCGTTCCGGAGAGTGGCCCGCTCGACGGTGTACGACGTGGCGGACGGTGCTACTGATCGAGCCATGCGGGCGACCGTACCTTCCCGGTTGCGGTCAGCCGGACCGCCCGTCCCAGCGGGCGCGTCGCATGTCTACCCGCGACCCGTCCGCGCGCAACGGCGTCGCCTCGGCCCGCAGGTTCGCCAGGCACTCGCTCTCCTTGCCCGGCGGCGGGGACCCGTCGGCGTGGATCACCCGCCACCACGGCAGGTCGGCCTCGCTGCGCGACATCACCTGTCCCACCTGCCGCGGCCCACCGGCACCCAGGAACTCCGCCACATCGCCGTACGACATGACGCGACCTGGCGGTATGTGCAGGACGACGCCGATCACCTGCTCGTCGTACGGCTCCGGCTCGGGGGTCACACCGGACAGCATCCCGCAGCGGGACGGGTCAGCCGATGCGGACCGCGGCCGAGGCCGAGCCCAGCCAGGTGTGGGGCGCGCCCTCCCAGCACCAGCCGAGCCGGGGCCGGGCCTTGCTCACCCAGAGGGCGGGCACCCGCTTGTCATCGCACCGTGAGGCGAGCATCGAGAAGCAGGTCGCCGACCGGAGCAGCCGGCCGTCCTGCAGCAGCAGCGCGAGTCCCTCGTCGAGGGTCAGCGGGGTTCGCCCGGTGGCGAGCAGCGGCGGGAGCACCTGGGCAGGCGGCACGTCGAGCCAGTCCCGGCCGGTGTCGGGGTCGGCGAGCAGGTACGCCGAGTCGGGGATCTCGACGTCGGCGGTGGGCCGGAAGCGGGCCAGGTCGTCGGGCTCCATCGTGGTGAAGCCGTGCTTGCCGTCCATCTCGGTCAGTGCCACGAGCTGGTCGGCGGCTGCCAGCCCCGGGACCACGACGGCGAAGGGACGGCCGTCGACGGCAGCGACGCAGTCGTGCAGGGTGCCGGCCGGCGGGACGGGGAGGCCCAGGTCGGCGAGCACGGCGAGCTGGCGATCGACCTCGGCGTGCGGATCGCCCATCCCCGTGATCATGAAGGTTCGCACCCGTTCTTGGGGGGTGAAGGTTTCATGATCACGGGAGGGGTCGGCCCGCGGTCATCAGTACGTCGGCAGGCTGGGGTCGATCTGGTTGGCCCAGGCGATCACGCCACCGCCGACGTGCACCGCGTCGGCGAACCCGGCTCCCTTGAGCACCGCCAGCGTCTCCGCCGACCGGGCCCCGCTCTTGCAGTGCAGCACCACCGGCTTGTCCTGCGGCAGCTCGGCCAGCGCCTCGCCGGAGAGGATGCGGTCCTTGGGGATCAGGGTCGCGCCCGGGATCGACACGATCTCGAACTCGTTCGGCTCGCGGACGTCGACCAGGTAGAAGTCCTTGCCGGCGTCCATCATCGCCTTGAGGTCCTTCACCGAGATGGTCGCGCCTCTGGCGGCGTCAGCGGCCTCCTCGCTGATCGTGCCGCAGAAGGCCTCGTAGTCGATCAGCCCGGTCTCCAGGGTGATCTCGGGGTTCTTGCCGCACACCGGGCACTCCGGGTCCTTGCGGACCTTGACCTGCCGGTAGGTCATCTCCAGCGCGTCATAGACCATCAGCCGGCCGACCAGCGGGTCGCCGATGCCGGTGATGAGCTTGATGGCCTCGTTGACCTGGATCGAGCCGATGGACGCGCACAGCACTCCGAGCACGCCGCCCTCGGCGCAGGACGGCACCATCCCCGGCGGCGGCGGCTCGGGGTAGAGGCAGCGGTAGCACGGCCCGTTCTCGGCCCAGAACACCGAGGCCTGCCCGTCGAACCGGTAGATCGAGCCCCAGACGTAGGGCTTGCCGAGGAGCACCGCGGCGTCGTTGACCAGGTAGCGGGTCGCGAAGTTGTCCGTGCCGTCGACGATCAGATCGTAGGGCGCGAAGATCTCGAACACGTTGCTCGAGTCGAGCCGCGCCTCGTGCAGCACCACCTCGACGAAGGGGTTCGCCTCCTCGATCGACTCCTTGGCGCTGAGCGCCTTCGGCTTCCCGATGTCGGACTGGCCGTGGATGATCTGGCGCTGCAGGTTCGACTCGTCGACCACGTCGAAGTCGATGATCCCCAGCGTTCCGACCCCGGCAGCGGCCAGGTAGAGCAACGCGGGCGAGCCGAGGCCCCCGGCACCGACCACCAGCACCTTGGCGTTCTTCAGCCGCTTCTGGCCGGTCATGCCGACGTCCGGGATGATCAAGTGGCGCGAGTAGCGGCGGACCTCGTCGACGGTGAGCTCGCTGGCGGGCTCGACGAGTGCGGGTAGAGACACGGGAAGTGGCCTCCGGGTCGGCGGTTCGGGAACCCCTAGTGAACCTCCTCCGGCCCCATCACCATTCCCCGCCTGTCAGCATGTGGGACATGCGCCCGGTGGTCGGCATCACGTCGTACGTCGAGCAGGCCCGCTGGGGGGTCTGGGACGTCCCCGCGGCAGTGCTGCCGTTCCGTTACGTGGAGCGGGTCGAGGCCGCCGGGGCGACCGCTGTGCTGCTGCCACCGTCGGCCGCCTCGGACGCGGAGGTCCTGGGGCGGCTGGACGCGGTGATCTTCGCCGGCGGCGCCGACCTCGACCCCGCGCTGTACCACCAGCCGCCGCACGCCGAGACGACCGGGCTGCGCCCGGAACGCGACGCTGCGGAGGTGCCGTTGATGCGGGCCGCTCTGGACCGCGACCTGCCGTTGCTGGGCATCTGCCGCGGGATGCAGGTGCTCTCGGTGGTCAGCGGGGGCACGCTCGAACAGCATCTGCCGGACGTCGTGGGGCACGAGCGGCACCGGCCCTCCCCCGGGGTGTACGGGCTGCACGACGTCCGGCTGGAGCCGGGGTCGCTGGCGCACCGGGTGCTCGGGGACCGCGTCAGCGTGCCGTCGTACCACCACCAGGGACTGGCGTCGCCGGGCTCGCTGACCGTGACCGGCTGGGCCGACGACGACTCCCCGGAGGTCGTCGAGGCCCCGGCCCACCGGTTCGCACTCGGCGTCCTCTGGCACCCCGAGGCCGGCGACGATCTGAGGCTGTTCGAGGCGCTGGTCTCGGCAGCGCGGCCGTCCTGACCCCGATCTGGAGGACCACCCATGAGCCCCAGTCCCTTCGACGCCGATCTGGCACTCACCCACATCCTGGTCGTCTCGGACACCGCGCGGTCCCGCGACTTCTGGGTGGACGTGCTCGGAGCCGAGCTGTTCCGGGAGTACGGCGAGAGCGTCGTGCTGACGTTCGCCGGCACGTGGCTGCTTCTGGTGACCGGCGGGGAACCCACGGCTGACAAGCCGGACGTCACCTTCACACCACCGTCGGACCCGGCAACGGTCAGCCACGCGATGACGCTGCGGGTCGCCGACTGCCGGGCGTCCTACCAGGCGCTGCTCGACCGGGGCGCGGTGTTCCTCACGCCGCCCGTCGACCATGGTGTCGAGATCCGATGCTTCCTGCGCGACCCCGACGGGCATCTCGTCGAGCTGTCGCAGGCGGTCGGGTGAGGCCGTTCCTGCTGCTGCGCGCGGCCGACCTCGCGGCCGAGCGCCCGGCCGGCGAGGTCGACGACGTGCACTTCACCGAGGCAATGGCCGAGTCGGTGATCGCGGACACGACCGAGGTCGGCGACCGGGTGCTCGACCCGTTCGCGGGCTACGGGACCACCCTGGCGGTGGCGGAGCGGATGGGCCGCGACGCGATCGGCGTCGAGCTGCTCGCCGAGCACGTCGAGCACGTGCGGGCACGCACGGCGGGACGGGCCCGGGTGCTGCACGGGGATGCCCGACAGCTGGCCGGCCAGGTCGAGGGCCCCGTCGACTTGGTCCTGACCTCCCCGCCGTACATGACCACGGTCGGGCACCCCGAGAACCCCCTCACCGGGTACTCCACCGACGACGGCGACTACCCGACGTACCTCCGTGAGCTGGGCTCGGTCTTCGCCCAGGTCGCCACCCTGCTGCGGCCCGGTGGGCATGCCGTGGTCAACGTCGCCAACCTGGTGACCGGCGGCCACGTCACGCCGCTGGCGTGGGACGTGGGCCGGGTCGTCTCCGAGCACCTGACCTTCCTCGGTGAGACGTTCCTCTGCTGGGACGAGCACCCACCGGGCCTGGCCGGCGACTACTTGCTCTGGTTCGCCCGGCCGACCGGCTGATGGTCACCGTCGAGGACGTGCGTGCGCTGGCGCAGACCCTGCCCCGCAGCTATGAGGTGCTGGTGCGGGACCGGGTGAAGTTCCGGGTGGGTTCGATGGTCTACGTGGCGTTCTCGCTCGACGAGACGACGATGGGTTTCGGCTTCCCCAAGGAGGAACGGCCGGCACTGGTCGCCGCCGAGCCGGAGAAGTTCCTGCTGCCGCCCGAGTCGGACCTGAGGTTCAACTGGGTGGTGGTCCGGCTCGCAGCTATTGACGAGGCCGAGATGGAAGAGCTCGTCCTGAACGCCTGGCGGATGGTGGTGCCGAAGAAGGTGGCCCGCGAGCGCCTGGGCGACTGACGCCGTCGGTCAGGTCGGCGCGTCCGCCGCCGGGAAGGCCGGGCCGTGGCCGGGGACGATCGTGTCCGCCGCACCGAGAAGCAGCCGCCGGGACGCGGCGAGGACGTCGGCGTCGGGGGCGTAGGGGTCCGTCACCGGGCCGTCCGGCCGCCACCAGGCATGGGTGAAGGCGAGCACGCCGTCGGCGGTGCCGACCAGCGTGGAGATGTCCTCGGGCGTGTGCCCCGGCGTTCGCACCAGCCGCACTGACGGGGACAGCTCCAGCCCGTGCGCGTCGCGGCTCGTCCAGAGGTCGCCGTCGTACACGGCCCAGTGGTCGTGCACCCGCGCGTGCGGGAACAGGGCGATGTTGACGGTGTGGTCGGGGTGGTGGTGGCTGATCACCACGTCGGTCACGTCCTCGGGCGCGACACCGAGGCGACTCAGTGCCGCGAGCAAGCCGGTGCGCTCGGCGACGAGTCCGGGGTCGACCACCAGGGTCAGGTCGCCGTCGCGGACCAGCCCTACCGTGCTGCCGACGTGCTGCCCGTCGTCGGCCTGGCGGATGTAGCCCTGGTGCACGACATGGGCGACTGCTGTGCGTTCGCGGGGCAGGACGTCGTCGGTCATCCGCCGAGTCTGCCTTCCCGGGCCGTGGGCCACGTGCAGCGCCTACGCTCGGCGCCATGCCGGGCAACCTGGACGACCTGCTCGGGTCGGCGCCCGACCTGGGCCGCCCGTCGAGCCTGCCCGCACACGCGCGCATCGAGGCGTGGTTGATGGCCGCCATCGACGACGGCACGGTCGAGGTCGGTGACAAGCTGCCCCGCGAGGAGGTCCTGGCGGCCGGTCTCGGCGTCAGCCGGATGACCCTCCGGCAGGCGCTCGCGGCCCTGGACACCCACGGCGCCCTCGTCCGCCGCCCCGGCCGCCACGGCGGCACCTTCGTGGCGCAGCCGAAGATCGTGTGCGACCTCACCGGGCTAGCCGGCTTCACCGAGCAGATGCGGCGGGCCCACGTCCGGGCCGGAGCCCGGATGATCAGCGCTACCACCCGGGTTGCGAGCGGACCCGAGGTGGGCGCCCTGGCCCTGGACCGTGGCGAACGCGTGCACGAGGTGGTCCGGGTGCGGTCGGCCAACCGGGAGCCGCTGGCGATCGAGCAGGCCTGCTTCCCGGAGCCGCTGTTCCCCGACCTGCTCGAGCACCGGCTGACCGGCTCGCTCTACCGCCTCCTCGAGAAGCAGTACGACCTCGCGCCGCACACCGCCTCCGAGGTGCTCGAACCGATCATCGCCTCGGCCGAGCAGGCAGACCTGCTCCAGGTGACCGAGGGGAGCCCGCTGATGCTGATCGAGCGCACCGCCTTCACCGTGTCCGGCGCAGCCGTCGAGTACGCCCACGACGTCTTCCGGGCCGACCGCACCCGCATCACGCTGCGCACCGGACTCGGCCAGGCGGCCCGCAGCGAGATGGCCGCCGAGGGCGAGGTCGCGTCGACCGGGTAGCCCGCTGCCACCGATGATCGTGCTGGAGCCGCACGGTGGTGAGGTTCACCAGGGCAGGCGGCGCGGTGAGAAGAGCGGCACCTGCGGCGTGGGTTGTCCACAGAAGCGTTCCTGCGGGAACGCTTCTGGATCGGAACGGCACCTACCGAGCGCCCTCATTGCCGCACCGCTTGTCAAACGCGCAGCGCACCTTCGCGGATCTCGGGGGTGGCGTGTTGACGGGGGAACGGTGGTTTGCAGCCCTGCGGGAACCGCAGGAGGTAGTCCTGATCTTCCGGTGCCATCTCCCAGAACACCACCGCCTCGCTGACGTTGGTCACCGTCTTGCCGGGCCAGTGCGCCGATGCGTCGACGTCGCGGATCATCTCCTCGGCCACTTGCCGCTGCTCCGGGCTGGTGCAGAAGATCTCGGAGCGGTACAGCGAACCCACGGTCCTCTCATCAAGGTCGGGTCGGTGAACCTGGAAGAACACCTCCAGCAGCCCTCGATAGGAGAGCCGCTCGGGATCGAAGACGACCTCGACGACCTCGGCATGACCGCCGTTGTTCTCCTCGGTCGGGTTGTCGTTCGTGCCACCCATGAACCCAGCCCGAGTGGAGATGACTCCTTCGGGATGGCGCAGCAGCTGCTGCCGTCTCAGCCGTCGGCGTGCACCCGGGTGCTCTTCGGGTCGAGCAGCGGCTGGGCGACCACGACTCCCGCGACCCAGTCGCCGAACACGTTCACGCGTCACCTCGGTGCCCGGCGCCGCGACCTCGACCGGCAGGTAGACGTAGGCGATGGACTCGCCCACCGTGTAGCCGTAGCCCCCCGAGGTCACGCGTCCGACCACTTCGGTACCCACCCGGACCGGCTCGCCGCCCAGCGCCACGGTGCGCGGGTCGGCGAGGGTCAGGCAGCACAGCCGGCGCGAGAGCCCCCGCTCCTTTCGTCCGCGCAACGCGTCACGACCCTCGAAGCCGCCCGGCTTGTCGAGCTTCACGCAGAAGCCGAGCCCCGCCTCGTAGGGATCGGTCTCCGGCGTGATGTCGGTGCTCCAGACGCGGTAGCCCTTCTCCAGCCGCAGACTCTCGATGGCGCGGTACCCGCCCGCCACCATGCCGTGCCCGCCACCCGCCGCCCACAGCGCTGACCACAGCGCGCGGCCGTACTCAGCGGGCGCGTAGAGCTCCCAGCCGAGCTCGCCGGTGAACGTGACCCGCAGGGCGCGCGCCGGGACATCGCCCACGCTGATCTCCTGCGCGGTCATGAACGGGAACGCGGCGTTGGAGAGGTCCGCGCCGGTGAGCTCGCGCAGCACGTCACGGCTCCGGGGTCCCCACAGGGCGTAGGTCACGAGCTGGCCGGTCACGTCGTCCACCCGCACTGCCGCCTCGCGCCGACGGGCCTGCCGACGCAGCCAGGACGCGTCGTGCGAGCCGAACGCCGTGCCGGTGACGACCAGGAAGGCGTCGGCGGCCAGCCGGGTCACCGTGAAGTCCGACTCGATGCCCCCACGGGTGTTGAGCGCCTGCGTGTAGGTGATGTGACCGATGTCCCGTGCGACGTGGTTGTCGCAGACCCACTCCAGGAGGTCGGCGGCGTCCGGGCCGGTGACCATCAGCTTGGCGAACGACGACTCGTCGAACAGCGCGACGGCCTCTCGGGTCGCCGCATGCTCGACGCCGATCGGCCGGCGACCACAGCTGTCCGGCCCACCCGCGCGGTCGAAACGACTCGTCGCCACCTGACGACTGCGGCGTTGCTCTCGTAGTGGTTGACCCGCTCCCAGCCGGACTTCTCGCCGAAGGACGCGCCGTGCTCGGCGTGCCAGTCGTAGGCCGGGCTGGTGCGCAGCGGCCGGCCCGCCTCGCGCTCCTGACCGGGGTAGACGATGTCGTAGTAGGTCTCGTAGGTCTCGAGGGTCCGCTTCAAGGTGTACGACGGCGAGCGGTACTGCCGGCCGAACCGCCGGACGTCCATGTGCCAGAGGTCCATGCCGGGGTCGCCGGACACGATCCACTCGGCCATCACCTTGCCGATGCCGCCGGCTCCGGCGATGCCGTGGGCGCAGAAGCCGGCGGCCACGAAGAACCCGTCGACATCGGTCTCGCCGAGCAGGAACTCGTTGTCCGGCGTGAACGCCTCCGGACCGTTGATGATCTTCCGTAGGCCGACGTCGGCCATCGCCGGGACCCGGCGCTGGGCGTTGGTGGTGATCTCCTCGAACCGGTCCCAGACCTCGGGAAGCAGCCGGCCGTTGAAGTCCGGCGGGATGGCGTCGTAGGTCCTGGGGTCGGCGGTGAAGGGCTCGGCGGACCGTTCGTACCCGCCCATCACCAGCCCGTCCACCTCCTGGCGGAAGTACACGAGCAGGTCGGGATCGCGAAGGGTCGGCAGCGGCTTGCCCGGCCGCTCCAGGAACGCGTCGGTCACGACGTACTGGTGCGACATCGGGACCAGCGGTAGCCGGACGTCCAGCATCCGCCCGATCTCGGCGGCGAACATCCCGCCGCAGTTCACGACCGTCTCGCAGTCGATGCTGCCGCGGTCGGTGTGCACCCGGGCGACCCGACCGCGCTCGGCGTCGATCCCGGTGACCCTGGTGTGCGGGTGCACCCGCACACCCTTGGCGCGGGCAAGGTTCGCGAGGGCGTAGCAGAGCTGCGACGGGTCCAGGTAGCCGTCCGACGCGAGGTAGGCACCGCCGACGACACCGCTCGGGTCCATCAGCGGGAACATCTGCTGCGCGTCGGCGGGTGAGATCTCTTGCAGCGGCAGTCCGAACGCCGTCGCCCAGCCGATCTGCCGCCGGATCTCGGCCATCCGCTCCGGCGAGGACGCCAGCCGGATGCCGCCGGACTCCACCCAGCCCGGCGCATGCTCGCCCAGCTGCAGCCGGCGGTAGAGCTCCACCGAGTACATGTTCATCCGGGTCAGGGTCGGGTCGGCGCGCAGCTGACCTACCAGCCCGGCGGAGTGGAACGTCGATCCGCTGGTCAGCTCGGCGCGGTCCACCAGGACGACGTCGGTGGTGCCGAGCTCGGCCAGGTGGTAGGCGACGCTCGCGCCACCGACCCCCCCTCCGATGACCACCACCGACGCGGATGTCGGCAACGGTCGGCCCACCGGCTGTTCAGGCACCTGCGGAGACTACGTCGCGTACCGGTATCGGTCTAGACCGTTGAGAAGGGCCCGGAGTAGGTTCGCGTGTCGTGACCGGAACCGGGGACGAGAGCGCACCGGCCCCGTCCGCGCAGGTCCTCGACCGTCTGCACTCCGCTCTGCGCGACGTGCCCGAGCTGCTCGGTGAGCCGCGGACCGTGCAGGCCCTCGAGGGCGGCCTGACGAACTTCAACTTCAAGGTCACGACCCCTGGCCGGACGGTGGTCGTGCGGCTGTCCAGCTCGGACGGCGACCTGCTGTCCATCGACCGGGAGGCCGAGCACACCAACTCGCTGCGAGCCGCGGCCAGCGGTGCCGCCCCCGCGGTCGTCGGCTACCTGCCGGAGCACCGGGCCCTGGTCGTGGAGTGGGTGGAGGGCCGGACGCTGACGGCACCCGACCTGCGCGACGAGTCCATGCTCGTACGGGTCGGCGAGGTGTGCCGCCGGCTGCACTCCGGTGAGCGGTTCGACGGCGACTTCGACATGTTCGCCATCCAGCGGCGCTACCTCGCGATCGTCCAGGAGCGAGGGTTCCGGCTGCCCGAGGGGTACCTCGACCTGATGCCGCAGGTCGACCGCATCGCCGACGCCCTCGCGGTACGGCAGGACCCGACGGTCCCTGCAACAACGACCTGCTCGCGGCCAACTTCATCGACGACGGCGAGCGCCTGTGGGTCATCGACTACGAGTACGGCGGCAACAACGACCCGTGCTTCGAGCTCGGCAACATCTGGAGCGAGTCCGAGCTCACCCTGGACCAGCTCGAGATCCTGGTCGACAGCTACTTCGGCGACCACCTCAGGCACAAGGTCGCCCGGGCGAGGCTGCTCGGCCTGATGGCGCGGTACGGCTGGACCCTGTGGGCGTCGATCCAGGCGGAAGTGAGCCCGATCGACTTCGACTTCTGGGCGTGGGGGATGGCGAAGTACGAGCTGGCCGTGGCGGAGTTCGACGGCGCCGACTTCGACGTCCTGCTGACCGAGGCCAGCCGCCCCGACTGACGACCCGCGGTCAGCCGGGGACGACGAGGCTTTGTCAGTCGCCGAAGGCCTTGACCACCGCCTCGTCGATGGTGTGCTTCGGCCCGGTGAACCATTTCCTGGCCGACAGCTGCCACCAGATGGCCAGGACGACCAGGGACCCGATGGTGAGGATGGGCGCGTAGTTGACGAACTTCCAGGAGAAGTCCTCGCTGAACGGCACCGCGGCCGGTGTGAACGGCAGGATGAAGTAGATCGAGATGATGGCGATCTCGGCCACCGCGATCGGGTTGAGCCACTTGTACTTCTGCCCGTTGTTCCAGCTCCCCGGGACGAATGAGTCGCCGGCCCTGAGGCGCAGCCAGATCGGGATGAGGAACGCGAGGTAGAGGCCGATGACCGCGACCGACACGACGGCGTAGAACGCCACGGGGACGATCAGTGGTTCTTCGGCAGTGCCGATGTTCACCTCGACCAGCGCCGGCAGCGTGATCAAGGCGCTGACGACGGCAACGAGCATCACCGCGTTCGCCGGGACCCGCACCTTGGACACCTTTGACCAGATCTGCGAGCCGGGGATGGCACCGTCTCGACTGAAGGCGAAGGTCATCCGCGACGCGCTGGTCATGCACGCGGTCGTGCAGAAGAACTGACCCACCACCGAGATGAAGAGCACGAAAGCGGCTGTCTCGGTCCCCAGGGCACCGACGAAGATGGCTGCGACGCCGCCGCCGGCCACGCTCTCCTTGTCGCCGTCCTGGATCGCGAACAGCACCGCGAGCAGCAGGATCCAGCCGCCGATCGCCGAGTAGAAGATCGACCGCCAGATGCCCTTCGCCGCCGCCTCGCTCGCCTCGTGGGTCTCCTCGGACAGGTGCGCCGAGGCGTCATAGCCGGTGATCGTGTACTGCGTGAGCAGCAGGCCGAGCGGCAGCACCAGGAACCAGTACTTGCTGTCGGCGTACCCGGAGTTGTTGATCCGCTCGGTGAACACGAAGTCCATGCTCTGGTGGGAGTCCGGGGCGAAGACCAGGATCAGGATGATCAACGATGCGCCCGCCACGTGCCACCAGACGGAGACGTTGTTCATGATGGCCATCAGGTGGCCGCTGAAGATGTTGAGCACCGAGGCGATCGTCAGGATGATGACGAAGGTGATGAACACTCGGGTCAGGGAGTACCCGTCGGCGTAGGACTCCGAGTAGGTGCTGAGCGTCAGGTCGAAGAACGTCGCGCAGCCGTAGGCCACCGACGCGGTGACGGCCACCAGACCGATGAGGTTCAGCCAGCCGGTGAAGAATCCGGCCTTGGGCCCGCCGAGCTTGGACGCCCACCAGTAGATGCCGCCGGAGGTCGGATAGGCCGACACCAGCTCGGACATGCAGAAGCCGATGATCAGGATGAAGGCCGAGATGATGGGCCAGCCCCATGAGATGGCGACCGGGCCGCCGTTGTTCCAGGCCTGGCCGAACGTGGTGAAGCAGCCGGCCAGGATGGAGATGATCGAGAAGGAGATCGCAAAGTTGGAGAAACCGGACCAGGAGCGATGCAGCTCCTGCTTGTAGCCCAGCTCGGCGAGGCGCTTCTCGTCCTCATCCATCTGCGTCACATCAGCCACCGTTGCAACCTCCTGCAGAAGAGGTCCGCCCCCACAGCGGACACTGAGGAAACCGTGCACACACCCTGGACAAGGGCCGTCTCGACACCTCTGCGGTGGTCCCCCGCAGCCCAGTACGCTGTGCGGCCGGCCGGCGTTGTACGCCGACCGGTCGGCCGGACGCTACTGCACGCGGCATCAACGGTCTAGACCCAATGAACCCGCGCGGTGCACACGCCGGGCGCCAGGTCGCTAGTGTCCGGTCGAGACCTCGCACACAGCAGGGGAGCGCGATGACGACGCAGCCTGGGCCGGCCCTGACCGTCGAGCAGCTACGCACGAAGGTGAGCGACGGCGACATCGACACCGTCGTGGTTGCCTTCCCGGACATGCAGGGACGGCTGCAGGGCAAGCGGATCCACGCGCAGTTCTTCCTCGACACGGTCCTGGAGCACGGCACCGAAGGGTGCAACTACCTGCTCGCGGTAGACGTCGACATGAACACCGTCGACGGCTACACCATCAGCTCCTGGGAGCGCGGGTACGGCGACATGGAGTTCGTCCTCGACCTGGCGACCATGCACCCGGTGCCGTGGCTGCCCGGCACCGCGATGGTCATCAGCGACCTGGCGTGGCTGGACGACGCGCACACCCCGGTGGCCGAGAGCCCCCGCCAGATCCTCCGGGCACAGGCGGAGCGGGCAGCCGAGAAGGGCCTGGTCGCCCTCGCCGGCACCGAGCTCGAGTTCATCGTCTTCAACGACACCTACGAGCAGGCCTGGGACGCCGGCTACCGCGGCCTGACGCCCGCGAACCAGTACAACGTCGACTACTCGCTGCTCGGCACCAGCCGGGTTGAGCCGCTGCTGCGCGACATCCGCAACGGCATGTTCAGCGCCGGGCTCGTGGTCGAGTCGGCCAAGGGCGAGTGCAACCTCGGCCAGCACGAGATCGCCTTCAAGTACGACGAGGTGGTCCGCACCGCCGACCATCACTCGATCTACAAGAACGGCGCCAAGGAGATCGCCTCGCTGCACGGAAAGGCGCTGACCTTCATGGCGAAGTTCGACCAGCGCGAGGGCAACTCCTGCCACATCCACATGAGCCTGCGCGGCGACGACGGCGGCATCGTGTTCGACGACGGGCACGGCCCGACCCCGATGTTCCAGAGCTTCGTCGCCGGCATCCAGGCCACGATGTGCGAGCTGACCCTCCTCTACGCGCCAAACATCAACTCCTACAAGCGATTCCAGGCCGGCAGCTTCGCCCCGACGTCGACCGCCTGGGGCTACGACAACCGCACCTGCTCGCTGCGGGTGGTCGGCCACGGCGCCGGGCTGCGACTGGAGAACCGGCTTCCCGGCGGCGACGTGAACCCGTATCTCGGCCTGGCCGGCATGCTCGCGAGCGGGTTGCGTGGCATCGACATGGAGCTCCCGCTGGAGCCGGCGTACACCGGCAACGCCTACCTGTCCGACCACCCCAAGGTCCCCACGTCGCTGCGCGCCGCGCGCGACCTGTTCTCGTCGTCGACGATGGCCCGCGAGACCTTCGGCGACTCGGTGGTCGACCACTACGTGAACAACGCCGACGTCGAGCTGACCGCGTTCGACTCCGCCGTCACGGACTGGGAGCGCTTCCGGTCCTTCGAGAGGATGTGAGCGCGGTCGTGGTCGCCACCGGTGCCACCCACGAGGTCGTCGACCCGGCCACCGAGGAGCACGTCGCGACGGTGAACTTGACCTCGGTCGACGAGACCGACGAGGCCATCTCGGGGGCGCATGCGGCGTTCGAGCAGTGGCGGCGGGTCGCACCGGCCGACCGTGGCCGCCTGCTCCGCCGGTTCGCCGCCGCGGTCGACGGCGCCCGCGAGGAGCTCGCCGCCCTGGAGGTGCGCAACTCGGGGCACACCATCTCCAACGCGCGCTGGGAGGCCGGGAACGTCCGCGATGTCCTCGACTACTACGCGGCGGCGCCGGAACGGCTGTTCGGTCGCCAGATCCCGGTCGCCGGCGGGGTGGACATCACCTTCAAGGAACCGCTCGGCGTCGTCGCCGTGATCGTCCCCTGGAACTTCCCGATGCCGATCGCCGGCTGGGGGCTCGCCCCGGCGCTGGCGGCCGGGAACACCGTCGTGCTCAAGCCCGCCGAGCTCACCCCGTTGACCGCGGTCCGGATCGGCGAGCTGGCGCTGGAGGCGGGGCTGCCGCCCGGCGTGCTGACCGTGCTGCCCGGCAAGGGCTCGGTGGTGGGCGACCGTTTCGTCACCCACCCGCTGGTGCGCAAGATCGTGTTCACCGGTTCGACCGAGGTCGGCACCGGCATCATGGCCCGGGCAGCGAGCCAGGTGAAGCGGGTGACCCTCGAGCTGGGCGGCAAGAGCGCGAACATCGTGTTCGCCGACTCGGACGTCGAGAAGGCCGCGGCCACCGCGCCGTACGGCGTCTTCGACAACGCCGGCCAGGACTGCTGCGCCCGCAGCCGGATCCTCGTGGAGCGCAGCGTGCACGACCGGTTCCTCGAGCTGCTCGAGCCGGCGGTCGCGGGCGTGCGGGTGGCGGCCCCCGGGCTCGACGACACCGAGATGGGGCCGTTGGTCAGCGCTGGTCAGCGGGCCAGCGTGTCGGCGTACGTCGACGACTCGGTCGACGTCGCGTTCCGCGGGACGGCGCCCGACGGGCCCGGCTACTGGTACCCGCCCACGGTGGTGCTGCCGCGCAGTGCCCAGGACCGGATCTGGCGCGAGGAGGTCTTCGGCCCGGTCGTCGCGGTGATGCCGTTCGACGACGAGGCCGACGCCATCCGGCTGGCGAACGACACCGAGTACGGCCTGTCCGGCTCGATCTGGACCCGCGACATCGGCCGGGCCCTGCGGGTCGCCCGCGCCGTGGAGTCCGGCACTCTCTCGGTCAACTCGCACTCCTCGGTGCGGTACTCGACCCCGTTCGGCGGGTTCAAGCAGTCCGGCCTCGGCCGGGAGCTCGGACCCGACGCCCTCGACTCGTTCACCGACGTCAAGAACGTCTTCATCAGCACGGAGGACTGACCAGATGGCCGGACGGCTGCAGGACCGCACCGCGATCGTCACGGGGGGCGGGAGCGGCATCGGGCTCGCCACCGTCCGTCGGTTCGCCGAGGAGGGTGCCCGGGTCGTCGTCGTCGACGTCTCCGACGAGAGCGGCGGTGCCGCAGCCGAGGAGGTCGGCGGGCTGTACGTGCGCTGCGACGTCACCGACCAGGAGCAGGTCGAGGCGATGGTGGCGCGGGCGAAGGAGGCCTACGGCAGCGTCGACGTGGCGTTCAACAACGCCGGCATCTCCCCGCCCGACGACGACTCGATCCTGGACACCGGGCTGGAGGCCTGGCGGCGGGTTCAGGAGGTCAACCTGACCAGCGTCTACCTGTGCTGCAAGGCGGTCCTGCCACACATGCGCGCCCAGGGCAGGGGCTCGATCATCAACACCGCGTCCTTCGTCGCGGTGATGGGGGCCGCCACGTCGCAGATCTCCTACACGGCGAGCAAGGGTGGGGTCCTCGCGATGAGCCGCGAGCTCGGCGTGCAGTTCGCTCGCGAGGGGATCCGCGTCAATGCCCTGTGCCCGGGGCCGGTGGACACTCCCCTGCTCCGCGAGCTGTTCGCGAAGGATCCGGAGCGCGCCGCCCGGCGGCTGGTGCACATCCCGGTGGGGCGCTTCGCCGACCCGACCGAGATCGCGAACGCCGTGCTGTTCCTCGCCAGCGACGAGTCGAGCTTCATCACGGCGTCGACCTTCCTGGTCGACGGCGGCATCAGCGCCGCCTACGTCACCCCGCTCTGAGTCACGGCGACAAACCCCGGCGGTACCGAAAGACTATGCAACGCCCGATCCGGCACCAGAAAGTGGCTCAACGGGCCCTTTCGTAGTCTTTCGGGTCCGCTCAGCCGCGCGCGTAGTCGCCCACGGACTGCCAACCGCCTTCCGCCGAGTAGCGTCCGGCTCATCCCACGCATAGACCCTCTGGGTGTCGTCGCCGCGGACGACGATCCGCACCGCGTCGGGGAACGTGCTGTCCAGGTCGAGGCTGCGGGCGATCCGCCATCGCCTCGGGTCTCTCGGTGGTGCGGGAGCCGTAGAACGGCGGTGTACCAACGACGATCGGCCCCGCCCCGCAGTCGACCGGGGAGCTGGGCCGAGGACTCGCCGCGGATGGGGACTTTTTGGGTTCCGACCGCATCTCGACCCGGTGCTCCGCACGCCGCGACCAACAACGCCGCACACGTTACGGCTGCGCCCGCCGCAGGCAACACCCGATTCCCCCGGTCCACGTGTCGATTCTGCCGTGGGACGCACCGCTCGGCGAGCCAGGCCGCCTGCCGATGCACACCGCAACGTGCGGGTCTGACCCACGGACACAACCGGTTCCGGTGGGGGCCATGTGGCGACGTCCTCGTCCCACGAAAGGCCGGCTGACCCGTTTGCGTTCCCGGGTCATCGTTCAGCAGCGGTCTCGTCGAGCAGGCGGCGGACGGCAGCCGCCACCACCTGTGGGTGCTCCATCTGCGAGACGTGACCGCTGTCCGGGAGCAGCAGCATCCGGTTGTCCGGGAAGCTGCGGGCCGCCCGGGGGGCGGTCCGAGGGTCGACGAGCCGGTCCTTGAGCCCGTAGACCAGCAGGGTCGGCGCCTCGACCCGGGCGGCGAGCCGCCACAGAGGCCACCGGTCCGGCCGAAGGTAGGCGGCGACCAGGCTGCGCAGCGACCGGATCATCGCGTCACCGTCGTGCTCGAGATGCGCCCGCCGCTCGGCCTCGACCATCGCCTCCTCCAGCCGCTCGGCCGGGACACGCGCCGGGTCGGCCCAGCAGAGCGCGAGCGTGGCGCGGACCCGCTGTTCGACGGGGAACCGGCCGAGCCGCCGGGCCAGCCGCTGCCCGGCCCATGGCACGGCCAGCGCGGGCAGGTGCACGTTGCTGACCCGCGGGCGAAGGACCGGCAGCGCAGGCGAGACGAGGGTGAGGCTGCGGACCAGGTCCGGCCGGGTCGCGGCCACCACCATGGCCACCGTCCCGCCGAGCGAGTTGCCGAGCAGGTGGACCGGTCCGCGGAGCTCTGCGAGCTCGACGATCGCGCGAGCGTGCGCGCCGAGCGAGTAGTCGTCGCCGGCCGGCGGTGCCGACCAGCCGAAGCCCGGGAGGTCGGGCGCCTCCGAGTCCAGCCGGTCGCGCAGCAGGTCCATCACGTCGGTCCAGTTTGTCGCCGCACCGCCCAGCCCGTGCACCAACACGGCCGGCTGGGCGTCCGGCGAGGTCGCCGGTGCGACCCTGACGTGCAGCGGACCCGACGGCAGGCTGACCTGCGATCCGGGCCAGTGAGCAACCGGGCGGACGCCGGTCAGCCGGCCACCTCGCCGAGCATCGGCTCGACCCGGCGGTTGACCGCCGCGAGCACTCCCCTGATGACCGCCTGCCGGACGTCCTCGCGCACGACCGAGGCACCCGAGAGCCGCTGGGTGGCGCGCTCGGTGAGCATCGAGACGACAACCAGGGCCGTGCGCTCCTCGCCCGTGGTGGCGATCTCGACGTGCTCGACGTCGAAGCGCACCTGGTGGTCGACGACCTCCTCGACCGCCCGCAGGGTCGCCGCGGCGACCGAGCGGTGCAGCGCGCTGGTGGTGGCGGCGCCCTCCGCCTCGCCGACCACGGACCGGTCGCCGGCCCGCAGCGTCACCGCGACCGAGACCCCGAGCCCCGCCGACACCAGCTGGACACGCTCGATCATCAGCCGGCCGACGGTACCCACCCGCGGGGCTGGGGGAGCCTCCCCGGCCGCCGACGTCGGTCCATCCGGCTCCGGTACGTCGGTCAGCGACACCTGACGGTCGACAGCCTTGTCCGGCGTACCGTTCACGACGTCTTCGGCCGGGACGATGCCGGACTCGTCGACGACCCGCACCCGGTCGGAGTCCACGGCCAGCCCGAACCTGCTGCGCAGCAGGCGGTTGACGGCTCCGGCGACATCGACCTCGTCGGCGCCCGAGGCCAGCTGCAGCCGCAGCAGGCCCGGCCCGTCGCCCTCGGGCTCGACGGCGGCCGCGGCCACTCCGGGGACGCCGAGCAGCGCCGCCACGAGGTCGCGGTGGTCGCTGATCGTCATGAGCCTCTCCGAGGGTCGTGTCAGAGCGTCGTGCCTGCCGCAAGTGTCCCAGGCCAGCCACGTTCCCGGGTGCGACGCGGCCGGAACAGCCCGGTTCAGTCGTAGAGTGCCGGGGTGAGCACCCCCGAGAGCGACGAACGGCCGGCCGCGGGCGAGGACCCCGAGGTCCCGGAAGCCGATGCCCTCGAGCAGCGGACCCCTGTCGTCGAGGCCGACGACGACGAGCTCCCCGCCGAGCCCGGGCTGGAGGCCGACCCGGCCGACGTCGCCGAGCAGTCCCGCAGCGTTGACTTCACGGACGACGAATACCGCTGACCCGCAGCGGTGCCGCCTAGGATCGGGCCGCGTCACCCGACGTGCCATGGAAGGAGCCGCCGTGCCCGCCGCCCCGGACGCCCGGACCCGCAGTGCGCGGCTGCCGCGGTCCGCCCGGCGCGAGCAACTGCTGGGCGCGGCACAGGAGGTCTTCGTCGCGCAGGGCTACCACGCAGCCGCGATGGACGACATCGCCGACGCCGCCGGCGTCAGCAAACCGGTTCTCTACCAGCACTTCCCCGGCAAGCTCGACCTCTACCTGGCACTGCTCGACCAGCACTCCGAGGCGATGGTCGCGGCCGTGCGGGTGGCCCTGGACTCGACGACGGACAACAAGCAGCGGGTCGCGGCGACCATCGAGGCCTACTTCCGGTTCGTCGACGAGGACGGCGGCGCGTTCCGGCTGGTCTTCGAGTCCGACCTGGTCAATCAGCCCGAGGTACGAGAGCGGGTCGACGGGGTGACGGTGGCCTGCGCCGAGGCGATCAGCGAGGTGATCCGCGACGACGCCGGGCTGCCGAAGGACCAGGCCCGCCTGCTCGCGGTCGGCCTGGTGGGGATGGCCCAGGTGGCGGCGCGCTACTGGCTCGCCGACGCCGGCGCGATCCCCCGGGATGCCGCCTCGCGGTTGCTGGCCAGCCTGTCCTGGCGCGGCATCGGTGGGTTTCCCCGCACCGGCGAAGCCCACTGACCACGGCTAGGCTGGCCGCGGTCAGCTCGACCCGAACCCGCCGTACGAACGAGTTTCCGGAGGTCCCCGTGGAGGTCAGGATCGGTGTCCAGCACGCCACCCGCGAGCTGGTGATCGACAGTGCCGAGACCACGGAGGCGATCCTCGCGACGGTGACGGCGGCGGTGACCGGCGAGGTGACGGTGCTGGCGCTGACCGACGAGCGCGGCCGTAAGGTCCTGGTGCCCTCGGACAAGCTGGCGTATGTCGAGATCGGCGAGCCGGAGAGCCGCCGGGTCGGCTTCGGCTCGCTCTGAGCACGTTCTGAGGGAGGCGTTGCCGGCGGAACGTCAACGCAGCTGGAAGTGCCAGATGATCGCGGCCGGGAGGTCCCGGTAGGCGGCGTTGGTGGCCTCTGTCGCGAAGGCGTGCAGCGCCCAGATGTCGGGCGCCTCCTCCGGGTCGTGCTTCGGAGGAGGCTCAGCGTCGGTGACCGAGCCTCCGTCCGGTCGGACCATAGGGCTGGGCCGCCTGGGCTCCTCGCAACGCCGCACCTCGAAACCGAGCGGCAACGCGGCGGCGAGGTAGTCGCTCACCCGGCGCTGCCAGACCGGCATGTACACCGACCGCTCCTCTGCGTCTCTCCTCGGCATCGGAAGGCCGACGCCGTCGATGACGCCCCGCGAGTCGGAGACGACGAGGTGACCCCCGGGCCTGAGAACGCGGGCGAACTCCGCCAGGGCGCGCTCCAGTTCGGGGACGTGGGTGAGCGCCAACGCGCAGACGACGATGTCCACGGCCTGTTCTCGCAGCGGCAGCTGGACCAGGTCGGCCTGGTGGAACTCGACATCGGGCAGCTTCTCCCGTGCCACGGCCAGCATCTCCGGCGAGCTGTCCACGCCGATGACGTGGTGCCCCAGCTTCGCCAGGTGGGCGGCGTGCCGGCCCGTCCCGCAGGCCGCATCGAGAGCGACGCCGACCGGGAGACCCGCCAGGATCTGCTGGACGATGGGCTGTTCGATGTCGATGAGCTGGTTGCCCGGCGAGTCGTAGGACGCAGCCCAGCCCTCGTAGCCGGTTCGGGTGGCGATGGGCGCGGCCGAGACGCCAGGGCCGAGCTGGTCAACGAGGTCGAGAAGCCGACGTGTCTCGGCCAGCCGGGCCAGCGTGAAGGCCTCGTCGTACTCGCCGGCGAAGGCGCGAAGCAGAGCTACCCCTTCGAGGCCCAGCAGGTACGCCAGGGGGTGCTGGTGGATGGTCGCAAGGTTGGTCTCTGGCACCCCCGGATGATGTCCGGGCACTGGCAAGGGGGTCGACTGCATTTCGTCGCTCTACCCTTCGACGTGGTGTGCATCTCCGGAGCGGTCGGAGTGCGCAAGCCCGAACGCCGCATCGTCGAGCTCGCCGCCGAGCGGGTCGGCGTCCCGCTCGAGGACGGCTGGATGATCGGCGACAACCGGGAGGCGAACACGCCGGCGGCCGCAGGCGCCGGGCTGCGCACCGTGTGGCTGAGCCGCCGCCGCACCTGGCCGCACCGATACGGCAGGGTCAGGCCGACAGGCCGAGGCTCGCCATCCGCTTGGTGTGGTTCTCGGTGAGCCGGGCGAACATCCGGCCCACCTCGGCCAGGTCAGCACCGCGCTCGGTGATCCCGCCCACCAGCAGCGACGCCAGCGCGTCGCGCTCGGCGGCCACCCGCTGCGCCTGGCTGAGCGCCTCGCCGACCAGCCGCCTGCCCCACAGCGCGAGCCGGCCGGCCAGCCGCGGGTCGGCCTCGATCGCGGCCCGCACCCGCTCGACGGCGAACGTCGAGTGCCCGGTGTCCTCGAGGACCGACAGCACCAGGTCGCGGGTCGAGTCGTCGAGGTAGGCGGAGACCTCGCGGTAGAAGTCCTCGGCGATGCCGTCACCGACGTAGGCCTTGACCAGGCCCTCGAGCCAGTCGCCGGGCGCGGTGCGCTCGTGGAACGCCTCCAGCGCCGCGATGAACGGCTCCATCGCGTCCTCCGGGGAGGCGCAGATGGCCACCAGCCGCTCGCGGAGCAGCGCGAAGTGGTTGTACTCAGCGACCGCCATCGCGGCGAGGGCGGCCTTGTCGCCGAGGGTCGGGGCGAACGAGGCGTCGTCGGCGAGCCGTTCGAACGCGGTCAGCTCGCCGTACGCCAGCGCTCCCAGCAGGTCCACCACGGCCAGCCGGTAGTCCTCGTCGGCCAGCGGGTCGGGATGCTGACCGGCCGGGACGTCACCGGTGTCGTGGTGCGCGCTCACGGTCGGCAGCCTAGCGAGGAGTAGGGTGGACCCCAGAAGAACGGATGCCCGGTCGCCCGACGAACCGATCGGCTCCGACCGACGCGTCCCGCGTCCGAGCGGCCCGCCGTCCTCCTGACGGCGTGCGGCCCCGGACCCAGCGCGGGACCACCGCAGAAGGGCTCCGTCCTGAATACCCCATCATTCGCCGAGCTCGGCGTGCTCCAGGCCACCGTGGACGCACTCGCCGACGTCGGCATCACCCATCCGTTCCCCATCCAGGCGCTGACCCTGCCGGTGGCGCTGCACGGCCACGACATCATCGGCCAGGCGAAGACCGGCACCGGCAAGACCCTCGGCTTCGGCATCCCGCTGCTGCAGCGCGTCGTGGCCCAGGACGAGGAGAGCGACCCGGCGCTGCCGCCGGCCGTTCCCGGGAAGCCGCAGGCCCTGATCGTGGTGCCCACCCGCGAGCTGTGCGTGCAGGTGACCGAGGACCTGAAGAAGGCCGCGGCCCGCCGCCCGATCCGGATCCTGTCCATCTATGGCGGCCGCGCCTACGAGCCGCAGGTCGAGGCGCTCAAGAAGGGCATCGAGGTCGTCGTCGGTACGCCGGGACGGTTGATCGACCTGGCCCAGCAGGGCCTGCTGGACCTCGGGCACGTCCGCAGCCTGGTCCTCGACGAGGCCGACGAGATGCTCGATCTGGGCTTCCTGCCCGACGTCGAGAAGATCGTGCGGCTGATCCCCGCCGGCCGGCAGACCATGCTGTTCTCGGCGACGATGCCGGGAGCAATCATCACGCTGGCCCGGTCGTACATGCACCACCCGACCCACATCCGCGCCGTCGACCCCGACGACGACGGCCAGACCGTCAAGGCCGTCGAGCAGCACGTGTTCCGGGCGCACGCGATGGACAAGGTCGAGATGCTCGCCCGCATCCTGCAGTCCGAGGGCCGTGGGCTCACCCTGGTCTTCTGCCGCACGAAGCGCACTGCCGCAAAGGTCGCCGACGAGCTCGCCGACCGCGGCTTCGCCTCGGGAGCCGTGCACGGCGACCTCGGCCAGGGCGCCCGCGAGCAGGCACTGCGCGCGTTCCGCAACGGCAAGGTCGACGTCCTCGTCGCCACTGACGTCGCGGCTCGCGGCATCGACGTGCAGGACATCACCCACGTCGTGAACTACCAGTGCCCTGAGGACGAGAAGACCTACCTGCACCGGATCGGACGCACCGCCCGGGCCGGCGCGAAGGGCATCGCGATCACCTTCGTCGACTGGGACGACATGCCCCGCTGGGGGCTGATCGACAAGGCGCTGGACCTCGGGTTCGGCGAGCCGGAGGAGACCTACTCGAGCTCGGACCACTTCTACCAGGAGCTCGACATCCCGCCGCACGTCACGGGGACTCTGCCGCGCGCGCAGCGCACCCGGGCCGGCCTGGACGCCGAAGCGGTCGAGGACCTCGGCGAGACCGGCCGGGCCGGCGGGCACGGCGCGCCTCGGCGTAGCGCGCCCGGTGCCAAGCGGGGCGACCGCGACCGCGGGGACCGAGGCGAGCGGGCCGACCGGCCGGAGCGGGCCGACCGGCCGGAGCGGGCCGAGCGTCCGCCCCGGAAGGACCGCGAGCGCACGAGGACGCGTGGCGGCAAGCCCGCCACGACCACGGCCGTCCCGGCGGCAGGCGAGGCGGCGGCAGGGACCGGTGACGGCACCCCTCGCCGACGCCGACGCAGCCGCGGCGGGCGGGGCGCCGGCGGCAGCACCGAGTCGGGCGCGGCCGAGCAGGGCTGACGGCGGTGGGGGCCGACCTCGACGTGCTGCGCCGCTGGGAGTCCGGCGGCGCGACCTGGCGGGTGCTGGCGCGGACGCCGGACCGGCTGGACGTCGCCCTGCTCACCTGCGACGCCGGGGAGCAGGTCGGGCGGCTGGTCTCGGCCGAGCCGGAGCTGCTCGCCTACGTCGGGCAGCGGACCACCCGCGAGGACGACTGACCGGTCTCACCCTGAGATCGTTCGCGACGTTCGGAGCGGCGACACGCCGTTTGGTGCGGCGTGTCGGACTCTCGAACGTCGCAAACGATCTTGTTGGCGGCCCCCTACAGGGTGACGACGACCTTCACCCAGGTACGCCGGCTGCAGGCGGGGCAGCGCATCCAGGACGGGTGGCCGCGGCGCACCATCGGCAGGTGCAGCGAGGGCAGCGCGAGGGTGACCAGCTGACGCGGCGTCACCACACTGACCCCGTCGCACGAGGAGCACTCGACCGTGATGGCGCCGGGTGCCGGCGGCTGCTCCGTGACGCTGTAGAGCGACTGCCGGCCCTGCGGGTCGACCCGCAGCGGCGCGTGCGACCGCACCGGAGCGCCGCGCCGGCGCAGGCGGTCGAAGCCCGGCTCGTGGCTGCTCATCCGAACAGTCCCTCGGCCAGCTCGCGGTAGGCCTCGCTGCCGCGCCCCCGGCGCGCGGTCGTGAGCACCGACCGGCCGGCCGCGGGGGCCTCGGCGAACCGCACCGACTTCGGGATAGCGGGCTCGAGCACCGGCAGCGAGTAGCGCCCGGCCACGTCGGCAAGCACCGCGCGGGCATGGTTGGTGCGGCCGTCGAACATCGTCGGCAGGACGCCGAGCACCCGCAGGCCGGGGTTCAGGATGCGCTGCACGTCGGCCACCGTGTCGAGCAGCTGTCCCACGCCGCGGTGGCTCAGCATCTCGCATTGCAGCGGGATGATCAGCTCGTCGGCCGCGGTCAGCGCGTTCAGCGTCAGCACGCCGAGGGACGGCGAGCAGTCGAGCAGCACGACGTCGTACGCCGCGCTGACCTCCTCGAGGGCGCTGCGCAGGACGTACTCGCGGCCCGGCCGGCTGAGCAGCTGCGCCTCGGCGCCGGCCAGCTCGATGGTGGCTGGCAGCAGGTCCACACCGTCCTCGGTGGGCTGGATGGCCATCGACGGGCCGACCCGGCCGAGCAGGACGTCGTGGATGCTCAGCTCGACGGCGTCCGGGTCCAGCCCGAGGGAGAACGTCAGGCAGGACTGCGGGTCCAGGTCGACGAGAAGGACCTTCCGGCCGCGCTCGGCCAGGGCGGAGCCGAGCGACGCGACGGTGGTCGTCTTGGCGACCCCGCCCTTCTGGTTCGCGACGGCGATGGTCCGGCTCACGGCCGCCATTGTGCCTGTCCCACCCCCCAAGCTGTCACGGCCAGGCGGGTAGCGTTTCGCGACGTGAGCACACCGCCCTTCCTCGAGCTGCCCGCAGGCGTGCGGGCCGCCACGGTCGACACGCCCGGGGGGCCGCTGGCAGCGCTGCGCGCCGGGCCGGTGGAGCCGACCGGGGCCCCGGTCCTGCTGGTGCCGGGGTACACCGGGTCCAAGGAGGACTTCATCGCGGTCCTGGCCCCGATCGCCGCGGCGGGCCACGAGGTGCTGGCGGTCGACCAGCGCGGGCAGTACGAGAGCCCGGGCGACGACGACCCCTCGTCGTACGACGTGAAGGCGCTGGCCGTCGACGTCCTGGCGGTCCTGGCCGGGCTGTCCGGCCGCCCGGCCCACCTGGTCGGCCACTCGTTCGGTGGCCTGGTGGTGCGCGCGGCCGCGCTGGCCGACCCCTCGACGGTGCGCTCGCTGACGCTGATGAGCTCCGGGCCCGCTGCCATCCCGTCGCCGGCGGACACCAACGCCGCGCTGATGGTGCAGGCGCTCCCGGCGATGGACCTGGAGACCATCTGGACCGTGAAACGGCAGATGGAGGCCCAGCTCGAGCTGGCGGCGGCACCGCCCGCGATCGAGGCGTGGCTGCACGACCGGTTCGTGGCCAACCATCCGGTGGGGCTGCGCCGGGTGGCCGAGCAGCTGCTGTCCGAGCCGGACCGCACCGACGAGCTCGCCACCCTCGACCTGCCGGTACTGATCACCTTCGGCGACCGCGACGACGTCTGGCCCCCGGCCCTGCAGGCCGAGATGGCTGATCGGCTCGGGGCTCCGGCCGTCGTCCTGCCGGACGCCGGCCACTCCCCGGCCGCGGACCTGCCCGAGGTCACCGCCCAGGCCCTCTTGGCCTTCTGGGCCAGCATCGCCGACACCTGACCACTCCCGTCGGCGATCTTCGCGCCGATCTGCTGGTCGCCGCCGACCGGGCCGGACAGGAACTCGGCGGCCCAGCGCAGCAGCTCGACCTTCTTGTTGTCGTGGGCGACCAGGGCGATCGACCGACGGAGGCTCGGCGGGCGGGTGGTCCCGATCTCGGTGCGGCCCAGGTTCACACTCCTCAGGCTGACCGGTGGAGGTGTCCGGGACGTTGCCCGCAGTGTCCGCCGGATGAATTTCCGGCCCGCGATGCCTCGAGTGGGGCTTGTAGGCTCGCGGCCGTGCAGCGAGTCCTGCTCACCGGGATGTCCGGGACCGGGAAGTCGAGCGTCGTCCGAGAGCTGATCGCCCGCGGCTACAAGGCCGTCGACACCGACGACGGGTGGTGCGAGCTGCAGCCGGACGGTCGCCAGTTGTGGCGCGAGGACGCCGTCCAGACTCTCCTGAGCACCGAGGACGCGGACGTCCTGTTTCTCGCCGGTTGCGAGGAGAACCAGGTGCGGTTCCATCCCCAGTTCGACCACATCGTGCTGCTCAGCGCGCCGCTCGACACCTTGCTCGACCGGCTGGCGACGAGGACCAGCAACCCGTACGGCAAGAGCGCCGAGGAACGCCGTCGCTTCCTGGACGACGTCGAGACCGTCGAGCCGCTGCTGCGCCAGATCGCCACCCACGAGGTGCAGACGACGGTCCCGCTCGACGCCGTGGTGACGGCGGTCCTGCGCCTCGTCGAGGCGCCGCTCAGCTGACGCGGAACTCGTTGCCCACGAGGACCGGTCCCTGTCCCGTGGCACCGCCCACGGCTGCTCACCCGGCCCGCACCATCGCCCTGATGCCGTCGGCGACCAGCTGCACCGCGATGGCCGACAGCAGCAGACCGGCGATGCGGGTCACCAGCGTCACCCCGCTGTCCTTGATGACGCGCAGGATGACCACCGAGAAGCGCATGAACAGCCACAGCACGACATGTACGACGACGATGCCCAGCGCCACCGCTATCCCCGAGCCGAGGTCGTCGACCCGCTTGACGAACACGATGGTCGCGACGATCGCACCCGGGCCGGCCAGCAGCGGCGTCCCGAGCGGCACCAGCGCCACGTTGACGTTCTGCGTCTCGACCGGGTCGTCGCTCTTGCCGGTCAGCAGCTCGAGGGCGACGAGCAGCAGGAGCAGGCCGCCGGCGACCTGCATCGAGGACAGCGTGATGCCGAGGTAGTCGAGGATCTGCCGGCCGAACAACGCGAAGACGACGATGACGAAGAACGCGACGATCACGGCCTGGCCGGCGAGCTTCTTGCGCATCGCATGGCTGCGCCCGCTGGTCAGGCTGAGGAACAGGGGCACCGTGCCCGGCGGGTCCATGATCACGAACAGGGTGACGAAGACCTCGATGAAGAACTTGAGGTCGGCGGAGGTCATGCCGGACGTCTCACGCCAGGACGCCGCTGCGCACCTGGGCGAGCAGCGCCGCCAGGACCTCCGGGTCGGTGGTGTTCTCGCCGAGCCGGTTCTCCTTGCCGGTGCCGTGGTAGTCGCTCGCGCCGGTCACCAAGAGGTCGAGGTCCGCCGCGAGTGCGCGCAGCCGGTCGCGGGCCTCGGGCGGGTTGTCCCGGTGGTCGACCTCGAGCCCGGCCAGCCCGGCGGCAGCCATCGCCACGATGGCGTCGTCGCCGACGGTGGTGCCGCGCTTCGCCGCGGCGGGGTGGGCGAAGACCGGCACTCCCCCGGCCTCGCGGACCAGCTGGACTGCGCGGACGGCGTCGACGTAGTAGTGGCCGACGAAGAACTCGCTGCCGTCGTGCAGCAGGGTGTCGAAGGCGGCGGTGCGGTCGGGGACGACCCCGATGGCGACCAGCGTGTCGGCGATGTGCGGGCGCCCGACCGTGGCGCCGTCCTGCAGCTGGGCCAGCACCAGCTCCCAGGTGATCGGGTGCCCGGCCGCGGCGAGCTTGCCGACGATCGCCTTCGCCCGGGGGACCCGGTCGTCCAGGGCCATCGACATCTCCTCGGCGAGAGCCTCGTTCTCGGGGTCGAAGAGATAGGCGAGCAGGTGCAGGCTCACGCCGTCGTACACGCAGGAGATCTCGGCACCCCGGACCAGCCGTAGCCCCGACGGCAGCGCCTCGGTGGCCGCCACCCAGCCGCGGACCGTGTCGTGGTCGGTCAGCGCCACGACGTCCAGCCCGGCGGCGGCTGCGGCCCGCACCAGCTCGGCGGGCGTCTCGGTGCCGTCGGACGCCGAGCTGTGGGCGTGGAGGTCGATGCGCACCCGGCCAGCCTAGGGGCCGGAGGCGCGTGCGCCCGGTCAGGCGGTCAGACGCGGGGACAGCGCCCCGCAGGGGATGTCCAGCTCGTGCCCGGCGTTGCGCAGGTCGGTGAGGACGAAGTCGTCGATGAGCAGGAACCCGGCCGTGCCGGGCCACAGCACCGCCCAAACCCAGCAGCCCAGCGCCTCCCCGACATAGACCGCCGGCGCCTCGACGGCTGCCGGGCCCGGTTCCAGGGCCCACATCGCGGTGGGGATGCCCGCGGCGTGGATCTTGGCGTCCGCGGCCTGGTCCGGCATCAGGCCGGCGTCCGGGCCGTCGAGCCCGGCGAACCGGGCGCCGAGCCCGATCCCCATCTCCTCGCCGACGAGCACCAGCTCGGCCACCCCGCCGAGCGGGGCCGGTCCGGAGCAGACCAACGCGGTGGCCCGGGCTCCGGTGCGCTCGTCGCCGGCCGTCACGACTCCGGTGACCAGCCAGCCGCGCGGGAGCGGCCAGGGCAGCCAGAGCGGGACTCCGGCCGTGGACGCGGCGGCGCGGAGCACGTCCGGCGTCGGCTGCACCACGGGCTGGACCGGCGGCACCGACCCGTGCTGGTCGCACCGCCACGAGCTGGACCACAGGCCCGGGGCGTGCACCACACTGCCGCACCGCGGACAGCTGGGCTCGGGCCTCATGGCAGGAACGTTCCCGCCGCTGTGGCGGTGCGTCAACCCCTGGTGGGCAGCGGCCTACTCGACGACGCGCCTGGTGGTCGGTTCCTCGACCACCCGCTCCTCGACGACCCGATCGGCGACGGGCTCCTCCACGACGCGCCGGGTCACGGTCGGCCGGCGCTCCACCACGGTGCGGCGCCGGATCACGCGAGACGGGCCGGCGCCGAGCATGCTGATGCCCATCACCACCACGAGGACGACGGCGAGGATGATCAGGACGGTGAGCATGGCCCCTCCAGGTGCCTAGGCTGACTGCCGTGTTCCCGGACGCCGCCGCCCCGAAACGGTGGGTCCCCTGTGTGGGTGCACTGGTGCACGACGACGAGGGCCGGCTGCTGGTCGTACGCCGGGGCCGCGAACCGGGCCGTGGCCTCTGGTCGGTGCCCGGTGGCCGGGTCGAGCCCGGCGAGTCGGACGCCGTCGCGGTCGAGCGCGAGGTCCTCGAGGAGACCGGCCTGCACGTCACGGTCGGCGTCCGGGTGGGGACCGTGGTCCGCGACGGGCTGGACGGCGCCCTCTACGACATCCGGGACTACGCCTGCATCGTCACCGGTCCGACCAGCCCGCTGCCCGGGGACGACGCCGACGAGGTGCGGTGGGTGGACCGGTCCGGGCTGGCCGGGCTGGACCTGGTCGAGCAGCTATGGGACACGCTCGAGCAGTGGGGCATGCTGCCGCGCTGACCCCACCGGTCAAGAGTTGGCGGTTTCGGCCCGACACAAAGGTGTGGCGACCTACGGTGCTGACATGTCCTCCCACCCCCGCGTCCGGCTCCGGCTGACCTGGCGGCAGCGGCGGGCCTTCGTGGTGACGGTGCTCGTCTACCAGGTGCTGGTCTGGTCCGACGCCCTGCTCAACGCCGGTCGCTTCGGCGGCAACGGCCGAACCGCGATCGCCGGTGCCGTCTTCCTCGCCATGGCGGCCGCCACCTGGTGGATCGGCACGTCACTGACCGGCCGCGGCCTCGTGGTGCACGCGCTGCCGCCGATGGTCATCCCGTGGAGCGAGGTCCGCGAGATCGAGGTGCAGAACCAGCTCGGCAGCAAGATCGTGGTCGTGCACCACGCCTCGCTCACCACCCCCGGCCTGGCCCGGCGTACGACGCTGTCCGCGCCCACCACCGGACCGCTGGGCCGCGACGAGGAGTTCCAGGACAAGGTCCGGGTGCTGCGCTCGTTCTGGGCCGCCCACCGCGGCCGGCGCGGCCGCCTGAGCTCAGCTCTCCCGGGGCTCCGGCCGGCCGGGCTGCTCGCCGCCTCGCGCCTCGCCGTACGACTGCTTGGGCACCATCACCTTGCGCCGGAAGATGCAGACGACCACGCCGTCCTGGTTGTAGCCGCGGGTCTCGACGTGCACGACGCCCCGGTCGTCCTTGGACCTCGACTCGGTCTTGTCCAGGACCGTGGTCTCGCCGTAGATCGTGTCGCCGTGGAACGTCGGCTTGACGTGCCGCAGCGACTCGACCTCCAGGTTGGCGATCGCCTTGCCGCTGACGTCCGGCACCGACATGCCGAGCAGCAGCGAGTAGACGTAGTTGCCCACCACGACGTTCTTGCCGAATTCGGTGGTCTTCTCGGCGAAGTTGGCGTCCAGGTGCAGCGGGTGGTGGTTCATGGTGAGCAGGCAGAACAGGTGGTCGTCGTACTCGGTGACCGTCTTGCCGGGCCAGTGCTTGTAGACGGCACCGACCTCGAACTCCTCGTAGTAGCGGCCGAACTGCATGGCGCTCGTCTCCTCTGCGCGGCGGACGGTCAGCTGGCGTGGGTGATCCGGGCAAGCACCTCGCGGGCCTTGTCGGCCTCGGCCCAGGTGCAGCGCAGCTCGTAGGAGCTGGCGACGATCTTGCTGCGCGAGGTGAAGTCGCGCTTGCCACGGCTGAGGGTGTGCCCCACGAAGCCGAAGATCGTGCCGAAGATGGCGCCGTAGACGGCTGCCGAGAGGATCAGCGCGAACGTGTTGGTGTCCTCGTTGGCGAACAGCGAGAGCAGGACGCCGACGAAGAGACCGAACCAGGCGCCGCTGGCCGCTCCGGCAGCGGCCGCTCGTCCCCGGGTCAGCCGACCGAGCACGTTCTCGACCATCTTGAGGTCCGACCCGACGATGGACACGTGCTGCACCGGGAACTGCTGGTCGGACAGGAAGTCGACCGCGGCCTGCGCCTCGAGGTAGGTGTCGTAGTTGCCCACGACCTGCCCGCGCGGGATGTCCGAGTACTGCTCGTGGGTCGACATGCAGGGATCCTCCGGGGGACGGTTCGCTCGGCGAGTGGGCTCCTAGCGTGCCACCCTGCCCCCCCGGGGACCGACGACCGGGTGGTGCTGCGGTCGCCGGAGGTCACTCCCAGGTCGTGGGGAGCCCGTGCGGTGCGGCGCTGCCGAGCAACTGCTCCTCACCGCCGGGCCAGGACTGCAGGGTGACGAGGAACTCGTGCTCGGCGCCCGGCGTGCGACGTCGTGGCTCGAGCGCCAGGTGCGCGAACCCGGCCGCGTTCGAGGCCTGCGACCCGAGCGCCGCCAGCCGTGCCTCTGCGCGGGCCCGCTCGCCCGGCTCGAGGTACTGCCACATGACCGAGTGCCAGACCACCGTCGTGGTGCCGTCACGCAGGGTCAGCCGGTCGAGGAAGTCGGCCGCGCCGGACGCCTCGACGCTCGCGGGCACCTCCGCCGCGACCGCCAGCGCACCCCGGAGCCGGGCGAGGCGCTCCGGCTGGTCCGGCCAGACGTACGACGTGAGCCGCAACCGGCCCTCGGTGGTCGTCGGGTCGACCGGCGCGAGGTCGCAGCCGAGCCGCTCGACCACCACCAACGTGTCCTGCATGGGCGGTTCCGGGCCGAGCCACGGGTCGCGCAGCACCACCGCCGACGAGCCGGGTCCGACCGAGCGGCCGTCGGCGAGCTCGACGCGGAACCGGTCGGCCCGCAGGTTCAGTCCGGCGCTGGCGCCGATCTCGACCAGCCGCAGCGGTCGCCGGTCGGCGCCGGCCAGGTGCATCAGGCCGCCGATCAGGGCCGCCGACCTGCCGACCTCGTTGGTCTGCGGCGCACGGTCCAGCGAGCCGCGCAGCTCATCGCGGTGCTCCGCGAGCACCGCGCGCAGCGCTACCCAGGCGCTGTCCTGGTCTCCGGTGCCGCCGACCGAGGGGTAGGTCAGCGCCAGTGCCGGTGCGCGTCGCTCGAGCACCAGCCGGTGCGCGCCGCCCATCAGTCGCAAGGCCAGCGCGCTGGGACCCGGGTCGTCCTCATGGCCGCGCAGCACGTCGTACGCCGGTCCGCCGGCCTCGACGTCGTCGGCCACGCGCTGCAGCAGGAACTCGTACAGCGGCGAGCCGAGAGCCGCGCAGCCCTCGGCCTGCTCCCGGATCAGGGCGACCATCCGCCCCGTCCCGGGTTCAGCCACGGAGCTTGTACTCCTCCAGCAGCCGTCGACCGATGATCATCTTCTGGATGTCGGAGGTGCCCTCGCCGATCAGCAGCATCGGCGCCTCGCGGTAGAGGCGCTCGATCTCGTACTCCTTGGAGTAGCCGTAGCCGCCGTGGATGCGGAACGAGTCCTCGACGACCTCCTTGCAGTACTCGCTGGCGAGGTACTTGGCCATCCCTGCCTCGATGTCGTTGCGCTCGCCGGAGTCCTTCTTCCGGGCCGCCATCACCATCATCGCGTGCGCGGCCTCGACCTTGGTCGCCATCTCGGCCAGCCGGAACTGCACGGCCTGGTGCTGGGCGATCGGCTTGCCGAACGTCTCCCGCTGCTGGGAGTAGCGGATGCCCAGCTCGAAGGCGCGCTGGGCCACCCCGCAGCCGCGGGCCGCGACGTTGACCCGGCCGACCTCGACGCCGTCCATCATCTGGTAGAAGCCCTTGTTCGGCTCGCCGCCGAGGATCCGGTCGGCCGGCACCCGGTAGCCGTCGAAGACGGCCTCGGTGGAGTCGACCCCCTTGTAGCCCATCTTCTCGATCTTCCCGGGGATGGTGAGCCCCGGCGCGACCTCACCGAAGCCGGGCTCCTTCTCCACCAGGAAGGTCGTCATCCGCTGGTGCGGCTTCGCGTCCTCGGCCGCCTCCCCGTCGGTGCGGACCAGCACCGCCAGCAGGTTCGACGTACCGCCGTTGGTGATCCACATCTTCTGACCGGTGATGACGAAGTCGTCGCCGTCACGAACCGCCTTGGTGGAGATGGCGCTGACGTCCGACCCGAGCGCCGGCTCGGACATCGAGAACGAGCCGCGCACGTCCCCGGTCGCCATCCGCGGCAGGAACGCCTTCTTCTGCTCGTCGGTGCCGTGCTGCTGCAGCAGGTAGGCGACGATGAAGTGCGTGTTGATGATGCCGCTGACGCTCATCCAGCCCCGGGCGATCTCCTCGACGACCAGCGCGTAGGTCAGCAGCGACTCCCCCAGCCCGCCGTGCTCCTCCGGGATCATCAGGCCGAACAGGCCCATCTCCTTCATGCCCGCGACGATGTCCGCCGGGTAGGTGTCGTCGCGCTCCAGCGCGGCGACGTTCGGCAGGATCTCCTTGTCCACGAAGCCGCGGACGGTCTTGACGATCTCCTGCTGGACGTCGGTCAGACCCTCGGTCTGGGCGAGACGACCCATGGCGCGACTCCTCGGCTGCGGCGACGGCGGGCGCTTTGTTACCGGTGAGTATGCCCGGTACGACGGACCGCCGGCCGCCGGGGTCAGGCGCCCGCGGGCAGCGCGACCGCCCGCCCGACGGCGTAGTAGCCGGGCACGATGCTGAAGCCGAGCCGGTCGTTGGCCGCCAGGATCGGCGCGTTCTGGTCCATGTTCTGGGTGTAGATGCGGTGGTGCCCGCGGGCCCGCATCGTCAGCGCGTGCTGCGCCTTGAGCGCCGTGGCGAGCCCCTCACCCCGCGCCCCGTCGCGAACCCCCGTGAAGAACGTGTTCAGGGCCTCGTCCTTGGCCCGGTCCATGACGGCGGTCATGCCGACCGGCCGGCCGTCCCGCCAGGCCATCAGCACGTACGACGGCTGGGGCAGGAAGCCGCGGAACACCGAGTAGGGCAGCACCTCGTCGGTCCCCTCGGCGTCCGGTGCGTCCTGCCAGGTCTCGACCGTGAGCTCGTAGACCTGCTGCCAGGCCGCCTCGTCGGCGTCGTCAGGCAGCGGGCGCAGCGCGAAGCCGGCACTGCTCGGCCTGCGCGACGCTGGTCCGGGCGGCCGCCTCGTCGAGGGTGTCGAGGTCGAGCACCGACTCGCGGTGGTGCCCGACGACCTGGTAGCCGAGCCGGGCCGCGGCGGCGAGGCTGGCCTCGTCCAGCTCATGTACCACGTCGGCGACCCCGGGCAGGCCGTAGGCCGCCGTCGCATCGGCGAGCACGTCGGCGACGACCCGGCCGACACCGCGCCCCCGGGCCTGCGGCAGCACGTAGACCCCACCCATCGCGTAGCCGTTCTGCGCGATGCCCTTGCCGATCAGGAACGCGTCGGCCACCGCCTCGCCGTCCAGCTCGGCGACCAGCATCAGGTGCGGCGTGTCCGGCGGCATCGACCGCACGCGGTCGGCCACCCATTCCTTGCCCCACCACAGGGGGTCACCGTCGTGCAGCGCGTCCAGGTCCTCGTGCAGACCGCCCGGGCGGACGGTCACCGATCCCCGTTGGCGCGGCAGCGCGATCGGAGGCGCTGTCGTCTCGGCCATGTCCCGAGTGTGCGACGCGGTCGGCCCCGCGCGTCAGGCGGTTCAGGAGATCAGGAGCACTCGGGCTCGCAGCTCATGCCCGGCCGGCCGGCACGGGCAGCCGCACCACGAACGTCGCGCCGGTCCCGGTGTCGTCGACCTGGCAGGATCCCCCGTGCCGCTCGCGATGGTGGCGACGATCGAGAGCCCGAGGCCACTGCCCCCTCCGTCGCCGCGGGACCTGTCGTCGTCCAACCGGACGAAGCGGTGGAAGATCCGATCCCGCTCCGCGGCCGGCACCCCGGGTCCGTCGTCGCTGACCACCAGCTCGACGGCCTCGTCGCCGGTGCACACACCGACCTCTACCTGGGTGTGCGCGTGCCGCTCGGCGTTCTCGAGCAGGTTCCGCACCAGCCGCACGAGCTGCTCGCGGCTGCCCCTGACCGGTGCCGCCGACACGCCCCCGGTGCCGATAGGCACGCGACTGCCGACCCTGATCCGCGCCGCCTCCTCGAGGACCACGTCGTCGAGGTCGACCAGCTCGTCGGCGGTCGGCTGCGTCGGACCCTCGTCCTCCCGCGCCAGGAACAGCAGGTCACGGACCAGCCGCTCCATCTCGGCGCTGTCCGCCAGCAGGTCACGGGCGAGTGCGTCCCAGTCGGTCGGCGCGGGGTGCGCCACCGCGACCTCCAGCTGGGTGCGCAGCCGGGTCAGCGGGCTCTGCAGCTCGTGCGAGGCATCGGAGGCGAACGCGCGCTGCCGGCGGCTGGCGGCCTCCAGCCGGTCCAGCATCGCGTTCATCGTCCGAGCCAGCTGGGCGATCTCGTCACCACCAGGAGGCTCCGGCACGCGGCGGGACAGCGCCGAGTCCGAGATGTCGGCGACCTCCGCGCGGATCGACTCCACCGGTCGGAGGGCCCGTCCCACCACCGTCCACGTGACGGCGGCGAGCAGCAGGGTCATCAGCGGCACGCCGACGACGAGCAAGCCGCGCAGCGTGGCGACCGTGTCGGAGACGGCCTCCAGGCTGGTGGCCACGTAGACCGTCGCCCCCGTGTCGCCGGACCCCGCGCGCAGCGCCCAGACGCGGTAGTCCTCCAGGTCCTGGTCGTCGCGGACGCCGGTGACGGTCCGCACCACCGGCTCGTCTCCGGCCGGTCGGAACGAGAAGGCGGACGTCCGACCGCGGAAGTTCGACGTGGCGGAGAGCACCTGGCCGGAGTCGTCGACGACCTGGATGAAGGAGTCGTCGTTAGTGGGTGTCAGCGAGGCGGGCAAGGTCCCGGCCGCCACCAGCGAGGCCACATCATGGGCCCGGGTCCGTGCGGAGTCGTCCTGGCTGCGGGTCAGGGCCCCCTCGAGGGTGAGCAGCAGCACCCAGGTCCCGATCACCAGGGCCAGGGCGACCACCGCGGTCGCGGCCAGCGTCGTGCGGACCCGCACCGAGCCCCGGTCGGGCAGTCGTCGCGACACGTCAGCCGCCGTCCGGGTCGAGCCGGTAGCCGACCCCTCGGACGGTCTGCAGGCTCGCCCTGCCGAACGGGTCGTCGATCCGACGACGGAGCTGGCCGACGTACACCTCGACGATGTTCGGGTCGCCGTCGTAGGCGAAGTCCCAGACGTGCTCGAGGATGACCTGCTTGGAGTGCACCTCGCCGGGACGGCGCATGAAGAACTCGAGCAGCGAGAACTGCCTCGGCGTGAGCTCCACCTCGGTGTCGCCGCGGAGCAACCGGTGGCCGGCCGGGTCCAGGGACAGGTCGCCCACCAGCAGGGTGGCGGGCCGCTCGGCACGGCCCCGCCGCAGCAGGGCTCGCAACCGGGCGACCAGCACCACGTAGGAGAACGGCTTGGCGAGGAAGTCGTCGGCTCCGGTGTCCAGGGCGTGCGCCTCGTCGTGCTCGCCGCCGCGAGCCGTGAGCATCAGGATGGGCGCCCAGTCGCCCGCGTCGCGCAGCCTCGCGCAGAGGTCGAGCCCGCTCATGCCCGGCAGCATCACGTCGAGGACCAGCGCGTCGTAGCTGTGCTCCTTGGCGTGCCACAGGCCTTCATCGCCGTCGAACGCGACGTCCACGGCGAATCCCTCGGCCTCCAATCCGCGCTTGAGCGCGCGGACGAGACGCTTGTCGTCGTCCACCACCAGTACCCTCACGCCGTCACCGTGCCACAGGGTTGCTGAGCGCTTGCTGAACGCGGGCTGAAGAATCGGCGGCGTTCAGCGCCCCTTCAGCGGTCGGCAGGCACTCTGAGGCTCATGAGCCATAACGCAACCCATCCGAAGCCAGCCGCCCGTGCCCGCATCCTGCGCCGCTTGCTGCTGCCTGCTGCCGCGACCGCTGTGGCCGTCGGTTCGCTGGCGGCGCCGACAGGCGGCCGCGGCGAGCCCGCAGGCCCCCGACGCCGTACGCGTACAGCACGACCATCGACAACCCGTTCTCGCCCATGGTTCCCGGCACCGTGTGGCGGTACCGGGAGAGCTCCGACGAAGGCAGAGGTCGGGTCGTCGTCCGGGTGACCGACCGCACCAAGTCGATCCAGGGCGTCGAGACGGTCGTCGTCCGGGCGCGCTCGTTCCTCGGCGGCAAGCTCGTCGAGGACACCTTCGACTGGTACGCGCAGGACCGCCGGGGCAACGTCTGGTACTTCGGGGAGAACACCAAGTCCTACGAGAACGGCAAGTGGACGACGGCCGGCTCGTGGAAGGCGGGCCACAACGGGGCCCGGGCAGGGATCCTCATGAAGGCGCATCCCACCATCGGGAGCACCTATTACCAGGAGATGGCGCCCGGCGTCGCCGAGGCGAAGGCGACCGTCCTGAGCCGCAACGCCAGCGCGACGGTCCCCTACGGATCGCTCGACCACCTGCTCAAGACGAAGGACGTCAGCGATCTGGAGCCCGGCAAGGTGGAGCACAAGCTCTACGCGCGCGGGATCGGGCCGGTGCAGGAGAAGTTCGTGCGCGGCGGCAACGAGGTGGTCGCTCTGGTGAAGGTGGTTCGGCCATGAGAATGTCGACGAGCAACCGGAAGAGGTCAGTCATGAAGCGGAAGATGGTCATCGGAGCGGCGGCACTGTTGGCAGCAGGAGCCGCCGGCACGACGGCGGCGGTGGCGTCGGGCGACGACGGCGAGGGCACGGTCACCGGCCCGCAGGCCGAACGCGCAACGGCCGCGGCCCTCGAGGAGACCGGCGGTGGCACGGCCAACGCCGTGGAGCGCGACGGCGAGAACGGCGCCACGTGGGAGGTCGAGGTCACCACTCCGGCCGGCAAGACCGTCGACGTGCGCCTCGACGAGAACTTCGCGGTCGTGGTCGTCGAGGGCGACAGCGAGCGCTCCGACAAGTCCGGCGCCGACGGCTGAGAGCAGGTCAGCGCGCCTCGAGCACGCTGTTCCCGCCGTCGACGACGAGGCACTGCCCGGTGACGTACGACGAAGCCGGCGACGCCAGGAAGGCCACCGCCGCGGCGACCTCGCCCGGCGTACCGGAACGGCCCACCGGTGACCGCCGGCCATGACCGGCCTCGCTCTCGCCCTGGGAAGCGGTCCCGATCCACCCCGGGGCGACCGCGTTGCAGGTCACGCCGGCAGCCGCAACCTCGACGGCGACCGCGCGGGTCAGACCGACCATGCCGGCCTTCGCAGCCGCGTACGACGACTGGTCCGGCATGGCGTTGACCGGGCCTGTCGTCGACGCGACGTTGACGATCCGCCCGAAGCCGCGATCGATCATCCCTGGCAGGAACGCACGGGTCACCAGGAACGCGGTGTCCAGGTTCCGGGCGAGGTCGGCCCGCCAGTCGGCAGCCGACAACGAGGAGACAGAACTCTGCACGTCGGGCGATCCGAGACTGAGCATGCCGGCGTTGTTCACCAGGACGTCGACGTCGCCCACCGACGCGTGCAGGACGTCGACGTCGGTCTCGCGGGTGAGGTCTGCGACGACGCCGAGCGAGCCGTTTCCCAGCTCGGTCGCGCGGGCCTCGATCCGGTCGGTCGTGGACGTGACGTGCACCGTCGCGCCCAGGTCGGCCAGGGCCCGTGCGCAGGCGAAGCCGATGCCGTCGGGCGAGCCCGCACCGGTGACCAGCGCGACCCGTCCCGCGAGCGTGGACAGCGTCAGTCCTGCGGGGGCTCGAACGACGACGTACGGCTCATGCCGGCGGCACGTCCCTTGCCCGCGACCACGAGCGCCATCTTCCGGGAGGCCTCGTCGATCATCTCGTCACCGAGCATCACGGCTCCCCGCATCCCGCCGGCCTCCGACGTGTGCCAGTCGTAGGCGTCCAGGATCAGCTCGGCGTGGTCGTAGTCGTCCTGCGCCGGCGAGTAGACCTCGTTGGCAGCGTCGATCTGGCCGGGGTGCAGCACCCACTTGCCGTCAAAGCCCAGCGCCGCCGACCGTCCAGCCACCCGGCGGAACCCGTCGACGTCCTTGATCTGCAGGTACGGCCCGTCGATCGCCTGCAGATCATACGTTCGAGCGGCCATCAGGATGCGCATCAGGATGTAGTGGTAGGCGTCGCCGACGTCGTAGCCGGGCGGCTGCTCACCCACCACCAGCGACTTCATGTTGATCGAGGCCATGAAGTCGGCCGGGCCGAAGATGATGGTCTGCACCCGCGGAGACGCGCCGGCGATGGCGTCCACCTCGACGAGTCCCTTGGCGTTCTCGATCTGCGCCTCGATCCCGATCCGCCCGACGTCCAGCCCGAGGGTCTTCTCCAGCTGGGTGAGCAGCATGTCCAGCGCGTGCACCTGTGAGGCGGTCTGCACCTTGGGAAGCATCACCGCGTCGAGGTTGGCACCGGCTCCCTCCACGACGGAGATCACGTCGCCGTACGTCCACTGGGTCGTCCAGTCGTTGACGCGCACCACCCGCGTCTTGCCCGACCAGTCGCCCTCGTTCAGCGCCGACACGATGTTGCCGCGGGCGTCGACCTTGGCCAGCGGTGACACCGAGTCCTCCAGGTCGAGGAACACCTGGTCGGCGGGCAGGCCCTGCGCCTTGCCGAGCATCTTCGGGTTCGAGCCCGGCACCGCCAGGCAGGAACGGCGGGGACGCGGCGCCTGGCGGCCGCTCGGCAGGTTGGTCGGCTCGGTCACGGCGGTCAGGCTACCGACGGGTCACTCGGCCGGGATCGACGGCTCCACGTCCCCATCGGAGGAGACCACGATGCCGAGCCCCACCAGCAGCAGCACTGCGGCGGGCAGCGCCGCGAGCGGCGGAGTCTGGCCGAGCGCCGCAGCCGCGATCAGTGCCGCTCCGGGGATCTCCAGCAGCAGTGCCAGCGACACCACGGTGGCACTGGTCGAGCGCAGCACCATGTTGAACACCGAGTGCCCCAGCAGCTGGGCGCCAGCGGTCAGCGCCAGCAGCTGGAGCCAGGTCCGGTCGCTGAAGCCCCAGAGGTCGACGCCGCCGACCAGGCAGGCGACGAGCAGGGCGAGGGCTGCGGTCGAGTAGCAGAGTGCGGTGTAGGTCGTGGTGGTCACCGTCCGGCGTACCTCTGCGCCGGCCACGGTGTAGAACGCCGCGAACACGCCACCCAGCAGGGCCAGCAGGTCGCCGGTGAGCGCGCGCGGCTCCAGCGAGAAGTCCACCCCGGTGAGGACGACGACCGCCACCAAGGAGACGGCGATGCCCAACCAGGCCCGGCGCGGCACGTGGTGGCCGGCCGCTCGGGCGATCAGCGCGACCCAGACGGGCTGGGTCGCCACGATCGCGGTGGCCGACGCGACCGAGGTGTATCGCAGGCTCGGAACCCAGGTGGCGAAATGCAGGGCGAGCAGCACCCCGGCCCCGACCGCCCACCGCAGCTCGCGGGCGGACAGCCTGCGCAGCTCGCGGCGCCGGGTGACCACCGCAGTCGGCCAGATGACCAGCACGGCGAGCACGTTGCGCCAGAGAGCGACGGCCAGCGCCGGCGCCACCATCGCGGCCATCAGCGGGCCGGACGTCGACACCGCGACGATACCCACCGCCATCAGCATCGCGTCGGCCCGCGGCGGGCGGCCGACCGTGCGAGGCAGCGCGGCGGCGGACTTGGTCACCGCGCCATCATCGGCCACCGCGTGGTCTGCCCTCGACGGCCCGGTGGCCCGCCTCGCGGCCGGGTTGCCGCCTTGGCGCGGCGTACCCGTTGCTGGGTGCGGTGTCCGTGCCGCACCCAGCAACCGTTGATCACGCCAGCGTGATCAACTTCGGGGGGCCAGGGTGTGGGACGCTCGGGGGGTGATCGTCGACCGCGACGCCGCGCTGGCCCGGGCCCTTGTCGAGGAGGCCTGCCGCAAGTCGGCGATGCTCTGGCTGCGGCCGGCCGGCGCCGACCGCGGCCAGGCGGTCTGGCACGCGTACGTCGACGGGGCGGTGCACGTGGTCTCGCAGGGCCTGGAGCAGGCCGCCCCGGAGCTCACCGACGGCGCCGAGGTCGACGTGACCGTCCGGAGCAAGGACACCGGCGGTCGGGTGGTCACCTTCCGGGGCACCGTGTCGACGATCGCCCCGACCGACGCCGCCTGGGACTCCGTGGTCGCCGAGCTGCACGCGAAGCGGCTCAACCCGCCCGACGGCGAGGGGCAGCCCGCCCGCTGGGCGCGCGAGTCCCGGGTGGTCCGGATCGAGCCGGTCGGACCGCTCGTCGAGGGCCCCGGGCACCTCTCGCACCGCTCTCACGCCGCCGAGCCGGCCGGCTCCCCCGCCACCACCCGCGGGCCGCTGCCGTTCGTCGTCGGTCGCCGGGCCCGCCGCCGGTCGAGCGGTCGGTGACGCTGCCGGTCGACCGGTCAGTGAGGCCGCGCACCGACGCGTGGCGACGCCGTTCCGCGGCGCCACGCCGGTAGCCTGACCGGCGTGAGCGGCGCGCCGACCAGGGTCTACATCGCGCGCCTGGCCGGTACTCCGCTGTTCGACCCGATGGGCGACCAGGTCGGCCGGGTGCGCGACGTCGTCGTGTCCCTGCGGATCGGGCCCGAGGAGCCCCGGGTGCTCGGCCTGGTGGTCGAGGTCCCCGGCCGACGCCGGATCTTCGTGCCGATGACCCGGGTGACCTCCATCGACCCCGGCCAGGTCATCACCACCGGGCTGGTCAACATGCGACGGTTCCAGCAGCGGCCGACCGAGACGCTGGTGCTGGGCGAGATGCTGGACCGGACCGTCACCCTGCTCGAGAGCGGAGCGCCCGCGGTCGTCGAGGATGTCGGCATCGAGCAGCAGCGCACCCGGGACTGGGCGGTGACCCGGCTGTTCGTCCGGCGTCCCGGCAAGGGTCTGCGCCGCCGCGGCGAGACCCTGACCGTCGAGTGGCGCGACGCCCAGGGCCTGCAGGTCGAGGAGACCGGTCAGGGCGCGGCCAACCTGCTGGCGACCTTCGAGCAGCTCAACGCCGCCGACCTCGCCGGCGTGCTGCACGGGCTGTCGTCCAAGCGTCGGGTGGAGGTCGCCTCGGCCCTGGACGACGAGAAGCTGGCCGACGTCCTCGAGGAGCTGCCCGAGGAGGACCAGGTCGAGATCCTCGGCGAGCTCGAGCAGGAGCGCGCCGCCGACGTGCTGGAGGCGATGCAGCCCGACGACGCCGCCGACCTCCTGTCCGAGCTACCGCAGGCCGACGCCGAGAAGCTGCTCCAGCTGATGGAGCCCGACGAGGCCGCGCCGCTGCGCCGGCTGCTCGCCTACTCCGACGACACCGCCGGCGGCATGATGACGACCGAGCCGGTGATCCTGCCGCCGGACGCCACGGTCGCCGACGCCCTCGCCCGGGTCCGCCAGCCCGAGCTGTCGCCCGCCCTCGCCGCCCAGGTCTACGTCTGCCGGCCGCCGATGGAGACCCCCACCGGCCGGTTCATCGGCATCGCCCACATCCAGCGGTTGCTGCGCGAACCCCCGTCGGCCCTGGTGAGCGGCGTCGTCGACTCGAGCATCGAGCCGCTGCACCCGGAGGCGCCGCTCGCGGCGATCACCCACCACCTGGCGACGTACAACATGGTGGCGGCCCCCGTCGTCGACGAGAACGACCACCTGCTCGGCGCGGTCACCGTCGACGACGTCCTGGACCACCTGCTGCCCGAGGACTGGCGGCACGGCGGCCACCTGCTCCGCGGGACCGTCGCAGCGAGCGAGGTACCCGATGGCGCGTGAGCCCCGCCGGGTGACCCGGCTCGACCAGCCACGAGAGGTACGCCGGGCGCTGGTGCCGACCCCGACGTACGACCCCGAGGCCTTCGGTCGGCTCAGCGAGCGCATCGCGCGCTTCATCGGCACCGGCCGGTTCCTCGTCTACATGACCGTCTTCGTCATCGTGTGGGTCATCTTCAACGTGATCGCCGAGAAGCTGATCTTCGACGACTACCCGTTCATCCTGCTGACCCTGATGCTCTCGCTGCAGGCGTCGTACGCCGCGCCGCTGATCTTGCTCGCGCAGAACCGGCAGGCCGACCGCGACCGGGTGCAGTACGAGCAGGACCGCGGCCGGGCCGAGCGCAACATCGCCGATACCGACTACCTCACCCGCGAGCTCGCCTCGCTGCGGATGGCCATCGGTGACGTCGCCACCCGCGACTTCCTGCGCTCCGAGCTGCGCCAGCTGCTCGAGGACCTGGAGGCCCGCCGGGCGCTGGACGCCGGACCGTCCACCGGGACCGCTGCCGACAAGGGGTGAGGTTGCCCGGGTCAGCCCGAGGGACTGACGCTGCCGGTGGGCTCGAGGGTGTCGTCGTCGATGAACCGCCCGAGCAGCTCGGCCAGCGCCGCGGCCTCGTCGTCGCCCAGCCGGCCGACCGCGTGGTCGGCGACACCGCGCAGGTGCACCGGGCTGGCCGCTCGCAGCCGGTCGAGGCCGTCGTCGGTGAGCACGGTGAACAGCCCGCGGGCGTCGCTGTCGCAGGCCTCCCGGCGCACCAGCCCCTCGCGCTCGAGCCGGTCGACCAGCCGGGTCAGCCCGCTGCGTGACAGCAGCACCCGTTCGGCCAGCTCCGACATCCGCAGCCGCCGCTCGGGCGCCTCGACGAGCTGCACGAGCACGTCGTAGGAGGCGAGCGGCAGCCGGTGCTCGGTCACCAGGTCGTTCTCGAGCCGCCGGGTCACCAGCGCGTGCGCCCGCAGGAAGCGCCGCCAGGCCAGCATCTGCTGGTGGCTCAGGTCCCCCGACCGTTGCATGGGTAGATCGTAGGGGCACCGCGGGCGGCGAGGGCAGCCCGGCGTTCGCCACGTAGCATCGAGGTATGCCCACCACCTCGGTCACCGGACCGACCCTCGACGCCGTCCAGGCCGCTCTGGCCACCGTCGACGACCCCGAGATCCGCAAGCCGATCACCGACCTGGGCATGGTGAAGTCGGTCGACATCTCACCCACCGGCGAGGTCGCGGTCGCGGTCTACCTCACGGTCGCCGGCTGCCCCATGCGGGACACGATCACCAAGACCGTCACCGCCGCGGTGGCGGCGGTCGAGGGCGTGACCGGCGTCACGATCGAGCTCGACGTGATGTCCGAGACCCAGCGCAAGGAGCTGCAGGGCCGGCTGCGGTCCGCCTCCGGCGCGGTCGAGCGGGAGATCCCGTTCGCGCTGCCGGGCTCGCTGACCCGGGTCTACGCAGTGGCCTCGGGCAAGGGCGGCGTCGGGAAGTCCTCGGTCACCGTCAACCTCGCGGCGGCGATGGCTCGTAGCGGTCTTGCCGTCGGCGTCGTGGACGCCGACATCTACGGCCACTCGGTCCCGCGGATGCTGGGCGTCGAGGGCCGCCCCACGCAGGTCGAGGACATGATCCTGCCGCCGGTCGCGAACGACGTGAAGGTCATCTCGATCGGGATGTTCGTGGCCAACAACCAGCCGGTGGTCTGGCGCGGCCCGATGCTGCACCGGGCGCTGCAGCAGTTCCTCGGCGACGTCTACTGGGGCGATCTCGACGTGCTGCTGATGGACCTGCCTCCCGGCACCGGTGACATCGCCATCTCGGTGGCCCAGCTGGTCCCGCCGGCCGAGCTGCTCGTGGTCACCACCCCGCAGCAGGCCGCTGCCGAGGTCGCCGAGCGCGCCGGCACGGTCGCGCTGCAGACCCACCAGCAGATCGCCGGCGTGGTCGAGAACATGTCCTACCTGCCGTGCCCGCACTGCGACGAGCGCATCGAGGTGTTCGGCAGCGGCGGCGGCCAGGCAGTCGCCGACGGGCTGAGCCGGACGATGGGCGCACCGGTGCCGCTGCTGGGCCAGATCCCGTTGGACACCCGGCTGCGCGAGGGCGGCGACTCGGGAGTGCCGCTGGTGCTCTCCGACCCCGACGCCCCGGCAGCCCAGGCGCTCACCAAGGTCGCCGACACCCTCGGGCACCGGGCGCGTGGGCTGGTCGGCCGCTCACTGGGCCTGAGCCCCGCTGGCCGCTAACCGCGTCGGGACGGCGTGCGGCCTGAGCCCTGCTGGCCGCTGAGCAGCGAGGTCACAGCAGCTAGGTCGCGTCCTCGTCGTACGGCGGGGGCGCCGCCGGAGCGCTCGACCCTGACCGCTGCTCACCCGGGCCGCGGCCGGCCGCCGGCTTGCTGCCGACGTCGTCCAGGCCGTCGATGTCGATCGGGTCGAGCAGGTGCTTGCGGACCAGGCTGCGCGGGTTCATGTCGGTCAGCGAGAGGTCCTTCATCTCGGGCCCCAGCTCGCGGGTCACCTCTGCCCGGGCCTCGGTGGCCATCCGGCGCACCTGGCGCAGCATCCGGGCGGCATCGGCGGCGTAGCGCGGCAGCTTCTCCGGGCCGAGCACGATGAGCGCGACGATCGCGAGGCCGATGAACTCACCCGGGCCGATGTCGAACACGCCGCGCTCCTCTCACCCCTCGTTGGCGCCCAGGGTCACCTGGATGTCCTGCTGGGAGCCGTCCCGGCGCACCGTGAGCGTAACGGTGTCACCGGGTCGTTTGCTCCGGATCGCCACGATGAGTTCCGAGCTGCCCTCGACGGGCGTGCCGTCCAGCTCGAGGATCACGTCGCCCGGCTCGAGGCCGGCCTGCTCCGCGGGGCCGCCGGGCACCAGCGGCGGCTGGCCACCGGTGTTGCCCTCCGCGATCCGCGCGCCCTCGCCGTCGTACCCGCCGTCCAAGCTGGCGCCGATCACCGGGAACTCCGCCGAACCGCTGTCGAGCAGCTGCTCGACGGTGCGCCGCACCTGGTTGATCGGGATCGCGAACCCGACGCCGATGCTGCCGCTCTCGCCGCCGAGAGCGCCCCCGACGGTGGCGATCGCGGAGTTGACGCCGACGACCTCGCCGTCGAGGTTGACCAGCGGGCCGCCCGAGTTGCCCGGGTTGATGGCGGCGTCGGTCTGGATCGCATTGATGTAGGCGCTGTCGCTGGGGCCCTGCCGGCCGCCGGCGGTGACCGGACGGTTCTTGGCGCTGACGATGCCGAGCGTGACGGTGCCGGACAGCCCCAGCGGGGAGCCGATCGCCAGCACCTGGTCACCGACGACGACGCTGTCGGAGTTGCCGAGCGGGAGCGCGGGGAGGTTCTCCGCGTCCACCCGCAGCACCGCGAGGTCATAGCTCGCGGACTTCCCCAGCACCTTCGCGGCCATCGCGCGGCCGTCGCTGAAGGTCAGCTCCACGTCGCCCTGGGCGTCGGCGACGACGTGGTTGTTCGTCACCACGACACCGTTCTCGTCGATGACGAAACCGGAGCCGGTGGCCTGGCCGTCGGAGGTCTCGACCTTGATCTGCACCACGCTGGGCAGCACGCGCGCCGCCACCCCGGGGATGCTGCCCGCAGGCCGGTCGACCTCGCGGGCCGGGGCGGCACCCAGGCTGGCGCCGTCGATGGTGCCCGAACCGGAGTCCCGCTCGGCGAGCAGGAAGCCCGCGGAGCCCCCGACGACCCCCGCCACCAGTGCGATCGCCGCCGCCAGCGCCACCAGCAGGCCGGTGCGGGTGCGCGGTGGCCGCGGCTCGTTGCCGAGCGTGTCGGTGGGCGCCCACACGTCGTGCACGGTGTCGTCGGTCGGCGGGGTGTCCCAGACCTGGCGCTGGGCGCCGGTCCACCACGTCGGTGCACCCTCGGCGGGGCGTTCGCCCGGGCGGTTCTCGTCGGTCATGCTGTGGTGCTCCGGATGGTCGGCGGGACGGCTCGGGATGCGACTGCCCTCAGGAGAACGGGTTGAACCAGGACGCGACCCGGCCCAGCCCCCGGCCGAGACGCCCGAGAGCGTCGCCGTCAGCAGCCGGGTGGTGCGGCAAGGCCGCCACCACCTGGTCCACCGTACGCTCCGGAGCGTCGGCCACGACAGTGAAGACGGTGCTCCCGGAGGTCCAGACCACCCGCTCCGGGACCCCGCCACGCACCCAGACCACGTGGCCGTCGATGACAGCCCGGCGGTGGTCCGCCAGCGCGGCCACGTCCAGCCGGCCACGCTGCTCGAAGACCGAGACGGTGGCGATCCCGTCGCTGTAGCTGAGGTGGACGATGCCGCCGTCCAGGCCGCCGCGCCGGGCGTCGACCAGGGTCAGCGGGCCGGGCAGGACGGGCGGACAGTGCCAGCCGCGGTCCCGCATCCGGTCCAGCGTGGCGATGTCGATGCTCGCGGACCAGGCGCGACCCCCCGACCCGACGGCGACCGTCCCCCGGCCGATCGCGATCTCGACGAAGGCGCTCGCCCGGGTGGTGCGGCCGTGCCGGTCGTACACCTCGCGGCGCAGCACCAGCCCGCTGTCCCGGTCCAGCCAGAACCGGGCCGCGTCCGGTGAGTCGGCGGCTGCGCCCGGGCGGCGGGCCGCGACGACGTCGACGGTCCGACCGGCCACCCGGTCCTCGCCGACCACGCTGAGCGAGTAGTGCGCCATCAGCACGCCCACGCCGCCGCCGGCTATCGAGGGGGTCCCGGGGGCGGCCAGCGTCATGCTGCGGGCCGGCGCGGCCACGGTGGCGTCGGTGTGCGCGCGGGTGCCCTCGCCGGGCACGTGGTCGACGTCGACCACCTCGCTGGTGGTGCCCCGGGCGGTCCAGGCGGCGACGAACTGGACCCCGCTGTACGGCGTGGTGGCCGGCGCCGTACCGGCCCGCACCAGCAGCCTCCGGGCCGCGGGCTGCACCACCGGGCGCGCGCCCCCGGTGCTCGCCGAGGGGTCAGCGGACTCCGGCGCAGGCGTGCGGTGCGGCGTGACGAGCAGGGCCACCACGGCCAGGGGTCCCAGGACCAGGACCGCCCCGGCGACGGGGACCAGCCGCTTCACCGTCGCGGGACGGTCGGGTAGAACACGTCGCCGAAGGCCGCCGACATGCCCAGGCCGGGGTCGCCGACGGTGATCCCGCTCATGGTCGCGGAGTGCTCGACGGACAGCTCCGCCGAGGGTGGCACGACGGTCCCGGCCGGTTGGCGGGGCGCCCCGGCGGCGAACGCGGTGCCGAGCACCAGGCCGGCCACCGAGAGTGCGCCGACCGCCGCGTAGCGGGCCCGGCGGGTGCGGCGGGCGGCGCCGACGCCGTACGACGTCGGCCCTCGGGAGTCGCCGCGGTGGCCACGCGGGCGCTCTACCGGGCGGCGGCAGCACCGGGACCACGGGACCCTGGGGCATCGTGCGGGCGCGCGGCGCCAGCGGCGGCCCCGGCAGTGCGAGAGCGGCCAGCGAGGCGAGGACCTGGTCGGAGGGCTGCGGGGCCGGCGCCGAGGTCAGCGCCTCCTTGACGGCGCGCTCGGCGTCGAGCAGGTCGTGGCAGGGCCGGCAGTGCGCCACGTGGGCCAGGGCGCGGTCGCGGTCCTCGTGGCTGAGCTCACCGTCGACCAGGGCCGACAGGCGGTGTCCGAGGTGGCTCACGGCGACACCTCGCCGCCGGGCTCGAGCGCCTCGCGACGGCCGGGAGCCCGGTGCTCGAGCGCGGCCCGCAGCTGCGCCCGGCCGCGGTGGATGCGGCTGCGCACCGTGCCGAGCTTGATGCCCAGCGTCGCTGCGATCTCCTCGTAGGACAGGCCCTCGATGTCGCAGAGCACCACGGCCGCCCGGAAGTCGGGCGGGAGTGCGTCCAGCGCGCGCTGCACGTCGTCGTCGAAGTGCCGCTCGTCGTAGACCTGGGCCGGCCCGGGCTCGCGACCCGGCAGCCGCTCGGCGGCGTCGTCGGCGAGCCCGTCGAAGCGGATGCGCTGCTTGCGCCGGACCCGGTCCAGGAAGAGGTTCGTGGTGATGCGGTGCAGCCAGCCCTCGAAGGTCCCCGGGGTGTAGCTGGACAGCGACCGGAAGACCCGGACGAAGACGTCCTGGGTGAGGTCCTCGGCGTCGTGCGGGTTGCCGGTCAGCCGGTACGCCAGGCGGTAGACCCGCGCCGAGTGGGTGCGGACCACCTCGTCCCAGGTGGGAGGGGTCCAGTCGGCGGGCGCAAGGGCCCCTGCACCGACCTCAGCCCCCGCCGGGTCGCCCTGGGCTGCCTGGGCCCGGCGACCGGGCGAGGTACGAGCCGGAACCAGGCACTACCCCACCTCCCCGGCTCAGAACGGCGGCTGCAGCACTCATGGTGCCTTGATCCCCTCCTCCGACCCAACCCGGGCCGTCGTGGACGTGTTCCCAGCCAACGTCGGGTACCGGCCCGCAGGTTCCCGGCCGCGCTAGGCTCGCGCCGCGCCGCCCAACCCACCGTCCACGGAGGCCGTCATCGCCGGGAACCTGCAGTCCAGCTGGACATACGCGGAGGAGTTCGTCCCCGAGGACGACGTCCTGACCACCGCGCGGGCCAAGGGCGCCGAGCTGGGCTGCGTACCCGTCCTGCCGGGCGCCGGGGCGGCACTGTCCGCGATCGCCGCTGCGGCCGGCGCCAAGGCGGTCGTCGAGATCGGAACCGGCGCCGGCGTGGGCTCGCTCTGGCTGCTCCGCGGGATGCGTCCGGACGGCGTACTGACCACGATCGACGTCGAGCCCGAGCACCACCGGGCGGCCCGCGAGACCTTCGCCGAGGCCGGCATCCCCTCCAACCGGGTGCGGCTCATCTCCGGCCGGGCCCTGGACGTGCTCCCCCGGCTCACCGACGCCGCCTACGACCTGGTCTTCTGCGACGCGGACAAGAAGGAGTACGCCGGCTACCTGGAGCAGGCCCTCCGGCTGCTGCGCCCGGGCGGCTCCGTGGTCTTCGACAACGCGCTGTGGCACGACCGGGTGGCCGACCCGACGGAGCGGGACGAGGACACCACCGCCATCCGGGACCTGGGCCGCGCCGTCCAGGAGGACGAACGCCTGGTGAGCGCGATGCTGGCCGCCGGTGACGGCCTGCTCGTCGCCGTCACCAGGTCATAGGCAGTGAAGCGGCCCCGGCCCGCACGGTGGCGGGCCGGGGCCGTTGCAACAGGTCTGTCAGGCGATCGCGGTCTTGAGCGCGTCGCCGAGAGCCCCGGCCTCGTCGGCCGACAGCTCGACGACGAGTCGCCCGCCACCCTCCAGCGGCACGCGCATGACGATGCCGCGCCCCTCCTTGGTGACCTCGAGCGGACCGTCGCCCGTTCGCGGCTTCATGGCCGCCATGCTGGCTCCCTTCGGTACGGCACGCCAGCAGCAGGCAGCTGCCCGCGAGGCGTCGACACGGCGTGTGTGTTCCGGCATTATCCCGCGAAACCGTCCGCCCGCGAAACGCACCGTCCCGCGCGGTTCCGGAACCGACGACGGACCAGCCCCGGAGACCACCGCTCGTGAATGCCCGCTCAGCGCTGTTCGACCTCTACGGCGACCACCTCCGATCACGTGGCGGGACGGCGCCGGTGGCCGCCCTGGTGCGGCTGCTGGCCCCGCTCGGGGTCGCTGCGCCGGCGGTGCGCACCGCCGTGTCCCGGATGGTCCGGCAGGGCTGGCTGGAGCCGGTCCGGCTGCCCGAGGGGCCCGGGTACGTCCTGACCCCGCGGGCGGTGCGGCGGCTGGACGACTCCGCGGTGCGCATCTACCGGACGCAGGGCACGCCGTGGGACGGCAGCTGGCACCTGATGGTCACCGACCCGCCGGGCGAGCGCAGCCGGCGCGACCGGCTGCGGGCCGGGCTCACCTTCCTCGGCTACGCCCAGCTCGACGACGGGACCTGGATCGGGCCGCGCTGGTCGGAGGAGGTCGACGGGCTGCTCGAGGTCGAGGGGGTGCGCGCCGAGCGGTTCACCGCCCGCCACGACGGCGACTCCCTGGGGCTGGTGCGGCGTGCCTGGGACGTCGAGGGGCTGGCCCGTGCCTACTCCCGCTGGCACGCCGATGCCGAGGCACTGGTGTCCGCCGCCGGCAGCGAGCCCGAACGAGGAGCAGGCCTTCGCGGCCCGGTCCCGGCTGGTCCACGAGTGGCGCAAGTTCCTCTTCCTGGACCCGGGTCTGCCCCGCGAGCTGCTGCCCGGAGACTGGCCGGGTGACCGGGCCGCCGAGTACTTCGACGCCGAGAGCGAGCGGCTGCTGCCGGCCGCCGTCCGGTTCGTCGACTCCTGCCTGACGCCACCGGCCTGACCCCGCCCCGAGGAGCCCCCACGTGAGCAGCACCGTGCAGTACGACCGCAGCGACGGCGTCGCGACGGTCACCCTCAACCGGCCGGACGCGATGAACGCGCTGAACACCGAGCTGAAGGTGGCCCTGCGCGACGTCCTGCTCGCGGCGGCCGAGGACCCCGAGGTGCGTGCGGTGCTGCTCACCGGGTCCGGCCGGGCGTTCTGCGTCGGGCAGGACCTGGCCGAGCACGCGCAGAACCTGCAGGGCGACCTGGACGCCGTCTGGGCCACCGTTCCCGAGCACTACACGCCGATCGCCACCACGCTGGCGACCATGCCGAAGCCGGTCGTCGCCGCGGTGAACGGCGTCGCCGCCGGTGCCGGCGCCGCGTTCGCGTTCGCCTGCGACTTCCGGATCGTCGCCGACACGGCAGGCTTCAACATGGCGTTCTCGGCGGTCGGGCTCTCCGCCGACTCCGGGTCGTCCTGGACGCTGCCCCGGCTGGTCGGGATGGCGAAGGCGAAGGAGCTGCTGCTGCAGCCCTCGACGGTGCCCGCCGCACAGGCGCTCGAGCTGGGGCTGGCCACCGAGGTCCTGCCCGCGGAGCAGGTGGCCGGCCGGGCCCGCGAGCTCGCCGTACGCCTCGCCGCCGGTCCGACCGTCGCCTACGGCGCGATCCGCCGCTCGCTGGCGTTCTCCGTCGGGCACGGCATCGACGAGTCGCTGGACTACGAGCGGCAGATGATGGAGCTCACCGGCGGCACGGAGGACCACCGGGCGGCCGTCACAGCCTTCCTGGGCAAGGCCGAGCCCACGTTCCGGGGCAGCTGAGATGACCGCCGAGGCGAACCGCGCGACCATCCAGCGGCTGTACGGGGCGATGAACGGCCACGACGGCGAGACGATGGCTGCCTGCTACGCCGAGGGCGCGACGTTCACCGACCCGGTCTTCGTCGGGTTGCGGGACGGCGAGCCGCAGGACATGTGGCGGATGCTGGTCGGCCGGTCCCGCGACATGACCGTCGAGCTGGTCGAGCACGAGGCTGACGACCGGCACGGCACGGCCCGGTGGGTCGCGCGCTACACCTTCGGCCAGACCGGACGCCCGGTCGTCAACGAGGTCCGCTCGCTGTTCCAGTTCGACGAGGCCGGCCTGATCGCCGACCAGCACGACGACTTCGACTTCTGGCGCTGGTCCCGGCAGGCGCTCGGCCCCGTGGGCCTGCTCGCCGGGTGGACGCCGGTGCTGCAGCACTCGGTGCGGGACAAGGCGCGCGGCGGCCTGGCCGCCTTCCGCGACCGCTGACCCGCAGCCGCTCGCCCCGATCCCCGTTGATCACGCCAGCGTGATCAACTCGGTGCCCGCGTCAGCGGAAGGCGCAGCCGGCGAGGTGGTCGTTCACCATGCCGGTGGCCTGCATCAGGGCGTACGCCGTGGTCGGGCCGACGAAGCGGAAACCGTTGCGTTTCAAGGCCTTGGCCATGGCCGTCGACTCGGGCGTGACGGCGGGGACGTCAGCGATGGTCCCCGGCGCCGGCCGGTCGCCGGTGGGCGCGAACGACCAGAGCAGCGCGTCGAGCCCCCCGTCGAGGTCCACCACGGCGCGGGCGTTGGCCAGGGTGGCGAGCACCTTGGCACGGTTGCGCACGATGCCGGCGTCGGCCATCAGCCGCTCGACGTCGCTCTCGCCGAAGCCGGCCACCGTGGCCGGGTCGAAGCCGGCGAAGGCAGCGCGGAAGGCCGGCCGCTTGCGCAGGATGGTCAGCCACGACAGCCCCGACTGGAAGGCCTCGAGGCTGACCCGCTCGAACAGCTCCGCGTCGCCGTGCAGGGGCCGGCCCCACTCGTCGTCGTGGTACGCCGTGTAGTCGGCGGTGCCGATGCCCCACGGGCACCGCAGCACGCCGTCCGAACCGGCGACCGGGCCGCTCACCGGACGCCCTCGACCTGCCGCGCGAGCCGGCGCAGCGACACCTGGACGAGCCGCCGCAGCACCGGCCGGACCAGCGGCCAGCCCAGCCGACCCAGCAGCCCGAGCGGCAGCTCGATCCACTCCGACCACACGACCCGGCAGCGCCCCGCCTGCAGCGTCTCGACCTCGAAGGCGCCCGAGCCGCGCACCACCCGGCCGGTGTGCCGCACGACGGCGCGGTGCGGGGGCTCCCACACCGTGATCGTCATGGTGTCGAGGAAGCCGACCGGTCCCACGCCGGTGAACGCCGCGATGGTCTCGCCCTGGGCGCGCCCGCCCTCGGCCCGGGTGAACAGCATCCAGCGGTCGTGCAGGTCCCAGTCGGTCAGCAGGTCCCACACCTGCTGAGCCGGGGCCTCGACCACCTGGGTGACAACCAGCTCCGCCACCGGGTCAGTCCTCCTGGGCGGCGCGCGCGTCGGAGGCGATGGTGGTGGCGGCGGTGGTGGTCTGGCCCTCGTCCGGCCGGCTCTCCAGCTCGAGGATCCGGGCGCCACGACGGTCCAGCTCGTCGACCAGCCGGTCCAGCACCGCGTCGACCTCGTCCATCCGGTAGCCGCGCAGAGCGAGGCTGAAGCGCAGCCCGTCGACGCCGGCCCGGTCGACCGCGCCGTCGGGCAGCACTCCGGTGGGCGAACGTTCCGACTCGACGTCGGGCAGCCCGCCGCCGCGACCGGCGGCCACCACGGCTATCCCGCCGATCACGGCGAGGATCACGAGCAGCAGGACGAGGGGCACACGCAGGATCGTGCCACGCTGGGGCCATGACGGCGCGGACGGGCGGGCACGGACGGTCGCTGCGGGTGGGTCAGCTGGAGCTCGGGCCCGACGACCAGGTCGTGATGGCGGTGGTCAACCGCACCCCCGACTCGTTCTTCGACCAGGGCGCCTACCTCGACGACGCCGCGGCGATGGCGGCGGTCGACCGGGCGGTCGACGAGGGCGCGCTGATCGTCGACGTCGGCGGGGTGAAGGCGGGTCCCGGCGAGGAGGTGACCGAGGACCGAGGAGGTACGCCGGGTGGCGCCGTTCGTGGCCGCGGTCCGCCGCCGCCACCCGCACCTGGCCCTCAGCGTCGACACCTGGCGGGCCGGCGTCGGCCGGGCGGTCTGCGAGGCCGGTGCCGACCTGCTCAACGACGCCTGGCAGGGCTTCGACCCCGAGCTGGCCGTGGTCGCCGCCGAGTCGGGCGCCGCGCTGGTGTGCAGCCACGCCGGCGGTCTGGCACCGCGGACCGACCCGCACCGCGTCGCCTACGACGACGTCGTGGCCGACGTGGTGGCGACCGTGACGGCACTGGCCGAGCGCGCCGTCGCCGCCGGCGTCCGCCCGGACGGGATCCTCGTCGACGCCGCGCACGACTTCGGCAAGAACACCTACCACTCGCTGGAGGTGACCCGCCGGCTCGACGAGCTGGTGGCGACCGGGTGGCCGGTGCTGCTCGCGGTGTCGAACAAGAAGTTCCTCGGCGAGGTGCTGGACGCCGACAAGGACGGCCGGCTGGAGGCCAGCCTCGCGGTCACCGCCCTCGGCGCCTGGCACGGCGCCCGGGTCTTCCGGGCGCACCAGGTGGCGGCGACCCGACGGGTGCTGCAGACGGTGGGTGCGGTGCGCGGCACCCGCGCACCCGCGGTGTCCCGCCGCGCCCTGGCCTGACGCGGCTAGGGTCGGCGTCGCTCAGGGCTGGGCTCGACGACCTCGTCGGCCGAGGCGGTCAGGGCCGGCGCGGGCGCCGCGGCGAGCTGGGTCCCGATGGCGTCGAACGCGGCCTCGACGTCACCGACCCAGGTGATGGCGTCCCGGGCACCGTCGCGCACGAAGCCGCGCTCGACGAGCAGGTCGACCTGGGCGCGCAGCGGCTGGTACAGGCCGTCCGGGTCGAGCACGACGACCGGCTTGGCATGCATCGCGAGGGTGCGCGACACCCAGATCTCCAGCAGCTCCTCGAGGGTGCCCAGCCCGCCGGGCAGGGTGAGGAACGCGTCGGCACGGGCGTCCATCACACCCTTGCGGGCCCGCATGTCGTCGGTGACCAGCAGCTCGTCGGCGTCGTGGTCGGCGACCTCGAGGTCGAGCAGCACCCGCGGGATGACGCCGACGGTGTGCGCGCCGCCGGCCCGGGCGGCCCGCGCGACGGCTCCCATGCAGGACACGCTGCCGCCGCCGCTGACCAGGCTGTGCCCGCGGCGGGCGAGCTCGGTGCCCACGGCGGTGGCCAGCTCGACGTACGACGGGTCGATCCGCCGGCTGGAGGAGCAGTAGACGCAGACCGCGGCCACTACTCGGCGCCCTTGCGGGCCGCCTCGTCGTCCGGCACCGGGGCGGCGCCGCTGGAGCCGGGTGCACCGTCGGCGGACCCCACGAGGCGCACCGCCTCGGCCGGGTCGTCGGTGACGTGGAACAGGGCCAGGTCCCGCTCGTTGATCTTGCCGCCGACCAGTGCGGTCGAGCGCAGCCAGTCGACCAGCCCGTCCCAGTAGGCGTGCCCGAGCAGCACCACCGGGAACGAGGTGACCTTCTTGGTCTGAACCAGGACCAGGGCCTCGAACAGCTCGTCGAAGGTGCCGAAGCCGCCCGGGAGCACGATGAAGCCCTGCGCGTACTTCACGAACATCGTCTTGCGGGCGAAGAAGTAGCGGAAGTCGACGCCGACGTCGACCCACTCGTTCATCCCCTGCTCGAAGGGCAGCTCGATGCCGAGCCCGACCGACACCCCGCCGGCCTCGCAGGCACCGCGGTTCGCCGCCTCCATAGCCCCGGGGCCGCCGCCGGTGATGACGGCGTAGCCGGCCGCCACGAGCAGCCGGCCGACCTCCAGGCCCAGGGCGTACTCGGGGTCCTCGTGCTTCACCCGGGCCGAGCCGAACACGCTGATCGCCCGGCCCAGCTCGGCCAGCGCGCCGAAGCCCTCGACGAACTCGGCCTGGATCCGCAGCACCCGCCACGGATCGGTGTGCACCCAGTCGGTGGGCCCGCGCGAGTCGAGCAGCCGGGCGTCGGTCGTCTCCTGCTCGACCTGCTCGCGGCGCAGCGTGACCGGCCCCTTGTGCGTCTCGCTGGGCCGGGTGTCCTGCGGGGTGCTGGGCGGCGTTCCGTCCGGCGGCGTGAACTCGAGAGCCATGCCCGGCAGGCTATCCGGGCGGGTCGGGCTGCTCGGTGAGGCGCTCGCTGATCGCGCGCAGCTGGCTCACCTGCCCCGGCCCGAGCCGGTCGAAGAGCACCCGGCGCACCTCGTCGACGTGCCCGGGCGCAGCGGCCCGGACGGCAGCCCACCCGTCGTCGGTCAGCACCGCGAGGGCGCCCCGCCGGTCGGTCGGGTGCCGCTCCCGGCGTACCCAGCCCTTCTCCTCCAGGCGGGACACCGCGTGCGAGAGCCGGCTGGGCGAGGAGGTGGTGCGCTCGGCGAGCTGGCTCATCCGCAGGGTGCGCGCCGGGGCCTCGGAGAGCATGGCGAGGACCTGGTAGTAGGCGTGCGGCATGCCCGCGTCGCGCTGCAGCTGGCGGTCCAGCGCCTCGTCGATCGCCGAGGCGGCCCGCAGGAAGCTGCGCCAGGCGCGCTGCTCCTCGTCGTCCAGCCAGCGGGTGCGGTCGCGGTCCACCGGATCAGCCTAGCGGAATACTTGAAGCCTCAAGTTCCTTCTGCTATCGTACTTGTTGAGAGTTCAACTTCCGAGGAGCCCGCCATGCCGGTCCGCCGCCTGAACCACGCCGTCCTGTTCGTCCGCGACGTCGAGGCCAGCGTCGCGTTCTACCGCGACGTCCTGGGCTTCGCCCCCATCGAGGGGATGGACGCCGTCAAGGGTGCGGCGTTCCTGCGGGCGCCGTCCTCCACCAACGACCACGACCTGGGCCTGTTCGAGATCGGCTCGGCCGCGGCCCCCTCGGGCGCCGGTCGGTCCACCGTCGGCCTCTACCACCTGGCCTGGGAGGTCGAGACGCTCGCCGACCTCGCCGAGGTGGCCCAGAAGCTGACCGACCGGGGGGCGCTGGCCGGCGCCACCGACCACGCCACCACCAAGGCGCTGTACGCGAAGGACCCCGACGGCCTCGAGTTCGAGGTCAGCTGGCTGGTGCCGGCCGACCTGCTCACCCCGGAGATCCTCGCGGCGCGCAGCAGGCTCGCCCCGCTGGACCTGCCGGCCGAGATCGACCGGTTCGGTGCGACGACCGTTGGGGGCCTGGGGATCTCGGTCCCGGCGCCCGCCTGACACCCGCGGCACCCGATCCGCCCGGACGCACCCGGTGGCCTCAACCTCCGGGTGCGTTCGCGCGTCTTGGGGGCGTGCACACCGACGGGCTCGCCGCGCGGCAGGATGCGGTGGTGGACGGGGACGGCTCGGCCGGATGGGTGGCCGAGCCCGACGACGCCTACCAGCAGCTGTTCCACGGTCACTTCGCCGCGATGACCCGGCTGGCGGCCATGCTCGGCGCCGACGACCCCGAGGACGTCGCCCAGGAGGCCTTCGTCCGCCTCCACCACCGCACCCGCGCCCTGCGCGACCCGCACGCCGCGGTCGGCTACCTGCGGACCACCGTCGTCAACCTCACCCGGTCCCGGCAGCGGCACCTGGCCGTCGTCCGCCGGCTCGCGCCCGGCCCCGCGCCGGACGTCGAGAGCGCCGAGCACGACGTCGTACGCCGGGAGAGCCACCGCGAGCTGGTCAGCGCCCTGGGGCGGTTGTCGGCCCGCCACCGCGAAGCCCTCGTCCTGCGCTACTGGCTGGACCTCACCGAGGCCGAGATGGCCGAGGCGATGAGCATCAGCCAGGGGACCGTGAAGTCGCACGTCTCCCGCGGCCTGGACGCCCTCGCAGCCCTGATGGAGGGGAACCGATGAGCAGCTCCCACGACCAGCTCGAGCGCGACCTGCGCGCAGCCCTCCGGTCGGTCGAGCACCTGCCGGTCTCCGGTGACGCCTGGCAGCAGAACCAGCGCCGGCTCGCCGCGTCGCGCAGCCGGCGGGGCAGCCGGCTGCTGCGCGGCCGCCGCTGCGGTCGTCGCCGTGCTGCTGATCGGTGGACTGGTGGCCGTCGCCGACCGCGGCGGGGACAGCGGTACGCCGGCGAACCGCGGCGGCGGTGACGGCAGCAACGACAGCATGAGCAGCGACGAGATGTTCGCCGACTCGAACCTGCTCGGCCCGATCGTCGAGCTCGAGCGGCTGAGCGTCGGCGGGGAGACGGCCGTGCGCGAGGCCGCACTGTCCGACTCCACCGGCGAGGGACCGAGCCTGTGCGACCGGGTGGTGACCACCCGGATGGAGTCCGGCGGCTGCAGCAGCCGCGAACCTGGTGCCGACAAGCCGACGGTGGCCTTCGACTGGCTCACCGGCGCTCTCGGCGAAGGCACCACCGGCGTGCTGGGCGGAGTCGACGACCGGGTGCTGAAGGTGCAGATCTGGATGGACAACGGCGACATGACGTTGGCCACCCTGAAGCCGAGCGGCTGGGAAGGCACGCAGCTGTTCGCCCTGACCGTCCCCGCCGACGGCCCGCGCCCCCAGCGGCTGGTGGCCTACGGGCGGGACGGCAACGTCCTGCAGGCCGTGGACCTGGCGTCCTACTTCGGTGACGCGTTCCGACGTGCCGAGCCGGACTGCGGCGGCCGCACGGACGCTGCGACCCTCACCCACCTGCTCGGCCCGGACGGCAGCACCGAGAGCGCATCCGTCCGGTTCGGCTACATGAGCGCGTCCGTGCACGTGGTCACCGGCGGCCTCGGCCTCGACTCGTCCACCTGCCTGTCGTTGAAGCCGACCGCCATAGCCGGGGCGACGGTTGCCGGGAGCATCGCCGTCGTGGTGGTCGGGCCCGAGGTGAGCGAGCTTCAGGTCCGATCCCTCGACAAGGACGCCGACGTCGAGCTGCTGGTCCCCGAACGGACGTTGTGGCGGATGGCCGTCGCGCGCGACCTCTCGGGCCACGACCTCAACCGCACCGAGGTGATCGCCTACGACGCGAAGGGCAACGAGCTGGGGCGCGAGTTCGTCAGCCAGCCGTCGAGTCCCTGACCGGTCAGGAGCCCAGCCAGGCGCGCATCGTCTGCTCGCACTCGAGGATCGGCGCGATGTCGCAGTACTCCTCGCGCTGGTGCGCGACGCTCGGGTCGCCCGGGCCGTAGTTGACCGCGGGTACGCCGAGCGCGGCGAACCGGGACACGTCGGTCCAGCCGTACTTGGGCTGAGGCTCCCGCCCGACCATCGCGACGAACGCGGCCGCCGCAGGGTGCGAGAGCCCGGGCAACGCGCCGGGCGCGGTGTCGGAGATCTCGACCTCGAAGCCGTCGAGCACCCGGCGTACGACCTGGGCTGCCTCGTCCTCGCTCTTGTCCGGCGCGAACCGGTAGTTGACGGTGACCCGGCACTCGTCCGGGATCACGTTGCCGGCGACCCCGCCTGAGATCCCGACGGCATTGAGTCCCTCGCGGTAGGTGAGGCCGTCGATCACCACCGCCTCCGCGTCGTACGCCGCGAGCCGCTGCAGCACCTCGCCCGCCGCGTGCACCGCGTTGCTGCCCAGCCAGGACCGGGCCGAGTGCGCGCGGTGGCCGCGGAACACGACATCCGCGCGCAGGGTGCCCTGGCAGCCGCCCTCGACGGTGGCGTTGGTCGGCTCCATCAGCACCGCGAAGTCGCCGGCCAGCCAGTCCGGGTGGTTGCGCGAGATCCGGCCGAGCCCGTTCTTCTCGGCCTCGACCTCCTCGTGGTCGTAGAACACGTAGGTGACGTCCCGGTTCGGCTCGGCCAGGTGGGCGGCGAGCCGCAGCTGCACCGCGACACCGCTCTTCATGTCCGTGGTCCCGCAGCCGTGGATGCGGCCGGCCTCGACCCGGCACGGCAGGTTGTCGCCCAGCGGCACGGTGTCGATGTGGCCGGCGATGACGACGCGCTCGTCCCGGGCCAGGTTCGTCCGGGCCACGACCGCGTCGCCGTCGCGGTCCACGCTGAGGTGCGGCACCTCGTGCAGCACCAGCTCGATCGCCTCGGCGAGCCGCCGCTCGTTGCCGCTCACCGACTCGATGTCGCACAGCACGACGGTGAGCGCCGCGGCGTCCAGCGAGAGGTCCAGGCGGGTCATGCCACCGGACCCTAGCCCGAGGGGCAGGGCCGGAAACGCTACCGGGCTCTGGCAGGCTGGCCGCATGAGCACCAGCGAGACCCGCGCCGCGCACGGCACCGGCCTGGCGAGCGTGCACCGTGCCTCCGGCGACGTCCTGGACGTGTGGTTCCCGGAGCCCGCTCTCGGCCCCCCGCCCGAGGACAGCGACTTCGGCGCGCTCGACCGGCTGGTCGGCGACGACGACGACCGGGGCACCACCCGTCAGGTGGTGCAGGTCGAGATCGACCTGGACGCCGAGCCGCGGGACACCGCCGACGTCTGGCTGCGGCTGCACCTGCTCTCGCACCGGCTGGTGCGCCCGCACGGCGTGGACCTCACGGGGGTCTTCGGCAAGCTCACCAACGTCGTGTGGACCAACCACGGCCCGTGCGCCGTCGACGGCTTCGAGGCCACCCGGCTGCGCCTGATGCACCGCGGGCCGGTGCAGGTGCTGGGCGTCGACAAGTTCCCCCGGATGGTCGACTACGTGCTGCCGTCAGGGGTGCGGATCGCCGACGCCGACCGGGTGCGGCTGGGCGCGCACCTCGCGAGCGGCACGACGGTGATGCACGAGGGGTTCGTGAACTACAACGCCGGCACGCTGGGCGCCTCGATGGTCGAGGGCCGGATCAGCGCCGGTGTCGTGGTGGGTGACGGCTCGGACGTCGGTGGCGGGGCGTCGATCATGGGCACGCTGTCCGGCGGCGGGACGGCGGTGATCAGCGTCGGCGAACGCTGCCTGATCGGGGCCAACGCGGGGATCGGCATCTCGCTCGGTGACGACTGCGTGGTCGAGGCCGGGTGCTACGTCACGGCCGGCACCAAGGTCACCCTGCAGGACGGGTCGGTGGTCAAGGCCAGCGGGCTCTCCGGCCGGGACAACCTGCTGTTCTGGCGGAACAGCGTGTCCGGCGCGATCGAGGTCGTGGCCCGGTCCGGCAGCTGGGGCTCGCTGAACGCCGCCCTGCACGCGAACGACTGACGTCGGGCGCGGGGCGTACGTGCGGCTGACCCGCCGCGGCCGGCTGGCCGTCACGGCCGTCGTGGTCGCCGCACTGCTGGTGGTCGGCGGGACGCTGCTCCTGACCCGCACCCCGCTGGGCTCCGCGCTCGGGCTCGGCGATGCCCCGCCCTGCACGTTGGACACCGGCGACGACGAGCTGGAGTGGTCCGCGGAGCAGGCGATGACCGCCACGACCGTCGCGGGCGTGGGCACCCGGATCGGCGCGTCCGAGAACGGTGTGGCCGCCGCCGTACGGCGGGCGCTGGCCACCGACCGGGAGTCGGCCCTGCCGACGGACGAGGCCCGCGAGGTCTACCGCCGCCTGCCGGAGGTCGCCCGACCCGCTGCCGAGTCCGTCGCGATCGCCCGCGCGCTGCTCGGGCACCGCGGATCGGCGCTGACCTGCGTGGTCCCGCTGACCTCCGGTGACGACCTGGCCGCGCAGGAGGCCGGGCGGCTGGGGCTGACGCCGCGGGCGGACACCATGCGGATCGCCCTGCGCGCGAGCTTCGGCAAGCAGACCCTGGGCGGGTTCGCCCCCGGCGGCGTCAGCACCGGGCACATCGAGGGGTCCGCGCACTACGAGGGCCGGGCGATCGACGTGTTCTTCCGGCCGGTCACGGCCGAGGGGACGGCCCGCGGCTGGCAGGTGGCGATGTGGTCGGTGGCGCACGCGGAGCAGCGGGAGCTCGCCACGGTCATCTTCGACCGGCGGATCTGGACGGCGAGCCGGTCGGTGCAGGGCTGGCGGGACTACCGGCACCCCGGCGGTGCGACCGACAACCCGGTGCTGCTGCACGAGGACCACGTGCACGTCGACGTGCACCGCGGCGGCTGACCGGCGGTCGCCACAACGATCCGGACACGACACCTGGCGGGCGGCCGCCTGGTGGGTGAGTCTCAGGGTGTGCCAGGGGTGCGGGTCTGGGTTGTCGCTGCGACCGTCGCGGCGCTGACGGGCTGCACGACCTCAGCGGCCGATCAGCGCCCCGGGCCCGCCGAGACGAGCCCGAGCCCGGCGGCAGCGGTGCCCGCGGTGGTCAAGGACTGCTGGGTGCCGACGTCGGCCGGCAACGTCTCAGTCACCGGTGAGCAGGCCCGCGAGCTCACGACCCGGGCGGCCGAGCTCGGCACACCGAGTCCGGACGACCCGGAGCGGGTCGCCGTACGGCTCACCACCGCCGTCTCGCTGGTCGCCGGCGTCGAGGCGACGGTGGCCCGGGAGGTCGCCGACGGCCTGGCCGGCCTGCCCCGCGCCCCGCGGCTGGTCTGCTCGTACCTGCGCACCTCGGTCGAGCCGCAGGAACCGGGCCCGAGCGGTCTGGTCCCCCGGGCCCGGCAGCTCCGGGCCGCCTGGACCGAGGTCTTCGGTCCGCTGATCGCCGGTGGCTTCGCCCGGGCCGGGGTGAGCAGCGGGCACGTCGACGGCTCCGCGCACTACGAAGGCCGGGCGATCGACGTGTTCTTCCGCCCGTTCGGCGACGCCGAGCAGCGACGCCGCGGCTGGGTCTTCGCCCAGTGGCTGGTGGCCCACGCACCGGACCACCAGGTCCTGTCGGTCATCTGGGACGACCACATCTGGACCTCCTGGGCGGCCTATGCCGGGTGGCGTGACTACGTCCATCCGGGCGCCTCGCCCACCAACCTCGGCAACGCCGTGCTCCGGCACCGCGACCACGTGCACGTCGCCGTCGAGAGCGGGCGTCCCTACCGCAGCCGCTGAGCGGCAGCAGCCACCCGCTCGTCGGTGGCGGTCAGGGCCACCCGCACGTGCCGGGCGCCGGCCGTGCCGTAGAAGGCGCCCGGCGCGGCCAGGATCCCCCGCCGGGCCAGCTCGGCCAGCGACTCCCAGCAGTCCTCGTCTCGGGTGACCCAGAGGTACAGCCCGGCCTCCGACCCGTCGACCCGCCAGCCCGCGGCCTCGAGAGCGGTGCGCAGGGTCTCGCGGCGCCGGCCGTACCGCGCCCGCTGCTCACGCACGTGCTCGTCGTCGCCCAGCGCCGCGACCATCGCGGCCTGCACCGGCGCCGGCACGATCATGCCCGCGTGCCGGCGCACCTCGAGCAGCTCGGCGACCAGGGCCGGGTCACCGGCCACGAAGGCCGCGCGGTAGCCCGCCAGGTTGGACCGCTTCGACAGGGAGCACACCGCGAGCAGGTTCTCGTGGCTGCCGCCGCACACCCGGGGGTCCAGGATCGACGGCGTACCCGTCGACGACCACTCACCCCACCCCAGCTCGGCGTAGCACTCGTCGGAGGCCACCACGGCGCCGCGCTCACGCGCCCAGTCGACGACCTTGCGCAGGTGCTCGACCGGGAGCACCCGGCCGGTCGGGTTGCCCGGGGAGTTCAGCCAGACCAGCCGCACCGGCTGCGGGCCCAGCGACGTCAGCCCGTCGGCCGGCACGGGGGTGGCGCCGGCCAGCCGGGCGCCCACGTCGTACGTCGGGTAGGCGACCTCCGGATGGACGACGACGTCTCCCGGCGCCCAGGCCGAGCAGCGTCGGCAGCCAGGCGACCAGCTCCTTGGACCCGATCGTCGGCAGCACCGCGGCCGGGTCGACGCCGGTCACGCCGCGGCGGTCGAACCAGGCCACTGCCGCCTCGCGGAGTTCACGGGTGCCGTGGGTCAGCGGGTAGCCGGGCGCGTCCGAGGCGGCCTCGAGGGCACGCCGGACAGCGTCCGGGGTGGGGTCGACCGGGGTGCCGACCGACAGGTCGACCACGCCGCCGGGATGAGCCGCGGCCGTCGCGGCGTACGGCGCCAGCAGGTCCCACGGAAAGTCCGGCAGCCGGACTGACAAGCCCGCCGTCAGTGGTCTTCCTGGATCTGCAGCGGCAGCGCCGCGATCAGCGGGTGGTCCTTGTCGATCTTCCCCATCTTGGCGGCGCCGCCGGGCGAGCCGAGGTCGTCGAAGAACTCGACGTTCGCCTTGTAGTAGTCCTTCCACTGCTCCGGGGTGTCGTCCTCGTAGAAGATCGCCTCTACCGGGCAGACCGGCTCGCAGGCGCCGCAGTCGACGCACTCGTCCGGGTGGATGTACAGCATCCGGTTGCCCTCGTAGATGCAGTCGACGGGGCATTCCTCGATGCACGCCTTGTCGAGAAGGTCGACACAAGGCTGCGCGATGACGTACGTCACGTTCGGGTCCCTCCCGGGAGTGATCGAGCCAGGTCGGTGCGGGGCGGACCTTGCGGGCCACTCCTAGTATCTCTGTCGTCAATTAGACACTAGACACTGGAGGTCCGTCGGGCATGCTGACCAGCCACGACGTGGGACGCCGGGTTTCGGTCAGGCGTCGGGTCGAGGGCGGGCTCACCGATGTGCTGGGCCACCTGCTCGACGTGACCGAGGACCACCTCGAGGTCCTGTCCCGGGGGAAGGTGCTGGCCCTCCCCACCGCCGACATCACGGCCGCGAAGGCCGTGCCGCCGGCAACACCACGGCGTGGCTGGGAGGTCCCCGACGTCAGCCCGGACGACATGCAGCGCATCTGCTGGGCCGGCTGGCCGGCCCGGGAGAGCGAGCTGCTCGGCGAGTGGGCGCTGCGGGCCCACGGCGGCATCACCGGCCGGGCCAACTCCGCGATGGCGGCCGGCGACCCCGGCCGGCCGCTGCCGGAGGCCCTTCGCCGGGTCGCCGCCTGGTACACCGAACGCGGGCTGCCGCCGCTGCTGCAGCTGCCGCTGGCCGACCCGGCCAACCTGGTCATGGAGCAGGAGGGCTGGCGCCGGCTGCACGTCACGGTCGTGCAGGTGGCGCCGATCGAGCGGGTACTGGACGGCGTACCGGCCCGGGACGACCTGGACGCCGACGTCACGCCGGAGCCGTCGGAGGACTGGCTGTCGCTGATGCACGACCTGGACGAGGGTGACCCCGACGCGCACGTCGCGATCCTCACCGGTCCGGGCCGGGTCGGCTTCGTCACCCTGCGCCGGGACGGCGACCCGGTCGGCATCGGCCGCGTCTCCGTCGAGGGCGAGTGGGCCGGCGTGACCTCGGTGGACGTCGCCCTCGGTGCGCGACGGCTGGGCATCGGGTCAGCGGTCATGGGCGAGCTGCTGCGGTGGGCGCAGGCACAGGGCGCGGCCTCGTCGTACCTGCAGGTGCGTGCGGCGAACCCCGGCGCGCTCCGGCTGTACGACGCGCTCGGCTACGCCACGCACCACCCGTACTGCTACCGCGCGCCGTCGTCACCCGGGGCGTCGGAGGCCTGAGGCTTCGGAGTCGTCACACCGCAGCGGACCTCGTTCTCGGGCTCGTACCTCGTGCGGAACTCCTCGGAGCGCACCCGGGTGTTGCCCTCGTAGAACAGCCGGGTCACGACGACCCGGAACCCGGACACTCCTTCGGACGCCACGCAGTCGCCCTGGTTGATCCCTTCGCTCCGGGTGTCGTTGATGATGGAGAACGGCCGGATGTCGTAGCGCGGGCCCTTCACCGACTCGATCCGGTAGCGCTTCGTGCCGTACATGGTCACGGTCACCGAGCTGTTGGTGTACGACGTCGTGATGAAGATCCCGTTCGGCGAGTCATTGCGGAACCGCAGGTCCTTGAAGCCCCACGCGACCGTCGCCTCGCGGCCCTCCGGGTACTTGCTGATGTAGAAGCTGTGCGGGTGGTGCTCGACGATCTCGAGGGCGGCGAAGTACGCCGCGTTGAACGTGGTCGTCACGAGCTGCGAGACCCCGCCGCCGAAGTCGACCTCGAGCTGGCCGTTGTTGATGATGTAGCCGGCCGCGAAGCCCCGCTCGGCGGTCCGTTCGCCGACCGTGCGGTTGAGGCTGAACACCTTCCCCGGCAGCACCAGGGTGCGGTTCATCAGGTCGGCGGCGCGATGGATGTTCTGCAGCCGTGGCGCGAAGTCGGATGGGTAGTACGTCGTGAAGCTGGACAGCTTCTCGGTCACGCCCAGCCCTTGCGCGGTCGCCGTCGACACCGCCGGCTCGCTGGGCTCGAGCGGGACCGTCGACCGCGCGCGCTCCCTCGCTCTCGGTCAGCACCGGGAGCACCGCACCGGCCAGCGTCGCGGGCAGCACCTCCTGGCCCTGCCTGGCCCGGACGACCTGTGGTCTCCCGGACCGGATCCGGAACGTCGCGTCCCGTGCCGGACGCTCGATCGCGGTCAGCCCCTCGCCGAGCGCCGCGTGCAGGGCCGCGCCGTCGAGCACCGGCTGCAGGCTGCCCTTCCCGTCCGGGGTGAAGGTGAGTGCCGCGGCGATGTCCCGCGGCGTCAGGGTGAGCGCGGTCCCCTCGACGGTGACGAGGACGTCAGCGGCGGTCGCCGGACGCGCGACCTCCTGGGCCACCCGGGTCACCTCTGCCCGGCTCACGTCGGGCTCGTCGACGTCGACCGGAAGCTCGACCGGCTCGCCGTCGAGGTAGCCGCCCACCAGGTAGGCCTGGGCGAGGGCGTCGACGCTGCCCCGGCGGGCCAGGTGCCGACCCGCCACCGGCGGCACCGGGGCGGGCACCGCGTCGTCGTTGAACCGCAGCGACCCCTCGACGGCGGCCCGGTCGATGCGGGCGGCCAGTCGGTCCACAGCCGCGCGCAGGGCCGCCCGGTCGACGGCCACCACCGGCTCGACCTCCTCGCCGCCGGCCAGCGCGGAGAGCATCCGCAGCGGGTCCCAGCTGCGGGCCTGCGCGGCGGCCACGGTCGCGGCGATGTCCAGCGAGAGGCCGGCGCGCCCCGGCCGCACGGTGCCAGTGGCGTCGGATGCGCGGACCGGGATGCCCGCACCCTGCTCGTCCGCCAGCTCACGCTGCAGGGTCGCCGCGGCCTGCTCGCTGCTCTGGCCGCCGATCGCCACGCCGAGGACCGTCGTGCCGCGGGCGACGCCCGAGCCGGCGGCGGCGTACAGGCCCAGCCAGGCCACGCCGAGGACGGCGATCGGCACGCCGAGGGCGATCAGCACCCGTCGCCGGACAGGAGTCCCGGCGTCCGAGCCGGTGGGCCGACGTGCCACGCCGGTCAGGAGCCCGAGCCGTAGCGGCTGCGGTGGTAGAGCAGCGGGGCGGCATCGCGGTCGCCGACCGTGGCGGCCACCACGAGACCGAGCACGATGTCGTGGTCGCCGCCGTCGTACACGGCCTGACTTCGGCACTCGAGCCACGCCAGCGAGCCGTCGAGCAGCGCGGCACCGGTGACGCCGCGGTGGTGCGGGTAGCGGTCCAGCTGCCCGACCAGGGGCCGGCCCTTGGTGGCGAACCAGTCAGCCGCGCGGCGGCCGGACACCGCCAGGACCGAGACCGCCCAGGTGCCGGACTCGAGCACGGCGTCGCGGAACCGGGCCTCCTTGTCGACGCAGACGAGAACGAGCGGCGGCTCCAGGGAGACCGAGGTGAAGGCGCTCGCGGTCATCGCGTGGTCGAAGGAACCGACCTGGGTCGTGACGACGGTGACCCCGGTGGCGAAGTGCCCGACGGCACGCCGGAACGACGCCTCGTCCGCCGACGGGAGGTCGGCGGGCCGGGACGGCGGCACGGAGGCGGGCACGGACATCGTCTCGACACTACCCGGCGCGATGCGGGTCGAACGCCTGGCGCGAGCAGCAGCGTCGACCCCGAATCCGCATGATCGGAGAGCGTTTGTGGCTTGAGACGCCACAGTCGCTCTCCGATCATGACGAAACCGGCGCGCCGGGCGTCAGACGTGCGCGACGGTCCCGGCCAGTCGGGCGTTGCTGATGACCACCGCGGCCGGCTGCTCCACCAGCCGCAGGGTGTTGAGCGAGGCCTCGCCGAAGGCGTTCTTGGTCGCGCTGGACAGCGCCAGGCAGCCGACGACCCGGCCACCGGCCCGCAGCGGCATCGAGAGGAACGTCGCCATCCGGCCCTCGTCGTCCTGGCCCAGGTGGCCGTTCGGGTCGGCGACCCGGGGCACCAGGTCGTGCACCATCACCGGGACGCCGGTCACCTGGGTGGCGGCGTCGGCGACGGCACCGAAGAACTCGGTGTACTGCTGATGTGAGGACTCCCGGGCGACGGTGACGTAGGTCAGCCGGTCGTCCAGCATGCAGACGGCGGCCAGGTCGTAGTCGACGATCCGGCCGAGCACGCTCAGGACCGCGGCCACCGTCTCCTCGAACCCGTGGACGTCGGCGGCGATGCCGGTGACCTCCGCGGACACCGAGGCCTCGAACAGCTTGCGATCGAGCAGCTCGGACACCCGGGCCATCACCTCGTCGTCACCGAGCTCGACCGGGTCCGGCCGCAGCGGCGGGCGGCCGCCGCGCGCCTCGTCGGCGGCCGCGATCACCTCGGTGATCGCGGCGACCAGCTGGGGCGCCTCGAAGTCCTTGGTGAGGAACCGATCGGCGCCGGTCTGCTTGCCCCAGTACCGGTCGGAGGCCGCGTCGAGCGAGGTGAGCAGTACGACGGGGATCTCCGCGGTCTGCCAGTCGTCCTTGAGCAGCCGGGCGGCGACGTAGCCGGACAGCCGGGGCATCTGCACGTCGAGGATCACGGCGTCCGGCTGGGTGCGGAACACGCCCTGCACGGCCTCCACGCCGTCCTCGGCTGCCACGACGGTGAAGCCGGCCCGCTCCAGCACCGTCGACACGATGCGGCGCAGCGTGGGGCTGTCGTCGGCGATCAGGACGGTGGGCATGGGGTGGGCCTCGGTTCTCGAGTCGGAGGGGGTGGGCTCAACGGCCCAGCAGGCGACGGACCGTATCGATGAGTTCGGCCTGGTCGAACTCGCTCTTGAGCAGGTAGGCGCTGGCACCTGCGTCCAGGCCGGCCCGCTGGTCGGCCTCGTCGCCCCGGGACGTCATGATCACGACGGGCACATCCTCCCAGCCGCGGGTCCGGCGCAGCGTGCGGGTGAGCGTGAATCCGTCCATTCCCGGCATCTCGACGTCGGAGAGCACCAGGTCGACCGGGTCCGAGGCGAGCCGGGCGGCGCCGTCCAGGCCGTCGACGGCGGTCTGCACGTCGTACCCGGCGCCTTCCAGGATCACCCGCTGCAGCTCGCGCACGCCGAGGGAGTCCTCCACCACGAGCACCCGGGGGCGGCCGGCGGACCGCGGGGCGGGCGCAGCACCGTCGGGCGCGGTGGCCTTGCGGGCGGGGGCTGCGGCGATGGCCGGCCCCTGGCCGGCCCCCGACGCGAGCTGGCGGACCGCGAGCTCACGGACGTCCAGCACCAGCACCACGCTGCCGTCGCCGTCGATCGTCGCGCCGGCCACGGTGGGCAGCCGACCGAAGAAGGTGCCGAGCTCCTTGACGACCATCTCCATCTCACCCTCGAGCTCGTCCACCGCCAGCGCGAGCAGCTCGCCCGCACCGCCGTGCTGCACGACCACCGCGGCCCGCGGCGCCCTCTCCCCCGGTACGGCGAGTACCCGGCCGAGGTCGACCAGCGGCATGGTGCGTCCCTCGCGGGAGATCACCGGCACCCCGGCGACCTCGGACCGCTCGGCCGTGGCGAGCCCGAGCGTCTCGAGCACGCCCGAGACCGGGAGCGCGTACCGCTCGTCACCGACCCGGGCCATCAGGCAGCGCAGGACGCCCAGCGTCACCGGCAGGCTGATGACGAACGTGGTGCCGACGCCCTGCTCGCCGCGCACCTCGATGGTCCCGCTGAGGTCCTCCACCACGGTCCGGACGACGTCCAGGCCGACGCCGCGACCGGACGTCTGGGTGACCTCGTCCCGGGTCGTGAAGCCCGGCGAGAACAGGACGTGCAGCAGGGCCGGCCCGGTGGCGGTGGAGTCGACCGGCAGCAGGCCGCACTCGACGGCGGCCCTGCGCAGCCCGTCCTCGTCGATGCCGCGGCCGTCGTCGGAGACCTCGATCACCACGGTCGACCCGGCGGCGCGCGCCGACACGGTGACGGTCGCCTGCGGCGGCTTGCCGGCCTGGATGCGCTGGGCCGGCGACTCGCAGCCGTGGTCGACCGCGTTGGTCACCAGGTGTCGCAGCGAGTCGGCCACGGCGTCCAGCACCCTGGTGTCGAGCTCCACGTCCTGGCCGTCGAGCACCAGGGCGATGTCCTTGACCGGGTCGTCGGAGGTTCGCGGCGCCGCGAGCTCGCGGACGAGCTGCGGGAACCCGGCGACGACCCGGCGCAGCGGCACCATCGCCAGGCCCATGGCGCCGTCACGGACGTCGGCGAGCCTGCTCTGCCCGTCCTCGGCCCGGGCCAGCAGCTCGCGGGTGGCCGCCCCGAGCTGGTCTCCCAGCGCCACCAGCGCGTGCAGGGCGTCCAGCACGGGCTGCTCGGCGGTCGCGCCCGCCAGCGACTCGCGGACCGCCCGGGAGGCTCGCTGGTGGTCGGCGGCCAGGGCCGCGAGCTGGCGTCCGTGCCGGGCGATCCGTCGTACGTCGAGCTCGGCCACGCCGACGACGTCGACCAGGTCGTGCACCCGCCGGGTCGGGACCCGGATCGAGTCGCCGCCGCGACCGCGCAGGTCGTCCGGCTCGGCAACCTCCTCCTCGGCAAGGCGTGGCACCACCACCGGGTCGTCGCCGGCGCAGGCTGAGTCCAGCGCAGCGACGACCGCGGCGAGCTCGTCGTCGCCGACCGGCCGGGCCGCGCCCGGCATCGAGCGGCTGATGCTCTCGGCGGCCACCAGCAGCACGTCGACGATGTCGGTGCGGACGGCCAGCCGGCCGTCCTTGAGGGCGCCCAGGAGGTCCTCGGCGCGGTGCGCCACGTCGACGACCCCGTCCAGGCCGAGCATCCGGGCGGACCCCTTGACGGTGTGCGCGTCGCGGAACAGCCCGGCCACCAGCTGGCGGGGGGACGGGTGCGCCTCGAGCCGCAGCAGGCCCTCGCACATCGAGGCGACCCGCTCCTCGACCTCGGCACGGAAGGTCGCGACCAGCTCCGGGTCGTCGGCCCAGCTGCTCATCCGGAGTCCCCGCGGAAGCGCGAGCGCAGCGAGCGGTTTCGTGGGGTGGAGCTGCTCATGGTCAGCTGACCCGGAACTGCTCGATCGACGACCGGAGCTCGGCGGCGAGCACGTTGAGCTGGGCGGCCGCGGCCGCCGCCTGCTTGGAGCCGACCGCGTACTGCCGGGACACGTCGGAGACCTGGGTCATCGCGGACACGACCTGGTCGGAGGCCGACCGCTGCTGCTGGGTGGCGATGGAGATCTCCTTCGCCGCGGTGGTGGTCTCGTCGACCATCCCGGAGATGCGCTCGAGGGCGTCGACGACCTCACGGGCCAGCGCGGCACCGCTGCGGACCTCCTTGGCGCCCTCCTCGCTGGCGAGGATCGTGGCGCTGGTCTCGGCCTGGATCTGGGTGACGATCGCCTGGATCTGGCCGGCCGACTCCTGCGAGCGCTCGGCGAGCTTGCGCACCTCGGAGGCGACCACCGCGAACCCGCGGCCGTGCTCGCCGGCCCGCGCCGCCTCGATGGCAGCGTTGAGAGCCAGCAGGTTGGTCTGGTCGGCCAGGTCGTCGATGACGCCGAGGATGCGGCCGATCTCCTGTCCCTTCTCGCCGAGCGAGAGCGCCCGGGTGGCGATCGAGTTGACCCGGTCGGCGATCGCGTCCATGGCGGCCACCGAGGTCGCGACGGCGGTCCGGCCGTCCTCGGCGTGGCGCAGCGTCTCGGCCGCGTAGCGGGCGACCGACTCGGCGGTATCGGCGATCTGGGCCGCGGTCGCGGCGAGCTCCTCGATCGTCGAGGTGGTCTCGGCGACCGCCGACGACTGCTGGGTGGCGCTGGCTGCGTGCTCCTCCGCGGTGGCCAGCAGCTCGCCGGCGCTGGAGGTGATCTGGTCGCCGCCGGAGCGGATCTGCTCGACCAGCTGACGCAGGTTGAGCAGGGTGTTGTTGAACGAGTCGGTCAGCGCGCGGACCGAGTCGTTGGGGCTCTCCTTGGCGTCCACCCGGACGGCAAGGTCGCCCTCGGCTGCCTGCGCGAGCACCGACGACAGCTCGTCGACGCGGGCGCTGAGCTCGTCGCGCTCCTCACCGGCGGTACGGCGCTCGTCCCAGACCGCGGCGCACAGCAGCCCGACGAACCAGGTCACGCCGGGCCCCAGCGGGAGCACCAGGACCAGGAAGCCGAGCGTCGGCGAGGTCGACCGGGCCCGATGCGCGCACCGCGACGAGCGTGGCGATGGTCGCGATCACGCCGATGAGCAGGCCGCGCACCCGGTTCATGGACACCGCCGCGATGAGCAGCGGGGCCGACATCAGGGCCCAGTAGGGCCGCTCGGTGCCTCCGGTGGTCGCGACCAGACCGGCGATCCAGATGATGTTGGCGACGACGAGCACGGCTCGGTAGCGCTCGACGAGCGCCCGGTCGGCGACCAGCCGCTCACCGAACAGGGTCAGTGCGGCCAGCCCGAGAGCACTGACCACACCCACCGCGAGCCAGCTGCCGACCGCGACCAACGAGAACTCGGCGCCCGCCGCCTGGTCGAGCGCAAGCGCGAGCGCGGCAGAAGCCAAGGTCACCGCGAGGGTGACCATCGACGCTGCGTTGAGCCTCTTCCAGAACTCCACCATGCCTCCATGGCCGTCAGAACGACCCGCGCAGGGCCGTCACCGGTTCATCGGGCCGGCGACGGTGCTTCTGTAGGCCAGACGGGGGACGGGCTGGCCTGGGTCTAGGCGCCGTGGCGGCGGCGGTCGACACGCTCACGCAGCGCCAGGACGGCCGCGGCGTCCAGGACCGCCACCGGGCCCGACCCGTCCACCACCTGCCCGACGACCAGGGCGGCGGCGTCGGCGCTCAGGGTCGGCGGGGGCGCCGCGGGGTCGGCCAGCTCGCCGTCGTACACGCCGGGGACCGCTTCCGCGACGACCCCGGCCACCACGTCACCACGGGCCAGGACGACCAGCCGGGCGCTGCTGGCCAGAGGAACGACGGCCGCGGAGAGCAACGGCCGCAGGTCGAGCACCGGCAGCATCCGGCCACGCCAGTTGGCGACCCCGGCCAGCCAGGCGGGCGAGCCGGGGATCCGGGTGACGCCGGGCACGGCCGCCACCTCGGCGACGTCGGCCATCGCGACCGCGTAGCGCGACGAGCCCAGCCGGAGCAGGATCCCGCCGGCGGCGACGCCGGTGCCGAGCCCGGGCCCGGGGACGTAGCGAGGTCGGTCAGCGTCGCCTCGGTGCCCATGGTGCGATCATCGGCCGCCGTCGGCCGCCGCTGAAGGCCGGGCGCTGCGCCGGGGAGCCCGCGGGTACGGCAGCGCCACGCAGCCGAGCGCCACCAGGGTTCCGCCGAGCAGCCAGCCGTACCCGGTCGCCGAGGCGGGCACCACCAGGTCGCCCTCGGGTCGCGGCGAGGCGAGCAGCAGGACGACCGCCACCCAGCCGGCCGCTGCCGCGACCACGGGCGGGCGGCCCAGCAGGAGGCCGCCGGTGACGAACACCGCGGCGCTCAGGCCCAGCGCCAGGAGCAGCCCGACCGGCGCCCCGAGCGTGCTCAGCGGGTGCACGAACGAGCCGAGCAGCCCGGCGGCGGCGCCGGCCGCCGCGGCCGCCGCCAGCAGCAGGGCACGGACGGCAGCGGGCACCCGGGCACGGTACGCGCCCGGGTGCCCGACTGGTTGCGCCTACTCCGTCCCGGTCGGTCTCGGTGCACCCGGTCGGCCTGGCGCAGGTCGATCGTGCGCTCACCGATCGGCTGGCGATGCGGCGGGTTCGCCGCCGCCTGCTCGAGGACGTCGGTGATCTCCTGGCCGATCAGCTCGTGGCGCTCCAGCAGCGCGTCCCGCAGCGCGGCCACCAGGTGCTGGTTGGCCTCGAGCAGCCCGCGGACGGCGACCTTCTGCCGCTGCAGCATCTCCTCGACCCGGCGCCGGCCCTCCGAGTCGCCGAGGACCCGGCCGACCAGGTTGGTGTCGCTGAAGCCGCTGTTGTGCACCGCGGCGTACGACACCAGGGTGTCGGTCATGCCGGCGGCGCCGACCATCTGCGCCGCGATCTGGGTCGCGTACACGAGGTCGCCGGCCGGCCCGGTGGACACGTCGCCGAAGAAGATCTCCTCGGCGACCTGGCCGCCCATCGCGATCTGGATCAGGGCGGTCAGCTCGGCGCGGGACCGGGTGTAGACGTCGTCCCGGTCGCCGTGCGCGAGCAGGCCCAGCGACTCACGGCGCTTGATGATGGTGAGGATCTCCAGCCGCCGCTGCGGTGCGACCAGCCAGGCGACCGTCGCGTGCCCGGCCTCGTGGCTGGCGATGAGGCGCTGCTCGTGGTCGGTGTAGGCCACCGGCTGCCCGAGCCCCACGTCGACCTGCATCCGGGCATGCTCGACGTCGGCCCAGGACATCCGGGAGCGCTTGCCCCGCACCGCCTGGATCAGCGCCTCGTCCATCAGACCCTCCAGCATCGCCGGGCTGTAGCCCTGGGTCACGGCGGCGAGGGCGTCACGACGCTCGTCGGAGTTGAGCTCGTCACTGTGCGCCTTACGGTCGAGGAAGTGGTCGATCAGCTGACGCCGGCTCGACTTGGGCGGCAGCTCGAAGGTCAGCCGCCGGTCGAAGCGGCCCGGCCGCAGCAGTGCCGGGTCCAGCGAGTCGGCCCGGTTGGTCGAGGCGATCAGCAGGATGTTGGCGTGCTTGCCCTTGGGGCCGCGCACCTGGCGGTGCTCCGGCAGCAGCAGGTTCAGCGCGTCGACCAGCTTGCCGAGCAGCTTCTCGGTCGCCGTCGGCTCCTCGAACGACTGCATCTGCACCAGCAGCTCGTTGACCGCCATCTGGAGGTCGCCGCCACCGACGAACGGTGTGCTGATCGTCGCGCCGGACTGGTGCATCGGCAGGCCCTCGAGGCCGCCGCAGGACATCGGCATCCCGGCGACCGACGGTGCAGCGGTCATGGCCGACGTCCCGGTGCGCGCCAGACCGATCGCGTCGAACTCGTCGATGAAGCCGACCGCCCCGCCGTGCTTGCGGGCCGCCTTGCGCAGCGCCTTGAAGTACTGGCGCACCTTGCGTGAGGTCGCTCCCTGGAAGCTGGACTGGAAGGAGGTGGCGGTGGCGAACAGGAACGGGACCCCGGCCTCGGCAGCCAGCGCCTTCGCGGTGTAGGTCTTCCCGGTGCCGGGGCCGCCCTCGAACAGCAGGCCGCGACGCGGACGGCCACCCATCTCGCGGGCGAAGCTGCGGTGCGACAGGAACAGCTGCAGCGATCGGACGACCTCGTCCTTGACGACGTCGATCCCCACCACGTCAGCCAGACGGACGTCGATCTGCTCGGGCCGGACCACCGTGTGCGGCGACCTGCCGGACACCACGAACTGCCCGACGAGCAGCAGCGCCAGGAAGAAGAAGAACAGCGCCGGGATGAGCAGCAGCGGGTCCACCGACGGCAGGTTGAACAGGTCCACCGGGTTCCCGGAGAGGATGCGGTACCAGAGGAACGCCGTGGGCACGCCGACCATGACGACGACGCGGGTCAACCGCTTGCGGCGCATCTCCTCGCGGCTGCGTCCGACATCGGCACCGCCCGCCGTCTGGGTCAGATCGAGGAACCCCGTCCCCGATTCGGCCGCTTGCGTGTCGCCCATGTCCCCTCCAGCTCTGCGTCGCGGTCCCCGGAGACGCCAGGGCGAGAGGCGGTGGTGGTGCACGGTCACCCGGACGGAGCATCAAGCCCGCGGGTCAACGCGCCGACCACCCCTGCCAGGCGGACCAGCATCTGATGGCAGTCTCGCCCCCCTTCGACCCGTGGTAACCCGCGGCCGACCCGGTTCACCCGGATGCGAGCGCCGCGTCACCCGTTCGGAGCACCCCAAGAGAGCCATGCTCACGCTGGGTGAGCGGTGGCAGCGTGCGGCCTAGTCGAGCCCGGCGAACAGGTCGGTCTCCCGGCCGTCGGCGTCACGCTCGGTGCCTGGCTCGCCCTGCACCAACCGGTAGTACTCGACGCCCCATACCCGGTTCCCGAGGTTGTTGGACAGCGCGAAGAAGGGGCCGTCGACGGTGATCTGGGTCGCGTGCGCGCGCATGGCGGCCATCTTGGCGTCGACGTGGTCCATGCCGTCGATCTTCGTCGTCACCATCTCGTCGGGCAGCACGAAGGTCGGCATCTCGTCGGTATCGGGGTCCATGCCCTCGAAGAAGGTCGTGTCACCGGCTTCCCGGACCGCTCGGATCCCCTCGCGCAGCACGGACTCGGGTATCGCGTTCCAGTAGATCTTCGCGATCTGCCACGGCTCGCCGGTGCCGTGCGCCGGGTCGGCCGCGAGCTCTGCACCGCGCATCGCCACCCGGTGCGCCTGGATGTGG
>CAVRTI010000002.1:0-409633 GCA_963723975.1 uncultured Actinomycetota bacterium
GACAAGCTGGAGAAGCAGCGGAAGTTCCGCGACGAGGAGCACGTGCCCTACCCGCTGCTGTGCGACCCGTCCCGTGACGTGATCGAGGCGTATGGCGCGTACGGCGAGAAGAAGCTCTACGGCAAGACGGTGATCGGCGTGATCCGCTCGACCTTCGTCATCGACGAGAAGGGCACGGTCGAGAAGGCGATGTACGGCGTCAAGGCCACCGGCCACGTCGCCAAGCTGCGCCGCGACCTCGGCATCGACTGACGCGAACCGGCTGGCCGCCATCTAGGATGAGTTGCGTCGCGGGAGTGGCGGAATGGCAGACGCGCCGGCCTTAGGAGCCGGTGCCCTCTGGGCGTGGGGGTTCGACTCCCCCCTCCCGCACGTCAGGCGCCAGCAAGCAGTTCACGCAGCACCGGTGCGAGTGCTCGGAACGCCTCGCCGCGGTGCGAGATCGCGTTCTTCTCCCGTGCCGGCATCTCCGCGGTGGTCAGCTCGCGCCCGAGCGGGACGAACGCCGGGTCGTAGCCGAAGCCACCGGTGCCGCGCGGCATCCTGATCAGCACGCCCGTCACCCGACCCTCGACCACCCGCTCCTCCCCCGACGGCATCGCCAGCGCAGCCGCACAGGCGAAGTGCGCCCCGCGGTGCTCATCCGGGACGTCGGCCACCTGGTCGAGCACCAGCGCCAGGTTGGCCGCGTCGTCCCGGCCGGCTCCGGCCCACCGCGCGGAGAGGACGCCCGGCATCCCGTTCAGCGCGTCGACGCAGAGCCCGGAGTCGTCCGCGACCGAGGGCAGCCCGGTGGCCACGGCAGCGGAGCGGGCCTTCTTCAGCGCGTTCTCGGCGAAGGTCAGACCGTCCTCGACGACCTCGGGCGCGTCGTCCGGCAGCGGCAGCAGCTCGACGTCCAACCCGGCCGCGCCGAGGATGTCGGCCAGCTCGCCGACCTTGTGCGAGTTGCGCGTCGCGAGGACCAGCCGGACCGTCATGTGTCCAGGGCCGCCTGCTGCAGGGCGGTCAGGCTGCGGCAGCCGGTCGTCGCGAGGTCGAGCAACGCATCCAGCTGCGCCCGGTCGAACGGCTCGGCCTCCGCTGTGCCCTGCACCTCCACAAACGCCTCCGAGCCGGTCATCACGACGTTCATGTCGGTTTCGGCCGTGACGTCCTCTTCGTAGCAGAGGTCGAGCATAGGCACGCCGCCGACGATGCCCACCGACACCGCAGCAACCGAAGAGGTGAGCGGCTCCGAGACGAGTGCGCCCTTCGCCCGCAGCCAGGAGACCGCGTCGGCGAGCGCGACGTACGCGCCCGTGATCGCCGCCGTGCGGGTGCCGCCGTCGGCCTGCAGCACGTCGCAGTCGAGCACGATGGTGTTCTCGCCGAGCGCCTTGTAGTCGATCGCGGCGCGCAACGACCGGCCGACCAGCCTGGAGATCTCGTGGGTGCGCCCCCCGATCCGGCCCTTGACCGACTCGCGGTCGGATCGGGTGTTGGTTGATCGCGGCAGCATGGCGTACTCCGCCGTCACCCAGCCGAGGCCACTGCCTTTTCGCCACCGCGGGACGCCCTGGGTGACCGAGGCGGCGCAGAGCACCCGGGTCTTGCCGAACTCCACGAGGACCGAGCCCTCGGCGTGATCGAGCCAACCGCGGGTGATGCGAACGTCGCGCAGCTGGTCGGGGGTGCGTCCGTCGATGCGAGTCATGCCCACGACCCTAGAGGCGCGGGCCGACACCGACTCACAGGTCGTACGTCGAACCGGCCGCGGCGACCTCGACCGGGCCGTCGAAGGCAGTCTCGGCGTCGCGCCGCGCAACCGCCGGGTCGTTCCACGGTGGCAGGTGGGTGAGGACCAGTCGCTGTACCCCGGCAGCGGCGGCTGCCTGCGCGGCCTCGCGCGCGGTGAGGTGCAGGTCGGGCGGCGCCTGGTCGTCGCGGCCGGTCTCGAAGGCGGCCTCGAACAGCGCGAGGTCGGCACCCCCGGCCAGCTCGACAAGTGCGTCGCACGGCCCGGTGTCGGCGGAGTAGGCCAGCGCGGCCCCGTCATGCTCGACGCGCATCCCCCAGGTCTCGACGGGGTGCGCCATCCGGGCGACGGTCACGGTCAGCGGACCGAATCGGCGGGTGCCCGCCGTCCACTCGTCGAAGTCGAACGAGGCGGCCAGACCCGGCCGCTCGGCTCGCCCGTAGGCGCGCGCCAGGTGCTCGGCACCGCCGCCCGGGACCACGACGGGAAGCCGGTCGAAGCTGCGGCGCGGGTCGTAGGTGCGCGCCACGTACAGCGGCAGGAGGTCGATGCAGTGGTCGGGGTGCAGGTGGCTGACGAGCACGGCGTCGAGGTCGGCGAGGTCGACGTGACGCTGCAGGCTGCCCAGGGCGCCGCTGCCGAGGTCGAGCAGCACCCGGAAGCCGTCCGCCTCGACGAGGTAGCAGGAGGCCGCGCTGTCGGGCCCGGGGAACGAGCCGGAGCAGCCGACCACGGTGATCCGCACGCGTCAGGCCACCTTCTCCACGCCGCCGGCCTCGGGGCCGAGGAAGCGCCGGCTCAGGTTGAGGAACCGGCTGGGGTCCCCGGTGGTGAGGAACCGGTGCTCCGGCTCGGGCAGGCCGGTAGGGCGCTCCAGGGCCTCGGCGACCAGGGTGCGGTAGACGTCCTTGGCGGTCTCGTCGGCGCTGGAGACGAGGGTGACGCCGTCGCCCATCACGTAGGAGACGACACCCGTCAGCAGCGGGTAGTGCGTACAGCCGAGGATCAGCGTGTCGACGCCGGCCCGGGCAACCGGGTCGAGGTACTCGTGGGCGACGGCGAGCAGCTCCTCGCCACCGGTCACGCCCTGCTCGACGAACTCCACGAACCGCGGGCAGGCCTGGGTCGTGACCTCGATGTGCGGGGCGGCCGCGAGGGCGTCCTCGTAGGCCCGGCTGGTCTTGGTGGCGAGGGTCGAGATGACCCCGACGTGGTCGTTGCGGGTCGCGGCCACCGCCCGGCGTACGGCCGGCCTGATCACTTCGACCACCGGCACGTCGTAGCGCTCGCGGGCGTCGTGCAGGACGGCGGCGCTCGCGCTGTTGCAGGCGATGACCAGCATCTTCACGCCCTGCGCCACCAGGTGGTCGAGGCACTCGAGGGCGAACGCCCGGACCTCGGCGATCGGGCGCGGGCCGTAGGGCTGGCGCTCGGTGTCGCCGTAGTACAGCACCGGCTCGTGCGGCAGCTGGTCGAGGACTGCGCGGGCAACGGTGAGGCCCCCGAACCCGGAGTCGAAGATGCCGATGGGAGCGTCCGCCACGGGAGCGAGGGTACGGGCTGCCGCCGATGCTCCCCCCGCCGACTCCCCGCGACCGACATCCCAGGATCGGATAGCAGTTGTGACGTCCTGCGCCACATTCGCTATCCGATCCTGGCAGATGAGGTCGATCTCGGTCGGCGTCCACAGCCAGCTCCCATCCACAGGAGCACGGCAACCCGCGATGAGGCGATCCGCCGACCCTCAGCGTGAACTGCATGCACGCCGTCAATCCGCTCGAACTCACGGCTCTCGACGCCCTGGCCGGCTCGCAGGCGGGGGCGGTCTCCCGCCGACAGATGCGAGCGCTGGGAGTCGAGACGCGAGCTGGTTCGTCAGCAACTTCGGGCGCGCCGGTGGCAACGCGCCCTACCCGGCACTTACGTGATCTTCACCGGCCCTCTCCCGCTCATGACGAGGATCTGGGCGGCGCTGCTGTACGCCGGGGAAGACGCAGCCGCGAGCCACACCACGGCCGCGTGGCTGCACGGACTCATGCCGTCCCCGCCGGAGCGGATCGACGTGGTGGTGCGGCACGGCCACCGACATCGCGGGTCGAGGCCGGGGGTGAGGGTCCGCCAGTCCCGCCATCATGCAGCGCGGCTGCACCCTGCGCTGCTGCCGCCACGGACTCGCATCGAGGACACCGTGCTCGACCTGTCCGACCAGATGGCCACGAGCCAGCCGGTGATCGGGTTGGTCCTCACAGCGTGTCAGCGGCGCCTGACGACCCACGACCGCCTGCGGGCTCGGCTGCGCGCCAGATCGCGTGCCCGGTGGCGAAGGCTTCTCAACGAGCTCCTCGCAGACGTTCGCGAAGGCGTGGCCTCACCGCTCGAGCGCTCCTACCGGCGAGATGTCGAGGATTCGCACGGACTGCCGCGCGGCGAGCGCAACCTGGCCGAGGGCGGCCGTGGCCGCAGGAGATACCGCGACGTCCGCTACCGGCGATGGCGGACGGTGGTGGAGCTCGACGGCCGAGCGGCGCACCCAGACGAGTGGCAGGAGCGCGACGACCTCAGGGACGGTGAACTGCTCGCCGAAGAGGACTCCCGGACAGTGCGACTGGGGTGGGTCGCCGTGACGGTTCGGCCGTGCCGGAGCGCCGTGCTCGTCGCGCGCATCCTCCGCCGCGGCGGCTGGACGGGCGAGCTGCGCCGCTGCGGCCCGACCTGCGGAATCACCGGATCGGATAGCGAACGTGGCGTCTGACACCACAAGTGCTATCCGATCCTCGCCACACGGCGGCCGGGCACGGGTGGCGGGGGCGCTAGGCCCAGAGGGTGCCGTCGAGGTTGGCCTCGGCCTCGTCGAGGGTGCCGGCGTACGCCCCGGTCGAGAGGTACTTCCAGCCGGCGTCGCACACCACGAAGGCGATGTCGGCCCGGCGGCCCTCCTGGTGCGCCTTCGCCGCGATCCCCAGCGCCGCATGGGCGATCGCGCCGGTCGAGAACCCGGCGAACAGCCCCTCGTTGTCGAGCAGCTCGCGGACCCGACGCACGGCGTCCCGCGGCCCGACCGAGTACCTCGACGTCAGCACCGACTCGTCGTACAGCTCCGGGACGAATCCCTCGTCCAGGTTGCGCAGCCCGTAGACCAGCTCGCCGTACCTCGGCTCGGCCGCCACGATCTCGACGCCCGGCACCCGCTCGCGCAGGAACCGTCCGACGCCCATCAGCGTCCCCGTCGTGCCCAGCCCCGCCACGAAGTGCGTGATCGAAGGCAGGTCAGCCAGGATCTCGGGACCGGTGCTCGCGTAGTGCGACTCGGCGTTGCCCGGGTTGCCGTACTGGTAGAGCATCACCCAGTCCGGGTGGTCCTCGGCCATCGCCTTCGCGACCCGCACGGCCTCGTTCGACCCGCCCTCGGCGGGCGACGACACGATCTCGGCACCCCACATCTCCAGCAGCTGACGCCGCTCGACCGAGGTGTTCGACGGCATCACGGCGACCAGCCGGTAGCCCTTGAGCTGGCAGACCATCGCCAGCGAGATCCCGGTGTTGCCCGACGTCGGCTCGAGGATCGTGCAGCCTGGCCGGAGCAACCCCGCCTTCTCGGCCTGTTCGACCATGAACAGCGCCGGCCGGTCCTTCACCGAGCCGGTCGGGTTGCGGTCCTCGAGCTTGGCCCACAGCCGGACGTCGGGCGACGGCGAGAGCCGCGGCAGCCCCACCAGCGGGGTGTTGCCGACCGAGTCCAGCAGCGAGTCGTAGCGCATGACGACGCCGGTCAGCCGCCGGCGACCGCTGGGAGAACGGTCACGTTGTCGCCGTCCTTCACCCCGGTCTCCAGCCCACCGAGGAAGCGCACGTCCTCGTCGTTGAGGTAGACGTTGACGAACCGGCGCAGCCCCTTCTCGTCGACCAGCCGGGCGCGCAGCCCGGCATGGCGGGACTCGATGTCGTCGATCAGCTCGGCCAGGGTGGCGCCGGAACCCTCCACCGCCTTCTCACCCCCGGTGTACTGCCGCAGGATGGTCGGGATCCGGACCTCGATGCTCACTGCTGGGTGCTCCTCGTTCGATGGGCGTAACACCTGCCGGAACGTCACAACGTCGCGACGACCCGGACCTCTTCCTCGGTGACCTTGCCGTCCACGATCCGGTACGACCGCAGCTCGACGGAGACCGGCTCGCGGGTCGAGACGAGCACGTAGTGGGCGCCCGGCTCCTGGGCGAGCGCGATGTCGGTGCGCGACGGGTACGCCTCGGTCGCGGTGTGCGAATGGTAGATCACGACCGGTTCCTCGTCGCGATCGTCCATCTCACGGTAGAGCGCCAGCAGGTCGGCCGAGTCGAACTCGTAGAAGGTCGGCGACCGGGCCGCGTTGAGCATCGGGACGAACCGTTCCGGCCGGCCCGAGCCCACCGGTCCAGCGACGACTCCGCACGCCTCGTCCGGGTGGTCGCGGCGGGCGTGCGCGACGATCTCGTCGTAGGTCGACTGCGCGATCTCCAGCACGGGCCAAGCCTACGGGCCGGCCGAGAGGGCCTGGACGAGCGACTCCTGCAGGAACGTCAGCCGGTCGTAGACCCAGAACAGCGCGAGCCGCGGGTCGTCGTCGGCCAGCGAGGTGATCAGGTCCTCGAACTCCTCGACCACCCCGAGCCGCTCCCCGAGCACCAGCCGGCTGTCGTTGAGGGCGCCGAGCCAGGCATCGGCCTGCTCGGGGGTGAGCATGATCCGGTGCGGCTCGTCCCCCAGGGTGGCCAGTGCGGTCTGCAGGGCCGCGCGCTTGGTGGACCGCAGGCCCGGCTCGGTGTACCGCCGGAAGTCGGCGGAGGCCTGGGGATCGTCGACGTAGCCGTCGGGGAACAGTCGGGCCAGCGCGGGGTCCTCCGGGGTCTCGGTCGACGTGCCGATGCCGACCGCCTGGGCCAACGGGTCGTCGTCATCGTCGACGTCGTCCTCGAGCAGCTCGATCATCTCGCCGAGCACGTGCTGCAGGACGCGGTGCTCGTCGACGCCGAAGGTCACCGAGACGCTGCCCTTGCGGGCACGGCGGAAGGTGGCGGGCACGGCTCTCCCTACTCGTCGTGCTGCAGGGTGGCCCACAGCCCGTACCCGTGCATGGACTCGACGTCGCGCTCCATCTCCTCGCGGGTGCCGCTGGACACGACGGCCCGGCCCTTCTCGTGCACGTCCAGCATCAGCTTGGCCGACTTCTCCTTGCTGTAGCCGAAGTGCTTCTGGAACACGTAGGCGACGTACGACATGAGGTTGACCGGGTCGTTCCACACGATGGTGACCCACGGCTTGTCGGGCACGACGACCGTTCCGGTCTCGACGTCCTCCTCGGGCCGCGCGGTCTCGACGGGAGCCACGGACATGCGCCCAATCTAGGCTGACCCCCGTGACGGGCGACACCGGTCTGCTGACCGACCACTACGAACTGACCATGCTGCAGGCGGCGCTGCGCGACGGGACAGCGGATCGGCGGTGCGTGTTCGAGCTGTTCACCCGTCGCCTGCCCGAGGGGCGCCGGTACGGCGTGGTGGCCGGTACCGGCCGGTTCCTCGACGCCCTGCCGCATTTCCGGTACGACGACGAGCAGCTGGCCGGGCTGCGCCGCACCGGGGTGATCGACGAGGCGACCTGCCGCTGGCTGGACGGCTACCGCTTCTCGGGCGACGTGTCGGGCTACCTCGAGGGCGAGGTCTTCCTGCCCGGCTCGCCGGTGCTGACCGTCGAGGGCACCTTCGCCGAGGCGGTGCTGCTCGAGACCCTCGCGCTGAGCATCCTCAACCACGACAGCGCCGTGGCCTCCGCGGCCGCCCGGATGGCCTACGTCGCGGGCGACCGGCAATGCATCGAGATGGGCTCCCGGCGTACCCATGAGGAGTCGGCCGTCGCCGCTGCCAGGGCGGCCTACCTCGCCGGGTTCGCCGCCACGTCCAACCTGGCCGCCGGCCACCGGTACGGCGTCCCGACCGCCGGCACCGCAGCCCACTCGTGGACGCTGCTGCACGAGCGGGAGGCCGACGCGTTCCGCGCCCAGGTCGAGGCCCTCGGCGTCGGCACCACCCTGCTGGTCGACACCTACGACATCGCCCAGGGCATCCGGACCGCGGTCGAGGCGGCCGGCCCGCAGCTCGGCGCGGTCCGGATCGACTCCGGCGACCTCGCCGTGCTGGCGCACCAGACCCGCGAGCAGCTGGACTCCCTGGGCGCGCGCGGCACCCGCATCGTGCTGTCCGGCGACCTCGACGAGTTCGCCCTGGCCGCCCTCGCGACCGCTCCCGTCGACGCGTACGGCGTCGGGACATCGGTCGTGACCGGGTCGGGAGCCCCGACCGCCGGCTTCGTCTACAAGCTGGTCGAGGTCGACGGCCGGGCGGTGGCCAAGCGTTCGGAGGACAAGTCCACCCGCGGCGGGCGGAAGACCGCGGTGCGCCGCCACCGGTCGACCGGCACGGCCACCGAGGAGGTCGTCCGGCCGCAGGGGCCGCCGTCGGCGCGCGAGGGGGACCGGGCACTGCAGCGGTCACTGGTCCGCGGCGGCGAGCTGCTCGACGTACCGACCCTGGACGAGTCCCGCGGCCACCTCAAGCGAGTGCTCACGACCCTGCCCTGGCAGGGTTTGGCGCTGTCCAAGGGCGAACCCGCCATACCCACCACCTACGAGGAGCCACCAGCGTGACCGATCAGCCCCGGCTCGATGCAGCGACCGCGCTGGTTGTCGTCGACGTCCAGAACGACTTCGCGGACCCCGGCGGTGGCCTCTATGTCCAGGGCGGCGAGGAGGTCGTGCCGCTGGTCAGCCAGCTCGTCGGTGCGGCGCAGAACGTCGGCTCAGCCGTCGCCTACACCCAGGACTGGCACCCGGCTTCGACCCCGCACTTCGAGAAGGACGGCGGGATCTGGCCGGTGCACTGCGTCGGCGGCACCTGGGGGGCTCAGCTGCACCCGCAGCTGCTCGTCCACGGGCCGGTGGTGCGCAAGGGGACCTCCGGTGAGGACGGCTACTCCGGCTTCTCGGTCCGGGACCCCACCACCGGTGTGGCCGCCGCGACCCAGCTGCAGTCCCTGTTCGACCCGTCCGTCCGCAGGCTCGTCGTGGTCGGACTGGCAGGTGACTACTGCGTCAAGGAGACGGCGCTGGACGGCATACGGCTGGGCTACGAGGTCGAGGTTCCGCTCGCGTTCACCCGCTTCGTCGAGCTCGCCGCCGGCGACACCGAGCGCTCGGTCCAGGAGATGCGCGCTGCCGGCGTCACCGTGGGGTGACCCCGGCCGTCGTCTCGCCGGCCGGCGAGGCAGCATGGGGGCATGACCTTTCCTCAGGACGCAGCAGACCTCGCCGGGGGTGGCCGGATCCCGCTGCTCGGCTTCGGCACCTGGCAGATCAAGGGCTCGAAGGCGCGCCGGGCGGTCGGCTGGGCTCTCGACGCGGGCTACCGCCACCTCGACACCGCCACGGTCTACGGCAACGAACGAGAGGTCGGCGCCGGGCTGGCCGACAGCGGGGTGGCCCGGGACGACGTGTTCGTCACCACCAAGTGCCCGCCCCGCAACGCCGGCCACGAGCTGGACACCTTGCGCACCAGCCTGGACCTGCTCGGGACCGACCACGTCGACCTCTGGCTGATCCACTGGCCCGGCGGAAGCGGCGCGGACCTCGGTGTCTGGCGGGCGTTCATCGAGGCCCGCGACAAGGGGCTCGCGCGCCAGATCGGCGTCAGCAACTACCGGCTCGACCAGATCGATGAGCTCACCCGGGAGACCGGTGTGACCCCGGCGCTGAACCAGATCGAGTGGAGCCCGCTGCTGTTCGACCGCGCGGTCCTCGACGGGCACCGCCAACGCGGCGTCGTGCTCGAGGGTTACAGCGCCCTGCGCGGCGGCACCCTGGAGCACCCGGTGATCACCGGAATCGCCGAGCGGCACGGCCGGACACCGGCGCAAGTGATCGTGCGCTGGCACCTGCAGCACGGGGTCGTGGCCATCCCCAAGTCGTCGCAGGAGGAGCGGATCAGGTCGAACGCCGACGTGGCCGGGCTCGCGCTCACCGAGGAGGAGATGGCAGCCCTGGACGCGCTCGCTGCGTAGTCCTGCTGGACGATCCGGACGATGACCGCGTCCGCTAGCGTCCAGAGCGGGGCGAGCCCTGGGGGGTGGAATCGGCGATGTCGGGCGCGCTGGCCGGACCACGACCGGTCCGCAGTGCAGCCGCCCGGACCGTGCTGGTCGCGGGTGTCACCGGGCTGCTCCTCGCCCCGTTCGTGACCACCCAGCCCGCACCCGCCGCGACGACCCCGCCCATGCTGTTCTCGGACGGGTTCGAGTCGGGCAGCCTCGCCGCGTGGTCGGGAGGGTCCGGCCTGGCCGTGCAGTCCGCGGTGGTCGCGGACGGGGCCTGGGCCGCCCGCGGCACGATGTCCGGCGCCGGCGCCTACGCCTGGGCCGCGCTACCGGCCCCCGCCACCGAGATCACCGCCACCACCAGCATGCGGGTCGGCGCCCTCAGCGGCGGCACCGCGTCGGTGAACTTCCTCAAGGTCCGTACCGCCACCGGCACCGCCCTGGCCGAGGTCTACCTGACCCCCAGCCGACTGCTCGGCGTCCGCAACGACGTCACCGGCGTCGCGACCAAGAGCACCACCACGCTGGCCACCGACACCTGGCGGAAGGTCGCCCTGCACGTGCTCGTCGCGGACACCCTCAGCCGGATCGAGGTCACCCTCGACGGCACCCCGGTCCCCGGCCTGAGCCTGACCACCAGCCTGGGAACCACCCCCGTCGGCCGCGTCCAGGTCGGCGAGAACGTCGCCGGCCGCACCGCCGACCTGTACTACGACACCGTCCAGGTCACCGGCCCGGCACCGCCCGAACCCGTGGTTCCGGTGCTGTTCTCGGACGGGTTCGAGTCGGGCAGCCTCGCCGCGTGGTCGGGAGGGTCCGGCCTGGCCGTGCAGTCCACGGTGGTCGCGGACGGGGCCTGGGCCGCCCGCGGCACGATGTCCGGCGCCGGCGCCTACGCCTGGGCCGCGCTACCGGCCCCCGCCACCGAGATCACCGCCACCACCAGCATGCGGGTCGGCGCCCTAAGCGGCGGCACCGCGTCGGTGAACTTCCTCAAGGTCCGTACCGCCACCGGCACCGCCCTGGCCGAGGTCTACCTGACCCCCAGCCGACTGCTCGGCGTCCGCAACGACGTCACCGGCGTCGCGACCAAGAGCACCACCACGCTGGCCACCGACACCTGGCGGAAGGTCGCCCTGCACGTGCTCGTCGCGGACACCCTCAGCCGGATCGAGGTCACCCTCGACGGCACCCCGGTCCCCGGCCTGAGCCTGACCACCAGCCTGGGAACCACCCCCGTCGGCCGCGTCCAGGTCGGCGAGAACGTCGCCGGCCGCACCGCCGACCTGTACTACGACACCGTCCAGGTCACCGGCCCGGCACCGCCCGAACCGGCGTCCGACCCGGTCCTGATGGCCGCCGGAGACATCGCCTGCGACCCGCTCGCCGCCAGCTTCAACGGCGGGTTGGGGACGAGCGGGTCGTGCCGGCAGCGAGCCGTCTCGGACCTCGTGCTCGCCGACCCCGAGGTCGACGCGGTGGCAGCTCTCGGCGACATCCAGTACTACTGCGGCGGCGCTGCAGCCTTCGCTGCGTCCTACGACCTGTCCTGGGGCCGGTTCCGCTCCCTCACCCATCCGGCGGTCGGCAACCACGAGTACATCCGTGAACCCGGCGCGACACCGGCGACCGACTGCGACACGACCGGCCGGGCCAGCGGGTACTTCGGGTACTTCGGTTCGGCCGCCGGGACACCGGGTCAGGGCTGGTACAGCTACGACCTCGGCAGCTGGCACGTCATCGCCCTGAACAGCAACTGCGGGGACGCCGGCGGTTGCGGGGCCGGGTCAGCGCAGGACGCCTGGCTGCAGGCAGACCTCGCCGCCCATCCAGCGGCCTGCACGCTGGCCTACTGGCACATCCCGCTCTGGTCGTCCGGCGGCCGGGCCGCACCGAACTCGGCGTCGTTCATGTCCCGGCTGTACGCCGCCGGCGCCGACGTCGTCCTCGCCGGGCACGACCACGTCTACGAGAGGTTCGCCCTGCAGAACCCCGCCGGCCAGGCGGACCCAGTGCGCGGGATCAGGGCGTTCGTCGTGGGCACCGGTGGCGCGAACCACACGACGATCACCACCGTCGCGGCGAACAGCGAGGTCCGCAACGCAGCCACCTTCGGCGTACTCCGCCTCGCCCTGCACCCGGCCGGCTACGACTGGCGGTTCGTGCCGGAGGCTGGTCAGACCTTCTCCGACGCGGGGAGTGGCTCCTGCCACTGATCGGCCCGGACGAGGCAGCGGGTCGCGAGCGTCATGTCCGATGCCCGCTAGTAACTGTCGGTGCAACCCGCGAGACTGGGTCTCGTGCTCGACCACGAGACCTGCTACCGCGCCGTCAGCAGCCGCGACGCCCGCTTCGACGGGTGGTTCGTCACCGCGGTCACGACCACCGGCATCTACTGCCGGCCGAGCTGCCCCGCGACCACGCCCAAGCGGCGCAACGTGACCTTCCACCCGACCGCGGCGGCGGCCCAGCTGGCCGGGTTCCGCGCCTGCCGCCGGTGCCGTCCCGACGCCTCCCCCGGCTCTCCCGAGTGGAACGTCACGGTCCGACACCGTCGCCCGGGCGATGCGGCTGATCGGCGACGGCGCCGTCGACCGGCACGGGGTGGCCGGTCTCGCCGCCCGCCTCGGCTACAGCGAGCGCCAGCTGCACCGGCTGCTCGTCGCCGAGGTCGGGGCCGGCGCGCAGGCGCTGGCCCGCGCGCAGCGGGCGCACACCGCCAGGGTGCTCGTCGAGACCACCGACCTCCGGTTCGCCGAGGTCGCCTTCGCGGCCGGCTTCGCGAGCATCCGGCAGTTCAACGACACCGTGCGGGCGGTCTTCGCGACCACCCCGCGGGACCTGCGCACCACGGCTGCCCGGCGCGGTCTGGTGACCCCGGGGACGATGGTGCTGCGGCTAGCGACCCGGCGGCCGTTCGACGGGCGATGGCTGCTCGACCTGCTGGCCTCCAAGTCGGTGCCCGGCGTCGAGTCGTACGACGGCACGACCTTCCGCCGCGCCCTGCTGCTCCCGCACGGCGAGGCCACGGTCGACCTGACCCCGGCCGACGACCACGTCCTGGCCACTCTGCGGCTGCAGGACCCTCGCGACGTCGTGCCCGCGGTCGCCCGGATCCGGCGGCTGCTCGACCTCGACGCCGACTCCGCCGCCGTCGACGAGACCCTGGCCGGTGACCCGCTGATCGCGCCCCTGGTCCGCGCCCGGCCGGGCATCCGGGTGCCCGGCTCGGTGGACGGCACGGAAATGGCCGTCAAGGCCGTGATCGGCCAGCAGGTGTCGGTCGCCGGAGCACGCACGGTCGCGGGGCGGCTCGTCGCGGCGTACGGCAAGCCGTTGACGCGGCCGGACGGCGCGCTCACCGCCCACTTCCCGACCGCCGACGCGCTGGCCGCGCTCGACCCGGAGACGCTGCCGATGCCGCGCGCCCGGGCCCGCACCCTGGTGGCGGTGGCGGCTGCCGTCGCGGGCGGGGAGGTCGACCTGGACCCGGGCGCCGACCGCGACGCCGTCCAGGCCGTACTGCTGGCAATGCCCGGCATCGGGCCGTGGACCGCCGACTACCTGCGGATGCGGGTGCTCGGCGACCCCGACACGTTTCTTGCGAGCGACCTCGGCGTGCGCCGGGGTCTCGAACGGCTCGGCGCCGCGGGCGACCCCCGCTCGGCGGCCGACCGGGCCGAGGCGTGGCGACCCTGGCGGTCGTACGCGCTGATGCACCTCTGGGACGTCGCGATGCGACCGACCACCGACCGGAAGGACCCCGCGTGACCACGTACACGACCACCGTCGACAGCCCGGTCGGCCCGCTCCTGCTCACCAGCGACGGCACCTCGCTGACGAGGCTGCTGTTCGACGCCCGCCCCGACCCCTCGTGGTCCACCGAGCCGTGCGCGGTCCTCGACCAGGCGACCCGCCAGCTGGCCGAGTACTTCGCCGGCGAGCGCACCAGCTTCGACCTGCTGCTCGCCCCGGCCGGCACGCCGTTCCAGCTCACGACCTGGCTGGCGCTGCGCGATATCCCCTACGCAGAGACAATCAACTACGGCCAGCTCGCCCTGCGGGTGGGCAACGCCAAGGCGTCCCGGGCGGTCGGCCTGGCCAACGGGCGCAACCCGATCTCGATCGTCGTGCCCTGCCACCGGGTGATCGGGGCGAACGGTTCGCTGACCGGGTACGGCGGGGGGCTTCACCGGAAGCGGCTGCTGCTCGACCTGGAGCGCCGGGTGGCCGGGGCCGAGGATCCCCAGCTCAGCCTTCTCTGACGCCGGGGTGGCCGCCCCTCGTGGTCGTCGCACGCGCGGTCGTCCAGGGCATACCGTGAGCGCATGGCCGAACCACTGCTCGATGCTGCCGAGAGCCCGCTCCTCCAGCGCATCCGGGAGTCGGTCATCGGCGACGACCAGGTCATGCACGGGCCCTACGGGCCGCGGCGCGTCACGTACGCCGACTACACCGCCAGCGGCCGGGCCCTGACCTTCATCGAGGACTTCATCCGCGGCGAGGTCCTGCCGCGCTATGCCAACACCCACACCGAGTCCAGCGGCACCGGGCTGCAGACGACCCGGCTCCGCGAGGACGCGCGTCGGATGGTCCGGGACGCCGTGGGCGGCGACGACGACACGATCGTGATCTTCTGCGGCTCCGGCGCGACCGCCGCGGTGGACAAGCTCATCGGCATCCTGAACCTGCGCATCCCGGCCGATCTCGACGCGAAGTACGGCCTCTCCGACCACATCCCCGCCGACCAGCGGCCGGTGGTGTTCATCGGGCCGTTCGAGCACCACTCGAACGAGCTGCCGTGGCGCGAGTCCATCTGCGACGTGGTGACGATCCCCGAGGACCGCGACGGCCACATCGACACTGCGGTGCTGCAGGAGAGGCTCATCCAGTACGCCGACCGGCCGCTGCGGATCGGCGCGTTCTCCGCCGCCTCCAACGTCACCGGCATCGTCACCGACACCCACCGGATCGCCGACCTGCTGCACGCGCACGGTGCCCTCTCGTTCTGGGACTTCGCTGCCGCCGCGCCCTACGTCGACATCGAGATGAACCGCGACTGCCCCGAGCACCCACGCTGCCACAAGGACGCGGTGTTCCTCTCACCGCACAAGTTCATCGGCGGACCCGGCACGCCCGGTGTCCTCGTCGTGCGTCGGGAGCTGCTGACCAACCGGGTCCCGGTAGTGCCCGGCGGCGGGACCGTCGCCTACGTGAACCCGCTCGAGCACCTCTACCTGGACGACCCGGCCCACCGCGAGGAGGGCGGCACGCCGGCCATCGTCGAGTCGATCCGCGCGGGGCTGGTGTTCCAGCTCAAGGCCGCGGTCGGCACCGAGACCATCCGGGCCAGGGAAGAGGCCCTGCTGCGGCGGGCGGTCGCGGCCTGGCGGCGGCACCCGGCGATCGAGATCCTGGGCAACCTCGACGCCGAACGGCTGTCGATCGTGTCCTTCGTCGTACGCCGGCCCCGGACCGACGGCCGGCCGGGTCCCTACCTGCACCACAACTACGTCGTCGCGCTGCTCAACGACCTGTTCGGCATCCAGTCGCGCGGCGGCTGCTCCTGCGCCGGTCCCTACGGCCACCGGCTGCTCGGCATCGACATCGAGCGCTCGCACGAGTTCGAGCGCGAGATCGCGCACGGCTGCGAAGGCATCAAGCCCGGCTGGGTGCGCATCAACTTCAACTACTTCATCTCCCTGGCAGTGCTCGACTACATCGTGGCCGCGGTCGAGCTGGTGGCCGAGCACGGCTGGGCGCTGCTGCCGGACTACCGGTTCGACCCCGCCACCGGCCTGTGGCGGCACCGGAACGGCCCGGTCGAGCCGCCGCTCCGGCTGGACCAGGTCGTCTACGGCGACGACGGCACCATGACCTACCCGCACCACGACGAGCCCGTGCCGGAGGAGGAGCTGCCCGGCTATCTCGACGAGGCGCGGAAGGTCTTCGCCGCCGCCGAGACCACCGCGCAGGACGATGGTCCGGTCGGCCAGGTCTCCGACGACTTCGAGCACCTGCGCTGGTTCGAGCTGCCGGCCGCCTGCCTGCTCGACCGGCCGTAGCGTCGAACCGATCGACGTGACGGACGACGGGGGGCCGGGCGACGCCATGCCCCGCCGACGGTTCCCGGCGCGGCGCCGGACCGTGCTGCTCGTCCTGCTGCTGATGCTCGTCGCGTTGCTCGCCGTCGTCGTGAACCTCGCCGACGTGGGCAACCGGGGCCAGCGACCGGACGGTTCCCTCCCTCGGCTGCAACCTCCGTCGCCCACGCCGCCGGGACCGCTCGGCAGGCCGGACATCGTGCTGGTCGTCACCGACGACCAGCGGGTCGAGAGCCTGGCCCGGATGCCCCAGGTCCAGGACCTGCTCGTGGCACGCGGCACGACGTACGCCGACGCCATGGTGCCGACCTCGATGTGCTGCCCGTCCCGCGCCTCGCTGCTGACCGGCCGGTACGCGCACCAGACCGGCGTCTGGTCGAACTCCCGCCCCACCGGCGGCTGGTGGCGGTTCCACGAGGACGGCAACGAGCAGCACACCCTCGCGGTGGCCCTCCACGACCAGGGCTACCGCACTGCGCTGGTCGGCAAGTACTTCAACTCGTTCGCGAACTGGGCGCCGGCGGGCTACCGCCCCCCGGGCTGGGACGTGTTCACGGCCTTCACGACGACGAACCGGTCGGGCGACTACTACGACTACTCGCTCAGCGACGGCACCGTTCACGGGTCCAGCCCTGCTGACTACTCCACCGACGTGTTCGCCGACCGTGCGGTCGAGTTCGTCCGGACCACCCCGGCCTCGACCAGGCTCTTCCTCTACCTCGCCCCCTACGCCCCGCACGCGCCCTACCGGCCGGCACCGCGGCACCAGGGTGCCTGGAAGGACCGGCTGCCCCGGTTCGACTCGCCCGCCGTCGGCGAGGACGTCTCGGACAAGCCGCTCTGGGTCCGGCAGCTCGAGCCGGTCCCCCCCGGACGGGTCCGCCACGTCCAGCGCGCCCAGCAGGAGTCCTTGATGGCCGTGGACGAGGCGGTCGCGCGGGTCGTCGCCACCCTGCAGGAGGAGGGCCGGCTGGAGAACACCCTGTTCGTGTTCACCTCCGACAACGGCCTCGCCTGGGGCGAGCACAACCTGCTCTTCAAGTCAGCGCCGTACACGCCGGCGTCCGCCGTGCCGCTCGTGGTCCGCTGGGACGCGCAGGTGCCGGCGGGCGAGATCGATCCCCGGCTGGCCCTGAACCTCGACATCACGGCGACCATCGCCCGGGCCACGTCCGCGCCGATGCTCACGGCCGGGCTGGACCTGCTGGGCGAGGGCCGACGCGACGGCTACCTGCTCGAGGCCCCGCCGGAACCCCGGTTGCGGCGACCGGCGTACTGCGGCTGGCGGTCGGCGGACTGGACGTTCACGAGGTACGCCACCGGCGAGGAGGAGCTCTACTCGCGCGACCTGGACCCGTTCGAGCTGACCAACGTGGCGCGGACCCCGGGGTACGAGAGCCGGCTCCGGGAGATGCGGCAGTCAGCCCGGCGGTACTGCGACCCGGTGCCGCCGGAGTTCAGCTGGTAGCCGGCCACTCAGCCGGTCGTCGAGTCCGCCTCCGGGTCCACCGTCCGGCCGGCCCAGGTCCACGCGTACGACGTGTCCTCGCAGGCGATCGCCGGCTCGAGCAGGTCAAGCGGCCGGAAGGTGTCGACCATCACCGCCAGCTCGTCGGTGGCCCGCTTGCCGATCGACGCCTCGACCGAGCCCGGCTGCGGGCCGTGCGTGAAACCGGAAGGGTGCAGCGAGATCGAGCCCTGCTCGATGCCGGCGCCCTTGCGTGACATGAAGTCGCCCCCGGTGTAGAAGATGACCTCGTCCGAGTCGACGTTGGCGTGGTTGTAGGGCGCCGGGATGCCGTCCGGGTGGTAGTCGAACAGCCGCGGCACGAACGAGCAGATGACGAAGTTCGGGCCCTCGAAGGTCTGGTGCACCGGAGGCGGCTGGTGCAGGCGGCCCGTGATCGGCTCGAAGTCGTGGATGGAGAAGACGTAGGGGTACAGGCAGCCGTCCCAGCCGACCACGTCGAACGGGTGGTAGGCGTAGACGTACCGGGTCCAGATCGTGGCGCTGCCCGGCGCCCGGTGCTGCACCAGGACCTCGACGTCCTCGCCGTCGGCGGTGAACGTCCCGGACGGGCCGCGCAGATCCCGCTCGCAGTACGGCGCGTGCTCGAGGAACTGCCCCTTGCTGGACAGGTAGCGCTTCGGCGGCCGGATGTGGCCGGACGCCTCGGTGACCAGGGTCCGCAGCTCACCCTGCGGCACCCACCGGTGGGTGGTCGAGGTCGGGATGACGACGTAGTCGCCGGCGCTCACCTCGAGTGCACCGAAGACGGACTCGACCACGGCGGAGCCGCTCTCGACGTACACGCACTCGTCGCCGATGGCGTTGCGGTACAACGGCGACGGCTGGTCGGCGACCGAGTAGGAGATGCGGACGTCGGCGTTGGCGAGCAGGTGCTGCCGGCCCAGCACCGGGTCCTGCGCGGCGGCGGCGCCGTCGAGCTTGTGCGTCTTGAGGTGGCGCGGCTTGAGCGGGTGGTTGGGACGGCGGGCGAAGGTCGGCCCGTCGAACACCTCGCTGGACACGATGGCGGTGGGGATCCGCCGGTGGTAGAGCAGCGACGCGTCGGAGGAGAACCCCTCGACGCCCATCAGCTCCTCGGCGTAGAGGCTGCCGTCCGGCTGGCGGAACTGGGTGTGACGCTTACGCGGGACCTCGCCGACCTGGCGGTAGAAGGGCATCGCTGGCTCCCCTGGACCTCGTTGTCCGACTGTTCCCTCCCACCCTGCCACGGACCTCGTCTCGCTAGGGTCGGGGCATGCGCCGCGCGTCCGACCCGCTCCTTCGCGGGCTCGTCGACGACGCCGCCCTCTTCCCGCCGGGCAACGCCCCGATGGAGGACGCGCTCTCCGGGCATGCGGGCTACCGGAGCGCGGCGTGGGCGGCAGCCGTCGGGCCGTTCCTCTGCCCGGCCTCGCGGGTCGAGGAGCTGCGGGCCCGGCTGCCGGTCGACGTCACGCTCCGGCTCTCGCTGGTCTTCGACGTCGTGGGCGACGGCGCGCACGCGGCCCTGCGAGCGTGTGCCGCCGACGACGGGCTGACCCTCGACGGCGTGGAGGCCTCGCTGGCGCGGCTCGGTGACGATGCGACGGCGGTGGGGGCGAACCTCGCCCGGCTGCCGGGTGCCGTCGGCTACCTCGAGGTTCCCCGCACCGGGTTCGAGGAGGCACTGGACCTCGTCGGGTCCTCGGGCTGGCACGCCGCCAAGTACCGGACCGGTGGCGTGACCGTCGACGCCTTCCCGACCGAGGCCGAGCTCGCCGCGTTCCTGCTGGCGTGCGCCAGCCGCGAGCTCCCGTTCAAGCTGACTGCCGGGCTGCACCGCGCCGTCCGCAGCACCGCGCCCGAGGGGTTCGAAGCGCACGGCGTCCTGAACGTCCTGGTCGCCACCCGGGTCGCCCAGACCGGTGGCTCGGCCGATGCGGTGGCGGCCGCGCTCGCCGAGCGCCGGCCGGACCACCTGGTGGCGTTCGTCCAGGGGTGGGACGAGAGCACCTGCACCGACGTACGCACAGCCTTCCGCTCGTTCGGCTGCTGCGGCGTGACCGATCCGCTCGGCGACCTCGCCGCGCTCGGCGTCCTGGAGGTCGTGAGATGAGCACCTGGTTCGACGTGCCCGCCGACTCGCCGTTCCCGGCGACCAACCTGCCCTACGGCGTGTTCTCCGCCGGCGACGAGACCCCGCGGGTGGGGGTCGCGCTCGGCGACCACCTCCTCGACCTCGCGCCGCTCGCGGCGGCCGAGGGTCTGGACGGCGGGCACGTCTTCGAGTCGCCGTCGCTGAACCCGTTCCTCGCGATGGGTAGGCCTGCCTGGTCGGCGGTGCGGTCGTGGCTGGTCGAGCTGCTCGAGCACGAGGGCTACCGCGAGCTCGTCGAGAGCCACCTGGTGCCCCGCGCCGAGGTGACGCTGCACCTCCCGTTCGAGGTCGCCGACTACGTCGACTTCTACTCCTCGCAGCACCACGCCGAGAACGTCGGTCGCATCTTCCGGCCGGACGGCGAGGCCTTGACACCGAACTGGAAGCACCTGCCGATCGGCTACCACGGCCGGTCCGGCACGGTCGTCGTCTCGGGCACGGATGTGGTGCGGCCCAGCGGACAACGCATGCCCGCGGACGCCGACACCCCGTCGTTCGGGCCGTCGGTCCGGCTGGACATCGAGGCAGAGGTCGGGTTCGTGGTCGGCGTGCCGTCGCCGCAGGGCACGGCCGTGCCGACCAAGGACTTCCGCCAGCACGTGTTCGGCCTTTGCCTGGTCAACGACTGGAGCGCCCGCGACCTGCAGGCGTGGGAGTACGTGCCGCTCGGGCCGTTCCTGGGCAAGTCGTTCGCGACCTCGGTCTCACCCTGGGTGGTGCCGCTGGACGCGCTGCTCGACGCGCGGGTGCCGGGGCCTTCGCAGGACCCGCCGGTGCTGCCGTACCTCGCCAGCCAGGCCGACTGGGGCCTGGACCTCGAGCTCGAGGTGGTCTGGAACGGCACCGTCGTGTCCCGCCCGCCGTTCGCCGGCATGTACTGGAAGCCGGACCAGCAGCTCGCGCACCTGACCGCCAACGGCGCCTCGCTGCGCACCGGGGACCTCTACGCGTCGGGCACGGTGTCCGGGGCGGAGCGCGACCAGCGCGGCTCGTTCCTCGAGCTGTGCTGGAACGGCACCGAGCCGGTGACCCTCGCCGACGGGTCGACCCGGACCTTCCTGGAGGACGGCGACGAGGTGACGATCGGCGCCTGGGCCCCCGGGGCCGAGGGCACCCGGATCGGCTTCGGCGACGTCACCGGCCGCATCCTGCCGGCGCGCACCTGACGTGTGGGGGCGCCTCAGTCGAGGAGGTGGTCCAGGACCCGGCCCATGACGGCTGTGCCGGTTGGCGGCGCCGGTGATGCCCTCCAGCCCGAAGCCGGCGTACAGCGAGTGCGGGGTCGCCACGACGGCACCCTCGGGGAAGCCCTCCGACCCGGTCCGGATGAAGTTGTTCGGGTTCGGCCCGCTCCCGGCGGGAGGACCGGTGACTGCCCAGCCGTCCATCGGGTCGGCGTCGTCCTCGAACGACGTCGTGCCCTCGCCGGTGGACACGGTGATGTCGTCGACGAAGGTGCCGAGGCCTTGGACCGACCAGTCGCTCGCGTAGGCGATGGACACCTCGACCTGCTTGCCGGCGTAGGCATCCAGGTCCACCGACCACTGCTGCCAGCCGCCCGACCCGCCTGAGGCCGCGTTCCACGACCCCCCGGTCGCTCCCGTCGGCGAGCAGGTGCCGTCCGCGTTCAGCGTCTGGTAGTTCGCGGTGTGCGGGTGGATGTCGACCCAGCCGGAGGTGCAGCTGTCGCCGGGGTCATGGCTCGTGTTCCCGTTGCGGCGGGAAGCGTGGTCCAGTCCGGCTGGCCGACGGTGTGCGCCTCCACGAACACGTGGTCCCAGTGCTCCTCCGTGTTGTACGACGTCCAGAACGACAGGTCCGCACCGCCTGCGGGAACCGTGATGGTGCGGGTCAGGCGCTTGTAGGAGAGATCGCCGATCTGGGAGTACATGTACTTGGTTCCGCTGTGCGGGTCGAACGGGCCACCGGGCCGGTCCCACCTGGCTGCGACGCTGCTCTCGAACTGCGGATAGATCGCCGGATCGAGGATGCCGCTCGTGGTGATGAACGACGAGCTGTTCGTCTGGTTCCCGGCACTGTCCGCACCGTTGAAGCCCCAGTCGAGCCCGGTGAGCGGGGCTCCGACGCCGTTCACGTCGTAGAGGCCTCCGGTGTCGTTGTTGCCGGCGTCGAGGTTGACGATGTACGACCCGAGCCAGTACTGCAGCACGTCGCCGATGAGGTCGCCGGACCCGTTGAGAGGGAGGCAACGGCGGGCGTCGACCGCGGGAGGCTGCAGCGTGCTGCACTGCGCATTCTCCGCCGTCGGGTCGTAGAACTGGGTGCCGAGGGCGCCGGCGTGCTGCTGACCTGCTCGCCGGCCGGTGTAGAACACTCGGCCCCCCTCGTTCATGAACTCGCGAACCTCGAGGATCTCGTCATGGGCCAGGCGATCTGCGTTGCCGCCAGCCCAACCCAGCTTCCGGGTGACCGTGTCGTCGCCGGTGTACCAGATCACCCCGTCGTAGTGGCTGAGCACGCCGAGCGAGTCGGGTGCCTTCCGCCCGCGGGCGTCGACGTCGTACACGTCGAAGTCGGCGCCGTTCGCGGTGAGCGCGTCGGTGTAGTACGAGAGGTAGTGCGGACCGACGGCGCCCTGTACCGGTGAGGCCCCCGTGTAGTCCTCGGCCGCGAGCACGAGCACCCGCGCGTCGGACTCCTCGACCGCCGCATAGGTGAACCAGTCGCTGGTGGCACCCCCACCGACGAACCAGACCTTCACCGAGTCGCCCGGCGAGGTGCCGGTCACCGTAGATCGCATCACGTGGTAGTAGACGTCGGTGCCGCCGCCGTAGCGTTCGCCGCCGCTCCACTCCGACGTCGGCTTCGTGACCACAGCCCCGCCGTTGATCTGGTACCTCAGTGACACCGCACCGAGGCTGCGCTTGGCCAGCACCCGCACCTCTTGCGGGTCGCCGTAGGAGTAGTCGAAGGTGAAGTCGTGCCGGGGATGCCGGTCTTGTAGGTGTCGTCGCTCTTCAGGTAGAACGGCTTGGTCGTGATGCCGGTCGTCCCGGACGTCACCGGGTCGTCGGGGTCCCCGGCGGAGCGCGCGACGCTGAGCGCGAACGGGAAGTTGCGCTCGAACTCGGCCTGCACGAGCGCCGGGTCGTCCGGGAAGACGAACCCGCAGCCGACACAGCCTTCGGAGAGCTCGGGGGTCCAGGCCAGCGCGCCGCGCTGGACATGGGCGAAGTCGGTCGTCTCCCCGTTGGTCACGTAGAGGACGTCGGACGACAGCCCCGGGTGGTAGTCCTCGATCGCCGGGTTGTCGAGGTTGCCGGAGAGGGCGTAGTAGATCGGGTCGTCGCGCGACGGCGTTCCGATCTGCCAGCCCTCGGGGTAGAGCAGCCACTGACCTGCGGAGTGGTAGTTGACGTGGAAGACGAAGTCGACCCGGTCGTAGAGCGACATCATGGCCTTCGTCTCGGGCTCCGACCCCGGCGCCGGGCCGCGGTAGGTGTCGCTGGAGGGCTGCGACGACGAGCCCTCCTGGTCGTAGTTCCAGTGCTCGGGGTAGTTGCGGTTCGGGTCCACGCCGTCGCCGATGGTGATCTGGCCGTTGCCGTCGTTGTCGCGCAGGTTCTTCCGCCAGAGTCGCTCGGCGTCGAAGGTGTACTGGTAGCCATCGGGGTTGGCGACGAGCAGGAACCAGAGCTCGCGGGACTTGAGCAGGTCCTTGACGTCATTGTTGTTGGCACGCCACTGGTCGATGAAATAGCGGAGCAGGCGCCGGTTCACCTCGGGTGAGATCCACTCACGTGCGTGCTGGAGCGAGGAGTAGAGCACCGCGGGCCGGGCACTGTCGGCGATCCCCCGAGCGCCCTGGGTGAGCTTGAGCGCGATGATCTCGCGCCCGTTGGCGGTGTGGCCGAGGACGACCAGCTTGACCAGTTGAGGGTTGTTCCTGGCCAGGGCGTACATCTCGTCGCGGAGGCCGCCGGGCTCGTCGTACGAGCGCCACACCGTGAAGCCGGGCGCGGCCTGTGCCGCGGCGAACTGTCGGACCGTCTTGCCGCCCTTGACGCGCTTGAGCTTGAGATCGACACCCTTGTCGCGCAGCGCGGTGGCCGCCGAGGCGGTCAGCACGAGATCGAGCTCGACGCCGGATCGCGTCGACCGGCTGGTCGCGATGTCGAGACCCTCCCGGGACAGCTCACCGGCCTGCTCGCTGGTGACCGTTGCCGTATAGACGTCAAGTGGCTCGCCAGGTTCCGCGGCTCCGGCGGATGGACCGCCGATGAGCCCGAGCGGCACGAGGAGCGCGCCGACCGCGGCCAGCACGACGACGCGACGAACAGCGTGGGAGCGAGGGCGGATCGAGACCATCATGAGGAACCCCAGGGAAGAGCGCTATCGGTCGGCCAGACCGTACTCCTCAGCACGGCGGCGGGAAACCCCGCGCGGGCGGACGCGGAGGCCCCATAGGGGACCAATCGTCAGAGGTTGCCGCGGCGCTCCTGCTCGCGCTCGATGGCCTCGAAGAGCGCCTTGAAGTTGCCCTTGCCGAAGCCGAGCGAGCCGTGCCGCTCGATCAGCTCGAAGAACACGGTCGGCCGGTCGCCGATCGGCCGGGTGAAGATCTGCAGCAGGTAGCCGTCCTCGTCACGGTCGACCAGGATGCCGCGGCTCTGCAGCGCATCGATCGGCACCCGCACCTCGCCGATCCGCGCCCGCAGCTCGGGGTCCTCGTAGTAGGAGTCCGGCGTGACGAGGAACTCCACGCCCTCGGCGCGCATCGCGTCGACCGTGCGCAGGATGTCGTTCGTCGCCAGCGCCAGGTGCTGGGCGCCCGGGCCGCTGTAGAACTCGAGGAACTCGTCGATCTGCGACTTCTTCTTCGCGATCGCCGGCTCGTTGAGCGGGAACTTCACCCGGTGGTTGCCGTTCGCGACCACCTTCGACATCAGTGCGGAGTAGTCGGTGGCGATGTCGTCGCCGATGAACTCCGCCATGTTCACGAAGCCCATCACCTTGTTGTAGAAGCCGACCCACTCGTCCATCTGGCCGAGCTCGACGTTGCCGACGACGTGATCGAGCGCCTGGAACAGCCGCTTGGGCGAGCCGTCCCGCTTGACGAAGCCCGACGTCCGCTCGACATAGCCGGGGAGGTACGGCCCGGTGTAGCGGGACCGGTCGACCAACGAGTGCACGGTGTCGCCGTACGCCGCGATGGACGCGACCCGCACGGTGCCGTGCTCGTCGGTGACGTCGGTCGGCTCCTGCACCACCCGGGCGCCGGTGGCGCGGGCGTGCTCGATGCACCGGTCGACGTCGGGGACCTCGAGCGAGATGTCGGCGACCCCGTCGCCGTGCGCTCGGTGGTGGTCGAGCAGCGGGCTGTCCGGCGCGACCCCGCCCTTGATGACGAACCGGCAGGAGCCGCTCTTGAGCACGAACGCCTTGTGGTCGCGGTTGCCGGTCTCCGGCCCCGAGTAGGCGACCAGCTCCATGCCGTACGCCGACTGGAAGTAGTGCGCGGTCTGGGTCGCGTTGCCGACCACGAAGACGACGGCGTCCCAACCGGTGACCGGGAACGGGTCGGCCGACGCGTCGTACTCGACCAGGCCCACGAGCTGGGTGAGCTGCTCGGGCGAGAGCTCGGCGGCGCGTTCGGCGTCGGTCAGCGCGGGGAAGGCGGACGTCGCGGCATCGGTCGTCATGTTCAGGGATACAACCGTACCGACGACAAAGTGCGCAACGTCTACCAAAATCTTCGGACAGGTTGTCCAGGAAGGCCAGGGCCGGGCTGTCGACGGGTGCGCAGGATGCCCAACGCGCCCCCGGTCAGCCGAGGGTGAGCACGAGCTGCGGCGCGAAGGCCCCTTCCCTCGAGGAGTAGTCGGCCCCGTTGCTCGACGTCGAGCTGACCCGCAGGCCGAGGGCGCTGCCGTTGACCAGCGAGGTGACGTCGACGTCGACGGTCGTCCCCGACGTGACCGACCCGAGAACCACGGGCGCAACGCTGGTGTCCAGCGCGGGCGCGGTGTTCCAGGTGACCGCGCCCTCGTTCCACGAACCGGCCGCCATCCGGCCGAAGCTGCCGCCCATGCTCGACGAGTCGGTCACCCGGAGGCGCAGCACGGCCCGGGTGACGGCCTGCGTCCCCACGGCCGACAGGTCGAAGCGGAGCAAGACGTGCTTGACCGGGCTGTTGTCCACCTCGAGCGTGCCGGCTCGTCCGTAGTTCGTGGCCGGCGACGCCAGCTGGATGGTCGCGTCGTCCGTCGCGATGAGCTGCAGCGTGCCGCCGGCGGCGGGGGTCGTGACCGACGTCGGTGTCGCTGAGCCCGGACAGGTTGCCGGCCGCATCCTTGGCTCGCACCTGGTAGGAGTACGTGCTGGCCGGCGCGACCGACCGGTCGCTGTACGAGGTCACGTTCCCTACGGAGGTGAGCAGCGCACCGCCGCGGAACACGTCGTACCCCGTGACCCCCACCGCGTCGTCGGACGCGTCCCAGCTCAGCTGCACCTCACCTGCTGACGCGGCTACGGCCCGGAGGTTGCCGGGGACGGTGGGTGGTGTGGTGTCGCCCGTGGTCCCGCCGCCGCCTCCGGTCGTGATGATCAGCTGGGGGGTGCTCGCTCCGGCCTCTCTGCTGTTGATGCTCGTGGCCGTCGTGCTCGGGGAGGTGAGCGCGAGACTGAGCGCCCCGTTCGCGATCCCCTGGGTCGCGATCGGGATCTCGACCGGGGTCGCCGCGGTCAGCCGTCCGGAGGACCCCAGCACGGCACCCGTGCCGGGCTGGTTGGCGAAGGTCAACGCCGTCTCCCCCCAGGCGGTGTCCGACACGCTGCGGACCTCGACCCCGAGGCTGTTGCCGCTGACCGGGACGAGGCGCAGCTTGGCGCTGGAGACCGTCGCCCCCAGCCCGGACAGGTTGAACCGCAGGTAGCTGCGGATGTCGGGCGAAGCGTCCGTGCGCAGCGTGCTGCGCGTACCGAAGTTGCGCGCCGGCTCTTCGGCCGAGGCGTACGTGTCCGCGACCGGGGTGAAGGTCAACGTGGACGGTGGCGACACCGTGCCCTGGGTGAAGGTGGCGGTGTACGTCGACGGCGTGGCCGCTGTCGTGATGGCGTGCGACCGGGCCCCGCCGTCGGACCAGGAGGCGAAGACCCATGGCTGACCGGTGCCGTCCGTCTGGTCGGGCGCGGTCACGCTCAGCCGGTACGCCTCCCAGGAGCGAACGGTCGCGGGACCCGTGATCGTCTCGCCGCTGACGGTGATCTGCCGGCCCGTCGGTTGGGTCTGGAACGTCACGTCGACGTACTTGGGGTCGAGCCGCCTGGTCGTCGTCGCGGACAGGCCGCCCGCGTCGGTGGCCGTGAGGGTGATCTCCAGGTACGACGTCCTGGCTGCGTCGAGGTCCTCCGGTTCGGGGCCGGTGATCGGCACGTCGTTGCCCGACACGGGTCCCAGGAACGGGTGCGTGTGCGTGGCGTGGTGCTTGACGACCTCCCAGCTGAGAGCACTGGGGGGCAGGGCACCGGTCTCGGCGTCGGTGGCATGGCCGCGCAGCACGAGCTGCTCGCCGACCGCGAACCTGCTCCCCTCGGCCGGCGAGTCGATCACGGGGACGGGTGCGGTGTTCCCGGGATCGATGCTCAGCGTTGTCGTGCCGGTCGCCCCGGCGGGATCGCGGACCGTCAGCCGTGCGGTCACCGACCCCCCGGTCGTGTAGGTGTGCGACGCGGAGACCGATGTCGAGTCCACGACACCGTCGTCCTGGAAGTCCCAGGCGTACGAGATCGCGTCTCCGTCGGGATCGCTGCTCCCGGCCGCGTCGAACTGCACCGCCAGAGGCACGCTTCCGGAGGTCGGGTTGGCGGTGGCGGCCGCCACCGGCGCCCTGTTCTGCGTGCCGGTGAACGTGATCCTGCGTACCTGGCTCTGGTCGCGGGACACGTAGTACAGCGCCTGGGTGTTGCCGAACGGGCCGAACCGCATGCTGACGACCTGGGGCAGTGGCGGAGAAGTCGGTCTGGACCATCCCGGAGGTCGGCGGGGAGCAGACCAGGCAGCGCGTGCCACCGGGCGTCAGCTGATAGATCGTGCCGAACACGTAGTCGGCGAAGAGGTAGCTCCCGGCGTACGGGGCCGGCCACACCCCGTCGGGGACGAACGCTCCTGCTGTGGCCGCGCCGCCGTTGACGCCGTGGTGGTACCAGTGCCGCGGGTCGATCATGCCTGACGGTGCGGGACCGCAGTCGGTGTCGGAGTCCTTGACGCACGGCCCTTCCCGCTGCGGCCAGCCGTAGTTGCCGCCCGCGACCGGCCCCTCGCTGATCTCCTCCCACGAGTGCTGTCCGACGTCGTTGACGTAGAACCGGACACCCGAGGCGTTGGGGTCGTGCGCGAAGCGGAACGGGTTGCGGAACCCGCTGGAGAGGATCTCCTGGCACCTGGTGCCGGCAGGGGAACCCGCGGGCGGGACCCCGCCCACGTGGCAACGCGCCGTGCCCGGGCCGGTGTAGGGGTTGCCGGCAGGGATCCCGCCGACGTCGGTGACCCGGACGATCTTGCCGGCGAGCTTGCCCAGGTCCTGCGGCCAGTTCAGGCTCTGGGCACCGGAGTCCCCCACCGTGACGTAGATGAGCCCGTCCTTGCCGAACTTCACGTCGCCCGCGGTGTGGTGGTCGCGGTACATCGGTGGCGTCTCGAACAGGACAGTCTCACTCGACCGGTCGATCACGTTGGTGTCCGGGAGCACGAAGCGCGAGAGCCGGCCGACCGGCCCGTCCACCTGGCTCTCCGGGCACGCGTTGGCGAACTTGTTGTACGTGTAGAAGAGGTAGATGTAGCGGTTGTCCGCGAAGTTGGGGTGCACCGCCAGGCCGACCAGCCCCCGCTCGCCGTTGCTGCACAGCACGGACGTCAGGTCGAGGGCGGGCGTCGCGAGCAGCTGCCCGTTCTGGAAGATCCGCAGCTGACCGTTCTTCCCGGTGATCAGCATCCGCCCGTCGGGGGTCCAGGTCACATCGGTCGGGCCGGACACGTTCGTCACGAGCGTGTCCTCGAAGTTCGCCGGCGGCGCGGCCGCGGCGGGGGCTGACAGGACCGGTACGGCGAGCAGCGGCGCAAGCATCGCGGGCGCCAGGAACGACACGATGCGGCGCCCTCGGCCACGTCGCGGGCGCGTGGCCTCGACGAATGACGTCATGGCCGCCCGCCCCTCACCTTCGGCCACACGCTGAACCCCGGTGACTTCCCCACCCCCGGGCCATCAGCGCCCTGACACCCGAATGTAGGAGGGCACCGGGACGTCGTCCAGTACGGCAAAAGGACGACGAGACCTCAAGAGACGGTCACGACATTCTGGTCCGCCCACTCGTGGCCGCCCAGCCGAACGGCTCGGTCTGCAACGATGCTCGGACAACGTGTCCAGGCAGCGTCCGGTCCGGACGCCGGAGGGTGGCCAGGATGACCATCGATGACCTCGACGCCCGGATCGTGCAGGTGTTCGCCGCCGAGCCCCGGGTCGGCGTACTGGAGTGCTCCCGCCGGCTCGGGGTCGCCCGCGGCACCGTGCAGGCGCGGCTCGACCGCATGACCCGCGACGGGGTGATCACCGGCTGGGGCCCGGAGCTGGACCCGGCCGCGATGGGCTTCGCGGTCACCGCGTTCGTCACCTTGGAGATTCGGCAGCACCAGCGGGCCGACCTCGCGGGAGGGCGGCTCACGACGCCGTTGCCGAGCAGATCGCGGACGTGCCGGAGGTGCTCGAGGCGCACACCACGACCGGGACCGGCGACATGCTGGTGCGCATCGTGGCCCGGTCCAACGCGGACCTCCAGCGGGTCATCGACCGGCTCCTCGCCGCCGAGGGTGTGGTGCGGGCCGCCACCGTCATCGCACTCGACACCCAGATCAGCCCCCGGGTGCTTCCGCTCGTCCGGGAGGCGATCGGGGCCCCGACGGCGCGGCGCTAGTGACGAATGGGACGTACGTCGGGCAAAGTGCTCGTCAACTGCCTCACGTTCACGACAGCCGACACCGAGGATCTGTCCATGCCCACTCGTCGCACCGCCCTGCGCGGGCTGTCCGTGACCGCCGTGCTCGCGGCTGCTGCCGTGTTGTCTCCCGCCACCGGAGCAGCCGCCGCGCCGATGCCGCTGTCGGTCACGGACCAGGCGGTGCAGGACCGGCTGGCGATCCGCTCGCTCGCGCCGGCTCTCGGCCGTGACCTCGCGGGCATGGTCACCGATGCGGCCACCGGCCAGGTCCTCTGGTCCAAGACGCCGGGCGAGGCCCAGATCCCCGCCTCGAACATCAAGATCATCACCGCGGTGAACGCCCTCGAGGCCTTCGGACCGACGCACCGCTTCACCACCCAGGTGGTGTCCGGCGCCGACGCCCGGCACGTGGTGCTGGTGGGCAGTGGTGACCCGTCGCTGAAGGCCGTGCACCTGGCCCGGATGGCTCGCGCGGTGGCGGCAGGGGTCCAGGCGCAAGGGCTGCGCTGGGTGCGGGTGCAGGTCGACGACTCGCTGTTCCCGGCCCCGACGCTTGCGACCGGCTGGCGGTCCTCCTACGTCACCCGCGACGTGTCGCCGGTACGCGCCCTGGTCGTCGACCAGCACCGCCGCTGGGACACGTCGCTGGACGCCGGACAGGTCTTCGCCAGCAAGCTGCGCCGGGCCGGCCTGAAGGTCTACGGCGTCACGCGAGCGCTCCGCCCGGAGGCTGCCACCGTGCTCGCCGAGAGCCGGGGTGCGGCGCTGTCCACCCAGGTGACCGGCATGCTGCTCGAGAGCGACAACGACGTCGCCGAGGGCCTGCATCGGCTGGTCGCGCTGCAGACCGGGTTCGAGCCCAGCTGGACGGGTGCGCAGCAGGCCCAGGCCGCCGCGCTCGCCGCGTTGGGCATCCCGCTGACCACCGGCGTCCACGACGGGAGCGGGCTGTCGCGACGGGACCGGCTCTCCCCCGCCGTGCTGGTCGCGGTGCTCGGGAAGATCATGGACGGCACCCGCCCCGATCTGGTCGGGCTGCAGCACGGCGCCTTCCCCATGGCGGGCGTCAGCGGGACGCTGTCGTCCCGCTACTTGCGCTTCGTCACCAGGCCGACCCGCTGCGCTGCCGGGCTGGTGGAGGCCAAGACCGGCTCCCTGTCCGGGGTGATCTCGCTCAGCGGCTTCGCCCGCGGGGCCGACGGCAACATCAAGATCTTCTCTTTCCTGCTCAACCGGGTGCCGTCCACGCTGACCACCCGGCGAGCAGTGGACAAGCTGGCCGCCACGGTCACCGGCTGCTGGTAGCCCGACGCAGCTCCGGGCCGCCTAGGATGGGCCCGCCAAGTGCAGCGGTCCAGACGGCAGGCCGCCGCGCCACCCTGCCGGCCGCACGAAGGATGTCGAGCAATGGATCTGCAGCTGTCGACGCGCCGCGCCGAAGCTCGCGCGGTCGTCACGGTCGGCGGTGAGGTCGACCTGGAGACCGCCTCCCAGCTCGGGCAGCACGCCCTGGACGCTGTGCGCGACGTGTCGCCGCACGTCGCGCTCGACCTGTCGGGCGTGACGTTCATGGACTCCACCGGGCTCAAGGTGCTGCTGTCGATCCAGCGTCGCGCCGACCTCGCCGGCGGCTCGCTCGCGGTGACCGGGGCCACCCGGTCGGTGCGCAAGATCCTGGCGCTCACCGGCCTGGACCAGACCTTCGCGCTCTACGACTCGCTCGCCGAGCTGCCTCCCGCGCCGGACGCCGGCCCTCCGGTCAGCGGCGACGCAGGGCCCACGCCCTGATCAGGTCGATCCGGGCCTGCAGCTGCTCGGCGCTCGCCTGGGCCGCCAGCGGGCCACCGCAGGCCTGACGCAGCTCGGTGTGCACCGCGCCGTGCGGCACACCCGTCCGGTGGTGCCAGGCGCCCACCAGGCCGTTCAGCTCCTTGCGCAGCGCCGGCACCGCACGGTGCGCCGCTGCCGACTCGGCCGCGGCCGCCCGCCGGCTCCGGCCGCGCGTCTCGTGCGCGCTCTGCCGGGCCTGCAGCAGCGTGGTGACCTGGTGCGGCTCCAGCAGGCCGGGCAGGCCGAGGAAGTCGGCCTCCTCCTCGGAGCCGACCGCCGCTGATCCGCCAGGGGGACAGAACTCGCCGCCGTCGAACAGCACCCGGTCGAAGGTCGCCTCGGCAGCCAGCGCCTCGAACGACACCTCCTCGGCCCCCGCCTCGGTCTGCGCCCGGTTCGCCTGCGCGAGCTGGGCGTCCTCCGGCCCGAAGATGCTGCCCTCGTCGTCGGTGGGGCGACGATCCAGGGCGTGGTCGCGCTCGAGCTCCATCTCGGCTGCGTGCTGCAGCAGCAGCGGCACCGAGGGCAGGAAGACCGACGCGGTCTCGCCACGACGCCGGGCCCGCACGAACCGCCCGACCGCCTGGGCGAAGAACAGCGGCGTCGAGGTCGAGGTGGCGTAGACGCCGACCGACAGCCGCGGGATGTCGACGCCCTCGGAGACCATCCGGACCGCCACCATCCAGCGGTCGTCGCCGGCCGCGAAGGCCTCGATCCGCGCGCTCGCGCCGGCCTCGTCGCTGAGCACCACCGTCGGTGCCTCGCCGGTGATCCGCCGCAGCTGAGCGGCGTAGGCCCGGGCCGACAGGTGGTCGGTGGCGATGACCATGCCGCCGGCGTCCGGCACGCCCCGGCGTACCTCGGTCAGCCTGCGGTCGGCGGCGGCGAGCACCTGCGGGATCCAGTTGCCCTGCGGGTCCAGCGCGGTCCGCCAGGCAGCGGCCGTCAGGTCCCTGGTCAGCGGCTCACCGAGGGTGGCCGAGACCTCGCCCCCGGCGCGGGTCCGCCAGCGCATCTGGCCGGAGTAGGACAGGAAGATCACCGGACGGACGACGCCGTCGGCCAGCGCCCGGCCGTAGCCGTAGGAGTAGTCGGCGGCCGACCGCCGGACGCCGTCGGCACCCTCGGCGTAGGTGACGAACGGGATCGCGCTCGGTGTCGGAGCGGAACGGCGTCCCGGTCAGCGCCAGCCGCCGGGTGGCGGGCTCGAACGCCTCGCGCACCGCATCCCCCCAGGACAGGGCGTCCCCGCCGTGGTGCACCTCGTCGAGGACCACCAGGGTCCGCCTGCGTCTCGGTACGCCGGCGGTGCAGCAGCGGGTGGGCTGCGACCTGCGCGTAGGTCACCGCCACGCCGGTGAAGTCGCCGCCGACCGCACCCTGGCCGTTGCTGAAACGCGGGTCGAGGCTGATGCCCACCCGTGCGGCCGCGTCGGCCCACTGGTGCTTCAGGTGCTCGGTCGGCGCCACCACCGTCACGGCGTCGACCAGCCGGCGCTCGAGCAGCTCGGTGGCCACCCGGAGCGCGAAGGTCGTCTTGCCGGCGCCGGGCGTCGCGACGGCGAGGAAGTCCCGGTCCGGTGTTCCCTCGCGGGCCAGATAGGCGTGGAGGGCCTCCTCCTGCCAGGCGCGCAGCGCGTTGGCGACACCCCACGGGGCGCGGAGGGGGAAGGCGGGCGAGAGGTGGGATGCAGCGGTGGTACTCATCGGTGCGACGAGGCTAACGGCGTCGGGCGGACGACATGCCGACACCCCGAGGTACGACGAGAACCCGTCGGGCCGTGTTAGCGCGTGTCGGCCGCGACCCGGTCCGGCGCTGCGACCCGACCGGCGAGCCCCGCCCCGACCGCTGCCACTGCGGCCATCACCAGGTAGATCGCGAGAAACGCGCCGGCGTTGCTCTCACCGGCGGTGTGCATGGCCGCGAACAGGGCGCCGCCCACGCCGATCAGGATCACCGAGCCGAACGCGTCGGACAGCTGCAGCGCCGAGGAGTTGAAGCCCTGCTCGGCCTCGGGAGAGAGCGAGAGCACCACCACGTTGGTGCTCGACATGGCCAGACCCATGCCCAGGCCGCCGATGGCCCAGCCGACCGACGCGATCGCCGGCGGCAGCGCCGACCAGAGGCCCAGCGAGACGCCGGCGACCCCGAGGGCCACCAGAGCGGTGCCGCGCTGCACCAGTGCGTGCCGCGGGGTGCGTAGCCCCGGCCGGCCCTGGATCCAGGAGCCGACCGACCAGCTCACCGCCCCGGTCGTGAGGGTCGCCCCGGCGAGCGCCGTGGCCAGGCCACGCTCCTCGACCAGCATCAGCGGGACGAACGTCTCGGCTCCGAAGAACGACCCGGCCAGGATCCCGCGCATCAGGACGGCCGTCGGCAGCCCGCGCCGAACCCGGAAGATCCCCGCCGGCAGCAGTCGGGGCAGCCCGGCGGCCAGCAGCCCGGCGGCCAGCGGCAGCAGGGCGAGCGACCCGAGATCCATCCGCTGTCCGGCGTACTGCAGGCATCCCACCCCCACCGCCACGGCCAGCGCCGGGAGCGTGCGCCGCCGGACCTGGCCGGCCCCTGGTGCGGCACCGAGCCCGTGCAACCTCGGCAGCATGAGGGCGACGGCGGGCAGCACCAGCGGCGGTACGGCGAGGAACACCCAGCGCCAGGACAGTTCGTCCGCGACGACCCCCGCGACCGACGGTCCGACAAGAGCCGGGATCACCCAGGCGCTGGACATCACCGAGAACAGTCGAGGCCGCATCGCCTCCGGGTACAGCCGGCCCACGACGACGTACAGCGAGACGATGTTGAGACCGGCTCCCAGACCCTGCAGCGCCCGGCCGGCGACGAAGGTCGCCATCGACGTGGCCAGCCCCGCGATCACCAGCCCGACCACGAACAGCACGAGTGAGGTGATGAACGGCTGCACCGGGCCTCGCCGGTCGCTGACCTCGCCGGCCGCGACCATGCCGACCAGGCTCGCGATCAGGAACGCCGAGAAGCCCCAGGCGTAGTACGGCAGGCCGTCCAGCTCGCGCACCGCCACCGGCATCGCGGTCGCCACCGCCATCGCCTCGAACGCGAGCAAGGACACCACGGCCAGGATGCCCACGGTCAGGGCCCGCCATCGGCCGTCGAAGATCCGGTCCGGCCGGCCCGGCGGGGCGTCGGTGGAGATCTCGTCGGGCGTCTCGGTCACCACGGCACCCTACGTCGGACGACAGCACCGTCGCACCCCGAGACTGCTGACGCCTGGCCGCGATGGCCGTTCCGGACTAGACCTGCTTCCATGACAACCAGCATGAGAACCAGCGACACCGCCCCGGAGCTGTCCGACGTGAGCCGGCCGTCCCGGGTTGCCGGACCGGACGAGGCGATCGGGCTCGACGAGCTCGGGCTCGCCGCCCGCAACCACGGGATGCCGTTGGAGCTGATGCGCCACGACCTCACGCCGCTCGGCGCCCACTACCTGCTCACCCACTACGACATCCCCGACGTCGACCCGCTGACCTTCCGGCTCGACCTGGGCGGTGCGGTGCTCCGGCCGATGTCGCTGGACCTCGCCGCGTTGCGCGAGCGGGAGACCGTGACGGTGCCGGTGACCCTGGAGTGTGCGGGCAACGGCCGGGCTCGGTTCCTCCCCCGGCCGGTCAGCCAGCCCTGGCTGCACGAGGCCGTGGGCACGATGGCCTGGACCGGGACTCCGCTGGCTCCGCTGCTCCGCGAGGCCGGGCTCGAGGCGGATGCCGTCGAGGTGCTCTTCACCGGGGCCGACCACGGCGTCGAGCGCGGGGTCGAGCAGGACTACGCGCGCTCACTGCCGGTGCCGGTGGCGCTCCACGGCGACGTGCTGCTGGCCTGGGCCTGCAACGGGACGGATCTGCCACCGCAGCACGGTGCGCCGCTCCGGCTGATCGTGCCCGGCTGGTACGGCATGGCCTCGGTGAAGTGGCTGCACCGGATCGAGGTCATTCGCTCGGCGTACGACGGATACCAGATGCGCGCCTACCGCCTGCGCCAGCACTCCGACGACCCCGGCGAGGCCCTGACCCGCATCGAGCCGCGCGCCCTGGTGGTCCCGCCGGGGTTTCCCGACTTCATGTCCCGCACCCGCGTCCTGCACCCGGGCGAGCACCTGCTCGAGGGCCGCGCCTGGTCCGGTCACGGCCCGGTCGAGACCGTCGAGGTCACCACGGACGGCGGCGGGACGTGGCGCACGGCGACGCTGGACCCGCCGGTCGGCCCGTTCGCCTGGCGCCGGTGGACGCTGCCGTGGGAGGTCAGCGCACCAGGTCGGTACGTCGTCAGCGCACGAGCGGCCGACGCCGCCGGCCGGGCGCAGCCGACCGAGCTCGCCGAGCAGCGCTGGAACCGCGGCGGCTTCGCCAACGGGACCCTGCAGAAGGTGCCGGTTGTGGTCCTGCCCGACTAGGCCCGGTAGGCCTTCCAGATGTCGCTCATCCGCTGGGCCTGGCCGGCGGTGAACTCGTCCATGCAGTTGTCCTGCGTGTAGTCCATGAAGTTGTGGATCGGGTCGAGCCCGGCGTCCTTGGTGCAGCTGTCCCGGCCGACCGGGCAGTAGAAGGCCGGCGACTGCTCCGGGGCGGTGTCGTCGACCTGGTCGCCCTGGTTCGAGCAGCCGTTCTGGAAGGTGTGGTAGAGCCCGAGCCAGTGGCCGACCTCGTGGGTGCCGGTGTCGCCCTCGCTGTAGATCTCGAGGTTCCCCCCGGGCATCGACTCGTCGAGGATGACGATGCCGTCCTTGCTCTGCTGGGGGTGGTAGTTCTGCGGGAACGTCGCCCAGCCGAGCAGGCCTGCGCCGATGTTGGCGGAGTAGATGTTCAGCGTCGACGAGCCGCCCTGGCGCAGCGCTGCCTTGGCCTCCCGCTCGGCGGTCGAGTTCGGGACCATCGTGTACCAGGTCGGGTTGACGGTCCAGGTGATGCCGACCTGGCGGAACTGGAACGCGGTCGACGCCGCCGACGACGAGGTGCGCCCGCCGAACGACTGGTTCAGCACCGTCGTCTGCGCGCCGATCATCGTGGTCCATCGCCGCCGCTCCGCAGCGCTGAGCTCGTGGTCGCTGATGACGTGGTAGACGGTGTCGATCCGCACCGATCCGGCCCGCAGCGCCTTGGACTTGGCCGGCTCGCCGAGCTTGCTGACCTGGTCGGCGGTGAGGGTGTTCGGGTCGGCCTTGGTGGCGCCCGGCTTCACCCGCGCCGCGGCGTTGCCGGTGTCACGGGTGACGCAGTCGGCCGACGCGGCAGAGGTCGCCACGGGCGAGGTCAGGCCCAGCGGGACCAGGGCAACCGCGAGCGCGGCATAGAACGGGGCCCGGCGTACGAGTCGGCGCATGGTGATGAGTCCTCCGCAGCGATGATCGAGATCGACCGGCGCACCGTAACCCGGCCGCGTGCCTCAGCGGAAGACCGTGCTGCCCCGGACGGCCGCCGCGGCTGCAATGCGTGCCCGAACGGCTACCCCTCGTCCGCACCCTTGCCGTCGTCGCCGCCGCCGGGCATCGAGGCGAAGATCTCCTTGCAGGTCGGACAGACCGGGAACCGGTTCGGGTCGCGGCCGGGGATCCACTTCTTGCCGCACAGTGCCGTCACCTTGTCGCCGGAGAGCGCCGACTCGAGGATCTTCTCCTTCTTCACGTAGTGGGCGAACCGTTCGTGGTCGCCGTCGCCGTGCGAGGTCCTCGGGGTCGCCTCGACCTCGATCTCCATCTCCAGCACGGTGCCGCCGCCGGGCTGGTCGAGGCCGGGCTGGTCGATCGGTCCGTGGGAGCTCATCCGGCGATTCTAGGCCGATCGTCTCAGTTCAGCGAAGGGTCATCGAGGTAGGTCGACACCATCGCGAGGTCACCGCCCTGCCGGCGCAGCACCGCGCGCCACAGGTCCGCTGGCTGCTCGGTGAACGCGTCCCCCGGGTCGTCCGCCCCCGGTCCGCCGAACCGCGCGTCCACGACGTACCAGGCTCCCTCGGCCAGCTCGTCCTCGAGCTGCCCGGCGCCCCAGCCGGCGTACCCGGCGAAGATCCGAAGCCGGATCACCTCGGCGGCGAGCACCTCGGGCGGCACATCCAGGTCGACCAGCCCGACCCGGCCGACCACCCGCCGCCAGCCCAGCGGCTCGTCCTCGTCGTCGCCGGGCACCAGGGCGAGGCCGAGCGCGGAGTCCAGCGCCACCGGGCCGCCCTGGAACAGCACGCCGGGCTCGGTGGCCAGGGGCTGCCAGACCGGCAGCACCTCCGCCACGTCCAATGGCGTGGGCCGGTTGATGACGATGCCGAGGGCACCGTCCTCGTCGTGGTCGAGCACCAGGACCACCGAGCGCTCGAAGTTCGAATCACCCAGGGCGGGTGTCGCCACCAGCAGGCGCCCGGTCAGGGCCGCCTCCCGCTCGGGAACCGTCACTCCCCCATGATGCCCGTGCGAGCAAGGTTCCGGCGAGCACGCCCCCCAGGTCGGCCACGACGTCACGCGGGTCGCCGCTGCGCCGGCTCACCAGCAGCTCCTGCACGACCTCGCTGGCTACCGCGTGGACCGCGAGGGCGGCCAGCAGCCACCGGCCGGCAACTCCCGCACGCAGACCGGTCAGGGCCAACGAGCCGAAGGTGACCAGGTGCACGACCTTGTCCAGGCCGGGCAGGCCCCCCGGGCTCGGCGGACGCGGCCAGAACAGGATCACCAGGTTCACGGCCACCGCCAGCGCCAGCGCTACCTGCCAGGCGCGGGTCCCGCGCGGCACCGAGGTCCTCACCCGTAGGGCCGGTCCAGGTCCGGCACCGCCGAGGTCCCGGTGGCGCGGACGGCCTTGCTGACGGCGGTGGCCACCGCGGTGGCCACGTCGGGGTGGAAGACGCTGGGGACGATGTAGGCGGCGTTGAGCTCGTCCGGAGTCACGACGTCAGCCAGCGCCCTGGCCGCCGCGAGCAGCATGTCGATGGTGATCGAGTGGCTCGCCGCGTCGAGAAGCCCCCGGAAGACCCCGGGAAAGGCGAGCACGTTGTTGATCTGGTTGGGCATGTCACTGCGGCCGCTCGCCACCACGGTGGCGTGCTCCGACGCGGCGACCGGGTCGACCTCCGGCACCGGGTTCGCCAGCGCGAAGACGATGCTCCCGTCGGCCATCGCCCTGATGTCCTCGCCGGTGAGGATGTTGGGAGCCGAGACGCCGATGAAGACGTCGGCGCCGGGCAGCACGTCGCGCAGGGCACCACTGCGGCCGTCCACGTTGGTGCGCTCGGCGACCGAGACGAGCTCGGTGGCCAGCCCCTCGCGCCCGGCATGGATGACGCCGTCCTTGTCCGACGACGACGACGTGCTGGGCGCCCGCCTCCAGCAGCACCGCCAGGATCGCCATCCCGGCAGCGCCTGCCCCGGACAGCACGATGCGGACCTGGGCGAGATCCTTGCCGACCACCTTGAGCGCGTTGATCAGCGCCGCCAGCACGACGATCGCGGTGCCGTGCTGGTCGTCGTGGAAGACCGGGATGTCCAGGCTGGCGCGTAGCCGCCGCTCGACCTCGAAGCAGCGCGGGGCGGAGATGTCCTCGAGGTTGATGCCGGCGAAGACCGGTGCGATCAGCTCGACCGTGCGGACGATCTCGTCGACGTCCTGGGTGTCGAGGCAGATCGGGAACGCGTCGATCCCGGCGAAGCGCTTGAACAGCGCCGCCTTGCCCTCCATGACCGGCAGCGCGGGGATCGCCCCGAGGTTTCCCAGCCCGAGCACTGCGGACCCGTCGGTGACCACGGCCACCGTGTTCCGCTTGATCGTCAACCTCCGGGCATCGCTGGGGTTCGCGGCGAGGGCCAGGCAGACCCGGGCGACCCCGGGGGTGTAGATCATCGACAGGTCGTCGCGGTTGCGGATCGGGACCTTCGGCTGCACCTCGATCTTGCCGCCGAGGTGCATCAGGAAGGTGCGGTCGGAGACCTTCCCGATCGTCACGCCCTCGACCTGCGCGAGGGCCTCGGTGAGCCGCTCGGCGTGCTCGGTGTCACTGGCAGCGCAGGTGACATCGATCCGCAGTCGCTCGTGACCGGAGGCCGTGACGTCCAGCGCTGTCACGATGCCGCCGGCCTGCTCGACCGCGTGGGTCAGCTGGCTGACGGCGTTGCCCCGGGCCGGGACCTCCAGGCGGACGGTGATCGAGTACGAGATGCTCGGCACGGTGACCATGGCCGCGATCGTTGCAGATGACCGGTGAGCCAGGTCACCTCGCCCGCGTACGGCGGTCAAGGCGGCTCGTCCGGGAACCGATACTCGTAAGCGAAGAGAGGTTTCGTCGTCCAGGCTCCGGACAGAAGCAGCGGCGGAAGGTGGCTCACGATGATGTTCATTGCCCTGCTGGTGCCGATCGGCCTGCTCGCCGTGCTCCTGGGGATGGAGCGCCTCGAGCGCTGGACGGTCCGCGAGCACGACGACAGCTGAACCGCGCCTGCGGCTCCCCGAACGGCTGCCTCAGCGGCGCGGGAGGCGCACCACCGAGACGAAGAAGTCGTCGATCTGCCGCACCACCTCGATGAAGCGCTCGAAGTCCACCGGCTTGGTCACGTAGGCGTTCGCGTGCAGCGAGTAGCTGCGCAGCACGTCGTCCTCGTTCTCCGACGTCGTGAGGACCACGACCGGGATGCTGGCCAGCTCCGCGTCGGACTTGATGGCCTCCAGGACCTCCCGCCCGTCCATCCGGGGCAGGTTGAGGTCGAGCAGGACCAGATCCGGCCGCGGCCGGTCGGCGAACTCCCCTTCCTGCCGCAGGAAGGCCATCGCCTCCGCGCCGTCGTTCACGACGTGCAGCTGGTTGCGGACCTTGTAGTCCTGGAACGCCTCACGCGTCATGACGACGTCGCCAGGGTCGTCCTCGACGAGCAGGATCTCGACCTGGCGCTCGGCGTCGTTCGGCTGCGTCATGCGTTGCTCTCCCTCATCCGGATACTGTGCTCGGGCTCGTCGTCGCCATCGTGCCGCCGCCACTCCCGGCGGCGTGGCGGCTGGGCATGGTCCACCGCAGGACCGCGCCAGGGGTGTCCCTGGGTGAGGTGTCCAGCCAGAGCCGGCCGCCATGGTGCTCGACGATCTTCTTGCACATCGCCAAGCCGATGCCGGTGCCACCGTAGGCATCGCGGCCGTGCAGCCGCTGGAAGATCACGAAGATCTTGTCCTGGTACTGCTCCTCGATGCCGATCCCGTTGTCGCTGCAGGAGAACTCCCACAGGTCCGGGTCGTCTGCCGACCGGGTCGCACCGATGTGCACGCGGGGCGACTCGGTTCCCCGGAACTTCACCCCGTTGCCGACCAGGTTCTGGAACAGCTGGACCAGCAGGCTGTGGTCGCCGTCGACGGTCGGGAGCGGGTCGTGCGTCACCACAGCGTCCACGTCGTCGAGAGCCAGCTCGAGCTGTCGCTCGGCCTGCGCGAGTACCTGTTCGAGGGCGACCGGGGCGAAGCCGTTGCCTGCGCGACCCACCCGCGAGAACGCGAGCAGGTCGTTGATGAGCTGCTGCATCCGCTTGGCGCCGTCCACGGCGAACTCGATGTACTGCTCTCCCCGCTCGTCGAGCTGGCCCTTGTACCGCCGCTCGATGAGCTGGCAGAAGCTGGCCACCTTGCGCAGGGGCTCCTGGAGGTCGTGCGACGCGACGTAGGCGAACTGCTCGAGCTCGGTGTTGGACCGGCGCAGGTCCTCGCTCTGCTCCTCGACCAACGCACGCGCCTCGAGAGCCTCCATCCGGGAGGCCTCGGCGAGGGCGTACTCGTGCAGGATGCGCGAGCGCATCCTGTCGATCTGCTCGGCCAGCACGGCAATCTCCGCGGGTGCGTCGCTGACCGAGACCTCGCGGCTCAGGTCACCCCGCTCGACCCGGTCGACCTCGCTGCCGAGCCGTTCCAGCGGCTGGGTCACCCACCGCCGCAGGGCTACCCAGGAAAGCGATGCCGACGCGACCAGCAGTACCAGGCCGGCACCGAGCGTGCCGAAGAGCGGGGCCACGTCACGCTTGAGCTCGCTCACCTCGTTCTGGCGCTGGCGGACGATTGCGGCCCGGTAGTCCGCGATCGCCCGCCGGACGTCGACGAATGTGTCCTTGCCCTCCTGGAGAGCGGCCGGTGTCGGCTGTCCGCCGGCGCGCGACCTGTTCGATGCCGGGGTCTGCGACCTGCGCGCGCCAGGCGCTGACCGCCTGCTGGACGGCCAGCCGCTCTTCCCGCAGGGACGGGTAGTCAGCCTCGGCACGGCGCAGCCGAGGGGTGACTCGCTCGGCCGCCCGCTCTCCCTCGAGGTAGGTCTCGAGGAAGTCGCGTGCGGCCGGTGAGCGCGTACCCGCGGAAACCCGTCTCCTGGGCCAGCAGCGCGACCTTCAGGTCGTCGGCGGCCGTGTGCGTCGCGAAGAGCCGGTCGACGACCGCGGGCTGCCCGTTGTAGAGCCGGAACGACAGCACCACGGCGCTCGTGACCAGGACCGCGATCAGCGCGCCGAGTGCCACGAAGGTCAACACCAGCCGACGACGGAGGGTGGAGCGGGTCACTCCCAACCCGCCCACGCCAGCAGGACGGCCGCAACATCGTCGGTCAGCTCGCCACCGTTGCGTACCCGCACCTCGTCGAGGACCTCGTCGAGCAGGCCCTCGTGGTCCTGGCCGCGCGAGAGCAGCTCCTCGAGCAGCTCGTAGAGCGCGGTCTCGCCGAGACGCCCGACCCGCAAGCTCGCCGTCGAAACCCTCGATGAGACCGTCGGTGAACAGCAGGACGGCGGTGTCCGGGCCGACCTGGCGGTCGACCGGCTCCCAGACGCAGCCGTCGATGACTCCGAGCGCGACGCCGGACGCACCCTCGGGCACGGGCACGACCCGCGAGTCCTCGATGAGCACCGGCACGGGATGCCCCGCCCGCCAGATGCGCAGCACACCGTCGGCCCGGGTCAGCCGCACCATCGCCACGGTGGCGAATACCTCGTCGGTGGACCGTTCGCTGACGAGCACGGCGTCCATCGCGCCGAGGATGGCGTCCGGATCGGCGCCGGAGAGCACGAGAGTGCGCCAGGCGATCCGCAGGCAGACGCCGAGCGCGGCCTCGTCCGGGCCGTGGCCCGCGACGTCGCCGATAAGGGCGAAGACCGCGCCGTCGTCGCACTCCACCACGTCGTAGAAGTCGCCGCCGAGCACCGACTGGTGCCGGCCGGGACGGTAGCGCGCGACGACGCGGAACCAGTCGCCGCGGACCAGGGGCTGTGGCAGGAGACCGCGCTCGAGGCGGGCGTTCTCGGCCGCCCGCGCCTCCGAGGCGTAGAGACGGCGGACCGACTCGTCGGCACGCTTGCGCTCGACGGCGTACCGGATCGCGCGGGTGAGCAGCTGGCCGTCGATGGTGCCCTTCACCAGGTAGTCCTGGGCGCCGACGGCCACCGCCTCAGTCCCGCGGTGCTCGTCGTCGAGCCCGGTCAGAACCAGGACCGCGATGCTGGGAGACATCTCCAGCACGGCGTGCAGGCCCTCCAGGCCGGTCGCGTCCGGGAGGCCGAGGTCGAGCAGGACGCAGTCGACGTCCTCGGGCAGGGAGAGCACCGCCTCGGCGAGGTTGTGCGCGCGGAGCAGCTCGAAGTCGGAGCCAGCGTCGAGCAGCAGCTCGCGGACGAGGAACGCGTCGCCCTCGTCGTCCTCGACAAGCAGCAGGCGCATGGGGAGAGGAGCGAGCCGGCGCGAGCGAACGTCGTCAGCCAGCTCACCCGAGGTCAGCGGAACCCCCATGGGCGGTCGGTCACTCTGACGCCCCCTCGGCGAACAGGCTGTCCGCGAACGACTCCCAGGCGGCCTCGCTCGCGGGTCCCACCTCGAACCACACGACCTTGCCGTTGCCGCCGTCGGTCGACGCCGGCTCGACCCCCCAACCCACCGCGAGCTGGTCGAGCAGGCGCAGTCCGCGACCGGTCGCCGACTCGACGTGGAAACGGTGCAACCGGGGCGGCGCGGGTGAGGAGTCGGCCACCTCGACGCGAGCGGTGTCGCCCAGGACCTCGAGGCTGACCCGGATGTCGCTGCGAGCGTGCAGGACGGCGTTGGTGACGACCTCGGACACGAGCAGGACGACGGTGTCGACGTCGCACTCGCTGTCGCGTAGCTGCTGCCGGACGAACCTGCGGGCCTGCGGCACGCTGTCAGCGGCGGGCGGCAGCAGGATCTCGCTCATCGGATCACCGCCGGGTCGCGAGAGCCGCGTCCGACCGCATGGGGTGACTCACGCGGGACAGGCTATCCCGTCGGTGCCCTGCGCAGCCCTCAGCTGGGCCGCGCCTCGTCACGCGCCTTCTTCGCGGCTGCGATACGGGCCCGGCGCTCGTCACGGTCCAGCTGCAGGGCCTCGTCGGGGGTGGGTGCCGAACCGCCGAGCCTGGCGGGCTGCCACCAGGCGTCGTCCGGACCCGACGGCGCATCGGGGTAGGAGTCCTGCGCCTCGTGCAGCAGCTGGGTCATCCGGGCCAGCAACGTGCCGGTCACGGCGACGATGTCGTCACCGTCAGCGACAGGGAGTGGCTCACCGATCCGCACCGAGATCGGCACCCGAGTGCGGCCGAGCCGCTTCGGGCGGCCCTTGGTCCAGACGCGCTGCGAGCCCCAGATGATCGGTGGGCAGCAGCGGCACGCCGGCCTCCACGGCCATCCGCACCGCTCCGGCCTTGAAGTCCTTCAGCTCGAAGGACCGGCTGATGGTGGCCTCGGGGAAGACCCCGACGATCTCACCGTCGCGCAGCGCCTCGACGGCCGCGCGGTACGAGCCGGCGCCGGCCTCGCGGTCGACCGGGATGTGGTGCATGCCGCGCATCAGGGGGCCGCTCACCCGGTGGGTGAAGACCTCCTCCTTCGCCATGAACCGCACCAGCCGGCCGGCCGGCCGGGCAGCGTACCCGGCGTACGTGAAGTCGAGGTAGCCGATGTGGTTGATGGCCATCACGGCACCGCCCCGCGCCGGCACGTTCTCGGTTCCGCGCAGGTCGAACCGCAGACCCTGCGCGCGGAACACCGCGCGAGCGGCGTTGATGACGGATCGGTACAGGAGATCGGCCACGGTGGGGAACCTATCCCGGCCGGCTCAGTGGGCGACTTCGAGGGCGTCCAGCAGCAGGCCCACGGCGTCGTCGACGTCGCCGGCGCCGTTGACGGTGAGATCCGGGTGCTCAGGCGGCTCGTAGCCCTGGCCGACACCGGTCATGTTGGGCAGGGTGCCCGCCTTGGCCTTGGCGTACAGCCCCTTCGGGTCGCGCTGGACGACGACATCGGCCGGGGTGTCGACCCACACCTCGAGGAAGTCGCCCTCGGCGAACAGCCCCTTGGCTGCCCGCCGGTCGCCACGGAACGGCGAGACCAGGGACACGATGACGATCAGTCCCGCGTCGGCCATCAGCCTGGCGGTCTCGGCCACCCGGCGAACGTTCTCCGCGCGGTCCTCGGGGGTGAACCCGAGGTCCTTGTTCAGGCCGGTGCGCACGCCGTCGCCGTCCAGTACGTAGGTGTGCAGCCCGAGTCCGTGCAGGTGCCGCTCCAGCGCGTCGGCGATCGTCGACTTGCCGGCGCCCGGCAGGCCGGTCAGCCAGAGCACCCGCGGTCGCTGGTTCTTCAGCGTGGCCCGGGCCTCCCGGTCGACGGTGAAGGTGTGCGGAACGACGTTGTGGGCGCGGCGCAGCGGGTGACGCACCAGGCCGGCCGCGACGGTGTCCCGGCTGACCCGCTCGACCAGCAGGAAGCCGCCGGTGTCCCGGCTCAGCTGGTAGTGGTCCAGCGGGACCGGGGTGTCGGTGGAGATCTCGACCAGCCCGATGTCGTTCATCTTCAGCGTCCGGGCAGCCATCTCGTCGCCGGACACGACGTCACGACGGTTGCGGATGGCCGTGACCACGGCCGGGACGGCGAGCGACCCGGCGAGCAGCAGGTAGGAACGGCCGTGGCGCAGCTCCTCCTCGCCGGTCCACACCAGGTCGGCCGCGAACGCGGTGGCGGGGCGGGGGTACTGGTCCTCGGCGAGGCCCTCGGCAGGGGCGACGATGAGGTCGCCCCTGGTGATGTCGGTCTCGGTCTCCAGGGTCAGGACGACGGCCTCGTCGGAGGTCGCCTCCTCGACGTCCTTGCCGCCGACCAGGACCCGCTCGACGGTCGTCGTCGCTCCCTTGGCGTTGACCACGACCTTGTCCCCCGGGTGCACCGCCCCGGCGACGACGGTGCCGGCGTACCCGCGGAAGCCGTCGGCCCGGACGATGTACTGGACCGGCAGGCGGAACGGGATCGCGGCGTGGTCCTCGGTCCGGGCCGGCAGCCAGGACATCAGCGCCTCGAGCACGGTGGGCCCGTGGTACCACGGCATCTCGCTGGAGCGGTCGATCACGTTGTCGCCGGTCAGCGCGCTGACCGGCACGACCACGACGTCCTCGAGGTCGAAGCGTGCCGCCGCCGACCGCACACCGCCGGCGAACTCCTCGAAGGCCACATGCTTGAAGTCGACCGCGTCCATCTTGTTGATGGCCACGATCACCGTGCGAACACCCATCAGGGCGCAGACCGTGAGGTGGCGGTGGGTCTGCGGCCGGATGCCTCGGGTGGCGTCGACGAGCAGGATCGCGATGTCGGCGGTCGACGCCGCGACCGCCATGTTCCGGGTGTACTGCTCGTGACCAGGAGCGTCGGCGATGATCGCCCGCCGGCCGGACGGCAGGTAGAGATGGCGGTAGGCCACGTCGATGGTGATGCCCTGCTCGTGCTCGGCCTCGAGGCCGTCGGTGAGCATCGAGTAGTCGACCTCACCCTTGGGGATCGTCGAGCCGCTGCGCCGGGTGTTGCGCGCGTAGTCGAGGATGTCGTCAGGGACGCTCTCGGTCTCGGCCAGCAGCCGGCCGATCAGCGTCGACTTCCCGTCATCGACCGATCCGCAGGCCACGACCCGGACGATCGGGTGCTCGACCAGCGCGGTGTCCGCAGACTTCGTCACCATCAGAAGTACCCCTCGGTCTTCTTGCTCTCCATGGAGCCGCCGCCCTCGCCGTCGATCAGCCGTCCCGACCTCTCGGACCGCCGGTCCACGAGCATCTCCGCGAGCAGGTCGTCGAGGTTGTCGGCAGTGGACTCGACGGCCGCCGTCAGCGGGTAGCACCCGAGAGTGCGGAAACGGACGCTGCGCATCTCGGGCTGCTCGCCGTCGCGCAGCGGGTAGCGGTCGTCGTCGACCATGATGAGCTGGCCGTCCCGGTCGACCACCGGACGGTCCTCCGCGAAGTACAGCGGGACGACCTCGATGTTCTCGCGCTGGATGTAGCGCCAGACGTCCAGCTCGGTCCAGTTCGACATCGGGAAGACCCGCATGGTCTGGCCCTCGGACAGCTCGGTGTTGGCGGTCCGCCAGAACTCCGGGCGCTGCTTGCGCGGCTCCCACCGGTGGCCGGGCTCGCGCAGCGAGAAGACCCGCTCCTTGGCACGGGAGCGCTCCTCGTCGCGGCGCGCCCCGCCGAACGCGGCGTCGTAGCCGCCTTGGTCCAGGGCCTCGCGCAGCGCGACAGTCTTCATGATGCGCGTGTACTCGTGGGTGCCGTGCGTGAACGGGGTCACGCCCTCGGCGCGCCCTTCCTCGTTGGTGTGAACCAGCAGCTCGACGCCGAGCTCGCGGGTGATCCGGTCCCGGAACTCGATCATCTCGCGGAACTTCCAGGTGGTGTCGATGTGCAGCACCGGGAACGGCACCTTGCCAGGCGCGAACGCCTTGACCGCCAGGTGCAGCAGCACCGAGGAGTCCTTGCCGATGCTGTAGAGCATCACCGGCCGTCGGAACGCTCCCGCGGCCTCGCGGAAGATGTGGATGGCCTCGGCCTCGAGCGCGTCCAGGACCGCGTCGGGGGCGACGACTGCCTCAGCAGACGACATACGTGGTGACCTCTCAGAACTCGGGGCGCCTCCCGGGTCGCAGGGGGCGGACTGCCATTCTGCCCGGCTGCCGCCGAGGTACCCAATCCGGCCCGTTGCCACGCCCGGGGACTGAGGTGGGTGGCGTGCCGCCGGTCGGCTCTGCCCCCGATCGGTGCTTTGCCGGACTTGTCCGCCCGCTGGGTGCTGCCGGGCGGCCGAGCGGCGGACGAGAAATTGCGTGGAGCGGGAATGCCGGCCGCGGTTAGCGTCTTGTCAGTTCCCAGTACGAACCCACGTCGTTCCGACCAGGTGACGCTCAGGGGTGCAAGGGCTCGTCCGAGCTGGCGACTGCGTCCGCAGCCAGGTCATCGAGATCTGCTGTCGGTGCTGACGTGGACGATGGCTGCATGCCGTTTGCGGGGACCGAAGCAGTCGGTCCGCAGAGCTACAGGAGAGACAGTGACCGAACCCCTCACCCCGACCGGCGAGGCGCTCGCCGAGGAGGAGCAGACCGGCCCCGCCGAGGCGCCGGACCCGAAGCGCTGGCTGGCGCTGGCGGTGCTTGCCGCAGCGCAGCTGATGATCGTCCTGGACGCGTCGATCGTGAACATCGCGCTGCCGTCGGCCCAGAACGACCTCGGTATCAGCAACGCCGACCGCCAGTGGGTCGTCACGGCCTACACGCTGGCCTTCGGCGGGCTCCTGCTGCTCGGCGGCCGGATCGCGGACTACACCGGGCGTAAGCGCACCTTCGTCATCGGCCTGCTCGGCTTCGCCGGAGCCTCGGCCCTCGGTGGCATCGCCGCCAACCAGGAGCTGCTGTTCGCAGCCCGCGCCCTGCAAGGCGGGTTCGCCGCGCTGATGGCGCCGGCAGCCCTGTCCATCGTGACGGTGACGTTCACCGACCCGAAGGAACGTGCCAAGGCGTTCGGCGTCTTCGGAGCGCTGGCCGGCGGCGGTGCGGCGATCGGCCTGATTGTCGGCGGTGTCCTCACCGAGTACGCCTCCTGGCGCTGGTGTCTGGGCGTGAACGTGCCGGTGGCGCTGATCGTCGCCGGTGCGGCCGTCCCGTTGGTCCACGAGAGCAAGGCGCACGGCGACACCCGCTACGACATCCCCGGCGTGCTGCTCGCGACCCTCGGCCTGGTCTCACTGGTCTACGGGTTCACCGAAGCCGCTCGCGCGACGAACCCCGACGACCCCACCGACACGTCGGTGCAGGGCTGGGCGGCCGGTTCGACGATCTTCTTCCTCGTCGCCGCCGTCGTCCTGCTGGTCGCGTTCGTCTGGTGGGAGGTCCGCGCCAAGAACCCGATGCTGCCGCTGCGCGTCGTGCTCGACCGCAACCGCGGCGGGTCGTACCTGGTGTTCCTGCTCGTCGGCGCCGGTCTCTTCGCGATGTTCCTGTTCCTCACCTACTACTTCCAGCTGAACCTGGGCTACAAGCCCCTGAAGTCCGGCTTCGCCTTCCTCCCGTTCAGCCTCGGCATCATCCTGACCGCGGGAGTTGTGGCCCAGCTGCTGCCGCGCCTCGGGCCGAGGCCGATCATGCTGCCCGGCCTGGTCATGGCGGTCGCCGGCATGCTCATGCTCACCCGGATCACCCAGGACACCTCGTACTGGACGCACGTCCTGCCCGCGATGCTGCTGATGAGCATCGGGCTCGCTGGCGTCTTCATCCCGGCGTCCAGCACAGGGCTGATCGGGGTGGGACATCACGACGCCGGTGTGGCAAGCGCGGTGCTCAACACCTCGCAGCAGATCGGCGGCTCGCTCGGCACCGCGCTGCTCAACACGCTGTTCGCCGGCGCGGTGACGTCGTACTTCGCCGACAACCCGGTGACCGACCCGAGCAAGGCCGAGGCGGCGTCCAAGCTGGCGTTCCTCCACGGTTACCACGTCTCCTTCTTCTGGGGTGCGGTGCTGCTCGCCGCCGCACTGGTCGCGGCGATGGTCTTCATCAACGCCAAGAAGCAGGACGTGCCCACCGAGGGCGCGATGGCGGCCTGACCCACTGCCCGAGGGGTGCAGGATGTTCCGGGTGAGCACCCGGGTGGCGGTGGCGGCACAGAACGAGAGCGCGGCCCGGGCGGCCCTGCGGATCGCCGAGGAGGGCGGCGGGGCCGTCGACGCCGCGGTCGCGGCCGCCCTCGTCACGATGGTCACCGAACCGGGCATCGTCTCCCTGGCCGGCGGCGCCTACGTGTCGGTGTGGCCGACCGGCGCTGCGGACGCCTGCACCGTGGACGGATACGTCGACATGCCCGGTCGCGGCAGGCCCGACCTGCCGGTGGACGCGCGCGAGGTGCGCACGGGGTACGGCGGCGGCGTCACGATGACGGTCGGCCCCGGATCCGCCGCGGTACCGGGTGCGCTGTCGGCTCTTGACCTCGCGCAGTCGCAGTTCGGAAGGTTGCCGTGGGCCGAGGTGGTCGCCCCCGCCGAGGAGGTCGCACGGGGCGGGTTCCCGCTGGGCTCGGCGTCGGGCTACTACCTCCCTTTCGTGCGGGAGGGAGCGTTCGGCTGGGACCCCGAGACGGTGCGCGCCTTGCGCCGGCCGGACGGCGGCGGGTGGGTCGGCACCGGTGACCGGATGCTGATCGACGGGCTGGCGGACACCGTCCGGCTGATCGCCGAGCAGGGGGCGCGCACGCTGTACGACGGCGAGCTGGCCGCGGTGGTCGTCGCCGACATGGCCGACCGTGGCGGTCTGGTGACGGCAGCCGACCTGGCGGCCTACCGGCCGGTCGTGCGCGCCGGGCTCCCGGTGCGCGCCGGGCGGTGGGAGCTGCGCACCAACCCACCGCCGTCGATCGGCGGGCCGGTGCTCGCCGCGATGCTCACGCTGCTCGGCAGCCGCCCGGCGGGAGCGTGGACCGAGGGCGACGTGTCCGCCCTGATCGCCGTCCAGCGCCGGGTGCTCGACGCGCGGCGGGAGAGCCTCGACCTCGCCGAGGACCGGGAGACGGCGGCGCTGGACCTGCTGCGCGAGGTCGGCTGGTCCTGGTCACGCTCGCCCAGCACCGCGCACGTGTCGGTGGCCGACGCCGACGGCGTCCGCCTGCGCGATCACCTCGTCGTACGGCTACGGGTCGGGCGCCACGGTGCCCGGCACCGGCCTGTGGCTGAACAACTGTCTGGGAGAGCACGAGCTCAACCGCGGGCCCCGGCCGGAACCGGGTCAGCGGCTGCCGAGCAACATGGCACCGACCGTCGGCCGCCGCGACGACGGAGCCGTCCTCGCGATCGGCAGCCCGGGGGCCGACCGCATCACCACCGCACTGCTGCAGGTCCTTGCCTCGTTCGCGCACGGCGGGGTGTCGCTGCAGGACGCGGTGGACCGGCCGCGGCTGCACCTGCAGCACCTCGAGGACGAGAGTGGCGTCGCGCGGCTGCAGCTGGAGGCCGAGGACGACCTGCCGCTGCCGGCCACCGACCTGCCGGTCCGGCTGCACCAGCCGCACTCGATGTACTTCGGCGGCGTGGGTGCGGCGGTCGGGCTGCCCTCCGGGCAGGTGGCGGCGGCCGCCGACCCGCGCCGGGCCGGCGCCGCCCTGGTCTCGCCGGAGACCTAGGGGCGCGCGGCCCTCAGCAGTAGCCGCGCGACCAGGTCCCGGCCGGAATCGCCTGCCGACGCGTCGGCGAAGGTCGGCGACGAGCTGCCGGTGGGGCGACCGCTCGTCGAGAGCCGCCCGGAGTTCGGCCTCGGCAGCGGCGACGGGGCGCACCGTACGTCGGCCCCGGAGCCGGCCCTGCGCGCCGGCAGCTTGCCGGTCGCCAGGTAGTCGAAGATCCGCTTGTCGACGCACCGGGTGCCGCTGGGCGAGACGGCATGGCTGGTTCCGCCGGTGACGCCGATCAGCCGTGACTTCTTGAAGATCGAGCGCAGGTACAGGCTGCCCGAGTACGGCGTCGCGGCGTCCAGGGTCTCGCCGACGAGCAGCGCGGAGCCCACGCCTCGACCGGTGATCCGGGTGCGCGGGGCGGCCTTGGCCGGCCAGTGGTAGCAGGGTCCGTTGAACCACGCGTTGGCCCAGGTGAGGAACGGCGCCTTCGCGTAGGTCGCCTCCTGGTCGGCGAGGAAGTCCTCGTCCTTCCAGGTGTCGTCGGTGCAGGACACCGCGTTGTAGACCGCGTAGGAGTTGTCGTCACCCGGGTCGTCGAACTGCTCGTAGGCAGCGACGACCGGAGCGCCGGCCCCCTTGTTGACCCAGTCGGCGAAGACATCGGCAAGGTCCGGCCAGAGGTACTGGGCGTACCCGGCGTAGAGGAAGATGTCGTCCCACTCGTCTGGGCCGACGGTGGCGTCGATCGGCGTGGCCGCGAGCTGGGCCCGGACATCGACGTACCGCTGATGCACCGCGGCCCGGGCCGTGCCGAGGTGGTAGGCAGCGTCGTGGCTGGCGATCCAGTCGAAGAACAATCCGATGTTGCGGTCGAACGCGACGTCCTGGTCGAGGTTCGCCCGGTACCAGACCCTGCGCGGGTCGACGTTGCTGTCCAGCACCATCCGGCGCATCCGGTTCGGGAACAGCTTCGTGTAGACCTGCGCGAGATAGGTGCCGTAGGAGAACCCGTAGTAGTTGATCCGCGGCGCACCCAATGCCTTGCGGATCTCGTTCATGTCCCGGGCGGCGTCAGTCGTGCGCATGTGGGCCAGCAGTCGTCCGCCGGCCCTGCCGCAGGCCCGGGCGTAGCCCGCCGACCGCGCCTGCCAGACCTGGAACAGCTCAGGTGTGCTCGGGATGTACTCCGGGCGGTCGGGGCCGAAGTATCCCGGGTCGCAGGACAGCGACGGCCGGCTGTCGCCGACCCCGCGCGGGTCGAAGCCGATCCAGTCGTAAGCGCCGCCGGCATCCTTGCGACCGAAGTCCTGGCTGATGATCGGCCCCAGCACGGACAGCCCGAGGCCGGAGCCCCCGGGTCCGCCGGGGTTGACCAGCATCACGCCCTGGTATCGCGACGGCTTGGCGGTGTGCTTCACCCGCGACACCGCGAGCAGGATCTTCGCTCCCCGCGGCCGCGAGTAGTCCAGCGGCACCCGGACGAAGCCGCACTTCGCACCGAGCCGGCGCATCGTCGGGTCGTCGCACCGCGCCCAGTCGACGGCCTGTACGGCTCGGGCCGCGGGCTCGACGGCGGCCGAGCCCGGCGCGACGACGACCAGACCGGTCGCGGCCAGGGAGGCAGCGGCGATGAGCGCAGGCAGCGTCATGAGGTCCCCGAGTCGTGGCACGTGGCCCACGGGATGGGGCCGGGAACAATCTGCCAGACTCGACCCCACGTTGTCGTGCGCTCGACCCGGTATGCGAGGGAGACATCGCGGTGACCTACCTGCCCTACCCGGAGGCCAGCTACCACGGGGAGAACGGCGAGCCCAGCGGGCGGTACCGTCCGGCGAGCGCACCGCCCGACGTCGTCTCGGCCTCGGGGACCGCGATCCACTACCTGGCGACCGGTGCCAGCACCGACGGCCAGCTGGGCCTCTACCGCTACGAGATGGGCCCGGGCCGTGGTGGCCCCGGCCCGCACTTCCACCGGAGCATCACCGAGTCGTTCTACGTGCTGTCCGGGACGATCCGGCTCTACGACGGATCCGGCTGGACCGACGGTCGGACCGGTGACTTCCTGTACGTGCCGCAAGGGGGCGTGCATGCCTTCCGCAACGAGTCCGGCGAGCCGGCGTCGATGCTCATCCTGTTCACCCCCGGCGCTCCGCGCGAGGACTACTTCGAGCGGGTGTCTGCGGCGGCAGCGATGTCGGAGGAGGAGCGCGGCGAGTTCTTCCTCCGGCACGACACGTTCTGGACCTGAGCCGGCCAGGGCTACCCGACCGGAGTCGGCCGGACGCTGCGCAGGTAGCCGAGAGCCTGTCGGTACGACGCGAGCAGGTGCGCCTCGGTGTACGGCAGCCCTTGCTGCGCGCAGAACGCGCGCACCAGCGGCTGGCATCGACGCAAGTTGCGGCTCGGCATGCTCGGGAACAGGTGGTGCTCGATCTGGTAGTTCAGCCCGCCGAGCCCCGCCGTGACCAGCGGCCCGCCGGTCACGTTTCGCGCGGTCAGCACCTGCCGGCGCAGGAAGTCCCACTGAGCGTCGCCCTCGACGATCGGCATCCCCTTGTGGTTGGGCGCGAAGCTGCAGCCGAGGTAGAGCCCGAGCAGCGCCTGGTGCACCCCGGCGAAAGCGAGGGCCTTCAGGGGTGACATGACCATCAGCAGGACCGCGCCGACGATGATCACGTGCGCCACCAGGAGGGTCACTTCGAGCAGCCTCCGGCGCGGCTCGGCGGCCAACGAGCGCACACTGCCGACGTGCAGGTTCACCGCCTCGAAGAGCAGGAACGGGAAGAACATCTCGGCCTGGTGGCGGGCCACGAACCTCAGGATTCCGCGCTGTCGGCCGGCCTGGGTGGGCGTCCAGGCGATCACGTTGCGCGCGACGTCCGGGTCACGGTCGACGTCGTTGGGGTTACGGTGGTGCCGGTTGTGCTTGTCGATCCACCACGAGTAGCTCAGTCCGATGCCCAGGTTGGACACCAGCAGGCCGAGGAGGTCGTTCCGGCGGCGGCTCGGGAAGATCTGCTGATGGCCGGCGTCGTGACCGAGGAAACCGAGCTGGGTGAACACCACCGCCCAGTAGGCCGCCACCGCGAGCTGCCACCAGGAGCTGCCCACCAGAACCAGCAGCACCAGACCTCCGGCCACCAGCAGCGCGAGCGCACCGAACCGGGACAGGTAGTTGCGCCCCGAGCGCTCGAGCAGACCTTGGGCACGGATCTGCACCATCAGCCGGGAGTAGTCGCTCCCGCTACGAGGCGCGCCATCGGTGGACGGGACGCTGGAAACGGACATGCCCATGGGGACCCCACTTCTCGGGGCCGTGGCACAGCGGGAGTCCAGGCGGTGACGCGACAGCGCAACTGTACGCCTCGCGGGGCGAACGCCAGCAGGAGTCCGGGAGGCCGGTCCGGGAGGATCCGGCGGCCAGGCTCAGCCGCGGCGTGCGACGCGCAGGATCATCCCGTCGTTGCCTGTGGTGACGACCAGCCCGTCGCGGCGCAGCTGGGTTCGCTGCGGCTGCTTCGGGTCGGGCTGCACGTCCTGCGGATCGTCGAGGACCGCGCGGATCGCGGCGTCCGAGATCTTCATCCCGGTGGCGGCGGCGCGGGCGCCCTTGAGCATCCGCAGCTCCCTCGGGCCGCCGGAGGCGCCGGTGGCACCTCGGCTGCCGCGGTTGTCGGTCGGGGGTGCCTGGGTCTCGAGGAGGTCGTCCAGCTCGTCGAGGTCGTCGGGCCGCGCCGGGGGCGCCTGGAACACCAGGGTGGTAGGGCCGGCGGTGTTGCCGTCCGGAGTGTGTGTCATGTGGTCCTTCCGTGCAGCGAGGGGCCTACTTGTGGCGGTAGACCAGTCGCCCGCGGGTCAGGTCGTAGGTGCTGAGCTCGACGACGACACGGTCCTCGAGCATGACCCGGATGTAGTTGCGGCGCATCCGGCCGGACAGGTGCGCGAGCACCTTGTGGCCGTTCGTGAGCTCGACGCGGAACATTCCGTTCGGCAGCGCCTCACGGACGGTGCCCTCGACCTCGATGGCATCGGTCTTCGGCATGCAATTCCCTTCGTAGTGACGTCCCCCCGCGGGGAGACAGCCCGGACGGCCGAGATGCCGTCAGGACGCGGCCACGATGGCCCACCTCGTGGGCGCAATGCATCGCAGCCAAAGCGGCGCTCGCCTGGCGATCGCCTCGATCAGGTGAACAATCTACCGCGTCGGGACATGCCCCACACGTCCACCTGGTGCAAAGTGCACTTTCCCGCTCATCTAGCACCATAGTCACTCCCTGTTCGACCTCCGCGACCGGACCTACGCTGGGTGGATGGCTGAGAAGATCACCCCGGGCACATTCCAGGCGGCCGAAGGCGTCGAGGACTGGCGGGTGGTGTTCGAGGGCGCCTGCGCGCAGTTCCGCACAGGTTCGTTCGCGGTGGGCGTGGCGCTGGTGCACGAGATCGGCCGGCTGGCCGACGCCGCGAACCACCACCCTGACGTCGACCTGCGGTACGCCGCCGTGACGGTGCGGCTGTGGACGCACGAGGTGATGGGGCTGACTGAGCGCGATGTCGCGCTCGCCCAGCAGATATCGGCCGCCGCCCGCGACCTCGGTGTCCCGGCCGACCCGTCGGCCGTGCAGACCGTGCAGATCGCGATCGACGCGCTGGTCTCGAACGACGTGATGCCGTTCTGGCGGGCGGTGCTCGGCTACAAGCAGGTCGGCGACGAGGACCTGTTGGACCCGCAACACCGCGGCCCGGCGATCTGGTTCCAAAAGATGGAGGAGCCGCGGACCGATCGCAACCGCATCCACGTCGACGTCTCGGTGCCGCACGACCAGGCCGAGGCGCGGGTCGCGGCCGGGGTCGCCGCGGGCGGCCGCATCGTGTTCGACCGCTCCCCGGCCTGGTGGACCCTGGCCGACCCGGAGGGCAACGAGGTCGACATCGCCTGCTGGATGGGGCGCGAGTGACCCTGGCCGAACCGTCGGCCCACGAAGCGATGACGAACCACACCTACCGCGCACTCATCGCGCTTCGCCACCTACGAAGGCCGAGGAGATTCTTCCCCGGCGCAATGGCGCCGCCTGCCCCCGCGTGGGGCCAGGCTGATGGGAGGCAGCGGACACAAATGCGGAAGCGTACGCGGCGGCGCCCAGTCCGCTGGGCTCAGCCGGCCACCAGGTCGACGAGCGCCGAGGTGACGTCATCGGTCGTGGCTGTCCCGCCCACATCACGAGTCCGGGTGGTCTGGTCTCGCAGCGAGGTCTCGATCGCCGCCATCAACGCTGCCGCGGCCTCGCCATGGCCGAGGTGGTCGAGCAGCAGGACGCACGACCACACGGCGCCGACGGGGTTGGCGGCACCCTGGCCGGCGATGTCCGGCGCGGACCCGTGCACCGGCTCGAACATCGAGGGGAACGTGTGGGTGGGGTCGAGGTTGGCCGACGGGGCGATGCCGATCGAGCCGGCCACGGCCGCAGCCAGGTCGCTGAGGATGTCGCCGAAGAGGTTGGAGCCCACCACGACGTCGAAGCGCCCGGGGTCGAGGACGAACTTTGCCGCCAGTGCGTCGATGTGCTCCTGGTCCCACTCGACGTCCGGGAACCGCTCGGCTCGCTCCCGTACGATCTCGTCCCAGAACGGGAGGGTGTGCACGATGCCGTTGGACTTTGTCGCCGAGGTGAGTCGCCCGCGACGGGTGCGGGCAAGCTCGAAGGCGTGGTCGACGATCCTGGTCACGCCGACCCGGGTGAACACCGACTCCTGGACGGCCATCTCGTCCGGGAAGCCGCGGTTGAGCCGGCCGCCGATCTCGCTGTACTCGCCCTCGACGTTCTCGCGCACCACCACCAGGTCGACGGAGCCGGCTTCGGCTCCGCGGAGTGGGCTGTCCACGCCGTCGAAGATCCGGGCGGGTCGCAGGTTGACGTACTGACGAAACGTGCGGCGGATCGGGATCAGCAGTCCCCACAGCGACACGTGGTCCGGGACGCCGGGCCATCCCACCGCCCCGAGCAGGATGGCGTCGAAGCCACGCAGGGAGTCGAGCGCGTCGGCCGGCATCATCGACCCGGTTTCGGCGTAGCGGCGGCAGGACCAATCGAAGTCGTCGTACGTCAGGTCGATGCCGTGCCGCGCGCTGACCGCATCCAGGACCGTCCGCGCAGCCCCCACCACCTCGACGCCGATCCCGTCACCGGGGATCACCGCGATGCGCTGCTGCATCACCCGATCCCGACGACCGCCACCATGACCGGGAGCGCGATCATGATGAGGATGGCGCCGATCACGTCGAAGCTGATGCCCGACCGGATCATCTTCGTGATCGGGACGACGCCGGATCCGTAGACGACCGCGTTCTGCGGCGTCGACACCGGCAGCATGAAGCCGAAGGACGCGGCGAACGTGGCGGCCAATGCGGGCACGAACGGATCGACGCTGGCGGCGACGGCGATCGGGATGATGATCGGAACCACAACGGCGGCCGACGCAGTGTTGCTCGTGGTCTCGGACACGATGATCGCCAGCAGGACCGCGAAGATCGTGATGGGGGCGATGCTGCTCAGGCCGAGCGCTTCCGAGCTCGACTTGCCGATGGTCTCGGCCAGCCCGGTGTCGGCCAGGAGCGAGCCGAAGATGATGCCGGTGCCGAAGAGAAGGATGGTGCCCCAGTCGATGCGCGCTGCCTCGGTCCAGGTGAGGGTGAACTCGCGACGCTCCCAGTTCGTGGGCAGAAGGAACAGCAGCGATGCGCCGAGGACGGCCACGATCCCCTCGTCGAGCCGTTCGCTGACCGTCGTGTAGACGTCGGACTCCGTCCCGGCCGCCAGCGCGACGATGCCCGGGAAGATCCAGAGGGTGACGGTCACCCCGAAGGCGATCAGAGTGTTGCGCTCGGCCCGGGACAGCTTGCCCATGCGCTTCCGCTCGGCTGCGACATACTCTTCGACGCCGCTGATCTGCTGGATCTCGGGCTTGTTGAGCAGCAGCAGGATCACCGCCAGCGCGACGAACATGACCGCGCAGATGGGCAACGCCGTCGCCATCCACTCCGCGAACGAGATGCGCTCACCGGTGGCTTCCTCGATCAGGCCGCGTCCGATCAGGTTCGGCGGGCTGCCGACCGGGGTCAGCAGACCGCCTACGCTCGCGCCGTAGGCGAGCATCAGCATCAGGGCGACGCCGACCCGCAGCCGGGTGGGGTCGAAGCCCTCGCGGACGACGCCGCGTTCTTCCATCAGCCCGGCGATGACCGCGAGGATGCCCAGCGCCGTCGGCAGCAGCATCGCGACGGTGGCGGTGTTGGACACGAATGCGGACAACAGAGCGGTGATGACACCGAACGCGATGATGACGCGGTTCGTGGTCTTGCCGACGCCGGGCAGCGAGAGGAGGCGGAAGGCGAACCGTCGGGCCAGCCCGTGCGCCAGCATCGCCTGGGCCAGGATGAACGCGCCGATGAAGGTGAAGACTGTTGACGAACCGAAGGGCGCCAGCACGTCGTCGACCGGCGCGACGCCGAGCATCACGATCGCCCCCACGCCGAGCAGACCACCTATCGGGATGGGCACCGGCTCGGTGATCCAGAGCACGATCACGCCCAGCAGCACACCGGCCAGGGTCTGTTGTGCCGGCCGCATGTCCAATGGGAGCGCGAGGAAGACGATCGCGACCACGGGCGCGAGGAACAGGCCGACGGTGCGGCGACCCTTCTCGAAGCGCTCCTCCGCAGGGGACAGCCGTTGCTCGCCGAGGCTCTTGTAGGTCGCGCCGCCCAGCAGTGCCTTCTCGATCCGCGTACGGCTGTCCGGTTCCGCCGTCGCGGTCCCTCCCCGCCCTCTCTCGGGTCCGTCGTGGCCAGGCCGGTCGATGTCTGTCATGGATTCTCGGTTCCCATCTGTGACCCAGATCACACTCTGCGCTTGATCATGCCTTTGCAGGCCGCCGAGAGGGAAGATCCGTCCGGGAGGAGGTGCTCGCGGACCTGGGTCGCGCCGCTCCGCGGCCGCGGGCGTGATGGACCGACCCGATCTCCCTGCGCCCCGCGGTCGCCGGGTTCGGCCCGCTGCAGAAGTACCTCGATGACCCACCGTGGAGGAGATCTGGAGGAGTGCGCCGGTCCGATTCGGTTTCGACCAGGTGGACACCCATGTCCCCAACGGGTTTGTCGCCTGCGACTGCATAGGGGACGGCGTCCCACTGCCTGGCGGCTCGGGCACGGCCATCGACGGGTCGAGCGCTGGCTGCGGACCGCCGGAGCCTCGGCCAGTGGAGCGTGACTCACAGCGGCGCAGTCCGGATACCCGCCGTACGGACGATCGCGGAACCGAGGTCGCTGCCTGCTCACACATTCGCCTGGGGCGCGGAACTTCGCGCACAGGTGTCCGCGAAAGGCGCGAACACCTCATGGTCGGTTGATTGGTGGAGGTGGCGGGAATCGAACCCGCGTCCTTCGGTGCGGAACCAGGGCTTCTCCGGGCGCAGCCTGCGTGCGCTTTTCTCGGCCCCAGCAGTCATACAGGCAAGCTGCTGACAGGCCCAGTCGCTGTGAGATTTCCTGCTCGGTCCCGCGACCGCACCGAGCAGTTGAGCCTTCTAGCTGATGCCAGACACCGGGCCGAAGGCACTCCCGGGCTGACAGCCTGCTCTCGCTACTTAGGCAGCGAGAGCGTAGGCGCGCTGATTGGAATCGGCGCTTATTGGTGTGCTGGGCCTGGTTTTCGAGATCATCCCAGCCATCCTCGGCCCGCTTCCCCTGGCTCGACATCCGAAGTCGAGACCATTCACCCCCTGTGCAGTTGTCCTCCTATGCTAACGCGGGCGGCAACCGAGATCGTCCCGGTCCCGAGGGTGACTCGGCCCGGCTGAGTGGGTAGGGGGCCGCGCGATGACCACCTCCGACACGCAGCGCACCATCGGCGGCCGCTACCGCCTGGATCGGTCGATCGGCCAGGGCGGCATGGGCACCGTCTGGGCGGGCCATGACGAGCTGCTCGGCCGGCAGGTGGCGGTCAAGGAGGTCCGCTTTCCCCCGGAGCTCGGCCCGCAGGAGATGGCCGACCTCCGCGAGCGCACCTTGCGCGAGGCCCGGGCCACCGCCCGCCTGAGCCACCCCAACGTCATCACGACCTACGACGTGGTGGAGGAGGACGGCCGGCCCTGGATCGTCATGGAGCTGCTGGCGACCCGGTCCCTGGGCGAGGTCTTGCGGGACGACGGGCCGCTGCCGCCACACCGGGTGGCCGAGATCGGACTAGGGGTGCTGAGTGCCCTGGAGACCTCGCACGCCCAAGGCATCGTCCACCGGGACGTCAAGCCGAGCAACGTCCTGATCACCGAGGACGGCCGCCCGGTACTCACCGACTTCGGCATCGCCACCATGGCTGGCGACCCGGCGCTCACCTCGACCGGCGTGGTGCTCGGCTCCCCCGCCTACATGTCCCCCGAGCGCGCTCGCGGCAAGGCCTTCGGTCCGGAGAGCGATCTCTGGTCCCTCGGCGCGACTCTGTACTCCGCAGCAGAGGGACGTCCCCCCTTCGAGTCCGACAACGCGCTCGGCACGCTCACGGCGGTCATCTCCGACCCGGTGCCGCCGCTGTCCGTGGGAGGCCCGCTCGCCCTGGCGGTCGCGGGCCTGTTGCGCAAGGACCCGGCGGAGCGCACCGGGTTCGTCGAGTCCCGCGAGCTGCTGACCCGCGCGGCGGCCGACTACACGGCCGGAGCCGCTGCGCCTGCCGCGGCCGCCACGGCGGCACTCGACCGCGCGGGCCGCACCGAGGCGCTCCCGGCCCGCGGGGTCGCGCAGCGACCGGAACGTACGCCGCCCGCCGCCGCGGCGACATACGACGACGACGAGCCGCGCACCCGCGCCGGCCTGCTCACTGCCTCGCTCGTCGTCGCGCTGCTCGTCATCGGCGGTCTGGCCGTATACGCCCTGACTTCCGGGGACGACCCGGAGCCGCAGGCGGCGAATCCGTCGTCGAGCGCGTCGAGCACGAGCCCGCCGTCGAGCTCGGCTCCCCCGTCGAGCACGCCGCCGCCGAGCTCGGCGCCGCCTGCCGACGAGGGTGTGCCGGCCGGGTTCCAGCTCTACGAGGACCCGAGCGGATTCTCGGTCGCGGTGCCGGTGGGCTGGACGGCGGAGCAGTCGAGCGAGACGGCCGTCGACATCACCGATCCCGGCGGCTCGCGGTTCCTGCGCATCGACCAGACGGACGAGCCGAAGGGCGACCCGGCGAAGGACTGGGAGCGCCAGGAGAAGTCGGTCGAAGAAGGAGCTGCCGAACTACCAGCGGGTCAGCATCGAGTCGGTCGACTACAACGGCTGGCCGGCCGCGGACTGGGAGTTCACCTTCGGCGACGGACCGACGCACGTCCGGAACCGCGGGTTCGTCCCCGACGACTCCCACGGCTACGCGCTCTACCTCTCCACCCCGGAGAGCCAGTGGGCAGAGAGCCAGAGCGTCTTCCAGACAGCCGCCGACACCTTCACCCCGGCCAGCTCAGGATCGGGCGAGCAGGACTGAGCGCTCGCTCGTGCCCGCTGCTCGGCCGACCGGGCGGGCTGCCTCACCAGGAGCCGCCGCCACCACCGCCGCCTCCGCCCCCCGACGAGCCGCCGCCGGAGAATCCCGATCCACCGGAGGACGACGACGTCGAGGCCGCGAAGGCGCTCGAGGCCGAGGAGGTGAAGCCGCTCATGGAGGCACCCAGGCGCGTCGGGTCCCAGCCGGTCGGCCCGGCGTACCAGGAGGTCGTGCTGCCCACCGACGACGCGGCAGCCAACGGGCCGAACACCCGCACCCAGCGGTCCGTCTCGCCGAACACGACGGCGAACGGCAGGTAGCGGCTGAAGATGTCCTGGCCCTCCTCGAAACGCAGCTGCTCGGCCTCGGCGGTGCGGATGTACTCGCGGAAGCCCTTCGCCTGGGCCAGCACCGCGCTCCCTGCCCCGGTCCGCGCCGGCATCCGGCGGCTGAGGTACAGCAACGCGAGGCCGACAAGGGTGACGGCGATCCCGACCGGTGCCCAGTGCAGCCGCTGGCTGAGCGCCCAGGTCGCCCAGCCGCCGGCGATGGCGAGGAACAGCCCGGCGCCTCGCCACACGCCGCGGACCTTGTCCGGCCGGCCGCGGAACCATCCGGCCCGCGTGACGTCCTCGTACAACGCGGTCTGCACCTGCGCCATCCTCGCGGCGAAGGTCTTCTTCAGTGACGAGAGCAGGACCTGCTCGCCGGACTGGAACAGCCCGGCGTAGAGCAGCTGCTCGTAGGGCAGCAGGTCACCGCGCCCGCCGGACAGCCGCACCAGCCGCCAGTCCCGGGACGAGAACCAGTGGTCGCGTTCCATCTCCACGATGCGCAGGTGGCCGCGCACCGCCAGGTCGACGATCGTCGCGGTCACGTCCAGGACGTTCGCCTGCTCGTCGAGCAGCGTGCCGAGCTGTCCCGGTCGCAGCCGCTCCGGCGGTTGGAACTGGACGGCGACCGGCCCCGCGCCGATCAGCGGCACCAGCTCCTCGACTGCGCCGGTCGTCGGCACCAGGCCCGGGGTCTGGCCGGCGAAGCGCCGGTCCCGTCCCCGGCCGGACACCAGCCAGAGCACGCCGGCGAGCCCGGCGACGAGGACAAGTCCCGCGAGCGCGCCGGTCACCGGGGTCGGGGTCAGGGAACCCCGCAGTGACCAGCGTTCCTCGAGGTGCGGCCCGGTGGCACTGACGACGCCCTTCGGCAGCCCGACCACGACGGTCAGGGCGGAGTACGGCGCGAGGCCGGCCGGCTGCGCGAAGGCCACCTTGCCGTCGGACGGCAGCACCTCGTCGCACGGGAGGCTGCTGCCGACCGGACCGGCAAAGCAGGCCTGCTGCGTCGAGGTCCCGGCGAGCTCGACTGTGGCGGTCGCGGCAAGGATCGGCGCCTGCCACTGCGCACCGATAGCGTTCCAGTACAGCTCGTCGTGGTCGTCGAAGGCGTTGAGCGCGCCGTCGACCGTGTAGGTGACGACGTACTCCTGCCGGCCGCTGACCGTCCGGTCCGGGTCGCCGATCCGCAGGGTCACGCTGCCGCCGGACTCGCTGCGGTCCACGCCGCTCGGTGCGCCGGTCGGGCTGCTCACGCCGACATCGGTGAGCTCGTACACCCGGTCGTTGCCGTCGTCGTAGGGCACCCGCACCGGGATCGTGCGGAAGATCCCGTGCTTGCCCTGGACGTCGGCGAAGTCGTAGTCGATCGTCTCGCGGACGCCCAGCGTGCCGTCACCGTGGATGGTCAGCACCACGTCGTACGACGTGATCTGCTCACCGGCAGCGGCCGACGCCGGCGCGACGCCGGTCAGCAGCAGCCAGCCGACCACCACGACCAGCCGCGCCACTCGTCTGGTCAACGGGCGGACTTGCCGCTGCTGCGCCGGGACAGCGCCCTCTGCATCTCGCGCTTGGACTGCTTCTCGGCCAGGGCCTGCCGCTTGTCGTAGGACTTCTTGCCGCGGCCCAGCGCGATCTCGACCTTGGCCTTGCCGTCCTTGAAGTAGAGCGCGAGCGGGACCATCGTGACCCCGCCCTCCTTGGTCTTGCCGATCAGCCGCACGATCTCGGCACGGTGCAGCAGCAGCTTGCGCTCGCGCCGCGGCTCATGGTTGGTCCAGGTGCCCTCGGTGTACTCCGGGATGTGCACACCGGCCAGCCAGGCCTCGCCGTCGCGGATGTGCGCGAAGCCGTCGACCAGGTTGGCGTGCCCCGCGCGCAGCGACTTCACCTCGGTGCCGGTGAGCACCAGGCCCGCCTCGTAGACGTCGTCGATGTGGTAGTCGTGTCGGGCCTTGCGGTTCTGGGCCACCAGCTTGCGGCCCTGCTCCTTGGGCATCAGCCTCGCCCCGTCCCGCCGAGCGCCGCGACCAGGCCGGTGAGGACGTCGATCGCGCGCCGCTCGGCCACCTCCGGGGCCGCCCCGGGTGGCACCACGACGTCGGGCTCGATTCCGATCCCCTCGAGGGCACGGCCGGACGGGGTCAGGTAGCGGCCGACGGTCAGCTCCAGCGCCGAGCCGTCGGAGAGCGTGGACGGTTCCTGCACGGAGCCCTTGCCGTAGGTGCGGGTGCCGACGACCACAGCACGGTTACGGTCCTGCAGGGCGCCGGCGACGACCTCGGCGGCGCTCGCGGTCGAGGGGTTCACCAGCACGACCAGCGGGGTGGCGGTGTCGCCGCCCTCGAAGGCGTCCAGGGTCCGCGGCTTCGCTCCGCGTCGCTCGTAGGAGACGACCGGGCCGCCGTCGAGGAAGGCCGAGGCGACCGCCACGGCCTCGTCGAGCAGCCCGCCCGGGTTGTCGCGCAGGTCGAGCACCACGCCGCCCGTGCGCCCGGCACCTTCGGCGGCCATCGCCCGCGCGACGTCCCGTCCGACGCCCCGGGTGAACGCGATGATGGCCACCCGGGAGATGCCACCGGCCAGTCGCTCCACGACGACGTCGTCGGTGCTGAACGTGGCGCGGGCCAGCCGCACGGTCCGGGTGGCCGAGCCCGCGGCGGACGGCGACGAGCACCGTGGTGCCCTCCTCGCCACGCAGCAGACCGGCGGTCGTCGGCACGTCCGCGGTGGTCACGTCGGTGGCGGCGACGCGGAGCAGGACGTCGCCGGCGAGCAGTCCGGCCCGGTCGGCGGGCGAGCCGGGCTGCACACTGCCCACCTCGACCCCGCCGCCGCCCGGGACGCTGGCGGGCACGCCGCGCAGCCAGAGGCCGACGCCGGAGTACTGCCCCTCGAGGGCGGACTGGAAGGAGGTGAACTCCGTCTTGCCGTAGTAGGTCGACCACCGGTCACCGAGCGCTCGGAGCATGCCCTCGACCGCCGCGCGCTCCAGGGCGTCGCGGTCGAGCGGCCGGGCGGCCTTGGCGACGATCCGGTCCGCGGCCTCGTCGATGACCCCCGCGCTGCGCGGGGCGGGCTGCTCGTCGTCCGAGCCCACGACCCCCGTGACGACGCCACCGACGTAGGCGACCGCCACCAGGCCCACCAGGGCGGAGGTGCGCAGCACCCGGCGGACAGCGATCACCGCACGAGTCTAGGGCGCGCGGGAGCCGTTCCGGAGGTGCCCGACCTACAACCAGCCCATCGGGTCATTGGTGCCGCCGTTGACGTAGACCATGAAGTGCAGGTGGCATCCGGTGGAGTAGCCGGCGCCGGACATGCCCTCGCCGCCGCCGCTGTAGCCGATGACCTGCCCGCGACTGACCCGGGATCCGTAGCCCGCGGTGAAGCTCATCAGGTGGTTGTAGCTCGTCGCGACCCCAGCGCCGCGAAGAAAACCGTGGTCGATGACCAGCTGGTTGCCGTAGCCCGCGACGTTCGCCGCCTGGATGACGGTGCCCGATGCCGCCGCGTGCACCGGCGTACCGCAGCCGACCCCGAAGTCGGTGCCGTCGTGCAGCTTGTAGACCCCGGTCACCGGGTGCACCCGCATGCCGTACGAGGAGGTGATGCCGGCGCTCACCGGGAAGGACAGGGCACCTCCGCCGGAGCTGTAGCTGGACCGGCCGTTGGCTCTGGCCCGCGCGGCGGCAAGCCTGGCGGCACGCGCCCGGGCGGCCAGGATGGCGCCGAGTCGCGCCGACTCGGCCTGCATGGCCGAGTAGCGCGCCTCCTCGGCCGCCTTCTCCTTCTCGATCGCGGCGACGGCGGACTCGCGCTCGGCGACCAGCGACTCGACCCGGCGCTGGGCGTCGATGGCCTGCTCCTCGAGGCCGGCGATCTTCTCGACCAGCGCCTCCTGCTGGCGCTTCATCCCCGCCACCTGTTGCGCTTGGCGACCAGGGTCGCTCGCTGGGCGGCCAGGTTCGCCCGCGCCTCGGCCAGCCCGCTGAGCACGTTGCCCTCGGAGCGCATGGCGTTCTGCACCAGCACCAGCCGGGTGGCGAACTCGTCCGGGCTCTGCGACTGCAGGACCACGGCCAGCTCGCCCATCCCGCCGTCCTGGTAGGTCGACCGGGCGATCCGGCCGATCAGCTTCTGGCTGGCGACGATGCTCGCGAGGGTGTCGTCGATCTGCCCCTGCGCACGGGCCACCTCGGCCTTGGCCACCTCGAGCTGCTCGCCCAGCAGCCGGTCCTTGGCCTGGGCGGCGACCAGCTGGCCGTGCACCCGGGCCACCCGGGCGCGGGCCGGCCGCAGCCTGGACTCGGCCCGGCGCAGGGCCCGGGCGGCCCGCCGTAGCTCGGCGGAGGTCTCGCTGAGGTCGTGCCGGAGCGCCTCGGCCGCCCGGTCCACCTGGCGCTTGCGCTGTCGCGGGTCCGCTGCCTCGGCCGGGGCCATCAGGCCGAGGCAGAGCGCTGCGATCACGGCGAGGGTCAGCGCTGGGCGGGAACGCATACGGGGTGAGGCTCCGGTCGGGTCGGCGGCAGGGCGGTTCCGCTGTCGTATCGGTCCGTCCGGGTTCCCTGCTGAGCCGTGGAGCGGACTTTTCTTCGCTTTCTGGCCCGTTCCGGGTGGTGCTGGTGTGACTCCTGGGACCCGGGTGGTCAGACCCGAAGGTACTTGATCAGCGCCAGCGAGCTGGCAATTGCCGCCAGCGCCACGCCGATCAGGAAGACCGCCCCGGAGCTGAGCCAGACGTCTCCCCAGGTGATGAACCGGGTGATCGGGAAGTTCGGCGCCAGGATCTTGTCGACCAGGACCGCCTTGATGAGCACGAACGACCCGGTCGCCAGCAGCGCTCCGAGGAACCCGGAGATGGCGCCTTCGAGCAGGAACGGCAGCTGGATGGAGAAGTTGGAGGCACCGACCAGCTTCATGATCCCGGTCTCCCGGCGCCGGCTGAATGCGGCGACCCGGATGGTGTTCACGATGAGGATGACCGAAACCAGGATCATCAGCAGCGCCAGCCCGCCGGCGAACCACTGCACCCACTTGAGGACCTTGAAGAACTTCTCCAGCAGCGCCTTCTGGTCCTGCACCTGTTCGACCCCGGCCCGGCCGACGAACGCACTGGCGACGATGTCGAACTGCTCCGGGTCGACCAGCTTGACCCGGAACGACTCCGGCATCTGGTCGGCCGTGAGGTTGTCGACGATCGCCGAGTTCTTGAACTGCTCGGTGAACCGCTTGAACGCCTGCCGCTTGGACTCGTAGTAGACCTTCTCGACCTGCGGCATGGCGTCCAGATCGGCGCGGACACCCTCGCGCTGGTCCTGGGTGACCTCGCCGGCGGCGCAGCTGCCGGCGGCGCCCGCCGGGCTGTCGGCACCGCAGAGGAACACCGACACCTCGACCTTGTCGTACCAGAAGTCCTTCATCACGCTGACCTGCTGGTTGAACAGCACGGCCGAGCCGAGGAAGCCGAGCGAGACGGCGGTCGTGATGATCATGGCGATCGTCATGATCAGGTTCCGCCGGAGACCGATGCCGATCTCGCTGACGATGAAGCTTGCACGCATGCGGTTACCTGTCCCTGTTGCCTGGCTCGCCGTACGCCGGGAGCTCGTGGTTCGCCCGCCGAGCCTCCTTGTCTACCTGCTCGTCAGTGCGAGTAGCCGTAGACACCCCGTGACTGGTCCCGGACGACCTTCCCGGACTCGAGCTCGATGACCCGGCGGCGCATCTGGTCGACGATGTCGTCGTCGTGGGTGGCCATCACCACCGTGGTGCCGGTGCGGTTGATCCGGTCGAGCAGCCGCATGATGCCGACGCTGGTGAGCGGGTCGAGGTTTCCGGTGGGCTCGTCGGCGATGAGGATCATCGGCCGGTTGACGAAGGCCCGGGCGATGGCCACCCGCTGCTGCTCGCCGCCGGAGAGCTCGTCGGGCTTGCGGTTCTCCTTGCCCTTGAGCCCGACCAGGTCGAGCACCTCGGGCACCACCTTGGCGATCTGGTGGCGCGGCCGGCCGATCACCTCCAGCGCGAAGGCGACGTTCTCCTGGACCGTCTTGTTGTTGAGCAGCCGGAAGTCCTGGAACACCGTCCCGACCTGGCGGCGGAGCGCCGGCACCTTCCAGCTGGAGAGCCTGGCGAGGTCCTTGCCGGCGACGTGCACCTGACCGCTGGTGGCGCGCTCCTCCTTGAGGACCAGCCGCAGGAAGGTCGACTTGCCGGAGCCCGACTGGCCGACGAGGAAGACGAACTCCCCCTTACCGATCTCGACCGTGACGTCGCTGAGGGCCGGACGGGTCTGGTTGGGGTAGAGCTTGGTGACGTGCTCGAGGCGGATCACGGAGGCATCACTTACCGGGGCGTCGAGGGGCAACCGGCCGCCGTCGGACGACCTGCGCGCGAGTTTACGCGGCAACGACCGAGAGGCCCCGGACATCCGGGGCCCCTCGCCGTGTCGTTCTCGAGCCGTCAGCCGCGAGCCCTACTGGCGCTGCGGGCCGCGACGCCCACACCGACCAGGATCAAGCCGGCCAGTGCCAGGAGCCAGGTCAACGACCCCAGTCCGGTGTGCGGCAGGATCCCGTTGTCGGTGCCGGCGACATCGGTCACCGGTGTGCCCGGCGCTCCGGGCGAGGCGCCCGGCCCGGCCCCCGGGCCCTTCCCCGGATGGCCGTGCTTGACGCCCTGCACCGCTACCACCGGGGTACGGACCTCGTTGGACGGGACGGGTCCGACCTCGGCCGACCGAACCGCACCCGAGTTGCGGATCTCCACGGCCGGGATCGAGCCGTCTTCACCTGCGGGCGGCGTGTCGATGGTGACCTGGAAGGACACCGTCCGGGTCGTGCCGGGCGCCATGGTGCCGAGAGGCCAGGTGATCACGCCGCTCGCGACAGTGGGCGTGCCGGCACACCCTCCGGTGCACGCCACCGATCCGAGGACGTAGGAGGTGCCGGCGGGGATCGTGTCGGTCACCGTGACGTCGTGCTGGGTCTGGGTGCCGGAAGCCTGCACGGTGAGCGAGTAGGTCAGAACGTCACCGAACTCGGCCGCCCCGGTTGGCGAGACCGCCTTGACGACCCGGAGGTCCCTGGACCCGACCGGGTGGGACGTGGTGTCCGTCTGGCCCTCGAAGGTGACCCGGTTGACCAGCACGGTCCCCGGTGGTGCGTTCGCGTCCACCAGGCCGGTGTAGGTGAAGGTCCGGGTCGCATCGGCCGCCAGGGTCACGGACCAGGTGATCGTCCGGCCGTCGGAGCTGACGACTCCGCCGCCCGACACGGTGCCGGCCACCACCGACACGTACGACGGCAAGGTGTCCACCACCGGTCGGTCGGTCAAGGCCACCCGACCGGTGTTAAGCACGGTCACCGTGTAGGCGATCGTCGTGCCCGGTTCAACGACCGACCCGTCGGCCGGATTGGCGGTCTTCTGCACGCCGCCTCCGGCGGGGCAGGCCGCCGGCGACTTCTCGGTGTCCAGCGTCCGGGTGGCCGAGCCCGCTCGCCGGTGCTCCAAGCGGATCGTGGTGCTCACCGGGACGGTCACGTCCTGCTGACCGCTGGTGACCTTCTGCTCGAAGCCGGTCCCGATCAGGTAGAACGCACCTCCGGAGAGGCCACCCTCGCTGAGAGCGCCGACATCCGCCCTGGCGCCAGTCGCCGTGCACTCGGTGGTGAACGACCCGGACGGGTTGACCGTGTGCGGCGGCGGCGGCGGGGGTGGCGTGGTCGGCCGCGGGCAGTCCTCGGTGCCGTCGATGACGCCGTCGAAACGGTGGACCCCGCCCCGCGCGTCGGTGTAGTCGCCGATCAGGTCAGGCTTGGGGGATCCGGCCGGGTGAACGACGCCGCCGAAGAAGACGTCGGACTTCCAGGTCTTGTTGGGCTCACCGCGGTGCATGAGGTGCCCGCGCAGCTTGACCGAGTCGTCGTCGACAGTGAGGAACACGTAGGGGTTGGTGTCACTGCTGGTCGCGTGACAGACGTTGACAGGCGTGTGCCCCTCGCCCTTCCCGTTGTCGCCCTTGTCGTGGCCCTTGTCGCCCTTGTCGTAGCCCTTGTCGCCCTTGTCGCTGCCCTTGTCGCCCTTGTCGTGGCCCTTGTCGCTGCCCTTGTCGCCCTTGTCGCTGCCCTTGTCGCTGCCCTTGTCGTTGCCCTTGTTGGCCTGGTGGTCGGCCCACCGGACTCGGCAGAGTCGCCCTTGTCCCGGTCTCCCGAGTTGGCCTTGCCCTGGCTGCTGGTCCTGGGGGACGTCGGTTCGTCGGCACCTGCAGAGGTCGCCGCCGCGCCGTTCGCGGTCGCCGCACCCGCCAGCGGGACCTGCTCGTCGCTGGCACCTCCAGCGGAGTCATCACGGGAGTGCCCGTTGCCGTCACCGTTGCTGTTGCCCTTGCCGGAGTCATGACCGTTGCCGCGGGCTTCGGTTCCCCTGGCCGCCTCAGACGCCTGCGAGCCGTGCTTGTCCGATCCATTCGAAGCGCTTGCCACGCCCCCGAGCAGTGGCATCAGCGCCACAACGAGGACGAGAGCGCCAAGGGCGTGCAGCGCCCGGCGCAACCGGAGAACACCTTGCATTGTCTGAACCCCTTCCGACTTCGATCGTCAAGGGGCCGGTCTCACCACTGGCTTCCCGCGACCGGGGACCCATGCGGGCCCGCTGGTGACCGTGCTCGGCCGCGGATCAACGCCTCCCCACCTGCTGAGGCGATGGGTAACTTCCATCGCCCCAGGTAAGCCCTTCTTTGCCCGGATATGCAGTCGGTTGCCACCTAGACGGCGCATAAGGGCAACAATCCGCCAACATGTCGTCACCGAGCGTGTTGTGCACCCCTCTCCCCCAGAGCGGCGCTTACCCAGGGTGAGGTGGCGGCCAAGGCCGGGTCAAGCCAGACCCGCAGACTCGTCAAGCCGCTGTCCGTGATGTCACGGTTTGGCCGAAGACAGTACCCGGATGGCCTATCAAGATCGGGAAACGACCGAGGGGCTCCCGTTATCGGGAGCCCCTCGGCAATTCCGTGCTCGCGCGAGGTTGCCCGCGCGACTGCGACTACCGGACAGCCGTCCGGGGGCGACGGCCGGCACCGGTCAGGAGCAGACCCATGGCCACCAGCACCAGGCTGCCGCCGACGGTGGCACCAAGAGGAAGCCCAGCGCCGGTGTGCGGCAGCGTGCCGGGCTGCGTGACCGGGCCGGCCCCCGGCTGCTCCTCGTTGGGTGTCTTGACGCCGAGCACCTTGGTGACCGGAGTCGTGACCTCGTTGGATGACGTCACCGGTGTGCGGTCTGACTTGACCGCACCCGCGTTGAGGACGTCGACCGCCACCGTCGCGCCGGCCTCACCTGTGACGTCGTCGATGGTGACCTGGAAGGTCACCTGACGCGACGTCCCCGCCGCCATCGTGCCAAGGTTCCAGGTGATCAGGCCGTTGGCGTCCGGACCGGTCACCGTGCAGGTGCCGGCGCCGATGCAGGCGGCACTACCCGTGACGTACGTCGTGCTTCCGGACCCCGGACGCGCCGGGTCGGAACCCGGGACGTAGTCGGTCACCACGACATTCGGCTGGTCAAGGTTTCCGGTCGCAGCGGCCGTGAGGGTGTAGGTGAGCGTGTCACCGAACTCCACCACCACGCCGTTGCCCGCTACCGGGCTGACACCCTTGACGAGGCTCAAGGCGCCCGTCGGCACCACGTGGGTGGTGGTGTCCGTCAGGTTCTGGAACTTTGCCGTGTTGACCAGCACCGCGCCCTGCGGCGTCGCTTGGTCGACGGTCACCGCGTAGGTAAACGTCTTGCTCGCTCCAGGAGTAAGCGTGACCGACCAGGTGATCGTCCTGCCGTCGCTGCTGAGGGCTCCGGCGTCACTGATCGTGCTGGCGACGAGCGTGACGTTGTTGGGCAGCGTGTCGACCACCGGCGCGTTGGTGATCGGGAAGTTGCCGGTGTTCCCGACCTTGACCGAGTAGTCGATGCGGGTCCCCGGCGCCACCAGTGCCGGGGAGGTCTCGGTCGTCGTCGGGTTCGCGAACTTGTCCAGCGTCGGGTTCGGGATCCCGACGGTGTGCACCGTGAAGTCGGTGAGGCTCTCGAAGGCCGCCGTGTTCCTCAGCTCGGCAGCCCGCGGGTTGTTGGCGTTCACCGTGACATCGAACTCGAACGTGGCCGTCGCCGAGGGCGGCAGGGTCACCGTCCAGGTCAGGGTGTTGTGCCCGCCGCTGGTCCCGGCCGTCGGCGCGGCACTGGCGGTGCCGCCCCCGGTCGTCACGGACGTCGAGGAACCCGTCACGTAGGTCACCCCGTCGGGCAGGGTGTCCACCACCGGGCGCGAAGTGATCGGGGCGTTGCCCGTGTTACCCACCACGACCTTGTAGTGGATCGTCGACCCCAGCGGGACCGTCGCACCATCATTCGGCGAGCTCTTGTCCAACGTCGGGTTGGAGGCGGGGATCTCCACGGTGTGGACCGTGAAGTCGGTGAGGTTCTCGAAGGCCGCCGTGTTCTTCAGCTCGGCAGCCCGCGGGTTGTTGGCGTTCACCGTGACATCGAACTCGAACGTGGCCGTCGCCGAGGGCGGCAGGGTCACCGTCCAGGTCAGGGTGTTGTGCCCGCCGCTGGTCCCGGTCGTCGGCGCGGCACTGGCGGTGCCGCCCCCGGTCGTCACGGACGTCGAGGAACCCGTCACGTAGGTCACCCCGTCGGGCAGGGTGTCCACCACCGGCCGCGAAGTGATCGGGGCGTTGCCCGTGTTACCCACCACGACCTTGTAGTGGATCGTCGACCCCAGCGGGACCGTCGCACCATCATTCGGCGAGCTCTTGTCCAACGTCGGGTTGGAGGCGGGGATCTCCACGGTGTGGACCGTGAAGTCGGTGAGGTTCTCGAAGGCCGCCGTGTTCTTCAGCTCGGCAGCCCGCGGGTTGTTGGCGTTCACCGTGACATCGAACTCGAACGTGGCTGTCGCCGAGGGCGGCAGGGTCACCGTCCAGGTCAGGGTGTTGTGCCCGCCGCTGGTCCCGGTCGTCGGCGCGGCACTGGCGGTGCCGCCCCCGGTCGTCACGGACGTCGAGGAACCCGTCACGTAGGTCACCCCGTCGGGCAGGGTGTCCACCACCGGCCGCGAAGTGATCGGGGCGTTGCCCGTGTTACCCACCACGACCTTGTAGTGGATCGTCGACCCCAGCGGGACCGTCGCACCATCATTCGGCGAGCTCTTGTCCAACGTCGGGTTGGAGGCGGGGATCTCCACGGTGTGGACCGTGAAGTCGGTGAGGTTCTCGAAGGCCGCCGTGTTCTTCAGCTCGGCAGCCCGCGGGTTGTTGGCGTTCACCGTGACATCGAACTCGAACGTGGCCGTCGCCGAGGGCGGCAGGGTCACCGTCCAGGTCAGGGTGTTGTGCCCGCCGCTGGTCCCGGTCGTCGGCGCGGCACTGGCGGTGCCGCCCCCGGTCGTCACGGACGTCGAGGAACCCGTCACGTAGGTCACCCCGTCGGGCAGGGTGTCCACCACCGGCCGCGAAGTGATCGGGGCGTTGCCCGTGTTACCCACCACGACCTTGTAGTGGATCGTCGACCCCAGCGGGACCGTCGCACCATCATTCGGCGAGCTCTTGTCCAACGTCGGGACGCCGCTCCCTGTGCAGTTCCCGATCGTGCGGAAGGACCCCTCGTCGACCCAGTTGCCGTTGGCGGACGTGCGGTACTGCAGCCAGACCATCGTGCCCTCGGCCAGGTTGCCCGCCGTCAGGTTGCCGTTGCCAGTGCCCGAGGCGAGGACTGTCGTGTGGTTGGCAGCGGTGCCCTTGACCAGGCGCCACTCGATGGTCGTTGCGCTGCCCTGGCTCAGGTTTGCGGTGGATACCTCGCCGAGGTTGTCGACGCAGCTTGCCATCCAGGTCGCCGGACGGACTCGCCGGCGGGACACCGGCTCCCTTGCAGAACGCTTTGGTGATGTCTGCCGTCGAGCACGACACGGTTGTCGTTCTTGTCCGTGTAGTCGGCGATGAAGTCGGGCTTCTCGGAGCCGGCCGGGTAGAGCACGCCGTTGAAGACGGTGTCGCTCTTCCACGTCTTGTTAGGGTGTGTTGCGGTGTGCCAGGTGGCCCTGGAACTTCACCGAGTCGTCGTCGACCGTGATGAAGACGTAGGGGTTGGTGTCGCTGTTCGTCGCGTGGCAGACGTTGACCGGGGTGTGCCCGCCGCCTGGCACCTCGCAGGCCACGCTGTCGCCGGTGAAGGTCTTGGTCCAACCTTTTGTGCCGTCCGGGTCGTCGTGCGCGGTGACAGCGACCACGTAGCGATAGCTCGCGTACTTGTCAGGCGCGTCGAACGTGTCCGAGTACGCGGTGCCGAACAGGGAGTCATCGACGACATCGGCCGTTGATGGTCACCACGACGCGGTTGGTTCCGCCGGCGTTGTAGTTGGTGAGCGACACCGCCAACTGGTCGCAATCAGCCTGCACTCTCGGTGTGTGCGCGCTGGCAGAGGTCGCGACGAACCGCTGAGCACGAGCAGGCAGATCGCGAGCACTGCCGACAACAGGCCCCTGGTGAACTTCATGCCGTTCCCTCCCGATGGTGCGCCGAAGGGGCCGGTCTCACCACTCGACTCCCCACGACCTTCCCGGCTGACTAACGCCAGGAGGTGACCGATCACGGTCGTGGATCGAAGCCATCCCCACCCTCGAGCCGGCGCCTTCCGGCGGCCGGCTCAGTTGCAGAGTGTTACCCCTGAGCCCAGGGGGCGCAAACGCATCGCAAAGTGTTCACGCAGCGTCACGCTCAGGGGGTCGGGACAAATCACCCGAACGGCCGATCAAGATCGCCTTCGGGTCAGCTCGCCTTCTCGACCTGCTTGCGCCAGCGGACGCCGGCCTCGATGAACTCGTCGATCTCGCCGTCGAGCACCGCCGAGGTGTTGCCGGTCTCGTACTCGGTGCGCAGGTCCTTGACCATCTGGTAGGGGTGCAGCACGTAGGAGCGCATCTGGTTGCCCCACGACCCGCCGCTGTCACCCTTGAGCGCATCCATCTCGGCCTTGTCCTCGGCCCGGCGCCGCTCGAGCAACCGCGACTGCAGGACCCGCAGGGCCGCGGCGCGGTTCTGGATCTGCGACTTCTCGTTCTGGCAGGACACCACGATGCCGGTGGGGATGTGCGTGATGCGCACGGCCGAGTCGGTGGTGTTGACCGACTGGCCACCGGGACCTGACGACCGGAAGACGTCGATGCGCAGGTCGTTCTCGGGGATCTCGATGTGGTCGGTCGTCTCGGTGACCGGCAGCACCTCGACCCCGGCGAACGACGTCTGCCGGCGGCCCTGGTTGTCGAACGGCGAGATGCGCACCAGCCGGTGGGTGCCCTGCTCGACCGAGAGGGTGCCGTAGGCGTAGGGGATCTTCACCTGGAAGGTGGCCGACTTCAGGCCGGCCTCCTCGCCGTACGACGTGTCGAGCACCTCGGCCGGGTAGTTGTGCCGCTCCGCCCACCGCAGGTACATCCGCATCAGCATCTCGGTGAAGTCTGCGGCGTCCACGCCACCGGCCTCGGCGCGGATCGTCACGAGCGCCTCGCGCTGGTCGTACTCGCCGGACAGCAGGGTGCGGACCTCGAGCTCGCCCAGGGTCTTGCGGATCGCGGTGAGCTCGGCCTCGGCCTCGGCGAGGGTGTCCGCGTCGCTCTCGTCCTCGGCCAGCTCGAAGAGCACCGAGAGGTCGTCCAGCCGGCGGCGCAGCGACTCGACCCGGGACAGCTCGCCCTGCAGGTGCGAGAGCCGGCTGGTCACCTGCTGCGCGTGCTCCTGGTCGTCCCAGAGGTCGGGTGCGGCGGCCTGCTCGTTGAGGTCGGCCAGGTCCCGGCGCATCGCGTCCAGGTCGAGGACGGTCTCGATGCTCGTCAGGGTCTGGTCGAGCTCCTTGAGCTGCTCTGCCACGTCCAGGGGTGCCACGTGCAGGAAGACTACGCGACCGGCGGCGGTGTCCTCACGGTCACTGGTGCGCTGGTACGACCCCGTGCTCGCCGCCGTTGCTGCCGACGTAGACGATCCGGTCGCCGGCCCGCAGGCTCTGGCACTCGACGTTGTCGTAGGCCAGGGTCCTGCCGTCCCGGGCCACGGCGAGCACCGGCACTCCGAGCGACTGCGCGGGGCGCCCCACCTCCTCCGGGGTCACGTCGCGCTCCAGCAGGTCCAGCCCGGAGCCGACGGCGATGAGGTCCTCGACGATCGCGACGGCGCGCGGGCTGTCGGTGGCCAGCCCCAGCAGCCGCCCGGCGGCGGCCGAGGAGGTGATGACCGAGCTGGCGCCGCTCTGCACCAGCAGGTCAGCGTTCTCCTCCTCGCGCACCGCGGCGACCAGCGTGACGTCCGGGGCGAGCTGCCGGACGGTGAGGGTGGTGAGGACGGCGGTGTCGTCGGTGTCGACGGCGACGATGACGGCCTTCGCCTTCGCGACCTCCGCCTCGCTCAGGACCGAGTCCCGGGTCGACGAACCGTGCACCGTGACGAGCCCGTCTGCGGAGGCCTGCCGGACGTTCTCCGGGTCGGACTCCACGACGACGATGTGGTCGGCCGGCGTGTCCTGCCGGCGCAGCGCGCGGACCGCACTACGACCCTTGGTGCCGTAGCCGCAGATGACGATGTGGTCCTGCACGCGAGACCTCCAACGGGCGACCTTGAACTGGTCACGGGAACGTTCGGTGAGCACCTGGATCGTGGTGCCGATGAGCACGAGGACGAACAGGAAGCGCATCGGCGTGACCACGAGCGCGTTGATCAGCCGAGCCGAAGTCGTGACCGGCGTGATGTCGCCGTAGCCGGTCGTCGAGAGCGTGACCGTCGTGTAGTACAGCGCGTCGACGGTCGACAGCACGCCGTCCGCGCTGTCGTTGTAGCCCTCACGTTCGATGAGGACGACACCCCAGTTGACGAGAACGATGGCCACCGCGATCGCGACCCGACGGCCGATCGCGAGCAGCGGAGCCACGGGAGCACCCCTCGGCAGCCGCACCTCCCACCGGTCGTTCACGGCACCATTGAGCCATACGGGGGTCACGTGGTGCGCATGCACCATCACTATTGGTCCATCGAAACCCCGCGGATCCCGTTACCCGCATCACATTTCCGGGTTCTTCGTGAATTTGGTCAAGACCACTGGTCGGCGTGCCGCAAGGTAGGAGACAGATCAAGTCCTCGCCGCGACCGGTGGGGCCGCCGCGTGGACGCCGAGCCCTGCCACTGCGCGAGTGACCGACGTACGTCGATACGGCAGGGGCGGAGAACCCAGCACGGCGGTCGCGACCTCGACAGGGACGCGGCCTTGGGGTGAAGCCACGATCAGTGGCCGGGCAACTTCGGCGCCCGAACCCGACAGGACACTCCTCGTAGGCGGATCCCGAAGGAACGCATGTCCGCGACACGATTCGCTCCTGCCCGCCTGCTCACCACCTTCTCCCTCGTCCTCGGTCTGGCGTTCGGGCTGTTCGCCCTATCGGCGGTAGGCCCTACGACCTCCGGCGCCTCCGCGCTGATCACGGCGCACAAGGGCAACGCAGCCGTCGACTGGGCGCGCACCAGGAAGGGCTCGCCCTACGCCTACGGCGCGACCGGCCCGAACCGGTTCGACTGCTCCGGCCTCACCCGCTGGGTGTACTCCCGGGTCGGCAAGTCACTGCCGCACTCGTCTTCCGCACAGGCGGGCAAGGTGAAGCGGATCAGCCGCAGCAACGCCCGTCGCGGGGACCTCGTGTTCTTCTACGGCAGCGGTGGCATCTATCACGTCGGCATCTACGCCGGACGATGGACCATCTGGCACGCGTCGGTGCCCGGCACGCCGGTCCAGCGAAGCCGGATCTGGAGCGGCAACGTCTTCTTCGGAAGGGTGCGGTAGCACCCGCTGAACGACTGCTCACGAAGGGCGCGCCGCGAGCTGCGGCGCGCCCTTCATCGTCTTCGGTGACCTGCCGGATCCCGTTGTGGACAAAGGGTTTCTGGGGTGGGGGTTGTGTCCGACCCTGTGTCTAGGTTCGGGTCATGTCCTCGATGGTGTCGACGCAGCTGGACGGCCGGGTGGTCCGGGCGCTGGCTGCCGGCCGGTTTGGCGAGATGGTGGCCCTGGTGGCAGACGGGGAGATCGGAGCGGACCTGTCGATCGTGGGTCTGCTCGCCTCGGTGGACCCGCAGGCGCTGGACGGCGACGGTCGGGTGGACCTGATCCGGGCGATCGAGCGGTGCCGGGCGATGCTGGACGGGGTGCAGCAGCGGGCGCTTGCGGCGGTCGCGGAGGCGACCGAGGCCGCCGGCCGGCCGGCGGAGGAGGCCAGGTTCGAGATCGGCGCCGCCCTGCGGCTTTCTCCCAGCACCGCGGGGGACCGGACGATGGTCGCCCTCGAGCTGCGGCGACCGGCTGGGCGGGGCCCTGGCCGCGTTGCGGGCCGGGGACATCTCCTACCTGCAGGCCGCGCACCTGGCCGAAGCGGTCCGGGACCTGCCCGACCAGGAGGTCACCACGGTGCAGGCCCGGGTACTGGGCCGCGCCGGCGACCAGACCCTGAGCGAGTTCAAGCGGGCGGTCAAACGGGCGGTGCTGACCGCGGACCCGGCCTCGGCGGCCGACCGGCACCGCAAGGCGGTCGCGGCCCGCACCATCGAGGCGATGCCGCAGCCCGACGGCATGCAGTCGTTCTGGATGACCATGCCGGCCAGCGTCGCCAACGACGTGTGGACCACCCTGACCGACACGGGCCGAAGGCCACCCAGGCCCTGCTGCGGGCCGGCGCCGGCGACGACCCCGGCCTGGACGCGCTGCGGGTCGACGCCCTGGTCGACGCCGTCCTCGGCCGCGACCCGATCGTTGACGCGCAGACCAACTCCGACCGGCAGCGCCGGCTGCCACGCTGCTCCTGTGGCGGCGCGCAGACCGCCGCGGTCGTCCTGGACCTGCCCACCGCGCTCGGGCTGGCCGAGAACCCGGGCGAGATCCCCGGCTACGGCCCGGTCCCGGCCCCGGTCGCGCGGGCGATGGCCGCCGACCGGGACTGGGTCCGCTGGACCACCGACCCCGGCACCGGCCAGCTCCTCGACCGCGGCGCGGCCGGCTACCGGCCGTCGAAGAAGCTGCGGGCGTTCATCGCCGCCCGGGACCGGGTCTGCGGGTTCCCCGGCTGCAACCGCCGGGCCCAGCAGTGCGACTGCGACCACGTCGTCACCTACGCCCACCACGGCCGCACGATCCGGGTCAACCTCGGCCCGCTGTGCCGAGCAGCACCACAACGCCAAGACCCACGGCCTCTGGCAGCTCACCTACCACCCCGACACCGCGACCAAGACCTGGACCAGCCCGCTGGGCAAGACCTACACCAAAGGCACCGACCCCGTGCTCGCGTGAGCAGCCGGCCGGCCACTGTCGGACCCGGCGGCTAGCTTCCGGTCATGAACATCAAGCTAGAGCTCGTCTTCGTCCCCGTGACCGACGTCGACCGCGCCAAGGCGTTCTACGTCGACCAGGTCGGCCTCCACGCCGACTTCGACCAGGTGGTCAACGACGAGCTGCGTTTCGTGCAGCTCACCCCGCCCGGCTCCGCCTGCTCGATCGCCTTCGGCACCGGGCTCGGCCTCGACATGGTTCCCGGGTCGCAGAAGGGGATCCAGTGCGTGGTGGACGACGCCGACGCAATCCGCGCCGAGCTGGTGGGACGCGGCGTCGAGGCCAGCGAGGTCGACGAGCAGCCGTGGGGTCGGTTCGTCTACTTCGCCGACCCGGACGGCAACAGCTGGGCGTTCCAGCAGATCGTCCATCCCAGCCAGTAGCCAGGCAGCAGCCCGACATGATCGGCGCGCCACCTGCAGCGCCTCAGGGCGTCTGCAAGTCGGTGCCAAGTGCGGGGGCGCAGCGTAGGCTGGACAACAGCGCCGAAGAAAGAGGCACCACCGATGACGCCACTCATCGTCCTGGCCGTCGCGATCGTCCTGACCGCCGCCTATCTGGTCACGCTGGGGCGGATGGTGCTCACCAACCGCCCCGCGCCCCTGCCTCGTTCCCACCCGGACGAGCTCGACCCGCGCACCGAGCGCCTCAGGGGCTGAGCGGGGAGCGGGCCCGTGCGACCGCGCGCACCGGGTACCCCGCGGAGTACTGGTCCGAGAGCAGGTTGAGGAACGGCATCCCGACCTCCGCACGCAGCGTGACCGTCACCGTCACGCCGTCAGTGGTCACGTCGACCACCTGGAAGCCCTCGAACCGGCCGGCCAGGTCGGCGTCCCGCGCGTACTGCCGGACCGCGGCCTCGGTACCGCCGGGGCTCAGCGGCAGCGTTGTGCCGGCTCCGTTGTAGACCGCGTCGAGGTCCGGCTGGTTGGCGGCGCTGAGCGCGGCACCGTCAGCGGCCGCGACCAGGGACCGCCGGTTCAGGTAGACCTTGGACACGTTGACGACCACGGTCACCAGCAGGGCCGCGATCACGGCGTACGCCAGCACCAGCAGGATCAGCTGGCCGTCGTCGCCGGATCGCCGCACCTCACGTGCCCGGGCGGCCAGGTGCATCATCGCGCGCCTGCCTGGTAGCGGTCGACGACCTCGAGGTGCCGGCTGGTCACCCGAACGGTGGCCGGCGCCCGGTCGGAGAAGAAGCGCGGCACCAGCGGCAGCGAGACCTGGTAGGTCAGCACCACGTTCACCCGCGAGCCCGGCACCAGGCACGGCGTGCTGGAGCAGGTGATCTCCATCTGGTCCGTCCGCAGGGGAAGGTCGCTGTCGCTCATGACCAGGCTGGCCGCCGCGAACGCCCGAGGTCCGGCATCGTCGAGCGCCTCAGCGGTGGCGTACACCCGGCCGGCCTCGCGGGCCGCGCTGGACACGGCGTACGAAGCCGCCTGGACGCGGAACACCGTGAGCAGGATGTACACCAGCGGCAGCATCAGCAGGACGGCGAGATAGACGAACTCGACGATCGCGTTGCCTTCTTCCGGGTGGTCCCGGACGACGCGGCGGCGCAGGAGCCGCCCGGCACGGACGGCTGCGCCTCTCACGGCGCTTCCTCCAGCGCGTGGCCACGCACCCGGATGGCGCGGGGCGGACCGAGCAGCCCCAGCACGGGCAGGGTCGCCTCCACCTGCACGTACACCGTCTGCATGCCGTCGACGGTCTCGAACCCCGAGGTCACGCCGTCCGCGAACGAGTCGGCGAGCGAGTCACGGATCAGCCGGCGGGTCACCGCAGCGCCCTGCGATGGATCGCGGTCGGCGTTGGCGCCGTAGCGGGCGCCTTCGGCCGCGGACGCGACGAGGGTGTTGCGCACGTGCAGGGCCAGCCCGAGCTGCAGCAGCGCGAGGAACAGCACGGTCAGCAGCACGCCGACCAGGGTGAACTCGACGACCGCCGAGCCGCGGTCGCCCCGCAGTCTCCTCATCGACGACGCCTGCATGCCGGTCAGGGAGCGTTGCCGACAACTCCGTCGAGCGCGTCGTTGAACAGCTGCTTGAGCTTGTCGTCCGCCACCAGCCACAACGCCGTCACCAGACCTGCGGTCATGATCGTGACGAGGACCCAGCCCGGGACGTCACCACGGTCGCGCTCGCCGTGGACCGCGCGCACGTACATCAGCAGTGCAGCCCCCGACAGAGCGGCCCGCGGCCGTCGGGCGAACCTGCGCATCTCCAGCATCTCGTCCCTCTTCCTCGTCTCCCCCCGGCCCGCGCCCGGGAGGTGGTGTGGTCCGGCCGGTCGACCGGTGCTGCTGGTGTCGTGCGACATGCCCGCTTCAGCTCGCGAAGCTGAAGCCGTAGAAGCCGGGGAACAGGGCGAAGAGCACCGTCACCGGCAGGACGAGGAAGACGACAGGCACCATCATCGCAATCTCCTTGCGCCCGCCGGCCTCCAGCAACGCTCTCTTACCCGCCTCCCGCACGTCGACCGCCTGGGCGCGCAGGACCTCTGCCAACGGGGTGCCCCGCTCGACGGCGATAGCGACCCCGTCGACGAACCGGGCCAGCGGCGGCAGGCTGGTCCGGCTCGCGATGCCCTGCAGCGCCTGAACCAGCGATGCGCCGGCGCGAGCATCAGCCAGCGCCCGGCCCAGCTCGCGGGCCAGCTCGCCCTGGCTGATCCGGGTGACCCGTTCCAGCGCGCCGACCGCGCCTTCGCCGGCCGCCACCGCCAGCGCCAGCAGCTCGGCGATCGTCGGGAACTCGGCCATCATCCGCTCCTCGCGGACAGCCACCTCCCGGGACAGCCAGCGGTCACGCAGGAGCACTCCGGTGACGGCCGCCACCAGGCAGAGGATCAGCAGCGGCACCGGCCGGAAGCCGCTGTTGGCCGCGAAGGCCAGGCTCAGCACCAGGCCCGGCCAGCAGTCCCCCGCCACCCCACAGCACCTGCTCCGCCCGGAACTCCTCCAGCGTCATGCCGCGACCGGCCTGCTCGAGCCGGTGCCGGGCCGAGGCGGCGCCGCCGAGCACCCGCTCCAGCACCCGGGAGGCGTCCACGACGAACGGTCCGACGATCCGCTCCAGGGTCGGGAACGGCGTCAGGGCCCGCTCGCGGGAGAGCAGCCGGGAGGGCCGGGTGGAGTCGCGCAGGTACGGCGCGAGCCGGTCGTCCAGCGTCGGCCGGCGCAGCGCGGGCACCCGGCTGACGGCCAGCGCCAGACCGGCACCGGCGAGCAGCCCGACGCCGGCGCCGGCGAGCGAGAGGGTCATCGGCCGGTCACCGCAGCACCCGCTCTTCCTCGGGCAGCCGCCCGATGCGGACCATCACCCGGTAGGCCACGAGGCACAGCCCGCCGCCGACGGCGAGGACGACGAGCCCGGCCGTGCTGTTGTAGGCGTCGACCGCCTCGGGGCGCAGCGACAGAAGGCCGAGGACGATCCAGGGTGCCGCCACCGCGAGGCGGGCGGCGTTGATCGTCCAGCCCTGGCGGGTCTCCAGCTCGGCGCGGGTCCGCGCGTCCTCGCGCAGGAAGGCCGACAGGGTGCGCAGCAGCCGACCGAGGTCGCTGCCGCCGACCTCGCGGGCCATCCGCAGCGACTCGACGATCCGGTCCCCGACCGGGTCGGCGAGCGTGGCCTTGAGACGGTCGAGGCAGTCGTAGAACCGGCCGGTGGCCCGGTAGTCCTCGCCGAACCGAGCGAACGGCCGGCGCAGCTCCTGCGGGCCGCGGACGCCGACCTGGGTCAGCGCCTCGGGCAGCGACAGCCCCGCTCGCACGCCGGACGCCAGGTTGTCGACGACCTCCGGCCACAGGTCGCGCAGCTCGGCGCGGCGCTGCCTGGCCCGGAAACGCACCAGAGCGAGCGGCGAGTAGGCCGCCATGACGGCGAACGCGAAGGCGATGGCGGGCGAGCGCGACACGGCGTACATCAGGACGAGCACGACGCCGCCGACCCCGAAGCAGGAGGCGACCAGCGCGCCCGGCGTCACCGACTCGATGCCGGCCTGGGCGAGCAGCTCGGCCACCCGGTCGCGCCGCGACACCCGGCCGGGAACGGGTGGTGCGGGTGGCGTCGACGAGCGCCAGACGAGGAACATCCCGAGCCCGAAGAGCAGACCGACCAGCGCACCCATCTAGACCTCGACGCCGTACGGCGACAGCAGGCGGGCGAGGTCGTACCCCGCCCGCTCGAACCGCTCGGCGTGCGGCGGCCAGCCGTCCGCCCGGGTCAGCTGCCCGCCGCGGGTGACGAACACGTCGGCGGTCTCGACGACGTCACCCTCGACCCGGCCGGGCACCGCCAGCACCTCCTGCACCGCACGGCGACCGTCCCGCTCGGTGGCGATGTGCACCACGATGTCGATGCAGCCCGCGACGGTGGGCACGACGAACGCATGGCCGACGTTCTCGCCGGCCAGCAAGGGCAACGTGCACATCTTGGTCACCGACTCGCGGGCGGAGTTGGCGTGGATGGTGCACATGCCCGGCAGGCCGGAGTTCAGCGCGATCAGCAGGTCGAGGCTCTCTTCCTGGCGGACCTCGCCCACGATGATGCGGGACGGGCGCATCCGCAGCGCCTCCTTGACCAGCCGGCGCAGCTTGATCTCCCCGGTCCCTTCGAGGCTGGGCTGCCGGCACTGCATCGACACGACATCCGGCAGCGGGATCTTCAGCTCGAAGACCTCCTCGCAGGTCACGACGCGTTCCCGGGTCGGGATCGCGGCGCCCAGGCAGTTCAACAGGGTGGTCTTGCCGGCCTGAGTGCCTCCGGACACCAGGATGTTCAGCCCCGAGGAGACAGCGGCCTCGAGGAACCTGGCGCACTGGCTGGACACCGTGCCCAGCTGCACGAGGTCGTCGAGGTGGGTCGCGCGCACGACGAACTTGCGGATGTTCACCGACCAGTGCTGCCGGGTGATGTCCGGGATCGCCACGTGCAGCCGGGAGCCGTCAGGCAGCATCGCGTCGACGAACGGGGTCGAGAGATCCACCCGACGGCCGGAGGACTTGAGCATCTTCTCGACCAGGTCGCGCACCTCGTCCCCGGTCAGGATCGTCGTCGTGAGCTCGTGGACCCCGCGGCGGGCGATGAAGACCTTCGTCGGCTCGTTGATCCAGATCTCCTCGACCGTCGGGTCGTCGAGGTACTTCTGCAACGGCCCGAAGCCGGCCACCGCGTCGAAGACCTGCCGGGCAGCCAGCCGGGCGTCGATGAGCTGCGGGATGTTGCCGCCGACGCTGCGCTCGTCGTAGTCCGAGATCACCTCGTCGACCAGCCGGCGTACGCCGGCGGGGTCGGCCACCGGGTCCAGGCCGCGGCGCCGCACCAGCTCGCGGACCTCGTCCTCGACGGCGGTGATGGCGTTCACAGGTGTGTCCCCCAGGGTCTAGGGCGGGCTCGGGGAGCGTAACCAGGGCCGGCGGCGATGCCCAGCCCCCCGCTCCTACGGCCTGTGGACAACGTGACTCCTGTGACGGGCGAGGGCCGTTGAACCGACCGCGGCAGCGCCACGTGTTGGACCGTAGGGACGGTCGCCCTGGCCGTCCCGGCAGACAGCCCTGGGAGGTCGTCATGCGGGTCACCACAGCCCTTGCCGCCGCAGCCGTTGCGCTGGCCACGGTCATCGTCCCCGGCGGAGCCGCCGTCGCCCAGGTGCCGCAGCACAGCGTGACGCTCACCGGCGCCAGGGAGGCTCCCGACCCGGGCGACGCGAACGGCCGCGGCCAGTTCTCCTGGTCGCTGGACGGCCGGAAGCTCTGCTACCTGCTGTCCGCGAAGCGGATCGGTACCGCAGCAGCCGCCCACATCCACCGCGGCGCCGTCGGGGTCGCCGGTCCGGTGCGCGTCGAGCTCGAGCCGCCGGCACCGAGGGCTTCGGCCGACTGCGTCACCGTGGCGACCGGCCTGGCGACGGCACTCCGGGAGCACCCGCGGCGCTTCTACGTCAACGTGCACAACGCGACCTACCCCGGTGGCGCGATCCGGGCCCAGCTGACCCGGTAGGTCGCTGCCTCTCTGCTGGTGACAACCGCAGAGGCGTCGGCGGCGTCCTCGTCATGCCGGATCCTTACGGCATGACGACCCAGGAGGCCCCGATGCGCGTCCACGTCCTCTGCGCACTCGCGGCCGGAGCGGTCCTCGCGACCGCCCCGGCGGCGGCCAGCGCCGCCACGACTGCTCCGAGCTCCTGGAGCACCGACGCCCGGGTCGTGAACCGGACGCCGGTGCCGGCAGCGGAGGTCACCGGCATCCGGGTCGGCCACCACCGGGGCTTCGACCGCATCGTGCTGGACCTGGACGGCGCGGCGCCCGGCTTCTCGGTCCGCTACGTCAAGCGGCTGCACGCCGACCCGTCCGCCCACCTGGTCGACCTGCTCGGGCCGACCTCGCTGCGCATCGTGCTGGACCCGACCAACGCCCACGACGTGGAGACCGGTGCGGGCACCATGACGACCCCGAGGCGGACCAGGTGGCGGTTCGACCAGGTGCGCGAGACGGCCGTCATCGGCGACTTCGAGGCCTTCGTCACCGTCGGCGCCGGGCTCGCCCGCCGGGCACCCTTCCGGGTGCTGACCCTGACGAACCCGACGCGCATCGTGGTCGACGTCCGGCACTAGGCCGGTCGGAGCTCCACGAACGAGATGCCCGGCTGCGGCAGCGCGAAGGACACCGTGACTGCACCCTCGACGGCGTCGAGAGTGCGCTCCGGCTCGAGCTCCACGAGCTCGTCCGCGACCCGCAGCTGGTCCCACTCGGCACCCTCCGGCCAGTCCCGGTCGGCCCCGCCGAGGTCGCGCCAGGCGGCGAACACGTTGCTGTGCGCCTCGTCGACCCGCCAGTGGCTGACCCGGTAGCTGCCGTCGGCCAGGCCGTCGACCGTCAGCGTGACGTCGCGGGCGAGCAGCTCGTCGGCCGGGATCCGCGACTGGTCCAGGCTGCTGTTCCAGACCAGCACCCCGACGCCCTCGCCGTCCCGCGCCGCGAGGGTCGACACCAGCCCGTCGGCACCGTCGCCCTCGGCCGACACCTCGAGCCTCTCGTCGCCGAGCCGGTCGAGCAGGGCCAGCGCCCACCACCGCGGCTTGCGCAGGTTGCCGACGGTCAGCAGGCCGAAGCCGCCGTGACCCAGCTTCTGCGGCCGGCCGAGCTCCTCGAAGTGGTCCGAGGCGACCCAGTGCGCGAGCGCCTCGAGCCGGCCCATGCTGGACGCCATCCCGTCGAGCAGGAAGGTGGCGGCGAACACGCTGTCGCCCGACCAGGTGGAAGTGCTGCGAGCCGGGACCCCACTCGGTCCACCAGATCTTCGCGTCCTCACGACCGTGCCGGGCCAGGATCGGCCGCAGGTCCAGCGGCGGGCTGCCGTAGGTGTGCGTCGACACGAAGTCGACCGGTGCCCCGGACTCCGCCGCGTGCTCCAGCAGCGACTCGACCCACTGCGCCGCAGCCGAGCTCGGTCCGCCGACGACCAGCCGCTCGTCGACCTTGCGCACGGCGGCGACCGTGACGTCGTACAGCCGGAGGTACTCCTCCTCCGAGCCGCTCCAGAAGACGTCGAGGTTCGCCTCGTTCCAGACCTCGAAGCTCCACCGGTCGCGCACCTCGTCCAGCCCGTAGCGGTCGACCAGGTGCGCCGTCAGGGCGGTCACCAGGTCGGCCCAGCGGTCCCAGTCGCGCGGCGGCGAGATGATGCCGTCGTAGGCGAACACCGTCTTCGTCGGGTCCGCCGCCAGGTCGTGCGGCATGTAGGACAGCTCGACGACAGGGCGCAGCCCGAGCTCGAGCAAGGTGTCGTAGACCCGGTCGACCCCGCTGAAGTCGTGCACCGGCTCGCCGTCCTGCTCGCGGTAGACGCCGAGGTCGTCGCACAGGATCGCGTGCGCCCGCACCGTCTCGACGCCGAGCTCGTCGTGCGTCCGGCGCAACGCTTCCCGCAGCTCCGGGCCGATGGTCCGGCCGCCGACCTGGTCCTCGGAGAGCATCAGGCTCAGGTGCTCGGAGCCGATCATCGGCCGCCACGGTCGCTCCAGCGGGCCGACCACACGGTCCGCCTCGACGGTGACCGTGACCGTGGCGTCGCCCCCGCCGGCCGGCCGCGGCGACGACCGGGTCGGACAGCGGGCCGACCCGGGTCACCTCGGACAGCGCGGCGACGGCATACCACTGGTCGGTGTCGCGCTCGCCGGACGTGTCGACGTACGGCGGGTGCGGCACGGCCAGCACGTCGTTGCCGCCGTGGTCCACCGGCTCGAACCCGCCGGAGCTGTCGGCCGAGCGGTGCACCAGGTACCCCACCGCGCCCTCGACCGGCTCCCAGTCGAGGGTGACGTGACCGCGCCCGGCGGCCGCCCGGAGGCCGGCCGGCGCCGGCAGCGCGGAGTCCTGCTCCTCGCCGCCGGTGCGCCGGCCGATCCCCGTCTCGAAGGACTCCCGGGCCGCCTGGCCCTTGGTGGTGCCGGCGTCACTTGCCGGTCACCCCGGAGAACTCCTCCATCCGCATCAGCGGCGCGACCCGCTGCTCCATCGTGCCGTGCGAGAAGGCCTCACGCATGACGTCTCCGGCGAGGGCGTTGCCGAGCGCGGCCATCACCATGCCCTGGTCGAGGGACAGGTACGCTTCTGACATCTCGCCGGTCGTCACGTTGACCGCGTCGTAGAATCCGCCGGGGCCATAGGCACCGAAGTCCTTGCGCAGGTTGGCAAGGTTCTTCAGCGCGGCCGCCGGGGCGTACCGGTAGGCGATGAACGACGCGTGCGGGGTGACGACACCCTCGCCATAGGCCGTCGGCGCGGGCTGGGCCGGCCGGCAGGGCCGTCTGGGCGACGTAGCCGTAGTCGACGAAGGTGCGCTCCTGGTCGGACGGCGTAGCCGTTGGGCTCCATGCCGATCGGGTCGACGCCGTACTCGCGGTAGCCGCCGGCCGGGTTGTTCGACGGCGAGAAGCCCCAGTAGCCGTACTTCGCCTCGTCCATGCCGTGCTCGATCTGCGCCCGCACGTACGTCGGGTGGGTGAGCGCCCAGCTCTTGGTGCCCCACTTCTCCTCGGGCACGAACAGCGGCACCATCAGCGCCTCGAACATCGAGCCGCCCCACGTCGGGATGAGCTTCATGCCGCGGTACTGGTACGCGCCCTCGAACACGCGGTCTGGCCAGGTAGTCGCGTAGTGCCCGACTGGCGCCTGCTCGGTCCAGCGACCAGTAGCAGTTCTCGCTGAGGCGGGAAGGTGCGCCAGGTGCCGAAGTAGTGCTTCTGCGGGATCTGGTCGGCCGCGATGCCCAGGTAGCTGGCCATCCGCGGCTCGGTGTTGAACGCGCCGTAGTGGTGGCCGGTGTAGAAGACCGTGTCATCCGCCGCGGTAGTTGCCCTTGCATCGACCCGGGCGCTCGGTCAACCAGAAGCCGCCGCGGATCTGGTTTTCGGCCGGGTTGTAGTAGTAGCCGAAGTCCATCGGGTCGAGGACCCGGTGCGCCTCGTCCGCCAGGGACGGCACTTGGTCGATGACGATCTGAGCCCGGCGGCCAGCCAGCCGTTGTCGACGCTGGACAGGAACGGGTGGACGATGCTCGCCGTTGACCGGCCAGTTCGTGAGCTTCGCGCCGGTCGTCGGGAGTACCAGTTGTAGAACATGCCCGAGGGCTGTCTTCGTCCGGCGTCGGGCGAGCGTCTTCAGCGTCATCGCGATGCGGTCGCTGGGTCTCGGCGCTCGGAGATCAGTCCGGTCTCGCGGGCCGCGATGGCACTCCACATGTAGGCGCCGATATTGGTCGGCGACGTGTAAGCCGCGCGGTCGGCCGGGTCGAGGTCACCCCCGACGTTGTCTGAGACCAGGCCGGTGCCCGGGTCGGCCATCGCGGCCATCGATCGCCACGTGTCGGCCGACATACTCGCGCAGGACGGCTTTCCGGCGTTCGCGCAGCCGACGCACCGGTGACGGACGGCAGGACGGTGCCGGTGACGGCGAGAGCGGCCGCCACCGCGGTGACGACGAGTCGGGGGGTCCGACGCATGATGAGCTCAGCTCCTCGGGGTTGCTTACTTGATGCCTGTCATGGCGATACCGCGGACGAAGTGCTTCTGGAGAGCCAGGAAGACGACCAGGACGGGGACGATGATCGCGACGGAGCCGGCCATCAGCAGTCCGTAGTTGCTGTTGTTCTCACCGATGGCGTAGATGGCGAGCGCGACCGGGAGCGTGTACTTGTCCTCGGACTGCGCGACCACGAGCGGCCACAGGAAGTTGTTCCAGGACGCAAGGAAGGTGAGGATCCCCAGGGTCGCCAACGCCGGCTTGCACAGCGGCAGCATGATGCTCCAGAAGATCCGCCACTCCCCCGCGCCGTCGACCCGCGCCGCGTGGATCAGCTCGTCCGGCAGCGACAGGAAGAACTGCCGCATCAGGAAGACACCGAACGGGCCGGCCAGGAACGGGAAGATCAGCCCGGGGAAGCTGTTGACCATCCCCAGGTTGCTCACCAGGACGAACAGCGGCACGAAGGTGACCACACCAGGCACCATCAGGGTGCCGAGCACCAGGCCGAAAATGATGCGCTTGCCCGGGAAGTGCAGCTTGGCCAGCGCGTAACCCAGCATCGAGCAGAAGATCAGGTTGCCGACGGTGATGGCCGCCGCAACGACAGCGCTGTTGAAGAAGAACGTCGGGAAGTCGAGCTCGGTGAACAGCGTGCGGTAGTTGTCCAGCGTCGGGTTCTCCGGCAGCCAGGACGGCGGCACCTGCTTGAGCTCACGGTCCGGCCGGAACGACCCCAGCAGCATCCAGAGGAACGGGCCGACCAGCAGCACGAGGCCACCGCCGAGCACCACGTAGACCCACGGGATCGCCCGTGCCTCGGCGATGTCGGCGTTGCGTCGACGGCGGCTCCGGCCGGTCTGCGCCGGGTCGGCCGTACCGGGAGGGGGCACCGCGGCAGAAAGCGGTTCGGGGCGTGTCGAAGTCGTCATCGTTGCATCAGTCCTTCGACCCGAGCCACTTGAACTGCAGGGCGGTCACCAGTGCGATGACGACGAACAGCACGTAGGCCATGGCGGCCGCATAGCTGTAGTTGCCGAAGCCGAACTGGTTGTAGGTGTAGTACGCCGTGGACAGCGTCGAGTCGAGCGGTCCGCCCCGCGTCATGACGAACGGCTCCTCGAAGAACTGCAGGTAGCCGATCATCGTGATGACGCCGCCGAACAGCAGCGTCGGCTTCATCATCGGCAGCGTGATGTGCCGGAACCGGCCCCACGCACCCGCGCCGTCGATCGCCGCTGCCTCGTGCATCTCCTTGGGGACGACCTGGAGGCCGGCCAGGAAGATGATCACCAGTGAGCCCATGTTGCGCCAGGCCGACATGCCGATCAGCGAGGGCATCGCCCACGTCGTGCTCCGGAGCCAGGACGGCCCGTCGATGCCGACGTACCCCAGCAGGGTGTTGACGATGCCGCTGTCCGGCTGCAGCAGGAACCGCCACACCACGGCCACCGCGACGATGCTCGTGACGACCGGCAGGTAGTAGCCGACCCGGAAGAACGTGGTCAGCCGGGTGATGCCGGTGTCCAGCAGGACGGCCACCGCCAGGGCCAGACCCATCGTGAGCGGGACGCCGATCACCACGAAGTACGCCGTGTTGAAGGCGGCCTTGCGGAACGTCTCGTCGGCGAAGAGCTTCGAGTAGTTCTCGATCCCGATGAACCCGACGGCCAGCGGGTTGCGCACGTCCGCCGACCGCAGGTCGGTGAAGCTCATCACGAAGGACGAGAGCACCGGCCCGATGGTGAAGACCATGAACAGCGCCAGGAAGGGCAGCGAGAACAGGTACCCAGCCACCACCTCCCGCCGGCGTCCCCTGTCGGGGCGCCGGCGGAAGCGGGACGAGCCCGAGGTCGAGCCCGCGGTGACGGCGGCCATGTCAGTTGCCGAAGCCGATGGCGTTGGCCTTCTTCTCCGCCGTCGGCGAGTGCCGTCGCGGAGTCGTTCTTGCCGAGCGCTACCTGCTCGATCGCGTCGTCGAGCGGGGCCGCGACCTGCTCCCAGGTGGCGATGGCCGGCGCCGACTTGGCGTCCTGCAGCTGCTCGCCGAAGGACTTCAGCAGCGGGTCGGTCGACAGCTCGCCGGACTCCCAGGTGCTCTGGACGGCGGGCAGGCTGCCGACGAGCTCGTACAGCTTCTGCTGCTGGGCGTCCTGGGTGAGGAAGTCGACGAACTTCCATGCGGTGTCACGGTTCTTGGCGTCCTTGAACACGACCCAGTCGCTGCCGCCGGTGAACGACGTGCCGGCGTCCTCGGTCGGCATCGGCGCGATGCTCCACTTGTCGTTGAACTCCTCGCCGCCCTGGTCGCGCAGGATGCCCATGTGCCACGGGCCGGAGATGAACGAGCCGATGGAACCGTTGATGAAGCCGGTCTCGAGCGCACCGGGGGTCAGGTCGGTCGGGGAGATCTCCTCCTTGAAGAAGGAGGCGTAGTAGTCCAGGCCCTCCTGCATCGGCTCGGAGGCGAAGGCGAACTCCTCACCCTCGACGAGCTCGGCGCCCTTCTGCCAGCCGAAGGGGACCATCGACTGCCACGAGCCCTGGCCACCCGGCTGCAGGGAGATGCCCCACTTGGCGCCGCCCTTGTCCTGCATGGCCTTGGTGAAGGCCTTCAGGTCGTCCCAGGACCAGCCCGCCTCGGGGGTGACGCCGGCCTTCTCGGCGAGGTCCTTGCGGTAGTAGATCTGCCGGGTCTCGGTGTACCACGGCACGCCCATCGAGGTGCCGTCCACCTCGGTGGTGCCCCACGAGCCCTCGAAGAACGCGTCCTTGTCGATGACGTCCAACGGGGTCGGGTCCAGGGCGCCGGTCGCCGCGAACTCCGGCAGCCAGGTCGTGCCGGCAAGCGTCATGTCCGGGGTCTGGCCGCCGGCGATCGCGGTGGCGATCTTGTCGTGCGCCGCGTCGAACGGGATGACGGTCACGTTGACCTTGGCGTCCGGGTTCTCCGCCTCGAAGTCCTTGGCGAGCTCGCCGAGGTTGTCGCCCTCGGCGCCCAGCGCCCAGACCGTGATGTCCCCGCTGGCCTTGCCACCGCTGACCTTCTTGGCCGGGGTGTCGGTGGCGGCGTCGCCGCCCTCGTCGCGCCCGCAACCTGTCAGCGCAACGCCGGCGAGCAGCGCCACGGTGACGACGCGGGTCAGGCCTCGCTTGTGCAGGGTCCTCATCGGTTCTCCTCTTGTGGTGCCCACAGCTGGCACGTTGCACGAGCTGCGTGGGCAGCACCTCATGCCGTGGTTCGCTCTGCGTCCCCCGCCAAGTCGCTCGTGCAGCCGTCGAGCTGCCCAGGCGCCGAGCTCGCGCATGGGCTGACGGACAGTGGTGAGGCCGGGACGGGAGTGCCGAGCGGCCATCACGTCGTCCCAGCCAGTGACGGCGAGGTCATCGGGCACTCGCAGCCCGATCGCCTCGGCCGCCATGACGGCACCCAGGGCGATCTCGTCGTTCGCGCAGACCAGCGCCCGCGGTGGCTTGCGGCGGAGCAGGCGGTCGGCCGCGACGCCGACCGTCCTCCTCGTCGAAGGCGCACCGGGATCGGCGCCCGGGGTGCCGGCACCTTCGCCTCGCGCAGGACCGAGCGGAACGCCGTCCAGCGCTGTGAGGTGTCGGTCGAGATGGTGGCGTCGCCGAGGAAGGCGAAGGAGCGGTAGCCGTGGTCATGGACCAGGTGCTCGGTCAGGGCGCGAGCGCGTGGCGGTGTTCTCGGAGTTGACGGTGTCCGCGCCGGCGACCGGGTCGCGGGCCATCAGCACCAGCGGGAGGCCCCGGCCGGACACGTCGGCCAGCAGGTCGTCCCCGACGGTGCGGCCGAGGACCACCAGGCCGTCGACCCGCGAGGCGAGGTCCAGCACCATCTGCCGGGCCGCCTGCCGGCCATGGGTGGACAGGATCAGGACGCTGCGGCCGAGCTCGGCGGCCACCTCTTCGTAGCCGAGCACGACCTCGGCGAAGTACGGGCCCGGACAGGTCGGGGAAGACGATGCCGTTCGCGGCGTGCTGGCCCTCGGCGAGCGAGCGGGCGGACCGGCTCGGGGTGAAGCTCAGCTCCTCCACCGCGGAGAGCACCCGGCTGCGGGTGGCCTCGGCGACCGGCGCCGTTCCGCGGAGCACCCGCGACACCGTCGCGATCGACACCCCGGCCCGGTCGGCGACCTGGTAGATCGTCGCGTCGCGGCCCGGCGCGCACCGCGGACGCGGCGGCCGGCGCGCAGGACTGCGGCGAACCGCTGACGCGGTGCTGTAAGCGCTTTCATGTCTCCGTCACATTTGCACGATTCGTCCGAAGGGTCAAGGGGCGCCAGGATTTACCGGGTTCGCTCCGCGACCTCGTACCCGAGGGCCGGACCTACCCGACACCGATCGGCTTTGACGCGTGCCGAGCCGCCGCGTCCTGCTGTGGACAACTCCGCGGGCCGGCCGGCCGGTTTCGGGACCATGTCGTGATGCGGCTGCAGCTCACCGTCGTCGACCCGCTCGGGACCGGCACCCCCGCTCGAGTCGAGCTGGCGGCGGCCCCGGGAACGCCGCTGCGGGCGGTACGCCGAGGCGCTGCTCGCGCGCCGTGGGCCGGCAGGAGGGGCTGCTGTTCGCCGGCGACCTGCTGCTCGACGACGAGAGCCCGCTGGGAGCGCCGCCGCTGCTCGACGGCGCGGTGCTGACCGTCGACCGTGCCGGGGTGCGGGAGCCGCGCGGGCTGCTCGAGCTGCACGTGCTGGCCGGGCCGGACTGCGGCGACGTGCACCACCTGGCGCCGGGTGAGCACGGCATCGGGCGGGCGGTCGAGGCCACGGTGCGGGTCGACGACCCGGACGTCTCCCGGCTGCACGCCGTCCTGCGGGTGGCGACCGAGGCCTCGGGCGACACCACGGTGCACGACCTCGGCTCCACCAACGGCACCTTCGTCGACGGGCGACGGTGGTCGGCCGGGACGGCCAGCGGCTGCTGCCCGGCCAGGTGCTCCGGGTCGGCGACACCCGGCTGTCTCTGGTCGTGCCCGGAGCCGGTGCCGGTGTCCTGCCGGCCGGACGGCGCCGGCCACCTGGAGGTCAACCGACCGCCCCGGCACCTCGAGCGGCTCGATCCGGTCCGGGTGACCGTTCCGCCCGAGCCACCGGCGCGCGAGCGCGGCCGCTTCCCGCTGCTTCGCGATCCTGCTGCCGCTGGTCGCGGGGGTCGTCCTCGTGGCGGTCACCGGAGCCCGACCTACCTGGTGTTCGTCCTGCTCTCGCCGCTGATGGCGCTCGGCACGTTCTGGAGCGACCGGGTGGGCGGGCGGCGGACGGTCCGGGCCCAGCGGCCGCGCACGCCGAGCAGACCGGTCCGGGTCGACCGCGGCGATCGACCGGGCCATGGCGGACGAGGCGACCGCTCCGGCGCCGGAGCCCACCCCGGCCCGGCGACGCTGCTACTCACCGCCACCGGGCCCCGACCCCGGCTCTGGGAACGACGGCGTGCGGACGACGACGCCCTGGAGCTGCGGCTCGGTCTCGGCAGCGTCCGCTCCGCCGTCGAGGTGCGCGACCAACGACGGCTCGCGGGGCGCCGAGGCGGTCGACCGGCCCCGTCCTCGTCGACGTCCCGGTGACGGTGTCGCTGGCCGAGGCCGGCGTCCTGGGCCTGGCCGGCGCGCGCAGCCGGGTGCTGCCCCTGGCCCGTTCGCTGGTCGCCCAGCTCGCCGGCTGGCACAGCCCCCGGCACCTCGACCTGGTCCTTCTCACTCGCCGAGCCCAGCCGTGACTGGGCGTGGGCCCGGTGGCTGCCGCACCTGCGCCCGAGTCCGGACGGCGGGCCGTTGCGGGTCGGGGTGGACGGCGGCCAGCTGCGGGCCCGCGTCGACGAGCTGCTCGCGCTGCTGGACGCCCGGGCCGCCGTGCGCGTCCGCCGGTCTGGAGCGAGCGTGGGCGGGGCCGACGACCGTGGTCGTCCTGGACGGCGCCGGCGTCGCTGCGGCGCCAGCCCGGCGTGGCGCGGCTGCTCGACGAGGGACCGGAAGTCGGGTTCCGGGTGCTCTGCCTCGAGCGCGACCTGGTGTCGCTGCCGGTGGAGTGCCGGGCCACCGCCGAGGTGATCGGCCCGGTCGGGACCCGGCTGCGCGTGGTCTGCCCGACGCCACGACGTACGACGACGTGGTCGCGGACGGGGTCGGCGACGGCTGGGGCCAGCGGTTCGCCCGGGCGCTCGCTCCGCTGCGCGACGCGACCCCGGACGACCAGCAGTTCGCGCTGCCGGCGGCCGCCCGGCTGCTCGACCTGCTGCCGTTCGACGCGACCGACGCCGCCGCGGTGGAGACCGCGTGGCGGGTCAGCCCGCGCGGGACCCGGGTGGTGCTCGGCGTCGGCGAGGACGGCGAGCCGTTCGTCGTCGACCTCGCCGCCGACGGCCCGCACGCCCTCGTCGCCGGGAACGACCGGCTCGGGCAAGTCCGAGCTGCTGCAGACCCTGGTCGCCGGGCTGGCGCTGGCGAACCGGCCGGACGAGATGTCGTTCGTCCTGGTCGACTACAAGGGCGGCGCTGCGTTCCGCGACTGCGCCCGGCTGCCGCACACCGTCGGCACCGTCACCGACCTGGACGGGCACCTCACCGAACGCGCGCTGCGGTCGCTCGGTGCCGAGCTGCGCCGCCGCGAGACGGTGCTGCGGTCGGCCGGGTGCAAGGACCTGGACGACTACCTCGCGACAGCCCCGGCCGGGTCGCCGGCCGATGGCGCGCCTGGTCCTGGTCGTCGACGAGTTCGCCACCCTGGTCGAGGAGCTGCCCGACTTCGTCGGTGGGCTGGTCGGCATCGCCCAGCGCGGCCGCTCGCTCGGCGTCCACCTGGTCCTCGCGACCCAGCGTCCCGGCGGTGTCGTCAGTGCCGACATCCGGGCGAACACCAGCCTGCGGATCGCGCTGCGGGTCACCGACCCGGCCGAGTCGACCGACGTCGTCGACGTGCGCGACGCCGCGGACATCGGCCGCGCGCCAACCCCGGCCGCGCGGTGCTCCGGGCAGGGGCCGGGCCGGTGCGCGCGCTGCAGTCGGCGCGGGTCGGCGGCCACCCGGTCGGCGCCGACGGCGGTGTCCGTGCGGCCGGCGCCGTGGGAGCGGGCCGGCGACGCGCCGGCGGCCGCCGGAGACGAGGCTGCCTCCGGCCCGACCGACCTGGCGCGGCTGGTCGACGCGATCCGGACCGGCGAGCGTCCTTGATCGGCGCTGCGCCGGTGGCCAGCCCCTGGCTGCCGCCGCTGCCCCGGGTGGTCACGGCGAGCGACCTGCCGGCCCCCTCCGTCGAGGAAGCGGTCGCCCTGGGCGTGCGGGACCTTCCCGGTGAGCAGCGCCGCGGCGCGGTGACCTTCGACCTGCACGGCGGCGACCACCTGCTGGTGGCCGGCGGCGCCCGCAGCGGCCGCTCCACCACACTGCGGACTCTGGCCGCGCAGCTCGCCGCGCGGTGCGACGTCACGGACCTGCACCTGTTCGGGCTGGACGGCGGCGGCGGCGCGCTGGCACCGCTGGCCGCACTGCCGCACTGCGGTGCCGTGGTGGGCCGCGACGAGACCGCTCGGGGCGACCGGCTGCTGCGCCGGCTGGTGGAGGAGCTCGAGCGTCGGCAGCGGCTGCTGGCGACGGCCGGCCATGGCTCCCACGAGGAGCAGCGCCGCAGCGCGCCGCCAGCCGAGCGGCTGCCCTGGCTGGTGCTGCTGGTCGACGGCTGGGAAGGGCTCACCGCGGCCTACGAGTCAGGTCGACCATGGCCGGCCGCTCGACACGCTGCTCCGCGTGGTCCGGGAGGGCGCCGGCGGTCGGGGTCCGCGTCGTCCTCAGCGGCGACCGCAGCCTGCTCGCCGGCCGCGCGGGCGCGGCCTTCCGCGACCGGTTGGTGCTGCGGATGGCCGACCCCGCCGACTACGCCCTGGCCGGGATCTCCCCGCGGCAGGTGCCGGGCGACCTGCCGCCCGGTCGGGCCCTGGCCGGTCCGGACGCCGTCGAGGCGCAGCTGGCGGTGCTCGACGTCGACACGTCGGGCGCTGGGACAGGTGGCGGCCGTGGAGCGGGTCGCGGCACAGGTCCGGGCGCGAGTGCCGGTGCCGCACGGTCACGCCGGGCTGCTGCCGAGGCGGGTGGAGCCGATGCCCGGGCGGGTGGAGGTCGTCGACATCGCGGCGGCGGCGAAGGCGGCGGCAACCGGGCCGGGCTGGGCGCTGGTCGGTGTCGGCGGTGACGAGCTCGTCCCGCTCGGCGTCGACCTGGACCTCGACGGTCCGGCCTTCGTGGTCGCCGGCCCAACTGGCAGCGGGCGCTCGACGACGCTGGCGACGATGGGCCGGTGGCTGCTCGGTCAGGGCCGCCGGGGCGTGGTGATCGGCCACCGCCGGTCGCCGTTGCAGTCGCTCGCGGGCGACCCGGGTGTGCTCGCGGTGCTCGGTCCCGGCGGATGCAGCAGAGCTCGGGCAGCAGCTGGCCGCCCATCCCGACCTCGTCGTCCTGGCCGACGACGCCGAGACCCTGCAGGACACCCCGGTGGAGCGGCCCCTCGCCGCGTTGCTGCGGGCCGACGCCACCGGCGGTGCGCTGCTGCTGCTCGCCGGGTCGACCGACCGAGATGGCCGGCAGCTTCCGCGGGCTCACCGTCGAGGCCCGCCGGGGCCGCACCGGCCTGCTCCTCGGCGCGCTGTCCTCGGTCGACGGTGACCTGTTCGGCGTGCGGCTACCACGGTCCGACGCGGTGCCGACCGGCCGCGGCGTCCTGGTCCGGCGGGGGCGGGTGATGCCCGTCCAGGTCGCGCACACCGCCCTCTAGCCAACGGTCGGTGTTGGATCAGGCCATGAGCGCACCCGTGACCGTCCGCCCCGCGACCACCGACGACGTCCCCGAGCTGGTCGCGATGATCCGCGAGCTCGCCGAGTACGAGCGGGCGCTGCACGAGGTCGAGGCCACCGAGGAGCACCTGCAGCGGACGTTGTTCGGCGAGACCCCCGCGGTCTTCGCGCACGTCGCCGAGGCCGGCGACGAGGTCGTCGGGATGGCGATCTGGTTCCTCAACTACTCGACCTGGCTGGGTGCGCACAACCTCTACCTGGAGGACCTGTATCGTCCGGCCGGGGCACCGCGGCTCCGGCGTGGGCCGCCTGCTGCTCCAGACCTTGGCCGGGGTGTGCCGGGAGCGTGGCTACCAGCGCCTGGAGTGGTGGGTGCTGGACTGGAACCCGGCCCGCGGCTTCTACGAGATGCTCGGCGCCGAGGCACTCACCGAGTGGATCCCGTACCGCGTCTCGGGGGACGCCCTCGTCCGGCTCGCCGAGCCGCGCTGAGCCGCAACCACCTGGGTCTGCTTTCATGGACCCCGCGAGCGAGGAAGTCCATGTCCTCGCCGAGGCAACGGGAGGCATCAGGGTGAGCGAGCGACTCGTCACCGGCACCCAGGCCGGCGCGGCCAGCGTGACCCTCGACGGAGCTGTCGAGGACGCCGTCGAGATCCGGCTGCCGGCCGACTCGGCGTACCTCTCGGTTCTGCGCACCGCCACGGCCGGCCTGGCCGCCCGCCTCGACTTCACCCTCGACGAGATCGAGGACCTGCGGATCGCCGTCGACGAGGCCTGCGCGATGCTGCTGCCGCACGCCGTCGAGACGGCGCAGCTGACCTGCCGCTTCGAGCTGCCCCCGAGACGCTCGAGGTCACGGTCAGCCTGCCGACGACCCGCGGCCAGCTGCCCGGAGCGCGACACGTTCTCGTGGACCGTCCTCAGCGCCCTGGCCGGCGAGGTCGACACCGGCATGGACGACGACCGCAACGTGTGGATCCGGCTGCGCAAGCGCCGTGGCGCGGCAGGGGCCGCATGACGTCGTCGAACAACGCGGCCGAGCCGACCGCAGGCCCAGACCACCCACGGGGACGTCCCGGAGGCCCGCCAGCCGGAGTCCGCGCCGCCCGGACGCGGCCGACGCCTCGGACGCGGCCGACCTGGCGGCCGAGCCTGCGGGCGCCGAAGCCGCCGACGCTGCCGAGGCCGCCGAGGCTGCTGAGCCCGAGGTCACCGCACGCAGCTCCCGGCTCGCGGTCGACCGCGAGCGGACCCGCGAGCTGTTCATCGAGCTGCAGGGCGCGCCCGAGGGCGACCCGCGCCGGCAGCAGTGCCCGCGACGCACTCGTCGAGCAGCACCTGCCGCTGGTCGAGCACCTCGCCCGCCGGTTCCGCAACCGCGGCGAGCCGCTACGACGACCTCGTCCAGGTCGCCACCATCGGCCTGATCAAGTCGGTCGACCGGTTCGACCTCGAGCGCGGCGTCGAGTTCTCGACCTACGCGACCCCGACGATCGTCGGCGAGATCAAGCGGCACTTCCGCGACAAGGGCTGGGCGGTGCGCGTTCCCCGCCGCCTGCAGGAGCTGCGGCTGTCGCTCGCCTCGGCCACCAGCGAGCTCTCGCAGAAGCAGGGCCGGGCACCGACCGTGCACGAGCTGGCGAACCACCTCAAGATCACCGACGAAGAGGTGCTCGAGGGCCTCGAGTCCGCGAACGCCTACAGCACCCTGTCGCTGGACGCCGGCGACTCCGGCAGCGGCGACGAGCCGATGCCGGTGTCCGAGACCCTCGGCGTCGAGGACGAGGGCCTCGAAGGCGTCGAGTACCGCGAGTCGCTCAAGCCGATGCTCGAGCAGCTGCCGCCGCGGGAGAAGAAGATCCTGATGCTGCGGTTCTTCAAGAACATGACGCAGTCCGAGATCGCCGCCGAGATCGGCATCTCGCAGATGCACGTGTCGCGGCTGCTCGCCCGCACGCTGGCCCAGCTGCGCGAGGGACTGCTCGTCGACGAGTAGCCGGAGGCCGGGCAGCGGCGCGGTCAGTCCTCGTCGAGGTCGGCCGCCGGTCCCGGGGCGAACAGCAGCACCAGCACCGCCACCGCCCAGAGCAGCAGCGGCAGCCCGACGTACCAGCCGCCGCCCTGCAGCAGCGCCGACCGCCACCGGCAGCACGATCAGGTTGGTCACCAGCGCCGGCGACCGGGCCCAGCCGCGTCGCCGCAGCAGGCCGCGGGCGACCAGCCCCAGCCCGGCCGCCGCCGCCAGCGCCAGCAGCGCGGACACCACCGCACGCACCGCGTCGTCGCTGGTCGCCACCACCAGCTCGACCAGGTAGAACGCCGGCCACCGCCGCGAGGCCGAGGGCCTGCAGCGCGACGAGCGCCGCGCAGGCGCGCAACGTCGAGACCCGGCCGAGCACGGGTCGGGACCCTACCGGCGCCGGTAGGCTCGCCCGCCATGAGGGCGCTGCTGGTGGTCAACCCGGCAGCGACCACGACCTCGCGCCCGCACCCGCGAGGTGCTCGCCAGCGCGCTCGAGGCCGAGCTCAAGCTCGAAGTCGCCGCACACCCAGCACCGCGGGCACGCCGCCGAGCTGGCCCGCGAGGCCCGCGACGACGGGCTCGACCTGGTCGTCGTGCTCGGCGGCGACGGCACCGTCAACGAGGTGGTCAACGGGCTGCTCGCCGACCGGCCGCACCGGCAGGTGCCCGGACCTCGCCGTCGTCCCCGGCGGCGGCACCAACGTCTTCAGCCGGGCGCTGGGCATCCCCCGGCGACCCGGTCGAGGCCACCGGCGCGCTGCTCGACGCGCTGCGGGACCGCCGCCGCCGCAGCATCGGGCTCGGCGTCGCCGGCGACCGCTGGTTCACTTTCAACGCCGGCATGGGCTGGGACGCCGAGGTGGTGGCCCGGGTCGACCGGCGCCGCCGGGCCCGGCCGACCGACCGGCACACGACGGCCGACCGACTACGTCCGGGCGGCCTTCGGCAGTTCTTCCTGCACACCGACCGGCGGCACCCGGTGCTGACGCTGGAGCGGCCCGGCGAGGAGCCGGTCCCGCTGCACATGGCGATCGTCGCCAACACCGCCCCGTGGACCTACCTCGGCGACCGGCCGCTGCTGCCCTCGCCCGAGGCGTCGTTCGACACCGGGCTCGACCTCTACGCGCTGACCCGGCTGCGGACCATCGGGACGCTGGGCGAGGTGCGCCGCCTGCTCCGCAGCAGGCCGTCGCCCGGCGCCCGGGCCCGCGGACGCTGGTCCACCGGGAGCACGACCTCCCGGAGCTCACCCTGCGGGCCGGCCGACCGGTCGCGACCCAGGTCGACGGCGAGGCGCTCGGCGACCTGGAGTCGTTGACCTTCCGGTCGGTCCCGGATGCCTTGCGCGTGGTGGTCTGAGCCGGTTCGTCCCCGCGATCGGGAGCGACGCAGTCACACGGCTGTGACCAAGGCGACACCCCACAGGCAAAAAAGGTGCAGAGGGAGCCTTGTTTCGTCCCGATTCGTTTGCCAGGTTGAGATCACGTGTTTCAGCGGGGTCCCCAGCGGGGATGCCGGGCTGGACATCCCACGGGCGGAGACGGACCGAAAAGGTCCTTGACGTGCCGTGGGTGTGCTCGTGAACAGTTTCACAAGCATCGGGTTCCCCCACCATCCGACGCCGACCGACGAGGAGTGACGCGCATGGACTGGCGCCACCGCGCAGCCTGCCGCGACGAAGACCCTGAGCTCTTCTTCCCCATCGGCAACACCGGGCCTGCCCTCCTGCAGATCGAGGAGGCGCGCGCCGTGTGCCGACGCTGCGAGGTCGTCGACACCTGCCTGCAGTGGGCCCTCGAGTCCGGGCAGGACGCCGGCGTGTGGGGCGCGATGAGCGAGGACGAGCGTCGCGCTCTCAAGCGCCGCACCGCGCGCAACCGCGCTCGCACTGCGTAGCACCGACCGACCACCCAACGTCACGACGGGGCCCCGCCGACTCGGCGGGGCCCCGTCGTGCGTCCGGGCTCAGCCCGGCGGCGGAACCAACGGCAGGTCGACCTGGACCCGGGTGCCGGGGTCGCCCCGGCCCACGTCCAGCGTCCCGCCGAGCTCGCCCTCGACCAGCGTGCGCACGATCTGCAGCCCGAGCCCGCCGTCCGCGTCCGGCTCGAAGCCGGCCGGCAGCCCGGCGCCGTCGTCGGCGACCACCACCGTCAGCCGGTCCCCCCCTTCCGGCCCGGTCGCTTGGCCCACCTCGATCCTGACCTGCCCGCCCCGACCGTCCAGCCCGTGCTCGACCGCGTTCTGCACCAGCTCGACCAGGACCAGCGCCAGCGGGGTGGCCACCTCCGGGGCCAACAGGCCGAAGGTCCCCTCGCGGCGCACCCGGACCGCTCCGCCGGCACTGCCCATCTCGCCGGTCAGCGCCACCACCCGGTCGGCGACCTCGTCGAAGTCGACGGCGTCGGAACCCGCAAGCGACAGCGTCTCGTGCACGACCGCGATCGAACCGATCCGCCGCTCCGCCTCCGCCAGCGCCTCCCGCGCACCCGTCTCCCCGGCCGGCAGCCGGCGAGCCTGCAGCCGCAGCAGTGCGGCCACGGTCTGCAGGTTGTTCTTCACCCGGTGGTGGATCTCGCGAATGGTCGCGTCCTTCCCGACCAGCTCGCGCTCCCTGCGGCGCACCTCGGTGACGTCACGGCAGAGCACCAGTGCCGCTGTCCGGACACCGTCCGGGGTCAGCGGGATGACCCGCAGTCGAACGGTCGTCCCGGCGGCCTCCACCTCGGCCTCCCGGGCCGCCCACCCGCTGATGACCATCGACAGTGCCTCGTCGACCGGCGCCGCGCGGCTGGCCAGCGTCGCGGTGACGTCCCCGAGGTGGGCGCCGACCAGGTCGGCGGACAGCCCGAGCCGCCGGTAGGCCGAGACCGCGTTGGGGCTGGCGAAGGTGACCACACCGCGCTCGTCGAGCCGGACGAGCCCGTCGCCGACCCGCGGCGCGAGCGCCACCTGGTGCTCGGGCCCGGTCACGGGGAAGCGGCCCTGCGACACCATCACCGCCAGGTCGTCCGCGGTCCGCAGGTAGGTCAGCTCCAGCCGGCTCGGCGTCCGGGCCGCGGCCAGGTTGGTGTGCCGACTCACGACGGCCACCACCCGACCGGCACGCACGACAGGGACCGTCTCTTCCCGCACCGGCACGTCCCCGGGCCAGTCAGGGTCGCGTTCCCGACAGATCCGCTGCTCGTCGAAGGCCGTGTCCAGCTGCGGCCGCCGGCCGCGCGGCGCCTCGGTGCCGACCAGGTCGTCGTGGTGCGCGGTCGGCCCGGTCGACGGGCGGACGTGCGCGGCCGCGACGAAGCCGCCCCGGGCGCTGACCGGCAGCCAGAGCACCAGGTCGGCGAACGAGAGGTCGGAGATCAGCTGCCAGTCGGCGAGCAGAAGGTGCAGCCAGTCGACGTCCTCACCGGTCAGGTCGGTGCGCTGCTGCGCGAGGTCGTTGAGCCAGGGCACGGCAGCGAGCCTAGGTCGTGGACGGCCGACGGGTGGTCGGACCGGCCGCCGTAGAGTGCTGGGCCGTGACCTCCCCCGCCGCGCTGAGCACCCGCACGCAGGACCTGGTCGCCCGCGACCTGCGCAGCCTGTGGCACCCGTTCACCCAGCACGCGGTGTGGCCGACCGACGAGCCGCTGGTCATGGACCGCGCCGAGGGCATGTACCTGTGGGACACCGACGGGAACCGCTACCTCGACGGCGTCTCCTCGCTGTGGGTGACGGTGCACGGCCACGGCGTACCGGAGATCGACGCCGCCGTGCGCGCCCAGCTGGGCCGGCTCGACCACGCCACGTTCCTCGGCCTGACCCACGAGCCGGGCATCGAGCTGGCGGAGCGGCTGCTCGCGACGGCTCCCACCGGGCTGACCCGGGTGTTCTACGCCGGCGACGGGTCCTCCGCGGTCGAAGCCGCGATCAAGATGGCCTTCCAGGCGCAGGCCCAGCGGGACGACGGCGGGCCGGCGCGGCCGCTGTACCTGCACGTCGCCGAGGGCTACCACGGCGACACCCTCGGCGCGGTCAGCGTCGGCGGGATCGAGCTGTTCCACGCGACGTACCGGCCGATCCTGCTGGACACCCGCACGGTGTCCTCGCCCGGGCTGCTGGCGACGGGCCAGGACCGGGTCGGGCGGGCCGCCGAGGTGCTCGCCGAGATGCGAGCGGCCCTCGAGGACGCCGACGGCCAGGTCTGCGCGGTGGTGATCGAGCCGCTGGTGCAGGCGGCCGGCGGGATGCTGACCCACGACGTCTCGTTCGTGCGCGGCGTGCGCGCCCTGTGCGACGAGTACGGCGCGCTGATGGTCGTCGACGAGGTGGCCACCGGGATCGGCCGCACCGGCCGGATGTGGGCCGTCGACCACGCGGGCGTGACCCCCGACCTGCTCACCTGCGGCAAGGGGCTGACCGGCGGCTACCTGCCGTTGTCGGCGGTGCTGGCCCGCGAGGAGGTGTACGACGCGTTCCTCGGCGCCCCGTCGGCCGCACGCACCTTCTTCCACGGCCACTCCTACACGGCCAACCCGCTCTGCTGCGCGGCGGCGATAGCGAACCTCGACCTGATGGCCGAGCGCGGCACCGTCGAGCGCGCGGCCCGGGTGGGCGAGCGGATCGGCGAGCTCACCTCCGGCCTCGCGACTTACGACGGCGTGCGCGAGGTCCGCCGGATCGGCACCATGACCGGGATCGAGGTCGAGCCGGTCGGCGAGCGCACCGGCTTCGAGGTCTGCCAGGCCGCCCGGCGGCGCGGGGTGTGGGTCCGCCCGCTCGGCGACGTGGTGGTGCTGATGCCCCCGCTGGCGATCGGCGACGACGACCTCGACCTGCTCTGCGGTGTCGTGGACGAGAGCATCCGCGAGGTCGTCCGGTGAGCGACCCCCTCGAGCCGCTGCGCCGCGCGGCGACCGAGCGGGCAGCCGCCGGGATGCGCCGCGAGCTGCGGCCGCGGGCAGCGACCGACGTCCTGCTCGACCTGGCGTCCAACGACTACCTCGGTCTCGCCCGCGACCCACGGGTCACCGGCCGGGCTGCCGCTGCCGCCGAGCGCTGGGGCGCCGGCGCCACCGGCTCGCGGCTGGTCACCGGCAGCACCGACCTGCACAGCGAGCTCGAGGCGGGGCTGGCTGACTTCGTCGGAACCGGGGCGTCGCTGGTGTTCTCCTCGGGCTACCTGGCCAACCTCGGCGCGGTCACGGCGCTGGCCGGCGAGGGTGCCCTGATCGCCTCCGACGCCCAGAACCACGCCTCGCTGGTCGACGCCTGCCGGCTGGCCCGTGGCGAGGTCGTCGTCACGCCGCACCGCGACGTCGACGCGGTGTCTCGTGCCCTGGCCGGTCGCGGCACCGAACGCGCGGTGGTCGTCACCGACGCCGTGTTCTCGGTCGACGGCGACGTGGCTCCGCTGGCCGCACTGCACCGGGTGGCCCGGGCGCACGGCGCCCTGCTCGTCGTGGACGAGGCGCACGGTCTGGGTGTGGTGGGCGAGGCCGGTCGCGGCGCGACGGAGGCGGCGGGCATCGCCGGCGAGCCCGACGTCGTGCTGACGGTGACGCTGAGCAAGTCGCTGGGATCGCAGGGCGGGGCGGTGCTCGGCGACCCCGTCGTGGTCGAGCACCTCGTCAACACCGCGCGGTCCTTCATCTTCGACACCGGCCTCGCCCCGGCGGCAGCGGCCGGCGCACTCGCCGCGTTGTCGGTGCTGCGCGCCGAGCCTGAGCTGGCCGGCCGGGTGCGGGCCCGGGCCGGCGAACTGGCAACGGCACTCGGCGCCGCCGGGCTCCAGGTCACCGAGCCGCAGGGCGCAGTGGTGTCGGTGCTCGTCGGCGAGCCCGGCCGCGCGGCCGACGCCGCCGCCGCGCTCCTCGCCGACGGCGTGCGGGTCGGCTGCTTCCGGCCGCCGTCGGTGCCCGACGGGATCTCCCGGCTGCGGCTGACGGCCCGCGCCGACCTCACCGACGACGAGGTGGCGCGGGCCACCGAAGCCGTCAGCCGGGTGCTGCTGCCAGAAGGTCAGTTGCGGAGCAGGGTGCGGATCGTCCGCAGCGCGACCGACAGGGTCGCCAGGTCGTAGCTGTCCAGCGTGACGATCTCCTCCAGCGTCGCCTGGGCACGCGCCACGCCCTCGGCGTTCTGCTCCTCCCACGCCGTGATCCGGTCGCCCGGCGCGGCGGTCGACGACGTCGACGACAGGACGGCCTGGGTGAGCCCGGCCAGTGCGGCGTAGAGGTCGTAGCGCAGGGCCGACCGGGCCAGTGCGCTCCACCGGTCGTCGCGCGGCAGCCCGGTGATCCGGGTGAGCATGCGGTCGACCTCGATCCGCTCCGAGACGGCGAAGTAGACGCTGGCCACCTCGCGCAGCGGGACCTTCTCGGCGGTCGCGATCTCGACCACGTCGAGCAGCGAGAAGGTGTCGAGCAGCGCAGCGGCGCGCTCCGCCAGCGCCTCGGGCACCCCGAGCCCGGCGAACTCGGCCGCCCGCATCAGCAGCCGCTCTCGCTCGGAGCCCACCAGCAGCTGCGGCACCAGCGGGACGAGCTCGTCCAGAGCGGCCTGGAAGTGCTCGACCTCGGCGGCGACGTCGATGCTCGCGCGCCGTGCCTGCACCAGCCAGCGGGCGCTGCGGTCGACCAGCCGGCGCGACTCGAGGTAGAGCATCGCCTGCACGTGGGTGGGCAACGCGTTGTCGACCTCCTCGACCGCAGCCCAGAACTCCTCGAGGCGGAAGGCTTCGCGCACGACGCTGTACGCCCGGACCGCCTCGACCGCGCTGGCTCCGGTCTCCTCCTGCATCCGGAACACGAAGGTCATGCCGCCGCCGTTGACCAGGTCGTTGCTCAACCAGGTGGTGACGATCTCGCGACGCAGCGGGTGGCTCGCCAGCCGATCGCCGTGCTCCGCGACCAGCCGGCTCGGGAAGTAGCGGCGCAGGGCTGCGGTGAACCACGGGTCGTCCGGCAGGTCGGAGCCGAGCACCGTCGCGGTGAGCGAGATCTTCGAGTACGCCGCGAGCACCGCGAGCTCGCTCGAGGTCAGCCCCTGACCAGCGGCCTCCCGCTGCTCGATCTCGGCCTGCGACGGCAGGAACTCGAGAGCACGGTCCAGCTCGCCGCGTGACTCCATCGCCGACATCAACCGGCCGTGCACCGACAGCATCGCCGGTGCCTGGACCCGGGCGTTGCCGAGCAGCACGTTCTGCTCGTAGTTGTGCCGCAGCACCAGCGCGCCGACCTCGTCGGTCATCTCGGCCAGCAGGGCGTTGCGGCGCTCGGCGGCGAGCACCCCCTCACGCACCGCCTGGTCGAGCAGGATCTTGATGTTGACCTCGTGGTCCGAGGTGTCGACCCCGGCGCTGTTGTCGATCGCGTCGGTGTTGATGTGACCGCCGTTGTGGGCGAACTCGATACGGCCGAGCTGGGTGAGGCCGAGGTTGCCCCCCTCGCCCACCACGTTCGCGCGCAGGTCGGCGCCGTTGACGCGGATGGCGTCGTTCGCCTTGTCCCCGACGTCCGCGTGCGACTCGGTCCGCGCCTTGACGTAGGTGCCGATGCCACCGTTCCACAGCAGGTCGACCGGAGCCACGAGCACCGCCCGCATCAGCTCGGCCGGGGTCAACGAGGTGGCGCCCGCCGGCAGGTCGAGCCGGGCGCGGACCTCCGGGGTGATGGGGATCGACTTGGCGGTGCGTGGATGGACGCCGCCGCCGGGCGAGATCAGCGAGCGGTCGTACTCGGCCCAGGAGGATCGCGGCATGTCGAACAGCCGCCTGCGTTCGGCGTACGACGTGGCCGGGTCCGGGTCCGGGTCGAGGAAGACGTGCCGGTGGTCGAAGGCCGCGACAAGACGGATGTGCTCGGAGAGCAGCATCCCGTTGCCGAACACGTCACCGGACATGTCCCCGACGCCGACCACGGTGAAGTCCTCGGTCTGGGTGTCGACGCCGAACTCCCGGAAGTGCCTCTTGACCGACTCCCAGGCGCCGCGCGCGGTGATGCCCATCGCCTTGTGGTCGTAGCCGACCGAGCCACCGGACGCGAACGCGTCACCGAGCCAGAAGCCGTAGTCCAGCGACACCTGGTTCGCGATGTCGGAGAACGTCGCGGTGCCCTTGTCGGCAGCGACCACCAGGTAGGTGTCGTCGTCGTCGTGGCGGACCACCTGCGGCGGCGGCACGACCTGCTGGCGACCGTCGACCGTGACCAGGTTGTCGGTGATGTCGAGCAGCCCGCTGATGAACGTGCGGTAGCACATGATGCCCTCGGCCATGAGAGCTTCCCGGTCGGTCGGGTCGGCGGGCGGCCGCTTGACGACGAACCCGCCCTTGGCGCCGACCGGCACGATGACGGCGTTCTTCACCATCTGCGCCTTGACCAGGCCGAGCACCTCGGTGCGGAAGTCCTCGCGCCGGTCGGACCAGCGCAGCCCACCGCGGGCGACCGGACCGAAGCGCAGGTGCACCCCCTCGACCCAGGGGCTGTAGACCCAGATCTCGAACTTCGGCCGCGGGGCCGGCAGGTCGGGCACCTTGTGCGGGTCCAGCTTGAACGCGACGTACGGCTTGGGCCGTCCGGCACCGTCGACCTGGTAGTAGCTCGTCCGCAAGGTGGCCCGGACCAGGCCGAGCAGGGAGCGCAGGATGCGGTCCTGGTCGAGGCTGGCCACCGCGTCCAGAGCGCCGGCGATCTCCTCGACCAGGCCGTCGACGAGCTCCTCCGAGCCCACACCGCCGGGCGCGTTGCGGGTCGGGTCGAAGCGCGCCTCGAACAACGCGACGAGCAGCCGGGCGATGTGGGTGTTCGAGGTCAGGCACTCCTCGATGTAGCTCTGGCTGAACGTCGAGCCGGCCTGCCGCAGGTACTTGGCGTAGGCGCGCAGCAGCATCGCCTGCCGCCAGGTCAGCCCGGCCCGCAGCACCAACGCGTTGAACCCGTCGCTCTCGGCCTCCCCCGCCCAGACGGCGGCGAAGGCGTCCTGGAACAGGCCGCGTGCGTCGTCACCGGGGAGCTCGCCGGAAGGCTCGTAGCGGAGGCCGAAGTCGTAGACCCACGCGCGCGGTCCGTCGGCTCGCTGGATCTCGTAGGGCCGCTCGTCGGTGACCTCGACACCCATCTCGCGCAGCCGCGGCAGGACCTGCGACAAGGAGACGGGCTGGCCTACGTGGAACAGCTTGAGCCGACGGTCACCGGGAGCCGCGGCGGCCGGCACGTACAGCTGCAGATCGATGTCACCCTCGTTCAGCGCCTCGAGCCGCTGCAGGTCGGACACGGCATGGGCGGCCGGCAGGTCCTCCTTGTACGCCTCGGGGAAGGCGTCGGCGTACACCTCGGCGAGCCGGGCGCCCTGCTCCACGCCACAGCTCTCCCGCAGCGCGTCGAGGAAGTCGTCGTCCCAGGTCCGGGTCGCGAGCACCAGCCGCGCCTCGACCTCGGCAGGGTCGACGTCGGGCATCGCCTCGCTGGGGTCGACGCGTACGACGAAGTGCAGGCGGGCCAGCACCGACTCGGACACCAGTGCCGTGTAGTCGATGCTGACACCGCCGAAGGCCTCGAGCAGGATCGCCTCCATGGCATGGCGGACCTGGGTCGTGTAGCGATCGCGCGGCAGGTAGACCATGCAGGACATGAACCGGCCGTACGCGTCGCGGCGCAGGAACAGCCGCAGCTGCCGGCGCTCCTGCAGGTGCATCACGCTCAGCGCAGTGGCGGCGAGGTCGTCGCTGCCGATCTGGAACAGCTCGTCGCGCGGGTAGGTCTCGAGGATCTGCAGCAGGTCCTTGCCCGAGTGGCTGTTGCTGCTGAATCCGCTGCGGGCCAGGACCTCGGCGGCCTTCCGGCGCAGCACCGGGATCCGCTGGATGCTCTCGTTGTACGCGGCCGACGTGAAGAGACCGAGGAAACGCCGCTCACCCACGACCTCGCCGGCGTCGTCGAAGGACTTCACCCCGACGTAGTCGAGGTACGCCGGGCGGTGCACCGTCGAGCGGCTGTTGGCCTTGGTGACGACACACAGCTGGGGTTGCCGGGCCAGCGTGCTGACGCCGCGCGGAAGCCGGCCGGCGTCACCCGACTGGGTCTGGTCCGCGCGCAGGATGCCCAGCCCGCTACCGGGCACGGCAACCAGCCGGTCGTCGCCGTCACCCTCGTCGACATGGAGCACGTACTCGCGGTAGCCGAGGAAGGTGAAGTGCGCGTCGGCCAGCCAGCGCAGCAGCTCGGTCGTCTCCTCGACCTCCTGGACGGGCAGGTCCCGCGGCGGCTCGGCCTCGATCCCCTCGGCGATCTGCAGCGCTCGCTGCTGCATCTTCGGCCAGTCCTCGACGGACTCCCGGACGTCGCGAAGCACGCGGTCGAGGTCCTCGGCAAGCGCCAGGCGACCCGCCTCGTCCGCCACCCGGTCGACCTCGATCCGCATCCAGGACTCGACGATGGCGCCGTCGACCTCCGGGGCGGTCCCCGTGGGGTGCACATCGAGCAGCTGTCCGGTGAGGTCGCGTCGGACGAGGAGCAGCGGGTGGATCACCAGGTGGATCGCGCGGCCGCCCCGGCTGAGCTCGGCGGTGACCGAGTCCACAAGGAACGGCATGTCGTCGCACACGACCTCCACGACCGAGTGCTGCGACCGGACGTCGTCGTCGTCGGCCTCGGCGGTGGTGACCCGGACGATGACCCTGCCCTGCGGCCGGTGGGCCGCCAGCTCGCGGTGCGCGAGGACGGCCGCCATCAGCTCCTGGGGCTCGCGGTCGAGCAGGTCTTCGGCCGCCACGTGCCGGTAGTAGCGCCGCAAGAGGTCGCCGTGCGGGGGGTCGACTGCCGCCGCCCGCTCCAGCAGCTCCGCCTTCGCCTGCTCGAGGCCTACCAGGATGTCCGTCATGTTCGCCGACATCGTCGTCGTCGCCCGCCCTTGCCGCCTGCTCGGTGCCGATCGTGCCTGGTCTCTCGCCCACGTCGTCGGAGGCGCCACTCGACCCTAGCGCCGGCTGGTCACGCGGGTGCCGCCACCGTGCCTACAAGTGCGAGCGAAGCTCCCAGAGCAGCGGGTAGTAGTGCAGCCCCAGCCTGCTCCGCAGGTAGGGCGACCCGCTCGAGCCGCCGGTGCCCGACTTCGTCCCGATCTGCCGCTCGACCATCAGCACGTGCCGGGAACGCCACATGGCCGCGTTCGCGTCATGGTCGAGCAGCCGCTCGGCGAGCTCCCAGACCTCGCCGTACGTCGACCGGTCGGCGGTCACCTTCAGCATCGACGCCAGCACCTCGTCGTCCGCGTCGGCCGGCAGACCGGCCCGGCGTACGACGTGCAGGAAGCCGTCCCAGATCGACGGCTCGGCCAGCCGGCGCTCCAGCCGGGCCCGCTCGACCTCGGTCAGCCCGCGGAACCGGTCGAGGTAGCCCGGGTCCTTGGCGCCGGAGAGGAACTCCAGCTCGCGGAACTGCACGCTCTGGAACCCGCTGGCCGGCGCCAGCCGGTCCCGGAAGACCAGGAAGTCCTGCGGCGTCATGGTCTCGAGCACCGCGATCTGCCGGATCAGCACGTCCTCGATCGCCACCACCCGGCTCAGCAGGTGCCGGGCCCGCCACAGGTCGCCGGAGAACATCTCCTCGCGGGCCGCGGTCAGCTCGTGCAGCAGCTGCTTGAACCACAGCTCGTAGACCTGGTGGATGGTGATGAACAGCAGCTCGTCGTGCGCCGGCGGGTCGGACTCGAGGTGCTGCTGGTCGAGCAGCTCGGCGACCCGCAGGTAGGAGCCGTAGGTCAGCCGGGCGCCCTGCTCGCCGAAGTGCCGGTCCTGCAGGTCCTGGTCCGTCGGCGCCGTAGGTCACGCCAGGCAGGCTAGCGGCCCAGCACGGTGACCAGCGCCGGGTGCACCACCGGGTTGCCAGCCAGGTCGACCACGCGCAGCGTGTGCTCGCGGTTGACGGTCACCTCGTACGCCGTGCCTTGCGCCAGCGGTTGTGCCGGAGTAAAGGACGCGGTGCGGAACGGGTCGAGGTGGCAACTGACGGTCGTGCCGGACGCGTCGGCGCAGGTCCAGGTGCCGGCCACCTCGGCTCCGCCGCGCTGAGGGGCGACGCGCGGGTTCCAGGCGCCGTTGGCCACCACGTCCTCCTGGAAGGAGACCTCGACCAGGCCGGACAACCGGAGGCCGGCATTCGCCCCCGGCCAGTCGTTGTCCCGGAACAGCGCCGAGACCGGCGGCCGCGGCTGCGAGCCCGACCCGCGGTGGTGACCGGCGCGGTCACCGGCGTGGAGGTAGAACCTGAGCGACTCGGGGCCGGAGTGCGGGCGGAGCTCGAACCCGGTCGAGCACCGGTCCACCACGAGCTCACCGGTGTAGCGCCCGGCGTACCGGTTCCCGGAGACCCGGTGCAGCTTCACGTCCCTGCGATGACGCCACCGGACGCGATCCCGGACCCGGTGTCGGTGACCCGTGCCGACACCCGCAAGACCCGGTCGGCATTGCGCACGTCGATCGTCTTCGGCGTGATGCGGATGTCGGAGAAGCGCGGCTTCGTCCGGTCGCTCCGGCTCCGCACCGTGATCGCGGAGGCCTGGTCGCGACGCGCGAGCTCGCTCGCACTGACCTTCCTGGAGTTGTTCCGGCGGTCCACGAGCTGCGCGGACAGCCGCCACGACGACGTGGTGCCAGTCCAGCGGGGCAGGACCAGCGACCCGCGCCAGGTGCCGGAGGTGCGGGTGCCGGCAACCAGCCGCAGCGCGGCCTTCGCCTCGCGGAGGCCGTTCCGGGCCCGGGCGTGGACCACGACCCTGCCCAGGCCGGACGTCGCGTCCGCGGCGCGGACTGTCACGACCACCCGTCGAGTGGCATTCCGGGTGTCGACCTTCTTCCGCGACACCGTCAGAGCGCGCAGGTCCGGTGCCTTGGTGTCGCTGCCGGAGGACTGGACCGTGACGTCCGGGTCGGACCCCATGGCACGCAGATCCTCGGGCCCGAGGTCGACCTCCGCGTAGGCCCCGTCGACCACGATCAGCTCTGCGGACCAGGCGCCGGACGCGACGCCCGGCGGCAGCGTGAGGGTGCCCTGCCAGGTCCGGCCGTCCCCCGACTTCGCGAGCAGCTGGGGGATGCGGCCGGGTGTCCCGGCTCTCCGCGGTGCTGAGGACGACCAGGACCCGCTCCACACCGGTCGCCGGGCCGGGGCCGCCGGTGTCGTCCACCACGGCCGTGACCGGGATCCGGGCCTCGCCGGACCGGACGTCAGCGGTGTGCGTGCCGAGCTGGAACGACGACACGACCGGCTTGCCGTTGTCGGTGCTCGCGCAGTCGGTGAGCGGCACCGTGGTCGCGGCCGACGCCCCCGGCGCTCCGAGGACCGTCGTCGCCACGGCGAGGCCGACGAGCGGGGTGAGCAGGGGCAGGAGGCGCTTGCGCGGGGTGATCATGGTCCGAGGACTCTAACAGGCCGTCCGGTTCGCCCCAATTGGTGTCATAGTCGAGATTCCTCCCTCGTAGGCTCGGGCGCGTGCTGGTCGGACCCGGGGACGTCGTCGACGTGCGGTTCACGAAGTGGGGCGGCGGGCCGCACTGGGAGTTCCCGGTCACCCTGCTGGGCGTCGACCGGCTGGGGGCCTGGTGCGGCGACCCGGACCAGCCGATCTCGGTGTACGTCGACGTGACCACGCCGCCGGTGTGGGAGGGCAGCACGGTCACGATGGTCGACCTCGACCTGGACGTGTCTCACCCGCGACGGCGACCTGCTGCTCGACGACGAGGACGAGTTCGCCGAGCACCGAGTGACGCTGGCCTACCCCGACGACGTGGTGGCGATGGCCCGGCGCACTGCGGACGAGCTGCTGGCCGCGGCCTGGGACGGCCGCGAACCGTTCGGCGCGGCTGCTGCCGACTGGCTGGCACGGCTCGAGACGATGTCGGCGTGACCCTGGACGTCGTGCTGCGCGCCGCCGCCGCCGGCCGGCCGCCCGAGCCGGACGGCACCGTCGAGGTGCTGCCACAGCACGGGCTGGCGGCGGCGGTCGTCGCCTTCTCCGCGCACTTCCTGGTCTGCGCCGACGTCGACCCGGACTGGGTCGTCGGCGTCCTGCCGCCCGGCGACTACTCCGCCCCGCACGGCGCCCGGTTCCTCACCGCGCTGGCCGACCGGATCGGCTCCGACATCGGCGCGCTGGACGTCGTGCTGGCGCAGCCGTCGGACCCGGCCGGCGACGCCGGGCTCGCCCTGCAGGAGATCGAGGCGCGCGACCACCCGCGGGTGGTGCGCGCCCTGCGCTACCGCGAGGACGTGCGGGTATGGCGGACGCCCGACGGCGACGGGCCACGTGCTGATCGGTCGCGGACTGGCCGGGCGCTGGGAGATGGCCTTCGAGGTCGAGCCGTCCGCCCGCGGGGTCGGTCTCGGCCGGCGGCTCGCGCGGGCAGCGACGCGCCTCGTCCCGTCCGGCGAGGTGGTCTGGGCGCAGGTCTCCCCCGGCCATCCGGCGTCACTGCGCGCGGTGCTCGCGGCCGGCTACCGCCCGGTCTGCGCCGAGGTGCTGCTGCCGCCTGCCGCCGACCATGATCCACAGGATCGGTAGCACTGGCGTGACCGATCCGCTGTGGATCACGGCACTCAGCCCATGTGGGGGTAGCGGTGGTCCTTCGGCGGCACCAGGGTCTCCTTGATCGACCGCGTGCTGGTCCAGCGCATCAGGTTCTGCGGGGCGCCGGCCTTGTCGTTGGTGCCGCTGGCCCGGGCGCCGCCGAACGGCTGCTGCCCCACGACGGCACCGGTCGGCTTGTCGTTGACGTAGAAGTTGCCGGCGGCGAACCGCAGCTTGTCCTGGGCCGCCGCTACCGCCGCGCGGTCCTGGGCGATGATCGAGCCGGTCAGCGCGTAGGGCGCCACCGACTCCATCTGGGTGAGCATCTCGTCGTACGCCGAGTCCTCGTAGACGTGCACGCCGAGGATCGGGCCGAAGTACTCGGTGGTGAAGATCTCGTTGTCGGGGTCGGTCGACTCGAGCACCGTCGGGCGGACGAACCAGCCCTGGCTGTCGTCGCAGGTGCCGCCGGCGATGACGTCGATGGTGTCGTCGCTCTTGGCCCGCTCGAGCGCCGCCTTGTGCTTGGCGAACGCCCGGTCGTCGATGACGGCGCCCATGAAGTTCGACAGGTCGGTGACGTCGCCCATCGTGATCGAGTCGGTGAGCGACGCGAGGTCGTCGCGCAGCGTGTTCCAGATGCTGCGCGGCACGTAGGCACGCGAGGCTGCCGAGCACTTCTGGCCCTGGTACTCGAAGGCGCCGCGGACCATCGCGGTGCGCAGCACCTCCTCGTCGGCGCTGGGGTGCGCCACGATGAAGTCCTTGCCGCCGGTCTCACCGACGATCCGCGGGTACGACCGGTAGGACTCGATGCTCTCGCCGACCTGCTTCCAGATGCTCTGGAACACCGGGGTCGACCCGGTGAAGTGGATGCCCGCGAGGTCGGGGTCGCACAGGGCGACGTCGGAGACCTGCTTGCCGTGGCCGGTCACCATGTTGATGACGCCCGGAGGCAGGCCGGCCTCCTCGAGCAGGGCCATCAGCAGGTGCGCGGCGTACTGCTGGCTCGCGGCCGGCTTCCACACGACGGTGTTGCCCATCAGCGCCGGCGCGGTCGGCAGGTTGCCGGCGATGGCGGTGAAGTTGAACGGCGTGATGGCGTAGACGAAGCCCTCGAGCGGCCGGTGGTCGGTGCGGTTCCAGACGCCCGGCGACGAGATCGGCTGCTCGGCGTAGATGTGCGCGGGCGAAGGCGACGTTGAAGCGCCAGAAGTCGATCAGCTCGCAGGCCGCGTCGATCTCGGCCTGGATCGCGGTCTTCGACTGGCCGAGCATGGTCGCCGCGTTCAGGGTGGCCCGCCAGGGACCGGCCAGCAGGTCGGCCGCCTTGAGCAGGATCGCGGCGCGGTCGTCGAAGGACATCTCCCGCCAGCCCGGCGCCGCCGCCTTCGCCGCATCGACCGCGGCGCGGGCGTCCTCGTGGGTGGCGCCGCGCAGGGTGCCGAGGACGTGGTGCCGGTTGTGCGGCTGGACGACCTCGATCTCCTCGCCGGAGCCGAACCGATGGTCACCACCGATCGCCATGGTGAGGTCGCGCGGCTCGCTGGCCATCCGCTTGAGGGTGCTCTCGAGCTCGGCGCGCTCGGCGCTGCCCGGCGCGTACTGCCGGACCGGCTCGTTGATCGGGGCGGGAACCTGGGTGACGGCGTCCATGCGCGTCATGGTGCCACGGGGCTGATGGACCGCCTGAAGGACGTCGGCTCATGTCACAGTGCCGCGCCGTCGTGCGCCCGGGCTCAGAGACGGCTGTAGACAAGCGGACGCCGGCGACGCGCGCTCACCGTCGGCCGCTGCCGCACGGTCGACTCGTTCCCGACCTACCTCTGTGCACAGGCCGAAATCCCTTGCACAGCAACAGATCCGGGGTTCCCACTGGCCGTTCGATACGATAAGATTCGAACATGTGTTCGACAGTCAGCGAAGCAGTCCAGGCGAACATTGCGTCCGCCGACACCGCCCTGACCGCCGCCCTGCACGAGGGCGTCGAGCACCTCACCCACGACCAGTCGGCGGGCCTGCTCGCCCAGCTGCGGGCCCTGACCGCGAAGGCCGACGCGCTCACCCTGGCCGTGGTCGGCAAGGTCGACGCCGACGGCACCCACACCTACGACGGATGCCTGTCCAGCGGTGCGTGGCTGCGGGCCGTCACCCACCGCACCCCGGCCGAAGCCGCCCGCACCGTGCGCACCGCCCGCGCGCTGCGCTCCGGGGCGCTGCCAAACACCGCCGCCGCGCTCGAGGCAGGCGCTCTGTCCGGGCAGCACGCGTCGGTGATCGCCGACGCCGTCCACGACGCACCCGCCGGTGCGGTCGCGCTGATCGAACCCGAAGCCGTGGCCGTCGCGGTCGAGGGGGACGTGCGCGCGACCGCGAACCTGATGCGCGCCTTCACCCACGCCCTGGACCCCGACACAGCGGATGAGAAAGCGCTGCGCCGCTACGAACGCGCCGGCTTCACGCTCTCCCCGCTGCTCGACGGCGGTTTCGCGATCACCGGGACCGCCGACGAGACCACCGGCGCCGCCGTGATCGCCGCGATCCACGCCGCAGCACCCCTGACCACCGGCGACACGCGGACCGCCGCCCGGCGCCGCCTGGACGGGCTACTGACCTTGGCCCGGCACTGGCTGGACACCGCCACCCCCGACGGCGACACCGCCGACCGCACCGCCCGGCGCACCAGCAGGTCCCGCGCCCGCCTGATCGTCACCCTCGACCACCCCGGGCTCACCGGGCAGCCCTCACCCGGCGGCACCCTGACCTGGGCCGGACCCATCCCCGCCACCACCGCCCAGCGCCTGGGCTGCGACACCAGCGCCACGTTCGTCACCCTCGACCCCGACGGCAACGTCACCGAAGCCGGCACCCAACGCCGCTACTTCACCACCAGCCAACGCTCCGCGATGATCGCCCGCGACGGCGACACCTGCCCCGCCCCCTGGTGCGACCGGCCCTCCACCTGGTCCGACGCCCACCACCTCATCGCCGTCGCCGACGGCGGACCCACGACCATCACCAACGGCGCCCTCCCCTGCGAAGGCCACCACCTCCAGCTCCACGAAGGGCACTGGACCCTCCAACGCCTCCCCGACGGCCGCTACCTCCTACGCCACCCCCGCACCGGCAAGACCCTCGGACCCGAACCACCCCGCCCCGGCCACAACCGACCACCCCGACCGCCGCTCGAGTAGCCGCAGGTGATGCACACCGGGCCTGCTGGGCGCCGATGGCAGCCACCGGACACCTCAGTTCAACGTCGCCTCGTTCCGCCACCCCCCAGACGGCCGACCAGGTCCAGATCATGGCGCGGGACTCCCCCTCGACATGGTGGCCGCGCACCCAGCCCGACCACGTCTGGTCGTGACTCGGCCGACGTTCGGCTGCTGGTTCGGGGGGACAGAAGAGCATGAGGTTCGTGCGGGTAGACCGATGGGAGCAGCCCAAGGGCGGACCAGCGCGCGTCAGCTCACCACCCGATCGGCGACGAGCTGCTCGAGAACGGTTCCCGCGCCGGGCATCTGCTCGATCTCGGTCCTCAACCGTTGCGCCGCCTCACGAAACGCCGGGTCATGCAAGAGATCACCGACCGCGCTGGCGACAGCGTCAGCAGTTACCTCCTCTGGCGCGAGCGTCAGCGCCGCCCTGGTCGGCAGCAGAGCCGCGGCGTTGAATGGCTGGTCGGTGCTCTGCGGAACGCACAGCTGCGGCAGTCCGTGACAGAGGGCGCCGAGCATTGTGCCGGCGCCGGCGTGGGAGATGACGGCGGTGCAGTGCGGCAGCACGTCGGCCTGGGCCAGGAACGGAGCGAGCCGGACGGCAGGCGGGACGGCACCCAGGACGGCCGGGTCGAGGTCCGGACCGGTGGTGCCGACAACGTTGACCGGCCACTGCGTGGTGCCGTCTATCACCGCGCGGAACACGGCCGGCGCCTGGTTCATGACGGTACCGAGCGTCACGTACACCGTGTCCGGGTACGGCAGAGTCGATACGTCAAGCTCAGGCGTCCTGTCGTCGCTGCGCTCGCCCGGCGAGGGCCGCAGCGGTCGCACGTCCGCCCACGGGCTGGCGTCAGGTCCGTGCAGGCTCGGCGGGCAGATGTCCAGGTACGACCCGGCCAGCACCTCCGGAACCGGGTCGGGAAGCCCGGCGTCGATGACAGCTTCTCCGATGGCCGTCGCGAAGCGGTCGCTCCCCGGCACCAGCGGGCCGTACCCGTGCGTGACGTGCGGAACGCCGAACACGATGGCCGCCGTCGCCGAGCCGAGCTCCAACGTGTCGTGCACAACCAGGTCTGGTCGCCACGAGTCGAAGAGCCGCAGGAGGTCCCGGGCGCGGTGCGCTGCGCCGTTGCCGAAGAGGTGCCGGGCCGCGAACAGCGGCTGCTCCGCGGGAGGGAGGTCGCTGACCCGTTGGTGACCCGGCAGCTGCTCGTACCCTTCTGCGAACGTCATCCCGGACTCGTGGGCAGCCAGTCCGAGCCGGACCAGCAGGGGTTTGAGGTCGGCCCCGGACGTCACGAGGACGTCGTGGCCACCGCGTTGGGCAGCCCGGACCAGCGGCAGCATGGGCAGCAGGTGCCCGTACCCGGGCCAGCTACCGAAGAGGATCTTCACGGCCGCTCCTCGCGCAGGTTGGGTCGCCGCCATCCTGCCCCTTCGGAGCGGCGCCGTCAGGTACAGCCCGCGACGTCACCCCGGCACTGCGCAGACGAGTGCGCTCGCGCGTCGCCCCCGGGGTTCATCCGACCCGACGCTTACGACTCCAGCTCGACGAGGGCAGACAGCTCCTGGACGGCCTACCAGCCCAGCTCGTGGTCCTCGACCGAGTCGACCACGAACGCGGCGTCGTCGTCGCCGGCGTCGGCGGCGGCCACGGCGGCCGCTGCCCGGCGTACGTCGTCGGCTGCCGACGGGTCGTCGACCAGTGCCGAGTCGACCAGCCGCAGCGGGACCGGGCCGGTGATCCGCACCGCGGCGCGGTCCAGGTCGGGCGCCGGACGGGCCTCGGCGTCCGGGACCTCCGCGGCGAGCACCACCCGGCGCGGCTGCTCCTCTCCCGACGCGAGCAGCCGCAGGGACGCACGGGCCGCCGCCATTCCGGCCGCGTACTCGAGCTCGTCGGCGTCGCCCTCGACGTACCACTCGCGCAGCGCCGGGGTGACCGCGAAGGCCAGCGAGGCGTCGACCTCGCCCGTCACCAGGGCAGCCCGCAGCCGCTCCAGCGTGCAGGGCAGGTAGACCCGCACTAGAGGGCCACCCCGAGGTCGTCGGGCCGGGGCTCGGTCAGCGCCGCCCGGCTGGTGCGCAGCGAGGTCTCCAGCACCGCCAGCCTGCGTCGCGGGTCCATCAGGTTGGCGCCGATCTCGGCCAGGTCCTCGGGTCCGGGCGCCAGCACGGTCACCGCGGCACCGCCCCGGCTGACACTCTGCGCCTCCTGGATCAGCCGCCGGGTCACCTGGCGGCGCAACCGGCGCTCCAGCCGCGCGGCCACCGGGCGCGGGTGGTCGCTGACGAACGACGCCATCGGCGCGAGGACGTAGACCTCGTCCAGCGGCTCCCGCGCCAGCAGGTCCGCGCTGGTCGCCGACAACGTCCCGCCGTCGACGTAGCGGCGGCCGTCGACCAGCACCGGCGCGTACCAGCCGGGGATCGCGCAGGACGCGGTGACCGCCTCGTCCAGCCGCGCCGCCGGCGCGCCCTCGCGGCCGAAGGCGACCCGCCGGCCGGAGTCGTAGTCCATCGCCACGACCCAGACGCCGTCCCGGGGCGCCCACCCGTCCGGGCCGGAGACCGAGGCCACCATCGACCCGACCTCGGCCAGCGTGCCGGTGCCCGGCGGGGTCAGCGCGGCGAGCACCGCCAGCGGCGGCACCTGCCGGGGCCGGGTCAGGGACCGGCGCAGCAGGGCCGGCGACCCGACGGCCAGCCGCGGCCGGGTGGGGTGGGCGCCGCCGGTCGAGGCGTCGTAGCTCCACTCCAGCGCCAGCTCGCGGGACAGCGGCATGCCGCGCTGATGGTCGAGCAGGTCGTGCGCCGTCAGGCCGGACCCGAGCAGGGCAGCGAGCACCGAGCCGGCCGAGGTGCCGACGATGACGTCCGCCTCGTGCGGCGCGAAGCCCTCGACCTCGCTCAGCGCGTCGAGTGCCCCGATCGTCCAGGCCGCGCCCAGCACGCCCCCGGCGCCCAGGACGAGACCGCGGCGGGTCACTGGTGTGTCATCTCACGGTCTCCAGCAGCTCGGCGAGCGCGTCCTCGAGGCACTGCGTCAGCACGTCGACGTCCGGCATCGCGTCCCGGTCGGCGTTCAGGCCGTAGAACACCTTCCCGTCGTACGACGTGAGGCCGATGCTCAGCGCCTGGCCCTTGGCCAGCGGGACCACCGGGTACGCGGCGAGCATCCGGGCTTCCCCGGCGTACAGCGGCTGCTGCGGACCCGGGACGTTGGTCACCACCAGGTTGAACCACCGCTTCGACAGCCCGCTGGCGACCCTGGCCCCCAGCGAGTGCAGCGTCGGCGGCGCGAACCCGGCGAGCCCGGCCAGCGACGAGGCGCCGACGGCCTGGCCGGTGTCCTTGTGCGCCTGCATCCGGTAGGAGACCTGGTGCAGGCGCATGACGGCGCTCGGCTCGCCGACCGGCAGGTCGACCAGGTAGCTGGACACCTGGTTGCCGCTGGTGAAGTCCTCGCCCTCGGGCCGGATGCTGACCGGCACCAGGGCACGCACCGAGGTCATCGGCCCGACCGTGGCGCCGCGGGTGAGCAGCCAGGCGCGCAGGGCACCGGCGACCGTCGCGAGCACCACGTCGTTGACCGTGCCGCCGTGCGCCTTGCGGATGCGCCGGTGGTCGTCCAGGTCGAGCGCGAGCATGCCGTACCTGCGGTGCTCGCCGATGACCGCGTTCAGCGGGCTGTCCGGCGCCGGCCGGGCGGCGCGTGGTGGCCGCGGCGAGCAGGCCGCCGGCGGCGCCCTTGACCCGGTTGGCCGCCGAGGCCAGCTCGTTGAGCCCGCCGCGCACGGTGTCGATGACCGCCGTCGGTCGCCGTACGGTCTCGGCAACCGCGCCGGCGACCAGCTCGGCCCAGGACGGCTCGGGCGTCGGCCGCCAGGTGTCGGCCGGCCGTTCGTGCGAGTCCGGGCTGGTGTCCAGGATGACCTGGCCGATGTCGACGGCACCGATGCCGTCGACCATCGCGTGGTGGGTCTTGGTGATGATCGCGAACCGGTCGTCGGCCAGGCCCTCGACGAGGTACATCTCCCAGAGCGGCCGGGACCGGTCCAGCGCGACGGCTCTGCACCCGGGCCACCAGCTCGGCGAGCTGGGCGTCCGAGCCCGGCCGGGGCAGCGCCGACCGGCGGACGTGGTAGCTCACGTCGAAGTCCTCGTCGTCGACCCACACCGGGTTGGCGAGCCGGCCAGGAACCCAGCGGACCCGCTGCCGGTAGCGCGGCACGAAGGCGATCCGCGCCGAGATCAGCCGGACCAGCCGGTCGTGGTCGAAGCCGCCCTTGGGGGCCTCGAAGGTGGCAACCCCGCCGACGTGCATCGGCGTCGTCGGTTCCTCGAAGTAGAGGAAGGACACGTCCAGCGGGCTCAAACGGTCAGGCACATCAAGCATGGTGGCATGCCCGTGACATCCTGCGAGGGTGCCCCGACCACATCCCGCGCACATGTACCGGCCGGCCGGACCGGTGCTGCTGGCCGCCCTGCTGCTCGCGGTCGCCGGCTGCGCGTCCGGCGACGAGACGCCGTCGGCTGACTCGTCGGCGACGGCGACCGCCTCGGCGACCGGCTCGGCCTCCGGCTCGGCGAGTGCCCCCAGCGGCGAACCGACCCCGACGCAGAAGACCATCCAGATCACCGTCTCGGTCCGGGACGGCAAGGTGACCCCCAAGCCACGGCGGGTCTCGATCCCGCTGGGCGACCAGATCCGGCTGCAGGTGACCAGCGACGTCGACGACGAGCTGCACGTGCACGGCTTCGACGTCCAGGAGCCGCTCGAGGCTGGTCGCACCACGACGGTCGAGCTCACCGCCGACCAGCAGGGCGTCTTCGAGGTCGAGGCCCACGAGACCGGGCTCGAGCTGCTGCAGCTCGCGGTGCGCTGACCGATCGCCGGTTTCGTGATGTCGACCTCGGGCGAGCTGCTGGCGCACGGCGTCGGGAGTCGTGAGGACCTCCCGATCCCGTTCACCTACGCGGTGACCGGGGCGGTGGTCGCGCTGGTCGTCTCGTTCCTCGCGCTCGGGCTGTTGTGGCGGGAGCCGCGGCTGCGCCCGCGAGAGGCCGGCTGGCCGCTTCCGGCCGGCCTGCAGCGGGTGCTCGACGGGACGGCCGGTCCGGGTCGGGCTACGGGTGCTGGGCGTGCTCGCCGCGGCGTACATCGCGATGGCCGCCGTCCTCGGCCGCGACGACGCACTGAACCCGACGGCCGGCTCCGTCTTCGTGCTGCTCTGGATCGGCGTCCCGCTGCTGTCGCTGCTCCTCGGTCCGGTCTGGCGGCTGGTCAACCCGTTGCGCGGGGTGCACGGCCTGCTGTCGCTGCTGATGCGCACGCCGCCCGAGCAGGGGCTGTCCCGGTACCCGCGACGTCTCGGCTACTGGCCGGCCGCGCTGTCCTTGCTGGCGTTCGTCTGGCTCGAGCTGGTTGCTCCGGAGAACACGTCGCTGCGCGTGCTGCGCACCTTCTTCGCCGCCTACCTCGCGGTGCACATGCTGGGCGCGACCTACTACGGCTCGCGGTGGTTCGGCCGGGCCGACGGGTTCGAGGTGTTCTCCAGCCTGGTCGGGCGGATGTCACCGTTCGGTCGTCGCGGGGACGGCCGGCTGGTGGTGCGTGACCCGCTCTCCGGCGTGGCCGGCACGCCGGCGGCGCCCGGGCTGTTCGCGGTCGTGGGCGTGCTGCTCGGCTCGACGGCCTACGACTCGTTCTCCAGCTCGCCGTGGTGGGTCGGGCGGCTGCAGGAGAGCTCGGTGTCCCCGCGGCTGCTGGAGACTCTGGCGCTGGTCGGGGCGGTGGTGCTGGTGACGTCGGCGTTCGCCGGGGCGGCGGCGCTCAGCGGCCGGGGCGCCGGGCTGCCGGCCCGCCGTGCGGTCGGCGAGTTCGCCCACACGCTCGTGCCGATCGTCGTCGGGTACGTCGTCGCGCACTACTGGTCGCTGCTGGTCCTGATCGGGCAGCAGACCGTGATCCAGCTCTCCGACCCGTTGGGGACCGGGGCGAACTGGCTGGGAACGGGCAACCGGGCGATCGACCCCGCGCTCGCCGACGCGACGCTGGTGTCGGTGCTGCAGGTCTGCTCGGTCGTGACCGGGCACGTGCTCGGGGTGGTGCTGGCCCACGACCGGGCGGTCCGGCTGCTGCCCCGCCGGCACGCCGTCCTCGGCCAGCTGCCCATGCTCACGGTGATGGTCGCCTACACGGTCGGCGGTCTCAGCCTGCTGTTCGCCTTCTGACACCCGGCCCCACCTGCCCTTGATGAGCCTTGCCTCGACGAGTACCTTGCGAGACATGGAACCCGGAGCGGCAGCCCGGAACGTGCTCACCCAGCTGCGCCGCGGGACCATCGAGTACTGCGTGCTCGCGGTGCTCGCGGACGGCTCGGAGTACGCCTTCGAGCTGGTCCGCCGGCTCTCTGCGGTCGACGGGCTGGTCACGAGCGAGGGCACGATCTACCCGTTGCTGGCCCGGCTGCGGCGCGACGGGCTGGTCACGACGTCGTGGCAGGAGTCGGAGTCCGGACCGCCTCGGAAGTACTACCGGCTCACGCCCGCCGGGCGACGTGCGCTGGCCGGCTTCACCGACGAGTGGACGCGCTTCCGGGACGCGGTGGACGAGCTGCTCGAACCCGGTCAGGACGGACGGCCAGGACAGGGAGGACGACGTGAAGAACGTGGACGCTGACCCGAAGGCCGAGCTGGTCCGCGGCTACCTCGAGCGGCTGCGGGCCGCGGCGACAGGGCTGCCGCCGGACCGGCGCGAGGAGCTGCTGGCGGAGGTACGCGAGCACATCGGGGCGGCGCTGACGGCCGAGCCCGGGGGGCCGACGGAGGTGTCGGTCCGCAACGTCCTGGACCGGCTGGGGCCACCCGAGGAGATCGTCCGGGCCGAGCTCGAGGACCTCGCCCCGCCCGTCGCCGACCAGGTCGGCGCGGCAGCCGAGGCCACCGGCCCGCCGTGGGGAACCCTCGAGGTCGCAGCTCTGGTGACGCTGGCGGCCGGCGGCATCGTGCTGCCCGTCTTCGGTCTGCTGCTCGGCCTCCTGCTGGCCTGGTTGTCCGACCGCTGGACCACGCAGCAGAAGCTGGTGGCCTCCGCACTCGCCCTGCTGCCGATGATCCTCATCCTGCCCGTGGCGCTGATCAGCGCCGGACGCCCGTGACCCCTCAACCTCAAGGAGCAACCATGTTCAGCATCGGTCCGGTCGAGGTGCTCGTCCTGCTGCTGGTCTCGGGCAGCGGCCTGCTCGCCGCGGCCTACCTGGCCTTCGCCCTGCACCGCAACGCCCGGCGCGGCACCCGGCAGCCCTGAGGCCCGTGAGCCCCGTGAGCCCGTGGCGGAACCCGGGCTCAGTCGCGCAGCGGAACGCCGAACAGTCGCTCGAGCGCTGGAGCGGTCTCGGCGTACGACGTGTGGTGCACGGCGACCAGCCCCAGCGCCTCGGCGGCCTCGACGTTGGGCCGCAGGTCGTCGACGAACACGGTCTCCTCGGCGCGCACGCCGAGGAGCTCGAGCACGTGGGCGAAGATCTCCGGCTCCGGCTTGCGCATGCCGACCTCACCGGAGATCACCACGGCGTCGAACATCAGGTCCCAACCCTCGCGCGGGTACTCGTTGCCCCACGAGTTCGACAGCAGCCCGGTGCGCAGCCCGGCCCGCTTGGCGCGCAGCACCAGCGCCGCCATCGCCGGCTCGTGCTCGAACTGGTCGAACATCCGCTGCAGCAGCCCGACGGCCTCGATCCGGACGCCGGTCACCTCACCCAGCCGGGCCGCCAGCTGCTCCTCGAAGTGCGGCACCTCGATCTCGCCGCGCTCCAGCGCCGCCACCGGGTTGTCGCGCGCCAGCTCGCCCTGCTGGGTGCCGAGCCACTCGCGCATCACGCCGACGTAGTGCTCGAAGTCCACGCCGTCGATCTGGGCCCAGGCCCGGATCGCCCGGTCCAGCGGCTCGGTGAGCACGCCGCCCCAGTCGACGACCAGCGCCCGCAGCTCAGGCACCGCAGGTCTCCCGGGCCCGGGCGAGCAGCGCCGGGACGCCGTCCTCGAGGGTGGCGAAGAACGGGTCGTCGGTGCTGCCCGCCAGGTGCCGGTGGTAGGACGCCTCGAGCAGCACGGCCAGCTTCCAGTCGGCCAGCGTGACGAACCAGCGGAGGTCGCCCGCCGTACGGCCGGTCGCCTGCTCCCATGCGGCGACCAGCTCGCCGCGACTCGGGAACCCCTCGCGGTCGGCGACCAGCCCGGCCACCGGGTGCGCCTCGCCGGGCTGGGGCCAGAACGACAGCAGGTAGCCCAGGTCGGCCCGCGGGTCGCCGACCGTGGCCATCTCCCAGTCCAGGACGGCGGCGACGGCCGGGGTCTCCCCCGGGCCGACCACGACGTTGTCGAGCTTGGCGTCGCCGTGCACGACGGCCGGCGCGGCCTCCTCCGGCAGGTGGGCGGCCAGCCAGTCGCGGACCCGGTCGTAGTCGGGCAGCTCGCGGGCTCGTCCACCGGCCGCGGCGACCGCCGCCTGGATGCCCTCCCGTTGGCCGGTCCACCGGCGCAGCTGCCGTGCCAGGTACCCACCCGGGCGGCCGAGGTCGGCGTCGACGAACGGCTGCGGGTCGGCGCGGTGCACCTCGGCGAACGCGGTCGCCAGGTCGAGCCCGAGTGCGTGCCGGCTCGGCTCGTCGAGCCAGGCCGGCAGGACGTCGCGCACCACGACGCCCTCGACCTGCTCCATCAGGTAGAACGGCGCGCCCAGCACGCCATGGTCCTCGCACACCGCCACCGGCCGGGGAATGCGGACCGGCGCGTCGGCGCGCGCCAGCAGGTCGAGGACGCGGTACTCGCGCACCACGTCGTGCGCGGTCGGGAGCAGCGGGCCGGCCGGCGGCCGGCGCAGCACCCAGTGCCGGTCGCCGGACCGCACGGCGTAGGTCAGGTTGCTGTGGCCCTCGCCCAGCCGCTCGACGGTCACCTCGTCGTCGGCGGCGAGCCAGGCGGCGAGCCGTTCGGGGTCCACCAGGGCCTGGTCGACGCCCGGTGAGGTCACCCGCCGATCCTAGGTACCGGCAGTCGGCGAGAGGATGGCCGCCATGGACTTCGCCCCCAGCGCCCGCGCCACCGAGATGCTCGACCGGCTGCGCGCGTTCATGGCCGACCGGGTCTTCCCGGCCGAGCCGGTGTACGCCGAGCAGCGCCGCGCCGCGGCAGCAGACGGCCGGCCGCACGAGCTGCCGCAGGTCGTCGAGGAGCTCAAGGCCGAGGCCCGGCGCCAGGGGCTGTGGAACCTGTTCCTGCCGGAGGTCTCCGGGCTGTCGCTGCTCGACTACTCGCCGCTGGCCGAGCTGTCCGGCTGGTCGCCGGACCTCGCCCCCGAGGCGATGAACTGCGCGGCGCCCGACACCGGGAACATGGAGGTGCTGCACCTGGTCGGCACCGACGAGCAGAAGCAGCAGTGGCTCGAGCCGTTGCTGGACGGCCGGATCAGGTCGGGCTTCGCGATGACCGAGCCCGACGTCGCCTCCTCGGACGCGCGCAACATCGCCACGTCGATCCGGCGGGACGGCGACGAGTACGTCGTGTCCGGCCGCAAGTGGTGGACGACCGGTGCGGCCGACCCGCGGTGCGCGGTGCTGATCGTGATGGGCCGCACCGACCCGGACGCACCGACGTACCGGCAGCAGTCGATGGTGCTGGTGCCGATGGACGCGGCGGGCGTGACGCTGGTGCGGTCGCTGCCGGTGTTCGGCTACCACGACCAGCACGGCCACGGCGAGATCGTGCTCGACGACGTTCGGGTGCCGCGCGCGAACCTGCTCGGCGAGGAGGGATCCGGGTTCGCGATCGCGCAGGCCCGGCTCGGCCCGGGCCGGGTCCACCACTGCATGCGGCTGGTCGGCATGGCCGAGCGGGCCCTCGAGCTGATGGTGGCGCGCGCCGGCTCGCGGGAGGCCTTCGGCCGGCCGCTGTCCGGGCACGGGGTGGTGGCGGCCCAGATCGCCGAGGCTCGGATGGCGATCGAGCAGGCGCGGCTGCTGGTGCTCAAGACCGCCTGGCTGATCGACACCGCCGGCGTGCAGGCGGCCGCCTCGGAGGTCGCCGCCATCAAGGTCGTGGTGCCCCGGATGGCCTGCAAGGTCATCGACGACGCGATCCAGGTGCACGGCGGCGCCGGGGTGAGCGACGACGTGCCGCTGGCGGCGATGTACGCCGCGGCGCGCACCCTGCGGATCGCCGACGGGCCGGACGAGGTGCACGTCCGGTCGGTGGCGCGGGCCGAGATCGCCCGGCACTAGGCCGCCCGGCGGACCGTCACCGTCGCGTCCGGGGTGAGCGACCGAAGCACGCCGGCCGGCCCGAACAGCAGCATCCGCCCGGGCAGCGCCGCCGTCCCGGCGACCACGTCGCTCGGGTCTGCACCGACCGTGAAGCCCTCCGAGCGGAAGGGCGTGCCGTGCAGGGCACGCTGCGGCGGGAGGTAGTCGCCGGGCCGGAGGTGCCGGGCCGGCAGGTCGAGCTCCTGAAGGCGGGTGTCACTGGTCACCCGCCCACCCTGACCCACGCGTGTTGCGCGCCGGTGTCGCCCAGGTGACAGCGGGCGGCCTGCTCCGCCCGACGTCAGGCGCCGCGGCGCAGCAGCCCGCGGCGCCGCTTCGGCGCCGGGCGGCCGAGCAGGCCGGCGGCGACGGCCGCAAGAGCGACCCGGGCGCGGGAGTCGGGACTGATCTCGCCGAGCGCGCGCGCCTGCAGCAGCGCCGCGTCGAGGCCTCACGGTCGTCGGGGACGAAGGCGACGTCCCGGATGCCGGCGTAGCGCTCGAGGGCTTCGGCGAGCTGGGCCTCCGGCTCCGCGCCGACGGCGCTGCGCCGGACCCGGTTGAGCACCACCCGCGGCAGCGCGCCCGGCACCACCTCGCGCAGCTGGGCGAGCCCGCGCAGCAGCCGCTGCATGCCCACCGGGTCGGCGGCGCCGACGGCCAGCACGGTGTCGGCGGCAGCGAGGGTGGTCAGCGTCGCGCCGTTGCGGCGGGGCGCCGCGGTGTCGAACGAGACCTCCTCGTCCTGCTCGAGGCAGAACCCGAGGTCGACCACCGTCACCGCGGCCAGGCTGCGGGCCAGCTCCCACACCTGGTCGAGCGCCGCGGGCCGCAGCTCGGGCCAGCGGTCGGCCCGGGAGATGCCGGTGAGCACCCGCAGGTTCGGTGCTGCCTGCGGGGCGGCCGCGGCCAGCGCCGCCACGTCGAGCTGGCCGTTGTTGGCCAGCCGCGCTGCCGCCGCGAGGCCCGGCGCCTCGTCGAGGAAGCCGAGCACCTGGGCCACGACACCGCCGTAGACGTCGGCGTCCGCGAGCAGGGTCGGGACGCCGGACGCCGCGAGCTCGGCCGCCACGGTCACCGCGACCGTGGTGCGGCCCGGCGCTCCGGTCGGGCCCCAGACCGCGACCAGCCGGCCGGTCCCGGGCTCGACGGCCGGGGCGGTGTCGACCGGGACCGCGGCGTCGGGCAGCGCCTCGAGCGGCTGGCTCCACGCCGTCCCGGCACGCCCATCGGGCGCCGGCCTCCTGGTCGCCGAGCGCGGCGGACACGGCCGCGGCGATGTCCGCGGGCGGCGGAGTCGGCCGGCAGCACGTGCACGACGCCGAGCTGGCGCAGCCGGGTCTCGGCCTGCTCGTCGCCGGGGGCGTACAGCCCGACCACCGCGACCCGGGCCGCCGCGAGCCGGGCCAGCGCGTCCCGGTCGAGCCGGCGCAGCTCGGCCGAGAGCAGGGCGCCGCGGGCGGTGCCTGTGGAGGCCGCGGCGAGCAGGTCCGCGAGGTCGACGCAGCGACGGACCACGGTGATGCCGCTCGGCGTCCGCTCCAGGCCGGCGACCAGCGCCGCCTCCCAGCTGGCGCCGGTGACCGCCGCGAGGACCGGGACGCTCACGAGCCGGAGGCCTGCGGGGAAGCCGCCCCGGCCGGCACCTGCACGAGGTACACGTCGCCGTGCGCCACGGCGTCGATGAGGTCGGGGACGTCGGCACGGTCGACCATCAGCGTCACTCCGGCCTGCGATCCGCTGCCGCCGAAGGCGCCGCCACCGGACTTCACGTCCTCGCCCACGGTCACACCCGAGAGCACCAGCTCGGGGGGTGTCGGCTCCGTCCCGCTGGCCGTGTCGCGGACCACATAGAGGTCGACCACCCGGCCCTTGACGATGCCGGCCACGCCGAACCGGTCGACCTCGATGACGATGCGGCGCCGCTCGGTCGCGTCGGTCCGGCCGACCGCGGACACCGGCAGCAGCTCACCGCGCCCGACCGGCCGGGTGAGCACCAGACCCTCGAGATCCTCGGCAGCCGAGAGGTAGCGCCCGGTCACGTCCTGCAGGCTGACCGACCGCGCCCGCAGGTCGTCGCTGCTGAGCGGCGTGTCGGCCCCCAGGTCGCGGGTCACCGACCAGACCCGCACCCGCTGGTCGGCATCGGCGAACACCTTGGCGCCCACGACCACGGACAGCAGGACCAGCAGCAGCCCGACCAGCAGCCGGGCATCGAGCCAGCGGGCCCGCGGAAGGCGGGACGCGCTGGGCGCCGGTAGCTCGGACACCCGCTCATCCTGCCGTACGCCCGATTCGACGCCCGAGCGTCTCCTCCACAGGCCGACCCGCTGTGGACACCGCCAGGCAACCGCAGGCAACCGCGGGCATACTGCGGTGCATGACCTCTCCCGCGCTCCGGTCGGCCGCGCTTCCTGCAGCTCGCCGACGTCGCCGAGACGCTGAACATCTCCGCCGCCCAGGTCTACGCCCTGGTGCGCTCCGGTGACCTGCCGGCGATCAAGATCGGCGGCCGCGGGCCAGTGGCGCGTGGAGGCCACCGAGCTCGAGGGCTACATCGCCCGGATGTACGACGAGACCCGCGAGTTCGTGACCACCCACCGGTTCGGGCGTCCCGGTGGCGAGGACTCCGACGACGAGGCCGCGCCGGACCAGGACTGAGGTCCGTTTCGCACGGTCAGCCGCCGCCCCTGCGCACCAGGGCCAGCGCACGCGAACGGGACCGTGCGGACCGCGCCGACCTCGCCCCGCCGGCGTGCCTCACCCGGCTCCGTGCTCGCTCACCTCGACGAAGTCCGCGCCGACCCGGTCGACCGTGCCGCTGAGCACGCTCGCGTCGGTGAGCCAGACCTGGACCGGCAGCCGGTCCCGGGCGATCCCGCGCAACGCCGACCCCAGCCCCAGCCGGGCGAACACCTGACCGGCCGAGCCCGGGGCCTCGGACCAGGCCCGGAGCCCGCCCAGGGACACGACCGCCGCCATCGGCACCAGGACCTCGCGGCCGCCCGTCTCGGCCACCAGCAGCCACTGCGACCCCACGTCGGCGAGCACCCCGTCGACCGGGCCGGCCCCCAGGACTCGCACCACGACCGGGTGCCCGACCGCCGCCCGGGCCCGGTCGATCAGCCCGAGCAGGGCGGCCTCGCGCCGGACCCGGTCGGCCACCTCGGCGTCCAGCTCGGCGGCCTGGGCCGCCGCGAGCTGCGCCTCGAGGTCGCGGAACAGCTCGTCCCAGCGCATCCGACCCACCCCGTCCCGCGAGGCCACCCGCGTGCCTCGGGAGATGTCCTACCGCAGGGGCGGACCGCGGCGCCACCCGACGTGCGCATCATGACTTGACCGAAAGCGAAAGCAGGTGTAGAAACGCAAACACAAGCAAACATCATCAATCGGAGTCAGTCATGGCCGATCACCCGATCGCGCGGAACCGAGCCCTCGCTGCCGCCGGCCTGCTGCTGCTCGGCCACCTGGTGGCCAGCGGGCTGCTGGCCTGGGCCACCGCAGGGGTGCACGGCCGCGGTCCGCGCTCCGGGCCCCGCCTCGGTCGACGCGTTGCTCGCCCTCACCGCGGCAGTCGGCGCCTGGGTCGCACTGACCTGGCTGACCGCCCTCACGGTGCTCACCGTGCTGACCGCGGCCGTCGCCGGCCTCGGCTCCCGCGCCCACCGGCGAGTCGCTGCGATCACCCCGCGCCTCTGCCGCCGGCTCGCCGGCGCGCTGCTGGGCCTGGCCGTCGCCGGCGTCCCGCTGTCCGCGGCGCTGCCGGTCGCGGCGGCGCGCACGGTCGCGGCCTCGGTCGTGGCGACACCCGCCACCGGTCTGCCGGCGGCCGACCGCCCGCCGCTGCCGGAGCGCGATGCGCTGGACCGGCCGGCCACCGGCGTACCGCCCGGCTGGACCCCGGACCGCCCCGCCGCCCCGCCGCGGCAGGAAACCGCGCAGGGGGTCCCTCGTCCGGCTGGTCGCGAGCACGCCCGAGGTCGGCCGCGCGGTGGTCGACGAGGTGGTGGTGCGCCGCGGCGACACCCTCTGGGACATCGCCGCCCGACACCTGGGCCCGGACGCCTCGGCCGCCGAGATCGCCACCGAGTGGCCCCGATGGCACGCGACCAACGCCACGGTCATCGGGTCGGACCCCGACCTGCTGCTGCCCGGCCAGCGACTGCTGCCGCCCCGGCCCTGACCCCTGCACCGACCATCACCCGCGAGGAGCCCGAGATGACCGTCATGACGCTGCGTCGCCTCCCCGTCCCTGCCAGCGAGCCGCCGTACGACGACGAGGGGCCAGGCCGCGGCCCCGCCGGTCCACCGGCCGACGCCGTCCAGGGCACCCTGGCGCTGGCCTTCGTCCTGCCGACCGGCGTGCCCGCTGCCCCCGCCGCCCCGCCAGAGCTACGACTGGTCCCGCGCCCGGACGCCCAGGACGAGGCCGACGCCGTGGAGTTCGGCCCGCAGCCCACCCCCACCGCCTCGCTGCCCGAGGCCCGCGGCTGGGCCGGTCGGTTCGCCCAGGCCGTCGTGGAGGTGCTCGCCGGCGACCGCCCCCTGCCGCAGCTCGTCCGGTGGACCACGACGGCGGTCTACGACGAGGTGGCCGCGCTGATCGTGGGTCCGGGGGCGGGCCCGGGCGACACGGCCCGGGGCATCGTGCGGTCGGTGCACGTCAGCCTTCCGGCCGACGGCGTCGCCGAGGTCGCCGCGCTGGTGCGACGGGGCGCTCGTTCGACCGCCGTGGCGCTGCGGCTCGAGGGCCTGGACGGCCGCTGGCAGTGCACCGCGCTCGAGCTCGGCTGAGCGGACCCTGTCAGCTGGCGCGTGACCGCGGGTCGCCGTGGCAGCGCTTGTACTTCTTGCCCGAGCCACAGGGGCACGGCGCGTTGCGCGGGGTGTCGGCGTACTGGTCGTCCGGGTCGTGGCGCACCGTGCGCCGCGGGCGCGGCGTTCGGGTCACCGTCGACGGTCGGCGCGGTGTACTGCAGCTGCAGTGGGCGGCGCGGGGCATCGAGGCCCTTCGCCACCACCTCGTGCGGCGCGCCCTCCGCGCCGTCCGCCTCCGCAGCGCCGGACTCGTCGACCTGCACCTCGAGGTTGAACACGTAGCCGACGGACTCCTCCTTGATGGCGTCCATCATCGCGGCGAACATGTTGAAGCCCTCGCGCTGGTACTCGACCAGCGGGTCGCGCTGGGCCATCGCCCGCAGGCCGATGCCCTCCTGCAGGTAGTCCATCTCGTAGAGGTGCTCGCGCCACTTGCGGTCGAGCACGGACAGCACCACCCGCCGCTCGAGCTCGCGCATCGTCTCGCCGCCGAGCCGCTCCTCGCGCAGGTCGTAGGCGTGCTGCGCGTCGGCCTTGAGCTCCTCGGCGAGGAAGTCGGCGGTCAGCCCGGAACGGTCGCCGCCGGAGGCCTCCTCCAGCTCCTCGACCGTGACGGACACGGGGTAGAGGGTGCGCAGTGCCGACCAGAGCTGGTCGAGGTCCCACTCCTCGGCGTAGCCGTCGCCGGTGGCCGAGACCACGTAGCCCTCGACCACGTCGTCGATCATGTGCCGGATCTGCTCGTGCAGGTCGGCGCCCTCGAGGACGCGGCGGCGCTCGTCGTAGATGACGGTGCGCTGACGGTTGAGCACCTCGTCGTACTTGAGGACGTTCTTGCGGATCTCGAAGTTCTGCGCCTCGACCTGTGTCTGCGCCGAGCGGATGGCGTTGGTGACCATCTTCGACTCGATCGGGACGTCCTCGGGAATGTTGAACCGGGTGAGGAAGGACTCGACCATGGCCGCGTTGAACAGCCGCATCAGGTCGTCGCCGAGCGAGAGGTAGAAGCGGGACTTGCCGGGGTCGCCCTGGCGTCCGGAACGTCCGCGCAGCTGGTTGTCGATCCGCCGCGACTCGTGACGCTCGGTGCCGAGCACGTACAGCCCGCCGAGCTCGCGGACCTCGTCGTGCTCGGTCGCGACCCGGCCCTTGACCTGCTCGACGGCCTCGGGCCAGGCCTTCTCGTAGTCCTCCGGGGTCTCGACCGGGTCGAGGCCCCGGCTGCGCAGCTCGTGGTCGGCGAGGAACTCGACGTTGCCGCCGAGCATGATGTCGGTGCCGCGGCCGGCCATGTTGGTGGCAACCGTGACGGCGCCCTTGCGGCCCGCCTCGGCCACGATCGCGGCCTCCCGCTCGTGCGCCTTGGCGTTGAGCACCTCGTGGCGCACGCCGCGCTTCTTCAGCAGCCCTGACAGCAGCTCGGACTTCTGCACGCTGACCGTGCCGACGAGCACCGGCTGGCCGGCGTTGTGGCACTCGACGATGTCGTCCACGACGGCCTTGAACTTCGCGTCCTCCGTCTTGTAGACGAGGTCGGCCTGGTCGTCGCGGATCATCGGCTTGTTGGTGGGGATCGGCACCACGCCGAGCTTGTAGATCTGGGAGAACTCCGAGGCCTCGGTGGTGGCCGTACCGGTCATCCCGGCGAGCTTGTCGTAGAGCCGGAAGAAGTTCTGCAGGGTGATGGTGGCCAGCGTCTGGTTCTCCTGCTTGATCTCCACCCCCTCCTTGGCCTCGATCGCCTGGTGCATGCCCTCGTTGTAGCGGCGACCGGCGAGCATCCGGCCGGTGTGCTCGTCGACGATCAGGACCTCGCCGTTCATGACGACGTAGTCCTTGTCGTTCTTGTAGAGCTCCTTGGCCCGGATCGCGTTGTTGAGGTAGCCGACGAGCGGGGTGTTGGCCGACTCGTAGAGGTTCTCGATGCCGAGGAAGTCCTCCACCCGGGCGACACCGCGCTCGAGGATTCCGACCGTGCGCTTCTTCTCGTCCACCTCGTAGTCGACGTCACGGCTGAGCTTGTTCACGATGCCGGCGAAGTCGGCGTACCACTTGGTGGGCTGGTCGGCCGGGCCGCTGATGATCAGCGGCGTGCGCGCCTCGTCGATCAGGATGGAGTCGACCTCGTCGACGATGGCGTAGTTGTGGCCGCGCTGCACGAGCTCGTCGCGGGACCAGGCCATGTTGTCGCGCAGGTAGTCGAAGCCGAACTCGTTGTTCGTGCCGTAGGTGATGTCGGCGGCGTACTGCTCGCGCCGCTCCTCGGCCTTCATCCTGGACAGGATCACGCCGACCTCGAGGCCCAGGAACCGGTGGACGCGACCCATCAGCTCGGACTGGTACTCGGCGAGGTAGTCGTTGACCGTGACGACGTGCACGCCCTTGCCGGTGAGCGCGTTGAGGTAGGCCGGGGCGGTGGCCACCAGCGTCTTGCCCTCACCGGTCTTCATCTCGGCGATGTTGCCGAGGTGCAGCGCCGCCCCACCCATCATCTGGACGTCGAAGTGTCGCTGGCCCAGGGTCCGCTTGGCGGCCTCGCGGACCGTCGCGAAGGCCTCCGGGAGCAGGTCGTCGAGGGCTTGGCCGTCCTCGATCCGGGCCCGGAACTCGTCGGTCATCGCCCGGAGCTCGGCGTCGGTCATCGCGGCGAAGTCGTCCTCGATGGCGTTGACCTGCCCTGCGATGACCGTGAGCTTGCGCACGATCTTGCCCTCACCGGCACGGAGCATCTTGTCGAAGAAGGCGGGCACGCAGGATCTCCTCGAGCGGTCGGGACGGTCCCACCCCGGGTGGCAGGGGCAGCATCTCGTTCGGTCCATCGTAGGCGCAGGCCCACTTCACCGGCCATAACGCCTCGACCGGCCCCCAGGTGCCCGCTTGGATGGGGGCGTGAGCCACCCCGGACCCGCGACGCTGACCGACGGCCGCCTGCTGCTGCGCCTGCCCGAGGAGGCAGACGTCGAGGAGATCAACCAGGCCTGCCAGGACGAGACCCTGGCCCGCTGGATCCCGGTACCGGTGCCCTACACCGTGGAGCACGCCCGGCAGTTCGTGGCCGAGCGCCCGGCGCGCTGGGCGGACGCAGAGCACGGGGAGATGACCTTCGCCATCATCGACGCGACGGGAGGGCGGCTGCTCGGCATGGTCGGGCTGCACGCGCGGGACGCCAGCATGCGCGAGCTCGGCTACTGGGCCGCGCCGTGGGCGCGGGGCCAGGGCGTCATGACGACGGCGGCCCGGATGGTCTGCCAGTTCGGCTTCGACGTGCTGGGGCTCGAGCGCATCGAGTGGTGGGCCGGCGTCGGCAACGACGCCTCGTGGCGGGTCGCCGAGAAGCTCGGGTTCAGCCGGGAAGGCACCTGCCGGCGTCGACTCGTCCACCGCGGCGAGCGCCTGGACGCGTGGGTCGGCGGGCTGCTGGCCGGGGAGCTGCTCTGATGGGTCCGGTCGTGCCGGCGGAGGCGCCGGAGCTGCGCGGGGCGGGGGTGCTCCTGTCGCCGTACGAGGAGGCCGACCTGCCCAGGATCGTCGAGCTGGCCGACGACGTCGGCCGGCAGTGGTCGCGATCGCTGCGGGACGTTCACAGCGTCGACGACGCCCGGCGCTGGCTCACCGAGCGCAGCGGCCCGGACCGGGTCGAGTGGGCGGTGCGCGACCCCGCCACCCGCACCTTGATCGGACGCACCGGCCTGCACCGCTTCGAGGAGCACCCACCCTCCGCCGAGATCGGCTACGGCGTGCACCCGGCCCACCGCGGCCGCGGGGTGGCGGTGGCTGCCGCCCGGACCGTGGCGGACTACGCGTTCGGCGGGCTGGGTCTGAGTCGGGTGTCGCTGGTCCACGACCTCGGCAACGTCGCCTCCTGCATCGTGGCGAGCCGCAGCGGCTACTGCCTGGAGGGTGTCGAGCGGCAGGCACTGGGCTACCCCGACGGCCGGGTGGCCGACCAGCACCGGCACGCGCGGCTGGTCTCCGACCCGCCGGGTCCGGCCCGACCCTTGGCCCCCGGCGGGCTCGGCATCGAGCGCGTCGAGATCGCGGCCGGCGGGTGGCAGCTGCGCCCGCCGTCCCCGGGCGAGGCCGAGGACGCCTTGACGATGCTGACCGACCCGTTGACCGTCCGCTGGAACGGGGCGCCGGGCGTGGTCGACCTGGACGGCGCGCGGTCGTGGTGCGAGCGCGGGGCGGACTGGTCGGACGGCAGCCACGCGACGTTCTCGGTGCTGGAGGCGACGACCGGGCGGTACGCCGGCAACGTCTCGCTGTGGCGGGTCGACCTGGCCGACCAGCGGACAGCCGCCATCGGCTACCGGACGGCGCCGTGGGCGCGCGGCCGCGGTGTCGCGACGGCCGGCGTGGGCGCAGTGACGCGCTGGGCCTTCGGGTCGCTGGGCATCGAGCGGATCGAGCTGCCGCACGCGACGGACAACCTGGCGTCCTGCCGGGTGGCGGAGAAGTGCGGGTACCGGGCCGAGGGTGTGCTGCGCGGCGCGTACCGAGCCCCGGACGGCACCCGGGACGACGAGCACCTGCACGCGCGGCTCGCCACCGACGACTGACGGCTGTGCGCGTGCGCATCCACCTCGACACCGACCTCGCGGGAGACCCGGACGACGTCGCAGCGCTGGCCTACCTGCTCGGTCGCGACGACGTCGAGCTGACCGGGGTGACCACCGTCGACGATCCCGGCGGGCTGCGCGCCGGGTACGTCGACGAGGTGCTCCGGCTGGCCGGACGCCAGGACGTCGCCGTCGCGGCCGGGGCCGCCGGGTCGCTGAGCACCGGTCAGCCGTCGGGCACGATCCACTCCGGGCCGCGCTACTGGCCGGCGGCGGTGCCGGCCCGGCCGGGCCCGGTGGACGCGGCGCTAGACCTGCTGGTCGAGTCGGTCGCGGCGGGTGCGGTGCTGGTCGGCATCGGACCGGCGACGACGCTCGCGCTGCTGGAACGCCGGTCCCCCGGAGCACTCGGTGACGCGCACGTGGTGCTGATGGGCGGCTGGGTCGGGCCGCCGGCCGTGGGGCTGCCGGCGTGGCGGGGCCAGGACGACTGGAACGTGGTCTGCGACCCGCTGGCAGCGACCGAGGTACGACGGGCAGCAGGCCGGCTGACCGTCGTACCGCTCGCGGTGACGGCGCAGGTCCACCTTCGGGACCGCGACCTGCCCCGGCTGGCTACCGCTGGCTCACTCGGCCGCCTGATGGCCGGGCAGGCAGCGGCGTACCGGGACGACTGGGGCAAGCGGGCGCTCGGGCTGGCGCACACCGGCCTCCCGGACGACCTGGCGAACTTCCACCACGACCCGCTCACCGTTGCGGTGGCTGCCGGCTGGCCGGGCGTCACGATCGAGGCGAGCTCGCTGGACGGCCGCTTCGTCAACCTGGTGGTGGACGTCGACGGACCGGCTTTCGGCGAGGAGTGGCTGTCGACGGTGGAGAGCCTGCGCCGTCGTTGAGAAGCTGCTGGCACGCGGTCTCGGCCAGCCACCGCTCGAAGTCCCGCGGGCTCCATCCGCGGTCGTCGACGAGCAGCAGCCAGGTGTCCGGGTGGTTGAGCGTCCAGAGGATGTCGGTCGCGCGGGCGACGTCCAGGTCGGCACGCAGCGCCCCCTTCCCCGCCAGGCTCTCCACGACTGTTTGCTGGTTCGCGTGGAAGTCCGACTGGATCAGGCGCCAGAGGTCTCCGCTGTCCGGGTCGACCGGGGCGGCCGTGCGCACCACCCGCAGGATGCCCCCGATCCGCCTCTTCACCACGCAGGAAGCGGCAGCGAGCATCAGCAGCTGCTGTCGGGGATCCGCCTCCTCGAGGACCTGGCGGTACCACGAGCGGTCGGCCACGGGTGACTCGTCCTGGTCGCCCTTCAGCAGCAGGTCCCACAGGGCGCGCAGCAGCTGGCTCTTCGTGGCGAAGACGACATACACGGTCTTGTGCGCGACTCCGGCTCGCGCCGCGATCTCGGCCATCGTCGTCGCCGGATAGCCCTGCTGCTCGAACAACTCGATCGCCGCGTCCAGGATGCTCCGCCGCGTCGCCGCCGCCTGCTGCTGCCGGCGCGGCGAGTGGTACTCGCGGCTGCTCTTGACAGGCGGCGCCATTCGGTTACCGTAACAGAGAATTCATTACTCAGACACTGTAGTGAAAGAGGTTCGTGATGACTGCCTCAGCTGCCCCTGACCGCACCACCACCCGTCGGGCTGACCTGCACCGCATGTGGGCCTCGGTCGCCGACGCCTGGGAGGAGCACGCGGACTTCCTGGAGGCCCGCGCCGGTGACCTGACCGCGGCCATCCTTCGCGCGACCGCCCCGGCACCTGGCGAGCGGGTGCTGGAGCTCGCCTGCGGGACGGGCGGCACCGGCCTGGCAGCGGCGGATCGGGTCGGCCCGCGCGGTGAGGTGGTGCTCTCGGACGTCGTTCCCGCCATGACCGAGGCCGCGGCTCGGCGGGCTGCCGCCCGCGGTCTGACCCAGGTGCGGGTCCGCGAGCTGGACCTCGACGAGATCGACGAGCCGGATGCCTCCTACGACGTGGTGCTCTGCCGGGAGGGGCTGATGTTCGCCCTCGACCCGGGACGGGCTGTGCGGGAGGTGTTCCGCGTCTTGCGACCCGGCGGGAGGGCGGCTTTCGCGGTGTGGGGACCGCCTGCCGCCAACCCGTGGCTGCGGCTCCCGTTCGAGCACGTGCGCGCGCAGGCCGGCCTGCCGAGCCCGCCGGCCGGGTCCCTCGGGCCGTTCGCCCTGGCCGACGCCCGACAGCTGCGGGACCTGCTCGTCACTTCCGGCCTTGTCGACGTCGATGTGGCGCGGCACTCCGTCCCCATGCAGGTCGGGTCGTTCGACGAGTGGTGGCTGCGTACCTCCACCCTGGCGGGGCCGCTCGCCGGAATCCTCGCGTCGATGCCGGCCAAGAAGCGCGATGACCTCCGGACCCGCCTCCGAGAGGCAGCCGCCGAGTTCGAGTCGCCTGCGGGTCTCGACTTCCCCGGGCTGAGCCTGCTTGCCTCAGGTCGCCGCCCGTAGCGCAGCGGCAAGGTCGCCGCGCGGCTCGACCACCACGTCGGACAGGCCGAGCCACCTCGCCATCTCCCGCAGCTCGGCAGCGAGCTCCTCTGCGGTCTCGGGCGGGGCGTGGTCTTCGACATACGCCGACCGGACGAGCAGGGCACCTGCTCGCCGGTCGGCCTTGAGGTCGACCCGGGCGACCAGCCTCTCCCCGAGCAGGAACGGCAGCACGTAGTAGCCGTGCACCCGCTTCTCGGCCGGGACGTAGATCTCGATCCGGTAGTGGAAGTCGAACAGCTTCTCGGCCCGCCAGCGGAACCACACCAGCGGGTCGAACGGCACCAGCAGCGCCCGGGCGGACACCCGACGCGGCAGCCGCGCGTCACGGTGCAGGTACCCGGGCCGCCGCCAGCCCTCGACCTCGACCGGGAGCAGCTCGCCGGCGTCGACCAGGGCCGCGACGGCGGCCTGGGAGTCCTCCGGCCGCAGCCGGAAGTAGTCGCGCAGGCACGGCTCCGACGCGACGCCGTGGGCGCGGGCCGCGATCCGGGTCAGCTCGAGGAACGCCTCCTCGTCGGTGGGGTCGGGCGCCTCGACCACCGCGCGAGGCAGTACCCGTTCAGGGACGGCGTACCGGCGCTCGAAGGATGTGGTGCGCCCTGCCGAGCTGATCTCACCGGAGTAGAAGAGGAACTCCAAGGCTCGTTTGACCTCCGACCAGTTCCAGCCCCAGTCGACCGCCGCGCGCGGGACATCGTGCTCGAGCGCCTGCTCCACCTGGCCGGCGGTCATCGGCACCGTGCGTGCCCTGAGCTCGTCGCGCACCGCCTGGACCAGGTCAGGGCGTTGAGCCGCGATCGACCGCATGCCGCCCCAGGCCTCTTCGCTGCGGCGCATCCGCCAGCGCAGCAGCCGCTGCGTCGAGGGCGGGACCAAGCTGGCCTCGTGCGCCCAGTACTCGACCAGACGACGCGGCGCCCGGCTGCTGGCACGGTCCAGCAGCGACCGGTCGTAAGGCCCCAGCCGGGAGAACAGCGGCAGGTAGTGCGCGCGAGACAGCACGTTCACGCTGTCGATCTGCAGCAGCCCGATGCGTTCGACGGTGCTCGTCAGGTGCCGCATGGTGGGGCTCGCCGGCCTCGGCGCCGCCAGGCCCTGGGCGGCGATCGCGACCCGCCGGGCGCGCGCAGCAGTCAGGCGCACCGGGGTCGTCACGGGAGGCGATGCTGCCACGGCGTTCCGACAGGTCCTGCGAGGATGCAGCAATGCGTCGTCTCCGCCGGCTGGTCCTTGTGGGCGTGTTGGTGCTCGGTGCCACCTCGGTCGCGCCGGCCGGGGCGACCGAGGTGCACCAGACCTCAGTGCGCATCGGCACGTCGGTGCAGGGCCGCGCCATCGTCGCCGTGCACCGCTGGACCGACGCAGCGACGCGGACCGCGTTGGTCGTCGGCAGCATGCACGGCGACGAGCGGGCCGGGATGCGCGTCGTACGCCGGTTGCGGACCGCGCCGTTGCCGGCCGGGCTCGACCTGTGGCTGGTGCGGACGATGAACCCGGACGGGACGGCCGCCGACCGGCGCACCAACGCCCACGGCGTCGACCTCAACCGCAACTTCCCGAGGTTCTGGGTGGAGGCCGGTGCCGGCACGCCGACCTGGTCCGGGCCGTCGGCGGCGAGCGAGCCGGAGACCCGGGCGATGCGGACGTTCCTGCGCGAGGTCAGCCCGCGCACCACGCTGGTCTTCCACCAGCCGCTGTACGGCGTGGACTCCTACCGGGCGAAGTCGATGACCCTGGTGCGCCGACTGAGCCGGGAGACCGGCCTGCCGGTGCGGTTCTTCGACTGCCGCCGTGGTTGCCACGGCACGTTGACCGACTGGCACAACAGCCGCCTCGACGGCCGCGCGGTGACCGTGGAGCTGGGTCGCACCGCCTCCGCGCAGCAGGTCGACCGGGTCGCTGGTGGCCTGCTCGGTGTCGTGTCGAGCCAGTGACGAACCCGGTCGCGGGTCAGGGCACGGCTCAGCCGGCCACGAAGATGCAGAGCGGGTGCCCCTGCCAGGTCGGCTACACCGGTGGGGGTCCGGCGATGAATGTCCGGCACACAGTCCCGGTGGCCCCTTTTGTGCGGTTGACAAGCCGGCCGGCCGGAATAACGTGCAACGCGGGGGTCCCCCACAACCCGGAAGGGTCGGCTCATGCCCAAGTACCTGATCAGCGCCAACTACACCGCCGAGGGAATGGACGGTGTCCGCGCCGCCGGCGCGAAGTCCCGGGTCGACGCCGTGTCGACCATGCTGGAAGCCATGGGCGGCCGGCTGGACTCGTTCCACTTCGCCTTCGGCGACACCGACGTGTTCGCCATTGCCGAGGTGCCGGACGACGAGGCCGCCGCGGCGGTGGCCATCGCGATCAACAGCAGCGGCGCGGTGAGCGTCCGCACCACCAAGCTGCTCACGGTGGAGCAGGTCGACGACGCGCTCCGGCGCTCGGTGGACTACCAGAAGCCAGGCTCCTGAGCGCCACCGACGGCGGTCGGCCCGCCGACGCGCAGGCCGATCGGGTCGCCGCCTTCCAGCGCTTGCACTCGTCCGGCTGCTTCGTCATGCCGAACCCGTGGGACGTCGGGAGCGCGCGAGCCCTTCAGCAGCTGGGGTTCACGGCGCTCGCGACCACGAGTGCCGGTTTCGCCTGGACGTTGGGGCGTGCCGACAACCAGCGTCGCGCTCGATGAGGCGCTCGAGCACCTGCGGGCCGTCGTGGACGCCGTGGACGTGCCGGTCAACGCAGACTTCGAGGGTGGGTTCGCGGTCGATCCGGACCAGGTCAACGCGAACGTGAAGCTCGCCGCGTCCACGGGGGTCGCCGGGCTCTCGATCGAGGACTCTACCGGGGACGCGGCACATCCGCTCCATGAGTTCGACCTGGCCGTGGACCGCATTCGGGCCGCACGTCAGGCGATCGACGACAGCGGTACGGGCGTTGTGCTCACCGGCCGGTCCGAGGGCTTCGTCGTCGGCCGGCCCGACATCGACGAGACGATCCGGCGGCTGCGCGGATACGCAGAGGCCGGCGCCGACTGCCTCTACGCTCCGCGGATCGGGACCGTCGAGCAGATCACGGCGATCATCGACGCCGTGTCACCTAAGCCGGTGAACCTGCTGATCAACGCCCCGTTCATCACGGTGTCGGAGGCGGCGGCACTCGGAGTGCGGCGGGTCAGCGTGGGTGGCACCCTCGCGCGCACCGCGTGGGCCGGCTTCCTCCAGGCGGCGCAGGAGATCGCGGACGAGGGAACGTTCTCCCGGTTCGAGCGGCTGCCGGACGTCGACGGACTGCTCGACCCGAAGCCGCTGGCGTGAGCGGCACGGCGGCGCCCCTCGCTCGCTACTGATCGAGGAGCAGGGTGTCGAGACCGCGGACCAGCCCGGTTCTGGGCGGCCGCACGGACCGCGAGCAGGGTGCCCGTGACGTAGGGCGTGGGCGTGGGACCGGCGTCGTGGCGGATGATCAGACGTTCGTCGGACAGGGCGAAGACGACCTCGGTGGAGACCACGAAGCTGGGCACCGGGACGCCGTGGGATTGCCCGCCCCACGCCTCGCCGAGATCCTGCCCGGCGGCGGACCGGCTCACCGCGGAACGGAGCTGCAGGTCGTCGGCCGCGAGGACCGCCTCCGCGACCGCGCGGCCGGTCCAGCCGGTTGCGCCGCGACACACACGGACAGCGTCATGCCGCCGGCCGTACCGACCGGCTCGGTCACGGCCCAGTGCATCGCACGTACACGGTTCCCGGACGCTGGAAGCGTCGCGAGGTCGCGTCCGGTTCGGCCGCGCGCCGGGCTCGAGCGCGGCGCTTGCCCTCGTGCATCGCCGCCACCCGGGCCACCGGGATGGTGTGACCTTCCTCGACCAGCCCGCCGTCGAGGGCCTGTGGCGCGGGCATCAACGTCGACCACGGGTCGGTGTCGCCGATCAGCCCCCGGACGGTGCTGATGGTGAACTCTGCCGGTGACGCGTCGGCGAGGTCGTCCCAGGCGAGCGGGAACGACACCGGCACACCGGGCCGCGCCCTCGGGCTGTAGGCGGCCACCACGGTCGCTCCACCCGCTCGCGTCGCGTCGAGGAACACCTTGCCCCCGCGCTCCTCGACGACGAACGCCGTCGTCGTCCGCTTCGGGTCGAGCCGTTCGGCGCGGGCGGCGACAGCACGGGTGGCGGCGGCCACGTCGAGGGCTGAGCAGCCCGGCGCCAACGGGACCACCACATGCACACCCTTGGCACCGCTGGTCTTGGCCACCGCCGCCATCGCTGCGTCGCTGAGGACCTCACGTACCAGGACCGCGGCCTCCACAGCACGCGCGAAGGCGTCGGAACCGCGGGCGGGTCCAGGTCGACCACCAGGTGTGTGGGGGCATCGGATGGCCAGGCCGCGGAACAGGGTGGGGTGGTACTCGACCGCCCGCTGGTTGGCGAACCACAGGAGCGTCTCCCGGTCGTTGCAGACGGGATAGTGGACCACCCGCTTGCCGTCCTGGGTCGTGATCTCGAGCGTCGCTATCGACTCTGGGGCGTAGGAGGGCAGGTTCTTCTGCATGAACGGCGGCTGCCCGGGCCGCACCCGGATGACGCTCAGGGCACGTTCGGCAAGCACCGGCACCAGCCGGTCCGCCATGGCGTCCAGGTAGTCGACCAGATCACGCTTGGTGGCTCCGGAGTCGGCGAACAACGGCTGGTCGAGGTTGGTCAGCCGTACGCCGGCGCGTTCCCCGTCGGGCATGCCGACCATCCTGCCCCCCAACCGGCACTGACGGCGCGTCCCAGCGGCAGCACCGTCGACATGTGCTCGCGAGCTCGTTGGGCTGAGTCGGACGCGGAACGTCCGGAATGGGTTCTACGGTGCCGCCATGACGAACAGCGACCCTGTGACCAGCGACCCTGCGACCGATGGGCAGCGGGACCCCGTGCACGGCAGCGACGACTACCCCTGGGAACCGCCGCTGGCGGGCACCGAGGTCGAGCATCTCCTCGGCGCGCTCGACCGGCTGCGCACGACCTTCCGCTGGAAGGCCGGCCACCTCGACTCGGCCGGGCTGACGACCCAGATCGGCTCCTCTGACCTGACGCTCGGCAAGCTGCTCAAGCACCTGGCGTTCGTCGAGGACTTCACCTTCACCATCAAGCTGCGCGGCGGGTCGCCCGGCGCTCCGTGGGAGACCGTCGACTGGGATGCACACCCGGACTGGCCGTTGAGCTCCGCGACCGACGACACCCCCGAGGAGCTGTACGCGCTGTGGGACGCCGCCGTCGAGCGGTCCCATGACCGGCTGGACGCGGCGCTGGCCGACGGCGGGCTCGACCAGCTGGTGGAGGCGGCCCAGGACGACGGCCAGCACGCCAGCCTGCGCCGGCTCGTCTTCGACCTGGTCGAGGAGTACGGCCGGCACACCGGGCACGCCGACCTGCTCCGCGAGGCCGTGGACGGCGTGGTCGGTGAGGACCCGCCGGCCGGCTGGCACATGTGAGGAGCGGCAGCGATCGCCGCCGGCGGGCCCTGGTCCGCGGCTCCCGACCTACGCTCGCGGCATGGCCCGCTACTTCGACGTCCACCCGGTCGACCCCCAGCCGCGGGCGATCACGCAGGTCGCGGCGCTGATCCGCGGAGGCGGCCTGGTCGTGTACCCGACAGACTCCTGCTACGCCCTCGGCGCCCAGATGGGCAGTCGCGATGCCCTGAGCCGGATCCGGGCGATCCGCCAGCTCGACAAGCACCACCACTTCACGTTGACCTGCCGGGACTTCTCGCAGCTCGGTCAGCTGGCCCAGGTGAGCAACGCCGATGTTCCGGTTGGTCAAGGCCTGCACGCCGGGGCCGTACACGTTCATCCTCCCGGCGACCCGGGAGGTGCCGGGCCGGCTGCTGCATCCGAAGAAGCACACGATCGGCGTCCGCATCCCTGATCACGCAGTCACCCAGGCACTGCTCACCGAGCTCGGCGAGCCGCTGCTGTCGAGCACGCTGCTGATCCCCGGCCAGGACGAGCCGCTGACCCAGGGCTGGGAGATCAAGGAGCAGCTGGACAACCTGGTCGACGGCGTGCTCGACGCGGGTGACTGCGGCACCGAGCCGACCAGTGTCATCGACCTGTCCGGCGACGTCCCCGAGGTGGTGCGCGAGGGCGCCGGCGACGTCAGCCGGTTCCTCGACCGCGTGGGCTGAGTCGCGGGCTAGTCGGGCTAGTCGTCGTCCGGCTCGAACGGGGTGTCCAGGTAGAGGCAGAACGGATGGCCGGCCGGGTCCAGCATCACCCGCACGTCCTTCTGCGGCTGGTACGCCGCCAGCTCGGCGCCGACGCTCACCGCGAACTCGGCCGCGTGGTCGAGGTCGTCGACGGCGATGTCGAGATGGATCTGCATCTGGGGCTTGCCGTCCTCGGTCGGCCACACCGGGCGCACGTACTTCTCCTCGGTCGCGAACGCCATGTTGTAGCCGGCGTCCTTCGACGGGGCGAGGTCGACCCAGTCGTCGGCCTCGTTGAAGATCTGCCAGTCGAGCAGGCGGGCGTAGAAGTGCGCCAGTTCACGGGCGTCCGGTGCGTCGAGCACGATTCCGAACCACTGTCGTCTTCGTTCGCAGCGGCCATCGGGACATCCTGGCCCAGGTGGCGCGTTCGTCGCACCCCTCAGGTTCTGGGCTTCGGCCGGATCCGCCGCGGCGGTGAGCATGCGCTGCCCGACGACCCGCGTGGTCTCGCGCAGCTCCTGGCACTGCACGATCCGGTACGGCGCCGAGATCACCGCGAGCTGCTCGGCGTACCACCAGGGGTTGCTGGTGCTGCCGACCAGCCGGGTCGTCGCGGCGTCGACCTGCTCGAGCCGGCCCAGCGCGCGCGGCAGCCTGCCGCGCGACGGTGTCGAGCGGGGCGTCGATGACGACCTCGACCTCGTACTCCCAGCCGACGGCGAGGTGCTCCTCGAGCAGGGCGACCGGGTCGAGGTCCGCGGGCGGGGTGAAGGTGTCGTCGAGAACGTCGACGCCGCGGACCCGGTCGATCCGGTAGGCCCGCAAGGCGTCCGCGGAGTGCGAATGGCACAGCAGGTACCAGCGGCCGTGCCGGACGACCAGCGCCCACGGGTCGACCTCGGTGACCCACTCCGACCCGGCCTCGGACCGGTAGCCGATCCGCACCCGTCGCCGGTCGGAGCAGGCCTGGACCAGGACGCTCGTCGTCCCGGGGTCGGGGCGGGCGGCGGCGCGGTCGGGAGCGGGCGCGGTGCTCCGGCGTACCGCCTCGGCCTGGGCCGCCACCGGCTCGGGCAGCGCCCGGATGATCTTGCCGAGCGCGCTGCCGACCGGGTCGGTGGGATCGCCCGCGTCGTGGTGGCCGTCGAGCACGGCCATCACCAGGCCGAGGGCCTCGGTCGGCGCTGAACATCAGCGGCGGCAGGCGCAGCCCGCGGCCGACCCGGTAGCCGCCGTACGGCCCGCGCACCGACTCGATCGGGATGCCGGCCTCGCGCAGGATGCCGACGTACCGCCGGGCGGCCCGCTCCGAGACGCCGAGCTTGTCGGCGAGCCGGTCCGCGGTGATCCCCGGGCTGCCCTGGACCAGCTCGAGGGTCAGCAGAGCCCGCGCCGTGGGGCTCGCACCTCGGTCCACATCGTCCCCCTGATCCGGTAGCACAACGTCCGGAACCGAACCTAGCCTGCGACAAGGACAGCGCTGGACGACGAGTGGACGGGAGGACTGCGCGTGACGAGCGAACCGGACGAGATGGACGAGCTGGATTTCGCCTTCACCGGCGAGGTCTGGCACTGGCGCGGCCCGTCGCCGTACTACTTCGTCACGGTGCCCGACGAGGAGAGCGGCCGAGCTGAAGGCGGTGTCCACCAGCGTGACGTACGGCTGGGGGATGATCCCGGTCCTGGCGCGGATCGGTGAGACCGAGTGGGAGACCTCGCTGTTCCCCAAGAACGGGCGGTACGTCGTGCCGCTGAAGGACGCGGTCCGCGATGGCCGAGGAGGTCGAGGAGGGCGACACCGTGACGATCCGGCTCGCCGTCGCCGAGCGGAGGTGACGAGCCGACGGGCATCGCGCGCGCTTCAGCCGAGCAGCGTGAGGTGCGGTGGTCGCCAGGGTGGCCGGGGTGCTCGGCTCGGGTCGAACCACGGGGGTGGGGAGAACCGGCGATGGCCGTCGGGTCCGATGTCGACGTCCCAGCCGTGGTGGTGGATGACCCGATCGGCGTGTAGATCTGAAATGTGGCAGTGCGCGCTGAGACCTCGGCGGGTGCTGGCTCGGATGTTGCCAGACGTGGGTTGAGGGTCCCGAGGACGGCGGTCATGACGTGAGCGGCAAGGTGGTCGTGAACCGATGCATGTCTCTTGACGGCTTCATCGCTGGTCCCGGCCATGTCATGGACTGGGGCGGTGGTCGCGCCCTCGCCGACTTCGTGGCCCCGGAGGATCTCGCGGAGATCGCGGCGGCTACCGGTGCCATGCTCGTCGGCCGGCGGACCTGGGAGGTGGGCGACAGGATGGAGGCCGAGGATCCGGGCAGCGTCGACTACCCCTTCTCCGGACCCATGTTCCTTCTCACGCACAGGCCGCTGGAGCGGCCGGACCCGGAGGTCACGATCCTCACCGGGGACATCGGCGAAGCGGTCGCCACTGCACTGGACGCCGCGGGCGGCAAGAACCTCGAAGTCCTCGGCGCCGACGTGGCCGGCCAGTGCCTGCAGCGGGGGCTCGTCGACGAGATCCTGGTGTACGTACTGCCGGTGCTGCTCGGTGACGGCATCCGCTTCTCGTCGCCGGGCCTCGCCAGGACGGAGCTGGAAGCGATCAGCAGCACACGGTCGCGCGACGCCACCATCCTCCGCTTCCGCGTCCGCAAGCAGTCCGACCAGACTGTCGAATGATGCCGGCCGCGCGGCTCTGAAGTCACCTCACGGGGTCGTCTTAGCGATGGACGAGGCTCATCGGGGCTGTCGGCCCAGTTCTGTCGCGTGCGGTAGCGGCACTTCGGTGCGCACGCTCGCCGGGTCTGGTCGATTCGATCGCCGGCCGCCGTGGGCGTCGTTATGGTCCGTTGTGGGTGGCGAGCCAGATTGTCTCGGAGGCGATGTGCGATGCGTGCACTTGTTGTAGAGAGCTCGGCGCCGAACCGCCTTTCCTTGCGCGACGTACCGGAGCCGACTCCTTCACCTGGCGAGGCGCTCGTGGAGGTGCGCGCGTTCTCGATCAATCGGGGAGAGCTGCGAATGCTGGAGACCGCGGCTGATGGGTGGCGTCCGGGCTGGGACTTCGCTGGTGTCTTACAGGTCGACGTCGAAGGTGGCCCGAGAGCAGGCGCTCGGGTGGTTGGCATCCGACAGGGAGGGACGTGGTCCGAGCGTGTCATGGTGCCGGAGGGATGGATGGCCGAGTTGCCCGGTGGCGTGTCGTTTACTGAGGCCGCGACGCTTCCTACTGCCGGGTTGACCGCCCTGCGAACGCTTCGGGCTGGATCCGGACTCCTTGGCCGGCGAGTTCTCGTGACAGGCGCCTCGGGCGGGGTCGGTCGCTACGCGATCCAGCTCGCGCATTTGGGCGGTGCGGAAGTAACTGCGCTGGTCAGCGGTAACTCAGCGCGGGCGGGAGGGCTTCGCCAGCTGGGAGCCGACGAAGTAGTGTCCGACGTCGAGGAGCTAAGAGGCGGGTTCGACCTCGTCCTGGAGTCGGTGGGCGGCCACACGCTCGGCAGGCTCGTGACCATGCTCGACCGCCAGGGCACGCTGGTGATGTTCGGCAACAGCTCCAACGAACTCACCGAATTTGATGCGCGCGACGTGTACAACGATGCGAGCGTCCACATCCGAGGGTTCGAACTGTTCCACGGTGGGGAGCCATTCGGGCGCGACCTCGGTTACCTCGCCACGTTGGTGGCAGACCACAAGCTCGATCCCCAACTCGCGGGCGAGATGCCCTGGGAGGAGATGTCGGCGGCGATCGGACGTCTGCGAGACCGTGACGTGGCTGGGAAGGTCGCACTCACCGTTGGGCGTCCAGCCCCGCCGTCGAAGTGACGTCTCATGTTTGCCACTGAACGCGCCGGACCCGGCGCAGCGGAAGCCTGACTTTCGGCTGCGGCCCGACGGTCACAGCGGGCGGTCGAGCCGGCGTCCCATCTCCCGCAGGGCACGCTCGGCTGCCACCGCGACGGCGGTCTCCGGGTCGTCGAGGCAGTCGCGCAGGGCGTCGGCGTTCTCGGCCTCCCCTACGACAGCCAACGCCCGCACAGCGGCGGCGCGGACCCGCGGGACGTCGTCGGAGCAGCAGCCGTGCAGGCCCTGCGCGGCCTCGCCCAGCTGGTGCGTCCGCGCAACCTTGGCGCACATCTCGCGTACCCGCCACGCCTGGTCGGACAGCCCCGCAACGACGGCGGTCGCGGCCTGTGGGCGGTAGACGTGCAGCAGGGCTCGCGCCGCCCACACGCGCGGCCAGTGGTCGAGGGCAAGGGCCTTGTCGACCATCGACGCCGAGCTGCGGCCGCCGATCCAGTCGAGGTCGGGGGCGTCGACGTCGGTCCAGTCGCCACCGCGAAGCAGGGCGACGCACCAGTCGACCACAGCGTCGGGTCCGACCAGCTCGACCAGCGCCGAGACCCGCTCCACCGGCCGGGCGGCCAGCTCGTCGGCCGACGGCGTGCGCACCGGCGTACCGCTCAGGTGATCTCGAGCAGCTTCTCGCGGACCGCGTAGACCACGGCCTCCATCCGGGAGTGCAGCTGCAGCTTCTCCAGGATGTTGCGGATGTGGTTCTTCACCGTGTTCTCGCTGATGAAGAGCTCCTTGGCGATGTCGCGGTTGTTCAACCCCTTCGCGACCAGCTTGAGCACCTCCAGCTCGCGATCGGTGAGTCGCGGCGCCGGTACCTGCTGGCGCTCGTCACCCTTCTTGATCATCGTGGCGAACTCGGTGAGCAGCTTGGAGGCCATCGACGGGCTGATCAGCGACTGGCCGCCGGCCACCGACCGGATCGCGGCGGCGACCTCGTCGATCGAGATCTCCTTGAGCAGGTAGCCGCTGGCTCCGGCCTTGATGGCGTCGTAGAGGTCGGCCTCGTCGTCGGAGATCGTGAGCATCACGATCTTCGCGCTCGGCACCACGTCCTTGATCGCGGTGCACGCCTCGATGCCGCTGCGGCGCGGCATCCGGACGTCCATCAGGACGATGTCGGGCAGCAGCGCGGAGGCGAGCTCGACGGCCTCAGCGCCGTCGCCGGCCTCGCCGACGACCTCGATATCGGTCTCCTGACCGAGCACCATCTCCAGCCCGCGGCGGAACAGGGCGTGGTCGTCGACGACGAGGACGCGGATCGGCTCCGCGGCGGCGCGACCCGGCCGGGCCTCACCGGCTGCTCGCTCGCTCACCCGCACACCTTTCGGACACGTCAGGACGAACGGGCCTGGCACCCGCCGCCGGAGCGCATCCTCGCACGTCGGTGCGGTGCTGACGTGACGAACCGGGAGATCCCGCGTCCGGTGGGTCAGACGGCCAGCCGGATCACTCCGTAGTCGTAGGCGCGGCGCCGGTAGACGACGCTGGGCTGCGCCGTCTCGGCGTCGACGAACAGGTAGAAGTCGTGCCCGACCAGCTCCATCTCGTAGAGCGCCTGGTCGAGGTTGATCGGGGTCGCGGCGTGCACCTTCTCGCGCACGTACATCGGGCCGTCGTCGGAGCCGGCGTCCTCGACGTCCGGAGCCGACGGCAGGAGACCGTTCTGCATCTGCGGCGACGCATCCAGCGCTGCGGTCGCCGAAGCCACCGAGACGGGCGTCTTGGCGCCGTGGTGCACCCGTCGGCGGTCGTGGGCGCGGCGCAGCCGGGACTCCAGCTTGGTCACCGCGGCGTCCAGTGCCGCGTAGCTGTCCTGGGCGGCCGCCTCGGCGCGCATGACCGGGCCGCGGGACCGGATGGTGATCTCGATGCGCTCGCGCTGGTCGGCGAGCCTCGGGTTGCGTTCCTGGGAGCATTCGACGTCGATGCTGATCACCTTCGGGTCGAGCTTCTCGATCTTCGCAAGCTTCTCCGCGATGTGCGTGCGGAAGCGCTCGGTGACCTCGGTGTTCCGACCCTTGACGACGATGTCCACGAAGTGATCCTCCTCTGTCAGAACAGCAGGACTGCGACACCCACCCGGCCGACCTGGTCTTCGACCCCACATCCGCCTGCTGAGGGTCTCGCAGCGGTGTCCGCCACTACTCCCCTTCTCCCGGGTCGGAGGACATCTGGACCTCCGTCGGGGCAGGACTTACTTCTAAGCCGCACCGTGATCGGACGACAAGAAGTCGCCTTACGTGGACCGCTTCGCCTGCGGCTGGCATCGGCTTGCCGGTCCGCTGCCCCGCGAGGGACGAGCGGTCCGGCGCAACCACGGACCCGGGCGGGTGCCATATCGGAACGCTAGTCCCTGCCGGTGGGCAAGGACAGCCCGGCCCCGCGGCGGGCCGTGGCCGCCACCACCGCGGCGGCGACGACGGAGGCCCCCGCCGCGTGCAGAGCTCGCGCCGACTCGGCCAGCGTTGCCCCCGTGGTCATCACGTCGTCGACGAGCACCAGCTCGCGGCCGGCCACCGCGGACGCCAGGCGAGGCGCCACCCGGACCGCCCCGGAGAGGTTCTCGGCCCTGGCCCGCACCCCGAGGCCTGCCTGGTCGCGGGTACCTCGGGTCATCCGGAGCACCGGAACGACCGCGGCACCGGCACCCCGGCGTCGCAGCGTCCCGGCCGCTGCCCGCGCGAGCCTCAGCGTCGGGTCGTTGCCCCGCTCGCGGACCGCGGCCGGCCGGGAGGGCGCCGGCACCAACAACAATGCGCGCCGGCCGCTGTCGGTCGTGGCAGCGGAGACCGCCGACGCCAGGGCAGCCCCCAGCGGCCGGCTCAGAGCCAGCACGCCGCGCTCCTTGTGCGCCAGGAGCGCGGCGCGCACGGGTCCGTCGTACGCCGTGACCGTCCAGGTCGGGGGGAGCGACGCCGGGCACGGGTCCGGGCGGCACGGCCGGGCCGGTCCGTCGAGCAGCCGGGCGCAGGTGGCGCACCAGGTGACGCCCTCGGTGGCGCAGCCGGCGCAGCTGGTCGGCAGCACCAGGTCGAGCACCGCGCGCAGGGTGGGGATGAGCACGCGTCGAGCCTGCCGCCGTACCGGCGTGCAGGTGCCGTCGACGGCGGGAACCGTGGACGACCGACGGGGCTGGGGACGGTCAGCCGGGGACGGTCAACCCGGGTAGGCAGGGTCGGTGCCGACACCCAGCGCCTGCCACCCACCGCCGGAGGTGAACTGCAGCAGCTCACCGTCTGCCGTGCCGACCACGAGCGGGTTCTCCTGCGGCTGGAGGGGCGGCGCCGCGGTGATGCTCACCGGGTCCGCGAGCGGATCGGTGTCGGTGATCCGGTAGCCGTCGGTGTCGAGGTAGTACGGCGCCACCGGCAGCCCGTCCCGGCTGGCGAGAACCGCCAGCGTCGTGGAGTCGGCCCAGGCGACGTCGCGCGCCGAGCGCAGCGTCGGCATCGGTTCGTGCACGCTCGGGACCGACACAGCCTCGCCGCCCTCGATGTCCGGGTCGGCCGTCTCGACCCGGACGACCGGGCCGACCTTGACCCGCGCCGACTTGCCGGAGCCGACGATCAACGCCACCCGCGCGCCGTCCCGGGCGACAGCCACCGCAGTCAGCCGCGGGGCGTCCACGATGGCCACCTCCTGGGGGGCGTCCGCCCCGTTGGCCAGGTACCAGAGCTGTCCGGTCGCGCGATCGACGACCCACAGGTTGTTGCCCGGGTCCCAGGACGGTGGCGAGAGGTCGGTGCCGCGCAACCGGGGCAGCAGCCCGTCGCCGCGCGCGAGCCCACCGACGTAGACGGTCCGGCCGTCGCTGCTCACCGCCGCCACCCGGCTGGCGTCCAGGGACACCGCGGGCCCGCGCAGCGCCGGTTCGCCGGTCCCCGCAACACCGGGGACCGGCTCGAACTCGCCCTCCAGGTAGCGACCGATCCGGCCGTCCTGCGCCACGTAGACCGACGGGCCCGGGGGCAGCTGGTCCGGGTCGTAGGTGCGCCAGGAGTCGCGGTCCTGCTCCTCGGCGACACCGCTGACCAGCAGGTTCTCGCCACCCGCCGTGATCCGCACCCGGAGCACCTCGGACAGCTGCTTGAGCGTCCAGACGATCTGCGCCGACATCCGCTCCCTGGCGTCGTCGTCGGCCTGCAGGGCGACGCCGTTGAGGCGCACGGTCGCGACGCCGTCGCGGACCGGCACCGACCCGACCTCCAGACCGGTGCCCTGGGGGAAGGAGGTGTCCACCGCGTCCCGCATCGCGGCAGTCGGTCCGCGCAGCAACCGGGCCACCAGCTTGGTCGTGAGGCCGGGCAGCTTGGGCACGAGCACGACGTCGGGCACCAGGGTGTTGCCGGACGGGCCCAGGAAGTACAGCGAGATCTGCCGGTAGGTCTCCGCGACGTCCGCCGAGGAGAGCATCAGCCCGTCGTCCAGGCTGGCGATCCGCCACTGCCCGTCGACCCGCTCCATACCGAATCCGCGGGTCACGGTGGCCGCCGACGCCGTACGGCGGAAGGAGCCCTCGCCGTCGATCCGGCCGATCTCGGACCCCTCGACGGCAACCACTCCGTCGCTGAGAGGCAGCGCAGCGACCCGGTCGTAGACGACGGTGCCGGCCTGCGGACGCCAGTTCTGCCGTGCGCGCGGGGCGAGGTACAGCCGCGCGACCTCGTGGTCGCCCTGGAAGTCAGCGCTGGACTGCAGGAAGCCGAGCACGATGTTCTCCGGGCTGGCGCCCGGGGTCGGCGGCTGACCGATGGACCGCACGACATCCTCGACCCGCTGCAGCCGCAGGTCGCCCCCCGCCTTGACCGGGCCGGACGTCGGGATCGAGGCGCACCCGGCGAGGGACGCGAGGAGCAGGGGCAGCAGCACGCGCACCATGCGGCGGTGGCCATTCACCGCGGGCTCAGACATCGATACCGCCCGGGGTGTGGATCCGACGGTAGGGCTGGCCGACGGTCACCGGACGGCGCCGGCGGCGGGAGTCCATCGGCTCGAGCGGGATCGGCGACCCCTCGAGGTCGGCGCCCAGCCGCCGCGGCAGGGTCAGCCGGAACTGGCAGCCGTCGCCAGGTTCGCCCCAGGCCTGCAGCCAGCCGTCGTGCAGGTGGGCGTCCTCGAGGGCGATGGACAGACCCAGGCCGGTGCCGCCGGTGGTGCGGGCCCGAGCCGGGTCGGCCCGCCAGAACCGGTTGAAGACCATGCCCACCTCGTCGGGCTCGAGCCCGACCCCGTGGTCGCGCACGGCGATCGCCACGGCCTCGGTCGTGGCGGCCACCCGGACGGTGATCGGGCGACCTTCGCCGTGCTCGATGGCGTTGGCCACCAAGTTGCGCAGGATGCGCTGGATGCGTCGGGCGTCGACCTCCGCGACGCAGGGAAGCGCCGGCGCGGCCAGCACCAGCTCACTTCCCCGGAGGTCGGCGAGCGTCTCCATGGCCTCGATGACGTGCCGGGCGACCACCCGCAGGTCGGTCGGCTCGGCCTCGAGCAGCGCGGCCCCGGCGTCGTAGCGGCTGATCTCCAGGAGGTCGGCCAGCAGCGCCTCGAACCGGTCGAGCTGGGCCTGCAGGATCTCGGCGCTGCGCTCGACCGCCGGGTCGAACCCGGCCCGGGCCTCGTGCAGGACGTCGGCGGCCATCCGTACCGTGGTCAGCGGGGTGCGCAGCTCGTGCGACACGTCGGAGACGAACCGCCGCTGCACCCGGGACAGGTCCTCCAGCTGGCGGATCTGCCGCTGGAGGCTGCTCGCCATCCGGTTGAACGACGCGGCCAGCCGGGCCAGGTCGTCCTCACCCCGCACCCGCATCCGTTCCTCGAGCCGTCCCGCGGAGAGCCGCTCAGCGATCCGGGCCGCCATCCGCACCGGGGTCACCACCTGCCGGGTCACCAGCCAGGCGATGCCGCCCACGAGGATCACCAGCCCGAGCGCGGCGAGCAGCAGCGCGTTGCGCACCAGCGCGAGGGTGTCGGCCTCCTTGTCCAGCGGGAACAGGAAGTACAGCTCGTAACCGCCGACGGTCGGGATGACGACCGGCGAGCCGACGACGACCACCGGGTCCATCTGTCCCGATGCCCGGGTGACCTCGCTGTAGGTCCATTGCTGGGCGGCGGTTGCCTCGACCTGCTCGCGCAGCGCAGTCGGCACGGCGAGGATGTCGACCCCGAACGAGCTGCGACCCAACGGCGCCTGGGGGGCGGTGACCTCGTCGCCGCGCAGCAGCACCACCTCGCGGGCACCGGCCGGCCCACCGCCGCGGGCAAGCTGTCGCACGAGGTCCGGCACCAGCGTGTCGTAGACGTCGGGCTCGCTGCTGTCGGCGGAGTCGAACGCCTCCTGCGAGGTGCGGACGCCGGTGGCTGCCTCGTCGAGGGCCGCCCTGACCTTGGTGTCGAGCAGTCCGTCCCGGACCTGGTTGATCAGTACGTTGCCGAGAACGGCGATGGCGATCACGGTGAACACCGTGGTCGTGGTCACGACGCGCAGCTGCAGCGACCGACGCCACAGGGCGATGGTCCGCCGCCAGCGCCGACGGACGGCTCGGCGCAGCCAGGCCGCGACCCGGGTGGCGCGGTCGGGCCCCTCGGCAGCGGGAGCGGAGGTCAGGCGGGGTCCCTGCGGGATCGTGAGCGGAGCGAGCGATGTCGTGGGGTGCTCATGCGGGGCCCGCCTTGTAGCCGACGCCGCGCACGGTGACGACGACGTCGGGGTTCTCCGGGTCCTGCTCGATCTTGGAGCGCAGCCGCTGCACGTGCACGTTCACCAGCCGGGTGTCCGCGGCGTGCCGGTACCCCCAGACCTGCTCGAGCAGCACCTCGCGGGTGAACACCTGCCAGGGCTTGCGGGCCAGCGCGACGAGCAGGTCGAACTCCAGCGGCGTGAGGGCGATCGTCGCGCCGTCCCGCTTCACCGAGTGGCCCGCGACGTCGATCACCAGGTCGCCGATCTCGAGCAGCTCGGGCGCCGGCTCCTCCGTGCGACGCAGCCGGGCGCGGATCCGCGCGACCAGCTCCTTGGGCTTGAAGGGCTTGACGACGTAGTCGTCGGCACCCGACTCCAGACCGACGACGATGTCGATGGTGTCGGTCTTCGCAGTGAGCATGACGATGGGTACGCCGGACTCGGCCCTGATCGCGCGGCAGACGTCGATGCCGTCCATGCCCGGCAGCATCAGGTCGAGCAGCACGAGGTCCGGCTTGTGCTCGCGGAACATGCCGAGCGCCTGGTCACCGTCCGGACACAGCGTCGGCTCGTAGCCCTCGCCCCGCAGGACGATTCCGAGCATCTCCGCCAGGGCGGTGTCGTCGTCGACGATAAGTACGCGACCCTTCATGCGCTCATCGTGGCACCCCGCCGGGTCTGATGCCCGTCACGGCGCGAGAACACCCGCACGGATGATCTCCGCGGGTCCGGCTCCCGGGGCGTGCGACGATGACCCGGTGAGCGACGAGCAGCCGGGGGGCTGGACCCGCCCCGAGCACCAGCCGGCACCGGTACCGCCCGGCTGGGCGCCCCAGCAGCCACCGCCGTACGCTGCCTCCGGGCGCGCCCACCGGACCGCCGCCGGCGGCTGGCAGCAGGCGCCCGGGTGGCAGCAGGCGCCGGGCTGGGGTCCTGCCGCGGCGGGCTACCCGCCGCCACCTCCCCGTCCGCCGAAGCCGGGCATCATCCCGCTGCGGCCGCTGGGCCTCGGCGAGATCCTGGACGGCTCGATCTCGGCGATCCGCGCGCACCCGAGGATGATGCTCGGGCTCTCCGCCGTCGTCGCGGTCATCGGCCAGGTGCTCACCGTCCCGGTCACCTGGCTGCTGCTGAAGGACACGGCCGACACCGCGTTCAGCTTCGACCAGCCATCCAACGGCGCCGGCGCCGACGTGACGTTCGCGGCGAGCGCGGTCACCGCGACCGGGGTCCAGGTGGTCGTCACCCTGATCGCTGCGCTGATCCTCACCGGGATCCTCACCGTGGCCGTGAGCCGCGCCGTGCTCGGGCAGTCCATCGCGGCACGCGAGGCCTGGGCCCTGGCGCGGCCGCGGGTCCCGGCACTGCTGGGGGCCACCGGGCTGGCCATGCTGATCCTGCTCGGTCTGCTGGTCCTGGCCCTGCGCCGGGGTTGCTGCTGGCCGTCGGTGGCGGGCCGGACGTCGCCGTGGTCCTGGTACTCGTGCTCGGCGGGCTCGTGTTCCTGGTCGGAGCGGTGTACCTCTACACGGCGTTCGCGCTGTTCCCGCCGGTGGTCGTTCTCGAGCGGCAGCCGGCGGTGGCTGCGCTGCGCCGGTCACGTGACCTGGTCCGCGGGGCGTGGTGGCGCACCTTCGGCATCCTGCTGCTGGTCAACGTGATCGCCCAGTTCATCGCGAACATCCTCACCGTGCCGTTCGTCGCACTGACGTTCCTCGTCGCCTGGCTCACCGGTGACGACCTGAACGTCTACGCCCTGCTGCCGCTGATCGTGACGGCGCTCGGCACGATCGTGGCCTCCGCGGTGACCTGGCCGTTCACGGCCGTGGCGACCGCACTGGTCTACGTGGACCGGCGGATGCGGCGCGAGGCCCTCGACCTCGAGCTCGCCCGGGCGGCCGGAGCGGCGCCGGTGGGCCAGCGGTCCTCGCACCAGTGATCGCGTCCGCCCCGGTCGAGCTGGCCCGGGACGAGGCGGCCCGGCTGGCCAGCGAGGAGCTGGCCAAGCAGGTCTACCGCGACGCCGGACCCGGGCTGGTCCCACGGGTGGTGGGCTGGCTGATCGAGCGCGCGGCCAGGCTCTTCGACGACGTCGCCGGCGTCTCGCCGGGTGGCTACGCCGGCATCGCGGTGGTCCTGCTGCTCGTCGTCGTCGCCGTGGTGGCGGTGCGCCTCAAGGTAGGCCCGCTCGGTCGCGGCGACGCCCGCGAGCAGGCCCTGTTCAGCGGCCGCCCGCGATCCGCCGCCGAGCATCGTGCGGCCGCCGATGCGCATGCCGCCGCAGGCGAGTGGGCCGACGCGGTGCGCGAGCGGCTGCGCGCCGTCGTCCGGGCGCTGGAGGAACGCGCCGTCCTCGACGAGCGGCCCGGTCGCACCGCTGACGAGGCCGCCGCGGAGGCCGGCGTCGCCCTGCCGGAGGTGGCCGCCGCGCTGCGCCGGGCTGCCCGGCTCTTCGACGACGTCTGGTACGGCGGGCGGCCGGCCGGTCCCGAGTCCGACGCAGAGCTGCGCGCCGTGGACGAGCAGGTGCGCGCCGCACGGCAGGACCAGACCGCGGGGAGCCCCTCGTGAGCGCCACCGTCACAGACCCGGTGCGGTCGTCGACGGACCCCACAGCCGGTGATCTCTGGCGCGCCGCCAAGGGCCCGGTCGCCGTGCTGCTCGTCGTCCTGCTGGGTGGTCTCGTGCTCGCGCTCGCCACCGGCGACGAGCCGGGCCGGCGGCTGGACCCGCGCTCGCCGGCGCCCTCGGGGTCGCGGGCCGTGGCCGAGCTGCTGCGCGACCAGGGTGTGACGGTCGACCTGGTGACCACGAGCGCCGCGATGGTCAGGACCACCCGGCCGGGCGACACCCTGCTCGTGGTCGACCCGGACCTGCTGGTGGACAGCCAGGTCGAGCTGGTCCGCTCCAGCGGCGCCGACCTCGTGCTGCTCGCCCCGGTCGCGCCCGACCGCTACCTGCCGGGCATCCGGGCCGAGGCGACCGACCCCGGGGTGCGCACGCCCGGCTGCACCCTGCGGGTCGCCCGCAGGGCCGGCGTGGCCGACGCCGGGGCGGTGGCCTTCGACGTCACCGACGCCGACCTCGGGGACCCGCGGCTGTGCTACTCGAAGGACGGTCTGCCGTCGCTGGTGCAGGGCATCGTCGAGGGCCGGCCGGTCACCCTGCTCGGCGCAGCCTCGCCGCTGACCAACGCACGGCTCGACGACGAGGGCAACGCCGCGCTCGCACTCGGCCTGCTCGGCGCACGCCCCCGGGTGGTCTGGTACCTCCCGTCCACCACTGACATCCCCGCATCTGCCCAGCAGTCGTTCTACGACCTGGTTCCTGACGGCGTCTGGTGGGGACTGGTCGAGGTCGCCATCGCGGTGCTCCTGCTCGCCCTGTGGCGCGCCCGGCGGCTCGGGCCGGTCGTCGTCGAGCCCCTGCCGGTGGTGGTGCGGGCCGCGGAGACGGTCGAGGGCCGGGCCCGGCTCTACCGGCGCAGCGGCGCCCGGGGGCAGGCCGCCGAGGCGTTGCGTGCCGGCGTACGGAACCGGCTGGGCACCGCGCTGGGGCTGCCGCGCCAGGCCGCGCCTCCCGCCGTCGTGACCGCGGTCGCGGCGCGCGCCGGACAGAGCGGGCAGGTCGTGGCAGGGCTCCTGTACGGTGCCGCACCTGCCGACGACGGGGCGCTGGTGCGGCTCGCCGACGACCTCGACGCCCTCGAGAGAGAGGTACGCCGACCGTGACCGAGCACCTGCCCGAGCAGCCCACCGACCGGTCGCCCGCCGGGCCGGACGCCGAGGCGCGGGAGGCGCTGCGCGCGCTGCGAGCCGAGGTCGGCAAGGCCGTCGTCGGCCAGGACGCCGCCGTCACCGGGCTGGTGATCGCGCTGCTCTGCCGTGGCCACGTCCTGCTCGAGGGCGTCCCCGGCGTGGCCAAGACCCTGCTGGTGCGGGCGTTCGCGGCTGCCCTGTCGCTGGACACCAAGCGGGTGCAGTTCACCCCGGACCTGATGCCGGGCGACGTCACCGGGTCGCTGGTCTACGACGCGCGCTCGTCGGAGTTCTCGTTCCGTGCCGGGCCGGTGTTCACCAACCTGCTGCTCGCCGACGAGATCAACCGCACGCCGCCCAAGACGCAGGCTGCGCTGCTGGAGTCGATGGAGGAGCGGCAGGTGTCAGTCGACGGCACCCCGCGACCGCTGCCCGACCCGTTCGTCGTGGTCGCCACCCAGAACCCGGTGGAGTACGAGGGCACCTACCCGTTGCCGGAGGCGCAGCTGGACCGGTTCCTGCTCAAGCTGACGATGCCGCTGCCGGCCCGCGCCGAGGAAGTGCAGGTGCTGACCCGGCACGCCGAGGGCTTCGACCCCCGCGACCTCGGGGCCGCCGGCATCCGTCCGGTGGCCGGGACCGCCGAGCTGGCCGCCGGTCGCGCCGCGGTCCGCACCGTGACCATCCGGCCCGAGGTCGTCGGCTACGTGGTCGACCTGGCCCGGGCCACCCGCGACTCGCCCTCGCTGCAGCTGGGCGTCTCGCCGCGCGGCGCGACCGCTCTGATGTCGGCTGCCCGGGCGTGGGCCTGGCTGTCCGGGCGCGACTACGTGACCCCGGATGATGTCAAGGCACTGGCCCGGCCCGCGCTGCGGCACCGCGTCGAGCTGCGGCCCGAGGCCGAGCTCGAGGGGGTGACCCCGGACGCCGTGCTCGACGGCGTGCTCGCCGCGGTCCCCGTCCCCCGTTGACGGTGCGGTGACACGGTGGCGCTGACCGGGCGGGCTGGGCTCGCGGGGCTCGCTGCCGCGGCCGTGGTCGGACTCGTGTTCCCTTCGGGGCTCGGCGTTCTGCTCGTCACCGGGCTGCTCCTGCTGCTGCTGGCGGTGGACGTCGCGCTGGCCGGCGCGGTGCGGTCGCTGAGGCTGGAGCGGGACGGCGACACCGCGGTGCGGCTGGGCGAGCCGGCGCAGGTGCGGCTGACCGTGACCAACCCGTCGCGGCGGCGGGTCCGCGGCCGGCTGCGCGACGCCTGGCCGCCCAGCGCGGGAGCCGCTGAGCAACGGCACCGGCTCGACGTACCGGCCGGCGAGCGACGCCGGGTGACCACGCTGCTGCGCCCGACCCGCCGCGGCGACCGGCCCGCGGCGCGGGTGACCGTGCGCTCGGTCGGCCCGCTCGGGCTGGCCGGCCGGCAAGGCTCCCACGACGTGCCCTGGCGGGTGCGGGTCCTGCCGCCCTTCACCTCGCGCCGGCACCTGCCGTCGCGGCTGGCGCGGCTGCGCGAGCTGGACGGCCGGACCGCGGTGATGGTCCGCGGCCAGGGCACCGAGTTCGACTCGCTGCGCGAGTACGTCGGCGGTGACGACGTCCGGTCCATCGACTGGCGGGCGTCCGCGCGGGCGGCCGACGTCATGGTGCGCACCTGGCGGCCGGAGCGGGACCGCCGGGTGCTGCTGATGCTCGACTGCGGCCGCACCGCCGCGGCTCGGGTCGGTGACGCGCCCCGGCTCGATGCCGCGATGGACGCGGCCCTGCTGCTGGCGGCGCTTGCGGCCCGGGCCGGCGACCGGGTCGACCTGCTGGCCTACGACCGCGGCGTACGGGCTCGGGTCGAGGGGGTCGCGGCCGCCGGCCTGCTGCCGGCCCTGGTGACCGCGATGGCCCCGCTGGAGCCGGCGCTCGTCGAGCCCGACTACGCGGGCATGGTGCGCACGATCCTCGGCCGCTCCTCGCGGCGCAGCCTGGTGGTGCTGCTCACCGCGCTGGACACCGCGCCGGTCGAGGAGGGCCTGCTGCCGGTACTGGCCCCGCTGGTGCACCGCCACCAGGTGGTGATCGCCTCGGTCGCCGACCCGCGGACGGTCGAGATGGCCGGCGCGCGCGGCGACGCCGAGGCGGTGTACGACGCGGCGGCCGCGGAACGTGCCCGGGCGGAGCGGCGCCGGCTCGGCGAGCTGCTCGGCCGCCGTGGCGTCGAGGTGGTCGACAGCGGCCCGGACACCCTGGCCCCGGACCTGGCCGACCGCTACCTCGCGCTCAAGGCCGCCGGCCGGCTCTGACGTCAGCCGGCCGTAGGCGCCATGTCGGTCGCGCCGGACCCGCGCAGGTCGCCCACCTCACCGGCCCGGACGGCTCGGCCACCGAGCACCAGGACGTAGCCGAGGAAGCCGAGCCACAGCGACCCGCCGATGCCGATCCGCGCCCAGGTCGGCAGGCCGGAGGGCGTCACGAACGCCTCGACGACGCCGGACACGAACAGCGTCACCGCCAGCCCGAGCGCCAGCGCGCCGGCCGCCTGGCCCTCCTCGCGCAGTGCCCGGGACCGGCTACGCGCGCCGGGGTCGATCCACGACCAGCCCAGCCGGAGACCGGCCCCGGCGGCGACGAACACGCAGGTCAGCTCGAGCAGGCCGTGCGGCAGGATCAGTCCGAAGAACAGCCCGAGCCGGTCGTTGGCCGCCATCAGCCCGCCGGCGATGCCGACGTTGAGGGCGTTCTGCCAGAGGATCCACACCACGGGCAGCAGGAAGACCCCCAGCGCCAACGCCAGCGCCGACACCCACGCGTTGTTCGTGGCGACCTGGGCCGCGAACGAGCCGGCCGGCGCCGACGAGTAGTAGTCCTCGAAGTCGTGCTCCACCAGCTGGCGGATCTGCTCCGGCGCGGCGATGGTCGCCTGCACCTGCGGGTCACCGGCCACCCAGGCCCCGACCACCAGACCGACGAGCACGAACGCGACACCGACCGCCGTCCACCACCGCATGCTCCGGTAGAGCGCCGCCGGGAAGGACACGACGAAGAACCGGGCCAGGTCCTTCCAGGCAGGTCGCTGCGACCCGGTGACCGCCGAGCGGGCTCTGCCGACCAGGGTCGACAACCGCGCGAGCAACGCCGGGTCCGGGGTGGCCGAGCGGACCACCGACAGGTGGGTGTTGACCCGTTGGTAGAGCGTCACCAGCTCGTCGACCTCGGCACCGTCCAGGCTGCCGCGGCCACGGCCCGCGCGGCGCACCAGCTGGTCCAGCCGGTCCCACTCGCCGCGGTGCGCCGCGACGTAGGCGTCGACGTCCACTGCTTCACCACCCCGGGCCGGTTGCCTGCCGCAGACTAACCTGCAGGTCGGCAGCTGCCCGGCGATGCCGGGTGAGGACGAGGGGGGCACACCGTGACCGACCTGGTCACCGGCGAGGCCGTGATGCTGGAGATGCGGCTGGCCAAGCTCGCCAGCCGGTCGCTCGCGCTGGCCATCGACCTCGCCGTGCAGCTCGGCCTCTTCGTGCTCGGGCTGATCGTGGTCGGCGGCACGGTGAGCTTCGTCGACGAGTCGCTCGCCGCGGCGCTCGGCCTGGTGTTCTCCCTGGCGGTGATCGTCGGCTACCCGGTGACGTTCGAGACCCTCACCCGCGGCCGCTCGCTGGGCAAGATGGCGCTCGGCCTGCGGGTGCTGAGGGAGGACGGCGGACCGGTCGCGCTTCCGGCACGCCTTCGTCCGAGGCCTGCTCGGCGTGGTGGAGATCTGGCTGACCGTGGGGGCCGTCGCGCTCATCGCCTCGCTCGCCTCCGCGCAGGGCCGCCGGGTCGGCGACTACCTGGCCGGCACCGTCGTGGTCCACGAACGGATGCCGGTGCGGGCCTCGCCGGTGGCGATGATGCCGCCGCAGCTGGCGGCCTGGGCCGCCCGGCTGGACCTGTCCCGGGTCCAGGACGACCTGGCGCTGGCCGTGCGGCAGTTCCTCGCGCGCTCCCCCGAGCTGTCCCCGCCGGTGCGGGACCAGATGGGCGCCTCGCTGGCCGCCGCCCTCGCGCAGGTCACCGCGCCTCCCCCGCCGCCCGGGGTCCCGGCCTGGGCGTTCCTGTCCGCGGTCATCGCGGAACGGCGGAACCGGGAGCTGGCCCGGCTGGTCCCGCCTCGGCCGCCGTACGCCGCACCGCCCCCGCCGTACGCCGCACCGCCCCGCCGCCGTACCCACCGCCCCCGGCCGAAGCCGCTCCGCCGCCGCCCGCACCCGGTGACGACGAGCGGCCCTTCGCCCCGCCGTCGTAGTCAGGTCACGTAGCATCCTGCGGGTCGGTCGAACCCGCGGACGACGGCCCGGCCGGACTTCGAGGGAGACGCAGATGAGTGCGCACGAACTCACGCCGCAGGAGCAGTTCGCGGTGATCGCCCAGCAGCTCCGTGACGGCAAGAGCGCCGACCAGATCCAGCAGATCGTGGTCGAGTCAGCCGTGCGGCTGATCGACGGCTGCGACCGGGCCGCGATCGGCGTCCTGGACGGCGAGCAGTTCCGCTCCGCGGCGGCCACCGACGACGTCATGCGCCTGATCGACGAGCTGCAGAACGGGGTCGGCGAGGGACCTTGCCTGGAGGCGAGCGTCGACAACGTCATCCAGGTCGACAACGACATCGCCAAGGGCTCCAAGTGGCCACGGCTGGCCGCCATCGTCCTCGAGCGAACGCCGGTCCGCGCGATGCTCGCCGTCCCCCTCGTCGACGAGGGACACCGCAACGGTGCGCTGAACATCTTCGCCGACAGCCCCGACGTCTTCACCGACGACTCGGTTGCCACCGCGGCGATCCTCGCAGCCTTCGCCTCCGTCGCCCTCGCCGGGGCACGGCACGCGAGCCGGGCCGACGAGCTCGAGGTCGGCCTGGCGACCAACCGCGAGATCGGTGCCGCGGTCGGCATCCTGATGGCCACCCACAAGATCAGCCAGCAGGCGGCCTTCGACCTGCTGAGCGCTGCCTCGCAGCGGCTCAACCGCAAGCTGCGCGACATCGCCACCAGCATCGTGCGAGGCGAGGCCGGCAGCCCCTAGACGCAGAAGATCCACACCGGATCGGTCACGTGTCGGGTGACCGATCCGGTGTGGATCACCGGATCTGGCGCCTAGTAGCGGTAGTGGTCCGGCTTGTACGGGCCCGCCATGTCCACGCCGATGTACTCGGCCTGGTCCTTGGTGAGCTTCGTGAGCCGCACGCCCAGCGCGTCGAGGTGCAGCCGGGCGACCTTCTCGTCCAGGTGCTTCGGCAGGACGTACACCTGCCGCTCGTACTGGTCGTTCTTCGTCCACAGCTCGATCTGGGCGATCGTCTGGTTCGCGAACGAGTTCGACATCACGAAGCTCGGATGCCCGGTGGCGTTGCCGAGGTTCAGCAGCCGGCCCTCGGACAGCACGATGATCGAGTGGCCGTCGGCGAAGACCCACTCGTCGACCTGCGGCTTGATCGTGTTCCGGCGGACGCCTGCGGTGCGGGCCAGACCGGCCATGTCGATCTCGTTGTCGAAGTGGCCGATGTTCCCGACGATCGCCTGGTGCTTCATCCGTGCCATGTCGGCGGCGGAGATGATGTCCTTGTTGCCGGTCGCGGTGATGAAGATGTCAGCGGTCTCGACGACGTCCTCGAGGGTGGCCACCTGGTAGCCGTCCATCGCCGCCTGCAGTGCGCAGATCGGGTCGATCTCGGTGACGATGACGCGTGCACCCTGGCCGCGCAGCGACTCCGCGCTGCCCTTGCCGACGTCGCCGTAGCCGAGCACGACCGCGACCTTGCCGCCCATCAGGACGTCGGTGGCGCGGTTGATACCGTCGATCAGCGAGTGGCGGGTGCCGTACTTGTTGTCGAACTTGCTCTTGGTCACCGAGTCGTTGACGTTGATCGCCGGGAAGAGCAGCTCGCCGGTCTTGGCGAACTCGTAGAGCCGGTGCACCCCGGTCGTGGTCTCCTCGGTGACGCCCTTGATGCCCGCACCCATCCGCGTGTACTTGGTGGGGTCCGCGGCAAGCGAGGCGCGCAGCAGGTCGAGGATGACGCCGTACTCCTCGGAGTCGTTCTCGTCGGTGCTGGGCACCGCGCCGGCCGCCTCGAACTGGGTGCCCTTGTGGATCAGCAGCGTCGCGTCGCCGCCGTCGTCCAGCAGCATGTTCGGGCCGGCACCGTCGGGCCAGACGAGCATCTGCTCGGTGCACCACCAGTACTCCGGCAGCGTCTCGCCCTTCCAGGCGTAGACCGGCACACCGGCGGGGGCGTCGACGGTGCCCTCGGGACCGACGACGGTCGCGGCGGCCGCGTGGTCCTGGGTGGAGAAGATGTTGCAGGAGACCCAACGGACGTCGGCACCGAGCGCGACGAGGGTCTCGATGAGGACGGCGGTCTGCACGGTCATGTGCAGGGAGCCGGCGATCCGGGCACCGGCCAGCGGCTGCGCCGCGCCGAACTCCTCGCGCAGGGCCATCAGGCCCGGCATCTCGTGCTGGGCGAGGCGGATCTCGTTGCGGCCGAACTCGGCGAGCGAGAGGTCGGCGACCTTGTAGTCACCGGGCTTCAGGGTGGCGCTCATGCGTGTCGTCTCCCGACTGGGCCCGTCTCGACAGGGCCCGATGGATGCAGATGGGCGGAATGCCAGCGGCAGCTGAGCCACAGCAGCGGCTGGGCGTCGATGCAGGTGCTGGCGGAGCATGCCCGGCGCGGTCCCTCAGGACCAACCCATCGGTGACGCCGAACTCCGGGACCCAGTCTAGCGGCCGGACCCGTCCCGGTCATCTCGGCTCGCGTCACCCGCGGCCGCCCGAGCAAGATCGTTTGCGACGTTCCCAGGCCGACACGCCGGTCATCGCCCGCGTGTCGGGACGAAAAGGTCGCAAACGATCTTGGGGCTACGGGGTGGGAGCGCTGTCGGTCGCGTCGCGGTCGATGTCGGGCTCGAGGTAGATCACCCGGGCGACCGGCTCTGCTGCGCGGACCCGCGACTCGGCGGCGTCGATGGTGCGGGCCACCTCGATCGCCCTGTCGGTCGGCGCTACCGCGATCTTGGCCGCGACCAGCAGCTCGTCCGGGCCGAGGTGCAGCGTCTTCATGTGGATGATGCTCCGCACCGAGTCGTCGGCCAGCAGCGCCGCCTCGATCCGCTTCAGCGCGTCCGCGGTGGCGCCCTCGCCGAGCAGCAGGCTCTTGGTCTCGATGGCGAGGACCACGGCGATCACGACCAGGAGCACCCCGATGCAGATGGTGCCGACACCGTCCCAGGTGCCGTCGTCGGTCACCAGCGTCAGCCCCACCCCGAGCGAGCGCGAGGACGAGGCCGACCAGCGCACCGAGGTCCTCGAGCAGGACGACCGGCAGCTCGGGCGCCTTGGACCGCCGGACGAACTGCACCCAGTCCAGGTCGCCGCGGACATGGTTGGACTCCACGATCGCCGTGCGGAACGAGTAGCTCTCCAGCCCGATCGCGACGACGAGAACCAGCACCGGCACCCACTGCCAGGAGTCGATCGGCTCCGGGTGCTGCAGCTTGTGGTAGCCCTCGTACAGGGCGAACAGGCCACCGACGGTGAACAGGACGATCGACACGATGAATGCGTAGATGTAGCGCTCGCGCCCGTAGCCGAACGGGTGCAAGGGGCTCGCCTGCCGCTTGGCCCGGCGGCCCCCGACAAGGAGCAGGCCCTGGTTCCCCGAGTCGGCCACGGAGTGGATCGACTCGGCGAGCATCGAGGACGAGCCGGTCAGCAGGTAAGCGACGAACTTGGTCACCGCGATGCCCAGGTTCGCGGTCAGGGCCGCGATGATCGCCTTGTTGCCGCCAGACGCGCTCACGGGACTCCTCCGGTTCGGCCGCCCTTGAGGACGACGATGGGCTCGATCGGCGATGGGGTCGATGCCCTGCAGGATCGCCAGGTAGACGGTGGCGAAGTCCAGCGGGGCAACCAGGCTGGCAAGCCGAAGAAGCGCATGGTCGCCGTCGGCTCGCAGCTCGCGGCACGGCACGCCGTACTGCTCGGCGACCTCGCGCGATGCGTCGGCGCGGGTCGCGACCTCGGGCACCTCCTCGGCGTCGCGCAGCAGCAGCAGCCGCATCCCGGGCCAGGCCGGAGCGTCCTCGACGCGGTCACGGAAGATCGCGTCCTCGTCATCGGCGCCCAGGGCACCGAAGGCGCCGGCCATCACGACGACCTGGTTGTGGTGCACCTCGGTCAGCGGGCCGTGCACCGCGGGGTACTTCGCGTTCTCGGCGAGCTGCGCCGCTGTCCGGGCCGCCGCGACGTTCGCCACGTCGCTGGCCCCCCACACGTACGGCAGCGACCCGGCCAGCTCGAGCGCCAGCGCCTTCGCCGGGTTCTCCAGGCTGTTGACCACCGGCCCGCACTGCTCGGCCGCCGCGTCCAGCCGGTCGGCGAGGTCCGACAGCAGACCTCGGGGCACGTCGGCCAGGCCCGCGGCGTCCAGCACCATGGCCACCGGCACCGCGAGGCCCCACAGGTTGGCCCGGGGCATCCGGCCCTGCGCGTCGACCGGCAGGTGCAGTGCGCGACCACCGGTGCTGCGCTCGGCCAGCGGCGAGGCGGCGGCGCCTACCGTCACCAGCCGGGCACCGCGGCGCAGCGCCTCGTCGGTCGGCCGACAGCGTCTCCTCGGTGCGTGCCGGAGCACGACACGGCCACGACCAGGTCCAGCGGGCCGACCCAGCCGGGCAGCCGGTGCCCGCGGTACGGGAGCACCGGGACGGGACAGGTGCGACCGGCGACCGCCGCGGCGACGTCGGCCGCGATGCCCGAGCCGCCCATGCCGGTGACCACGACCGCTCTCGGCCGGTCGTCGCGGGCGACCGCCGCCAGCGCGTCGTCCTCGATGCGGACCAGCGACTCCCGGACCTGGGCGCCGGCCGTGGCGACCGCGCGCAGCATCTGGGCCGGGTCCAACCGGTCCCTCGCCGTCGGGTCGTCCAGAGCTGTCTCGTCCAGCGCCCCGAACGGGCTCACGGCCGCCGGGCCTCGTCGACGAGCAGCACCGGGATGTCGTCGCGCACCGGGTAGGCCAGCCCGCAGGTGGGCGACGTGCAGACCAGCTCGTCCGCCTCGTCGTCCGCACGCAGCGGCGAGTGGCAGGCCGGGCAGGCCAGGATCTCCATCAGCCGGGGGTCGAGCTGCACGTCCTCAGTTCTCCTTCGGGTCGCTGTTCGCGTCGGCGTCGCCGCCGCGCACCATGGCCAGTACGTCGTCCCGCACCCGCCGCATCGTCTCCGCGTCGTCCGCCTCGACGTTGAGCCGCAGCAGCGGCTCGGTGTTGGAGGCCCGCAGGTTGAACCACCAGCCCGCCGTGCTGACGGTCAGGCCGTCCAGCTCGTCGATCTCGACGCCGGTCCGGCCCGCGTGGGCGGCGCGCACGGCAACCGTGGCAGCCGCCTGGTCGTCGACCACGCTGTTGATCTCGCCGGACGCGACGTAGCGCTCGTACGCCGCGGCGAGCCCGGACAGCGGCTGCTCCTGCTCGCCCAGCGCCGCGAGGACGTGCAGGGCGGCCAGCATGCCGGTGTCTGCCCGCCAGAAGTCCCGGAAGTAGTAGTGCGCCGAGTGCTCACCGCCGAAGACCGCGTTCGTGCGCGCCATCTCGGCCTTGATGAACGAGTGACCGACCCGGGTGCGGACCGGCGTACCGCCGTGCTCGGCGACGATCTCCGGCACGGCGCGCGAGGTGATCAGGTTGTGGATCACCGTCGATCCCGGGTGCCGGGCCAGCTCGCGGACGGCGACCAGCGCCGTGACGGCGGAGGGCGACACCGGGTCGCCCCGCTCGTCGATGACGAAGCAGCGGTCGGCGTCGCCGTCGAAGGCCAGCCCGATGTCCGCACCCTCCGCCCGGACCCGCGCCTGCAGGTCGACCAGGTTGGCCGGGTCGAGGGGGTTCGCCTCGTGGTTGGGGAAGGTGCCGTCGAGCTCGAAGTACATCGGGACCAGGTCGACCGGCAGACCGGCCAGGACGGTCGGCACGGTGTGCCCGCCCATGCCGTTGCCCGCGTCGACCACGACCTTCAGCCGGCGGTTGGCCGACAGGTCGACGAGCGTGCGCAGGTACTCGGCGTACGCCGGGAGCACCGTCCTGTTGGGTCACGGCGCCCGGCCGGTCCACGGCGTCGGGAACGCCCTGCTGGGCGAGATCGCGGATCTCGATCAGCCCGCTGTCCTGGCCGATCGGCCGGGCTCCGGAACGGCAGAGCTTGATGCCGTTGTAGCGCGCGGGATTGTGGCTGGCGGTGAACATCGCGCCCGGCAGGTCGAGGCTGCCGCTGGCGAAGTAGAGCAGGTCGGTCGAGGCCAGGCCGATCTCGACGACGTCGGCCCCCTGCGCGGTCGCACCCTCGGCGAACGCGGCGACGAGCTCGGGCGAGGACGGTCGCATGTCGTGGCCCACCACGACCTTGCTCGCGCCGACCACCCGGACGAAGGCCGCCCCGAGCGCACGGGTCACCTCGGCATCGAGCTGGTCGGGGACCGTCCCGCGGACGTCGTAGGCCTTGACGAACGTCGACAGGTCCTGGCGGAGCGGAACGGGCACGGCGGGAGCCTACCGGCCACTTGAGGCGCCCCCCGAAGGGCGCCGTGGGCCTCAGACCTTGCGGGTCCGGTCCAGCACACGGTCGACCGGAAGTGCCCGTGCGCTGCCCTGCTCCGCCCAGGTGCGGTGCTCGCAGTGGTGGCAGGAGGTGAACTCCACCGGCGACCCGTCGGTGAGGTTCATCGCGATGCGGGTGACTCGCTCGCTGCCACAGGCGCGACAGCTGACGCCGCCCCGGGCACCGGGCTGGGTCAGCGAGCCGAGGGGGACGTGCGGGCGGGAGGCCGTGCTGGTGCGCGCCATGAGGAAGTCTGCTTTCGACGATGCCGATGATGGAGGTGCTGCGCGGGCGCCGGAAGGAAGAGATCGGCTACCCGGGATGACACGGATGCATCGGCAGAGCTCGTCAAGACCTTGAGGATCCGGCGTGTCTGGGGCAAATCGGACGTGCTACCGGCCACCAGGCCGGTCAGTCCGGGCTGCGGACCATCCGCAGGTGACCGCGACGGCCGATCTCGACCGGCTCCAGGGCCGGCTCCGGCGCGGGTCGGGCGGCCTCCCGGACGGCGTCGGCCAGTGCCTCCAGGTCGTCACTGCTCGGCCCGAGGTCGGCCGGGTCCGGGGCGAGCCGGAGCACCTCCCAGCCGCGCGGGGCGGTCAGCCGCTCGGAGTGCGCGGCGCACAGGTCGTAGCAGTGCGGCTCGGCGTAGGTCGCGAGCGGGCCCAGCACTGCGGTGGAGTCGGCGTAGACATAGGTGAGCGTCGCGACGGCTGGGCGCCCGCACGCGGTGCGGGAGCAGCGGCGGACAGGGCTCACGGGCCGAACGGTAGCGACCAGGACCGACCACGGCCCGCATTGACCGGCCGAACTCCTCCGGCGCGTCCCCGCACACCGACGACCGGCGGCACCGTTCGCCGTCGGAACCCACCTAGGCTGGGACCATGACCGAGCACCCGGCCGGCGTCCGGCGTCGGGACCGCCGCGGCCGAGGCATGCGCGGGTCGCTGCTGCCCGGCGACCTGCCGGCCGCCCGGAGCCGGTCGGAGCAGTTCGACGAGCTGGTCCTGGACGCCGTGGGCCGGGTGTCGCGGGAGTGGGGCAGCCAGCTCGAGGCGGTCGACGTGCTGGTCGAGGACGTGCCGCCGGCCGACGTCGACGGCGTGCCGCTGTCGCGGGCCGAGCCGGCGACCCTGGACGCGCCGGCCCGGATCGTCGTCTACCGCCGGCCGGTCGAGTCGCGAGCCAGGACGCAGCGGGTCCGCGAGGACCTGGTGCACGACGTCGTGGTCGATGCGGTCGCGGACCTGCTCGGCGTGCCGCCGGAGGTCGTCGACCCCGACCGGGACGACGAGCCGCCCGGCTGAACTAGCCGCGCGGTCGGAGGCCGGTCGACAGGTCGGCGACGACCCGCGGGACTTTCACGGTGTAACGGCCCGGGTCGACGAGCTCGGTGGTCAGCAGCGGCCCACGGTCCCCCGCCTCGGTCACCGCCCGGACCGCGAGCACCGGCCCAGAACCGGGCAGCGGGCTGATGGTGAGGCTGAAGCTGGCTGCCGTGCTGACCGTGGCCAGGTCGACGACGACCTGGCTGGCGCCGGGCACCCGCACCTCGGTCGGCGTCCCGGTGGCCGGGGGGACCGGTGCCAGGCGGACCGTGGCGTCCGGCCCGGGGGCGGCCAGCAGCAGCGAGCTGGTGACCCCCTCGCCCTGCCGGGCCTCCGCCACGGCCCCCGGGGTCGCGGGCGTCATCGGCCGGCCGGCAGCCGTGTAGGCCAGGGCGTCCGTCAGGCCGGTGACCCGGGTCAGGACCCCGGCGGTCACCGGCACGTCGGAGTCCAGCGACACCGCGACCGCGGCCGCCGCCGTGTACAGCGCCAGGTCGACTTCGGCGACCGAACCCGCGGGGACCTCCAGCACGTCCAGCCCGACCGGTGCGAACGACCCGGACTCGGTGATCAACCGGAGCTTGACGATGGCGTCGGAGTCGCCGGGGGCGACGACCTGGAGCCACCGCTCCCCCGCTCCCGCGACGACACCGGGCAGCACCTGGTCGAGCGCCGGCGGGGCGGCCACCGGCAGCCAGTCGGCGCCGCGGGGGGTCAGTCCGTCGATCTGCTGGTCGCGGACGGCGGCCGCGACCCGGCCGCTGCGCACGTGCACGTGGACCGCGAAGCGGGTCGTCCCCGGTGCGAGCGCGTCGAGCAGCCGGACCTCCTGGGTGCCGGCCGCGACCGGCACGCCACGACCGGCCGGTGCATCGATCGGGCCGTCCGGGCCGTAGAGCGAGATGTCGACGACGGCCGGTGCCGGCTCCGGGTTGGTGAGGTAGACCCGGCCGCGCTGCCCGACGACGGCGCCGCTGCCGACGAACCAGAAGTCGGTGCCCGGTACCGCGCAGCCGGTGCCCGCCAGCCCACGCATGGCATCGACCGTGCTGCGGGTGAGCATCCCCACGGCCAAGCCGGGTGCCGAGGCACCGGTCGCCCGCGCGACCAGCGGGCCCTGGTCGGGGACGGCGAGCGCCGACCCGGACCCGGGCGCGACGACCTCGACCAGCCCCTCGCCGCCGGTGAGCCGGGTGCAGCCGGGCCCGGCCCTCGGCCGCCCCCGCCGCGGCGCTCTCGGCACCGGGAGCGGCGACGCTGATCCGGGTCTCGGTGGCGTCGTCGACCACCGGGTCGGGGCAGACCGCCTCCGCCCGGGCCACCGGCACCGGCCGGCGGTCGGGCAGCCGCACGGTCGTCCCGGGGCCGCTGTCGGCCTGAGGCAACGGGCCGGTGAGGTCGGCCGTCACCCCGAGCCCGGCGAGCAGCAGCACCGCCCCGAGAAAGGCGACACCCGGCCGGCGCAGCAGTCGGGACCCGGCCGGCTTCATCGCGGCACCTCCGCCCCGCCGCCGGCGGAGACCGGTGCCTGCTCCGGCAGGTCGGCCCCGATGTCGGCGTATCCGTCGGCGTCGTCCAGCGAGGCCCGCACCTGCGGCAGGGCGAGCAGCACCACCAGGACCAGCAGGCCGAGCTGGACCCACAGCAGCACCGGCCGCAGTCCCTGGTCGTGGGTCAGGTCGAGGCGCCCGCTCCCGGCCGGCAGCTCGAAGGCCTGCGCCCACCCGTCGTACCGCAGTGGCGTGAGGGTGGTGCCGTCGACCTGCGCCCGCCAGGCGCTGTCCCGGGCGTCGGAGAGCACCAGCAGCCGGCCGGCCGGGCCGGGCCCGACCTCGGCGTGCGACTCGACCTGACCGGCGGGGAGCACCTGGGCGGGCGGCGGGGACCCGTCGTCCTGCACGACGGGTGCCGCAGGCGGCAGCACCCGTACCCGACCGGTCGGGTAGTCGACCTTCCAGAGCAGCGAACCGCCCTGGCCGCTCACGCGCAGCACACCGGGCACGGTGTCGATCGACCGGGCCAGTGGGCGGTCGACCGGCCTGGTGAGCAGCACGAACCGCACGCCGTAGGGGACCAGGCGGGCCGCGGCCTCCCCGCCGCGGCCGGAGGTGAGGTCGGCGACCGCGGCGTCCAGCCCGGTGTTCCGGTCCGGCGGTGGGGTGAGCTCGGCGTCGCCGGTGCGCGGGCCGTCGGAGCGCAGCAGCGCGTAGGAGACCGACCCGTCCGGGCGGGAGCGCAGCACCAGGGTCCGCGGCCGGTCCTTCTCGGCGCCCGCGGCTGCGACGAAGGCGGGCAGCAGCACCGGATCGCGCCGCTCCAACGGGTCGCCGGCCCCGTTCGCGACCCACCAGCCGGCCGTGCCGAGCGGGGCGAGCAGGGCCAGCCCCAGCACCAGGAGCGCGCCCGGCTGCCGCCAGCCGAAGCTCGCGTGGGTCACCCGCTCCCGAGCTCCGGCAGCCCCGCCCACCGCCGCGACGACCAGCCCGGCGCCCGCGACGAGCATGAGCAGCCCCGGCCAGGCAGGCACCGCCGTCTCGGCGGTCGGGGCGGTGACCGTCGTCCGGCTCAGCGCCAGCGCGCCGGCCAAACCCAGCAGCGCGACCAGCCAGCCGAGCAGCACCGGTCGGCGGCCGGCCGGCCGGAGCAGGCCGGCCAGCGCGGCGACGACGAGCCCCGCCGTCAGGGCCAGGGGTGGCAGCCCCGGGCCGCCCGGGTGCAGCAGCAGCAGGTCCAGGCCGTCGAGGTCGGCCTCGGACAAGCCCGGGCCCGGCAGCCCGGCCTCGAGCAGCAGCAGCTGCGGCTCGGCCGCGAGGGCGGGCAGCCACGGCAGCAGGAGCAGCGGTGGCACCAGGACGGCCACCGCCGCCCGGAGCAGCGCGCGGCGGCGGTTGCCCGCACCGGTCCCGAGCGCCAGCCCGACGACGAGCAGACTGGCCACCACCCAGGCCATCGGCACGAACGAGGCGATCAGGGCGACCAGCAGTCCGGCCGCCCAGCCGGCCCGCCAGCTCGCCGGCCGGCCGTCGGCGCCGAAGGCGCGCAGTACGGCGAGGACCAACGGCGGCAGCAGGACCGCGGCGACAGCCGTCCCGAGGCGGCCGGTGGCGACGGCGCCGAGCACCGGCGGAAGCAGCGCGTAGCCGACAGCCCCCCAGACGCGCAGCGGAACGGAGGGGACCACCCGGCGCAGAGCGAGGTAGGCCGTGGTCCCGGCCAGCGGGACGGCGGCGAGCAGCAGCAGGTCGACGGCGCGCTCGGCGCTGCCGAGCAGCAGGCTCGCCAGCCCGGCCAGAACGGCGAGGTACGGCGGGGAGACCGTGTCGCTGCCCAGCCCCACCGGGTGCCACGCCGCGGTGTACGTGTGCCACAGGCTGCTGGCCGACAGTCGGCGCCGGCAGCAGCGCACCGCCCATCAACCGGCCGTCGCCGAGCAGGTCGCGGGCCGACGCGAGTGCGAGCATGGTCAGCGCCGCGACGAGCAGCACCGAAGGCCGCAGCAGCAACCGGCGGACCAGGCCGGATCCGGTCGACGGCAGGTCGTCGGCCTCCTCGGCGGTCGGCCCGGTCTCGGTCGACCGAGAGGTCACCACTCGGTGCCGGCCGCCGACGGTCTCGCCGGCCCGGGTGCCGAGGAACAGGCTGAGGGTCTCCATCACGTGACGGCCGCCGGCGGCCCGCGGCGCGAGCAGCGGCAGCGCGGTCCCGGCCGGCACCCGACGGGTTCGCCGCCGGTCCCGCCGGGCCTGGACGAGCAGGTGCGGCCGGCCCAGCAGGGCGAGCAGCGCGAGTGCCTCGTCGGCCGCGTGGGACGGCCGCTTACCGGCGAGCAGGCCCAGCGAACGCAGCACGGTCGTAAGGATGAGCAGCGGGACGGTGATCAGCAGGCGCGGCAGCGGCAGGTTGGCCAGCAGCACGTACAGCGCGTGCTGCCGGTCCAGCCGGTGCAGCCGAGCCGCCGGCGACGTGCACCGGCCGACGGCGGTGGCTGCCCGCTTCGGCGTGGTGCACCACGGCGTCGGTCGCCACGACCACCCGGTGGCCGGCCAGGTTGGCCCGCCAGCCCAGGTCGACGTCGTCGCGCAGCAGCGGCAGCCGGGGGTCGAGGCCGCCGAGCTCGTCCCACACGTCGCGGCGCACCAGCATGCCGGCGGTGCCGACGGCCAGCACCGAGCGGACGCCGTCGTGCTGGCCCTGGTCGTGCTCCCGACGCTCCAGGCCGACGTCGCGACGGCCGCTGCGGGCGATCGTGACCCCCACCTCGAGCAGCAGCCGGCGGTCGCCCAGCCCGAGCACCTTGGGCCCGGCCACCGCGATCCGCGGGTCGTGGCGGACCTCGGCGAGCAGCTTCTCCAGGGCCGCGGGAGCGGGGGCGCAGTCGTCGTGCAGCAGCCAGACCCAGTCGCCCGGCTCCGGTGCAACGCCGAGGGCGGCCTGGACGGCGGCGCCGAAGCCGGTGCGGGGCGGGAGCTCGACGACGTGGTCCGCGCCGAGCCATCGGCGCAGGGGGTCGGCGCCGCCGCCTGCGGGTGGGTCGGGGGTGGCGGGGTCGTTCTCGCTGGTGTCGGCGGCGACCACGACGTCGGGTGGCCGGGTCTGCCCGGCCAGCGCGGCTTGCAGACCGGGCAGCCACCGGTCGCCGTGATGGGCCACCACCACCGCAGTGACCGTCACCGGGGGACCGGCCCTCTCGGAGCGCGGGGAGACTGGGGTCGGCATGCGGCTGCCAACCCTACGGGAGCAGCTAGACGGCGCTCTTCTTCAGCCGCCGGCGCTCGCGCTCCGACAGCCCGCCCCAGATGCCGAACCGCTCGTCCTTCATCAAGGCGTACTCGAGGCACTCGGCCCGGACGTCGCAGCCGAGGCACACCTTCTTCGCCTCCCTGGTGGAGCCGCCCTTCTCCGGGAAGAACGCCTCCGGGTCCGTCTCTGCGCACAAGGCACGGTCCTGCCAGCCGTTGTCCTCGTCCGGCTCATCGGTAAGCAGATACACCTCGCCCATGGTGTTGCCTCCTCGACCCTGGCCCGGCACCGACGCGCTGTGGGCGCCGGCCACCGAATGACACTGGTGGAATTACACGCGCGTCGTTACCTAGTCGTCAAGCCAAACGGTGATATTTAGCCGAACGGAGGACCTCTTTTCCGGCGCGTCGAGCGCGACCGGCCAGACTGACGCCCATGCAGATCGTCGTCCCGGCCGGCGGAATCGGCGCCGCCCGCTTCCTCCGCGGCCTGCTCGCCGCCGTCCCGCCGCGGACTCCGCAGGACCCGCTTCAGGTGACCGTCATCGGCAACACCGGGGACGACATCACGCTGTTCGGACTGCGGGTCTGCCCCGACCTGGACACCGTGATGTACACCCTCGGCGGCGGCATCCACCAGGAGCAGGGGTGGGGCCGTGCCGACGAGACCTTCGTGGTCAAGGAGGAGCTCGCGGCGTACGGCGTGGGGCCGGCCTGGTTCGGTCTCGGCGACCGCGACATCGCGACCCACGTCGTCCGCACCCAGATGCTCGACGCCGGCTACCCGCTCAGCCAGGTGACCTCGGCGTTGTGCAGCCGCTGGGGACTGCCCGAGCTCGGCGTGCGGCTGCTGCCGATGAGCGACGAGCGGGTCGAGACGCACGTCGTGATCGACGACCCGGAGGCCCCCGGCGGCCGGCGAGCAGTGCACTTCCAGGAGTACTGGGTGCGGTTGCACGCCGCCCCCGACGCGCACGAGATCGTCGCCGTCGGCGCCGAGGGGGCGCGGCCCGGTCCCGGTGTCGTCGAAGCCTTCGCCACCGCCGACGTCGTGCTGATGCCACCGTCGAACCCGGTGGTCAGCATCGGCACCGTGCTGTCCGTGCCCGGGATGCGCGAGGCACTGCTCTCCTCCTCGGCGCCGGTTGTCGGTGTCTCGCCGATCGTCGGCGGCGCCCCGGTGCGCGGCATGGCCGACCGGGTGCTGGCCGCGATCGGCGTCGAGACGACGGCGGCCGCGGTGGCACTGCACTACGGCGCCCGCGACGGCGGCGGCCTGCTCGACGGCTGGCTGGTCGACAGCACGGACGCCGACGCGGTGCCGACGGTCCAGGCGGCCGGCATCGCCTGCCGGTCGGTCCCGCTGCTGATGCCTGACGTCGGGTCCGCGGCCGGGATGGCCCGGTCGGCGCTGGCGATGGCAGCCGACCTGGTCGCCGACCGGTCCCGATGAGCGCGTCGCTGCTGGTCTGGTCGCCGGACGGTGTTCCGGAGGTCGCCGCCGGCGACGACCTCGCCGGGCTGCTGCTCGACGCGCTGGCCGGCGAGGACTTCCCGCTCGCCGACGGCGACGTCGTGGTCGTGACGTCGAAGGTGGTGTCGAAGGCGGAGGGCCGCGCCGTGCGGGTCGACCGGGAGGAGGCCATCCGGTCCGAGACGGTGCGGGTGGTCGCGCAGCGGGGTCCGACCAGGATCGTCGAGACACGGCACGGGCTGGTGCTCGCAGCCGCCGGGGTCGACGCGTCGGGCACCGAGCCGGGCACCGTGCTGCTGCTGCCGCTGGACCCGGACGCGTCGGCCCGCGCGCTGCGGTCGCGGCTGCTCGAGCTGGCCGGGGTCGACGTGGCGGTCGTGGTCAGCGACACGATGGGCCGGGCGTGGCGCAACGGCCAGACCGACCAGGCCATCGGCGTCGCCGGCCTGCCGCCGCTGGACGACCTGCGCGGCCGCGACGACGGGCACGGCAACGTCCTCGAGGTCACTGCTCCTGCAGTCGCCGACGAGGTGGCCTCGGCCGCCGACCTGGTGAAGGGCAAGCTCGGCCGGCGGCCGTTCGCCGTGGTCCGCGGCCTGGCAGCACGCACCACGCGCGAGGACGGCCCGGGGGCCTCGGCCCTGATCCGACCGGCTGCCGAGGACCTGTTCCGGCTGGGGGCGCGCGACGTCGTACCGGCCCGGCGTACCGTCCGCGCTTTCACCGACGAACCGGTCGACGCCACCGCGCTGCGCCGCGCCGTCGCGGCCGCCGTCACCGCGCCGGCGCCGCACCACACGACGCCGTGGCGGTTCGTGGTCGTCGACGATGCCGAGGTACGCCGGTCGCTGCTGGACGCGATGCTCGCGGCGTGGGTGGCCGACCTCCGTCGCGACGGTTTCACCGCCGAGCAGGTCGCGAGACGCACCCGACGCGGTGACGTGCTGCGCGCAGTGCCCACCCTGGTGGTGCCGTGCCTGGCCGCCGACGGGATGCACGCCTACCCCGACGCCCGACGCTCGGCGGCCGAGCGGGAGATGTTCCTCGTCGCGATGGGCGCCGGCGTCGAGAACCTGCTCGTCGCCCTGGCCGTCGAGGGCCTCGGATCGGCCTGGGTCAGCAGCACGATGTTCTGCCGGGACGTCGTGGCCAGCGAGCTCGACCTGCCCGACGGCTGGGAACCGATGGGTGCGGTCGCGGTCGGCCACCCCGCGGTTCCCGCGCCCGACCGCCTGCCGCGCGAGCCCGACGACTTCCTGCTGCAACGCTGAGTCACATCGCGCGGTAGTCGCGACCGGCGTACCGCGGGCCGCGCCGCGCCGGCGCCACGCCGGACATCTCGACCAGGCGCTGCACCCGGTAGCGGTGGCCGCGGTAGGGCTCCAGCAGCTCGAGCATCGCGTCGTCGTCGACCTTCTCCCCGACCAGCGCCCAGCCGACCCGCGACGCGAGGTGGTAGTCGCCGACCGACACTGCATCGGCGTCGCCGAGGGCGCGCTGCCCGACCTCGGCCGCGGTCCAGACGCCGACCCCGGGCAGGGTGCGCAGGGCGGTGCCGGCCGCGGACGGCGGCCGGTCGGCGAGCGCCTCGAGCCGGCCGGAGCGACCCGCGGCGGTGACGGCCGTGCGCGAGCGGGACAGGTCGACACCGGCGCGGTGCCAGTCCCAGGACGGCACCCGGGCCCAGGCCGCGGCGTCCGGCGCGACCTGCAGACCCTCCGGCACCAGGCCGGCCGGGCCGGGGGCCGGATCGCCGTACTGCCGGACCAGCCGACGCCAGGCGTCCCAGGCCTCCCGGCCGGTGACCTTCTGCTCGAGCACCGCGGGCAGCAGCGCCTCCAGGACGCGGCCGCGTGCGCGGCACCCGCCAGCCCGGTCGGGCCCGCCAGGTGTCGCGAAGCAGCGGGTGCACCGGGACGAAGCCGCCGGGGTCGTCGTCCGCGCCGAGCAGGGCGGGCAGCCGGTCCAGCACCCAGTCGCCTCCCGGACCCCAGGCGGTGCCCACGACCTCACCGTCGACCGGGTGCACCACGAGCCGCAGGGTGGCCGGACCATCCGGCGCGCGGGTGGTCCGCCACAGCCCGGACCGGCCGGTCGGGCCGCCGTGACGGAAGGTCGGGTCGCCGCTGCCGCGCCGCATCGGACCCAGCGTCGCGCCCAGGTCGACCGGTCGGCCGGGCCGCCATCGGCGCTCCAGGGCGGCGTCCGTCCCGGTCGGCGTCGGCGTGGTGGGCGCGGTCACTGGCGAAGTCTCACAGGTGCCCTCGGTAGAGTCGGCGTCCACCATGGGAAGCGGACCCGCTTTCCGCTGAGGCAGTCGCTGACCAGGAAGGGCCGAAGACGCTCGTGGCCAACAAGCCCAAGCCGCAGGACGACCGGGACCGCCGGGCCAAGGTCGAGGCGATGCGCAAGGCCGAGCAGGCCCGCGAGCGTCGCAAGAGCATGATCTTCGTGGTCATCGCCGTCCTGGTGGGTGTCGGTCTGATCGCGGCGGTCGCGATCCCGTCGTACCTCAAGTCACGCAACGACCCGGCGAACAAGGCGCTGTCGTCCTTCGGGGTCGCCGCGGCCGCCGCGAGCTGTAGCGACGCGGCGACCAGCGAGACGGGAAGCACCGAGAGCGTCGGCAAGCACGTTCCCGACGGCACCGTGGAGAAGTATGCGACCGTGCCCCCGTCGTACGGGGCGCACTGGAACGGCCCCGCCTATCCCGCGCGGGAGTTCTACACGGCGCGGGACCGGCCGGAGATGGAGCAGCTGGTCCACAACCTCGAGCACGGCTACACGATCGTCTGGTACGACAACACGATCAAGGGCGCGCAGCTCGACGCGCTCAAGGACATCGCCACCCGGGCCCGGACCGAGGACGCCGTCGGCCCGACCGGCAAGTTCATCGTCTCGGCCTGGGACAACGCCTACGGCACGTTCCCGAGCGGGAAGCACCTCGGCCTCTCGCACTGGGGCGCGGACGCCGGTCACGTGCAGCTGTGCGGCAAGGTCAGCGGAGAAGCCGTGCAGAAGTTCATCGACGACTTCCCGGCCAGCGACAGCCCGGAGCCGAACGCCGCGTAGGCCGAAGCGCTCGCCCCCCGCGGCTCAGGTGTTCGGGACGTCGGGGCTGAAGCGGATCGCGTACGGCGGGATGTGCGCGTCGACCCAGACCCGCGCGCCCGCGACGAGCTCGTTGCCCTCCCCCACCTCGGCGCCGTCGCCGACGACTGCTCCGTCGAGCACCACACCGGCGCCGATCCGCGCACCGCGGCCGACCACCGAGTCCCGCACCACGGCGCCGGCGCCGACCACGCAGTCATCGAGCAGCACACTGCCCTCGACGGTGGCGCCCGCGCCGACCGTGGCCCCGGCACCGACGGTCGTCCCGCCGGTGAGCACCGCGTCATCGGCCACGACCGCACCCGGAAGCCGAAGCCACGGCCCGACCGGCCCGGGCAGCGCCGGGGACTCCAGGGTCCCGAGCACCAGGTCACGGGAGCCGCGCACGTAGGCGGCCGGTGTCCCGAGGTCGAGCCAGTACGCCTGGGCGGTGTGGCCGAGCACCAGCGCCCCCGCAGCGACCAGCCCGGGGAAGGTCTCGCGCTCGACCGACACCGGTCGGTCGGCCGGGATCGCGTCGACGACGCTGCGCCGGAACACGTAGCAGCCGGCGTTGATCCGGTTGGTGACCGGCTGGTCCATCTTCTCCAGGAACGCCGTCACCCGGCCGCTGCCGTCGCACGGCACGCAACCGAACGCCCGCGGGTCCTCGACCTCGGTGAGGTGCAGGGTCACCTCCGCGCCGGCCGCTCGGTGGACCTCGACCTGGGCCGCCAGGTCGTGTCCGGACAGGATGTCGCCGTTGAGGATCACGACCGGGTCGTCCGGTCCGCTCTCCAGCAGCGACGCCACGTTCCGGATGCCACCGCCGGTGCCCATCGGCTCGGCCTCGGTGACGTAGTCGACGCGCAGCCCCAACGACGAGCCGTCGCCGATGCCGTCCCGGAAGACCTCGGGGTGGTACGAGGTCGCCAGCACGACGTGCTCGACGCCGGCCGCGCGTGCCCGCGAGAGCACGTGGTGCAGGAAGGGCACCCCGGCGGTCGGCAGCATCGGCTTGGGGGTGTGCACGGTCAGCGGCCGGAGCCGGGTGCCCTTGCCGCCGACGAGCAGCACGGCCTCGGTCATCGCGCGGCGCAGGTCAAGGTCATGGTTCGGTCAGCCCTCCGGGTGTGGAGTGTGGCGCGATCAGCGCACGAGGTCGACGGCGCCGGTGGCCCGGGCGTACGCAGCCAGGTGCGCCGTCGCCGAAGCCTCCCAGGTGAACTCGTGGGCTCGCTCCACGCCGCGACGGGAGAGCTGCTTGCGCCGCTCCTCGTCGTCGATCAGCTCGCGGAGCGCCTTGCCGATGCTGTCGGCGTCGGGCTCGGTGTAGGCGACCGCGTCGCCGCCGACCTCGGGCAGCGACAGCCGGCGGGCGGTGAGCACCGCGGACCCGCAGGCCATCGCCTCGAGCACCGGCAGGCCGAAGCCCTCCGCCTTGCTGGGGTAGGCGACGACGATCGCGCCGCCGAGCAGGCCCGGCAGGTCGGCCGGTCGCATGAAGCCGGTGCGCACGATCTTCAGGTGCGGCGGCACCTCGGCGACCGCCTGGTCGACGCCGTCGTCCCAGCCGCTGCTGCCGGCCAGCACCAGGGCGGGCGGCTCGGTCATGCCGTCGACGGCCTTGACCCAGCCCCGGACCAGGTCCGGGACGTTCTTGCGCCGCTCGAGGACCCCGAGGAACGCGACGTACGGCCGGCCGTGCAGGCCGAGCCGGTCGCTGACCCGTCGGGTCTCGGCCTCCGACGGCGGCCGGAAGGTCGTGGTGTCGACACCGTGGCGGGCCACGTCGATGCGGTCGGCGTCGGCGTCCAGCAGGCGCACCAGCTCGTCGCGGGTGGCCTGCGAGGGAACGACGACCCGGCTGGCCCGGCGCACGGCGGTGCGGGTGGCCGACCGGTAGAAGCCGGTCTTCAGCGCGCTGTGCAGCTCGGGCTCGGAGAAGAACGTCACGTCGTGCACGGTGACGACGACCGGCACCTGCGCGTGCAGCGGCATCGTGTAGTAGGGCGAGTGGATGAGACCGGCCCCGACCTGCTGGGCCACCAGCGGGAGCCCGGTCTGCTCCCAGGCCAGCCGGGCCGGCCGGTGCGCGATCGCCGACGGGCCGGCGACGATCTCGGCGTGGTCGGCCAGCCGGTGGAACCGCTCGGCGTCCGAGCGCTGGCAGACGACGACGATCTCCTGCCCGGAAGCCGCCAGCGCGCCGACGAGACCGTCGACGTAACGCCCGACCCCCCCGCGGTCGGCGGGCACCGCGGTCGCGTCGAGGAGCACCCGGGGCACTCCCGACGACTCAGGTGACACTGGCGACACCACTCCTTTGCGTGGACAACTCCTTGCAGCCTACGCCGCGTGATGGCGGCGTGAGGGGACCCCACGAAAGGTTGTGCGCGGCGCGGCGACGGGGGTCAGCCGAGGAACGTCAGGGTCCGGGTCGCGGCCGTCGGGTCGAGCGCGGCGCGGGTCAGGAACCTGCGGCCACGGAGCGCGGCCGGCGTGCTGGTCCCGTTGCCGTCCCAGTCGCCGACCACGGCACGGTCGGTCGCCTGTCCGTAGGCCAGCACGGTGCTCGCCGGACCGGCCGATCGGCTGTTGCGCAGCCGCCACCTGCCGTCCCGCTCGACACCGATGCCGGACCGGGCGGAGCCGGTCCACGAGCCGACGACCGGGACGTCCCCGACCTTGCCGTAGCCGAAGCGGATCTGGGCCTTCCCGGGGGTGAGGCTGCGGCGCAGCAACCAGGTCCGGCCACGCACCACTCCCAGACCGGTCGCCTTGCCGGTCCACGAGCCGACGACCGGGGTGTCACCGGCGCGACCGAAGCGCACCGTGCGCGTCGGACGGCCGCCGGTGAGCCCGGTGCGCAGCAGCCAGCTGCCGGACCGGAACACCCCGAGGTCGTCGTCGCCGTCCCGGTCCCAGTCACCGACCACCGGCACGTCGCCCGCGGTGCCGTACCGGAACCGCTTGACCCAGCTCCCGGACCGGCTCGTCATCTGCAGCGCGACCTGCCCGTCGCGCCACCAGCCGAGCTGGTCGCGGCCGTCGCCGTTCCAGTCACCGACCAGTGGGCGGGCGGTCGGGCCCCCGGTGCGCCGCATGGCGATGGTGAAGCCGGGCGAGAGCAGGCCGAGCGCCTCACGCACGTCCCAGCCCTCGACGTACGACGTGGTGAGCGCACCGCCCTTGAGGCCGACGACCTTGACGCCGCCGGTGCGGGCGTCGGCGCCGCGGGGGGGCACCGAGATGGTGCTGATGCTGGAGAAGCCGAGCCTGCCGGCCAGCGTCGACCAGGAGAACCCGACCGCCCAGGACCGCTTCTCGGCCGGGTTGCTGGAGGCGGCGTCCCACGCCGAGTCGTCGACGGCACGCAGGAACGGTGCCTCGACCCCCCACACGTAGCGCTCGTCCTCGGTGTGCCCGCCCATCGAGGAGGAGTAGAAGGCGTCGATCATGGTGCCGGTGCCGGCCGAGGCGACGACCTTGCCCGAGGTCGCGTCGACGGCGGCCTTCCAGGTCTGCCCCCAGCGGCCGCCCGGGCCCTCGGTCTCCTTCTTCCAGCCGGTCCAGTTCTGGTCGGTCGGTGTCGGCATGAGCACCCGGCCGGCGCGCTTGGCGGCGAAGGTGCGCGCCGCGATCGCCTGCGCCTGCAGTGCCGCGGCCGGGAACGACGCGGGCACCTCGGCGATGCCCCAGAGGTACTTGTCCATGGCCGAGCCGTTGTCGGTGGTGCCGATCTGCTGCACCGCGTCGATCAGCGCGCCGTCGACCGAGAACGCGGTCCAGTCCCAGCGCACCCAGCGGTCCAGGTACATCGACGAGCCGCGCCAGGTGGTGAGGCGGGCGACGGCACCGGACTGCTGCAGCTGCAGCGGTGCCTCGGCCGAGCCGCCCTGCCAGAGCACCTTCTTCGGCGTGACACCGAGGTCCCAGAGCACGAACTGCGAGCGGGTGGCGTCGTCGAGCCGTAGCTGCCAGCGGGCACCGTCCGGCTGCGCCGGCGGGCACGGCGGGCCGGTCGGCGTCGGCGCCGGGGTGGCGGTCGGTGCCGCCGGGTCGGTCGCCGTCGGGGTCGGCGGGACCACGCAGCCGGGCAGCACCCAGGTCAGCGCACCCCGGACCGCCTCGACGTCGACCCGGTAGCCGTTGTCGAGCATCCGCACCCGGAGGTTGCCGGGCATCGGCCGGGACACCACCTCGGTGCCCGCGTAGTAGCGGGTCAGGATCTGCTCGGCCGTGCAGCCCAGCCGGGCCGCGCCCTGGGCGCCGTACTGGCTCATCCCGAGGCCGTGGCCCCAGCCACCGCCGCGGAAGACGACGTCGCCGGGTGCGGTGGCGGGCGGGATGCTCGCCCCGCCCGAGGGCGGGCAGGCCTCGGCCGAGGCCGCCGTTGCGGGCCCCAGCGCGATCCCGGTGACGGCCATGGCGAGGGCCAGCAGGGCGCGGAGAGGAACGGGCACGGTGTGGGACTCCTGGGACAGGTGGGACGGCGGTCGGCACCACGATAGGCGCCGGGTCGCCGGGATGGGCCGGTTCTGGACAGGTTCGTCCTGATCCGGCCGGTGCGGCATGCGGCCCGCCCTCCCCTAGGGTTGCTGGTGATGCGCCTCCTGTTCTTCGGCACCTACGACGCTGCGGCGCACCCCCGGGTCTGCATCCTGCGCGACGGGCTGCGCGAGCGCGGCGCCACCGTGCAGGAGTGCAACGCCCCGCTCGGCCTCTCGACCGCGACCCGGGTCTCGATGCTCCGCCGACCCTGGACGCTGCCGCTGCTGGCCTGGCGGCTGCTGCGCTGCTGGAGCACGCTCGCCCTCCGGTCCCGTCGCTGGCGGCGGCCGGGCAGCTGGCCGGATGCCGTCGTCGTCGGGTACCTCGGGCACTTCGACGTGCTGCTGGCCAGGAGGCTGTTCCCGCACGTGCCCGTGGTGCTCGACCACCTGATCGGTGCCAGCGACACCGCGACCGACCGTGGTGTCAGCGGCGGGTTCCGCCAGCGGCTGCTGCGCCGCCTCGACTCGGCCGCGCTGGGCAGCGCGGACCTGGTGGTGGTCGACACCGAGGAGCACCGCGCGGCGCTGCCGGCTGCCCATCGTGGGCGGGCGCTGGTGGTGCCCGTCGGCGCGCCGTCGTCCTGGTACGCCGGGCAGCGCCGGGCACCCGGTGACTCCGGGGGCCCGCTGCGTGCGGTGTTCTTCGGGCTCTTCACGCCGCTGCAGGGCGCCCCGGTGATCGGAGCAGCCCTCGCGGCACTGGCCGATGACCCGGTCGAGGTCACCATGGTGGGCTCCGGGCAGGACCTCGACGAGACCCGCTCGCTGGCCGCCGGCAACCGCCGGGTGCACTGGAAGGCCTGGGTCGAACCCGACCAGCTGCCCGCACTGGTGGCCGAGCACGACGTCTGCCTCGGCATCTTCGGCACCGGGGCCAAGGCGACCCGGGTGGTGCCGAACAAGGTCTTCCAGGGCGCGGCCGCGGGCTGCGCGCTGGTGACCTCCGACACGGCGCCGCAACGGCGGGTGCTCGGCGAGGCCGCCGTGCTGGTCCCGCCCGGCGACCCGGCCGCGCTGGCCACCGCGCTGCGCGCGCTCGCTGCCGACCCGGCCAGACTGTCCGCAGCCCGGGCCGCCGCGACCGAGCTGGCCCGGACCGACTTCACCCCGGCCGCCGTGACGGCCGCGCTGCACGAACGCCTGCTCGCCGTCGTACCCCGGAGGATCCGATGAGCACCCGAACGAGTGCGGTGCTGCCGCCGCTGAGCCCGAACGGCTGGCTGCGCTGGGAGGTCGTCGACCGGCTGCTGCCGCCCGGCCGGCTCGACGTGCTCGAGGTCGGCTGCGGGCAGGGCGGGTTCGGGGCGCGGCTCGCCCAGCGCTACAGCTACGTCGGCATCGAGCCGGACCCGATCTCCTGCGCGGTGGCGCAGCAGCGGGTCGCAGCGGCGGGCGGCGAGGTGCGCAACGGCGACCTCTCGGCGGTCGCTGCCGACGAGGTCTTCGACCTGGTGGTGGCCTTCGAGGTCATCGAGCACATCGAGGACGACGCCGAGGCGCTGGCCGGCTGGGCGTCGCACCTGCGGCCCGGCGGCTGGCTGCTGCTGTCGACGCCGGCCTGGCAGAAGCGCTTCGGCCCGGCCGACGAGATGGTGGGGCACTTCCGGCGCTACGACCCGCCCGTGCTGCGGGACCGGCTCGAGGGTGCCGGGCTGCGCGACGTCGAGCTGGTGCACTTCGGGGCGCCGCTGGGCTACCTGCTCGAGGCCGGGCGCAACGCCGTCGGGAAGCGCCGGCTGGCCTCACCCGCGGCGCCCACGGCTGCGGCGTCGATGGCCGAGCGCTCGGACGCCAGCGGCCGGACCCTGCAGCCCACGACGTCCTGGACCGCGACCGCCGCCCGGCTCGGCACCCTGCCGTTCCGCAAGCTGCAGAACGTCTTCCCGGGGACCGGCCCCGGCCTGGTGGCCCGCGCCCGGAAGCCGACGGCCTGACATGGTCGACGTCACCGGGCACGTCGACGACCTCGCCGGGTTCATCACCGCCTCCCCGTCGTCGTACCACGCGGCTGCAGAGACCGCCCGTCGCCTCGAGGCAGCCGGCTTCCTTCGGCTCGACGAGGGGGCCGGCTGGGACGCCGGCCCCGGCTCGGCACGGCGCTTCGTCCAGCGCGACGGCTCGGTGATCGCCTGGGTCCAGCCCGGTACGGCCGGCCCGACGACGCCGTTGCGCATCGTCGCCGCGCACACCGACTCCCCCGGCTTCAAGCTCAAGCCGCGGCCGACGGTCGGCGCGCACGGCTGGCTGCAGGCCGGCGTCGAGGTCTACGGCGGCCCGTTGCTCAACTCGTGGCTGGACCGCGAGCTCGAGCTGGCCGGCCGGCTCGTCACCCACGACGGCGCCGAGCACCTGGTGCGGACCGGGCCGTTCCTGCGCATCCCGCAGCTCGCGATCCACCTGGACCGGGCCGTCAACGACGGTCTCGCTCTCGACCGGCAGCGGCACACCACCCCGGTGTTCGGCGTCGGCGACGCCTCGCAGGCCGACCTGGTGGGCCACCTCGCCTCGCTCGCCGGACTCGACGGGGCCGACGTCGCGGGCTTCGACCTGCTGACCGCCGACACCGCCGCCCCGGCCAGGTTCGGGCTGGGCGAGGTGCTGTTCGCCGCCGGCCGGATGGACAACCTGACCTCGGTGCACGCCGGGCTTCGAGCCCTGCTCGACACCACGGCCGCGGACGCCGGCCAGATCAGCGTCCTGGCCGCGTTCGACCACGAGGAGCTGGGCTCCGTGTCGCGGTCCGGCGCGGCCGGGCCGATGCTCGCCGACGTACTGACCAGGATCGCCGCCGGTCTCGGTGCCTCCCCCGCGCAGCAGCTGCAGGCGTACGCCGGGTCGTGGTGCGTGTCGGCGGACGCCGGCCATGCCGTGCACCCGAACTACCCGGAGCGGCACGACCGCGCGAACCGGCCGGTCGCCGGCGGCGGCCCGCTGCTCAAGCTCAACGCCAACCAGCGCTATGCCACCGACGCGGTCGGCAGCGCGCTGTGGGCCCGGGCCTGCACCGCGGCCGGCGTGGCGTTCCAGGAGTTCGTGGCGAGCAACGACATCCCGTGCGGGTCGACCATCGGGCCGCTGACCGCCGCCCGGCTCGGCATCCGGGTCGTCGACGTCGGCGCACCGCTGCTGTCGATGCACTCGGCCCGCGAGCTCGGTCACGTCGACGACCTGGCTGCCCTGGCCGCCGCGCTCGGCGCCTTCTACGCCGGCGCCTGACCCGACCCCGACCGGGGCGCACCGCCGAACCCGCGAGTGATCGTTCGCGACGTCCGGGGATGAGACACGCCGAAGGCCTCGGCGTGTCGCGAGCCGGTACGTCGCAAACGATCTTCTCGTACGGCGGTCAGCGGACCGGGTCGGTCGCCACCTGCCCGCGCCGGTGCGGTACCAGGCCGGCGCCGAGGGCGAGCAGACCGTCGGTGGCCATCAGGATGCCGCGCGACGTGAGCGCCACCGCGGTGGCCTCCGGGGTCGTGAGCACGCTGTGCAGCAGCACTACGAGCACCGCCTCGCGCACCCCGGCACCAGCCGGCAGCACCACGAGCAGCGGCCCGAGCGAGAACGCGATCGCGAACCCGCCGATCGCCACCGGCAGCGCCTCCCACGGGTCGGCGCCCAGTCCGACCGCGAGCAGCCACACGTGCCCGCCGTAGACGAGCCAGAAGGCCAGTGACCATCCCACCCCGCGGGCCATGTCCCGGCCGCGCAGCGGTGCATCCAGTCCCGGCCGCCGCAGCAGCCGCAGCGCCCGGGCGAGCAGTCCGTTGAGCACCTGCGGCACCAGCAGCGCGAGCAGCACCGGCAGCGCGAGCAGACCGAGCAGCACGACCCGGCCCTCCGCCTGCAGCAACGCCGGCAGGGCGGCTACCCCTACGAGGATCCCGACCACGGTGGACAGCCCCAGCGTGAGCAGGAAGGCCAGCCCCATCCGTTGCCGTGGCACCCCGAGGTCGCGGCCCATCCGCATCTGCGCGAGCACCGGCCACACCGCGCCGGGCAGGTACTTGCCCAGCTGGGTGAGGAAGAACAGCCGGGCCGCGGGCCGCGCCGGCAGCCCGGAGCCGAGGACGCCCAGCGTGCCGCGCCAGAGCAGGAAGCTCATGAAGACGCCGAGCAGAGCCATCGCCAGCGCGCCGACCAGCACCAGCGGGTTCTGGTCGCGCAGCTGGTCGACGATCGCCGACCACTGGCCCTTCAGTGCCCAGCCGAAGGCCGCCGCGACCACCAGCAGGAGAAGCGCCGAGACGAGAGTGCGGCGCCACGACGTACGGCGTGACGAGTCGGCGACCGCGTCCTCCCCGCCGGCCGGCGTCGCGGCGTCCAACGTGGCTAGATCTCGGAGCGCGACCGGACGATGAGGTCCGCGAGCAGCGCCAGCGCGGCGACGAGCATCCCGGTGATGAAGATCAGCACGGTGTTCACGGCGAACCGGCCGAAGTGCGCGATCAGGTCGTAGACGCCCTTGAGCAGACCGATGCCGATCAGCGTCAGCGCCGGCGGCATCAGCACCTTCAACGGGTTGAAGTACATGACCATCCGCAGCACCTGCAGGATGTAGCGGTAGGCGTCCTTGGTGAAGTGGAACTTCGAGACGCCGGACCGCTTGGCGTAGGAGATCGGCACGTAGCGGATGTCGTGCTGGTTGGACAGGAACGCCAGTGTGATGGTCGTGACGCAGGAGAAGCCGGGCGGCAGCAGCCGAAGGTAGGGCAGCGACACGGTGCGCCGGAACGCGCGCAGGCCGGAGTTGAGGTCCGGGATCGAGGAGTTCGACAGCTTCTCGGCGATCTTCCGGATGACCCACTTGGCGGGCACCCGGAGGAACTTGTGGGTGCCCTCCTCGCTGGTGCGGGAACCCACGACCTGGTCGTACGTCGGGTCGTCGAGCAGCATCGAGACCAGCTCGGGGATCCGCTCGTTCGGGTAGGTCATGTCGGCGTCGGTCCAGACGACGATCTCGCCGCGGGCCTCGAGGGTCCCGATCCGGCGCGCGGTTCCGGAGCCGCCGTTGCGCCGGAACGGCATGATCCGCATCGACGGGAAGCGGCCGCGGGCCTCGAGCAGCAGAGTCAGCGTGTCGTCGGTGGACGCGTCGTCGATCGCGAGCAGCTCGTAGGTCAGCCCGCTGTCGTCCATCGCCGCGCAGATGCGCTCCACCTCGGCGATCACGTGCTCGTGCTCGTTGAAACACGGCAGCACGATCGTCACCACCGGCGGGGGGCCGTCGGCGGCCGGCTCGGGCTCGGTGTGATGGTGGAAGGCGGCCGCGGGGGACGGTCGGCCCACCACCGGCAGGACGGCCGTGGAGTCGTCGACGTCGTCGATGTCGTCGTCGATCGGGACGGGGTGCTCGCTCATGTCGCGGGCCACCCTACCGGCGGATCGGGACCCGACCCGCCGCCGTCAGGGGTAGTAGCCGACCACGTCGCCGATCAGGTGGGTCCAGCCGGAGCCGTTGGTGACCTGCACCCGGCCCTTCTTGCCGACCCGCACGACCACCAGGTTCGCGGTGGTGCTCCAGGCGGGTACCGACAGGTCCGGGAAGGCCGGCCGCCGGGTGCCCCGCGGCCAGGCGGTGACGAACGTCGCGCGCGTCGCGCTGCGTGCCGTGAGGTTCATCACGACGGCCCGGGCACCGGCCGGCGCGGGCCTGCCCCTGCCGGCCACCTTGACGCTGACGACCTTGCCGGCGCCGACCCGGGCCCGCGGGGCCCCGATACCGGAACGGGTGTCGAGCACCCGGGTGGTCGCCCTCGGCTGGAACAGCCGGCCGCGCACCACCTCCGCAGGGGCCCACCACCCGACCACGTCGATCACCACGTGCGTGGCGGCCGTGTGCGCGCTCACCTTGAACGCGCCGCCGGCGAGCCGGGCCACCGCCCGGCCCTTGACCAGCGACCCGTGGCTGAACGCCACGGTGGCGTTCTCGCGGTCGCCGGCGGCGGACTGGACGGTCAGCGTGCCCGCGCCTGCAGGCGCCACCGTCGTCACGTTGAGCATGGCGCCGGTCATCGACGACGCCGGGATGCCGGACAGCGCCGGCATCGTGACGACCCGGTCATTGCCGGGCACCACCATCCCCGCCGGGTCACGACGCGAGTCGTAGAGGCGCAGCGTGCGCACCGGCTTGAAGACCTGCCCGCCCGCCAGCGGGTAGTAGCCCACGACGTGCACGGCCAGCTCGGTCGTCCCGGCCGTGTTCGCGATGCTCACCAGACCGTTGCCGCCGAGGGGAACCACCGCGAGCGCTGCGGCGGTGGTGCCGGCGGCGACGTTCAGGGACGGCGACGACGGCCTCGGCGAGCCGGCCGCCCAGGCCGTGACCGTGGTGGGCGTGGTGGCGCAGCTCGACGAGATGCTCAGGGCCACCGCCGCGATCCCGGACGTCGGCACCCGGCCGACGCCAGGCACCGCGAGGTCCACCCGACCGCCGGGGCCGAGCGGCAGGTTCCCGTCGCTGCGGGTGTCGTAGAGCCGGACCGGGTCGACGGGCACGAAGCTCATGCGTCCGGGCAGCGCGGTCGGCGCACCGACCGGTGGCGCGGTGCGCGCGGCCTGGACGGTGACCTGGCCGACCCAGGTGTGAGCGGCGGCGGTGGCGTCCGCGCTGGCCAGGGTCACCGTGTAGGCCCCCGGTCTCACCAGCGCACCGGCGCTGTCCCGAAGGTCCCAGACGGCGCCGACGGGCACCGACGGCGAGGCCGAACCGGACAGGGTGCGGACCACGGTGCCACGGCACACCTCGCGGACCTCGAGGCTCCATTGCTGGTCGCTGGTCACCCCGGCGATCGTGGTGATGCTTGCGCCGCTGCCGTAGACCGCGCTGGCCGGCTCCGGCCTCGGGTCGAGCAGGGCCGTGCCGAGGTACGTCGCCGTCAGCGCGCGGATCGTGGCCAGCTGCGTGTAGAGGTTGGCGCCCGGGCACGACGTGTTGCCGGCGTCCCGGTGCGCGGACACCACGTTGAACGAGACCTTCCGGCCCGCGGGGTACTTCGAGGTGCCGCCGCCCAACGAGGTGAGGACCGTCGTGCCGTTCGGGTTGCGGTGCGAGAGCGAGAGCTTCCAGGCCATCAGCCGGGCGATCGAGTCCACCATCACCGACGGCGCGGCGACCTTGTCGTAGTTGCCGATGGCCGAGACCGCGAACGAGTCGACGTTGAAGCCGCCGGTGTGCGCGCCGACCACGGCGCGGTCCATGCCGCCGTAGCGGCCCTCCCAGAGCCGGCCGAACCGGTCGACCAGGAAGTTGTAGCCGACGTCGGACCAGCGGTTCGCCTTGACGTGGTAGGCGTAGATGCCGCGCAGGATCTTGGGCACCTCCGCGGCGGAGTACCCGTTGGCGCCCGCGGTGTGGTGCACGAACCCGGCCCGGACCGTCGAGTTGTAGCGCGGAGCAGTTCCCCTGATCGACTCGTCGGCGCCCCACTGCGCCCGGGTGAAGATCGCCGGCTGGCCCGCAGCGGCCTGCGCGGACTGCATCGGGCGCCCGGCGCCGACCTCGTCGTCGGCGTCCGAGCTGCCGGGGTCGACCAGGTCGACCCGCAGCCCGCGCGGCAGCGATCCCCGGCGGACGTCGACCCGGACCTGGTAGCCGTCGGCGTCGCCGACCCACAGCGGCTCGGTGCCGGGCCGGGCGGTGCGGGCCTCGCGAGCGTCCGGTGACGGGGTGGCGTCCAAGGAGGTCCAGCGGGTCCATCCGGCGGCACCGTGGGTGCGCACCAGCACCGTGAGGTGAGCGGTCGTCCCGGCCCGCCAGGTGACGCCGAGCAGGTCGAAGGACGGCACGCCGGTCCGGGTCACCAGGACCTCCGGTCGTCCGGGAGCGGCGCCGCGGGCCGACGGGGCAGCCTCCTGGCGCGCCTGGAACGAGGCCCGCGCGCTGCCGCGGAGCGCCCCACCGGGCACCCGGTCGAGCTGCACGCCGCGCAGCCGATCGGACCGGAGCTCCGGCGCGACGGCGTGCGGCGACGCCTGCGGCAGGCTCACCACCGGCAGGGCGACGACCGCCAGCGGCATCAGCACGCTGAGCAGGACGGCGGACGGTGCGGTGCGCATGCGGGACCCTTGTGGCTCGTGTGACAGGCGTGACCAGTGGTACGTGACTGCTCCAGTGTCCCTGCCATCGACCCGCGAGTCCGGCGTCTTGACGATCTCGGCGTGTACAGGGCCGGACATTTTGCCCGTGCGTGACCTCCCCCACCGCCTCCGTAGCCTGGTCCGGTGACCTCCCTGCGCGCTCCCGTCGGCCCGCCCCAGCTGCTCGACCGGGCGCTGCGGGCGGACCCGGCCCGGCCGCTGCTCACGTTCTACGACGACGCCTCCGGTGAGCGCACCGAGCTGTCGGTCGCGACCTTCGCCAACTGGGTGGCCAAGACCGCCAACCTGCTGCGTGACGACCTCGCCGTCGAGCCCGGCGCGACGCTCTCGCTCGACCTGCCGCCGCACTGGCAGGCGGCGGTGTGGCTGCAGTCGGCCTGGGCGCTGGGCCTGCACGTCGTGCCCGCCGGCCCGGACGCGCAGGTCGCCGTCATCGGGTACGACGGCACGCCACCACCCGGAGCCGGTGACGTCGTGGCGCTCGGGCTCGGGCCGCTCGGGCTGCCCCGCCGCGACGCGGCCGCACCGGCCGGCAGCACGCTCGACTACGACCGCGAGGTGCCCGGGCACGGCGACCGGTTCGTCCCGGACCGGGCCGCGGACCCTGCCTGGCCCGCGCTCACCACCGGCGGTCGGACCCGCTCCGGCGCCGACCTGGTCGCTGCCGCGCAGGTCGCCCCGGCGCTTCCCGCAGGTGCCCGGCTGCTGGTCGCCGAGCCGCTGACCGGCCTCGCCGCGGTGCTCGGCGCTCTGCTGGTCCCGCTGGCCACAGGGGTCACAGCGGTGCTCTGCCGCCACCTGGACCTTGCGCGGCTGCCGTCCCGGGTGGCCCAGGAGGGCCTGGTCGCGGCGGTGGGGCCGGACCTGCCGGGACTGTCCCGATGGGAGCCGCGCGGGGGCGCCGGACCGCCCGGATGACCTAGAATCGTCGCTTCGACCCCCCGTCGTACCTCACCCGGCCGCCGTTCCGGTGGCCGGGCCACCACACCCGTGCGTGGCCGTGGTACGCCCTCCGACGGACAGGACGACGTGCCGCAGCCCGCCACCAGACGCCACGCGACGCGTGCTCGGCACGCCGCGCGCCGCGCCCGCTGGCGTCGGGTGATGACCGCTCTGGGGGTCACGGTCGCGGTGCTCCTCGTGGGCGGGTCGGTCAGCGCATTCGTGGCCTACCAGCGGCTCAACGGCAAGATCAACCACCTCAACGTGGACAAGCTGCTCGACGAGAAGGACCGGCCGGCCAAGGTGGCCGAGGACCCCAAGGCGAAGAACATCCTTGTCATGGGCTCGGACAAGCGAAAGGGCAAGAACGCTCTCAACGTCGCGGGCCAGCGGTCCGACACGACGATCCTCGTCCACCTCGCCGCCGACCGGGAGTCGGCGGTCGCGGTGAGCATCCCCCGCGACACGATGGTCCCGATCCCGGAGTGCAGGCGCGACGACGGCACGGTGCTCCCCGCACAGACCATCCAGATGTTCAACGAGGCGTTCTCCGAGGGCGGCCCGGCCTGCACGATCAACACCGTCGAGAAGCTCACCAAGATCCGCATCGACAACTACATCGTGGTCGACTTCACCGGCTTCAAGGACATGGTCGACGCCCTCGGCGGCGTCAAGGTCTGCCTCCCCTACGCCGTCAGCGACCCGCAGTCGCACCTGGAGCTCTCGGCCGGCACGCACACCGTCAAGGGCCAGCAGGCCCTCGCCTACGTCCGCACCCGGCACGGACTCGGCGACGGCTCGGACCTCTCGCGCATCGATCGGCAGCAGGCGTTCATCGGGTCGATGGTCTCCAAGGTCAAGGACAAGGGCCTGCTGCTCCGGCCGGACCGGCTCTACAACTTCCTGGCCGCGGCGACCAAGTCGCTGACCACGGACTTCGGCGGCCTCAAGGACATGGCCGGCCTCGCCCAGGACGTCCGCGGCCTGCCCACCAAGGACGTCACCTTCCTCACCGCGCCCAACGAGCCGTGGGTCGAGAACCCGAACCGCGTCCAGCTCAAGGAGTCGGCCGTGACCGTGTGGCGCGCGCTGCGCTTCGACCGGCCGCTGCCCGGCCAGGAGCCGAAGCCCAGCTCGTCCGCGTCGGCCACCGCGTCACCGAGCGGGCCGCCGCTGGTCACCGCCCCGGAGCGCATCAGCGTCACGGTGCTCAACGGCTCGGGCACGGCCGGCGCGGCGAGCGACCTCGCCGAGAAGCTGACCGCGGGCGGCTTCAACGTCGTGAGCGTCGGCAACGCCGACCGGTTGTACACGACGACCACGGTGCTTCACGACCCGGCGTACGACGAGTCCGGCCGCACCCTCGGGGCCGCCGTCCCCGGCTCCGATGTCATCGAGGACATCAGCCTCGGCAGCACGCTGACCGTCGTCGTCGGCTCGGACTCCCCCACCGTGGTCCCGGTCGAGGTCACCGGCTCGACCAGCTCTCCGGCGCCGACCGAGTCGCTGGAGACCCGCTCCGCCGACCAGAACATCTGCTCGTAGCGGGCTACCGGCCGTTGGCTACAGTCGGCGAGTGCCATCCGATGACGCAGCCGCCCACGCGCTCCGCCCTGCCGACAAGGTCTACGACTCCGCCGCAGCAGCGGTGGCGGACGTCGCCGACGGCGCGTCCCTCGCCGTCGGCGGTTTCGGCCTCTGCGGTGTCCCCACCCGGCTGATCGCCGCCCTGCACGACGCCGGCACCAGCGGTCTCGAGGTGGTGTCGAACAACTGCGGCGTCGACGACTGGGGGCTGGGCGTTCTGCTGACCGACCACCGGATCGGTCGGGTGATCGCGTCGTACGTCGGGGAGAACAAGGAGTTCGCGCGGCAGTTCCTCTCCGGCGAGCTGGAGGTGGAGCTGACCCCGCAGGGCACGCTGGCCGAGCGGCTGCGCTCCGGCGGTGCCGGCATCCCGGCGTTCTACACGGTGACCGGAGTCGGCACCCAGGTCGCCGAGGGCGGGCTGCCGTGGCGCTACCACCCGGACGGGTCGGTCGCGCTGGCCTCCCCGCCGAAGGACACCCGGGAGTTCACCCTCGCCGGCGAGACCACGACCTACGTGCTGGAGGAGTCGATCGTCACCGACTTCGCCCTGGTGCACGCCTGGAAGGGTGACCGGTCGGGCAACCTCGTCTACCGCGAGAGCGCGCGCAACTTCAACCCGCTGTGCGCCACCGCAGGCCGGATCACCGTCGCCCAGGTGGAGAACCTGGTGGAGATCGGCGAGATCCCGCCCGAGGACGTGCACACGCCCGGCGTCTACGTGCAGCGGGTGGTCGACGTCGGCCCCGACGTCGAGAAGCGCATCGAGCGACGCACCGTGCGACCGCGGCCCGAGGGGAGGAGTCGCTGATGGCGCTGACCCGGGACCAGATGGCGGCTCGTGCCGCGCAGGAGCTCGAGGACGGCCAGTACGTGAACCTCGGCATCGGGCTGCCGACCCTGGTGCCCAGCTTCCTGCCCGAGGGGGTGCACGTCACCCTGCAGAGCGAGAACGGCATCCTCGGCGTGGGGCCCTACCCGTTCGACGGCGACGAGGACCCCGACCTCATCAACGCCGGCAAGGAGACCGTGACGCTGCTGCCCGGTGCCTCCTTCTTCGACTCGGCCACCTCCTTCGGCATGATCCGCGGCGGGCACATCGACGCCGCGATCCTGGGCGCCATGCAGGTCTCCGCCGCCGGCGACCTGGCGAACTGGATGATCCCCGGGAAGATGGTCAAGGGGATGGGCGGCGCGATGGACCTGGTCCACGGCGCGAAGCGGGTGGTCGTGGTGATGGAGCACGTCGCCAAGGACGGCACCCACAAGATCGTTCAGGAGTGCTCGCTGCCCTACACCGGGCGCGGCGTCGTCAACCGGGTCATCACTGACCTCGCGGTGGTCGACGTGACCGGCGACGGCCTGGTGCTGCGCGAGCTGGCGCCGGGAGTCAACGTCGACGAGGTGCGTGCGGCGACCGGCGCGCCGCTGCAGGTGCCGGCCGAGCCCACCGTGATGGAGCCGTGAGCAGAGCCACCGTCGAGACCTCGGCCGCAGCAGCGGACCGTTCCGCCCCGCGGGGCTTCCTTCCCGGTCTCCCCACCTGGGCGCTCGGGCTGGGCCTGGTGCTCCTGCACCTCGCCGTGACCTTCCAGGTGCGTCCGCACCCGCGGTGGAACGACGGGATCTTCGTCCTCAACGACGCCCGCGACTTCCCCGACGTGCCGCTCGACCACCACGCGCTACGGATCGGGAACATCCTCCCGGTGCGGGCCTTCCTGGAGCTGTTCGGCTACGGACAGGTCGCCTACTACGCCTGGCCGTTCGTGACCGCGATCCTGCTCGTGGTCGCCGTGTTCGCACTCGGCGTCGTGCTCTTCGACCGTTGGACCGCCGCGACGGCGACCGTCCTGCTGATCCTCCACCCGGTCCTCGTCGACACCGTCATCAGGAACGGCACCGAGCGGATGACGAGCTGGCAGCTGCTGCCCGACATCCCGTCCACCGCGTTCATCGCGGCAGGGATCGCGCTGCTGGTGGGAGGCAGTCAACGCGAGTCGCGAGCGACGCGCACGGACTCCTCGGCGCGCTCGACGTGGTTCCTGCTGGCCGGCTTCTGCTTCGGCTGGGCATACCTGGTGCGCGAGCTGTCGGTGTTCTTCTACCCGCTGGTCGTCGGCGTCCTGCTCGGATGGCGGCTGCCGCTGCGTCGGTGGGTCCAGGTCGCCCTGCCGATGATCGGCTGCCTGGTGCTGGAGCTGGTGCTGGCGCAGTGGGCGCACGGCGACCCGCTGGCCCGGCTCAAGGTCGACGGCGGGCACGGCAGCGCGCCGCTGTCCCCCCTCACGCGCACCGACGCGCTGCTCCGGTTCCCCCGGATCGTCGAGGTCTACCCGCAGACCGTCGTCGTCCTCACGACGTTCGTCCTGATGGTCCTCGGCGCGCTCGTCGTGCGGCGCCGGGCGCACGTCATGCTGCTCGGCTGGTTCGTCGCGATGTGGCTGCCCCTGACGCTCGTGTCGGGGCTGCTCGACCCCGGCTTCATCCGGATCAACGCGTCGCTGATGCGCTACTGGGTGCCGGTGCTGCCCGCCCTCGTGCTGGGTGCCGCCGGGTTCGTGGCCTGGCTGCTCGCCCGCGTCCGCGAGCGGCTGCCCGAGCAGGGCCGAGGCGCCGGCGTGGCGCTGACCGCAGCGGTCGCGGTGCTCGGGCTCGCGGTGGCCGTCGTACCGCTGCTGCCGTCGATCGCGCGCAACCCGCGGGACGGCGCGTGGAACGCGATGCGCGCCTATCTGCAGGAGCACGACCGCGAGATCGACACGATCGTCACCGACGACCGCGACGCACTGATCCTCGGCATCTACTCCCGGGAGCCGGTCGGCGGCGACCTCGTGGTGAACGCCGACGTCGAGGTGATCGGCCACGAGCTGAAGGCACCACCGGTGGCCTCCGGGGACCCTGGCACCTACCTGGTCTGGACACCGGGTCTGTCGAGGAAGAAGCCCCAGGAGTTCGACGGTTGGCAGCTGTTGCTCAAGGAGCGCGAGCTGCGCCTGTACGGCCCCACCGGCGGCTGAGCGGCCCGGTTCAGCGGCCCGCTGGCACGTTCTGGTTGAGCCGGAACAGGTTCGTCGGGTCCAGGCGTCGCTTCAGCGCGACGAGGGACTCCCAGGTCGGTACGCCGTACGCCTCCCTGACCCGATCGGCGCCCTCGTCGGCGTCCAGCTGGTTGACGTACGCACCGCCGCTGGAGACCCGCCGCAGGGCGCCCCACAGGCCCCGCGCCCAGGCGACGTGCGGCGCCGCGTCGTCACCGGGCATCCAGGCACCGACGACCGTGAGCAGCTGGGCTGCGTCGCGGAACGCGAACGCGGTGGCGCCGGGTGCGACGCGGGAGGTCGCGCCGCCCATCTGGCGCAGCAGCACCTGGTTGAACGGTGAGGTCATCGACCCGACCGCCGCGAGCATCTCGTCGATCGCGCGGTCGTCGAGGTGGTCGAGCCACTCGGACTTCACGTGGTAGGCGCGGCCGTGCGGAGCGCCGTCGTCGAACATCGACTGCAGCACGGTGTACGGCAGCATGCCGACCAGGTCGACCGGGGGTCGCAGCGTGCGCAGCCGTGCTGCCCACGGCTCGCCGTCCTCTGGCGGGCCGACCCAGGCCATGCTGATGGCGACGACCGGTCGCCCCACCAGGTCGGGCGGCACGAACGGCGCCGGCGGGGCGCAGATGCAGGCGACGGTCAGCGACAGCTCGTCCGGCGCCTCCGCGCACAGCTCGCGGTACAACCGAAGCGCCTCGCGGCCCTGCTCGAGCGGCACCATCACGCCGCCTGCCAGCAGCGGAGGCACCGGGTGCAGCGCGAAGCTGAAGCGGGTGACGATCCCGAAGTTCCCGCCACCGCCGCGCAGCCCCCAGAGCAGCTCGGGCTCGGTGTGCTCCGACACCCTGAGGACCTCGCCCGCCGCCGTCACCAGCTCCGCCTCGACGAGGTTGTCGCAGGCGAGCCCGTGGGCGCGGGAGAGCCAGCCGACCCCGCCGCCGAGCGTGAGGCCGGCGACGCCGGTGTGCGAGATCTCCCCGCCGGGTGACGCCAGACCGTGGGCCTGCGTCGCACTGTCGTACTCCGACAGCAGCACACCGGGCTGCACGTCGGCCCGTCGTGCGACCGGGTCGACGGCGATCGCCTTCATCTCCGACAGGTCGATCATCAGTCCGCCGTCGCAGACCGAGTGGCCGGGGATGGAGTGCCCGCCGCCGCGCACGGCGACGAGCAGGTCGTGCCGGACGGCGAAGCGCACTGCAGCGACGACGTCCGAGGTCGCGGTGGCACAGGCGATCATCGCCGGCCGGCGGTCGATCGCCCCGTTCCACACCCGGCGCCTCTCGTCGTACTCCGCGTCGTGGGGGTGCAGGATGCGGCCGCGGAAGCCGTCCAGGGTCATGGGTTCTGTCGTCGAGGTCATGCCTGCAACGGTGGCGACCGGGCGGCGAGCCGGCCATCCCAGATCCTTGGGGGATTCAGGGGCGCCGGGACCCCTGCGGCGGCACACTGACCGGGTGCGACGGTCTGCCGAGACGGTGCGGGAGGAGGTCCGCCGCGCCTGCCGCACCGAGCCGGACCCGATGGCCGTTCAGCGCACGGCGATCGCGGCACTGCCGGCGGCGGTGCCGTTCGACCGGTGGTGCGGCCTGCTGCTCGACCCGGCCACCCTGCTGGTGACGAACGGCTACCACGAGGAGGGCCTGCCGCTGCAGGTTCTCCCGCGCCTGCTCGACATCGAGGCGGCCGACGAGGACGTGAACGGGATGGCCGCCCTGGTGCGCAGCAGCGCCGGTGTGAGCACGCTGGACCGGGCGACGGCGGGCCGGCCCGAGAGCAGCGAGCGCTTCCGCGACGTGCTGGCACCCAGCGGGCTCGGCCGCGAGATGCGCGCGGTGCTTCGCGACCGCGAGACCGGTTGGGGCGGTGTCATCCTCTTCCGCGAGACCTCGGCGCCGGACTTCACCGACGACGAGATCGCCTTCGTGCGCTCGATCGCCGAGGACCTGGCCCGCGGGATCCGCCGGTGCCTGCTCCAGTCCGAGCTCGCGCACCGCGACGGCGACTCGGTGCCGGGGATGGTCGTGGTGGCCGAGGGCGGCCTGGACGTCGAGGTGGTCACGGCCGCGGCTGCGCGCTGGCTGGCGGCGCTGGACAGCGGTCCGGTGACAGCAGAGCTGCCGTTGCCGCTGGGCGTGGTGGTGGCCCGCGCCCGGGCAGCCGACGACGGGGTGGCGCGCACCAGGCTGCGCGCTCGGGACGGCCGCTGGCTCACCCTGTACGCCGAGGCGACCACCCCCGGCCCGGACGCCCGGGTGGCCGTGGTGCTCGAGCCGACCCGCCCGTACGAGCTGGCCGCGGTGCTGGCCGAGGCCTACCGCCTCACCCCGCGCGAGCGCGAGGTGGCGCAGCACGTGCTGCTCGGGCGGTCGACCGCCGAGATCGCAGCCGCGCTGTTCCTCTCGGCCTGGACGGTGCAGGACCACCTGAAGAAGGTGTTCGACAAGGTCGGCGTGCGCAGCCGAGCCGAACTGGCGTCCCGACTGTTCTTCGGCGACTACCTGCCCCGGTCGACCGCCGGCAAGCCGCTGGGCGCGGACGGCTGGTTCATCGACACGTGAGCACGGGTCGGCACGTTCGGTCGCGCCTTGTGCCTCGGCCAGCCACCCAGCCGATCAGTGCTGGACGATCCGTCGCACGATCACAGCGAACAGCCCGCCGAGGGCTCCTACGACCGCACCAGCGATTGCGGCGGGCACCGCGACCTCGAACACGGCGAACCATGCAGTGGCCGGGTGCGCGCGCAAGCCGAGGACGAGGCCCACTAGACCGCCGAGGATGCCCGCCGCCACCGACCCGACGATCGCGGACCGCGGGATGAGGGGCACGGCCGCCAGCTGAGACCGGGCCGACATCATGGCGTCAGTATGGCTCGCCGGCTCAGGCAGTCTTCCGATGTCACATTCCTGATCCCGGCGGTGCTGTTGAGATATGGACCTGGTTCGGCACTCACGCGCGGCGCCCGCGACTGCACTGGCCGGAGCGGGCGTCGGCGCCGCCGACCTGCGGGACGAGAGGAAGAAGCGCGTGGGGGTGTCTGGCTCGGCCCGAGGGGACGTGCGCACCGACCTGGACGAGGTCTTCCGCCGCGACTACCAGCGGGTTCTCGGCGTGGCCGCCCGCGTGCTCGGCTCGAGGGACCAGGCCGAGGACGTCGCCCAGGACGTGTTCCTCTCGTTCGGCCGCTCGACCGTGCCGGCTGAGCAGGCCAGCGGTTGGCTCTGCGTCGCCGCCGCCCACACCGCGCTGAACCTGCTCCGTTCGGGGCGCCGCCGCGCCTCGCGGGAGGAGACGGCGGCAGCCGCGAACGACGTCGTGGTGTCCGACGTGGCGGAGGCGGTCGTGACGCTCGAGGAGCGCAGCCGGGTGCGCGCAGCGCTCGCCCGGCTGCCCCGCAAGCAAGCCATGGCCCTCGTGCTGCGGCACAGCGGCCTCAGCTACGCCGAGGTCGCCGCATCTCTCGACTTGTCCCCCGGTAGCGTCGGCACCAGCGTGCGGCGCGCCGAATCCGCTCTGCGCAAGGAGCTGAACCGTCATGCGTCATCCCACTGAAGGCGCGCTGCGCCGGTTGCTCGACGAGCCCGCCGGGGTGGCCGACTCCGACCGCCGGCATGTCGCTGGCTGCGTCCAGTGCCTCGACGATCTGACCGCCGTCCGCGAGGACGCCGCCCTCGTCGATGCAGCGTTGACGACCGAGGACGCGCAGGGCGTCGACGTGACCGCCGCGTGGCGGCGCCTGTCGACAGCAGCGCCCGCGACCGGCCCCGGACGGGCGGCGCGGCCTCGTGCCGGTCGGTCCCGCGCGGCCCTGCACCGACCTGTCATCGCGGCCCTCGCCGTCGCCGCCGTCCTGGCCGGCGCGGGCACCGCCGCGGCCAACGACTGGCTGCAGATCTTCCGGACCGAGCAGGTCACCCCCGTCAGCATCACCACCGACGACCTCATCGCACTCCCCGACCTGAGCGCGTACGGCGAGCTCCAGGTGACCGGCGACCCGGACGTGCACGAGGTCCCCGATGCGGCGGCCGCGGCAGCAGAGACAGGTCTTGACGTGCCGGAGGTCACCACCCTGCCCCGCGGGGTGAACGGCGAGCCGGTGTACCAGGTGGGCGGAAAGGTCAGCGCCACGTTCACCTTCTCGGCTGAGCGCGCCGCCCAGGCCGCCGCCGAGGCGGGCGAGGCGCTGCCGCCTCCTCCCACCGGGCTGGACGGGAGCTCGGTCCGGCTGGACGCCGGCCCGGGCCTGGCTCAGGTGTGGTCGTCCTCCGTCGGAGCCCCCGCCCTGGTCGTCGGTCGCGCGGTGGCACCCACGGCGTTCTCCTCCGGCGTCCCGTTCGAGACGGTGCGCGACTACCTGCTGTCACTGCCCGGGCTGCCCGACGACATCGCCGCGCAGCTACGCACGTTCACCGCGGACGGCGCGACCCTGCCGCTGCCCGTGCCCGCGGACGAGGTCAACACGTCCTCAGCGCAGGTCGACGGCGAGCCCGCCACGGTGCTGGAGACCCGTGACCGGACGCTGGCTGCCGTCGTGTGGGTGGACGAGGGGGTGGTCACCCTCGTGGCTGGTTCGTTGGACGTCGACGAGGTGCTCTCGGTCGCCAGGAACCTGCGGTGAGCGTGGCCGCGAGGCCAACCACCGCGGGGGACGACGCCGCCCGTCGCGCGACGGCCGACCTGGTCGCCGGCCTGCCGTCGGCGCCCGCCGTCTGGTGCTCGGGCCTGCGCAAGCGGTACGGCCGGCAGCAGGCCGTCGAGGACGTGTCCCTCGAGGTGGACCGCGGCGAGATCGTGGGGCTGCTCGGTCCCAACGGGGCGGGCAAGACCTCGGTGATCAAGATGCTCCTCGGCCTGGTCCGCCCCGACGGGGGTGAGGTGATGCTCCTGGGGCAACCCGGCGCGGATCCCGGCGCGCGCACCCGCGTCGGCTACCTGCCGGAGCTCTTCCGGTACCAGCCGTGGCTGAGTGCGGCCGAGGTGCTGGCCCTCCACGTCCGGCTGTCGGGGATCGGCGTGACCGCGAAGGAGCAGCGCGACTGCCTGGCCCTCGTCGGCCTGGCCGAACGCACCGGCGACCGGCTGGGCGGCTTCTCGAAGGGGATGCAGCAGCGGCTCGGGCTGGCGGTCGCCCTGGTGGCCGGTCCGGAGCTGGTCGTCCTGGACGAGCCGACCAGCGCGCTGGACCCGCTGGGGCGCGCTGATGTGCGCGACATCGTGCTGGAACTGAGGCGGCGGGGGGTCGCGGTGCTGCTGAACTCGCACCTGATCGGCGAGGTCGAGCGGGTCTGCGACCGGGTGGTCATCCTCGACCGGGGACGGGTCGCCGCGGCGGGCACGCTCGCCGAGCTGCTCGGCCAGCGCGAGCTCCATCTGCAGCTGGGCGACGTCTCCCCCGAGGCGGAGGCGCGACTGGCCGCGACCGGGAAGGTCCAGCGGGCCGGTGACTGGTTCACCCTGGCGCTGCCGAGCGACGACGACGGAGCCGCCGTGCCCGAGCTGGTGCGGGACCTGGCCGCCCTCGGGGTCCGGGTGCACGCGGTCGAGCCCGCGCGGATCACCCTGGAGGAGCGACTTCTCGGCATTCTGCGAGAGGGCGCCGCCGGCCGGTCGGGAGATGCCCGATGACGACGGCCCGGACGGTGCTGACCATCGCCGCCCTCACCCTGCGCGAGGCGTCCCGCCGGCGCGTGCTGCTGGCCCTCTCGGCGCTCACCGTCGTCCTGATCGCGCTCAGCGGCTGGGGCTTCTCACGCGTGGCGGCAGAGTCGGGCGGCAGCGCCCTCACCAGCGGCGAGGCGCGCCTCACGGCCTCCATCCTGCTCAACCTGGTGATGTTCGGCTTCAGCCTGATCGCGGCGCTGGGCACCGCCTTCCTCGCCGGCCCCACGCTGTCCGGTGAGACGGAGTCGGGGATCGCGCTGGCCGTGCTGGCCCGGCCGATACGTCGCTCTGCCTTCCTGCTGGGCAAGTGGCTGGGGTTGGTGGTGTTCGGCACCGGCTTCGTCGTCCTCGCCGGGCTCGCCCAGTGCCTCGTCGTCCGGGCGACGGTGGACTACTGGCCGCCGGAGCCGGCGGCCGCCCTCGCGCTGCTCGCGGCCCAGACGACGGTGCTGCTCACCCTCGCGCTGCTGCTCTCGACAGCCATCTCGCCGATGGCCTCGGGCGTGGTCGCGGTCGGCCTGTTCTGCACGACCTGGGTGGCCGGGGTGGTGGGCGGTATCGGTGACTCCCTCGGCAACGACTCCGTCGCGCGCGTGGGCACCGTGTCGCGGATGCTGCTGCCCACCGACGGCCTGTGGCAAGGGGCGATGCACGCGTTCCAGGACCCGTCGGTGTTCGTCACCTTCGGCGGCGCGGACGTCGAGGCCTTCCCGTTCCTCAGCGCGGCGCCGCTGACGGCTTCCTACCTCGGCGTGGACCGCGGTGTGGGTGGCGATGGTCTGGGGACTGGCGGCGAAGTCCTTCCTGCGCAAGGACCTGTGACCGCCGGTCACGCACTTGCCGAAACCACCCTGCGGGCAGCCGAATCTGCGGCCATAGACTCTGATCCGTTCTCTACAGAGGAGCCCCGAACCCGCATGCCCCGCGTCAGCGTCGTCGTGCCCATCTACAACGTCGAGCGATACCTCCTCGACTGCCTCGAGTCGCTGGCGCAGCAGACGTTGGGCGATCTCGAGGTGGTGATGGTCGACGACGGCTCGACCGACTCCAGCGCCACCATCGCCGCAGCCTTCGCGGCCAAGGACGACCGCTTCGTCCTGGTGCAGCAACCCAACGGCGGCCTCGGCAACGCACGCAACACCGGCGCGGACCGGGCCACCGGCGACTACCTGGCCTTCGTGGACAGCGACGACATCGTCACGCGTAACGCGTACGAGCTGCTGGCCGGCTCGCTCGACCGCACCGGGTCCGACTTCGCGACCGGGAACTTCCACCGGCTGACCACCGTGGGCACCCGGCAGGCCGGCATGGTCTTCACCGCGTTCAACGCCACCCGCGCGGGCACCCACGTGACGAAGCATCCGGCTCTGCTCAACGACCGGACCGCCTGGAACAAGCTGTTCCGCCGCGCGTTCTGGGACGAGCACCAGTTCCGCTGGCCCGAAGGCGTGCTGTACGAGGACATCCCGGTGACGCTGCCGGCGCACGTCCTGGCGCGCGCGGTCGACGTGGTGCGCGAGCCGGTCTACCTGTGGCGGGCCCGGGTGGGCGACAGCACGTCGATCACCCAGCGGCGGACCGAGCCGCGCGCCATCCGGGACCGGTTCGCCGCCGTGGACGGCGTGAGCCGGTTCATGGCCGAACGCGGTGAGCACGACCTGAAGGCACGCTACGACCGGTCGGTGGCCGAGCAGGACCTCAAGTACTTCCTGCAGCAGCTCGACGAGGCCGACGACGAGTTCCGGGCGCTGTTCCTCGAGCTGACCAACGACTACTTCGACCGGGCCCGGCCGGACGTCTTCGACGACCTGCCCGCGCTCGGGCGGCTGAAGTGGCACCTGGTGCGCCGCCGGCTGATGCCCGAGCTGCTCGAGGTGCTGCGGTTCGAGCGGGCCGGCGAGGTCGCCTACACCCCGATCGTGCGCAAGGGACGCAAGATCTACGGCGACTACCCGTTCCGGGACGACACCGAGCTCGCCATCCCGGCCGAGGTGTACCGGCTCGGCAAGGACGAGCTGCCGCTGCCGGCCCGGATCGAGGACGTCTGGTGGGACGGCGACGTGCTGCGGCTGTCCGGCTATGCGTACATCGCGTTCCTCGAGCTGCCGACCGAGCGGTCCGGCCGGATCCGGCTCACCCTGGAGGAGTCCGGCCACCCCGAGAGCGTCATCCCGCTCGAGACCCGCCGGGTCCGGCGGCCCGACGTCACCGAGAACGCCCCCGACGGCGTGACCGACTACGACGGGTCCGGCTGGGAGGCATCGGTGCCGATCGCGGCGCTGCGGCACCGCGGCACGTTCCGGACCGGCAACTGGCGGCTCCGCGTCGAGGTGCGCACCAAGGGAGTCACCCGGCGGCGCTGGCTGTCGGGCACCGAGCCGGGTCGCGGGAAGCGGCCCGGCTGGACGACCGTCGACGGCGCGCGGATCGTCCCCACCACCACAGCGGGAAATTTCGCCGTCGAGGTGTCCACGACACCGGCCGAGGTGCAGGACGTCCGCCTCGACGGCACCGTCCTCGAGCTGACCGGCACGCTGCACGGTCGCCGGTTCGACCCGGCGACCGCCTCGCTGCGGGCCGGCCGCGAGGACGGCACGTCGTCGCTGGAGCTGCCGGTCGCCACCGGCGGGTCGCCGGCAGCCGGGGAGACGCCGTTCGTCAGCCGGGTCGACGTCACCTGCCTGCTCGGCGGCGGCGAGGTCGACGAGACCCTGGCGCGCAGCCAGGACCTGGGCGACGGCGTCGTCTGGGACCTCTCGCTGCTCCCCGACGCCACCGGCGCTCGCATCCCCTTGTCGGCGGGCAGCGCGATGCCCGAGCAGCGGCTGACCCTGCAGGGTTCGGAGGTCCTCCTGCAGGTCACCCGTACCGGCCGACTGCAGGTCATCGCCCGGCACCCGCGGCCCGAGGTGCACCAGGTGGGGTGGGCCGACGGCGGCTGGCTGGAGCTCACCGGCAGGTACGCCGAGTCGACCGGCGCCCCGACCGAGCTGGTCCTCAGCGCGGCCGACCGGGCGGTGTCGCTGGCGGTGCCGATGACCCGCGACGGCGACCGGTTCACCGTCCGGGTTCCCGCCACGGCGATGGTGACCCCCGGCGGCCCGATGCCGCTCGGCCAGGGGCAGTGGGACGTCTACTCCCGCCGCGCCGGCGAGCCGGGCCTCGTGCGGGTCAAGGTCGCCCGCTCGACCCTTCCGTCCCTGCCGCAGCGGCAGGTGGAAGGCTCCCGGGAGCTGATGGTGCTCGACGTCGACCACGACTGCCTCGCGCTGATGGTGTCCGGTGGCCTGCCGGTCGGCGAACGGAGCCGCGCCGGAGCGCGCCGACTGCGCAGCGAGGCCTACCCGGCGTACCTGCGCCAGCCGCTGCTGGACCAGGTGCTGGTCGATGCCTACGGTGCCGGCCGGTACGGCGACGACGCACGCGCCGTGCACGACGAGCTGGTCTCACGGGGCACCGGCCTCGACGTGGTCTGGGCGGTGCAGGACGGCCAGGCCGTGCCGCCGGGCGGCGCCCGCCCGGTGCCGCGGCGCGGCCGCGAGTGGTACGAGGCGCTGGCCAGGTCGAGGTTCGTGGTCACCAGCGACCTGCTGGGGGTCCCCGACCTGGCCGCCCGGCCCGGCCAGCGGGTACTGCAGACCTGGCACGGCGTCCCGGTCACCGCGCTCGGCCTGGACGACGAGCACGCGGGCACCAGGCTCGGCCGCGGGTGGCAGGACCGCCTGCGGCGCGAGGCCGCGCGCTGGGACGTCCTGCTGTCTGCCGGCGCGCGCAGCACCGAGGTGCTGCAGCGGGCGTTCGGCGTGCAGGGCTCGGTGACCGAGACCGGGCTGCCCCGGCACGACCTGCTGGTCTCGCCGGACCGCGCGGACGAACGGCAGTCCCGGGCGGCTGCCGTCCGCGAGGAGCTCGGCCTGCCGGCCGGCCGCCGGGTCGTGCTCTACGCCCCCACCTACCGGCCGGAGCAGCAGGTCGCGCCGGACCGCTACCGGCTGGACCTCCTGCTCGACCCGGACCAGCTCGCGAAGGAGCTCGGGGACGACCACGTGCTGCTCATCCGCCCGCACCCCAAGGTGGTCGACAGCGTGCCTGCCGCCGACGGCCGGGCGGTTGTCGACGCCTCATGGCATGCCGACGGGCGCGACCTGCTGCTCGCCGCCGACGTGCTGGTGACCGACTACTCCTCGGTGCTGGTCGACTTCGCCCTCACCGGGCGGCCGATGGTGTTCTTCACCCCCGACCTGGAGCACTACCGCGACCTGGGTCGGCTGTCTCTCGACCCGGAGGCGCTGCCCGGCGCTGTCGTGACCGACGAGTCCGCGCTGGCCGACGCGGTGCGAGCCGCGGCCGACCAGGCCGCCAGGTACGCCGCGGCGTACCAGGACCTGGTGAGCAGCCATGTCCCGCGAGCCGACGGCCGGGCCGCCGCTCGCGCGGTCGACGCCCTGCTCGCCGAGGACGGCGCGCGCTAGCTAGCGGCGGGCCAGTCGCGAGGCCCGGTTCGCCGTCCGCACCAGCCGGGCCCGCCAGACCGGCGGGACCTTGCGCAGCAGGCTGCGCGGCACCATCTGCTCGGCGACCCGGATCAGCGCGTCGGCGCCACCCCCGCGGGTGCCACCCGGCGAGGAGCCGGCCCCCTTGCCCCCGCCCCCGCTGCCGCTCGCGCCGCTGCCGGTCGGTCGCAGGGCATGCAGCGACGACTGCGCGACGGCCTCGATCTCCGCGTAGTAGGCGCGGTAGGCCTCCCGTGACTCGTCCAGCCGGGCCTGGGCCTGCGGACCGTCGCCGTCCGGGACCGCGAGGTCGAGGAACTCCGTCCACACCCGCTCGGTCATCTGCTCGACCGCGGCCGGCACCCCGAGATCGGCGAAGCTCACCTTCTGCCGGTGCAGGGTGGGGTCGACGAAGGCGTCGATGGACGCCCGGGCCTCCGGGTCGAGGTCCTGCAGGGCGGGCACCGACAGCGCCCGCCCGGTACGCGCGACCTGACCGGACCAGTCGGTGAGCAGGTCGTCGTAGCGGACGAACACCCGCTTCCGGCCGCGGGTCGCGAACTCGGTCTCCAGCATGATGTTGAGCCACGAGACGGTGCGGCTGGCCGGCGCCTGCCAGTCGCCGTACCACTTCATCGCGCTGCTGACGGCCTCCGCCGGGTGGCGCAGCAGGGTCGCGAACGACACCTCGACACCGAGGTCCTCCGCGGCCTTCTCCCACAGCGGGAGGAACCAGCCGATCCGCGGGTCCTTGACCACGACGGCGTCCCGGCCGACGAACTGCACCTTCAGCCAGCCGCGCAGCTCGGCCAGCGCCGCCGGGTCCTCGACCGCACGGGAGGTGTCCTGCCAGGCCGACGGCCGGGAGTCCCACACCGACACCCGGCGCGAGCGCAGCTGACGGCCGTGGAAGTCGACGGCCCACTTCGGCTCGCCGAAGCCCTTGGGGTTGGTCGAGTCGGCGTCGACCTCGGGCTGCGGGACGTGGAACCCGGCCTTGCCCAGGATCGAGGTGAACAGGCTGGTACCGCTGCGGCCGACCCCTGCCACGAGGACGAGCCGGCGGGTCGGCGCACCTGCGCCCGGCGCGGCCGTCGACCCGTCGCTGCTCATGCTTCCTCCTTCACGGCTGTCGCCGTGGTCGTCGTGCGGGTGTGCCGCTCGTCGTCGCCACGCGGCGGCGCGAGACCCGGCGAGCCGGGCCAGAGCCTGCGCACCACGCGCTCTGCCGCCCGGCCGTCCTCCAGCGAACAGTATCGGGCCCGGAACTCGCTCCGGAGCGCGGCACTGACGGCGTCCTCGGCCTGCCCTGAGCGCAGGACGTCGGTCAGCTCGGCCTGCGTCGTCGCGACCGCACCGGGCGGCTCGGCCATCAGGTCGAAGTACGTTCCGCGCTCGGCGCGGTAGGTCTCCCAGTCCGGCGCGTAGATGACGATCGGCCGGTCGAGGACGGCGTAGTCGAACATCAGCGACGAGTAGTCGGTCACCAGCAGGTCGGAGGCGATCGCGAGGTCCTCGATGGAGGGGTGCGCCGCGACATCGACGATCCGCTCGCTCGCCCCCGCGGTGTCAGCGCCGCGGTAGAAGTAGTGCGCCCGCATGAGCACGACGACGTCGGGCCCGAGCTCCGCGACGAGGGCGTCGAGGTCGAGAAAGGACACGTACTCCGGGCTGTACTCGCGGTGAGTGGGCGTGTAGAGCACGGCCTTCTGCCCCGGCGCGAGACCCAGCTCGGCACGCACCCGGTCGCGGTGCTCGGCGGTGGCGGTGGCCAGGACGTCGTTGCGCGGGTACCCGGTCTCCAGGCTCTCGTAGGTGCCGCTCGGGTAGACGCGCTCCCAGATCTCGGTGGTGAACTCGTTCGCCGAGATGCTGTAGTCCCACCGCTCCACGCGCTTCATCAGCCGCTTGAAGTTCAGCCCCAGGCTGCTGTGCCGGGCGTTGACCAGGTCCAGCCCCATCGTCTTGAGCGGGGTGCCGTGGTGGGTCTGCAGGTGCACCTGGCCGCGCCGCTTGACGATGTCGTTGGGGAAGTTGACGTTGTTGACGAAGTAGGTCGCCCTCGCCATCACGCGGTAGTACTCGCGGCTGCCCTCCACGACGTGCTCGACGCCCGGTGGGATGACGTGCTCGGAGCCGGCTTTCACCACCCAGACACCGCGCAGCCACGGCACCAGCTCGCCGGCCTTCTCGTAGATGGCGCGCGGGTTGCACGAGTACGCCGCGCCCCAGTAGGCGGCGAACACCGCGAGCGCCGGGTCGAGCGGCTTGCGTCGCTCGGCCGCGTATCGGACCTCGCGGACTGCCTTGCGCAGATCGGTCCGGCTTCGGGGGACGCGTCGCGCAACTCCTCGGACGGTGGCCGCCGCGGGGCGCCGCGCCCTCGTGAGCCCGGCGTTCACGTGGCGCCAGCCCGCCTCCCGCTTCGGTCGCGCGATCTCCGGGCCGCGCGCGTCCGGAGCATCGGCGTACCACGGGTCGCCATGGGTCCACTGCTGGACGACGCGGGCGGGAAGCAGGCGGTGCGCGTGGACCGGGGTGTCGACCTGCTCCACGGTGGTGGCGGCGGCGAGGACTGCGGACGCGAAGCGGCTCTCGTCGCGGTGCGCGCCCGGCCGCATGTCGATGCCGAGCAGGTGTTCCCGGCGGACGAGCCGGTTGCGCATGACCGGCCGGCCGCGCGGGCCGGCGTCGGGGCGACGGTCCTTACCGAAGATGTCGCGTTCGATCTCCCCCACCAGCAAGACGTCGGGCGCCGACGCCAGGCCGGACGTCACCGCCGCGAACGCTCCGGGCAGCATCAGGTCGGCGGCGTCGAAGAACCAGACGTAGTCGCCCCGGGCCAGCTCGCGACCGGTCTCGAGGGCGGCCGACGTGCCGAGCTGCGTCTCCGAACGGTGCACGCGGACGCGCTGATCACCGGCAGCGACCTCCGCGACGATGCGCGCCGTGTGGTCGTTCGAGCCGTCGTCGACCACGACCAGGTCGAGGTCGTCCGGTGCCTGGTCAAGGATCGAGCGCAGCGACGGCCGGACCCAGGCCTGGTGTTTTCGGACGACCAGGACGACGCTCAACAGCACCGGGCTGACGCTACCCGACGCCAGGTGACGCGGTTGTCGAGCATCCGGGGCGCCCGCGTATCGTGGGGCCGCTTCGTCCACTGCCCCCCACTGCCGCTCATCGAGGAGACCGCGTGCCCGACGACCGTACCGATGTCGTGAGCGGCGGACGGCCGATCTTCATCGTGGGGCCGATGGGGTCCGGGACCACGCTGATGCGCCTGATCGTCGACAGCCACGACAACATCGCGATCGCCCAGGAGACGTCGATCATGCGCGCCTACCTGGCGCACAAGTGGATTCCCTTCCACCGGCACGGCGGCGACTGGTACGGCCGGCTCGGGTGGTCCGACGACGAGCTCGACGTCCGGATGCGCGAGTTCTACTCCGGCATGTTCGAGCGGTTCGCGGCGGGGCAGGGCAAGCAGCGGTGGGGGGACAAGACGCCGTGGCACGCCTGGCACCTCCGGGAGCTCGCGCGGGTCTTCCCCGATGCCGTGTTCATCGCCATGGTCCGCCAGCCTGGCGCGGTGGCGACCTCGGTCTCCGAACGGTTCCGGCTGGACTGGGACGGCGCGGTCAACCACTGGGTCAACACCACGACCGAGCAGGTCCAGCGGGGCATCGAGCTCGGCGACCGGCTGCTCATGGTCCGCTACGAGGACCTGGTCACCTCCCCCGAGACCACGCTGCGCGAGGTCTTCTCGTGGCTCGACGAGCCCTGGTCCGACCGCCTGCTCGAGCACGACAAGGTGCACGCGGAGCGCGGCACCGCGAAGAAGGTCGAAGGCGCGACCCGGTCGGACAAGCCGATCGTCACCGACCGGATGACGGCGTGGGTGGCGGACAAGACTCCCGAGCAGCTCGCCGTCCTGACCAAGAAGGCCAGCGAGCTCGCCCCGTTCTACGGCTACGACATCGAGGACCCCGAGGCGCTCGCCCCGATGGACGTCCCCGGAACGCCGGGGCGCAGGACGCTGACCGGCACCGAGCTGGCGGTGCGCAAGGCGCAGTTCCCCCAGCTGGCCGCGGAGTTCGACCGCGAGATCACGCCGTGGGCCGGCAACCGGATGCTCACCCCGGAGGCGGTCGGCATCATCAAGGGCCCGGGCCGCAAGGCCAAGGCGGCGAAGACGGCCAAGACGGCCAAGAAGGCTCCACCGCCCAAGTCGCCGGCCGCGAAGGTGAAGGCACGGCTCCGTCGGGTGGCGCGCCGGGTGCGGTCCCGCTGACCCGGCAGATCGGCGGGCCGTTCTACCACGGGACGAAGTCCGCACTCGAGGCCGGCGATGAGCTGCTCCCCGGCTACGGCTCCAACTTCCAGGTGGGCCGGGTGTCGAACAACATCTACTTCACCGCGCTCGTGGACACAGCCGCATGGGGAGCGGAGCTGGCGACAGCGCTGGCCGGGAGCGGCGAGCGGGGACGCATCTATGTCGTCGAGCCCCTCGGCCCCTTCGAGGACGACCCCAACGTGACCGACAAGAGATTCCCGGGCAACCCCACGCAGTCCTATCGCACCCGCCATCCGCTGCGCGTCGTCGGCGAGGTGGACGACTGGGAGGGTCACGACCCGGAGGTTCTGCAGGAGATGCTGGATCACCTGGCGCCGTTGCGGGAGCAGGGGCTGGACGTCATCGAGGACTAGGCGAAGTCCTCCCGACAGCGGCACCCGTCGAGTGCAGGGCCCTCAGGAGCCGGGAGGGCACTTCGCTCGGCCCCACGCGAGGCAGTCGACGACGATCGCGTCGTAGGTGCGCAGCAGCACCCGGCCGGTGTCGTTGTGCATCGGCGGCACCTTGGCCTTCAGGTGCCGGCTGAGCCGGCTGTCGTCACCGGAACCGCTGGAGACCCGCATCGTCTCGCCGGGGTGCAGCCAGTGGTCCGCAGGGAACTCGTAGATGTAGGGGAACTCCTCGAGCACGAGCCCGCCGGTCTGCACCGGGACCTGGCCCTGGTTGCTGATCTCGACGTACTCGGTGTTGAGGGCGTGTCCCTCGTTGCCGGGCGGGTCGATCTCCACGTGCGAGAACACGATCGCGCCACCCGTGGGGTCCCCGCACGAGTAGGTGCACGGCCAGGTCATGTGGGCCCGGATGTCGTTGTTGGGGTCGATCAGGTAGCTGCCACTGCCCAGGTGCTTGCCACCGTCGATCGAGGCGTTGACCAGCATCGGCACGCTGCTGCCGAGGAAGCGATCGGTCGCGCTGTTGGTGCCGAAGCCGACGTGGATGTCGACGGCCTGGCCGGGCGGGATGAAACCGCCGGAGGGCACCCGGCGGCTGCGGTCGTTGCCGACCCGCAGGGTCCAGCCGTCGATGCTCACCGGCGCCGGGCCGTCGTTGCGGATCCGGATGAACTCCTGGTTGCGCCGCGCCGTCTCGCCCATCCAGTCCGCAGCGTCGGAGACGTACTGCACCTGCATGGTCAGGGACTCCTCCGAGAACGGCCCGATGCCGCACCGGGAGCTGTTGAACCAGCCCAGCCTGGCGGCGGCCGCACGGTCTGCTGCCTGGTGCTGCTGGAGGCTCTGGGTGATCTCTCCGTCCCGGGGCATCCAGACGCCCCAGCCGCGCTCGAGCATCCAGGTCGAGGCGTCGACCTTCTTGCCGCCGGCGATAGGCACGATCACCCGCCGCTCCGGGCGGTTCATGATCCCGGTGCGGCCCTTGTCGGAGCGCAGCTCGACGATCTTGTGCCGGACCAGGCTCTTCAGCGCGTTGGTCGACGCGGCGAAGCCGCACAGCCCGTGCTCGGGGGCGTCGATCCCGATCAGCCGGATGCGGGCGTCGATCCGGCCGTCGCGGTTGCGGTCGACGTCGATGGTGTCGCCGTCCAGGACACGGACGACCCTCACCTTCTCGTAGGTGCCGGCATCGGCGGTCGGCGGCGGCACGAGGAGCATGAAGGGCAGCGCAAGCGCAAGGGCCCACAGGCTCGGACGGATCATGGCTGCGCGGGTCACCCCATGGACATCGGCGCCTCGAACGGCGCTCTTGAGAGCGGAACGGACGAGGGCAAAGTAGCCCGGACCGGGCAAAGGGCTGGTCAGCCGCCGGTCAACGGTCCACGAGGGCGAAGACGGCCTCCCACTGGGCCACCACGGCGTCGGGGGCGAACCGCCGGACGCTCTCCCGCGCGGCCCGGCCGTAGGCACGGCGGAGCTCCTCGTCGCCCATCAGCCGGGCGAGGCCGTCGGCAAGCGCCTCGACGTTCCTGGGCGGCACCACGATGCCGTCGACGCCGTCGGTGACGATCTCGCGCACACCGGGGGCGCAGTCGAACGCCACGCAGGCCAGCCCGCAGGCCATCCCCTCGGCCAGCGCCATGGGCAGGCCCTCATGGATGGAGGACAGCGCGAACACCGAGGCGTGGACCAGCTCTGCCTCGATGTCGTCGGCCAGCCCGGGCAGCAGCACGCGCTCGGTCAGCCCGAGCGCCTCGACCTGCTTCCGGAGCCGAGGTAGCAGCGGGCCGCTGCCGAAGATCTTCAGCGACCCACCCCGGGTGGTCACCGACGACCTGGGCGAAGGCGTTGATCAGACGGTCGTAGCCCTTCTCCGGGGCGAGCCGGCCGGCTGCGACGACGACGCGCGCGCTGACGTCACTGGCGACTTCGGGGTAGAACGACAGCGAGTTGTGCATGACGCCGACGTTGTTGAAGCCCTCGAGCTCGAACCGCGAGGCGTCGTGCTCGGTGAGCAGCAGCAGCAGGTCCACGTCCCGGTAGAACTTCTGCACCCGCTCCCAACGGGTCGAACCGAGCGTCGCGTCGAAGGACTCATGGCTCATCCCGATCACGTGCAGGTGGTCGGTCGCTGCGGGAGCGACCCAGTTCATCGACCAGACCTGCATGCAGACGACGAGCCCGTCCTCGGCCTCGGCGAAGAGCGCGGAGAGCCGGTCGACGGCCGCTGTCCGGGCCGCGACGTGCGCCTTCCGGGCGGCGACGACCCGGGGGTCCACCCGCGCACGCAGGCCGGCCTCCTCGGGCTCCGGCGGTTCCGGCGCCTCGTTGAGCACCAGCCAGCGGTAGGGGCGGTCCCCGTAGTCGTGCGGCTCGGGGTGGTGCTGGATGCCGATCACTGTGACACGGTGGCCACGGTCGTGCAGCATCAGTGCGAGGTTGTGGGTCACTCGCTGGACCCCGCCCAGCTCCTCGAGGTTGTTGGCCACCAGGAACACGTCCCGGGGCTGCTCGGCCCGGGTCACGACGACCCTGCCCGTGCGAAGAACTCGTCGACCACGGCCTCGGCCGCGTGGCCCGACTCGTAGGTGCAGAACCGGTCCCGGAACGCGGCGTAACGCTCGCGATACCGGTCGACATCGTCGTCGACCGAGCGCAGGGCCTGGACCAGCTCGTCGTGGGTCGCCACCATCGGGCCGGGGGCGACGTCCGGCAGGTCGAAGTACGTGCCCCGCTCGTCGCGGACGTAGTCCTGGTAGTCGTAGGTGTAGAACACCATCGGCTTGCCGGAGTTCGCGAAGTCGAACATCACCGAGGAGTAGTCGGTGACCAGCACGTCTGCGAGCAGCATCAGCTCGGTGACGTCGTGATGACGCGACACGTCGGTCGCGAACGGCGCGAACCGCGGCGAGAGCTTGAAGTTGTCGAGGTAGTGCGGGCGCAGCAGCAGGTGGACCTCTCCGCCGAGCTCCCGGCGCATCGGTTCGAGGTCCAGCGGGAGCACGTACGACGTCCCGAGCCGGCGGGCCCGGTCGCGGAAGGTCGGGCAGTAGAGCACCAGCCGCCGGTCGGTGGGCAGGCCGAGCTCCTGCTTCTTGGCCCGCACCCACGCCTCGTCGGCTCCACGTACCAGCAGGTCGTTGCGCGGCAGACCCTTGCGCACCAGCCGCCCCTGGAAGCCGTAGGACTTGACGAAGGTCTCGACGAAGTACTCGCTGGGCACCAGCAAGGCGCTCCACCGCTTGACCATCGCTCGCTGCTGCCGGCGTACCCCGGCTCCGGCCCGCTCCAGCGCAGGCGAGTCGAACCCCATCCGCTTCAACGGCGTGCCGTGCCAGGTCTGCACGTACGTCGTCTCGCGGCGCCGCGCGAAAGCCCGCGGGAAGCCCTGGTTGTCGACCCAGAACTCGGCCCGGGCGAGGTCCAGGTGGTAGCGCCAGCTGTCCCGGCGTACCAGCCGCACGTCGGTCGGGAACCCGTCGGTGCGTCGCGCGTAGGACCACACCGGGTCAAGTCCGAGCCGGTCGAGGCCGGCAGCCACCGCGGCCTCGTAGATGTAGCGCGGGCTGTCGGAGTACTGCTTGCCCATGTGCGACTCGAACACAGCGAGGCCGCTCTTGACGGGCAGCCGGCGGAACACCTTGTACGCCAGGGCCTTGAGGGCGGCGTTGTTGCCGATGGTCCTGCTCGACCGCCACCGCACCGATTGGCTGGCCCGCTTGCGCAGGAAGTCGGCTCTGGCCCCCGCCGCGGACAGCCTGGTGTCCGGCGCCTGCTCGAAGGCCAGGTTGAGCCGGGTGGTGACGAAGGGGACCACGTATCCGGTGGCTGCGCCGCCCAGCCGGGCCCGGACCGGGATGCGACGGCCGGTCACCTTCGTCGGGTCGATGGCGATCGGCGAGACGTTCACCTCCGTGCCGCGTCGGATCTCCAACCGGACGTCCCAGACCGGGTTCTCCAGGTCGAGCTCGCCGACGGCAGCCGAGACGTCGATGTCCGTGCGGTAGAAGAGCCGGTCCCCCTCGACCCACCAGTCCCGCACCGGCCGCGACCGGCTCCGGCCGCCGGCGCCTCGTGACTTCACGTTGAGGAACAGCTCCAGGTCGTCGTCCGGCTGGATGCGTCCCAGCGGGATCACGACCCGGCCCGTCGATCTGCATGACCGAGCGCTTCATCCGGACATCGGTGATGAGGTTGTGCAGGGCGAGCCGGTCGAACGGCAGCCGATGGAACCCCATCTCGGTGACGTCCATCGCGGCGCGGTCTTGCGGGGTGTCGAGGTACTTCCCGGACCAGTACACCCGCCCGTCGCGCTCGACCAGGTCCGTCGAGAGCTTGAAGCCGAACCGGAGGTAGTCGACCGTGCTCAGCGTCCCCGCGACGTCGAGTCGCCGGATCAGGTGCACGCACACCCGCTCGACTGGCAGGAGCATCGCCAGCGTCTCCTCGCTGACCGTCGCGAGGTAGTCGGCGGCGAGCTGCATGAACTTGCGCTGGTAGTCGTCGTCGCGTTCCGGGAGGTCGGAGAGGTACAGCTTCAGGTCGTGCCGGATGAACTTGAAGTCCTTGTGCACCTTGAGGTCGGCCGAACCGTGCTCGCGCAGGAAGTCGTCCATCATCCGGTGCACCGCGACCCGGTCCCGGAAGTTCTCGAACTCGTAGCGCCGCTGGGTGATCGAGGCCTCCGCCTCCTCGGCGTCCGCCACCACCCGCCAGTAGTAGACGACGTTCGGGATCACTGCGATGGTCTCGGCCTGGCAGTAGACCTCGGTCGAGAACAGCGAGTCCTCGTAGTGCACGCCCTCCGGGAACCGGATCTCGTTGCGGTCCAGGAACTCGCGGCGGTAGATCTTGTTGGTCGAGAGCGGGTCGAAGAAGAGCAACGGGTTCTCGCGCACACCGCGGTAGACGGCGCGGCCGGTGAACAGCTTCTTGGCCCAGGGCAACTCGCGGTTATTCGCCAGGTGGATCCGGACCACCTTCCCGGCGACGACGTCCGCGCCGGTCCGCTCGGCCGCGACCAGCAGGTTCTTGCAGGCATGCCGCTCGTAGACGTCGTCGCTGTCCAGGAACATGACGTACGGCGCCCTCGCCCGCTCGATGCCGACGTTGCGCGGCAGACTGCATCCGCCGCTGTTCTCCGGCAGGCGCACGACGCTGACCCGGGGGTCCTCCCGGGCGATCTCCTCGGCCAGCTGCACCGAGTCGTCGGTCGAGCAGTCGTCGACGACCAGCACCTCGAGGTTGCGCAGGCTCTGGCCGAGCACCGACCTGATCGCCTTCGGCAGGTTCTTGCGGTCGTTGTACCCGATGACCACGACCGACACGTCAGGCGAGGCGGGTGGGCCGGAGACGGTCCGTCGGGCCACTCGGACTTCCTCCCGTTTCTCGTACGTCGTCTGCCGGCAGCGGCCGCCAAGTCTATGGCGGGGATGTTTCAGATGACTGGTGGCCTGCCGGCGCGGGTCAGGCGCCAGACGGTCCGCCAGCGCATCGGTCGGCGCTCTCCGGCTCCCGGGCCCATCCCCTCGCGGAACCCGGCGAACCATAGGCGCAGCAGCCGCACCGACCGGAACCTGACGACGCTCAGCAGGGTCCAGGCCGTCACGTAGACGACGGCCAGCGGCCAGGGCAGGTTCCGCCTCGCCACCCACAGCCGGTTCCGGGCGTTGAGCCGGTAGTAGGTGTCGTGCCGTGTCGGGGAGGTCGCCGGATGGTTCATCACGATCTCCGGCGCGTACCACGTGACGTAGCCGGCGTCCCAGATCCGCCAGGCGAGCTCGATGCCCTCGTGCCCGTAGAAGAAGTGCCCGGGCCAGCCGTCCGCCTGCTCGAACAGGTGCCGGCGCACGACGAAGGTGCCCTCCCAGACCCAGCCCACCGCACCCGGTTGCAGCGGCGCCCGCCCGCCCGGCCGCGGCACCCACCGTTTCGGCGACGGCTTCCCCGTCGGGTCGACCGGGCGCGGCTGGACCGCACCCACCCGCTGGTCCGCGACCAGCACCTCGACCAGCCGCGCCACCACGTCGGTGGTGGGCAGGTAGGCGTCGTCGTCGTAGAAGAAGAGGTACTCGCCGCGAGCCTCGGCCGCGCCGACGTTGCGACCCTCGGGGATGCCGACGTTCTCGGGCAGGTGCACCGTGCGCACGCCTTCAGGCAGGTCGACCGGCTCCCAGCCGTTGCCGACCACGACGACGTCGAGGTCGACGCCCTGCTGGGCCAGCAGCGACGCGAGGGCGCGGGGAAACTCCTGGGGCCGGGTGCCCATGCTGAGCACGACGGCACCGACAGTCGGCAGGGTCATCGCAGCCTGCTCGAGGTGAGGATCGCCGCGAGATGCCCGACGACGGTCAGGCCCGCGGCCGGCACCAGCACCGCGACGAGCAGCCGGGTGGCCTCGAGCCCGCCGCCGGTCGCCGCGTCGACGACACCGGCGACCAGCGCGAGCAACGTCAGCTCGATGGAGTGGAACGCCCGGTGGAACGGCACGAAACGGGCCAGCGACCGGAGCCGCCGGACGCTGGAGACCTGCGGAGCGGCCTCCTCGGCGCGGTCCTCCAGCCGGGGCAGCCCGTTGGCCGCCCGCGCGATGTGCACGGCGTCGTTGAGCGACTTGTTCACCAGGACCAGCACCGCGAGCGCCGCGCCGAGGGTGGTCCACCCGCCCAGCGAGTCGAAACCGCCGTCGGCGCGGACGCCGAGCGCGAGCGGGATGGCGCTCTCGGCAATGGTGTGGCCCAGCTTGTCGAGGAAGAACCCGGCCGGGGAGAACGTGCTCCGCCAGCGTGCGACCTCGCCGTCGCAGCAGTCCCACAGCATCTGCAGCTGAGCCAGCAGCGCGGCGAGCACCGCGCCCACCAGACCGGGCAGCAGCAGGGCGGCGCCGGCTGCTGCCCCTGTCACGATCATCAGCACGGTGACGCCGTTGGCGGTGATCGCCGTGCCGAGCAGGACCCGGGTCAGGTACGGCGAGAGGCGCCGCTGGTAGAGGTCACCCGTCCAGTGCTCGGCATTGCGCCGGCCGCGCACCGAAGGCGGCTGGGTGACGGCCCTCAGCTCGGCGATCGTCGGGCGGTCAGCCACCTGCTGCTCCTCCGGTCGGGACGTCGGCGCGGGACCGCACCTCGCGGAGCACGCGCGCCGGCTCGATCACCAGGTAGAGCATGCCGAGCCATGCCGCGAGCACCCACAGGCCCCCCTCGCCGACGGCGCCGCCGAGCAGCGACAGCACGGCCACCACGAGCAACCGACCGGGCCAGCCCAGGCCCAGGACCCGGGCCGTCGCGGCGGGCGGTGCCAGCCGGTTCAGCACCCGGTAGAGGTCGTCGTAGTGGTGCGAGGCGACCACCAGCAGCAGGGCACAGGCCGCGGCGCCCGGCCCGGCGCCGGGCAGCATTGCGGTGAGGCCGAGCACCCCGGCGTACTCCCCCGCCCGGACCAGCGCGGGGCGCACCCAGAGGAACCGCTCCCGGCCACCGGGCCGGCCGGCGATCGGCGCCGCGATGCCCTCGGGCAGCAGCGGACCTCGATCCAGCTGGGCCCGCACGATCTCGCGCTCCCGGTCGGTCACCGGCTCGGGCGGCCACGACCTGGCTCGAAGCGTGCGCCCGGCCGCGGTGTAGAGCAGGGACCCGGCGCCGAGCACCAGCAGCGTGCCGAGCGCCCCGACCGGGCGGCCGGCGGCAGCGAGCAGCGAGATCACCAGCCAGCGCTCCGCGATGCCGAGGTGCAGCACCTTCTTCAGCCAGGTCACCACCGGCCGTCCGGCGCTGCTACGCCTGCTCAGCTCGATCGCGCGGGCCGCCCGCTCGTCACCGACGCCCCGGCGTCCGGGATCGTCCCCGTCGTCCAAAGGTGCGCGCACCACCTCGGCCTCACGCAGGTCCTTCACCGCGGTGAAGGTGTAGTCGACGCTGTGCCGGGTCGTCTGCAGCGCGATCATCGCCGCGGCCAGCACCCACCCGGTTCGTCCGGCACCGGCGCCCCAGGCGAGGCCGGCGTAGCAGGCGAACTCCTTGAGCCGGTCCGTCGAGGCGTCCAGCCAGGCGCCGAGCGGGCTGAACAGCCGGGTGTACCGGGCGACGTCGCCGTCGACGCAGTCGACGACGAGGGACAGCTGCAGCAGCAGCGCGCCGGCGATGAGAGCCACCGGGCCGCCGACGGCAAACAGCGCGGCCGCGGCCAGTCCGATCACCACCGACGCGGCCGTGACCTGGTTCGGGCTCAGGCGCAGACGCAGGGCCCAGGGCGTGAGCAGTCGCGACAGCGGACGGCTGAGGAAGGTCGCCACGAAACCGTCGTCGGACTTGCTGGCCCGGGCCAACCGGACCGCGTGCACCGCCCGGTCGTCCATCCCGTCCAGGTCGGCCTGCACAGGTGCGTCAGCGCCCGCCGGACCGCGCCACCACGGCCAGGGGTCGAGCGGCACCGTGCCGACCCGGACGCCGGTGCGGACCAGGCCGAGGACGAGGTACTCCAACGGGTCGCCGGTCCAACCGTCCCGGAGGGCCAACCCGGCGAGGTCACCGGCGATCCCGGCAGCCGAGACCCGGTCCTCGTCGGCAAGTCGCAGGGCACCCGCGAAGGCGGTGTCGGCGTCGGCCACCCGGTGCGCCGGGGTCCCGGCCGCGACCACGCTGCCGGCCCTCACCCGCAGGCCGCGGACGACCACCGCGTCGCGGCTGACGAGCACGGCCGTGCCCGGGCGCGGGTCCTCGGCCAGGTCAGCCAGCGCCTCCCGGTGCACCGTGAGGTCCGCGGCGACGAGCAGCAGCCCACCGGTGCCTGACCGCACGGCGGCCGCCAGGGCCTCGAGCCCGGCCGCCAGGTCCGGCGGGGCCGGATCCACGACGACCGGCGCCGTCACTGCGGCTTCCGCCGCTCGGCCGTGTCGGCGTCGTACCTCGCGAGCGCGTCCTCCAGCGGGCCGTCCGTGACCAGCGAGCCACCGCTCAGGTACAGACCACGGGTGCAGAACCGGCGCAGGTCAGCCTCGTTGTGCGACACGAGGAACAGCGTGCGGCCGCCGGAGAGCATGTCGTTCATCCGCTGGTAGCACTTCTCCCGGAACGCCCGGTCGCCGACCGCCAGAACCTCGTCGACGAGCACGATCGGCTCGTCCAGGGTGGTGATGACCGAGAACCCGAGTCGTACCTTCATCCCCGACGAGAAGTGCCGGAACGGCGTGTCCAGGAAGTCGCCCACCTCGGCGAAATCCACGATCTCGTCGAACCGCTTCGCGATCTCGCGCTTGCCCAGGCCGTGCAGGCCGGCCGTCAGCCAGATGTTGTCGCGCGCGGTGAGGTCACCGACGAAGCCGCCGGTCACCTCGATCAGCGGAGCGACCCCGCCATGCACCGCGATGCGTCCCTCGTCGGGCAGCAGGACACCGGCGATGAGCTTGAGCAACGTGCTCTTGCCCTGCCCGTTCCCGCCGACCAGACCGACCGCCTCGCCCTCGTTGATGGCGAACGAGACGTCGCGCAACGCCCAGAACTCGCCCTTGCGCTTGTTCTTGCCCGGCACCTTCTCGGGTGCCCTGGAGCCTGCCAGCAGGTCACGCAGCCGCTTGTCCCGGCGCCGGTTGCGTGTGAAGGAGATGCCGAGCCCCTCGGCAGCAATGACCGCCGACACTCAGATCTCCTTGAGGACGGCACCCTCGAGGCGCCGGAACACGACGGCGCCGAGGACGAAGAGAACCACCGCGGCCACCCCGGAGACCGCGACCGCGCCCCAGCCGGCCCACTGGTCCGGGAAGAAGGCACGGCGGTAGAGGTCGAAGATCCCGGCGAGCGGGTTGAGGACGTACAAGTCGGCCGCGACGCCACCGAGCTTGCGCTGCACGTCGTGCACGCCGTAAAGGATCGGCGAGAAGTAGAAGAGCAGTCTCAGGACGATGCGCATCAGCCGCTGGACGTCGCCGTACAGCACGGCCAGCGGTGCGAGCAGCAGCCCGGCGCCGGTCAGCAGGACCGCCTGGATCAGCATCGCGAGCGGCACGAACACGACATGCCAGGAGACCTCCGCCTTGGTCAACACGGCGAAGAAGATGAGCACCGGGAGCGCGAAGCCGAACTCCGCGAACTTCGAGCCGACGGTGCGCAGCACCCAGATCTCGCGCGGCAGGTTTGTCGAGCGCACCAGCTTGGAGTCCTTGGACAGCGCCCGCATCGACGTGCGCAGCACGGCGTTGGTCCACTGCCACGGAAGCATCGCGCAGAGCAGGAAGACGATGTACGGGTCCGCGCCGAGCTGACGCTCCATCAGCACGGTGAAGACGAACCAGTAGACGCCGGCCATCATCAGCGGGTCGAGGACCGACCAGACGTAGCCGAGCACCGAGTCGGCGAACTTGACCTTGAGGTCGCGGGTCACCAGCAGGGTCAGGATCCGTCTGCTGCCCCACAGGGTGGCGAGCCTCGCCGGAACCACCTGACCAGCCACGACGCTCCCACCGGTCTGCACGCTCACGGACTGCGGAACGCTATCACCGGGGAGGTTGCGCCAGCGGGCGCGGTCACCCGCCGTAGGCCTCGATGTAGGCGTCGACCCGAGCGCGCACGCCCGCCTCGTCCAGGTCGAGATGCTCGAGGATGGTGTACCGGTCGGGCCGGGTGCTCGGTGCCAGGACGACGGCCTCGGCGAACTGCTCGGTCGACAGCCCCACGTCGGCAGGGACCCGCGGCAGCTGGTGCCGGCGCAGGCACCGGTCGATCTGCTCGGAGAGCCGCTGGTTGTCCCGGACGTACGCCGAGAAGAGGGCGCCCACCCCGGCCAGCTCGCCGTGGTTGGCGGTGCCCGGGAAGAGCTGGTCGATGGCGTGCATGATCTCGTGGTCCGCGCCGCTGCTGGGACGGCTGTCGCCCGCTGCGGTCATCGCCATGCCGGAGAGCACGAGGCCCTCCGCCAGCGCGGTGAGGAAGCCGTCCGACTCGATGCCGTCGGTGCGGTGCAGCACGGCCTCGGCGGCGGTGCGGGCGAACGTCACCGCCAGGCCGTCGACCGGCTCACCGCGCTCTCGGGACGCCAGCCGCCAGTCTTCGCACGCGGTGATGTTGCTGACCAGGTCACCCACCCCGGACAGCACCATCTGCGGCGGCGAGGTGCGCACATAGTCGAGGTCGACCACCACCGCCACCGGTGGGACGACACCGAAGGACCCCTTGCCGCCCTCGTGCAGCAACGAGCTGACCGGTGAGGCGATGCCGTCGTGCGCGAGGTTGGTGGCGACGGCCACCATCGGCAGCCCGAGCCGCATGGCGGCGTACTTCGCCACGTCGAGCGTCCGGCCGCCGCCGATGCCCACCAGGGCGTCGTAGCTCTTGCCGCGCAGCTCGCCCTGCAGGTCGCCGGCCGCCTCCAGGCTGCCGCCGCGCACGGTGAAGATGTCGGCGTTGGCCAACGACGGCCGGATCGCCTCGACGACGCTCTCGCCCTGACCCGGGCCGACGGCGACCGCGACGTGGCCGTCGGCGGAGATCCGGCGGTCGGAGAGCAGGTCGCCGAGCCCTGTCACCGCGCCCGCCCGGATGTCGATGAACAGCGGGCTGAGCAGCATCCGGGCTAGTAGTGGCACGCGATCTCCCGAGCCTTGACGAGGTCGTCGTGGTTGTCGACCTCGACCCACGGCAGCGTCCCGATCGGCGCGACCCCCACCTCGCCGCCGGTGTCCACCAGCGTCTGGTAGCCGTCCTCGTAGTAGAGGTCGGGGTCGCGCTGCCAGGTGGCCTCGAGGGCGTCGGCCAGCGCACCGGCAGCACGGGCCTCGATCAAGGTCGCGCCGATGTACTCCCCCGCTGCCTCGGCGGGCTTCATCAGCTTGGTGATCCGGCTCATCCGGCCGGCGCTGTCGAGGACGACCTTCATCTCCTCCTCGGCCAGCGCCTTCTGGTCGTCGAGCGCGAGCAGGATGCTTGCGGCGCCGTCCTGCTCGCGGGCGGCCAGCAGGGTGCGCTCGACGTCGACCGGGTGCACCGTGTCTCCGTTGACGAGCAGGGCACCCTCGGCGAAGTGGTCACGCGCGAGCCACAGCGAGTAGCAGTTGTTCCACTCCTCGGCCTTGTCGTTGTGCACCAGGGTGAGACGGACGCCGTGCCGTGCCTCGAGGGCGGCCTGGCGCTCCTCGACGGCCTCGGCGCGGTAGCCCACCACCACCGCGACGTCCGCCAGCCCGACGGCAGCGAGGTTGCGCAGTGCGATGTCGAGGATCGTGGTCTCGCCGTCGACCGGCACCAACGCCTTCGGCAGGGTGTCTGTGTACGGCCGCAGTCGACGGCCGGCTCCTGCGGCCAGCACCATGCCAATCATCTGAGGTGGGCTCCCTTGGTCGACGTCCACGCAACGATGGACGCTACCGTCCCGGGCTGCGCAGCCTCCGCGGGCTGGTGAGGAACCCGACTCCCCACGCTCCGTGCATGGTGGCCAGGACGACGGGCAGCCAGGCCCGTGACCGGAGCGGCAGACCGCGCCCGACGACCGCCGTACCGACGACGACACCGGCGGCATACCCCACCGGCGCGAGCAGCGCCGGGCGCCACGCGGTCACCCCGAGGACGGTGCCCGCCGTGACGGCCAGCACCGCAGCCGGTGGAGCGAGGTAGCGCAGGCTGGCGGTCCCCTCGTGCTCGCGCATGACGACTCGCCGCCACCGGCCGTAGTCGCGGTACTGCCGGGCCAGCGCGCGCAGGTCGGAGCGCGGCCGGTACGTCACCGTCAGGCGGGGCGTGAACCAGACGACCCCGCCGCTCTCCAGGATCCGGTGGTTGAGCTCCCAGTCCTGGGCCCGCAGGAACGTCTCGTCGTAGCCCCCGAGCCGCTCGAGGACCTCGCGGCGGAAGGTGCCGAGGTACACGGTCAGCGCCGGGCCCTCCTCGCCGCCGACATGGAAGCTGGCCTGCCCGACCCCGATCGAGCTGGTCATCGCGGCCGCGACGGCACGCTGGAAGTCGGTGACGCCTTCGGCCGACATCACCCCGCCGACGTTGTCCGCACCGGTGCGCTGCAGCGTCTCGACCGCGATCCGCAGGTAGTCGTCGGGGACGAGTGCGTGCCCGTCCAACCGGACGACGATGTCGTACCGTGCGGCGGCCAGCGCCCGGTTCAGGCCGGCACCGGTGGCGCCGGTCGGGTTCGGGACCAGCCGCACCCGAGCGTCGGAGGCAGCAAGCTCGGCGGCGATCTCGTCGGTGCGGTCCCGGGACGGACCCAGGGCCAGCACGACCTCGACCGGGCCGGCGTAGTCCTGGCCGAGCACGGTCGACACGGCGGCCCGCAGGTGGTGCTCCTCGTCGAGCACCGGGACGACGACCGAGACGCCGGGCCACCCCTCGACGTCGGCGGCGGGCCCCGCGGAGCGGTCGGGGACGGGATCGGGAGCAGCCATGGCGCCCACACGCTACCGGCGTGCCTGACCGGCGTACGGCGACAGCGCACCTAGCATCGCCAGCGACGGTCACTCCTGCGCCGGAAGGTCTCCCGCATGCCCTCGCCGTCCGGCGTCCACCCTCCGCTGCCGCCGCAGCTCGACCCGCGCGGCCGCGCGAGCAGGGCACGTCCGGGTCCGCGGACGGGGCGTCGACCACCGACCCGGATCAGCCGCATCATCCGCCGCCTGCTGGTCGTCGCCGCAGCCGCCGCCGCGGTGGCCGTCCTGGTGGTCAGCGCGTCGGGGTACACCCTGCTCACCTGGTCGAGCAGGTCCATCGAGCGGGTCGACGCCTTCGCCGGCGTCACCGACCGCCCACCTGGCAGCGCAGCCGGCTCGACCACCTTCCTGCTGGTCGGCTCGGACGGCCGCACCGGCATGAGCAGCGCCGACATGAAGCGCCTGCACGTCGGCAACGCCGACACCGCCGCCGGGCGCCGGGCCGACACGATGCTGATGGTGCACGTCTCGGCCAGGCACGGCACCGTCGACGCCGTCAGCCTCCCCCGCGACTCCTACGTCACGATCCCCGCGCACGTGTCGTCCGACGGCGACCGGGTGCGCGAGCGGCGCAACAAGCTCAACGCGGCATACGCCTTCGGCGGGCCGGCCCTCACGGTCGCCACCGTGGAGCGCAGCACCGGCGTCCGCATCGACCACTACCTCGAGGTCGACTTCCTCGGCTTCGTCCGGCTGGTCGACGCCGTGGGCGGTGTCGACGTGTGCAGCCCGGTCCGGCTGCGGGACCGCAAGGCGGGCCTGCGGCTGCCGGCCGGCGTCACCCACGCCGACGGTGAGACCGGCCTCGCCTACGTCCGGGCCCGCAGCCTCGACGCCCGCGCCGACCTGGGTCGGGTCGAACGCCAGCAACGCTTCCTGGCCGCGATGGTCGACCGGGTCACCAGCCGTGACGTCCTGCTCGACCCGCGGTCCCTGGTGCGCTTCCTGGACGCCGCGCTGGCCGCCGTCCGGGCCGACCCGGGGCTCACGGAGGACGAGCTGGTCCGGCTGGGCACCCGGCTGCGTCACGTCTCCGGCAGCGACATCCGGTTCCGCACCGTGCCGGTGGCCGACCCGTCGCACCGCACGGCGTCGGCCGGCTCGGTCGCCCTGTGGGACGAGGAGGCAGCCGCGCAGGTCTTCACCGCGATGCGCGAGGACACCGCACGTCCGGATCGCCGCGGCGGCGGGGCCGCTGCAGGACGTCCGACCGTGCTGCCGGCCCAGGTGCGCGTGCAGGTCTACAACGGCGCGGGTACGCCCGGGCTCGGCTCGCTGGCGACCGCCGACCTGGCGGCGCGCGGCTTCGTGACCGCGGGCCCGGCCCAGAACTGGAGCCGCACGGGGGTCGAGCGAACGACTGTGCGGTTCGACACCCGCTACACCGAGAGCATCAAGACGGTCGCTGCGGCGCTGCCGGGTGCCCGGGTGCAGGCGGTCGCGGGACTGGGCCGCACGATGCAGGTGGTGGTCGGTTCGTCGTACGACGGGGCGCGGGCCGTGCGGGTCTCGGGGCCGTCACCCGCCGACAAGGGCGTCCGCACCGCGAGTGATCACGTCTGCAGCTGACGTTTTCCTCGGTGCGGTCCGGGCAAGCCCCCCGGCGAGACATCGACCGGGTGGCACCCAGCGTGCCGCCGCCGCGTCGGTCGGGGGACCTGCCTCCGGCGCGACCAGAGTGCACGCGCAGCGTGCGGGAGGTACGGCTCATGACCGAGAAGGACCTGACACCCCTGTCGGCGGACGAGCTGGCCGCTGAGGCCGGCACCGCACTTCCGCCGAAGGAAGTGATCTCGCTGCTCGACCTGAACGTCGACCTCGACCTCGCCCTCGACCTGGCTGCACCGATCGACCTCGCGGTCGCCGCCAACGCCAACGTGGCCGCGCCGATCGACGCGGCCGTCGGCGCCAACATCCTCTCGGTGGGCTCCACCGCTCAGGCACTGGCTGCCCAGGACGCCTCCATCGACCAGGGGATCAGCGGCGAGGCGGTCGCCAACAGCACCCAGGACAGCACCCTCGACCAGGGCAACGACGTCGTGGACGCGGGCACGACCGCACCGGCCGCCGACGGCACGACCGCTCCGGCTGCCGACGCCGGCAGCACCGGCGTGACGTCCGACCCGACCTCGATGCTGGACGGGGACCTGCTCAACGTCGACGTGAACGCCGCGCTGGACGCGGACATCGCCGCGCCGATCGCGGGTGCGGTGGCCGCCAACGCCAACGTCGCCGCGCCGATCGACGCCGCTGTGGCGGCCAACGTCGGGTCCGTCGCCTCGTCGGCGACCGCGGTCGCCGACCAGGACGTCGTCATCAACCAGCACCTGGACGGCGTCACAGCCGAGGCGAACACCGATCAGCAGTCCGACATCACCCAGTAGGCCACGCCACCCGTGACTGCCACGCCTGACGCCCCGGCCCGGGCGGGAGCCTCCCCCGCGGAGGTGCCCGCCCGGGCTGCTGGCGTGGAGCTGATCGGGGAGCTGCCCGGATCGGGATACAAGAAGCCGCCGGCTCTCGTACGGCGAGCGGACGGGCAGACGGTCCAGCTGACCCGGCTGCTGTTCATCGTGCTGGAGGAGATCGACGGCCGGCGAAGCTACGACGAGCTCGCAGCCGCGGTCAGCAACTCCTTCGGCCGTCAGGTGAGCACCGGAGCAGGTCGCCACCCTCGTCGAAGGCCAGCTCCGTCCCCTCGGCGTGCTGAAGCTGGCGGACGGGACCGAGCCGGAGGTCAGGAAGACCAACCCGTTGCTGGCGGTCCGGCTCAAGAAGGTCGTCACCGACCCCGCCGTCACCCGCCGCCTCACCGCACCGTTCGCGGTGCTCTTCCACCCGCTGGTCGTCGTGCCGTTCACGCTGGCTTTCGTGGTCACCGCCGGGTGGGTGCTGTTCCGCGAGGGACTCGCCGCCGCCACCCGGGATGCCTTCACCGAGCCCGGCCTGTTCCTGCTGGTCTTCGCCGTGACCGCGCTCTCGGCCGGCTTCCACGAGTTCGGCCACGCCGCCGCGTGCCGCTACGGCGGCGCGACCCCCGGCGCGATGGGCGCCGGGCTCTACCTGGTCTGGCCGGCGTTCTACACCGAGGTGGGCGACAGCTACCGCCTCGGCCGGGCGGGCCGGGTCCGCGTCGACCTCGGCGGGCTGTACTTCAACGCGCTGTTCGCGGTCGCCATGTTCGGGGTCTGGGCCGTCTTCCGCTGGGAGGCGCTGCTGCTCATCATCGCGGCGCAGGTCGTGCAGATGGTCCGGCAGCTGGCGCCGCTCGTCCGGTTCGACGGCTACCACATCCTCGCCGACCTCACGGGAGTGCCCGACCTCTACTCGCACATCAAGCCCACGCTGGCCGGCCTGCTGCCGCACCGCTGGCGGCACGAGTCCGCCCTGACCTGGTGGGCCCGTGCGGTGGTCACCGCGTGGGTCCTGCTCGTCGTACCGCTGCTGCTGCTGTCCCTGGTCCTGCTGGTGGTGGCTCTGCCCCGGGCCGCCGCCACGGCGTGGGAGAGCGTCGGCAACCAGTGGGACGTGCTGACCCAGGCCTGGTCCGCGGGCGCCGTGGCCGAGGTGGGCGTGCGGGTCCTGTCGATCCTCGCGCTGGCCCTGCCGGTGCTGGCGATGGTCTACCTGCTCGTCCGGGTGGTGCGCCGGACCGTGGTTTCGGTGGCGCGCTCGACCGAGGGTCGGCCGGCCCGCCGGGCCGTGGCCGTCGCGACCGCGCTCGCCCTGGTCGCGGGCCTCGCGTGGGCCTGGTGGCCCGACGAGGACACCTACCGGCCGATCCAGGGCAACGAGCGGGGCACGCTGCTCGACGCCGTACCCGCCGCGGTCGCCGACCGGGTTCCCGTGCTCCAGCGGGCCAGGTCCGCCGCCGCGCCCGCCGCGCCGTCGCTGAAGGAGGGCCAGACCGGGGCCGCCCAGACGCTGTGGGCCAGCGACGAGGCGCCGCCGCCGAAGGACGAGCCGCAGCTGGCGATGGTCCTGGTACCGGCGGACGCCGCGCCGCAGGGAGCTGCCGGCGCCCTCGAGGTTCCGGCCGAGTCGCCGACCTGGGTCTTCCCGTTCAACAAGCCCGACGCTCCGCTCGAGGGCGACAACCAGGCGCTCGCCGTCAACACCACGGACGGCTCCATCCGCTATGACGTGGCGTTCGCCCTCGTCTGGGCCGACGACGGCGAGGTCCTGAACGCCAACGAGGCCTACGCGTTCGCCAGCTGCACCGGCTGTGCCGCGGTAGCGATCGGCTTCCAGGTGATCCTGGTGCTCGGTCAGGCCGACGTCGTCGTGCCGCAGAACATCGCGGCGGCGGTCAACTACAACTGCGTGGCGTGCGCGACGTACGCGCTCGCCCAGCAGCTCGTGCTCACCCTCGACGGGCCGCTCAGCGACGAGGGGATGGCGGCGATCGAGGCAGTCTGGGCGCAGATCCAGCAGTTCGGCAGCACCATCCAGGACGTGCCGGTCGGTCAGATCCAGTCGACGCTGGCCGGCTTCGAGAAGCAGATCCTCGACATCGTCGAGGCCGAGTCCGCCGGCGAGACACCGACGGCTCCGCCCTCGCCGACGGGCTCCTCGCCGACCGCCGACCCGTCCGCTTCCACGTCGGGCGGGACGGCACCGACCGGCGAGCCGTCGATCTCCGGCTCACCAGGGCAGACCCCGTCGCCGGCGACGACCGGCGACGGGACGACGGGCACGCCCACCGCGACCGCCGAGCCGACCGGCGCGGCTTCCTCGGCCGCGGCCACCGTTCCGTGACCCGTCGGTGACGTCAGCCGCCTGAGACCTGCTCCCGGGACCGCAGGATGGCCTGCCTCCTGGCCAACCGGTGCGCCCGCCGGATCTCTGCCTCGGCGAAGCGGCGACGGTCCTCCGCGGTCTCCGGCTGCACCGGGGGCACCGGGCGCGGCTGCCCGTTCTCGTCGACGGCGACGAACACGAGGTACGCCGTGGCGACCCGCGTCGGCGGCACGCCCGCGCGGTTCCACGGCTCGGCGAGCACCCGGACGCCCACCTCCATCGAGGTGGTGCCCGACCAGTTGACCTGGGCCTCGGCGTGCACCAGGTCGCCGACTCGCACCGGTTCGACGAAGTCCATCTCGTCCATCGACGCAGTCACCGCAGGGCCACCGGAGTGCCGCTGCGCGACGACGCCGGCCACGTCGTCGACGAGCTTCATCACCACGCCGCCGTGCACCGTTCCCAGCAGGTTCGTGTCCAGCACGGTCATGATCCGGCTCAGGGTGCTGCGCGCGGCACTGGTCGGCTTGCCGTCGAACGGGGGGACATCGGTCATGAGGCGCAAGGGTACGGTCGTCGGATGAGCGGACCCAGGGACTGGCCGGAGGGCTGGTCGCGCGAGGACGGCACCCGCCGTCCCCCTGCGGGCAGCCCGCGCCCCGCGGCGAGCGGCCCGCGCCCCGGGCCCGCGGCCGGCGGCGACTCGGAGCGCACCCAGGTGCTGCCGCCCGCTACCGGCCGGCCCGGCTCGCGCTCACCCTCGCCGTACCCCGAGACAGCGCGACCTCGCCGCGGCGACCACCCGCCGCCGGAGTTCTCGCACCCGCGGCGGCGCAGCGGCGGTGGGGCCGGCCGCTGGACGAAGCGGGTGCTGCTGGCGCTGCTGCTCGTCCTGGTGCTCCTGGTGGGCACGATGCTGTTCTTCTTCACCCGCATCGAGAAGGTCGACGCGCTGCGTGACTACGACGGCCGACCGGCACCGGCGTCCGGCACCAACTGGCTGATCATCGGCTCGGACAGCCGCGAGGGCCTCAGCGACGAGCAGGTGAAGGACCTGCACCTGGGCAAGGTGGCCGGCCGACGTACGGACACGATCATCCTGCTGCACAAGCCGGACAGCGGAGAGCCCACGCTGGTCAGTCTCCCCCGCGACTCCTACGTGCCGATCCCCGGACACGGCCGCGACAAGCTGAACGCCGCCTACGCCTTCGGTGGTGCCCCGCTGCTCGCGCAGACGGTCGAGAACACGACCGGGCTGCGCATCGACCACTACTCCGAGGTCGGCTTCGGCGGCTTCGTCGGGATGACCGACGCGGTGGGCGGCGTCGAGCTCTGCCCCAAGCGCAAGATCCGTGACCGCAAGAGCGGACTCGACGTCGCCAAGGGCTGCCAGCCGATGGACGGCCCGACGGCGCTGGCCTACGTCCGGGCCCGCTACTTCGACCCGCAGGGCGACCTCGGCCGGGTCCAGCGGCAGCAGGAGTTCCTCGGCGCGGTCTTCGACGAGGCGGCCAGCCCCGCCACGCTGCTCAACCCGTTCCGCATCCTGAAGCTCGGCGACGCCGCGACCACCGCGCTGACCATCGACGAGGGCGACGGACCGTGGTCGCTGGTGCAGTTCGCGCTGACGATGCGCGCGGTCGCCGGCGGTGGCGGCCAGCGGATCACGGTGCCGGTGGCCGACCCGGACTTCCGGACCCCGAGCGGTGCCTCCGCCGTCCGCTGGGACCGCGCCCGAGCCCTCGAGCTCTTCCGCACCCTCCGCACCAACTGACCCGCCCCCCTTGCCAGTCCGCGGTCAGACCCTTGACAGCGGCGACACAGCGGCCTAACTTCACCGAAACGCTGTTCGACATCGTCGAACGCGATCGCGGCGACGATCGTCCGGATCGTCCGATTTCCAGGGAGGTGGAGTCCACCCGTCCCGGGTCCCCGGGCTCCGCGGCTGGACACCCGCATGGAACCCAGCTCACGTGCGCAGCAATGGCTGGCCGAGGCTCTCGGCACCGGCTTCCTCGTCTTCATCGGCGCCGGGTCGATCCCCGCGACGCTGATCCTCGGCAACGCCGGCGACGTCGCCTTCTCGATGGCCGACCTCGGCATGATCTCCTTCGCCTTCATGCTGGTGATCGTCGGCATGGTCTACGCCCTCGGCCACATCTCCGGCTGCCACATCAACCCGGCGGTCACCGTCGCGCTGGCCGCCACCGGCAAGTTCGCGTGGAAGGACGTGCCCGGCTACGTCGCGGCGCAGGTCGTCGGCGCGACAGCGGGCGCGCTGGCCATCGTCGGCACCCTCGGCAAGACCGCGGCCGACCTCGGCCTCGGCATGACGACGTACGGCGACAGCACACCGTTCGCGCGCGCCACCTTTGCCGAGTTCATCGGCACCGCCCTGCTGGCGTTCGTCATCTTCGGTGTCATCGACGGCCGGGCAGCGCCTGGCTGGGCCGGCCTGGCCATCGGATCGATCGTCTTCGCCATCATCATCGTCGTGGGCCCGGCGACCGGCGCATCGCTCAACCCGGCCCGCTACCTCGGCCCGATGTTCGTCGGCGAGGGCTTCGACGCGACCGTGCAGTGGTCGCAGCTGCCTGCCTACCTCATCGGTGAGTTCCTCGGCGCCATCGCCGGTGCGTTCGCCTACCTGACGGTGGCCCGGACCCGCCCGGCGACCAGCGTCCCCGCCCAGTCATCCCGTGTCGCAGAAGAGGTGTCCGCATGAAGAAGCTCATCAACGCCCCCGACGACGTCGTCGTGGAGGCCCTGCGCGGCATCGCCGCCGCCCACCCGTCGCTGTCCGTCGACGTCGAGAACAAGGTCATCAGCCGGATCGGCGGCGCGACGGCCGGCAAGGTCGGACTGGTCTCCGGCGGCGGCTCCGGTCACGAGCCCCTGCACGGCGGGTTCGTCGGGTTCGGCATGCTCGACGCCGCCTGCCCCGGCGAGGTGTTCACCTCGCCGGTGCCCGACCAGATGCTGCTCGCCACCCAGCGGGTCGACGGCGGCGCCGGGGTCCTGCACATCGTGAAGAACTACACCGGCGACGTGCTGAACTTCCAGATGGCCGCCGAGCTCGCGTCGGACGAGAACATCGAGGTCGCCTCGGTCGTCGTCAACGACGACGTCGCGGTGCAGGACAGCCTGTACACCGCCGGCCGTCGCGGCACCGGTGCGACGGTCTTCGTCGAGAAGATCGCCGGCGCGCTCGCCGAGCAGCGCAAGGAGCTCAAGTCGGTGGCCGACGTCGCCCGCGAGGTCAACGAGCGGTCGCGGTCGTTCGGCGTCGCGCTCACCGCGTGCACCCACGCCGGCCTCGGGACAGCCGGGTTTCGACCTGCCCGACGACGAGATCGAGCTGGGCGTCGGCATCCACGGCGAGCCGGGTCGGGAGCGCGGCCCGATGCGGTCCGCGCGCCGAGATCGTCGACTTCTCGCTGGCCGCCATCGACGACGACATGCCGCTCGAGGGCGAGCTGGCGGTGATGGTCAACGGCATGGGCGGCACCCCGCTCATCGAGCTGTACGTGGTCTTCGAGGAGGTACGCCGGGTGGTGGCCGCCAAGGGGGCGACCATCGCGCGGGCCCTCGTCGGCAACTACATCACCAGTCTGGACATGACCGGCGCCTCGATCACCGTGCTGCGCCTGACCCCGGACCTCACCACGCTCTGGGACGCTCCTGTGGAGACGCCCGCACTGCGATGGGGGCGCTGAGGACCATCATGGAAGAGGTGCTGCTGGTGGACGTCACGACCGTCGCCGACTGGATCACGCGGGCCAGCTCGGACTTCGAGGAGAACAAGGACCACCTCACGCACCTCGACTCCGCGATCGGGGATGCCGACCACGGCATCAACCTGGTCCGGGGGTTCACCGCCGCCGTCGCGGCGGTGGCCGAGAAGCAGCCCCCGACCCCTGGCGAGCTGCTCACCCTGGTGGGCAACACGCTGATCTCCAAGGTCGGGGGCGCTTCCGGCCCGCTGTACGGGACGGCGTTCCGGCGGGCCGGCAAGGTCCTGGGCACCGAGTCCGACGTCGCCCCGGAGGCGCTCGGGGCGGCACTGCAGGCCGGGCTGGAAGGCGTGCAGGGGCTGGGAGCCGCGGCCGAGGGCGACAAGACGATGGTCGACGCGCTCGCTCCCGCGGTCCGCGCCTACCAGCACGCGCTCACCACCGGCGCGACCATCGCGGACGCGGCGCAGGCGGCCGCTGCCGCAGCCGAGAAGGGAGCGGAAGCGACCATCCCGATGCAGGCGCTCAAGGGCCGCGCGAGCTATCTGGGCGCCCGCAGCGTCGGTCACCAGGATCCCGGCGCGACGTCCACCGCGCTGCTGCTCGCGGCGCTGGCCGCGGCACTGGGCGGGCCCGGGTCATGAGCTCGTCCTACTCCGCAGTCACCTGCTCCCCCGGGGTGGCGCTGGCCCCGGGTTGGCGACCGCGGGGTGCGGTGCCCGACCCGGCACCGCCGGCGGTCGTCACGACGGCGGCGGTCCGGGACGCGTTCGAGGCCACCGCCGCTCACCTCGACCAGCTGGCCGGGTCGTTCCGCGGCGACGGCGTCACGGCGTACGCCGACATCCTCGACGCCGAGGCGCTGATCGCCCGGGACCCGGCCTTCCTGGCCGAGGTGGTCGCGCTGATGGAGGACGACGGCGTCGAGGCCGTCGCAGCGGTCACCCGGGTGGCCGAACGCCACGCCGACCTGATGGCCGGGCTGGCGTCCGCCGACCTGCGCGAGCGGGCCGCCGACATCCGTCAGGTCGGCCGGATGGTCATCGACCGGCTCGGCGGGCGGGTGCAGCCCACCCCGCCCGCCGGCCCGTTCGTCCTGCTGGCGCAGGAGGTCACCGCACCGGACCTGCTGGAGTACGCCGAGCAGCTGGCCGGTGCGGTCTCGGTGCTCGGCGGCCCGGCCTCGCACGCGTCGATCGTGGCGCGCTCGCTCGGCGTACCGCTGGTGGTGGGGGTCAGCCCACCGCCCTGGATGCCGCGGAGGGCGCGCCGGTCCTGGTCGACGGCGACGCCGGTGCGCTCGTGGTGGCGCCCGACCCTGCGGCGGTCCGCCGGGTGCACGCGCGGGCGGGCGGCCCGTCGTCGGTCGAGCTCGCAGCGGCCCGGGCGCTGCCTGCCCGGACGGCCGACGGCACCGACGTCACACTGCTGGCGAACGTCGCGTCGAGCCTCGAGGCCCGGCGCGCTCTGGAGGCCGGAGCAGCGGGCGTCGGTCTGCTCCGGACCGAGCTGCCGTTCCTCGATGCCCAGGACTGGCCGAGCCGCGACCAGCACGAGGCAGCTCTGCGCCCGGTGCTGGAGGTCCTGGGCGGCCGCCCGGTCACCGTGCGGCTGCTCGACTTCACCCACGACAAGGTGCCGCCGTTCCTGCGTGGCCGCGGTGACGAGTCGTCGCTGGCCCTGCTGCTGGCCCACGGCGACGCGCTGGACTCCCAGCTCCGTGCGGTCCTCGCCGCCGGGCGCGGGGTCGACCTGCGGCTGATGCTGCCCATGGTCACCCGGCCCGAGGAGCTGGAGCAGGTGCGGGCCCGGCTGGGTCCGGCGGCCCGTGCGGTCGGTGTGGAGCGGCTCCCCGCGCTGGGCGCGATGCTCGAGCTGCCGGCCGCGATCGACGCCCTGCCCGAGCTGGTCGCGGTGGCGGACTTCTTCTCCCTCGGGACCAACGACCTCACGGCGTCCACCCTGGGGCTGGACCGGTCCGACCCGCGGCTGACGCCTGCGCTCGCGACCGATCCGGCGGTGCTGCGCCTGGTCGAGCGCGCGGTGGTGCTCACCGGTCAGGCCGGCCGGCCGCTCTCGCTGTGCGGCGACGCCGGGGCCGACCCGCAGGCGTTCGCCCGGCTGCTGGCTGCCGGGGTCCGGACCTTCAGCGTCGCGCCGTCCCGGATCGACCAGGTCCGTGCGATGGTGCGTGCCGCGTCGGTCGCCCCCGACCGCGACCCCTGCTCAGCCAGGCGGCCGGTTCCGGTGCGTAGCGCGGGGCTCGGCGTGCAGCGCGCGGGTCGCACCCAGGTCGCGGGAGACCGCCCGCGCGGTCTCGACCACCGCTCGGGACAGCCGCGCCTTCGCCTGCCGTTGCAGCAGCCGCTCGGCCGGCCCGACGACGCCCAGCGAGCCGACCGCGCGGCCGCCGTGGTCGAAGATGGCGGCCGCGATGCCACCGTCGCCGACGTTCGCCTCCTGGTTCTCGACCGCGAAGCCCTTGTCCAGCACCGTTCCCAGTGCCTTGCGCAACGCCTCGGGCGACGTGCGGGTGCGACCGGTCAGTGCGCGCAGCGGCTGAGCGAGCAGGGCGTCGACCTCGCCGTCCGGCAGGGCTGCGACCATCGCCTGGCCGAGTGCGCAGGCGTGCCACGGGATCGTCGCGCCGACCTCGAGGATCTGCACGGCGTCGTCCGGGCGGAACTCGTGGTGCACCACCATCACCGCGTCGTCCACCAGGACCGAGACCCAGACCGCCTCGTCGACCTGCCGCGCCAGCGAGCCGGCGCGCAGCATCGAGCGGGCCCGCAGCTCCGAGCCGGCCAGGTAGGCGTTGCCGAGCTGGAGCACCCGCGGCCCGAGCGAGTACCTGCCGGTCGCCACGTCCTGGCTCACCAGCCCGCTCTGCTCCAGGGTGCGCAGCAGGCCGTGCACGGTGGGCTTGGCCAGTTCCAGCCGGGCGCCGAGCTCGGTGACGCCGAGGGTGGGGCTGCCCGAGCCCAGCTCGTGCAGGATCCGCGCCGCCCGGTCGACCGACTGGATCATGCCTGTCCCCTTCCTCGCGGGCGCCGGACCGATCCGGGACCCCGTTCAGCATCGTCGAACACAGATGAGGATAGAGGCAATGACTGAGAACGCCACGGTCGGCATCGTGCTGCTGTCGCACAGCCGGGCGATCGCCGAGGGCGCGGCCGACGTGGCCGCGCAGGTGAGCGCGGGCGCGGTGCGGATCGTCGGCGTCGGCGGCACCGAGGACGGCCGGCTCGGCACGTCGCTGGACGCGCTCGCCGGTGCCGTCGACAAGGTGTCCGCGGGTGCCGGCGTCGTGGTCATCCCCGACCTCGGCAGCGCGGTCCTGACGGTCAAGGCCTACCTCGCCGACTCCGAGGCGTCCGGCGTGGTCGTCGCCGACGCACCCTTCGTCGAGGGCGCCGTCGCGGCAGCAGTCACCGCGTCCGGCGGTGCGACCCTCGCCGAGGTCCTCGCTGCAGCGGAAGGGGCGCGCGATGTCCGAAAGCTCTGAGCAGACGGCCGAGGAGTACGTCGTGCTGCCGGCCGACCTGCACGCCCGGCCGGCCGGGCAGGTCACCAGGGCGGCGACGTCGTACGACGCACAGGTGTGGCTGAGGGCCGGGGACCGCCCCGAGGTCGACGCCCGCAGCGTGCTGGCCGTGATGGGCCTCGGTGCCGTCGCCGGGCAGTCGGTCCGGGTTCGCGCTCGGGGGAGCCAGGCGGTCGAGGCGGTCGCAGCGGTGGTCTCGGTCCTCTCAGCGGCCGAGGCCGTCGCCGGCTGAGTCGACCCCGGGACCGACCGCCAGCCGGGCGAGCAGTCGCGTCGTGAGCTGGACCTGGCCCAGGTAGCGCAGGCAGTCCACGCAGTCGGCCAGGTGCTCGCGCACCTCGCGGTGGCGGTGCGGGGGCACCGCTCCCTCGAGGTAGTCGGTGGCGAGCTCGACGAACTCCTGGCAGGTCAGCACGGGTCCGGACCCGCTCGTCAGGAAGGACCCGGACCGGCGGCGTGGATGGTCCGGAAGGCCGCCACGAGGTCGGCCTGCGCCTGCTCGCTGAGCGTCTCGACCGGCACGTGGCCGAGCTGGTCGATGGTGGCGCGCATCTGCTCGAGGTAGGTCTCGCACCCCGGGCACAGCTCGAGGTGCGCCTCGAGCTCGGCGACGGTGGCGTCGTCCAGCTCGCCCTCGAGGTAGTCCGTCACCAGCTCGACGACTTCCTGACAGGTGATCGTCGCGCCGGTGGCCTGGTCGCCGCTCACGATGCCGCCTCCCCCATGTCGCGGTAGTAGTCCTCGAGGACGGCGCGCAACCTGGCCCGGCCGCGGTGCAGCAGGACCCGCTGGTTGGCCGCACTGACGCCCAGCAGGTCGCAGACCTCCTCGCCCGACAGGCCGTGCACGTCGCGCAGCGTGACGACAGCGCGCTGCCGCTCGGGCAGCGCGACCAGCGCGGCGCCGAGCAGCCGCCTGGTCTCGGCGTCCACGGCGGACTGCTCGGGGCTCGACAGCCAGGGCGCCGGCTTCCCGACCAGCGTCCAGTGGTGCGGGTTCTGGTCGTCGTCCCCGCGGAAGCGGTCCGGGTCGACGGTCGGCCCGGCGTCGTCGGCGGCGTACGACGACATCGGCACCGAGCGGGCCTCCCGGACGCCGCGCGTCTTGGCCAGGTTGGTGAGGATGCGGAACACCCAGGTGCGCAGCGAGGAGCGTCCCTCGAACCCGTCGAGCCCGCGGACCACCGCCATCCAGGTCTCCTGGACGACCTCCTCGCACGAGGCGTCGGTCGAGACGTGACCGCGAGCCACCCGAAGCATCAGCGGCGACCAGCCCGTGACGATCTCGGTGAATGCGGCGTCGTCGCCGCGCCGGAGCCTCGCCACCAGCGCGCTGTCGTCGACCCGTGGCGCGCGTTGAGCGGGCACCTCGGGGTGGTGCACGCGCAGGTCCCCGCCGGCGACCGTGCGGGGCAGAGCCTGGTCACGGGTCATCATCGGCCACCTCCGTCCCACCGGGCCCGGTCCGAGCCTAGACCGGCCCGATGCCCCTCCGTCTGCCGAACGGCCCGAGGCGTTACGCGCCGGCCCGGACCCGGGCCTGGCTGATCGCCCAGGCGGCGTTGACCAGGCCGATGTGACTGAAGGCCTGCGGGAAGTTGCCCAGCAGCTCGCCGGTCTCCGGGTCGACCTCCTCGGCGAGCAGGCCCACGTCGTTGACGAAGCGCCACCGCTCGCTCGAAGACCGTCTCGGCCCGCTCGACCTGGCCGGCCAGCGCCAGCGCCTGGGCCAACCAGAAGGTGCAGAGCAGGAAGGTGCCCTCCTCGCCGGCCAGGCCGTCGACGCCGCCGGACGTGCGGTACCGGTAGACCAGGCCGCGGTCGTCGGTGAGGCGCTCCTCGGTGGCATCGATGGTCGCGAGCATCCGCGGGTCGTCGGCCGGCAGGAAGCCGACGATCGGCCATCATCAGGTTCGATGCGTCGAGCTCGCTGGACCCGACGTACTGCGTGAACGCCTTCGCGTCGTCGCTCCAGCCGTCGCGCACGACCATCTGGTGGATCTCGTCCCGCGCTGCCGTCCACGCCGGCACCCGGTCCCCGGCCTGCAGCAGCTCGGCCAGCGCGATCGCGCGGTCCAGCGCCACCCAGCACATGACCTTGGAGTACAGGAAGTGCTGCGGGGCTCCCCGCACCTCCCAGATGCCCTGGTCCTTCTCCACCCATTTCTGCGCGGCGGTGTCGGCGCAGGCGACCAGGAAGTCGCGGGTCTGGTCGTCGAGGGACGCGAGCTGGTCGGCCAGCCGGTGCGCCGCCCCCAGCAGCTCGCCGTACACGTCGATCTGGGCCTGGTCCCACGCGCCGTTGCCGACCCGGACCGGCCGGCTGTCGCGCCACCCCTCGAGGTGCGGCAGCTCGCGCTCGGACAGGTCGTGCTCCCCGCCGACGCCGAACATGATCTGCAGCGCCTTGCCCGGGCCGAGCCCGGACGCTGCCGCCGTGGTCATGAACGCGAAGAAGTCGTCGGCCTCGTCCGGGCAGGCCGCCACCCAGAGGGCCTCCATGGTGAAGCTCGCGTCGCGCACCCACGAGTAGCGGTAGTCCCAGTTGCGCTCGCCGCCGACACCCTCCGGCAGGGACGTGGTGGCGGCGGCGACGATCGCGCCGCTGGGCTGGAACGACAGGCCCTGCAGGACCCGCCCGCTGTGGTGCACGAGGTCTGCCCACGGCCCGTCGTAGGACTGGTGCAGCGCCGACCACGACTCCCAGGCCTCGAGCGTGCGGTCGACCACGTCGGAGAGCTCTTGCTGCGACCAGGTCCGCGCGGGCGTCTCCTCCAGCGTCGACCGGTGCAGCGCCAGGTGCAGCGTCTCGCCCTCGGTCATCTCGACCCGTCCGGTGGCCCTGCCGTCGGCCAGGTCGAGGGCGACCGGGGTGGTGAGCACCAGCCACTCGGCGCCGCCGCGAGCGGTGACCCCGCCGTCGACGGCGGCCAGCAGCGGGACCACCAGGCCGTACTCCGGACGCGGCCGGTAGTCGACCTCGACGTCGACCCGGCCGGCGACGCAGGTGACCCGGCGGACCAGCAGGTGCGGGACGTCCCGGCCCAGCCGGTGGCCGCCGTTGTCCTCGCCCATCGCCATCAGGTCGGTGACGACGAGGGTGCCCGTGCCGGTGGTGAAGGTGGTCTCGAGGACCAGGCTGTTCCCGACATAGCGCCGGGTGCTGACCGCGGCACCAGCCGGGGCGACCTGCCAGTGCCCTGCGTCGGCGCCGAGCAGCCGGCCGAAGACGGAGGGCCCGTCGAAGCGCGGGAAGCAGAGCCACTCGACGGACCCGGCGGTGCTCACCAGGGCCGCGGAGTGCCGGTCGGACAGCAGGGCGTGGTCACCGATCGGGGTGGTCGACATCGAGGGCTCCGCTCACACGTGGTCGGGCAGGTTCACTCGGTTCCGTCACGAGTGCCCGCGAGCCGTTACGCGTAACGCGACCGGGCGCCGGCGGACCGAGCGGTACGACCGTCCGCCCGCACCTCGGAGGAGCCACATGCACCCCGACCTCGTCCCCGGCAAGCAGCTTCCCGACCTCGAGCTGCCCGACCACACCGGCATCACCCGGACGCTCGGCGAGCTGGCCGAGGGCGACCCGGTCGTGCTCACCTTCTTCCGCGGCTGGTGGTGCCCCAAGGAGCAGGCCTTCTTCCGCGGGCTGGTGCAGCTGCAGGACGAGGCGGAGGTGGCGTACACGCGGCTGGTGTCCGTGAGCATCGACGCACCCACCGAGCAGGCGGCGTTCCGGGCCGGGCTGGGTGCCCGCTGGACGTTCCTGTCCGACCGGGAGCGGCGCTACCTCGAGCCGCTGGGGCTGCGCGAGACCACCGACACCGTGTACCGGCCGTACCTGCCGACGGCTTTCGTCCTCTACCCCGACCGCACCATCCACTCGGTGTACAACGGCTACTGGTTCTGGGGCCGGCCGACCCTGGAGGACCTGCGCCGCGACCTGCGCGCGGTGTCTCAGCAGCTGCGGCCCGACTGGGAGGTGCCCGCGTGAGCTGGTGCTGGTTCGCCCGGCTGGACGTCGGCGCCCGCATCGCCGACGAGCTGGCGTCGGCGCCGGTGACCACCACCGACGGCCGGCCAGCCGGAGTGCTGGCCGCGTGGCCGGCCGGCCGCAAGCCGGTGGCGTCGGCGGTACGGATGGACGACCGCCTGGTGGACGCCGCGGGCGCACCGGCCTGGGTCTCGCTGGTGCTGCTGCCTCGCGACCGGGCTCCGCTGTTCGACGACCCCGTCGTCTCGGGCGCGCTGCGCGGGGTGCTCGCCGGGCCGCCGCCGCACGGCGTGAGCACCCTGGTCCGCGACTCGTCGCACTTCGCCGGCTCCGTGACGGTCCGCCGGGAGCGGCCGGGCGTCCTGCGCGACGACCCGTTCGCCCGGATCGGCCCGGCCGCCGTCCTGCAGGTCGGCGCCGGGCTGTTCGGGCAGGTCGCGCCGGTGCCCGGCCCGGTGATCCAGCGCTACAGCGGCAAGCCCTGGCCCGCTGCGGGATTCTGACGGCCGGGCATGGCTCTTCTCGGCGGCCTGGCCGCGGCAGCATTCTTCGCGACGGCCACCCTCTGCTCGTCCCGGTCGACCCGGATGGTCCCGCCGACGTCGGTGCTGGCCTGGGTCATGCTCACCGGGCTGGTCGCCGTCGTGCCGGCTCTCGCCGTGACCGGCCCGCCGCGCGACCTGGGCGCGGCCGACGCCGGCTGGCTGCTGCTCTCGGGGGCCGGAAACGTGGTCGGCCTGCTGCTGGCCTACTCGGCGCTGCGTCGCGGGAAGGTCGGCGTCGTCGCGCCGGTGGTGTCCACCGAGGGCGCCCTCGCCGCGGTCGCCTCGGTGCTGTCCGGCGAGCCGCTGCAGACAGCGGCCGCGCTGCTGCTGCCGGTCATCGCGCTCGGGGTCGCCCTCGCGGCCTCCGGCCCGGCCGCAGAGGTGCCGGCCGACCACGACCCTGCCGCAGGCGACGGCCGGCCGGTGCTGCTCGCCGGCGCGGCGGCGGTCGCTTTCGGTGCCAGCCTCTACGCCACCGGCCACGCCAGCGCCGACCTGCCCATCCCGTGGGTGCTGCTCCCGGCCCGCCTCATCGGTGTGCTGGTGATCGCCGTCCCGCTCGCCGCCCGTGGCCGGCTGCTGCTGACCCGGCGGGCGGTGCCGCTGGTGGTCACGGGGGCCTGTGCGAGGTGCTCGGCTTCGCCGCCTTCGCGCTCGGCGCCCGGCACGGGCTGGCCGTCGCGGCCGTCCTGTCCTCGCAGTTCGCGGCGCTCTCGGCGATCGCCGCCTTCGTGTTGTTCCGCGAACGGCTGACCCGCCTCCAGGTGTCCGGCGTCTCCCTGCTGGCGATCGGGGTGGCGGCGCTCTCGGCGGTTCGCGCGTAACGCCCCGACGACGCCGGGGACAGACCGGGATGGACGAGTACGACGTGGTGGTGGTCGGCGCCGGACCGGCCGGCGAGAACGCCGCCGGCCGCTGCGCCGCCGGTGGGCTGTCCGTGGTCCTCGTGGAGCGCGAGCTCGTCGGGGGCGAGTGCTCCTACTGGGGTTGCATCCCGAGCAAGACCCTGATCCGGCCCGGCGACGTGCTGGCGGCGACCCGCCGCGTGCCCGGGGCCGCGCAGGCGGTGACCGGGGCCGTCGACGTCGCGGCGGCGCTCGCGCAGCGCGACTACATGACCAGCAGCTGGTCCGACGCCGGTCAGCTGCCGTGGCTGGCGGACAACGGGATCGACCTCGTGCGGGGGCACGCCCGGCTGGACGGCGAGCGCGCGGTGCTCGTCGCAGTTCCCGGTGCCCCGCCGCGGCGGCTGCGGGCCCGCCGGGCCGTCGTCCTGGCCACCGGGACGCGCTCGGTGCTGCCGCCGGTCCGGGGCTGGCGGCGGCGCTGCCGTGGGACAACCGCGGCGCGACCGGCGGCGAAGGACCTGCCGAGACGGCTCGTCGTCCTCGGCGGCGGGGCCGTCGGCGTCGAGCTGGCCCAGGCGTTCCGCCGGCTCGGGAGCGAGCAGGTGACCTGCTGGAGGTCGGGCCCCGGCTGCTGCTGCGCGAGGAGCCGTTCACCGGCGACGAGGTGCGCGCCGCCCTCGAGGCCGACGGGGTCATCGTCGTGGTCTCGGCCGCCCTTGACCGGGTCGGAGCGTCCCGCCCCGGACGGGCCCGTGACGGTCCTCCTGGCGGACGGCGCCAGCCACGTCGGCGACGAGCTGCTGGTGGCCGCCGGCCGCCGGCCTACCACCGAGGACCTGGGCCTGGAGACCGTCGGCCTGGAGCCGGGCCACCCGGTCGAGGTCGAGACGCAGCTGCGCGCGACCGGCGTCCCGGGCGGCTGGCTGCTCGCCGTCGGCGACGTCAACGGACTGGCCCCGCTCACCCACATGGGCAAGTACCAGGCGCGCATCGCGGTGACGTCCTCCTCGGCAAGGACGTCCGCGACCGGTCCAGCCGCGACGTCGTGCCGCGGGTGACGTTCACCGACCCCCAGGTCGCGCGCTGTCGGCCTGACCGAGGCCGAGGCGGTGGGTCGCGGGCTCGCCGTGCGCGCCGTGACCTACGGCACCGGGGACGTCGCCGGGGCCTACACGCTCGGGCAACGGCGTGCGCGGCACCAGCAAGCTCGTCGTCGACCAGTCGCGCGGCGTCCTGGTGGGTGCGACGTTCACCGGCCCGGGCGTGCAGGAGCTGCTGCACTCGGCGACCGTCGCCATCGCCGGCGAGGTCCCGCTGGACCGGCTGTGGCACGCCGTGCCGTCGTTCCCCACCATCAGCGAGGTCTGGCTCCGGCTGCTCGAGACCTACGGACTCTAGGAGACACCGTGCCCGACGTGTCGTTCGACAACCTGTTCCTCGTCGTCCTGGTCGCCGCCGCCGCCCCGCTGGCGCTCGGCTTCGCACCCCGGCTGCGGCTGCCGTCGGTGGTGCTCGAGCTGGTGGCCGGGATCGTGCTCGGCCCTGCCGTGCTCGGCTGGGTAGAGGTCGACCTTCCCGTGCAGATCCTCAGCCTGATCGGGCTGGCCTTCCTGCTCTTCCTGTCCGGCCTGGAGATCGACGTACGCACGCTGCGCGGCGCCCTGCTGCGCGGTGCGGTGCTGGGCTACCTGGTGACGCTGGCCATCGGCGTGCCCGTCGGGCTGGCCATGGACGCGGCCGGCTGGGTGCGCTCGCCGGTCATCATCGTCATCGCGCTGTCGGCAACGTCGCTGGGGCTCATCGTGCCGGTGCTCAAGGACGCCGGCCAGACCGACGGGACGGTCGGCCAGAGCGCGATCCTCGCGGCGACCGTCGCGGACTTCTCGGCCATCGTGCTCCTGTCGCTGCTCTTCTCCGCCTCGGACGGCAGCACGTCCAGCAGGCTGCTGCTGCTCGGGGGCTTCGTGCTGCTGGTGGCGGTCACCGGGCTGGTCGTCTCGCGCGCCGGGAAGGTGATGCGGCTCGGCGACGTGCTGGTACGCCTGCAGGACACCACCGCCGAGATCCGCGTGCGCTTCGCCGTGGTCCTGCTGGTCGCCTTCACGGTACTGGCGGAGCGGGCCGGGCTGGAGAGCATCCTGGGTGCGTTCCTGGCCGGCGTGGTCGTCGGGATGGTCGACCGCGACTCGGCCAGCCACCCGTCGTTCCGCACCAAGCTGGAGGCGATCGGCTTCGGCTTCCTCATCCCGGTGTTCTTCGTGAGCAGCGGTGCGAACCTCGACCTGCAGGGCCTGCTGGACCAGCCCTCCGCTTGTTGCGGGTGCCGGTCTTCCTCGTGGCCCTGCTGGTGATGCGCGGAGTGCCGGCCCTGCTGCAGCTGCGGGCCGTGGGACCGCGCGCGACGCTCGCGATCGCGCTGCTCCAGGCGACCTCGCTGCCGTTCATCGTGGCGGCCGTGCAGATCGGCATCGAGCTGGGACGGATCTCGCCGGTCACCGGAGCCGCCATGGTGACCGCGGGCCTGCTCTCGGTGCTGATCTTCCCCCTGCTTGCGCTGGCGCTGCTGCGGGATCCGTCATCGGCCGGGCTGCCCGAGCAGCGGCACGAGCCCTCGACGGCGATCAGGATGTGACTACAGCTCAATCGGACCCTGCTCGCGAGGCGTGAAGAGAAATAGGTGTGGGGAACGTCCTCGGAAGGGCGCGTCAGTGCCCGATTCCTCTGGCGAGCGGCTCAACCGACTGCTGCGGCACCGGGTGCTCGGCCTCTCCGACGTCGCGACCCTGCCGATCAAGCTCTGGTCCGACGTGACCTCCAACCGGGTGTCGCCCTCGTCGAGCCTCCGGGCTGCCGCGACAGGGCTCCCGTGACCAGGGTCAGCGCGGGCCCCACGCCGTCCCGGTCGTTCCAGAACTTCCACCGCACCCCCACCTGACCGCCGTCCCGCCTCGGGCTCGCCAGGCGCTCACCTCTGCCCCGTCGAACCATTGCTCAATGTGCCGAACCCGAGGCAACACGCGTCGACGCCAGTTGCCCCGCAACTGCTCAGTCGGAGCAATCCATGTCTGCGGCCGCCTGCCCAGCCGACGGCCCTTCCACCAGCAACGAGCAGAGCACCTCCGACCTTCAGGGTCAGCGGGCGCCGGCACCACGCCTGGCTGCCGGCCGGCGTCGGGCCGGGGCCCGGGGCGCGGGGACCTCGGCCTGCTGCTGGGCGACCCACGCGGCCCGGGCCTCGGCCGTCGTCGGGTCGAAGTCGGCCTTGGTGCGCCGGAACAGGTCCTGCAGGTCCGCCCAGAGCTGGTCGACGGAGGGCCGGCCCCAGAACCAGTAGCCGCAGTAGACCTTGTCGATCACGAGCCCCGGCCCGAGCACGAGGGTGTGCGGCACCGTTGCCGGGTGGTGCACGTCGGTGTACTCATCGATCGCCAGCGCGCGCTGCACCTGGAGGTCGGTGTCGCAGAGAAACGTCCACCAGGCGCCCGTCGCGATCTTCATCTTGTTCGTGTCGTGCTGGTCGTTCGGCAGCACGGTGACCAGCTTCGTGAAGGCGACCGGCACGAGCTCCTGCAGCCGGAGCAGCTCCTTGTGGTGCTGGCGCTCCCGGGGGCAGTGCTCGCCGCGGCCGAGCTGGAGCACGAGGGCGTCGTCGCCCTGCAGGTCGGAGAGCCGGTGCATCGTGCCGGTGTCGTCCGGCAGCTCGAAGTCGGGCAGCACGGCGCCCACACTCAGTCCCTTGCTCATGCTGGTGCCTCCTCAGGTGGGTCGGATGCCGGCGACGGTTGTCCGCAGCCGGTAGACGCTGGTCAGTGCGGTCACGTAGAGCGTGCGCCCGTCGGCGTCTCCCCAGGCGAGGTTGTGCGGGTCCTCGGGCAGCCGCAGGGTCGCGAGGTGCACGCCGTCGGGTGACAGCACCCAGATCCCGCCCGGGCCACACACCCAGAGGTTGCCGCGTGCGTCGACCTTGATGCCGTCGATGGCGTCCTCGCCCTCCGCGTCGGTCATGTCGTGCAGGACGACGCCGCCGGACACCTCGCCGTCCGGCGCCACGTCGTACCGCATGACGACCTTGCGGACGGGATCCCAGTTGCCGACGTAGAGGTACCGCTCGTCCGGCGAGAAGGCGATGCCGTTCGGGCCGGCGAGCGAGTCGTCGACGAGCGACACGGCGCCGTCCCGCACCATGAAGACGCCGCTGAATCCCAGTTCCTTCTTGGGATCGTCGAAGACCTCGGGCAGACCGAACGGCGGGTCGGTGAAGTACAGCGTGCCGTCGGACCGGTAGACGAGGTCGTTGGGGCTGTTCAGCCGCTTGCCGTCGAAGTGGTCGGCCAGGACGGTGACGTTCCCGTGCGGCTCGACCCGGACGATTCGGCGGTTGCCGTGCTGGCACAGCGTGAGCCGGCCCTGCGGGTCGAACGTGAGCCCGTTCGACCCAGGCTGGTGGTAGCGGCCGATGTCCACGCCGGTGTAGCCGCTGTGGGACCGGAACACGGTGAGGGAGCCGCCGGGAACCAGCCGGTAGACCTGGTTGGTGTTCGGCGCGCTGAACAGCAGTGAGCCGTCCCTGGACCAGACCGGGCCCTCGGTGAACTCGAATCCGCCGGCCACCCGCTCCAGCGGGGTGCCGGGCGCGACGAGCTCGTCGATGCGGTCGCCCTCCCGCAGCACCTCGTACGTCACGCGCTCGACCGCTACGGCGCTGGCCGTGGCGAACACGTCGAGCGTCGCGCCGCGCAGCCAGATGTAGTTCTCCGGCGCCGCCGAGATCGGGCCGTTGATGCCGAACACCGCGACCTGGAAGGTCTGGCCCGGCTGTGCGTCGGTGGTGAGCACCACCCGGTTCGGCGCGTTGAACCCGCCGACCACCGGACCGCCCGTGTCTCCGAGCGCGGCCGGCAGGCGGCCGTCCACCCACACCTCGGCGTAGTCGTCGACGACCACCTCGAACACGATCGTGGCACCGGTCGGGTCGAGGTCGCCGACCCGCGGCGGGACCGTCACCTCCAGCCGGTACCAGCTGAAGCAGACCTTGCCGGTGCTCAGCCGGAGCATCGTGTCGGCCGGACGCAGCTCGCGCCAGCCCGAGTCGTCGAAGTCCGCGGCCCCGGCTTGCGGGCGCACCTCGTAGGTGCGGTTGGGGCGGTCGCCGGGCCCGAGCGGGTCGGCAGCCGACCCGACCTCGACGAAGTCGACCTCCTCGACCCGCGCGTCGGAGTACCGCCACCGGGCCCCGACCAGGGCGGCTCCCTCGTCGGACTGGAGGTCCACGACTGCGTCCGGGCGGCCCGGCAGGAGCTGCGAGGGCCGCGGCAGGTTGGCCAGGAGGGTGTGCGACGTCGGCATGGCTGCCTCCTCAGGCCTCGACCTTGGCGACGAGGTAGAGGAACGGCTCCGACACGTCGACGAACTGGTGCGGGACGCCGCTCGGGATCACGAGTACGTCCCCCTCGGCGAGCAGATGGGTCGCCTCCCCGGCCACGACCGTCGCCTCGCCCTCGACCACGTGCATGATGTCGACGACGTCCTCGTGCAGCTCGACGTCGCCCGGTGCCGTGCGGCGGCCGGCATCGACCTGGTATCCCGCGGTGTCGACCAACAGGCCGCCGGTCTCGAACTTGGCACGCACGGCCTGCCGCGGGATGAGCACCGCCGCCGGAGCCGCCCCGCGGGCCGCGTCCTCGGCGGCCCGCTGGCCCAGCACGGACAGCTCCTGGTCCTCGTCCGCCGAGGATGCCCCGCTGACCCCTACCGCACCGACCACCTGGCCGTCGACGGTGATCGGCATGCCCCCTTGCAGCGGCACCGCCCCCGCCAGGTGCAGCGCCGCCGGGCGGCCGCCGGAGGCCTGGTCCTCGAAGTCCTTGCTGGGGCGACGGAACAGTGCCGCCGTGTGCGCCTTGTCGGTGGCCACCGCGACGCTCGCGACCTGCGCCGCGTCGGGCCGCCAGAGGTAGACCAGGTCGCCGCCGGCGTCGACGACCGCCACGACCGGCGCGACCCCGCGGACGGTCGCCTGCGCACCCGCCGTCTCGGCGGCGAGCCTGGCCAGCGACCTGGTCATGGCCGGTACCTGGCGGGTGGAGAAGTCCGCGGCGGCCCCGGCCAGCGACACCCATTCGTCCTCCCCGGTCGTCTCGCCGCTGGTGCCCACGGCGCCGACCACCTCGCCGTCGACCGTGAGCGGGATGCCGCCGATGAGCGCCCTGGCGCCGTGCAGGGCGAGACCGCCCAGCCGGCCGCCGTTGACCTGCTCCTCGATCTCCCGGCTGGGCCGCACGAAGATCGCCGCGGTCCGCGCCTTGTCGACGGCGACCTGGTCGCTGGCCAGCTGGGCGTCCTCGGTGCGGCGCAGGCCGAGCAGCCGGCCGGAGGCGTCCACCACGGCGATGACGACGCGGTAGCCCTTGCCCAGCGCCGCCCCCTCCGCCGCGGTGAGGACGGCGTCGACACCGGCGGTGTCGAGGATCCTGCGGGTACGGACCGCGGTCATGGCGGTCACGCTCCTCTCGTGTCGAGCACGGCCGCCCAGAGGGCGGTGTCCGCGGTGATGAACAGGACGTTGCGGTGCATCCCGCCGAAGGTGAAGTTGACTGCGCCCGGGACGTCGATCTGACCGAGGCGCGCTCCGCCGGGGTCGAGCACCTGGACCCCGGAGAAGGACGACACGTACACGCGCCCGGCCTCGTCGGTGACAACACCGTCGGGGAACCCCGGCGAGATGTCAGCGAGCAGCTGCCGGCTGCAGCACCGAGCCGGCGGCGTCGAGGTGCAGGGCAACCACGTGGTGCGGGCGGTCCGGGTCGAAGCTGCCCGGCTCGTGGTTGGCGCCGCTGTCGGTGACGTAGAGCACCGAGCCGTCCGGCGAGAACGCCACCCCGTTGGGCTTGACGAACGTGTCGTCGACCACGCGCAGGCCGCCGGTGGTGGGGTCCAGCCGGTAGACGGCATCGGGGGTCTCCGGACGCGGGCGGAAACCCTGCAGGAAACCGTAGGACGGGTCGGTGAACCAGATGGTCCCGTCGGCGCGGACGGCGACGTCGTTGGGTGAGGACAGGCGGCCACCGCCGGGCCGTTCCACGACGGTCGTCGCCGTGCCGGTACGCCGGTCCACCCGGGCGATCCTCGCCGGCTGGTACCAGCTGCCCTGCTCGCAGACCAGCAGGCTGCCGTCCGGAGCGAGCGTCATGCCGTTGGCCGCGTTGGCCTGCGGCCGGAGCACCGACACGCGCGCCTGCTCGAGCGGGAAGCGCAGACCGTCCAGCGCGAGCCGTTTGATGTCGACCAGCGGGACGTCGCGACCGGCCTCGCGGCGGGTGCGCGGCAGGCTGGTGAAGTAGAGCGCGTCCTCCTCCGCCACGTAGACGGGGCCCTCGTGCGCGTCGACGTCGAGCACCTTCGCCAGACGCGGCCGCGCTCCGGTGACGCCGCGGAACGCCTCGTCGTACGCCGTGAAGCCCTCGACCCGGAGCCCGACAGGCGCGCTGGCGGTCACGCCGGCGTCCCTGCGCGGCTCGGTGTGAGGTGCAGGGTCGACGCCTGGGCCGGCAGGCGGGGCCGGACGACCGGCTCGGCGAGGGTGCTGGCGCCGAGCCGGCCGGCCACCGTCTCGGCGATACGCAGCGCGTTGGCGATGATGGTCAGCGTCGGGTTCACGGCCGTGCTCGAGACGAAGAAGCTCGAGTCCGCGACATAGACGTTGTCCAGCTCGTGCATCCGGCACTCGAGGTCCAGGGCGGACGACCTGGGGTCCGTCCCGAAGCGGACCGTGCCGTTCTGGTGGGCGACGCCGGCGATACCGAGCCGGCCGCCGACGTACGACAGGTTCTCGTAGACCTCCTCGCGGCACTGCATGGCGGACAGGAGTCCCTCGAACTTCTCCCGCAGCCGCTGGTGCGCCTCGAGGTTGGTCGGGGTGTAGCGCAGGCTGATGGCGCCGTCACGGTCGACGGTGACCCGGTTGTCGGGCAGCGGCAGGTCCTCGGTGGTCAACCAGAAGTCCAGCGCGTGCCGAGCCACCTCGGCCGGGTCGGGGTGGTCCTTCACGTCGAAGGCGATCAGCGTCGCGTCGCTCTTGCCGAGCATCTGCATCGCGCCGAGCGGGAACCCGAAGTCGCCGTCCGGGTCACCGAGGTAGTAGTCGTTGATGCCCAGCGTCTTCTGGAACTTCGTCGGGTTCGGCGACTTCGAGAACGCGATGAGCGACGAGTTGTTGTGCAGCATGAGATTGCGGCCGACCTGGCCCGAGCCGTTGCCCAGCCCGTCAGGGTGCGCCTCGTTGGCCGACCGAAGCAGCAGCGCGGCCGAGTTGATGGCACCGCCGGCCACGACCACGACGTCGGCCGTGTAGCGCTCCGTCGCCCCCTCGCGCTCGACCACGACTCCGGTGACCGTGCGGCCCGCAGCGTCGGTCTCCAGCCGGGTCACCAACGCATGGGTGAGAAGCGTGACGTTCGGGTAGCGCAGCGCCGGGTCGACCGCGATGACGGCCGCGTCGGCCTTGCCGTTGGTCGGGCAGGCATAGCCGTCGCAGGTGGCGCAGCGGATGCATGCCGAGCGCCACGGCGCCTCCTCGTCCAGCAGGATGCCGTTGGGCAGCGGGAACGGGTTCAGCCCGGCGCCACGCAGGTCGGCCGAGAGCTGGGCGATCCGTGGCTCGTGGCTGATGGCGGGGAACGGGTAGGGGGTGTCGCAGGGCGGCTCGGTAGGGTCCGAGCCACGCTCGCCGTGCACCTGGTAGAGCCGTTCGGCCCGGGTGTACCAGGGCTCGAGATCGGCATAGCCGATCGGCCAGGACGGCGAGATCCCGTCGACGTGCCGGATCTCGCCGAAGTCCTGCTCCCTGAACCGGAAGAGGATGGCGCCGTAGACCTTGGTGTTACCGCCGACGTAGTAGTGCTGCTTGGGGGTGAACGTCTTGCCGGTGGCCGCGTCGGTCCACTTCCCGGCGTTGGAGTACCGCTTGTCCAGCCAGACGGCCTTCGAGTCCCAGTTCTCGATCTCGCGCGGCAGGAAGCCACCACGCTCGAGCAGCAGCACCCGCTTCCCGGTGGGCGCCAGCGCATGCGTGAGGGTGCCGCCGCCGGCGCCGGAGCCGATGACGATGACGTCGTAGTGGTCGGTCATGGCGGTGCTCCTCTGAGCCTCTCGAGTGGTCAGACGACGGCCAGCGGCGCGATCCAGGCGCCGGTAGCGCCGCGCAGCTTGGCGTGGGAGATGACGAGCAGGAACTCACGAAGGCCCTCGCGGGCGACCTCGGCGAGATGCAGGTTCTCCACGACGACGACGCCGTGGTGCGTGTTGAGCGTCTGAGGTACGACGAACGGCTCGGCCGGGTCCTCCGGCGGGACGGGTCCGTAGCTCCACGTGTCGCACCCGGTGAGCGCGACGCGGTGGTCGGCCAGCCAGGCAGCCAGCGCCATCCCGGGGCCAGGCTCGCCGGCGCCGTACCTCTCGTTGTCGACGCCCCACAGCGAGCCCCAGCCGGTGTGCACCAGCAGCGCGTCGCCCGGCTGCACCTGCAGGCCGGCCCGGTCCAGCGACATCTCGACGTCGTCGGGGGTCACGACCTGGCCGGGCTCCAGCCGGTGGACTCCGCGCAGTGCCGCGACGTCCACCAGCAGCCCTCGGGTCACGACCTGCGGAAGGGTCTCGATACCCAGCCTGTTGGTGCCGTGCTCCTCGGCGATGTCGGCGAGCCGGTGCCCGTTGTAGGTGCGGTCGCCCACCTGGAGGTGGTTGAGGCCGTCCATGTGGGTCCCCATCTGCTGGGTCGCGGTCACCTGCTCGACGACCCAGTTGACGTTGTTCCTGCCCCAGCCCTCCGGCCCAGCGTCGGGCCGGCGCCGGTTCACCTGGTGGGCGTTGGTGGTGAGGTACTGCCGGAAGGTCCGCCCCGGGAAGGCCGGGACGTCGGCGTGCAGCACGTGGGCGAGGTCGAAGACCCGGCCCTGGCGCACCAGGCGGACCGCCTCGAGCACCTTCTGCGGGCCGATCTCGTTGAGCGCTCCAGCCTCGTCGTCGGCGCCGTACCGGGACGGCCACCAGGTACTGCGCGCCTGCGGCACCTGGGCGGCCGGCCCGGTCACCGTCGTCCCTGTCACGGCCGGCTCACTCGCTCGACCAGGTGGTCTCGAACGACGGGTAGAGCGTGAGGCCGCCATCGACGAACAGCGTCTGCCCGGTGATGTAGCCGGCCTCGTCCGAGCAGAGGAAGGCGGTCGCCGCAGCCATCTCCTCGGCGTCGCCCGCGCGGCGCATCGGGATGTGGCTCTCGACCGCCTGCCGCTTCACCGGGTCATCGATCCACGAGCGATTGATCGGCGTGATCGTGGCGCCCGGCCCGATGCCGTTGACCCGGACGCCGCGGCCGGCGTACTCCAGCGCGAGGGTGTGCGTGAGGTTCGCCATGCCGCCCTTGGACACCGAGTAGCCCACGAAGCGTGGCTTCGGGATCACCTGATGGACGCTGGACACGTTGACGATCACCCCACCCCGACCGGAGTCGAGGAAGTGCCGCAACGCCTGCTGGGCGCAGAGGAAGGCGCCGCGCAGGTTGACGGCGAGCACCCGGTCGAAGTCCGCGACGCTGAGCTTGTCGGTGTCCTCGGCGACCTGGATCCCCGCGTTGTTGATGAGCACGTCGATCCGGCCGTACTCGTCCAGCACCTGCCGGAACATCGCCTCGACCTGGTCCTCCTGCGACACGTCCGCGGCGACCAGGATCGGCCTGGTGCCCGAGGCGGCCATCTGCTTCATGCAGATGTCGACGCCGTGCTCGATCGCGTCCTTGGTCTCCTCCGCGCCCTCGGGCCGCCCGACGTAGTTGATGGCGACGTCGACGCTCTCCTCGCCGAGCCGGATGGCGATGGCCTGCCCGATGCCCGAGCTGCCACCGGTGACCACGGCCACCTTGCCTGCCAGACCCTTCATGACCTGTCTCCTCGTCTCGCGATTAGGTGGTCAGTCACCTACCGGTTCTGCGCGTTACAGCGCGGCCGCGTCGTGCCCGGCACGCAGGAAGGTCAACGCCTGCTCGGCGTCCGTCACCTGGTCCCAGGTGCGGAAGGCTCCGAACGGCGCGTTCCAGAAGTCGCCTACCTGCCGGCCGGGGTCGTGCGGGCCGACGTAGACGTAGGGCACGGTGATGTTCGCGTCGCCGGGCGAGAATCCGTAGTTGACCGTCCCGGCGGTGACCCCGAGGTCGAAGTGCTCGGGGAAGATCTGCGGTGCCGTCGGCTGCTCCGACGCCAGTTCGGCGGCCAGCGCGGTGAGCGCGCGGTGGGCCGTGGCGAACCAGCCGGCGAGGGCCGCGGCGGCCGCCGGGTCGACCACCAGCGGCCGGTGCGGCTCGAACGGGGTCGCCGGCTCGTGCTTGGTCCACGGGAACCCAGCAGGCACACCCGCGACACCGGCGGCTTCCGCGAGCGTCGTCAACGGGGCGCGGCGCTCGCCGTCCGGGGCGGTCACGACGAGTTCGGCTCCGTCGACGGCGAGCCTGCTGCCGTCCGGGAGGACCGGAGTCCCGAAGCCCCCTGGCGTGGCGAGGAGGGTGATCTCCCCGGTGGCGCGCTTGCGGGTCGCGGCGAGCAGGTGCTCGGCCACCCGGTGCAGCGATTCGCGGGTGGTCACCAGATCGGTCGGCGTTGATGGTCGTCATGGCGTCCAGTCTCGCGAGGACGCGTAACGTTGCGGCGGCGGCGGCGGCCGCGGCGTAACGCGGCTCGAGGCACCCAGACTGCGCCGTATGACGACGGCGCCTCACGCAGAGCGCGACCGGCTGGCCGCGGCGGACGACGGGCGGGAGCGGTGGCGGGCCTGGAGGACGGCTTCTTCTACGACGTGCTGAGCTTCGCCGACGGCTCGGCCACCCGGTTGCGTCTCCGGTCGATGGTCGGGCTCATCCCGCTCTGCGCGACGACGACGCTGGGGACGGACACCCTGGGCCGGTTGCCCGACTTCGCCGACGGGTCGGCTGGTTCCTCGCCGACGAGCCGCGCTACCGCGGCGTCGTCGACAGCGAACGGCTCGTGCGGGTCCTTGCCACGATGCTGTCCGAGGTGGAGTTCCACTCCCCTCACGGGCTCCGGGCCCTGTCCCGCCGGCAGACCTGCTGATGCGCCCACGAGCGTGAGCCGACCCGCGCGGCACTCAGGCCGGCTGGGGGGCGAAGTGGCCCTCCAGCCGGCTGCGCACACGGGCGCGGCCGTGGTTGAGCAGGGCCCGCACCTGCTCCGCCGGCCGCCCGAGGATCTGCACGATCTCGGCCACGTCACAGCCCGCCACGTCACGCAGCCCGACCACCACCCGCTCCGGCTGCGGCAGATCCTCGAGGGCCGCACGCAGAACCTGGCCGATCCCCCGGTCGGCCGGTCGGCCGTCCTCGAGCGCCGGCCAGGGCGCCGGCGGCAGGGCCCAGTGGCCGGGCCACTCCGCGTCGCCCGGCGGACGGAAGCGCGCCGCCTCGACGGGCGGCTCCGGCTCGACCGGAGGCCCGCCCCGGGCCGGGACCGCCCCCACCCGGCGGACCATCAGCGAGCAGACCCAGGCCCGCAGGCCGGGCGGCGGCTGGAAGGTCGACACCTCGCTGAGCATCTGCAGCCAGGTGTCGCGCACCAGCGCCTCTGCCCGGTCCCGGTCGCCGGTGAGCGCCAGCGCCGTGCGCACGAGCATCGGGGACCAGACCTGCACGATCCCGGCGAAAGCGGCCGCATCCCCGGCCCGCAGCGCCGCGAGCCGCGGCCCCTCGGACTCGAGGTCCACGTCTGCCCCGGCCCGGCGGTCGTGCCGGCCTGCGTCGGTCATGGTCAGCACGCTAGGCCGGTCCGGCGCGCCGCGGGGGACGGTACGCCGGGCCGGGCGCCGATCTCACCCGGGTGAGGTTGTTCGCCGAGACCGTGGACGCGGTCCGGGGAAGGCGGTATGTCCTGGGCGTACACCCTTCCCGGCACCATCGGGCCGTCCCCTGGGGGTGAACCCGTGCCCCGGTCCCCGGCACCCGCTCAGACCCACCCCGCCCTGCTCGCCACCAAGGTGCATCCGCCGCAGGGCCGTCGCCGGCTGCTCGAGCGGGGCGCGCTCGTCGACCGGCTGGTGGCCGGGCGGTCGGGACGGCTCACGGTCGTGAGCGCCCCTGCCGGATGGGGCAAGACGACCATCGTCCTGCAGTGGTGCCGGCGCACCGCCGTCGACGGCACTCCCTTCGGCTGGGTGTCCCTCGACGAGGACGACAGCGACCCGATGACGTTCTGGGCCTACGTCGTCGGTGCGCTCGGCGCCATGTTCCCGGGATACACGAGCGAGGCCCAGCGGCTGGCCGGCCAGGGCGGGCTGGACGTGCGGGCCAGGCTCGTCCCCGCCCTGGTCAACGGTCTGGCCGGCGCGCCGGCCGGTGGGGTACTGGTTCTGGACGACTACCACGCGGTGCGGTCCCCGCAGGTCGACGAGCAGGTGGGCTTCCTGATCGACCACCTGCCGCCCACCCTGCACCTCGCCGTGGTCACCCGGTCCGAGCCGGCGCTGCCGCTGGCCCGGCTGCGCGCCCGGGGCGAGCTGACCGAGCTGCACGCCGCGGACCTGCGCTTCTCCCCGGGTGAGGCGGCTGCGCTGCTCAACAACGTGCTCGGGCTCCGGCTGGGCCGCGACGACGTCGTCACCCTCCAGCAGCGCACCGAGGGCTGGGCAGCGCTGCACCTCGCGGCTCTGCACCTCGCGGCCCTGTCGCTGCGGACCGGTGGCGACGCGACCGCGGCGATCGGCGGCTTCTCCGGCGAGCACGACCACCTCGTCCAGTACCTCGGCTCGGAGGTGCTCTCGCGGCTCGACCCCGCGCTGCGGTCCTGGCTCACGGAGACCTCGGTGCTGGACCGGTTCTGCGTGTCGCTGTGCGACGCCGTCACGGGCCGCACCGACGGCGCGGAGATGCTGCGCCGTGCCGAGCAGGCGAACCTGTTCGTCATCGCCCTGGACGACCGGCACGACTGGCTGCGCTTCCACCACCTGTTCGCCGAGATGCTGCGCCGGGAGCTCGCCGGTGCGGAGGCCGGTCACAGGGCCGTGCTGAACCGACGGGCAGCCGGGTGGTACGCCGCGCACGACCTGCCCGTCGACGCCGTCCGGCACGCGCTGCAGGGCGGCGACCTCGGCACCGCCCACCGGCTGGCCGGCCGGCACTGGAACCACGAGTACAACGCCGGGCGGCTGGCCACGGTCGACGGCTGGCTGACCGCGCTGGGCGAGGAGCGGGTGCGCCAGGACCCGTGGCTGTCAGCAGCGCGGGTGCTGATCTGGGCCGACGAGGGCCGGCTGGACGAGCTGGACGCGTGGCTGGAGGTGGACCCGACGGTCGACGGCTACCCCTACGCCGTCCTGCGGGCGCTGCACCGGTTCAAGTCCGGCGACCTGGGGCGAGCCGGTGCCGAGCTCGCCCGCTCGCAGCGGCTGCGGTCGGAGAGCGAGCCCTTCTGGCCCACGGTCGAGCGCTGCGTCCGCGGGACGACCGCGTACTGGTCGGGCGACCTGGCGACCGCCCGTACCTCCCTGGCCTCGGCCACCACCCTGGCCCGCTCGTACGACAACGCCGCGGGTCTCACCTACGCCACGGGCTACCTCGCCCTGATGGCCCTCGACGCGGAGGACGTCGTCACGGCGCGCCGCAGGCTCGACCAGGTCGCGGCCCACCTCGACCCCAGGGGCGACCTGGCCACCCACTTCGTGCTCGCCCTGCCGCTGCTCGCCCTCGGCCGGCTGCTGCAGCGGGACGGCGATCTCGACGCGGCCCACCGGGCGCTCACCCGCGCGGCGACCTGCGCCAGGGGTGGGGCCGGCCGGCTGGAGCGGGTGGCCACGACCGCGGCACTGGCCCGGATGGCAGACCGTCTCGGCGACCGGGAGCAGTCCGCCGGGCTGCTCCGCGAGGCCGCGGCGCTGCTGCGCCTGTGCCCGGACGCCGGCCGCGCGGCGGCGCTCGTGGCCGACGAGCCATCCGCCCCCCGGGTGCGGCCGGCCGACGGCGGCCGGGAGCTGACCGCCCGGGAGGCAGCCCTGCTCCGGCTGCTGCCCAGCCAGCTCACTCTGCGGGAGATCGCCGACGAGCTCTACGTCTCGCACAACACCGCGAAGACGCACTCGCGGACGCTGTACCGCAAGCTCGGTGTGGCGACGCGGGACCAGGCGGTGGTTGCTGCCCGCAACGGTGGGCTGCTCTGAGGGTGGCGGGGCTGACCGACGCCGTACCGGCCGGCCAAGGTGCCGGTCAGACCGGCACCGCGAGGGACACCGCATAGTCGCCGGCCGGGTCGGTCCACCAGGAGTGCAGCCGCAGCCCCGCCTCGGCGTACTCCTGCTGGAGACCGGCCCTGGTGAACTTCGCGGACACCTCGGTGCGCACCGTCTCGCCTGCGTCGAACACGACGTCCAGACCCAGCGCGGCAATGCGGACGGTCTGCGCGCGGACCGAGCGCAGGTGCATCTCGATCCACGACTCGGCGGCGTTCCACCGCGCCTCGTGGGCGAACGCGGCCAGGTCGAAGTCGGCACCCAGCTCGCGGTCGATGGTCGCGGTCATGCAGTGTCTTCCTCGGCCGGCACCGGGGCGGGCGCCCCGTCGGCGGTCCCGACCACGAGGTCGGCGGCAACCCCCGTACGTCGGGCCAGCGCGAGGAACGGGATGGCACAGGCCTGCACCGCTGCGCTGAGCCCGAAGGTGAGCGCGTAGCTGCTGACGTCGGCCACCCGGCCGAACGCGGGTTGTACGACGACTCCGCCGGCCGAGCTGAGCAGCGAGTCGAACGAGAGCACGGTAGCCCGCTGCTGGGACGGGATCTGGTCGTTGAGGTACGCCTGCCGGATCGGCATCGAGACGGCGCTGGCGAGGCCCCACACCACCAGCAGCCCGACCACCACCCAGAACACCTGCACGAGGCTGACGAACAGCAGCGCCGCGACGCTCACCGTCGCCGAGGCGATCAGCAGCGAGGTACGCCGGCGGAAAAGCGTGCGCAGCCGGGGCGCCGAGAGCCCACCGACGATCTGCGCGCCCGCCACGATGGCCGCCGCGAGCCCGGCGATCCCGTAGGCCCCCTGGTCGCCGTACAGCTCGAGCAGGTACGGCTGCATCGCGTAGAACGCGTAGATGCTGACGCCGCCGACGAACGGCGACGTGAGCATGACCCAGCGGACCGAAGGTCGACCCAGCCCGTACCGCAGCGAGTCGTTGAAGATCCGCTTCACCTCGGGTCCGGGTCGTTTGCCGCGCAGGGGGGTGAACCCGAGGTCGTGCATCATCAAGAAGGCCAGCACGAAGGTCACACCGAGCAGGACGCTGCGCACGACGAACGGGACGCCGAGGCTGGTGACCTGGGCGATGACGCCGCCGAGGACCGAGCCGGTGAGCATCGCCCCGCCACCCACGGCCTGCCCCTTGGCGAAGACCGGGTCCAGCGGACCGTCGTACCCGGTGTGCCGAAGCGCGTCGACCAGCCAGGCCTCGACGGCCCCGGAGAAGAAGGTGAATCCCAGCCCGATCAGCACCGACACCACCGCCCACGCCCAGAACGGCGCGTTCGTCTGCCACATCAGCACGTAGGAAAGCGTCGAGGTGGTCAGGGTCAACGAGCCGAGCAGGAAGGAGAACCGGCGACCACGCAGGTCGGCCACCACGCCGGTGGGCACCTCGAACAGCATCATCCCGGCGGTGAAGAACGCGTTGGCCGCGAAGGCCTCGAGGTTGTTCAGGCCGGCGTCCAGCAGGAAGAGCGTGTTGATGCCCCAGATCAGGGACGCCGACAACGTGGTGAACAGCGTCAGCGTCAGGTAGGTGCGCTGGACCTTGGCAGACTCGCTGCCCATCACCGTTCCTGCCTACTTCAGCAGCTGTCGGGCCATCACCAGGCGCTGGACCTGGTTGGTGCCCTCGTAGATCTGGGTGATCTTCGCGTCCCGCATCATCCGCTCGACCGGGTAGTCCTTGACGTAGCCGTAGCCGCCGAGGACCTGCACCGCGTCGGTGGTGACCTCCATCGCGATGTCGGAGGCGTAGCACTTCGCCGCGGCCCCGAAGAACGTGAGGTCCTTGTCGCCGCGCTCGGACTTCGCGGCGGCCACGTAGGTCATCTGCCGGGCCGTCTCGACCTTCATCGCCATGTCCGCGAGCATGAACTGGATGCCCTGGAACTCGGCGATGGCCTTGCCGAACTGCTTGCGCTCCTTGGCGTACGCCGTCGCGTAGGCCAGCGCGCCGGACGCGATGCCGACGGCCTGCGCGGCGATCGTGACGCGAGTGTGGTCCAGCGTGCGCAGCGCGGTCTTGAAGCCGGTGCCCTCGGCGCCGACCAGCCGGTCGGCGGGGATCCGGCAGTCGTCGAAGTACAGCTCGCGGGTCGGCGACCCCTTGATGCCGAGCTTCTTCTCCGGCGCCCCGAAGGTGAAGCCCTCGTCGGACTTCTCCACCACGAACGCGGAGATGCCGTTCGCTCCCGCGTCCGGGTCGGTCACGGCCATCACCGTGTAGTACTCGGACACGCCCGCGTTGGTGATCCAGCGCTTCGCGCCGTTGAGCACGTAGCCGTCGCCGTCGCGGACGGCGGTGGTCTTCATGGCGACCGCGTCGCTGCCGGCCTCCGGCTCGCTCAGCGCGTAGGAGAACATCGCATCCCCGGCGGCCACGGCGGGCAGGTAGCGCTTGAGCAGGTCCTCGGACGCCGAGAGCAGCAGCGGCATCGTGCCCAGCTTGTTCACCGCCGGGATCAGCGAGGTCGAGGCGCAGGCCCGTGCGACCTCCTCGATCACGATGCAGGTGGCCAGGGCGTCAGCCCCGGCGCCGCCGTACTCCTCGGGGATGTGCACGGCGTGGAAGTCCGCCTTGCGTAGTGCGTCGTAGGAGTCCTGCGGGAACTCGGCCTTCTCGTCGACCTCGGCGGCGCGCGGCGCGATCTTGTCGTCGCAGACCGAACGCACCGCCTCGCGGAGCATCTCGTGCTCGTCGGACAGCCTGAACAGGTCGAAGTCGCTCACGTTCCGAGGGTACGGCGGGCGCCCGGACGGCCGGGAACGGGGCACTCGGTAGCCTGCCGCCATGACCTTGCGCCTCAGCGTCCTCGGCACCGGATACCTCGGCGCCACCCATGCCGCCTGCATGGCCGAGCTCGGCTTCGACGTGGTCGGCATGGACGTCGACGAGGCGAAGATCGCGGCGCTGACCGACGGCCGGGTGCCCTTCTACGAGCCGGACCTCGAGCCGCTGCTGCGCAAGAACCTCGAGAGCGGCCGGTTGCGGTTCACCACGTCGTACGCCGAGGCGGCCACCGCCGACGTGCACTTCCTCTGCGTCGGCACCCCTCAACGCAAGGGCGAGTACGCGGCCGACATGCGCTACGTCGACGGTGTCGTCGACGGGCTGGCACCGCACCTCGACCGGCCGACACTCGTGGTGGGCAAGTCGACGGTGCCCGTCGGCACCGCGTCCCGGCTGCAGCGGCGGATCGCCGACCTGGCCCCCGCCGGCGAGGCCGCCGAGCTGGCCTGGAACCCGGAGTTCCTCCGCGAGGGCTTCGCGGTCGAGGACACCATCCGCCCCGACCGGCTGGTCGTCGGCACCGGCTCCGAGCAGGCCGAGAAGCTGCTGCGCGAGGTCTACGCGCACGCCATCGCCGACGGTGTCCCGTTCCTGGTCACCGACTTCGCCACCGCCGAGCTGGTCAAGGTGTCGGCCAACGCCTTCCTGGCCACCAAGATCTCGTTCATCAACGCGATGGCCGAGCTGTGCGAGGCCACCGGCGCCGACGTCACCCAGCTCGCCGACGCGATCGGCCACGACGAGCGGATCGGCCGGAAGTTCCTCAACGCCGGTCTCGGGTTCGGCGGTGGCTGCCTGCCCAAGGACATCCGTGCGTTCATGGCCCGGGCCGGCGAGCTCGGCGTCGACCAGGCGCTGAGCTTCCTCAGGGAGGTCGACGCGATCAACATGCGGCGCCGCGGCCACGTCGTCGACCGGGCCCGCAATGCCCTGGGCGGCAGCTTCCTCGGTACCCGGGTGGGCGTGCTCGGCGCCGCGTTCAAGCCCAACAGCGACGACGTACGGGACTCCCCGGCGCTCAACGTCGCGGGCCAGATCCAGCTCCAGGGCGCTCAGGTCACGGTGTACGACCCCGTGGCAACGCGAACGCCAAAGCCCTGTTCCCGACGCTGGGCTACGCCGACTCCGCCGTAGCGGCGTGCCAGGACGCCGACCTCGTGCTGCACCTCACCGAGTGGCAGGAGTTCCGCGAGATGGACCCCGCGGTGCTCTCCGCCGTGGTCGCCCAGCGGAAGATCATCGACGCCCGCAACGCGCTCGACCCGGTCCGCTGGCGCGAGGCCGGCTGGACCTACGGCTCGCTCGGTCGGCCGTGACCGAGCAGGACACCGTCGAGGAGGTCCTCGGGCTGCAGACCTGGGCAGTCGTCGGGCTCCGCGAGAACCCGGCCCGGGCGGCGTACGGCGTGGCCCGCTTCCTGCAGCGGCAGGGCAAGCGGATCGTGCCGGTGCACCGTCAGCCGGAGGACGTCTTCGGCGAGACCGCCTACGCACGGCTCGCCGACATCCCCCACCCGGTCGACGTGGTCGACGTCTTCGTGAACTCCACCCTGGCCGGCGACATCGCCGACCAGGCCGTCGACGTGGGCGCCAGAGCCGTGTGGTTCCAGCTCGGTGTCGTCGACCAGGCGGCCGCCGAACGGGTGCGGGCCGCCGGGCTGCTGATGGTCATGGACCTGTGCCCGGTGATCGAGTGGCCACGGTGACCGGGGCTCGAGCAGCCGTTCGGCGCAGCGGCGCGGTCACGCTGGTGTGCCTCCTCGACCCTCACCCTGACCCAGGCTCCGGCGAGCGCGGTCACCAGCCACGGCCGGCCGTTCGCCGGAGCCGGCTCCTGGGTGTCGATCTTCTCCGGGGATGCGGTGTGGGACCACCCGCGGGACGCACGTCGCCCGGATGCACCGGGCCGGCGTGCACACGCTGTTCCTGCAGACGTCGAGCTCCACCTCGCCCGTCGGGTCGCAGGTCTACCGACCGTCGCAGGTGGCGCGGTTCCTGCGCGCCGCGCACGCCCGCGGCATGCGGGTCGTCGCGTGGTACCTCCCACCGCTGCGCGACGTCGGTCGCGAGTACCGGCGGGCGATGGCCGCCGTCGACTTCCGCACCGCCGGCGGGCGGCGCTTCGACGCCTTCGCGCTGGACATCGAGCCCTCCGCGACCACGCCGAGGGGCGACCTGCGCAACGACAACCTGCGTCGGCTGAGCAAGCGGCTGCGCACTGCTGTCGGGCCGACGTACGAGCTGGGCGCCATCGTCCCGTCCCCGATCGGGCTGTCGCTGTCACCGAGATTCTGGCCGGAGTTCCCTTACGGAACAGTCGGCCGCTTCTATGACGTGGTGCTGCCGATGAGCTACTCGACGTACCGGGTCAGCGGGGCCGGCGCGACCTACGACTACACGATGGGCAACATCGAGTTCCTGCGCACACGGCTCGGCCCCGACGTGTCGCTGCACGTGATCGGCGGGAACGCGGGTGCATCCGGCCGTCGTGAGACGCGGGCTTTCGTCCAGGCGAGCAACGACGCGCGGGTCACCGGGGCGAGCATGTGGCACTACACGGCGTACGGCGCCGAGGACTGGCAGGAGATGCGCGCGCTGGCCCCGTCCGCCGGGTGACGTCGGCCGGCTCAGATCCCGAAGCCGACGCCCGAGCCGGTGCGGTGCCGGCGCAGCGCGTCGCCCTTGGCCCTGGCCTGCTCGCCGAGCTCGCGCTGGAAGGCGACCATCCGCTCCTGCAGCGCCGGGTCGGCGGCCGCGAGGATGCGCACCGCCAGCAGCCCGGCGTTGCGCGCCCCACCGACCGACACGGTTGCCACCGGCACGCCGGACGGCATCTGCACGATGGACAGCAGCGAGTCCATGCCGTCGAGGTACTCCAGCGGCACCGGGACCCCGATGACCGGCAACGGCGTGACGCTGGCAAGCATGCCCGGCAGGTGCGCCGCTCCCCCGGCGCCGGCGATGACGACCTTCAGTCCGCGAGCCGCGGCCTGCTCGCCGTACGCGAGCATCTCGCGCGGCATCCGGTGCGCCGACACGACGTCGACCTCGTGCGCGACGTCGAACTCCTCGAGCACCTTCGCGGCGTCCTGCATGATCCGCCAGTCCGAGTCGCTGCCCATGACGATCCCGACCAGGGGCGGACCGGACTCAGCCTGCTGTGTCATCGGGGTCTCCTCGGAGGAAGGCGGCGGCGTGCTTGGCGCGGTCGCGTACGTCGTCAGCATCGCGGCCCAGCGTCGTCACGTGACCCACCTTTCGCCCTGGGCGTACCTGCTTCCCGTACATGTGGATGCGCACGCCGGGGTCGTGGGCGAGGCAGTGCAGGTAACCGGAGTACATGTCTGATACTGCACTGGTCGCGCTCGTCGTCCGCTCGTTCCTCGCTCCCTCGTCGCCGCTCGACCGATCTCGCCGCCGAGCACGTTGGCCATCACCACGTGCGGCGCGGTCATCCGGGTGTCGCCCAGCGGCAGGTCGAGCACGGCCCGCAGGTGCTGCTCGAACTGGCTGGTCCGGGCACCCTCGATGGTCCAGTGGCCGCTGTTGTGCGGGCGCATCGCGAGCTCGTTGACCAGCACCCCCGCCTCGGTGTCGAACATCTCGACCGCCATGACACCGGTGACCCCCAGGCCCTCGGCGATGCGCAGGGCCGCCTGCTGGGCTGCGAGAGCGTGGTCCTCGTGCACCGGTGCCGGGGCGACGACCTCGCGGCAGACCCCGTCGACCTGCACGGTCTCGACGACCGGCCAGACGGCCGCCTGCCCGTGCGGGCTGCGGGCCACCAGCACCGCGAGCTCGCGGGTGAACGCGACCCGCTCCTCCGCGAGCAGCGGATCGCCGGCGAGGAACCAGTCGGCAGCCTCGGCAGCGTCGTCGACCAGGCGGACGCCCTTGCCGTCGTACCCGCCCCGCGGGGTCTTGAGGACCAGCGGCCGACCGACCTCGTCGGCGAACGACGCGAGCTGCTCGACCGTCGACACGACGGCCCACCTGGGGCAGGGGACGCCGAGCTCGGTGAGCCGCCTGCGCATGACGACCTTGTCCTGGGCGTGCTCCAGGGCGTCCGGGCCGGGGCGGACCACCACGCCCTCGGCCTCGAGGGTGCGCAGGTGCTCGGTCGGCACCTGCTCGTGGTCGAAGGTCAGCACGTCGCAGCCCGCGGCAAAGGCACGCAGAGCGTCGAGGTCGTCCTCGTCGCCGACCTCGGTGCCCGGGACGACGAGCGCGGCGCTGTCTCGCGGGTCGCGGGCGAGCACCCGCAGCGTGATGCCCAGCCCGATCGCGGGTGCCGCCATCATCCGGGCGAGCTGTCCGCCACCCACGACACCCACCACCGGGAACCCCACGGCGGCAACCCTAACGACGCGGCTCCACAAACCCCGAAGTGGACCGGCAAGCGGCACATCCGGCATGACGGCTACCGGTCCGCTTCCGCCTGCCTCGACGCTGCGCCCGACCCGCATCCCAGAGCGGACCGGCTTGCGTGACGTTCGGCAGGCCGTAAGCCGGTCCGCTCTCGGGCCCGTGACGGCCTGTGGGCAACTCGCCCGGCGTACGCCGGTGGGTGCGGCAGCATCCGCCGATGACAAGGATCCCGCCCGGCCTCGATCGGCTGGCTCGCCGGCAGGCCGACGTCGTGAGCCGCGCGCAGCTGGCGGCCCTCGGAGTCGACCGCCACATGGTCTCCCGCCGCGAGGCCAGCCGAGTGTGGCGACCACTCGGCCCACGAGCCGTCGTCCTGCACCGCGGCGTTCTCACCCGGGAGCAGCGATGGTGGGTGGGCGTGCTGCACGGTGACCTGCGGGAGCTCGCCGGCGCCGAGAGGTCGCCCGAGCGCCCGGTCGTGGCGCTGACCGGGCTCTCGGCGGCCGAAGCTGGCGGCCTCGCAGGCTTCGAGACACGTGTCGTGCACATAGCCGTCGAGCACGGCCGAGAGGTTGACGACCTCGACGACCCGGCCGTCCGCGTAGCGGTGCACCAGACGCGTCACCTGGAAGGGTCCGAGGTGCACCCGACCCTGAGACCGGCGCGGCTGCGGCTGCCGCGCGCGGTCGTCGAGAGTGCGAGCCACGTCGCCATCGAACGACCTGGCCGGGCTCGCGCCCTCATCGCAGCGGCTGTGCAGCAGCGGCTCGTGCGACCTCAGGACCTCCGGGCCTTCGCCTCGCAGCGCCGAACGCTTCCCGGTCGACGGCTCGTCCTGGAAACCATCAACGACGCAGCCGGCGGCGCGCACTCGCTGCCCGAGCTCGAGTTCCTCCGCGGCCTGCGAGCCGCCGGCCTTCCGGATCCCGTCAGACAACACAAGCTGCAGCACGCCGACGGCACCTGGTACCTGGACAACGACTTCACGGACTACCTCGTGACCGTCGAGGTGAACGGCATGCAGCACTACGAGCAGGTCATGCGCGAGGCGGACGACTTGCAGCGGGCCGTGCTGCAGCTCTCCGGTCGCATCGTCGTGGACCTGAGCTCCTACGCGGTGCGTCACCAGCGGGACCAGAGCATGCTGCTGATCGCGGAGACCCTGATGGCGCACGGGTGGCAACCGAGCCCACGAGCGGTCCGGGTGCTGGCGGGCTACCGGGACCGGCTGGGCTGGACCTCCGAGACGCTCAAGGCGTCCTGACCAGAACACCTGCGGCCAAGCGGACCGGCTGACGTCATGTCGCGTCGACCTGCAGCCGGTCCACTTCGGGGCAGGCGGCCGACCAGCAGCCGGTCCACTCCGGGGGAGCGACCGGCTAGAGGCCGAGCTCGCGGGCGATCAGCATCCGCTGCACCTCGGAGGTGCCCTCGCCGATCTCCAGGATCTTCGAGTCGCGCCACATCCGGGCCACCGGGAACTCGTTCATGAACCCGTAGCCGCCGTGCACCTGGGTCGCCTCGCGGGCGTTGGTGACCGCGATCTCCGAGGAGTACAGCTTGGCGATCGCCGCCTGCTTCTTGAACGGCTCGCCGCGCAGCATCCGCGCCGCCGCGTCGTAGTACGCCAGCCGCGCGGTGTGCGCCCGCACCTCCATGTCGGCGACCTTGAACTGGATCGCCTGGTTGGCCCCGATCGGCCGGCCGAACGCGTGCCGCTGCTTCGCGTACTTCACCGACTCGTCGACGCAGCCCTGCGCCAGGCCGACGCCCAGCGCGGCGATCGCGATCCGGCCCTCGTCGAGGATCGACAGGAACTGCGCGTAGCCGCGCCCCTGCTCGCCGAGCAGGTTCGCGGCGGGCACCCGGCAGTCGGCGAAGGACAGCTCGCGGGTGTCCGAGGCGTTCCAGCCGACCTTGGAGTACTTCTTCGAGACGGTGAACCCCGGCGTCCCCGACGGCACGATGATCGTCGAGATCTCCTTCTTGCCCGCCTCGGTCGTCCCGGTCACCGCGGTGACGGTGACCAGTCCGGTGATGTCGGTGCCGGAGTTGGTGATGAACGCCTTGGTGCCGTTGATGATCCACTCGGTGCCGTCGTCGGAGAGCCGCGCGGTGGTCGTCGTGCCGCCGGCGTCCGACCCGGCGCCCGGCTCGGTCAGCCCGAACGCACCGATCAGCGAGCCCGAGCACAGCCGCGGCAGCCACTCGCGCTTCTGCTCCGCGGTGCCGAACCGGAAGATCGGCATCGCGCCCAGCGAGACCCCGGCCTCCAGGGTGATCGCCACCGACGAGTCGACCCGGGCCAGCTCCTCCAGGGCGATGCACAGAGCGAAGTAGTCGCCGCCCATGCCGCCGTACTCCTCCGGGAACGGCAGGCCGAACAGCCCCATCTCCCCCATCTGGCGCACGATGTCGTAGGGGAACTCGTTGCGCTCGTACAGGTCGCCGATGGTCGGGGCCACCACCTCCTGGGCGAACTCCTCGACGGTCTTGCGCAGGGACTCGAGCTCGTCGCTGAGATGGGTGGCGCTCACGGTGTCTCCTTGCGGGGATGTGTCATCGGCCGTGCGCGTGCGCGCCCGCCTGTCACGTCGTACGCCGGCCATGGTGCCACGTCCGCGGCCCCCGGCGGGACCGGCCGTTAGGCTTCGCGACGTGACCGCTGCTCCGCTGACCTGCCCGTGAGGGCGCTGCTCGCCGCGTACTACCGGCTGGGCCACCTGGTCCGCGAGCTGATGAAGTTCGGCGTGGTCGGCGGGTTCGCGTTCCTGGTCGACATCGGCGTGTTCAACCTGCTGCTGCACGCGACCGACAAGCCGCTGACGTCGAAGACGATCTCCACGGTGGCGGCGACCACCGTCGCCTACGCCGGCAACCGGACCTGGACGTTCCGCCGGCGGAGCCGCTCCGGCGTACGCCGGGAGTACACGCTGTTCTTCCTGCTCAACGGAGTCGGCCTGCTGATCGCGCTGACCTGCCTGGCGATCTCGCACTACGCGCTGGGGTTCACCAGCAAGCTGGCCGACAACATCGCCGCCAACGTGGTCGGCCTCGCACTCGGCACGGCCTTCCGGTTCTGGTCCTACCGGCAATGCGTCTTCCCTGCGCTGAAGGAGACCGAGGGCCTCAGCGCGGACCCGCCCCTGCCGCGCTGAGGAACAGCGCGAACATCGCCGGCTTCTGCTGCACCAGCTCGAGGCGGCCGCCGTCGGCCTCGGCCAGCTCGCGGGCCACGGCCAGACCGAGACCGGTGCCCTTGCGCCCGCTGACCGACCGCTCGAAGATCCGCGCTCCCAGCTCGGCCGGGACCCCCGGGCCCTCGTCGGTGACCTCCACGACCAGCGAGATGCCGGTCGACCGGGTCGAGACGGTGACCGTGCCGCCGCCGTGGATCAGGCTGTTCTCCAGCAGGGTCGCCAGCACCTGCGACAGCCCGTTCGGCGTGGCCAGCGCCACCAGGCCGCGGGTGCCGGTCGCCTTGACGATGCGCTGCCGGGCGGCGAACGCCGGCTCCCACTCCACGACCTGCTGGAGCACGACGTCGTCCAGCGGCACCGGGCCGGCCCGCAGGTTGTTGTCCCGGACGCTGTCCAGCAGGTGCTCGACCACGGTGGCCAGTCGCTCGACCTGGGCCAGCGCACTGGCGGCCTCCTCACGCACGGTCTGCTGGTCCTCGGCCTGCAGGATCTCCTCGAGCCGCATGGACAGCGCCGTCAGCGGTGTGCGCAGCTGGTGCGAGGCGTCGCTGGCGAACTGCCGCTCGGCGGCGATCAGCCGGTCGACCCGGTCGGCGCTGCGCTCGAGCAGCTCGGCCACCCGGTCGACCTCGGCGATGCCGGACGACCGCAGCTGCTCGCGCTTCTGACCCGACCCGAGCGTCTCGGCCCGCCGCTGCAGCCCGGCCAGCGGGGCGCGCAGCACCTTCGCCTGCAGCAGGCCCATCCCGGCGGCCGCGGCCAGCGCGAGGACCGAGCCGGCCACCGCGACCATGACCACCGTGCTCGTCTCGGGCGCGTCGCTGGTCAGCGCCAGGACGGCCAGCGGCACGCCGACCAGGACCACGGCGACCACGGCGACCGCCAGGGTCGACGCCAGGACCCGGGTCCTCATCCGAGGGCCTCCACCACGTGCGGCGCCCTCACTCGCGCTCGAAGCGGAACCCCACACCTCTCACCGTGGTGATGAAGCGGGGGTTGGCGGCGTCGTCGCCGAGCTTCTTGCGCAGCCAGGAGACGTGCATGTCCAGCGTCTTCGTGGACCCCCACCACGCCGTGTCCCACACCTCGCGCATCAGCTGCTCGCGGGTCACGACCTTGCCGTTCTCGCGCAGCAGCACCCGCAGCAGGTCGAACTCCTTGGCGGTCAGCGACAGCTCGCGCTCGTCGATCCAGGCGCGGTGCGACTCGACGTCGATCCGCACGCCGTGCACGCCCTGGGTGACCTCGATGCCGCCGCGGCGCAGCAGCGCGCGGACCCGGGCCAGCAGCTCGGCCAGCCGGAACGGCTTGGTCACGTAGTCGTCGGCGCCGGCGTCGAGGCCCACGACGGTGTCGACCTCGTCGGTGCGAGCGGTCAGCACCAGCACCGGGACCCCGCTGCCCTCACCGCGCAGCCGCCGGCAGACCTCCAGGCCGTCCATGCCCGGCAGCCCGATGTCGAGCACCACCAGGTCGACGGGCACGTCGCCGGTGGCCGACTCGAGCGCACCCGGGCCGTCCTCGCAGACCTCGACCTCGTACCCCTCACGGCGCAGCGCGCGCGCGAGCGGTTCGGAGATCGCCTGGTCGTCCTCGGCCAGGAGCACTCGGGTCATAGCCGCATCGTGGCACATCGCGGGTTGACGCTGCGGCCCCGCTGCAGCGCGTTTCGCGGGTCAGCCCAGATCGCGCGACGTGCCGCCCGACCCGGCGCAGGTCCCGGACCCGCTGCTCGTACGTCGCCCCGGCACCCACCAGCGCGAGGCCGATCAGGCCGATCGTCACCCAGCGTGGCACCGCGTCGTAGGCCGCCGCGAGGTACGGCGCGAGCTGCACCAGCGCGTCCACACCGAGCGCAGCCCCGCCCAGCACGAGCGGCGCCTGCAGCCGTCGGGCCGCGCCGACCGCCAGCACCGCGGCGGCGGTGAGCGCGAGCAGCAACGGCCGCAGGTCGCCGGCATCGGTGACAGCGCGCAGCAGGCTGGGGACCAGCACCAGGCTGAGCCCGCTGCCGTAGGCCTGCCAGGACCCGTACGCCGGGTCGCGCCGGCGCCGCAGCGCACCGACCACCAGCAGCGCCACCCCGCCGGGCGCGGTGTACGCCTCCGGCGCGTCGACGTCGGCCAACGCCAGCCGCACCCAGCTGCTGCCCGCCAGCACGACACCCGCGACCCAGCCAGCCTGGTGCCGGGACGGCGTCGTGGCGACCACCGCGACGCCCAGCCCGACCACCAGCAGGGCCACCCAGAGCCGCTCACCGTCCAGCGCCGCGAACGCGAGGGCCGGCACGGCGGCAGCAGGACGGCCACGACCTGCAGGACGCCGCGCACCGGCCGCCGGAGCTGCACCGGCACACCGGTGAGGGCGAGCAGGGCGGCCGCGACGCCGGCCGCTGCCAGGCCGCAGCCGGCGAGCGCCACGTCGGAGAACCGGGCCAGCGCGGCGGCGTCGGCGACCAGGGCCGCTGCCGCCACCACGACGGCTGCCGAGTGCAGCGGCGCCCAGAACGGGTCCTCGACCTCGGTGCGCAGCGCCACCGCGACCGCGGCCGACTGCGGCCACCAGCACCAGCAGGCTCAGCGCGAGGGACCAGACCGCCGGCCAGCCGGCGCCGTCGTACCGCAGCAGGGCCGCCGCCTCGGCCACCCCGAGCAGCAGAGCCGTGACGACCTGGCCCACCCGCCACGGTCGCAGCGCCTCGGACCTGCGGGCCGCCGCGGCACCGGCGAGCAGCGCGAGCGCCGCTGCCGGGAGCACGAGCAGCGTCGCCCGGTCGGCCGCGAGCGACCAGGTGGTCGTCAGGGCCAGCAGCACACCCGCCGAGCCGAGGGCCGCCCAGCCGACGGCCACCCGGCCGCGGGCGTCGAGCAGGGGGCCGGCGACGAGCAGCGCCGCGGCCAGCCCCACCGAGACGCCAGCGCCACCGGGTAGCCCGCGCCGAACGCGGGCGCGGTGAGTGCGGCCGCTGCCGAGCAGCACCGGGACCGCAACGGCGGCGAGCGGCCGGACCCGCAGCACCCAGGAGGCCAGCAGCAGAGCGACGCCGGCGACCAGCAGCTCGAGCACCGCCGGACGGTCGGTGACCATCGCGACGTCGGCCGCCCGGGCGGCCCACGGGGTGTCCAGCGGCCTCAGCATCGCCTCCACGGCCTCCGGACACCGGCTCGGCGGCGGCGAGCGCCGGGAACCAGCGCCGCGGCCAGCGCGACCGTCGCGACCGCCGTACGGCGAGCGGCGGGCACCAGCCTGGCGGCGGCGAGCAGCGCGGCACCCAGCGCGGCGAAGACCCCGGGCTGCCAGCGGTCCGGCGCCAGGTCGAACGCCGGCGCCCACAGGGCAGCCACCAGGAGCACCGCGGCCGCGCCGTCGAGCACCGGCACCGCCTGGGCGTGGTCCGCCCGGCGATCGGCCAGCACGCCGCCGGCCACCGCGAGCACGGCGGCCAGGACCAGCAGGAGGGCGGTGCCGACGACCAGCGAGCCGTCCTCGGCGTACGCCGCGCCGCCCGCCGCGAGCGAGGCCACGACCAGCGACAGGGCTCCGCCGACGGCAACGACGGCGCGGGCGTCCCGGGTCGTGGCCCCGAACGGCCAGACGGCGACGAGGGCGAGCGCGGCCACGGTCTGGGCGGTCATCCCGACCGCGAACAGCGCGAGCTCGGGATCGACGCCCGAGGAGACGTGCACCGACAGCAACGGGACCGGCAGCAGACCGAGCCCCGCTGTGGCCAGCCGCAGGCTGCGGGTGGGCAGGACGGCGTTGAGCAGGCCGGCGAGCGTCGCGACCACGGCGAGGGCGCCGGCCCAGTAGGCGTCGGCCGAGGTGGACCCGAGGCCGGCCAGGTCGGCCGAGCGGGCACCGAAGCAGTCCAGCACCGCGAGCATCACGGTGAGCAGCGAGAGCCACTCGGCGGTCGACACCAGCCCGCGGCGGTGGGTGCGGAGGGCGGCCAGCCCCGCCAGGGCGGTCGACGCCGGCCATCACTGCGGAGCGACCCCCGACGCCGAGCCGGTCCCAGGAGACGACGAGGAAGATGATCGCCGCCACGGCCAGCAGGCCGACGCCGAGCGCGAGCAGCAGGTTCTGCACCCGGCGGCGGGACCACTCGGGCTGCGGGCGGCCAGGGGCCGAGGCAGGCGGCGGCGGTGCCGCGCCGGCGGCGGCCGCCGGGAAGGCGGCCGGTACGGCGACGGGGGCTGGGGCGGGCTCGCGACGGAGCTGCTCGATGATCTGGCGCCGGGTCTCCAGCAGCTCGGCAGCCTGCACCGACACCTGCCAGAGCCGGCCGGCCAGCGGGCCGGTGAGGCGCAGCCCGCAGGCCCGGCAGGCGTCCCGCGCAGGCGGCAGCGGCGAGCCGCAGGAGGGGCAGCGGGTCGGGTCGGCGAGGAAGTCGGCCCGGAACTGGTCGGTGCTCATCGGCCCCACCCCTCGCTCGTCGGCTGCGCCGGTGGGGCGGAGGCCTGCGGTGCCGGGCTGCCGGACGCCCGGAAGGTGGAGGGCGGGGCGAGCCAGGCGGCGATCGCCCAGCAGCTGACCCAGCCGGCCAGGACGCCGACCAGCCCGCCGACGAGACCGAGGCTGTGCACCACGGACCCGGTCAGGGCGGCGACGGCGGCGCAGACCACGATCCCGGCGACCGCGCCGACCACGGCCGACCCCCAGGCCGGGCCGGGACGCCGGGCCTTGCGGCGGCGGTAGGCGGCGAACGAGAGGACCGCCCAGCCGGGGGCCGTCAGGGCGATGAAGATCGCGGCCAGCACGGCGACGATCAGGGCGATGTCGGCAGGGCTGAACTCGACCGGTCCGGCGAGCACTGTCGGTTCCATGCCTCGATCATCGGCGCGGCCCGCTGCCCGCCGTACCCGTACGGATACTCAGATCGCCTGAGCACCACGCACGCCGCCACCCGCGGCACCCCGGTTCGATCGCGCGACGCTGCCCTGGCCCCCCGGAGATCGCCGCTGGGTCACGGTGGGCGCTGTCGGCAGCCCGGGGTACGCCGGGAAGGGTCAGACCGGGGTGACGCCGTGCCGGCGGCGGGAGAAGTGCCGGTCCTTGGCCCGGTAGACGCGCAGCCGGCGGACCAGCTCGTCGCGCAGCGTCTCCGGGGTGACGATGTCGTCGACCACCAGCTCGCTGGCCAGGCGGACGATGTCGATGTCCTCGTCGTACTCGCGGCGCTTGGTCGCGACGAACTCGGCGCGCTCCTCGTCGTCCTCGATGGCCGCGATCTTGTTCGCGTAGACCGCGTTGACGGCCGCCTCGGCGCCCATCACCGCGATCTTCGCGGTCGGCAGCGCCAGGGTGGCGTCCGGCTCGAAGCCGGGGCCGGCCATCGCGTACAGGCCGGCGCCGTAGGCCTTGCGCACGACGACGCAGATCTTCGGCACCGTCGCCTCGGAGATCGCGGTGATCATCTTCGCGCCGTGCCGGATGATGCCGGCCTTCTCGACGACCGAGCCGACCATGAAGCCCGGGACGTCGGAGAGGAACACCAGCGGCACGTTGAACGCGTCGCAGAGCTGCACGAACCGGGTGGCCTTGTCGGCGGAGTCGATGAACAGCACGCCGCCCTTGAACATCGAGTTGTTGCCGACAACGCCGACGACCTCACCGTCCAGCCGGCCGAAGCCGACCGTGACCTCGCGGGCCCACAGCGCGTGGATCTCGAAGAACGACCCCTCGTCCAGCAGCCCCTTGGCGTAGCGGCGCATGTCGAAGGCCTGCCGCTCGCTGTCCGGCACCAGCGCGGCCAGGTCGACGTTCGCCGGTGCGGGACGGGACTCGGCGGCCGGCGGGGTCCCCTGCCAGTTCGACGGCAGGTACGACAGGTACCCGCGCACCGTCTCCAGCGCCTCCTGCTCGGTCGGCGACCAGGAAGTGCCCGACCCCGGACTCCGCGCAGTGCACCCGGGCGCCACCCATCGCCTCGAGGGTGGTCTTCTCGCCGGTGACCATCTCGACCATCCGGTCCGAGCCGAGGTACATCGAGGCGTTGCCCTCGACCATCACGACCACGTCGCAGAACGCCGGGATGTAGGCGCCGCCGGCGGCCGACGGGCCGAACAGCGCGCACACCTGCGGGATCGAGCCGCTGGCCCGGACCTGGTTCCAGAAGATCTTCCCGGCGCCCCGACGGCCGGGGAACAGGTCGATCTGGTCGGTGATCCGCGCGCCGGCCGAGTCGACCAGGTAGACCATCGGCACCGAGGTGCGGTACGCCGTCTCGATGATCCGGATGATCTTCTCGACGGTCCGAGCGCCCCAGGAGCCGGCCTTCACCGTCGAGTCGTTGGCCATCAGCGCGACGGGACGCCCGTCGATGGTGGCCGTGCCGGTGACGACACCGTCGGCCGGCAGGTCCCTCGCGGCGACGTTGGCGAACACGCCGTCCTCGACGAAGGAGCCTTCGTCGACGAGCAGCCGCACCCGCTCACGGGCGAAGAGCTTGCCCTTGCCGGCGTTCGCCTCGTGGTACTTGGCGGCGCCGCCCTGCTCGACCCGGGCCCGCAGCTCGGGCGCCGGCGGGTGCTCCGGGAGAGGGTTGTGCTTCTGCGACTGGACCGGCGACACGCTTCACCTCGGGTGCGGGGGCTTGCGGACGCGGGCGAGCCTAACGTCCGTCGCCGGCGTCCACGCCGGTCGCCCTGGGTGCGCCATGAGCCCGGGCAGCCGGTACGCCGGCGCGCTCAGCCGGGCCGGCGGCCCCCACGACGGCGACCGCCACGAGGGCGTGCAGCACCGGCTCGAAGTCGATCAGCTGGAAGGTCAGGCTGTCGGCGAACACCTCGACCAGCCAGCCGGCGCCGGCCGCGGTGGCACCGGCCCCGATGACCGCGCGGTAGCCGGCGATGACCAGCGCCGACTCCTCCTCGGGGTCGTTGCCGCGCATGCCGATCTCGACCGCGAAGGAGGCGGCGTCCCGCACGGCCCGCTCGGTCGCCGGGAAGTCGGCCAGGTCGAAGACGGCGCCGATCTTGCTCTGCTCCGCCTGGCGCGCGTCGGCCGCGTCGCCGGAGCGGTGCACCGAGGTGGCCACCGTGACCAGCCGTGGACCGCCCCCGGCGCCTCGGACACCCACCAGCCACCGGCGTCGACCAGGGTGGCCAGGTGCTCGGCGACGGCCTCGAGCCGGGTCTGGGCATCGGCCCCGGCGAGGTCGTCGAGCAGCGCCAGCCCGGACTCGAGGGTCTCCGGCACCCGCGCCGAGACCTTGCCCCGGCGCCGACGCCGGTCCATGCCGGACGGGTCGACGTGCTCCCCCGCGGCGGCCTGGCCGGCGATCACCGGCCAGCGCAACCCGGCCCGCTTGGCGCGGTACTGCGCGGCGTCGGCCAGCCGGAGCAGGCGGACCGGCGTGTCGACGTGCCCGGCCAGGGAGTCGGTGGAGGCGACGCCGCAGGACACGCCGGTGCTCATGGGGCGGCCGTCGACCAGGCGGCACACCTCCTCGGCGACCCGCACGGCCTCGCTGCTGGGCACCCCGGTCACCACGATGCAGAACTCGTCGCCGCCGATCCGGGCCGCGAGGCTGCCCGCCACCAGGCCGCTGGCCTGGCTGACCGCCTGGCCGACCGCGGCGATCAGGCGGTCGCCCGCCTCGTGGCCGAACGAGTCGTTGACCTGCTTGAGCCGGTTGATGTCGGCGAGCACGACGGAGATCGGGAAGGTGCGGTCGTTGCCGGGTGCCATCTCGGTCTCGAGCCGGTCGTCGACGGCCCGGCGGTTGGCCAGCCCGGTCAGCGGGTCCTGGAAGGCGAGCCGCTCGATGCGGGCGAAGTGGTCGGCCTGCACGACACCGGTGGCCACGTGGGTCGCCACGGCGGCGGCGAACTCGAGGTCGGCCCGGCTGAACCGCGGCTGACCGGGCAGCCGGGTCGCGTACAGCGCGCCCCAGACCCGGGCGTCGATCACGATCGGCACCCCGAGACTGCAGTCCTTGCCCAGTGCGGCGAGCAGCGTCGGCCTCCTCGTCGCCGTCGTCCCGGCTGGCGACGTAGCCCTGGCGCAGCTCGACCAGGGTGTGCGCCTGCGGGAACCGGGTGGCCGGGTAGACCTCGTCGGCGGGGAACCGCACCTCGTCCGGGCCGAGCACCCCGACGTTGACCAGGACCCGCAGCAGCCCCTGCTCACCCTCCCAGCGGGTGATCGACAGCGATGCGGCGTCCAGCGCGCGCCGGGCCTCCTCGGCCGTGAGCTCGATCAGGTCGTCGAAGCGACGCGCCGCACCGACCACCTTGGCGATGTCGAGCAGCGACTGCAGGCGTACTGCGTCGCCGGAGGTCGTCACAGGCCCGACTGTGGACTACGAGGTGCCCGCCATGTGACAGGTCGGGCATATCCGCACCCGATCTGACCAGCCGGATGGCTCTATCGGGCCACGGTCCGGGTGCGCGGCCCGGCCCGCAGCACCTGCGAGGGCAGGGTTCGCCCGACCAGGGTCTCGGCCTGTGCCGCCACGTCGATCATGGCCGCCAGATCGATGCCGGTGGCGACCCCCATGTCCTCCACCATGTGCACCAGCTCCTCGGTGGCGATGTTCCCGGTCGCGCCCGGGGCATACGGGCAGCCGCCGAGGCCGCCGACCGAGGCGTCGAAGTCGCTGACGCCGAGCTCGAGGGCCGCGAGGACGTTCGCCAGTCCGGTGCCCCGGGTGTTGTGGAAGTGCAGGTTCAGCGCGGCGTCGGGGAACGCAGCACGGGTCTCGCCGACCAGCCGGGTGACCCGGCCGGGCGTGGCCATGCCGGTGGTGTCGCCGTACGACAGGGTGTCGGCGCCGTCGGCCAGCGCGCGACCGGCCACCGCCAGCACCCGCTCGACCGGCACCTCGCCCTCGTACGGGCAGCCCCAGGCGGTCGAGACGATCACCTGGCAGGTGGCGCCACGGCCGTGCACCAGGTCGAGGATCGCGGCGATGTCGTCCAGCGACTCCTCGGTGGACCGGTTCACGTTCTTCCGGTTGTGCGTGTCGGAGGCCGACACGACGACCTCGATCTCGTCGAACCCGGCCTCGAGCGCGCGCTCGGCGCCCCGCAGGTTGGGCACCAGCGCGGAGTAGCGGACCGCCGGGTTGCGCTGCACCGCGGCCCAGACCTCGGCCGCGTCGGCCATCGACGGGATCGCCTTCGGGTGCACGAAGGACACCGCCTCGATGCGGCTCACGCCGGTGCCGGACAGCGCGTCGACCAGGGCGACCTTGCTCGCGGTGGGCACCGGCGCCTCGTTCTGCAGCCCGTCGCGGGGGCCGACCTCGCGCAGCGACAGCCGCTCCGGCAGATCACTCATCCGTCGTCACCTCTCCTCGAGTGGCGCGTTGGGTGCAGGTTCTGGGTGGCGGAACCTGTCGGAACGCGCCACTCGTCGTCGGGCTCAGCGGCCGGGCCAGTCCGGGCGGCGCTTCTCGTTGAAGGCCGCCACACCCTCGACGCGGTCTCCGGAGAAGGCCGTCGCGCGCCAGGCGCCGTCCTCGACGTCCAGGCCGGTGGCCAGGTCGACGTCCGCTCCCTGTCGTAACGCCCGCTTGGCGTTGCGCACTCCCACCGGCGAGTTCGCCGCGATCGTGGCGGCCAGCCCGAGGGCCGTCGCGGCGTCGGCGCCGGCTGCTACCCGGCGGTCGACCAGGCCGAGCCGCTCGGCCTCGGCGACGTCGAGGCGGCGGCCGGTGAAGACGAGGTCGGCCGCCCGGGCGGAGCCGATCCGCCGGGTGAGCAGCTGGGTGCCGCCGCCGCCGGGGATCACCCCCACCGTCACCTCGGGCAGGCCGAGCACGGCCGTCTCGTCGGCCACGATCAGGTCGCAGGACAGCGCCAGCTCGAAACCGCCGCCGAGGGCGAAGCCGTGCACCGCCGCGATCGTCGGGACCGGCAGGTCGAGGATGCCGCCGAACGCGGCGCGGAAGTGCGGGCGCTGCGCCATCAGGTCGGCGTCGCTGAACGCGTTGCGCTCCTTGAGGTCGGCGCCGACGCAGAACGCCTTCTCCGATGCCGAGGTCACCACCACGGCGCGCAACGAGTCGTCGGCTGCGAGTGCGGCCGTGGCCGCGGCGATGTCACGGGCCATCGCGGTCGACAGCGCGTTGTGCGCCGCGGGCCGGTCGAGCACCAGCTCGGCCACGAGGCCGCGGTCGCCGTGCCGTCGCACCGTCACGTCGTCGTACGTCGGGTCGCTCACGACCGCGAGGCTAACGCGTGCGCCGCGCCACCCTCACCGCGTGCGCCGCACGACCCCCGGCCGCACCAGCCCCAACCCGCGCACCGCGCGGGTGCGCTGGGCATCCAGCTCGAAACCGTCGTCACCGGCCAGCGCCTCGGCGGTGTCGGAGTCGACCAGCACGGTGCCCGGGGCGGCCAGCGCGGTGAGCCGGCTCGCGAGGTTGACGGTGCGGCCGAAGACGTCGCCCATCCGGGTGAGGACGGTGCCGGTGGCGATACCGACGCGTACGTCGGGCAGCTCCGGGTCGGCGGCCATCGCCTCGGCCAGCTCGAGTCCGATCTTTGCGGCGGCCGCCGGGGTGTCCGCGACGAAGAGCACCTCGTCGCCGATGGTCTTGACGAGGCGGCCGCCGGCACCGGCGATGACGTCGGAGGAGCGACGCCCGAACCGGTCCACCAGCAGCGCCAGCTCGCGTTCCTCGAGGCGCTGGGAGAGCCGGGTGTAGGACACCAGGTCGCCGAAGCCCACCGACAGGACGCCGCTGACCGGCTCGATGTCGTTGACGGCCAGCACCCGGCCGGCCACCGCTGCCAGCTGCCGGCGCCAGGCGTAGACGAGCAGAGCCTCGAGCTCCTCGAGGTGCTCGGTCGACAGGTCCACCGCCTGCCGCAGCGCCTCATCCTGGGGCAGGTCATGGCTGCGGGCCAGGTGCTCGGCGAGGGCGTCCACCTGCCACTCGGCGAGCCGGGCCGCGTTGTGGCCCAGCGCGCGGGTGACCGACACGGCGAGCTCGTCGTCGAGGACGCCGTCCCGAATCAGGGCCTGCAGCCGGTCCAGGGCGAGCAGGTCGCCGTCGGTGAACGCCGCGCTGTCCCCCACGTTGGCGAAACCCATCGCTCGCCACAGCCGGCGCAGGTACGTGACGTCGAGGTCGGCGAAGGCAGCGGCCGCGTCACGGGTGTGCCGCCGCGGTCCGCCGAGCAGCCGCTCCTCGATCTCGCGGGACCGCGCAATCGGGTCGGGCTGGTCCTCGGGCGGCTCACTCACCGGATGTCGGTCGAGGTGGTGCCGTCGCGAGCGTCCGGGTCGTCCCGGCCGCTGCGACGGCGCTCCTCGTCTGCCTCGGCCAGCCGGTAGACGTCCCGCTGCACCTCCTCGACGTGCGGGACGTCACGCAGCACGAGCTGGCCGCGTTCGCCGGCCGACTCCACGACCAGCGTGCCGCAGCCGAGCACCCGCTCGAGGATGCTGCTGTGCTGGAAGGTCACGTCGTTGATCCGGGAGATCGGCATGTCCCGGCCGGTGCGGGCGACCACGCCGACGCGGGTGATGATGCGGCGGTCGGTGACGACGTACGACGTGGTGATCCACTTGATGAACGGCCAGACGCTGAACCGGAGCACGATCAGGGCGGCGACAACCACGATCGCCAGCCGCAGCCAACGCCGTGCGCTGCCGTCGGGGGCGACGGTGAAGAGGTAGGTCGCCGCCGGGCTGGTGATCAGGAGCACGAGGACCGGGCCGGCCATCTCCTTCCAGTGCGGACGCATGGCCATGACGACCTCTTCGTCGTCGGCGAGGAGACGCTTCGGGATTCCGGGCACGAGGCCGATCGTGCCAGCCCCCGGGTGCTACCGCACGTGAACGACGTCGCCCGCGGCCAGGGCGTGTCGGCCGTCGGCCGCGTCGACGACGAGCCGACCGGCCGGGTCGACGTCCACGGCCGTGCCCTCCAGCACCCGGTCACCGGGCAGCGTGACCCGCACCTGCCGGCCCACCGTCGTACAGACCGAGCGGTAGGCGTCGAGCAGACCGCTGCGCTCGGCGTCGCCGCCGGCCGCGACCAGGGCGCGGTAGCGGCGCTCGAGGTCGCGCAGCACCGCGCGCAGCACCGGCTCGCGGTCGGTGACCGTCGAGGCCTCGATCGCCAGCGAGGTCGCCGAGGGCACCGGCAGCTCGTCGGCGCGCAGCGAGACGTTCAGGCCGAGCCCGACCACCACGGCGTCGTCGACCACCTCGGCGAGCAGCCCGGCCAGCTTGCGCTCCCCCACCAGCACGTCGTTGGGCCACTTGAGACCCAGGTCCAGGCCGGAGATGGGCGCCAGCGGGCTGACCACCGCGAGGCCGGCGAGCAGCGGCAGCCACCCCCAGGTGTCGCGCGGGAACGCGGGGCGCAGCGAGGACCGAGACGGCGAGCCCGGAGCGCAGCGGCGCCTGCCAGGTCCGGTCGGCCCGACCGCGGCCGGCCGTCTGCCGCTCGGCGACGATCACCAGGCCCTCCGCGGCGCCGGCCCGGGCGGCCGCGGCGACATCGGCGTTGGTCGACCCGGTCTCCTCGACGACACTGAGGTCGGTCCAAGCGAGTCGTCGGACACCAGGGCAGCCCGCAGCGCGGCCTCGCGCAGCGGAGGTCGGTCGAGGTCACGCCAGGGGCTGGTCACGACAGGGCAAACATTGGCGCTGAGGGGCCTTCGGAAGTCAATGCGGCGGTGCGGGGGGTCGATGAAGCCATCATGCCGTCCGCCCCTGCTGCGGTCGGAGGCCGCCGACCCGGGGAACGCACCAGATGACCTACCGACGCAGCACACGCCGTGCCACTCGTCTCTCGCACCTGCTGGCCGGGGTCCTGGTGATCGCGGCCGCGACCACACTGCTTCCGGCCGGTGCGGCCGGCGCCAGGCCCAAGCGGCCGGCGCCGCAGGCGCCCATCACCTCGGAGTTCTTCGGGGCGCACCACCTGGGGCTGCACGCCGACGGCCCGATCGGTTGGCCGCAGGGACCGGTCGGCTCGGTCCGGATATGGGACAACCAGGTCTCCTGGCGCGAGGTCGAGGTCGCGCCCGGCGTCTTCGACTGGACCCGGATCGACGCCCAGATGGCCAAGGCCCGCGCCAACGGCGCCTCGGTGCTGCTGGTGCTCGGCCAGACCCCGGTCTTCCACTCCACCCGACCGACGGCTCCGGGCAGCTACGGGCCCGGCGCGTCAGCGATGCCGACCAAGGCCGCCTGGGTCCGCTACGTGCAGGAGACCGCCCGGCGCAACCTGACCGTGTGGGGCCACGTCGCGCAGTTCCAGGTCTGGAACGAGGCCAACGTCATCGGCTTCTGGTCGGGGACCGCGAAGGAGATGGCGACGCTGACCGCCTGGACCCGCAGCGCCCTGCGCGCGGTGGACCCGACGGCCCGCCTCGTCGCACCCGCCCTGGTGACCCGGCTGAGCAGCCAGCAGGCGTGGATCAAGGCGTACTACTCGCAGAAGGTGGCCAGGAAGAACGTCAGCACGTACGTCGACGTGCTGTCCTTCCAGCTCTACCCGATGGCGACCGGCTCGCCGGAGGCGTCGATGGCCCTGCTCGGGTCGGTGCGCAAGATCCTGGCCACGTACAAGGTGGTCAAGCCGATCTGGAACACCGAGGTGAACTACGGCATGGTCGGAGGAATCGGGGCTGCCCCGGCCAGTCCGATCGCCACCGAGCGGCAGGTCGGCAACGTCATGCGCACGTTCGTGCTCAACGCGGCGAACCGGGTCAGCCGCGTCTACTGGTACTCCTGGGACCTGCTCGGGACGACCAACACCCAACTGGTCGAGGCCGACCGGATCACCCTCACCCCGGCCGGTCAGGCGTTCGGCACGACCCGCGGCTGGCTGCTCGGCGCCCGCCCGGTGGGCTGCACGCGGGCCAGGACGAACACCTGGACGTGCACCTTCACCACCGCGACGCAGGTCCGCCGGATCGTGTGGAACCCGAGCCGGTCGACCACCGTGACGGCGCCGGTGCGCACCAGGTCGGTGACGACCTGGAGCGCCGCGGTCAGCCCGGCCCGCGCGGGTACCAAGGTCCGGGTCGGCATCGTCCCGGTCATGATCAGCTCTCGGCGCTGACAGCCCGCCCGGCCGCACTCAGTACGCTGCCGGGATGAGCAGCACTGCCGGGTCCTCAGGCCTGCCCGTCGGGACCGAGATTCCGGAGGACATCGACGTCCACACCACCGCAGGCAAGCTCGCCGACCTGAACCGGCGAAACGACGAGGCGGTGCACGCCGGGTCCGCGCGAGCAGTGGAGAAGCAGCACGCCAAGGGCAAGATGACCGCTCGCGAGCGGATCGACGCGCTGCTCGACGAAGGCTCGTTCGTCGAGATGGACGAGCTTGCCCGGCACCGGTCCACCTCCTTCGGCCTGGACAAGACCCGGCCGTACGGCGACGGGGTGGTCACCGGGTACGGCACCGTCGACGGGCGCCAGATCTGCGTCTTCGCCCAGGACTTCACCGTGTTCGGCGGGTCCCTCGGCGAGGTGTTCGGCGAGAAGATCGTCAAGGTGATGGACCTCGCGCTGAAGATCGGCTGCCCGATGGTCGGCATCAACGACTCGGGCGGCGCCCGGATCCAGGAGGGGGTGGTGTCCCTCGGCCTCTACGGCGACATCTTCTACCGCAACGTGATGGCCAGCGGCGTCGTCCCGCAGATCTCGATGATCATGGGCCCGTGCGCCGGTGGAGCCGTCTACTCTCCGGCGATCACCGACTTCACCGTGATGGTCGACAAGAAGTCGTTCATGTTCATCACCGGCCCGGACGTCATCAAGACGGTGACCGGCGAGGACGTGACGCAGGAGGACCTCGGCGGCGCCCGCACCCACAACACGAAGTCCGGCAACGCGCACCACCTCGCGGCCGACGAGGCCGACGCCATCGACTACGTCAAGGCTCTGCTGTCCTACCTGCCGAGCAACAACCTCGAGAACCCGCCTGCGTACGACGACGTCGACGCCGAGCTGGACATCACCGACGAGGACCGCGAGCTGGACACATTCGTGCCCGACTCGGCGAACCAGCCCTACGACATGCACACCGTGATCGACCACGTGGTGGACGACGGCGAGTTCCTCGAGGTGCAGGCACTGTTCGCGCCCAACATCATCTGCGGCTTCGGCCGGGTCGAGGGCCGCTCGATCGGCGTCGTCGCCAACCAGCCGATGCAGTTCGCGGGCACGCTCGACATCGACGCCTCGGAGAAGGCCGCCAGGTTCGTACGCACCTGCGACGCTTTCAACGTGCCGGTGCTCACCTTCGTCGATGTGCCCGGCTTCCTGCCGGGGACCTCGCAGGAGTGGGACGGCATCATCCGTCGTGGGGCGAAGCTGATCTACGCCTACGCCGAGGCCACCGTCCCCAAGGTCACGGTGATCACTCGCAAGGCGTACGGCGGCGCCTACGACGTGATGGGCTCCAAGCACCTCGGGGCCGACATCAACCTTGCCTGGCCGACCGCCCAGATCGCCGTGATGGGCGCTCAGGGCGCGGTGAACATCCTGTACCGCCGCGAGCTGGCCGACGCGGGCGGCGACAGCGCCGGCAAGCGCAAGGAGCTGGTCCAGGAGTACGAGGACCACCTGGCCAACCCCTACATCGCGGCCGAACGGGGTTACGTGGACTCGGTGATCCCGCCGTCGTACACCCGGTCCTACGTCGTCAAGGCGCTGCGGGCGCTACGGACCAAGCGGCAGGCCCTGCCGCCCAAGAAGCACGGCAACATCCCGCTGTGAGCCACGAGCCTGCGCCGCTGCTGCGCGTCGTGCGGGGCGAGCCGTCACCTGACGAGCTGGCCGCACTGCTGGCCGTGCTCAGCGCCCGGGCCGCACCGCCGGTCCACGGCAGGTCCGCCGCGAGATCCGCCTGGAACGACCCGGCGCGGCGGGTGCGCCGGCCGCTGTCACCGGGGCCGGGCGGCTGGGCCGCCTCTGCGCGACCGGTGTGACCGTCAGCCCTTGACGTAGGAGAGCTTCTCCGTGATCCGCCCGTCGGCGACCCGGATCACGTCGACGCCACGGACGTGACCCGCCGAGCCGTCGTCGTTGGTCCAGCCGAACCGCCAGCGCGCTGTGGCACGGTCGCCGGCGACGAACGCCTCCTCGAAGGTGAAGGAGGGGTCCTTGGTGGCATCGGCCATCGCCAGCCACTCCGCACGGATCGCGTCGACGCCCTCGAGCCGGCGACCCTCCGGAGACGGGCCGGTCGACTCGAACACCGCGTCCGGAGCCAGCACCGACAGTGCCAGCTCCATGTCCCACGCCTCCCACGCGGCACCGAACCGGCGTACGACGTGGTGCACCGGCGTCCACGACGGGTCGCGGCCGAACGACGCGACCAGCCGGTCCTGCGGTGACGCGGTCGCGGGCACCGGCACTTCCGGCCCGACCACCCCGGCGCCCCGGTAGGCGTCCTCCCAGGCCTCCCACCAGCCCCGGGTCACCTCGACCAGTCGGCCGTCGAGCGCGGCCGCGCCCCCGACCGCGACCATCAGGTCCCAGGTGTGCACGACGTGGTCGGCAAGGATCTGCCAGGCGTACTCCTCGGCGGTGAAATCGCCGAACGAGAGGTGCACGGTCCGGGTTGTCGCACCCGGCTCGGCCAGGGCTGCGACCGCCGCCTTGCCTGCCGTCGACGCCGCCTCGGCCGGCGCGTCCCCGAGCAGGTCGCCGTCGAGCGCGTCGCCGACCTCGGCGACGGTCTTGCCCTCGAGCAGCGGCACCACCCAGCGTCCCTCCCCGACGACGTGGTTGACCAGGGCCCGGACGTCCCAGTCGGCGCACGGTGTCGGTCCTGTCCAGGCGTCGTCCGGGACCCGGTCGACGACCGCGCCGAAATGCTGGACCGATCGGGTGAACAGCTCAACGACCTCGGGTGCAGCGGGCATCCGACCTCCTCGGGACGACCTTGTCGGCCTCGATCGTGCGCCCGAAGATCCCGCCCGTCGAGGGACAGAACGGGCGCGCTGGCTAGCCTGGCGACCCGTGACCGCCGCACGACGCCTCGTCCTTGCCTCGGCCTCCCCTGCCCGGCTCGAGCTGCTGCGGCGTGCCGGGTTCGACCCCGAGGTGCTCGTCAGCGGCGTCGACGAGAGCACGGTCACCGGCCCCCCGGCCGACGTGGCCCTAACCCTCGCGGTGCGCAAGGCGACCGCGGTGGCGGGTCGCTGCCACGACGCGCTCGTGCTGGGCTGCGACTCGGTCCTCGACCTGGACGGCGAGGCGCTGGGCAAGCCGGCCGACGCCGCCGACGCCGTCGAACGATGGCACCGGATGCGCGGCCGGACCGGCGTGCTGCGCACCGGTCACTGCCTGATCGACACCCGCTCCGGCCGCGACGCCGCCGAGGTGGCCTCCACCACCGTGCACTTCGCCGACCTGTCCGACGACGAGATCGACGCCTACGTCGGCAGCGGCGAACCGTTGCGCGTCGCGGGCGCGTTCACCATCGACGGCCTCGGCGGGCCGTTCGTCGAGGGCATCGAGGGCGACCACCACAACGTGGTCGGTCTCTCGCTGCCCCTGCTGCGCCGGATGCTGCTGGACGTCGGCGAGTCGCTGACAGGGCTGTGGCGCTGAGGGGCGCCCTCGGCGGCACGCCGGCCCGTCCGCTCCCCCGACCGCGGCTTACATGGGGATCAGCTCGAAGATCTCCACGGCGAACCGGCCCTTGCCCTCGGACAGGAACGGGTGCTTCTCGAAGAGCCCGGTCGCGGCGGCCAGGTCGGCGGCCTCGACGATGGAGTAGCCGTTCTGGTCGCTCGGCTCCGCCGTGGAGCCGTCGTCCTTCAGCGCAGTGCGTGCGCCGCACGGCTCACCCGGGTCGACCAGCGCGGAGCCGGCGTTCTCCATCCAGGTCTGCCACTGCGCCATCACCTTCTGGACCTCGGCAGGGTCCATCTCTCCGGGCGGGGTGGCGGGACCGCGGTACAGGGCCAGGAACTTGCTCATGACGTGCCCTTCTCGACGTGGAGAGCGGCGCTCCGACAGGGGCGGGGCGTCCACCTGCTCCTCATCCCTACGACGTCCGGCCTAGCAGGAAATCGACAGCCCGTCGAGGGCGACCTCTAGACTTCCCCGGCCGAGCCGACGTGAGGGAGCTGCAGCGTGCGCAAGGTGCTGATCGCGAACCGCGGTGAGATCGCCGTCCGGATCGCCCGGGCCTGCAAGGACGCCGGGATCGCCAGCGTGGCGGTCTACGCCGAGCCCGACCGCGACGCGCTGCACGTCCGGGTCGCCGACGAGGCTTTCGCGCTCGGCGGCGGCACGCCGGGGGACTCCTACCTGGTCATCGACAAGATCCTCGAGGTGGCTGCGCAGGCCGGGGCCGACGCCGTGCACCCGGGCTACGGCTTCCTGGCCGAGAACGCCGGCTTCGCCCAGGCGGTCATCGACGCCGGCCTGACCTGGATCGGCCCGCCGCCGGCCGCGATCGACTCCCTCGGGGACAAGGTGAAGGCACGGCACATCGCCGAGCGGGCCGGCGCTCCCCTGGTCGCGGGCACCAAGGAGCCGGTCGAGGACGCCGACGAGGTGGTCGCCTTCGCCCGGGAGCACGGCGTGCCGGTCGCCATCAAGGCGGCGTACGGCGGCGGCGGCCGCGGCCTGAAGGTCGCCCGCACGATCGAGGAGATCCCCGAGGCGTTCGACTCGGCGGTCCGCGAGGCAGTCGGCGCCTTCGGCCGCGGCGAGTGCTTCGTGGAGAAGTACCTGGACAAGCCGCGGCACGTCGAGACCCAGTGCCTGGCGGACAGCCACGGCAACGTCGTCGTGGTCTCCACCCGGGACTGCTCGCTGCAGCGCCGGCACCAGAAGCTCGTCGAGGAGGCGCCCGCTCCGTTCCTGTCCGACGAGCAGAACGCCGAGCTCTACCGGGCGTCCAAGGCGATCCTCACCGAGGCCGGGTACGTCGGCGCCGGAACCTGCGAGTTCCTCGTCGGCCAGGACGGCACCATCTCGTTCCTCGAGGTCAACACCCGGCTGCAGGTCGAGCACCCGGTCACCGAGGAGGTCACCGGCATCGACCTCGTGCGGGAGATGTTCCGCATCGCCGACGGCGAGGAGCTCGGCTACGGCGACCCCGAGCTGCGCGGGCACTCGATCGAGTTCCGGATCAACGGCGAGGACGCCGGTCGCAACTTCCTGCCCGCCCCCGGGCACGTGAGCACGTTCCGCCCGCCGACCGGTCCGGGGGTCCGGCTCGACTCGGGGGTCGAGGAGGGCGGCGAGGTCCTCGGCGCCTTCGACTCGATGCTGGCCAAGCTGATCGTCACCGGGTCGACCCGGCGGCAGGCGCTGGAGCGGTCGCGCCGGGCACTGGCCGAGTTCGTCGTCGACGGCATGCCGACAGTGCTGCCCTTCCACCGGCTGGTCGTCTCCGACAAAGCCTTCGCGCCCGACGGTGACGCCGCGTTCACCATCCACACCCGCTGGATCGAGACCGAGTTCGACAACACGGTTCCGCCCTGGAGCGGCGTGGCTGCCGACGCCGATGAGCCGGGCGAACGTGAGCGGGTCGTCGTCGAGGTCGGCGGCCGACGCCTCGAGGTGGTCCTGCCCGCCGGGCTGGGCGCGTCCGGGAAGGCAACCGGCGCGACCCGGCCCACCCGGCGTACCGGCAGCAAGAAGGCCGGTGCCGCCGCCGGCGGGGACGCGCTCACCAGCCCGATGCAGGGCACCATCGTCAAGGTCGTCGCCGAGGAGGGCCAGCAGGTCGAGGTCGGCGACCCGGTGGTGGTGCTCGAGGCGATGAAGATGGAGCAGCCGCTCACCGCGCACAAGGCCGGCACCGTCACGGGTTTGACCGCCGAGGTCGGGGCTACCGTGACCAACGGCGCAGTCATCTGCGAGATCAAGGACTAGCGAGCTCGGAACCGCTCGCCCACGGACGGAGTTGACCGGGCATGGACCTGCTCATCATGCTCGTCGTCATCGGACTGGTGATCGCCTTCGTGGTGAGCCGGTCGCAGCGTCGGGAGAAGCAGCGCGACCATGAGGCGCTGCTGTCGGTGACGAAGGCCGCCGAAGAAGACGTCACCCGGTTCGGCGAGGACGTCACCCTGCTCGGCAACGACACGACCGGGCGCCAGCTCGACGAGCCGACCCGGCAGGACTACCGGCGGGCCCTCGACTCCTACGACGCGGCCAAGTCGGCGCTGGACCGGGTGCAGCGCCCGGACGACATCCGCGGCATCACCGGGATCATCGAGGACGGTCGCTACGCGGTGGCCTGCGTGCAGGCCCGGCTGGCCGGCAGGCCGGTGCCGGCCCGGCTGCCACCCTGCTTCTTCAACCCCCAGCACGGCCCCTCCAGCGGGAACGTCGACTGGGCACCCCCCGGCGGGGTGCCGCGCTCGGTCCCGGCCTGCCCCGCGGACGCCGAGCGGGTCCGGGAGGGCGCCGAGCCCGACGTGCGCAAGGTGCCGGTCGGTGCCGGCCGCGCGCCGTACTGGCAGGGCGGCCCCGGCTACAGCCCCTACGCCCAGGGCTACTTCTCCCCGTTCGCGATGTCCGGGCTGCTGCCCGGCCTGTTCCTCGGCTCGCTGCTCTCCGGGGGTTTCGGCGGCGGGGACGGCTCGTACTCCGACGGCTACCAGGACGGTCAGGACGCCTCCGGAGACGGCGGAAGCGACGGCGGCGGCGGCGGTGGCGACGGCGGCGACGGCGGCAGCGGTGACGGCGGCGGCAGCGACTTCGCCGGCGGTGACTGGGGCGGCGGCGGGGACTTCGGCGGGGGAGACTTCGGCGGCGGTGGCGACTTCTGAGCGCCGTGCTGCGGCGGTCGTTCGCCCGGGCGGCGCTCCGGCTGACCCGGTGGCAGGCCGTCGGCTCGGTGCCGCCGTCCGGAATCCTGGTCGGTGCCCCGCACACGTCGAACTGGGACTGGGTGGCGATGCTGCTGCTCACCTGGCGCGACGGGGTGCAGGCCCACGTCCTGATCAAGCGCGAGCTCTTCCGCGGCCCACTGGCGCCGCTGCTGCGTGCCACCGGCGGCGTCCCGCTCGACCGCCGCAACCCGGGCGCGACGGTTCGCGCCCTGCTCGCCCAGGCCGAGCACGACGAGCGGTTCCTGCTGGTGCTCGCCGCCGAGGGAACCCGCGGCAGGGGTGAGTTCTGGAAGTCCGGGTTCTACCGGATGTCCCAGCAGACCGGGCTGCCCGTCACCCTCGGCTTCGTCGACGGGCCGACCCGCACCATGGGCTTCGGTCCCACCTTCCAGCCCACCGGCGACGTCACCGCCGACATGGACCTGGTGCGCGCCTTCTACGCCGACAAGCACGGCATCCACCCCGAGCTGCGCACCGAGCCCAGGCTGCGCGAGGAGATCACTGCGCCGTCGAGCTAGTCGCGCCAGACCTTGGTGTGCAGCTGGCGCGCGGCCTCGGCAACCGACCCGCTGATCGACGGGTAGATCGTGAACGAGTGGGCCACCTGGTCGACGGTCAGCCGGCCGTCGACGGCGAGCGCGACCGGGAAGATGAGCTCGCTGGCCCGCGGCGCCACCACGACACCGCCGACCACAGTGCCCGATCCGGAGCGGGCGAACAGCTTCACGAACCCGTCGTGCACGCCCTGCATCTTGGCCCGGGCATTGGTGGCCAGCGGCAGCTTCACCGTCACGGTGCTGCCGGAGTCGTCCATGTCGTCCTGCGTCCAGCCGACGGTCGCGATCTCCGGGTCGGTGAAGACGTTCGACGACACGGCGCGCAGGTTCAGCGGCGAGACCGCGTCGCCGAGCAGGTGCCACATCGCGATGCGCCCCTGCATAGCGGCGACCGAGGCCAGCATGAGTACGCCGGTGCAGTCGCCGGCCGCGTAGACGCCGGTCGCCGAGGTCCGCGAGACCCGGTCGACCTCGACGTACCCGCCGCTGCCGAGGCGGACGCCGGCCTCCTCCAGCCCGAGCCCAGCAGTGTTCGGTATCGAACCGACGGCCATCAGGCAGTGGCTGCCCTCAACCGTGCGGCCGTCGTCGAGGGCGACCACGACGCGGTCACCCTCCCGGCGTACCGCCCCCGCCCGGGCCTTCGACAGCACCGTCATGCCGCGGCGCTTGAAGACGCCCTCGAGCACCTGCGCGGCGTCGGCGTCCTCGCCGGGCAGCACCCGGTCCCGGCTGGACACCAGGGTGACCGCACAACCGAGCGCGGTGTACGCCGAGGCGAACTCGGCCCCGGTCACCCCGGAACCCACCACCACGAGATGCTCGGGCAGGTCGGCCAGGGTGTACAGCTGCTCCCAGGTCAGGATGCGCTCGCCGTCGGGCTGCGCGTCCGGCAGCACCCGCGGGTGGGCGCCGGTCGCCACGAGCACCGCGTCCACCTCGACGGGTTCCTCGCCGCCCTCGGTCTGCGCGATCACCCGGGACGGCCCGTCGAGCCGGCCCAGGCCGCGCACGACGCGCACCCCCTCCCGGTCGAGCCGAGCGCTGATGTCGGCCGACTGCGCCTGGGCGAGCGCCGTCACCCGCGCGTTGACCCGCGCGAGGTCCACCCCGACCTGCCCGGACGGGTTGTCGCCGGCGCCGAGCAGCACGCCGAGCTCGCCGGACTCCGCGGTGTCGGACATGACCTCGGCGGTCGCGATGAGCGTCTTGGACGGCACGGCATCGGTCAGGACGGCCGACCCGCCGAGGCCGTCGCGGTCGACGACGGTCACCTCGGCGCCGAGCTGGGCCGCCACCAGCGCCGCCTCGTAGCCTCCGGGCCCGCCGCCGATGATCCCGATGCGCGTCACGGGGGCATTCTGGCGCACGGCCTGCGCGGCGCCGCATCCCGCGGCCCCTACCCTGTCGGCCATGGCCGTCTACGCCGCCTATGGCAGCAACATGGAACCCGGGCAGATGGCCCTGCGGGCGCCGCACTCCCCGCTGCGCGGGACCGGCTGGCTGGACGGCTGGCGGCTCACCTTCGGCGGCGAGGACCGCGGCTGGGAGGGCCCGCTGGCAACGCTGGTCGAGGACCCCGGGCACCAGGTGTTCGTCGCGCTGTACGACGTGACCGAGCAGGACGCGGTGAGCATGGACCGGTGGGAGGCCGCCGACCTGGCGCTCTTCCGCAAGCTGCGGGTCCGGGTGCACACCCTGGACGGCGACCTGCTGGCCTGGCTGTACGTGCTGGACGACTACGAGGGCGGGCTGCCGTCGGCCCGTTACCTGGGGCTGATCGCCGACGCGGCCGAGGCGGCGGGGGCCCCGGACGACTACGTGGCCGAGCTTCGCGCCCGGCCGTGCACCTCGGTCGGGCCCGGTTCCGGTGAGGAACGCCAAGCAGACTGACACGTCCTGTTCTCCAGGACGCAACATCTCCTGCCGATAGTGCAGGTGTGTGGCTACTCCGTGACACCCGCAGTCCCGCCGAGGACACCGTCCTCGCGACCCTCCGCGCCTGCCCGCCGTCCCAGCTGGTGAGCCTGGTCCTGAGCGCGAGCAGCAGCCGAGGGCGGCCCTCGATCCTCGACCTGCTCCGCAACCAGGCGGGTGCCGCGCACTGCCGGATCGCACTCGCCGAGACCCGCGGCGTCGCCGTGCGCTGGGTCGACGGCATCGTCAGCGGCTCGGTGGAGGACGTCGTCGCGTTCCTCACCGCCTGCGGACCGGTCCTGGCTCGCTGCCACGGCCGCGCCGAGCTCGCCGCCGCCTGACCCCCGATTACCCCCCGGCGCCCGGCGACCGGCGAGTTGCCCACCCCACTTCTCCGTGATCCACACGGGATCTGTCACATCTCGTGCGACAGATCCCGTGTGGATCACGGGCAGCGAGCGGCGGGGCCGCGGCGGGGTCTCCCGGGCGACGTGCGGCGACCACTTGACGCCGCCATCAGTTCGTGGCAACTTACCGTTAGTCGCCACTAACCATAGAGAGGTCGCCATGTCTGCCACCACCGCGCTGCCGCCGCTGGTCAAGTCCGTCACCGTCGCCGCCCCGCCGGAGCGCGCCTTCGACCTGTTCACCAGGGGCATGGACCGGTGGTGGCCGTTGGCGACCCACTCCGTCGGGGAGGACTCGGCGATCTCGGTGGCCATGGAGTGCCGGGTCGGCGGACGCATCGTCGAGACCGACAAGGACGGCTCGATCCACGTCTGGGGGACGGTGACCGAGTGGTCTCCGACCTCGCGCCTGGACTTCACCTGGCACCCGGGCCGACCCGACGGGGAGGCCACCCTCGTCACCGTCACCTTCCAGCCCGCCGGGGAGCAGACCGAGGTGCGGCTCGTGCACTCCGGCTGGGACCGCCGCCACGACGGGGCAACAGCCCGCGCGGGGTACGACACCGGCTGGGACATCGTGCTCGGCCACCTCGTCTCGCTGGTGGTGTCGGGCCAGTCGTGACGTCGTACGCCTTGCTCTGCGACGCGCTGGGTGACGCCACCCGGCGAGAGATCCTCGAGCAGCTACGCCGCCGGCCGTGCTCGGTCGGCACGCTCGCGGCCGCGCTGCCGGTCAGCCGCCCCGCGGTCTCGCAGCACCTCAAGGTGCTCTCCGACGCCGGCCTGGTCGACCACCGCCCCGAGGGCACCCGGAACGTCTACCACCTGGACCCGAAGGGCCTCGAGCCGCTGCGCTCCTGGCTGGACGGCTTCTGGCGGGACGCGCTGGACAGCTTCGCCGCCTATGTCCGGCAGCAGGGCTGACCGCCCACCGCGCTAATGTCGCGGCCGTGAGCGACCCGACGACTGACCCCTACGCCCTCGCCCAGGACGCCGCCGCCCGGCTGCGCGAGCTGACCGGCGTCGAGACCCACGACGTGGCCCTGGTGATGGGCTCCGGCTGGGTGCCGGCCGCCGAGATGCTCGGCGAGACGGCCGCCGAGGTGCCGGTGACCGAGCTGCCCGGCTTCCACGCCGCTGCCGTCGCCGGCCACTCCGGCACCCTGCGCTCGGTGGCCGTCGGCGAGCGGCGCGCGCTGGTCTTCCTCGGCCGCACCCACCTCTACGAGGGCCGCGGCGTCGCCTCGGTGGTGCACGGTGTGCGCACGGCGATCGCGGCCGGTGCCCGGGTCGTCGTGCTCACCAACGGCTGCGGCGGCCTGCGCCCGACGTACTCCCCCGGGCAGCCGGTCCTGATCAGCGACCACATCAACCTCACCGCAACCTCGCCCATCGTCGGACCGACCTTCGTCGACCTCACCGACCTCTACTCGCCGCGGCTGCGCGACCTCTGCCGCCAGGTCGAGCCGTCGCTGCAGGAGGGCGTCTACGTCCAGTTCCCCGGCCCCCACTACGAGACGCCGGCCGAGATCGCGATGGTCCGCGCGATCGGCGGCGACCTGGTCGGCATGTCGACGACCCTGGAGGCGATCGCCGCCCGCGAGGCCGGTGCCGAGGTGCTCGGCATCTCGCTGGTCACCAACCTCGCCGCCGGGATGACCGGCGAGCCGCTGAACCACGAGGAGGTCCTTGAGGCCGGCCGGTCGGCGGCGACCCGGATGGGCGGGCTGCTCTCCAAGGTGGTCGGCCAGCTGTGACCGGCAGCCGTACCACCGGGCAGGGCCAGGGTCACGAGCACCGCGCCAGCGCGGACACCGTGGACGCGGTGACCGTCGCCGAGGCGTGGCTGGCCGAGGACCCCGACCCGGACACCCGGGCCGAGCTGCAGGCGCTGCTCGAGGCCGGTGACATGGCCGCGATCGCCGACCGCTTCAGCTCGCGCCTGGAGTTCGGCACCGCTGGCCTGCGTGGCGAGCTGGGCGCCGGCCCGAACCGGATGAACCGCGTCGTCGTCATCCAAGCCGCGGCCGGCCTCGCCTCCTACGTCACCGCGCACGGCGGCAGCTCGGTGGTCATCGGGTACGACGCCCGGCACAAGTCCGACGTGTTCGCCCGCGACACCGCCGAGGTGATGGCCGGCGCAGGGCTGCGCGCGATGGTCCTGCCGCGGCCGCTGCCCACACCGGTGCTGGCCTTCGCGATCCGCCACCTCGGTGCCGACGCCGGGGTGATGGTCACCGCCTCGCACAACCCGCCGCAGGACAACGGTTACAAGGTCTATCTCGGCGACGGCTCGCAGATCGTGCCTCCGGCCGACGCCGAGATCTCCGCCGAGATCGAGGCGGTCGGCCCGCTCGCCGGCGTCCCGCGCGGCGACGACTGGGAGACGCTGGACGAGAAGGTCCTCGACGCCTACCTCGACCGGGTAGCCGGCCTGGTCGACCCCGCATCCCCCCGCGACCTCACCGTCGTCTACACCCCGCTGCACGGCGTCGGGCGCGACGTCGTGCTCGCGGCCTTCGACCGGGCCGGCTTCCCCGCGCCGACAGTGGTCGCCCGACAGGCCGAGCCCGACCCGGAGTTCAGCACGGTGGCTTTCCCCAACCCGGAGGAGCCGGGCGCCATCGACCTGGCAATGGCCGCGGCCGTGGAGCACGACGTCGACCTGGTGCTGGCCAACGACCCGGACGCCGACCGCTGCGCCGTGGCGGTCGTCGACCCGCAGGCTGCCGCCGGCTGGCGGATGCTGCGTGGCGACGAGGTCGGCGCGCTGCTCGGTGCCCACCTCGTCCGCAGGTACCCCTCCCTGTCCGGCGTCTTCGCCGCCTCGATCGTGTCGTCGTCGCTGCTCAGTCGGATCGCCGCCGCCCACGGGCTGGGCTACGCCGAGACGCTGACCGGATTCAAGTGGATCTCCCGGGTCGACGGCCTGCGCTACGGCTACGAGGAGGCTCTCGGCTACTGCGTCGACCCGGAGGGTGTCCGGGACAAGGACGGGGTGTCGGCCGCGCTGCTCGTCGCCGAGCTCGCCGCCACCCTCAAGAGCGAGGGCCGCCAGCTCACCGACCTGCTGGACGACCTGGCGCGCAAGCACGGCCTGCACGCCACCGACCAGCTGTCGGCCCGGGTCGACGACCTCGCCCTCATCGACGACGCGATGACCCGGCTTCGTGCCGAGCCGCCGACCTCGCTCGGTGGCCGGGCGGTCGAGCGGGCCGAGGACCTCGCCCACGGCAGCGACGCGCTGCCACCGACCGACGGGCTGCGCTACCGCCTCGCCGACGGCGGCCGGGTGGTCGTCCGACCCTCGGGCACCGAGCCGAAGCTCAAGGCCTACCTCGAGGTGGTGGTCGCGGTGGTCGACGACGACGTCGCCGCCGCCCGGCGTACGGCCGACGAGGCCCTGGCGGCCATCAAGGCCGACCTCGCCGCGGTCCTCGCGCTCGGCTGATCACGGGCCGCGCAGGCCCTCGAAGACGTCGGTGAGCACCGGAGTGCCGGTCGGCCGATACGGCCGCGCCACCACGTAGTGCTCGACCGAGGCGCTGCGCGCCCACTGCTCATCGGTCACGTCCGGCATCGCGATGACATGCTGCTGACTGCGGTGCTCTCGCAGGCCGGCCACCACCCGGAGGGCCACCGAGGAGGTGTCGACGGAGATGCCGATCTGCTCATCGGGCACGCCACGCAGGTCATACACCGCATTCGGGTCCCAGGGCGTCAGCCCCTTGCGGCGCCGCGTCTCGTTCCAGCGCTCGAAGACCGACTGGGGCATGGCTCCGTGCACCAGCCGGTGCAGGCCGCGACCAGGCTCCGCGGCGATCCGGTCGAACGCCTCATCGGTCGCCGCTCCGACCCGGACGTGGTCCGGGTGACCCGTGATGCCGTCGGGGCCGAACGTCCCGACGACGTCAGGGCGCTCCTCTCGCAGGATCTCGGCGATCCTGTCGACGAGCTCCTCAAACGGCACCGCGGCCAGGCCGCCGTCGTCGTACCCGAACCACATGTGCCGGTCCGGTGGCTTGCCGAGCACCTGCCAGGCGCGCTCGTCCTCCGCCCGGCGGACCGACCCCAGGGTCTCGCGGGTCGCCGGGAACTCGGGATGGATGTCGCCGGCGGCACCGTCGGTGGCGTGCACCAGGACGTACCGGAAGCCGGGGTCGTCCGCGTGCAGGGCGACGGTGCCGGCCATGCCGTAGGCGTCATCGTCCGGGTGAGCGACGACCACCATCAGCGACCGGCCGGAGTCCATCCTCCGATGATCGGGGAGCCCCGCCACGAGGTCGAGCCGATTGCCCCGAAACCCGCGACGCGACCACTGTTGGCCGTGGCGGCCGACCAGAGGAGCTGATCCCGGTGAGCACGACGACAACCCGGCAGTACCGAGACACCCCCGTCGACGTAAAGCTCGTGCTGAGCGCGCTGTGGATCGCGATGCTGTTCGTGTTCGCCTACGTCGACATCTTCGGGTTCTTCCGCGCTGATGTCCTCGACGCCGCGCTCGACGGCACGGTGGCAACCACGGACTTCACCGTCAACCAGGGGTTCCTCATCGTCACCCTGATCTACGTCCTGCTGCCGATCCTGATGGTGGTCCTGTCGCTCGTTCTCACCACGCGTCAACCGAATGACCAACATCGTCGTCAGCCTCGTCTACCTGCTCACCATCATCGCGTCGTGCATCGGTGAGACCTGGGCCTATTACATCGTCGGCAGCGCAGTCGAGGTGCTCCTGCTCGGCGCCATCGCCCGATCGGCCTGGACCTGGCCGGCACCGCTCAGCGAGGACTGACCAGGTCCTCCAGCCGCGCCACCACCTGGTCCGGACCCGGCATCGACGCGACCTGCTGGCTCAGCTCGGCCGCGGCCGCCCGGAAGTGTGGCTCGTGCAGCACCGCCGACACGGCGTCGGCGACGGCCTCCGGTGTCGCGTCGCCCGGGTGCAGGCCGAGTCCTGCGCCGGTGCTCACCACACCCGCGGTGTTACGGAACTGGTCGGCAGCCTGGGGCAGGCAGACCTGCGGCAGACCGAGTGCCGCGGCCCCGAGCACCGTGCCCGAACCGGCGTGCGAGACGACAGCGGCGCACAGCGGCAGGACCGCCGCCTGCGAGACCCAGCGCTCGACCATCACATGGGACGGCTGCGGGCCGAGACCGGCCGGGTCGCCCTGCGGACCGACCGTCACCAGCAGTCTGACGTCCATCTCCGCGACCGCCTCCGCCACGGTGCGCAGCACGTCCGGCCGGTTCTGCACGGTGCCCAGGGTGAGGTAGATGAGCGGCCGTGGGTCCTCGCGACTCAGTCCGGCCGGCAGGGCAGCCAGCTCCCCGGTGTAGACGACCGGCCGCAGCTGCTGGATCTCGCCGATGTGGTCGAGGGGCACGGTCTGCAGGGCAGCCGGGCAGATGTCGAGGTACAGGTGCTCGAAGCACCCGCCGTACGGCGGCATCGGCAAGCCCCGCTCGGCCCACAGCGGGGCGATCCGCTCCGCCGCGTCAGCCACCAGCTCTGCTGGAACGCCACCGCCGAACGCGTGCGTGACGTGCGGCACCCCGAGCGCCTCGGCGACCAGCGGTGCGGCGAGCTCGCCGTTCTCATGCACGACGAGGTCAGGACGCCACTGACGAGCGACGGGCAGCAGGTCGTGGACCATCCCGGGGGTCCTCGCTTCGCCGAACAGCCGTGGGAAGACGTAGCGCGGGAGCTGCTCAGGCTCGAACCCGGCTGTCGCTGCGGCGATCGCGCGGCGCACGTCGCCCAGCTGCTCCTCGGTGCGGCCGGACGGCGTGACCTCGATGCCGGCCGCAGCAACCCGCGGGCAGGCGTCGGCGGCGGTGGCCCACAGCACCTCGTGCCCCGCCGCGAGCAACGCCTTCGCGAGCGGCACCATCGGCAGGACGTGGCCGTAGCCAGGCGTCGAGGTGACGAGGACACGCACCCGCACACCTCCCCTCCGCACCGGCCACTCCCGGTGCTGGCCGTGCGCCGGAGGGTACTCCCCGCGCCGAGGCGACCGGAGGGGGACGGCGCTAGACTCCGGTGGTGACAACGACCGCTTCCCCGCCGGTCACGAGCGGCTCGACGAGCCCGAACGGCCTCGACCTCGCCGACGTCTCGGGCTCTGACGCCTCGCTCCGACGGTTCCTGCACGGCCTGCCCGGCGTCGACCAGGTCGGCGCCGAGGCCCGCGCCGCCACCCTGTCCACGCGGTCGATCAAGACCACCGCCAAGTCGTGGGCGATCGACCTGGCGATCACGATGATCGACCTCACCACGCTCGAGGGTCAGGACACCCCCGGGAAGGTCCGCGCGCTCTGCGCCAAGGCGATGCGACCCGACCCGTCCGAGCCGGCCACACCGCGGGTGGCCGCGATCTGCGTCTACCCCGACATGGTCCCGGTCGCGGTGGACGCGCTGCGCGGCAGCGGCGTGAAGGTCGCCAGCGTCGCGACGGCCTTCCCGAGCGGCCGGGCCAGCATGCCGGTCAAGCTCACCGACACCCGGGACGCCGTCGCCGCGGGAGCCGACGAGATCGACATGGTCATCGACCGCGGCGCGTTCCTGTCCGGTCGCTATCTGGAGGTCTTCGACGAGATCGTCGCGGTCAAGCAGGCCTGCGGGCCGGCCCACCTCAAGGTGATTCTGGAGACCGGCGAGCTGGTCACCTACGACAACGTGCGCCGGGCGTCCTGGCTGGCGATGCTCGCCGGCGGCGACTTCATCAAGACCTCCACCGGCAAGATCGCGCCGGCAGCCACCCTGCCGGTGACGCTGGTGATGCTCGAGGCGGTGCGCGACTTCCGGGCCTCCTCCGGGCGCCAGGTCGGCGTCAAACCGGCCGGCGGCATCCGCACCACCAAGGACGCGATCAAGTACCTCGTCCTCGTCAACGAGACGGTCGGCGACGACTGGCTCGACCCCGACTGGTTCCGCCTGGGCGCCTCCAGCCTGCTCAACGACCTGCTGATGCAGCGCACAAAGATCGCCACCGGCCGCTACAGCGGTCCCGACTACTTCACCCTCGACTAGCAGAGGCTGACGATTCCGTTGACTTCCAAGAAGTTCGACTACGCACCGGCGCCGGAGTCCCGAGCGATCCTCGACCTGCAGCCGTCGTACGGGCTGTTCATCGGCGGCGAGTTCGTCGACACGATCGACGGCCGAACCTTCAAGACGGTGAGCCCGGCCTCCGAGGAGGTGCTGGCCGAGATCACCGAGGCCGGTCCCGCCGACGTGGACCGTGCGGTGGCTGCGGCGCGCAAGGCCTACGACAAGGTCTGGTCGAAGCTGCCGGCCCGCGAGCGCGGCAAGTACCTGTTCCGGATCGCGCGCATCCTGCAGGAGCGGGCCCGCGAGCTGGCGGTGCTCGAGTCGCTGGACAACGGCAAGCCGATCCGCGAGTCGCGCGACGTCGACATCCCGCTGGTCGCGGCCTGGTTCTTCCACTACGCCGGCTGGGCCGACAAGCTCGACCATGCCGGCTTCGGTCCGAACCCGAAGCCGCTGGGTGTGGCCGGCCAGGTCATCCCGTGGAACTTCCCGCTGCTGATGCTGGCCTGGAAGGTCGCGCCTGCGCTGGCCTGCGGCAACACCGTGGTCCTCAAGCCGGCCGAGACCACCCCGCTGACCGCGCTGCTGTTCGCCGAGATCTGCCAGCAGGCCGACCTGCCGCCCGGGGTGGTCAACATCGTCACCGGCGCGGGTGAGACCGGTCGCGCACTGGTCGAGCACGAGGGCGTCGACAAGGTCGCGTTCACCGGGTCGACCGAGGTCGGCAAGATGATCGCCCGCTCCACCGCGGGCAGCAAGAAGAAGGTCACCCTCGAGCTCGGCGGCAAGGCCGCCAACATCGTGTTCGACGACGCCCCGGTCGACCAGGCCGTCGAGGGCATCGTCAACGGCATCTTCTTCAACCAGGGCCACGTCTGCTGCGCCGGATCGCGGCTGCTCGTGCAGGAGAGCGCGTACGACGAGGTGCTCTCCTCGCTGAAGCGCCGCCTCGGCACCCTGCGCCTCGGCGACCCGCTGGACAAGAACACCGACATCGGCGCCATCAACTCCGCCGAGCAGCTCGCGCGGATCCGGGAGCTCTCCGACGTCGGCGAGGCCGAGGGTGCCGAGCGCTGGTCGCCGGCCTGCGACCTGCCGGACAAGGGCTACTGGTTCCCGCCGACGCTGTTCACCGGCGTGACGCAGGCGCACCGGATCGCCCGCGAGGAGATCTTCGGCCCGGTGCTGTCGGTGCTGACCTTCCGCACGCCGGACGAGGCCGTCGAGAAGGCCAACAACTCGCCGTACGGCCTGTCGGCGGGGGTCTGGACCGACAAGGGCTCGCGGATCCTCTGGATGGCCGGCCAGCTGCGGGCCGGCGTCGTGTGGGCCAACACGTTCAACCGATTCGACCCGGCCTCGCCGTTCGGCGGCTACAAGGAGTCGGGCTACGGCCGCGAGGGTGGCCGGCACGGGCTGGAGGCCTACCTCGATGTCTGATCGGACCGGATCCGGCGCGGCCGGAACGCGACTCGACGTCCGCAAGACCTACAAGCTCTTCATCGGCGGCAAGTTCCCGCGCTCCGAGAGCGGCCGCTCGTACGAGGTCACCGACAGCAAGGGCAACTTCCTCGTCAACGCCGCGATGGCCTCCCGCAAGGACGCCCGGGACGCAGTCGTCGCGGCCCGCAAGGCGTTTCCCGGCTGGTCGGCGGCCACGGCGTACAACCGCGGTCAGGTGCTCTACCGGGTCGCCGAGCTGCTCGAGGGCCGCCGCGGCCAGTTCGTCGACGAGGTCGGCGCCGGCGAGGGTCTCTCGCGCAGCAAGGCCGAGGCCGCCGTCGACGCCGCCATCGACCGCTGGGTCTGGTACGCCGGGTGGTCGGACAAGATCGCCCAGGTGCAGGGCTCGTCCAACCCGGTCTCCGGGCCGTACTTCAACTTCTCGGTCCCGGAGCCGACCGGCGTCGTCGCCGCGCTCGCCCCGCAGGACTCCTCGCTGCTCGGTCTCGTCTCGGTGGTCGCGCCCGCGATCGTCACCGGCAACACCGTCGTCGTCCTCACCAGCGAGCTGCGGCCGCTGCCGGCCGTCACGCTCTCCGAGGTGCTCGCCACCTCGGACGTCCCCGGCGGTGTCGTGAACGTGCTCACCGGTCGCACCGACGAGGTCGCGCCCTGGCTCGCCTCGCACATGGACGTCAACAGCATCGACCTCGCAGGCGCCCCGGAGGCGACCGTGACCGACCTGCAGGTCGCCGCCGCCGACAACCTCAAGCGGGTGCTGCGCCCGGAACGCACCGACTGGTCCAGGACCCCGGACATGAGCCGGCTGCTCGCCCACCTCGAGACCAAGACCGTCTGGCACCCCATCGGCGTCTGAGCCGGCAGCGGTCCGTGCCGCTCAGCTCGTGCCGGCCAGCCGGGCGAAGACGACCACGTTGTCGCCGTAGGTCCCGGTCAGCCGGTCGCGCCCGGCGCAGGTGATCAGCCGCAGCCCCGGGTGGTCGATGTCGCCGTAGATCCTCGCGGTCGGGAACGCGGCCTTGCTGAACCTCCTGGTCCGGGTCACCCGGAACACGGCTGCCGCGCCGTCCGCACGCCGCACGACGACCTCGTCCCCGCTCGTCAGGCGGGCCAGGTCGGCGAAGACACCGGCCTGTTCGTTCCAGTGCACGTGCCCGACGATGACGGCTGGGCCCAGCTCACCCGGGGTCGGCGACCCGCGGTACCACCCGGCCGGGAAGGCACCTGGCGGGACCTGCATCGTTCCGTCGCCCTGCAGCCCGAGCGACATCGTGCGCGAGTCGACACCGATCACCGGGATCTGCACCCGCACCGGCCGCGATCTCACCATCGGAACCGGCGCGGGGGTTCGGCTCGGCGGCAGGGCGCTCGCGCTCGGGCTGACCGACGCGGCGGTTCCGGCCGGCGGTGCGGCCGTCGGTTCCGCTGCGCAGCCGCCGACGACCAGCATGGCGAAGCCCGCCAACAGGCGCACCGCCCACCGACGGTCGGCGTGGCGTCGCATCAGGCTGCCGGGCTCAGGCGCCCCGGTGCCGGCGACGGAGGGCGACAACGGTGGCGCCGCCGACCACGGTCAGCGCAGCCACCCCGGTGCCGACTGCGCCGAGACCGCCCGAGCTGCTGCCGGTATCGACACCACCCTCGGGGACGTCGGTGACCTGGGAGGTCTCGGACGAGTCCGGGGTCGCGGTCGCCGATGCCGATGCCGATGCCGATGCAGTCGGGGTCGCGGTGGCCGACGGCGAGGCGTCGGTGCCCGCGGCGCACTGCGGCCGGGTGATCGTGTTGGTGTCCAGGGTGACGGCGCCGTTGCGTGCCAGCACTCGACCCTCGAGGGTCGCTCCCGTGGTGACGGTGATGTCGGTCAGCGCGAGGATGGAACCGCGGAAGACCGAACCGGTGCCCAACGTGGCCGAGCTGCCGACCTGCCAGAACACGTTGCAGGCCTGCGCGCCGTTGACCAGGGAGACCCGGCTGCCCGAGGCGGTGGTGAGAGCCGAGCCGGCCTGGAAGACGAACACGGCGCGCGGGTCTCCGGCTGCGTCCAGGGTGAGCGCCCCCGAGAGGCCCACCGAGGACGCCGAGTTGTAGACGCCGGGCGCCAGCGTCAGGCCGGCGAGGTCGGCCGAGATCGGCGACGTCGGACCTTGACCCGCGGCGTTGTTGTAGGCCGTGACGAGCGCCGCCTTGGCGCCCTGCGTGACAGCGTCGCCGCCGTGATTGGTCCCGGTGACCGTAAGGCTGCCGGCACCGGTGATCGAGGTGGTCGGGAACGTCCCGAGGTCGCCGTTCAAGGTGGTGGGTCCGGTGTTGGTGATGCCGGCGCCGGCGAGGACCACGAAGCTGCCTGCGGTCCCGAGGGGCACGGCCGTCGCCGCGGCCTGGGCGGTACCGGCCATCGTCACCAGCAGCGCAGCCGTGACGGCGGCCAGCGAGGCGACGGAGAAGGCGCCGAGGCGCAAGGGACGGTTATCACGCTTGGACTCGGTCATCGTCATGTACCACATCTCTCGACACCCTGGCCGGCGGTCTGGAGCCCGAAGTGGTATCAGTCGGTCAAAGGTGGCGATCTGCCGCGCTGACCGTAGCACCGCACGGCCGAATCACAGCCCAGGTAGCCTCCGGCGGATGACAACCCGGGCCCGGCTCGTCCTGCTCGCCGGGCCGTCCGGGTCCGGCAAGACCCACCTCGCCGAGGAGTCCGGGCTGCCGCTGCTCGACCTGGACGACTTCTACAAGGACGGCGACGACCCGACAGCGCCGCGGCACCCGACGCTCGGGATCGTCGACTGGGACGACCCTCGTTCCTGGGACGCCGAGGGCGCCCTGCAGGCGCTGGAGGCGATCTGCCGGGACGGCGCCGCCGACGTCCCCGTCTACGACATCTCCCGGGACGGCCGGCTGGGCAGCCGCCGCTTCGAGCTCGACGACCACCGGGCCTTCGTCGGCACCGGGATCTTCGCGGCCGAGCTGGTCGGCCCGGCCCGCGAACGCGGCCTGCTCGCCGATGCGGTGGTGGTACGGCGGTCGCGGGTCAAGAACTTCCTGCGCCGGCTCGCGCGCGACCTGCGCGAGCACCGCAAGCCGCCCCTGACGCTGGTACGGCGGGGCGTGCGGCTGCTGCGCGCCGAGCCCGGCGTGCTGGCCCGCCAGGTCGAGCTCGGCTGCCGACCCTGCGACCGGGCGGGGACGCTGGCCGCCCTCCGAGCAGCCGCCGAGCGCTGAGTCCCCGGTCGCTGACCCTTGCCGGCCACCACAGCGACCCGGTCGAGCAGCGCGCCGGGCCTTGGTCATCCACGTGGTGACGCACTAGGGCCACGGGCTGACCGTCGATCGGAGATCTCCTTTCCGTACATGCCGACGCAGAACACCCGAATCTCTTCTCGTCGCAGACGCTGCCGCTCTGTCCACGTCCGTACCGCCTGCTCATACTCAGGGCATGAGGCCGTCGGGGGACGGGGCCGCGCGACACGTCGTGGGCCGCGACGAGGAGCTGACGCGGATCCGCGCGCTTCTCGAGCTTGACGACGGTCCGGCCGGACTGGTCATAGAGGGCGACCCCGGCGCCGGCAAGAGCACGCTCGTCGACACCGCGTTGGACCTGGCTACCGAAACGAGGCATGAGCGACTGGTCGCCCGTCCGGCGGACGGCGAGGAAGGGCTGGCCTTCGTCGGACTGCGTGACCTCTTGACCTCGCCGTTCCTGCGCCACGGCGACCGCCTCCCGCCGCCGCAACGCAGAGCTCTGGCAACCGCCCTCCTTCTCCAGGACGCCGGAGAGGCACCACCGGAGCCAGGTGCCGTCGGTGCCGCCGTCCTCACGCTGCTGCGCGACGCAGCGGCGTGCGCTGAGCGCGGAGTGCTGCTTGTCGTCGACGACGTGCAGTGGCTCGACCGCGCATCCGCGCGTGCGCTGCGTTTCGCTCTGCGGCGGCTCAGCGGCGTCCCGCTCGCCCGTCCTGGTGACGACGAGGCCAGGCGGCACCTCCGACGTCCTCGCGGGAGAGCGGATGGAGCTCAGCGGCCTCACGCTGGGCGCCCTCCACCGCCTGGTGCAGGACAGGGTGGGCGTGAGTCTCCCGCGGCCCGCGTTGCGGCGCGTGCACGAGGTGTCAGCCGGGAACCCGTTGTACGCGTTGGAGATCGTCCGGGACATGACTCTTCGCCGGGCCAAGGGTCTGTCCGAGCCGTCACGCGTGCCGCCGACACTCGTCGAGCTGGTCGACTCACGACTCACCGGGCACTCGCGGCCGGTCCAGTGTCTGCTGGCCGTCGTGGCCGCCGCGGGGCGCGCGACCGTGCCGCAGATCGCGGAGGCGACCTCGTCCGACATCGAGCCCGCACTGTCAGAGGCCCTCGACGCCGGGGTGCTGGTCGTCGACGGGTCAGAGGTGCGCTTCGCGCACCCACTTCTGGCCGTGCGTGTGTACGCCAAGCTGCTCGACTCCGAGCGCCACGAGACCCACGCGCGGCTGGCTTCGACGGTCAGGGACCGGCCGGACGAGCATGCGCGCCACCTGGCCTTGTCCGTGACGGGCCCCGACGAGAGGGTCGCTGACGCGATCGAGGCGGCGGCCGCCGGGACTCTGGCCCGCGGAGCCGTCAGTACGGCGGCGCTGCTCTACGGCGAGGCCCGGCGCCTGACACCTACGGCGGATTCGCAGGCCGCCGACCGCCGTGGGCTCGAGGAGGCCTGGTGCCACTTCCTCACGGGGGACACCGGGGAGTCGGCGCGCCGGCTCGATGCGCTCATCTCTCGTGCACCGAGTGACCGCCTGCTCGCTGATGCGATGGCGAAGCGGGGCAGACTCCTGCTCTTCACCGACCAGCTCGATGAAGCCGGGGAGCTCTTCGACGGTGTTTGCCGGCTCGCCGGAGCGCCTCTGTCGGCTCAGGCGGCTGCCGCGGAGGGCTCGACCTGGGCCATGCTGCTCGGCCGAGGTCCCGTGGAGGACGTCGCTGCGCGCGCGGCGGGAGCAGCCCATCTCGCCGAGCGGATGCACGACACCGCACGGAAGGCAGAAGCCGATGCAGTCGCGGGCCTCGCGCGGGTGCTCCGCGGAGACCCCGACGGCATGGCACATGTCAAGGAAGCCACTCGCCGAGTCGGGTCGGTCGACTTCGCCCGGGCGATGCAGCACCCCATGTTCAGCCTTGCCATCGCCTCGGCCCACACCGACCGGCTGGAGCATGCCGAGCGGAGCCTCCTCTGGCTGCGCGACCGCGCCGCCGAACTCGGCGACGAGAGCTCGGCGACACGCGTCTTCTTTGGCCTGGCGCACGTGTGCCTCCTCACCGGGGCCTGGGGTGCTGCCGAGGACTGGGTGTCCCAGGGCGAGCGCGCCGCGGACGAGACGGGCCAGCACGCGCTGTCGGGAATGCTGCTGATGTCCCGCGCCACCCTTGCCGCGTACCGCGGGGACATCGAGACCGTGCGTGCGGCCTCCGGCCGGGGAGTCGCTGGGCGGCTCACCCACGACCTCGCCCGCGGGCACCTGGCGCTCTCCCTGGGCGACGCTGGGTCCGCGTACGCCGCTGTGGCACCGGTGGTCGCGCGCTGCTGGGACTCCGGCTACGGCGAACCGGGCGCCTTTCGGTTCGCCGTCGACGAGGTCGAGGCACTCATCGGGCTGGGACAGCTGGAGCAGGCACTCGCCCAGCTGACCCGGCTGGAGGGCGCCGCTCTCGCGACCCGTCGGCACTCGGTTCTCGCGGGCGCTGCCCGGTGCCGCGGCCTGCTCGCCCTGGCCGAGGGCCCTAGCAACGGGCGCTCGACCTCCCGGGCGACCGCGGCGTTCGAGACAGCCCTGCACCACCACGGCTACGTGCCGATGCCCTTCGAGCGGGCTCGCACGCTTCTCGCCTACGGATCGGTGCTCCGCCGCGCGCGGCAGAAGCGGGCGGCGCGCGCCGCACTGAGCGAGGCACGCCTGACCTTCGAGGCCCTGGGAGCGGCCGTATGGGCCCAGCGGACAGCGGGCGAAGAGGCCCGAATCGGGGGAAGGGTGCCGACCGGCGGGCTGACCGAGGCGGAACGGCGCGTGGTGGAGCTTGCGGCGGACGGGCTCAGCAACGTCGAGATCGCCCGGCGGCTGTTCGTCACGTCGAAGACAGTGGAGGGCCACCTCTCCCACGCGTACCCGAAGCTCGGCGTCCGGTCCCGCGCGGGCCTGGCCAGGGCCCTGGTCGGCAAAGGCTAGGGGTTCTCCCGGTTCCCGCCACGGCGCGCTCGGCTACCGTCCCCGGCGTGGCCTACGCAGCCGCCGAGGTGTACGCGTCGAGGTCGGCGCAGTGCGACCTGGGCTCGCTCACATCGCAGGGCCGGAGCATCGCAGCCGCCTTGCCCGGCGGCGCCGCCTACGCGGGGTCGGTCCTGCTGGCGTCGGACGAGATCTGCCTGCACCTGTTCGCCGGTCCGGACCTCGCCACGCTGACGCGGGCGTGCGAGGCGGCCGCTGTGCGGACCGCGCGGGTGCTCGAGGTCACGACCATCGGGGTCCTTGAGGCTCAAGGCTCCCCGGGACCGGAACGCGAGGAGGTGGAGGGTGATGTACCGAATAGTGATCACCATCGGGGTGGTGCTGGCCGCCCTCGTGACGGCGCCGCAGCTGTCCGCGGCTGACGACGACAACGGCGGAAGAAGCGGGAAGACGTTGCAGTTCTTTGAGGTGACCGGCAAGACGCACGTGGTGGACAACACCCCGACCGGCAGCGGCACAGGTGACGTGTTCCTGTTCGACAACAGCCTGCTCGCCTCCAAGGGCGGCAGTCAGACGGGTCGCATGGTCGGCCAGTGTCGCCAGTTGTTCGTCGAGGCGCGGTGCGAGGCGACGATGCTCCTCCCACGTGGAACGATCGAGATCGCCGGCGGTGTCGACCTGACACAGCCGAGCATCACGGCGGCGGTGCTGGGCGGCACGGGTCACTACCACGAGGTCACCGGCCAGGCGACCTTTGTGCTCGGGTCCGACGGCAACCAGCTTACGGTCCGTCTCGCCGACGACTGACGGCACATCTTCGGCCGGTGTCGGCCGCTAGCGGGCGGGCGCCGATCTCGCTGCAGCCTGGGCCCACCGACAGCCTCGCCGAGTGGCGGGGCTGGCGGTGGGACAACAGCCGAGGTCCGGGTCGCTGACGTTCACGGTCACGAGGGGCAGGCTGAGCGACCCGAGCTGCGGGCTGACGGTCAGGTCTGTGTCGGTGGTGACGCTGACCCCCGTACACCGGCCTTCGCCAAGTTCGCGGCACGTGACCCGCGAATGATCACGACTGCCAGATGACCGCGACTATCCGACGCCGCCGGACGAAGGACGCCGCCGGTCTGGACGCAGTGTGATCTTGGTGCAACTATCCGCTGTCCTCGGTCCAGCCGCGGCCCAGGTCGGCACAGACCTCGACGGCCAGCTCGATGAACCGCGTCGCCGCCGGGGAGAGCTGCCGGTCGGCGTGCCAGACCACGGCGAGGTTGCGCGGCGGCAGCCCCGTGACCGTGGGGACGACTGACACCTCGGGGTCGTCCTCGTCCACAGTGAGCCGGGGCATGACGGCGTAGCCGAGACCGGCCGCGACGAACCCCTGGATCGTCGGGTTGTCATTGGACCTGAAGACGAACGACGGGTCGACGCCGGTACGGCGGAGCTGGTGGAGCAGGTCCTCGAACTCGTGCGGGTCCGTGTAGCCGATCAGCGGCAGCCGCGCCACGGCGCGCAAGGTCACCGAGTCGCTGCCGGCCTCCGGTGCGTCGGCGGGAACCAGCAGCACGTAGGGGTCGTCGAGCACCCGGCGTACCGCGAACGGCCCCTCGGGCAGGGGCAGCGGGGCGAAGGACAGGTCGAACCTGCCGTCCTCGACCGCCGCCGCGAGCTCCGGGAGGTCCCAGGTCTCCTGGGGGACCAGCTCGATGCCGGGATGCTCCTCGCGGTACCGGCGCAGCAGCCTCGGGAGGATCTTCGTTCCCACGCTCTGCATCGTGCCGACCCGCAGGCTCCCCTTGTCACCTGCCCGCACGGCGGCCACGTCGGCCGCCGCCGCGTGCAACCGGGCGACGATGACCCGGGCGTGGCCGACGAGCACCTCGCCGATGGGCGTGAGCCGGACGTGGTGCGGACCTCCCGGCCGGTCGAACAGGCGCTCCCCCACCGCACGCTCGAGGCCGGCCACCTGCTGGCTCACCGCCGACTGGGTGTACCCCAGCTCAGCCGCGGCAGCGCTGAAGGTGCCGGTGTCGACCACCGCGAGCAGCGCCAGCAGCTGCCGGGTGTCGAGCGCAGAGACATAAGAACCGCTAATAGACATCTCCAGGAACAGTGGTTGGACTTATGGTGCCAGAGTGCCGACGATAGAGCCATGTTCCTCACCGACTGCCAGGCGTGCGGCCTGCGCGAGCTGCGCGGCCCCCGCTCCATCGAGCTCCTCGTCAACACCGACCACGGCACCGACCTGGTCTACCGCTGCACCCGCTGCGCCACCGTCAGCGCGCTGTCCCCGCAGCCGGCCAGGGTCAGCCCGCTCGTCGCGGCCTGACCCCGCGGGTCTGCAGCTGGATGTCGAAGCCGACCGGGACGCGGTCGGTCATGCCAGCTTCGCGTACCCGGGCTTGATGACGTCGTTGATGAGGGTGAGCCGCTCGTTGAACGGGATGAAGGCCGACTTCATCGCGTTGACGGTGAACCACCGGAAGTCCTCCAGGGTGTAGCCGAAGGCCTCCTCCAGCTGGACGAACTCCCGCGTCATCGACGTACCGCTCATCAACCGGTTGTCGGTGTTGACCGTCACCCTGAAGTGCAGGCGGCGCAGCAGCCCGATCGGGTGCTCCGCGATGGAGGTCGCGGCGCCGGTCATGACATTCGAGGTGGGTGCCATCTCCAGCGGGATCCGCTTGTCCCGCACGTAGGCCGCGAGCAGGCCGAGCTGCGCCTCGCCGTCGGGGCCGACGGTGATGTCGTCGATGATCCGGACGCCGTGACCGAGGCGGTCCGCTCCGCACCACTGGATGGCCTGCCAGATGGATGGCAGACCGAAGCCCTCGCCGGCGTGGATGGTGAAGTGGGCATTCTCCCGCTGGAGGTACTCGAACGCGTCCAGGTGCCGGGTCGGGGGGTGCCCGGCCTCGGCGCCCGCGATGTCGAAGCCGACGACCCCGCCGTCCCGGTAGCGCACCGCGAGCTCGGCGATCTCCATCGAGCGGGCGGCGTGCCGCATGGCCGTGAGCAGGGCACCGACCCGGATCGGCGTACCGGCGGCCGCCGCCCGGCGCTCCCCCTCGCGGAAGCCCGCGTTGACCGCCTCGACCACCTCCGGCAGGGCCAGCGCACCGGCCACGTGCAGCTCCGGGGCATAGCGGACCTCGGCGTAGACCACGCCGTCGGCCGCGAGGTCCTCGGCGCACTCCGCGGCCACCCGGGCCAGCGCGTCGGCGGTCTGCATGACACCGACGGTGTGGGCGAACGTCTCGAGGTAGCGCTCCAGGGACCCGGAGTTGGCGGCGTCGAAGAACCAGTGCGAGAGGGCGTCGGCATCGGCCGTCGGAAGGCCTGGGTAGCCGTGCTCGGCGGCCAGCTCGACGACCGTCCGGGGCCGTACCCCGCCGTCCAGGTGGTCATGCAGGAGGACCTTGGGTGCACGCAGGAGATCATCGGGAGTCAAAGAGTTGGTCACGGGAGGACGCTACCGTCTGGGAGACTCTCAACTTCGGGGTCCCAGAGCACGATGAAGGGGTTATGACGGTGGGCGCACGCGAGGACGTCCGGATCATCCGGCCTGCCGCGATCCTGGACGAGCGGGCCGCTGCCCAGGTCCTGCAGCAGCTCCGCCGGCTGGATGTCTCGGCCGGCGGCGTCTGGAACGCCACCTCGTCCCTGTGGCAGCGATACGACGCCCCATGGGACGGCGTGGGCGGCACCCGGGGCGACGCGCAGCTGCTGGGCTCGATCGCCGTCATGTACGACAGCCCGCACCGCCACGAGATCACGATCTACAAGGTCAGCGTGAGCGAGAACGGCCTCGACCAGGGCTGGACGGTCGAGAGTCTCTGTGACGACGCGCTGATCTGGGCCGGCCTGACCATCGCCACCTGCCCGCGCGCCGAGCTGACCTCGCCGCCGGAGTCCGACCCGTTCCGCCTGCGCGACGGCCGCCGCGCCCCCTGACCGAGAGCGCCGGCCCCGCCCCCAACACGTTGATCACGCCGGCGTGATCAACGGTTGCTCAGTGCGGTGAGTTCACCGCACCCAGGACCGGTTGATCACGCTAACGTGATCAACTTCTCAGGGCCGGTCGGGGTCAGTCCTCCGGGTCGCGGTGGGCCAGGTCGGGGTCGAAGGCCGGCAGGCAGACCGCGACGTACTCGGCCCCCTCGTCACCCACCAGGTAGCGCACCCGTTCGCCCGATCGGGTGATGACCGCCTGCCCGGCCGGCACCTCGAGCGATCCACCGTCGTGCTCGACGACCACCGACCCGCGCAGGACGAGGGTGACCTCGTCGAACTCCGGGGTCTGCGCCGGCTCGGACCAGCCCGGCGGCGCCGTCATGTGGGCCACCGAGACCGCGCTGGTGCCGGAGGTCACCTTCCCGACGTACTCGTCGATCACCTTGCCGCCCGGCACCGGGATCCGGGTCGGGGCCTCGATCAGCTGGGGCACAGCGCTCCTTTGCAGGGTCAGCCGACCCGGTCGAGGACCAGGGCGGGAAGGTCCGGCCGGGCGCCCTCCGGAGCCACCGTGACGGCACCGGCCAGCACCTCCTCGGCGCGGGCGAACCGGTCCGGCTCGTCGGTGTGCAGGGTGAACAGCGGCTCGCCGGCCCGCACCACGGACCCCGGCTTCGCGTGCATCTCGACGCCGGCCCCGGCCTGGACCGGGTCCTCCTTGCGGGCCCGGCCGGCGCCGAGCCGCCAGGCGGCCACCCCGACGGCGTAGGCGTCCATGCTCACCAGGACGCCGTCCGCCGGGGCCGCGACCACCTGGGTCTCGCGGGCCGTGGGCAGCGTCGCGTCCGGGTCGCCGCCCTGGGCCCGGACCATCCGCTTCCAGACGTCCATCGCCGAGCCGTCGGCCAGCCGGTCGGCCGGGTCGACGCCGTCGAGTCCGGCGGCCGCGAGCATCTCGCGGGCCAGGGTGACGGTGAGCTCGACGACGTCGGCCGGCCCGCCGCCGGCGAGCACCTCCACCGACTCGCGGACCTCCAGCGCGTTCCCGGCCGTCAGGCCGAGGGGGGTGGCCATGTTGGTGAGCAGCGCGACGGTGCGTACGTCGTGGTCGGCGCCCAGCGCGACCATGGTGGCCGCCAGCTCGCGGGCGCTGTCGACGTCCTTCATGAAGGCGCCGCTGCCGACCTTCACGTCCAGCACCAGCGCGCCGGTGCCCTCGGCGATCTTCTTGCTCATGATCGAGCTGGCGATCAGCGGGATCGCCTCGACGGTGCCGGTCACGTCGCGCAGCGCGTAGAGCTTCTTGTCGGCGGGAGCCAGGTCGTCGCTGGCCGCGCAGATGACGGCGCCCACGTCGCCGAGCTGGGCCAGCATCTCCTCGCGGGACAGCGTGGCGCGCCAGCCGGGGATCGACTCGAGCTTGTCCAGGGTGCCGCCGGTGTGCCCCAGGCCGCGCCCGGACAGCTGCGGGACGGCGGCGCCGCAGGCCGCCACCAGCGGCGCCAGCGGCAGGGTGATCTTGTCGCCCACGCCGCCGGTCGAGTGCTTGTCGGTGGTGGGCCGGCCGCCGAGCAGCTCGGCGGGGAAGGACATCCGGATCCCGGAGGCGATCATCGCGTCGGTCCACCGGGAGATCTCGCGGCGGTCCATGCCGTTGAGCAGGATCGCCATGGCCAGCGCCGCCATCTGCTCGTCCGCGACGCCGCCCTGGGTGTAGGCATCGATCACCCAGTCGATCTGGCCGTCGGAGAGCGACTCCCGGTCGCGCTTGGTCCGGATGACCTCGACCGCGTCGTGCTCGCTCATGCCCGTGAGGTGAGGTCGTCGGGGCCGAAGGCGTCGGGCAGCACCTCGGTCATCGGGCGGATGCCGCTGACGGTCTCGAGCAGGGTGTCGGGGCTGCCGTTCTCCCAGAGCAGCTGCCGGCAGCGCCCGCAGGGCATCAGCGCGTTGCCGTGCCCGTCGACGCAGACCACCGCCACCAGCCGGCCGCCGCCCCCGGCGTGCAGCGCCGAGACCATGCCGCACTCGGCGCACAGCCCCACGCCGTACGCCGCGTTCTCGACGTTGCAGCCGGCCACCACCCGGCCGTCGTCGACCAGGCCCGCCGCGCCGACCTTGAACCTCGAGTACGGCGCGTAGGCGCGCGCCATCACCGCGGTGGCGGCCTCGCGCAGCCGGGCCCAGTCGGCCTCGGTGACCTCAGCCACCCTGGCCTCGCCGGTAGGGCAGACCGTCGGCGGCCGGCATCCGCAACCGTTGGGACGCCAGGGCGAGCACCAGCAGCGTCGTGATGTACGGCGTCATGGTGGTGAAGTCGCCGGGCACCTCGTCGGTCTGCGTGTACCAGGCGAGGGCTGCCGCGCCGACAACCGCGCACATGGCCGACGAGACCAGCTTCTGCCGGATCGCGAGCCACACGGCGGCGGCGATCAGCAGCACCCCGACGAGCAGCAGCAGGGCGTGCACCGACTCGCCGCCGCGCCGCAGCTGCAGCGCGTCGGTGTAGCCGAACAGCCCGGCACCGGCGGCGAGCCCGCCCGGGCGCCAGTTGCCGAAGATCATGGCCGCCAGCCCGATGAAGCCGCGGCCGGCAGTCTGGCCCTCGCGGTAGCCGTTGCCGGCGACGATGGCCAGGAAGGCGCCGCCCAGTCCGGCGAAGGCGCCGGAGGCAAAGAGCGCGGAGTACTTCATCAGGTAGACGTTCACGCCGAGCGACTCGGCCGCGACCGGGTTCTCGCCGCAGGACCGCAGCCGCAGGCCGAACGCGGTGCGCCACAGCACGACGTACGAGCCGATGATCAGCAGGATCGCCACGACGGTGAGCAGCGAGACGCCGGTGAAGAGCCCGCGCATGATGCCGCCGACGTCCGAGAGCAGGAACCAGTCCTTGTTCTGCAGGGTCAGCAGCGGGTCGCGCAGACCCGGCACCGAGACCTCGCGGATGTCCGGCGTCGGCGGCGACTGCGACTCGCCGCCGCCCCGGACGCCCTCGAAGGCCGTCACCGAGAGGAACTGCGTGACACCGAGGCCGAGGATGTTGATCGCGACACCGGACACGATGTGGTCGACGCCGAAGGTGACGGTCGCGATGGCGTGCACCAGGCCGCCGACGGCGCCGAACAGGACGCCGACGAGGACGCCGGTCCACGGCCCCCACTGGTAGGCGGCCCAGCCGGCTCCCCAGGTGCCCATGATCATCATGCCTTCGAGGCCGATGTTCACGACTCCCGCGCGCTCGGCCCAGAGCCCGCCCAGGCCCGCCATGCCGATCGGCACGGCCAGGGCGAGGGCGGCACCGATGGTGCCGCTCGACGTGAGGTCGTCGGCACCGGTGATCGCCGTGATGATGCTGAGCAGCACGATCAGGACCGCGATGGTGAGCAGCACCCGCGGCAGGCCGGCCCTGGTCACCCGCTGCTTCGCATCGGGCATCCACTGGTGCACCTTGGTGCCGGCCGTGCTCATGCCGTCACCTCCGCCGGTCCGGGCGGACCAGACGGACCGGATCCGGCGAGTTCTCGGCTCACCCGGCGTTGCTCCGCGACGATGCCGTAGCGGCGGACCAGCTCGTAGACGACGACGACCGACAGCACGATCGTGCCCTGCATGATCAGGACGATCTCCTTCGAGATGTCGTTGATGTCGAGGATGATCGACGACGAGTCGAGGAACGAGAACAGCAGCGCGCTCAGGGCCATGCCGACGGCGTTGTTGCGGCCGAGCAGGGCGATGGCGATGCCGGTGAAGCCGAGTCCGGCCGGGAAGTCGAGGCTGTAGGACCGGCTGTCGCCGCCGAGCAGCTGCGGCATGCCGACCAGGCCGGCGACCGCACCGGAGATCAGCAGCGAGATGACGACCATCCGCTTGACGTTGACGCCGCTGGCCACGGCCGCGCTCTCGGAGCGACCGGTGGCCCGCAGGTCGAAGCCGAACCGGGTGCGGCCGAGGATGACCGTGTACAGGACGCCGGCGAGCGATCGCGACGACGATGAAGCCGAACACGTCGAGGGTGCTGCCGGGGATCAGCGGGATGCCGGGGAAGGCGCCGGACTCGGCGATCGGCTTGGTGCCGATGTTGTTGCTGCCCGCGACGTCGAACTTCACCTGGCGCAGCAGGTAGGCGATCAACGACGTGGCGATGGCGTTCAGCATGATCGTGGAGATGACCTCGCTGACGCCGCGGGTCGCCTTGAGGATCGGCCGCGATGCCGGCCCACATGGCGCCGACCAGCATGGCGGTCAGCACGATGACCGCGATGTGCAGCGGCTTGGGCAGCGACACCTGGCTGCCGACGACGGCGGCGCTGAACGCCGCGAGGCGGTACTGGCCGTCGACGCCGATGTTGAACAGGTTCATCCGGAAGCCGACGGCCACCGCGAGCGCGGACAGGTAGTAGACCGTGCCCTGGTTGATGGTCTGCGCGATGACCCGGCGCTGGCTGCCGTAGTCCCAGACCTGCTGGACCGTGCTGATGACCGGGTCGCCGGTGGCCACCAGCACCAGTGCGGTGACCAGCAGCGCGAAGCCGATGGCCAGCAGCGGGGCCGCGACCGACAGCGCCAGCGCGGCGCGGGTTGATGGCGGTCATGACTGCTTCTCCCCTGCGCCGGTCATCGCGGCCCCGAGGTCTTCCGGCGTGACCGTCGGACGGGTCGACGTCGGCGACGAACCGGCCGCGCAGGATCACCTTGATGGAGTCCGAGAGCCCGATCAGCTCGTCGAGGTCGGCCGAGATCAGCAGCACACCGAGGCCGTTGCGCCGGGCCTCCCGGATGTGGTCCCAGATAGCCGCCTGGGCGCCGACGTCGACGCCACGGGTCGGGTGGCTCGCGATCAGGACCTTGGGGTCGCCGCTCATCTCCCGGCCGACGATGAGCTTCTGCTGGTTGCCGCCCGACAGCGAGGCCGCGAGGACGTCGATGCCGGGCGTGCGGACGTCGTACGCGTCGACGATGCGCTCGGTGTCCTTGCGGGCCCCGGCCCGGTCGATCCACGGCCCCTTGACGTTCGGCTCCTCGGTCTGGTGGCCGAGGATCCGGTTCTCCCAGAGCGGCGCAGTCGAGCAGCAGCCCGTGCCGGTGCCGGTCCTCGGGGATGTAGCCGATGCCCTGCTCGCGCCGGCGACGGGTCCCCCAGGAGGTGAGGTCGGCGCCGGCGAGACTGATCGTGCCGGCCTCGAGCACCCGCATGCCCATGATGGCCTCGACCAGCTCGGCCTGGCCGTTGCCCTCGACCCCCGCGATGCCGAGCACCTCGCCGCGGTGGATCGCGAACGAGACGTCCTCGATGAGCGCGCGGCCGTCGGCCGACCGGACGGTGAGGCCCTCGCCGGTCAGCACCACCTCGTCGGTCACGGTCGACTCGCGGGTCTCCGGGGTCGGCAGCTCGCTGCCCACCATCAGCTCGGCGAGCTGCCGGGCGGTGACCTTCGACGGCTCCACGGTGGCCACCGTCGTACCGCGCCGGATCACGGTGATCTCGTCGGCGACCTCGAGCACCTCGTCCAGCTTGTGCGAGATGAAGATGACGGTGAGGCCTTCGCTCTTGAGCTCGCGAAGGTTCTCGAACAGCTCGGCGACCTCCTGCGGCACCAGCACCGCGGTGGGCTCGTCGAGGATGAGGATCTTCGCGCCGCGGTAGAGCACCTTGAGGATCTCGACGCGCTGCCGGTCCCCGACGCCGAGGTCCTCGACCAGCCGGTCCGGCTCGACGTCCAGGCCGTAGGAGTCCGAGATCTCCTTGATCCGCCGGCGGGCCGCTGCCGAAGTCGAGCATCCCGCCCTTGTTGGGCTCGCTGCCCAGCACGACGTTCTCCAGGACGGTGAGGTTGTCGGCGAGCATGAAGTGCTGGTGCACCATGCCCACGCCGGCGGCGATCGCGTCGCCGGGCGAGTGGAAGCTGGTCTCCTGGCCGTCGACCGAGATGGTGCCCTCGTCAGGGCGCTGCATCCCGTAGAGGATCTTCATCAGGGTGGACTTGCCGGCGCCGTTCTCGCCGACCACGGCGTGCACCTGGCCGCGCCGGACCACGATGTTGATGTCGCGGTTGGCGACCACGCCGGGGAACCGCTTGGTGATGCCGCGCAGCTCGACGGCGGCGTCGGCCGGCGCCTCCACCGGCGGGGGAGCACTCGTCGTGGCGATGAGGCACCTTCCTGGGCCAGCGACGCCCGCGGTGGCGTCGGGGGGACGGCGGATCTTGCTGTGCTGCACGCTAGCGGGCTGGGGGCAGAACTGACGACCGGGCCCGTGGAGACGTTATCGCCTCCACGGACCCGGTCGCGGGTCGAGCAGCTCCTGCTCGTTCGTGCTACTCGGTCGGGACCGTGATCTCGCCCGAGATGATCTTCTGCTTGTACTCGTCCAGCTGGGTGGTGATGTCGTCGATCTGACCACCGCTGGTCGAGTAGCCGACGCCGTCCTTCTCGAGGTCGTACGTCGTCGGGCCGGCGGTGAAGGCGCCGTCCACGACCGACTTGATGAAGTCGTAGACGGCCACGTCGACCTTCTTCAGCATCGACGTCATGATGACGTCCTTGACCGCCGGGTCAGCGGTGTCGTACTGGTCCGAGTCGACGCCGATGGCCAGGCCACCCGCAGTCTGGGCCGCCTCGAACACGCCGCCACCCGAGCCACCAGCTGCCTGGTAGACCACGTCGGCGCCGGCGTCGAACATGCCGGCCGCAGCCGTCTTGCCCTTGGCCGGGTCACCGAAGCCGGAGAAGTCCGGCGGCTGGGTCAGGTACTTGACCTGGACCTCGATGTCCGGGTTGACCGCCTGCGCCCCGGCCGTGTAGCCCGCCTCGAACTTCTTGATCAGCGGCACCTCGACGCCACCGACGAAGCCGACGTTGCCGGCCTTCGACTTCAGCGCGGCAGCCGCGCCGACCAGGAAGGACCCCTGCTCCTCGGCGAAGAGGAGGTTGGCGATGTTGTCACCCAGAGCAGCACCGTCGTCGATGATGGCGAACTGGGTGTCCGGCAGCTCCTTGGCGACCTTGGCGACCGCACCCGAGTAGGCGAAGCCGACCGCGATGACCGGGTTGTAGCCCGCGTTGGCGAGCACGCGGAGACGCTCCTCCTTGGCGGTGTCGGGCTCGCCGTTGCTGGCCTCGGCCTCCTTGGTCTCGACGCCGAACTCGTCAGCGGCCTTGTCCAGGCCGGCAGCGGCGGCGTCGTTGAACGACTGGTCGCCGCGGCCACCGATGTCGTAAGCCAGGCCCACCTTGATGTCGCTGGCGGGTGCGCTGCTGCTGCCCGAGGGATCCGGGGTCGTGTCCGCGCTGTTGTTGTCGTCGCCGCCACCGCAGCCGGTAAGAATGAGGGCGCCGGCGAGAAGCGCCGACACCAGAGTGGTCACCCGTCGCAAAGGGTGTCTCCTTCCATGGGGCCGGACACGATCAATGCGATCGGTGCGCCGGAGCCAGCCGTCGTTCGGCGGGCGGTGCGCACTCTAGCCAACCTGACGCCCCGATCCGGGCCGGTAGGCAAGATGTCACACAACCCGTTATCAGAACGAGAGCAAGGCGACGTACGTGGCGCCTACGAGAACCCGGGCCCCCACCGAGATCGCGCGCTCGTCCGCGTCGAAGCGCCCCTGGTGCAGGTCCCCCCGGTCATGCACCGGCACCTCGGGCGCGCTGACGCCGAGCCTGGCGAGCGCGCCGGGCACGCTGGGCAGATACCAGGCGAAATCCTCACCACCCAGGCTCTGCTCGGTGCCCACCACCGCCTCCGGGCCCTCGGTCTCCTGCACCGCGGCGGCGAGGATCTCCACGCTGGTCGGCTCGTTGTCCACCGGCGGGACGTTCCGGGTGTAGGTGACCTCGGCCTGCACGCTGTACGGCGCCACGATGTCGGCCACCAGCGACCTGACCAGCTCGGGGGCACCGTTCCAGGCGCTCGAGTCCAGGCAGCGCACCGTGCCCTCGACCTCGCCGGTGGTGGGGATCGCGTTGGCGGCCCGACCGGCGCCCACCCGGCCCCAGACCAGGCTCAGAGCTGCCCGCGGGTCCACCCGGCGCGACAGGGCCGCCGGCAGCTCGGTGACCACCTTCCCGAGCGCGAACACGAGGTCCGCGGTGAGGTGCGGGCGGGCGGTGTGCCCGCCGGGGCCGGTCAGACGCACCAGCAGCTGGTCCGCGGAGCCGGTGATGGCTCCGCTGCGCAGGCCGACCTGACCCACGTCGGTCCGCGGGTCGCAGTGCAGCGCGAACACCCGCTCCAGCCCGGCTACTCCGCCGGACTCGATGACGGCCAGCGCACCGCTGCGCGGTGACTCCTCGGCCGGCTGGAAGATCAGCCGGGCCGCACCGGGCAGCAGGCCCTCGGCGGCCAGCTCGGCCAGCACCAGGCCGGCGCCCAGCACCGCCGCGGTGTGCAGGTCGTGCCCGCAGGCGTGGCAGACGCCTGGCACGGTGGAGGCGTACGGCACGTTCTTCGCGTCCACGATCGGCAACGCGTCCAGGTCGGCCCGCAGGCCGATGACCCGGTCGCCGGTACCGATGTCGCAGACCAGGCCGGTGCCGCCGGGCAGCAGCCGCGGCGTCAGGCCGGCGGCGGCCAGCCGCTCGCGGACCAGCCTGGTGGTGCGGACCTCGGCCCAGGACAGCTCGGGGTGCGCGTGCAGGTCGCGGCGCAGCGCCACCAGCTCGTCGTGGTGGGCCTTGACCCGGGCGGCCACATCCGACGGCACGACACCGCCGGCAGGGCGGTCCGAGGTCAGCGAGGTCACCTGCGCGACCTTACCGCCGCTCAGAACGCGTCGGCGGGGTGGTGGACACCCCAGACGTCGCGCAGCACGTTGCAGACCTCTCCGACGGTGGCGCGGGCCCGCAGCGCGTCGTGCATCGGGTAGAGCACGTTCTCGGTGCCGGCGGCCGCTGCCCGCAGCGCCTCCAGGTGCCGGGTCACCTCGGCCCCGTCGCGCTCCGCGCGCAGGGTCGCCAGCCGGGCGGCCTGCTGGGCCTCGATCGCCGGGTCGACCCGCAGCGGCTCGTAGTCCTCGTCGGCCTCCCGGACGAACCGGTTGACGCCCACCACGGTGCGGGAGCCGTCCTCGACCGAGCGCACCACGTCGTACGCCGACTTCTCGATCTCGCGCTTCTGGTAGCCGGCTTCGATGGCGGCGACCGCTCCGCCCATCTCCTCCACCGTCGCCATCAGCTCGCGGATCGCCGCCTCGAGCTCGTCGGTCATGGCCTCGACCGCGTAGGAGCCGGCGAACGGGTCGACGGTCGCGGTCAGGTCGGACTCGTAGGCGATCACCTGCTGGGTGCGCAGGGCCAGCCGGGCGGCCTTCTCGGTGGGCAGCGCGATGGCCTCGTCGTAGGAGTTGGTGTGCAGCGACTGGGTGCCGCCGAGCACTGCCGCCAGCGCCTGCACGGTGACCCGCACCATGTTGACCTCGGGCTGCTGGGCGGTCAGCTGCACGCCCGCAGTCTGGGTGTGGAAGCGCAGCATCAGCGACCGCGGGTCCGCCGCGCCGAACTCCTCGCGCATCACCTGGGCCCAGATCCGCCGGGCCGCCCGGAACTTCGCCACCTCCTCGAGCAGCGTGGTGCGCGCCACGAAGAAGAACGACAGCCGGGGCGCGATGTCGTCGACCGCCAGCCCCGCCGCCTGCGCCGCCCGCACGTACTCGCGGGCGTTGGCGAGGGTGAACGCGACCTCCTGCGCCGGCGTCGCGCCCGCCTCGGCCATGTGGTAGCCCGAGATGGAGATCGTGTTCCAGCGCGGGATCTCCTTGTGGCAGTAGGCGAAGATGTCCGAGATCAGCCGCAACGACGCCTTCGGCGGGTAGATGTAGGTGCCCCGGGCGATGTACTCCTTGAGCACGTCGTTCTGGATCGTGCCGGTCAGCTGTGCCGGGTCGACCCCCTGCTCCTCCCCCACCAGCTGGTAGAGCAGCAGCAGCAGGGCGGCCGGCGCGTTGATCGTCATCGACGTCGACACCTCGTCCAGCGGGATGCCGTCGAACAGGGTGCGCATGTCCTCGACCGAGTCGATCGCCACCCCGACCTTGCCGACCTCGCCATGGGCGACCGGGTCGTCGGAGTCGTAGCCCATCTGGGTCGGCAGGTCGAAGGCCACCGACAGCCCGCCGGTGCCCGCCTCGACCAGCCGGTGGTAGCGCTCGTTGGACTCCGACGCGGTGCCGAACCCGGCGTACTGCCGCATCGTCCACGGCCGGCCGGTGTACATCGACGGGTAGACGCCACGGGTGTACGGGTAGGCGCCGGGCTGCCCCAGCCGCTCGTCCGGATCCCAGCCCTCGAGCACCTCCGGCCCGTACACCGCCTCGATCGGCAGACCGGACTCCGACTCGTGCGCCATGGCGGGGAGCCTAACGGCCGGTCCTCGAGGCGACCGGGCGCGGCCATGAGCGGCGCGCAGCCCTTCAGGAGCACCCATGGACACACCGATGACTCGTCCTACGGCGGGCAACTCGGCAGCCGCCGATAGCCTGACCTGCGATGCGAAGGAGCGGGGCAACCACCATGAGGGCACGCGTCCGGCCGGTCGTCCTCGCCGCTGCTGCGGCGGCGCTGCTGGTCGCCGCGGTGGCCGTCCCGGCCGGCGCCGACACCGCCCCGGCGGCCGTCGGCGGCGAGCAGCTGGCCACCGCCGGGCTGGTGGTCGACGCGCCCGGGGCCGACCCGCTGCCGAAGGTCGGCGCCGCGTCGTACCTGCTCGCCGACCTCACCACCGGCGAGGTTCTCGCCACCCAGGACCCGCATGGCCGGCTGCGTCCCGCGAGCACGCTGAAGATCCTCACAGCCCTCACCCTGCTGCCCGAGCTGGACCCGGCCGCGGTCTACACCGCGCAGTGGGAGGACGCGAACGCCGAGGGCAGCCGCGCCGGTCTGGTCCCGGACGCCACCTACACCGTCGACCAGCTGTTCCAGGCCCTGTTCCTGGTGTCCGGCAACGACGCGGCGAGCGCGCTGGCGAACGCGGCCGGCGGCATGCCCAGCACGGTCGCGGCCATGAACGCGACGGCGAAGGGTCTCGGAGCGCTGGACACCACGGTGCGCAACCCCAGCGGCCTGGACGCGCCGGGGCAGTACACCTCGGCCTACGACCTGGCGGTGATCGCCCGGACAGCGATGGCACGCGAGGACTTCCGCGACTACGTCACGACGGTCAAGGCGCAGTTCCCCGGCAAGATGCCCAAGGCCGGCAAGGTCCGCAAGACCTTCGAGATCTACACGCAGGACCGGCTGCTGCTGAACTACCGCGGCGCCATCGGGATCAAGAACGGCTGGACCACGAAGGCGCGCGGCACCTTCGTGGGGGCGGCCACCCGCGGCGGCCGGACGCTGGTCGCCACGGTGCTGCGCAGCGAGGGTGACGCGTGGCGCGAGTCGGCGGCCCTGCTCACCTGGGGCTTCCGCAACGGCGCCGTGGCCCGGCCGGTGGGCACCCTCGACGCGATCGCTGCCCCCCGGGAGGGGAAGGCGGGCGACCGGGCAGGGCCGGCCGCCGAGCCCCGCGCCGCGGGCGTGGCCGCCGACGCCGCCGGCCTCCCGCCGTGGTGGGTGAGCGTCCCGCTGGTGCTGCTGGCCTGCGTCGTGCTGCTCCGGCTGCGGGTCCTGCTGCGTCGCCGGATGCACCGCCGGATCCGCCGGCGGGCCCCGCTGCCGCCGCTTCCTCAGTCCCGCTCGCCACGGCGGGTGAGGACCCCGGCCAGCCCGGCGCCGACGGCAGCACCGACGACCACGCCGCGCACCGTCAGGGTTCTGCGCGACGAGCCGTCGGCGTCCATCCCGACCGGCACCGGCTCGTAGTCGGCCGGCGCGACGGCCCGGACCGGCTCGGTCGCCGCCGCCAGCCCGGTGCTGCGACCCGCTCCGGGCCCACCGATCGCCGACGGCTCCAACGAGTACGGCTGGGTCGCGGTCCAGGCCGCCGCGTAGATCAGCAGCCTGGACACGAAGTTGATCCAGACCAGCAGCCCGACCACGACGCCGAAGGTCGCGTACAGCGGGTTCTGGGTGGTCTTGGCGATGAGGAAGGTGCCGAGCAGCTTGAGGACCTCGAAGCCGACTGCGCCCAGCAGCGCGCCGGACCGCACCTGCCGCCAGCGCAGGCGCGCCCGGGTCAGGCGGGACAGCAGGATCGCGAACAGCACGGTGTCGGCGAGCAGGGCCACCCCCACGGCCAGGACCTTGAGCAGCACGACCGCGACCACCGAGTCCTGCAGCCCGACGAGGTCGAGGACGTACTCCGTGGCGCTGGTGGCCAGCGAGCTCACGATCAGCGAGGCCAGCAGCGCCGCGCCGAGGAGCAGCAGCACGACGATGTCGACGAGCTTCTTCTTCAGGAAGGGCAGGGGCGGGTCGAGGGTCCCGAACACGCGGCGCAGGCCGCTGCGCAGCGCGTCCAGCCAGCCCATCCCGGCGTACAGGAGGCCGAGCAGACCGAGGATGCCGGCGCCCGCCTTGGCCGCCACCACGTCGTCGATGTTGATCTGGTTCGGGCCGCTGCCGACCAGGCTGGGGAAGGCCTGCTCCACGGCCGTCGTGATGCTGTCGCGGGCGCCGGGGTAGGCGACGCTGATGTACCCGACAGCCGCGAACGCGAGCGCGAGCAGCGGGAAGAACGACAGAAAACCGAAGTAGGTGATCGCCGCCGCGACCTGGCCACCGAGCACCTCGCTGTGCCGGTCGTAGGCCCGGACCGCATGATCGAGCGCGGGTCGGCGGGCGCGGGCCGTGCGCAGGCGCTCACGCACCCGGTCGAGAACCTTCATGACCGCGCCCGTTCCCCGGGCAACGGCGGTAACACCCTCATGGCTAGGCGCTCTGCGGCCCGGGAAGGTGCTGACCGAGGGGGAAGTCGCGCTGGGGGCGCCAGACCTCGTCCGGGCCGTGCTCGTAGAGGCTGAAGCCCCACACCTCGAACCGCACGTCGTACCCGGCCATCTCGTCGAACGCCCGCGCGAGGACGTCGTCGGGCAGGTCGTGGGCCACCGTGACGTGCGGGTGGTAGGGGAAGGCCAGCTCGCGCTGCAGCGGGCCGGACCGGACCCGCGCCTCGACCCGCTCGCAGTCGCCGATGCCGGCCACGACGGAGACGAAGACGACCGGTGACACGGGGTGGAAGGTGCCGGAGCCGCGGAGGTGGATCTCGAACGGCTGCTCCGCCTCGGCGAGGGTGCGCAGGTGCTTCTCGATCCGGTCGAGGTCGTCGGCCAGCACCTCGGTGGGCGGGAGGAGGGTGATGTGGGTGGGGATCGAGCGCGCCAACGGGTCGCCGTAGGACTCGCGGACCCGCTGCAGGTTCCCGGCGTGGGGTTCCGGGATGGCGATCGCGACGCCGATCGTCCGGGTGCTCATCGTGGCGTCACGGGCCTGGGTGGCGCGGCAGGAAGCCGACCCGGTCGAGGACGTCGGTCAGCGTTCCAGCCGCGACGGCGCGGGCCCGCTCGGCGCCCCGCGCGAGCACGGCGTCGAGCTCGGCGGGGTCGTCCAGGTAACCGCGGACCCTCTCCTGGAACGGGACCACGACGTCGAGCACCGCCTCGGCGACGCCCTTCTTCAGGTCGCCGTAGCCGGCGCCGGCGAACCGGGCCTCGAGGTCCTGGACACTCCCGCCGCCGAAGGCGGACAGGATCGCGAGCAGGTTGCTCACGCCGGGCTTGTCGACCGGGTCGTGCCGCACCTCGCGCCCGGTGTCGGTGACGGCGCTCCTGACCTTCTTCTCCACGACCTTGGGGTCGTCGAGCATCCAGACCACGCCGCTGCCGCCGATGCTCTTGCTCATCTGCTTCTCGACGAGCTGGAGGTCGTAGATCTTGGCGACCCGCGGGAGGATGTGCGGCTCCGGCACGACGAGGGTGTCTCCGAATCGTCCGTTGAAGCGCACCGCGAGGTCCCGGCTGAGCTCGAGGTGCTGGCGCTGGTCCTCGCCGACCGGCACCCGCTCCGGGCGGTACAGCAGGATGTCGGCAGCCTGCAGGATCGGGTAGGTGAACAGCCCGACCGAGACGTTGCTGCCGGAGCCGCCGCGCTTTGCCTTCTCCTTGAACTGCGTCATCCTGCTGGCCTCGCCGAAGCCGGTGAGGCAGCCGAGCACCCACTGCAGCTGGGTGTGCTCGGCGATGTGGCTCTGCACGAACACCGCGGAGCGCTCGGGGTCGACACCGGCGGCGAGGTACTGGGCGGCGGTCGCCCTGGTCCGGGCCCGCAGCAGGGCCGGGTCGTGCTCCACCGTGATGGCATGCAGGTCGGCGACGAAGAAGAAGGTCTCGTACTCGTCCTGCAGGTCGACCCACTGCCGCAGCGCGCCCAGGTAGTTGCCGAGGTGCAACGAGTCGGCGGTGGGCTGCATCCCGGACAGGACGCGCGGCTGGGGCTGGTCGGGCATGGCCCTCATCCTGCCAGGGGGCTCCGGTCAGCCACCCGACGGTGCGGCGTCCTCGGCGTGCTCGGCCGGGTCCTCCAGGCTCGCCGCATGCTCCGGGGTCAGGCGGACCCGGGCGATCCGCCGCCCGTCGAGCTCGGTCACGGTGAACCTGCGGCCGAGCGCGGTGATGCTCTCGTCGATCTCAGGCAGCCGACCGAGCTCGTTGATGACGAAGCCGGCCACCGTCTCGTAAGGGCCCTCGGGCAGCTCGAGGCCGGTGCGGTCCTCGAAGTCCTCGAGGTTGAGCAGGCCGTCGACCTCGAGGACTCCGTCGACCAGCGCGCGGGACGGCTCCTCGGCAACGTCGTACTCGTCGTGGATCTCGCCGATGATCTCCTCGACGAGGTCCTCCAGGGTGACGATGCCGTCGGTGCCGCCGTACTCGTCGACGACGATGGCCAGGTGGTGGCCCTCGCGGCGCATCTCCGACATCGCCGAGAGCACCCGCTTGGTGCCCGGCATCATCTTGACCTCGCGGGCGATCTCGCCGATCCGCACCGACGTGCCCGCGAGCTCCGGGGCGAAGAGGTCGCGCACGTGCACGAACCCGACCACCTCGTCGTGCGAGCCGCGGACCACCGGGTAGCGGCTGTGCGGGTTGCTCGACGACAGCTTGACGGCCTTGTAGACGGGCATCGACGCGTCGAGGAAGTCGACCTCGGTGCGCGGCACCATCACCTCGTGCAGCTGACGGTCGCCGGCCTCGAAGACGTCCTCGATGAGCTGACGTTCCTCGCGACCCAGGGTCTCGTGCGCCGCGACGATGTCGCGCAGCTCCTCCTCGGAGATGGCGTCCCGGGTGGCCGAGGGGTCGACGCCGAACAGCCGCACCACCAGGTCGGTCGACTTCGAGAGCAGCCAGATGACCGGCCGGGACGCACGAGCGACCCGGTCCAGGGTCGGCGCCACCAGCAGGGACAGGCTCTCGGCGCGCTGCAGGGCGATGCGCTTGGGGGCCAGCTCGCTGATCACGAGCGACAGGTAGGTGATGACGAGGGTGACCGAGATGAAGGCCACCCAGTACGCGGGATCCTGGGCACCGGAGTCCGCGGAGTCGCGAGGGATCCCCCAGCCGCGCAGCACCGGCGCGAGGTCATCAGCGAACGCCGAGGCACCGAAGGCTGCGGACAGGAAGCCGGCGAGGGTGACGCCGATCTGGACGGCGGCCAGGAAGCGGTTCGGGTCGGCGTGCAGCTCGGCCACCTTCTGGCCGCGGCGCCCGCGCTGGGCGATCGACTTGACCTGCCCCTCGCGCAGCGAGACCAGCGCGATCTCGCTTCCGGCGAAGAAGGCGCCCGAGAGGAGGAAGAAGCCCACCAGCAGGGCGTTGAGCAACGTTCCGTTCACGGCGTGCGCGTCCCAGGGGGTTCGAGTCGGCACGCCGGTCTGGAGCAGCCGTCCATGGGGCAAGCGTAGACGAACCGGGCCGGCCGACCAGCCCCCGCGCCTGCGGCGGGCCCCCGCCCGGCTGGGTACGGTCACCGCATGCGACGGACGAGCACGCGGCTGGCCGACGGGCGTGAGCTGCTCTACTACGACAGCCCGCCGACTGCCGAGACGACCGACCGCAGCCTCGTCGTCGACCCGCGTCGGCTCGAGCCGACGGCCACCGCCTCGGAGATCCGGCACGACGCCGTCCTCGACGAGTGGGTCGCCATCGCCTCGCACCGGCAGGGCCGCACCCACCTGCCGCCGGCCGACGAGTGCCCGCTGTGCCCGTCGCGAGACGGAAGGCAGACGGAGGTTCCGGCCGAGAACTACGACGTGGTGGTCTTCGAGAACCGCTTCCCCTCCCTGGCTGAGGGGGCGGACCCCGGCTTCCCGGCAACCGACGAACGGCGCCCGGGACTCGGGCGCTGCGAGGTGGTCTGCTTCACCAGCGACCACGACACCCCGATGAGCCGGCTGCCCGCCGAGCGGGTGCGGCTGGTCCTCGACGCGTGGATCGACCGGTCGGCCGCGCTGGCCGGGCTGCCGTTCGTCGAGCAGGTGTTCTGCTTCGAGAACCGCGGCCAGGAGATCGGGGTGACGCTCAACCATCCGCACGGTCAGGTCTACGGCTACCCGTTCGTCACGCCCCGGACCCGGACCATGCTCGACGCCGCCCGGCGCTACCTGGAGCGCACCGGCCGTGACGTGTTCACCGACCGGTTGGAGGAGGAGCTGGCCGACGGCTCGCGGCTCGTGACCAGCAGCGAGCACTGGGTGGCGTTCGTGCCGTTCGCCGCCCGCTGGCCGGTGGAGGTGCACCTCTACCCGCGGCACCGGGTGCCCGACCTGCCGTCGCTGGACGATGCGGCGCGCGACGACTTCCCCCGGGTGTACCTCGACGTGCTGCAGGCGATGGACGGCTTGTACGACGCGCCGCTGCCCTACATCTCGGCGTGGCACCAGGCGCCGGTCCGGGTCGACCGCGACCTGGCAGCGCTGCACCTCGAGGTGTTCTCGATCAAACGGGCAGCGAGCAAGCTGAAGTTCCTGGCCGGCTCCGAGTCCGGGATGGACGCGTTCATCAACGACATCGCCCCGGAGCAGATCGCCGCCACCCTGCGCGACGCCCTGGCGAAGCTGCGGACATGAGCGATGCCTCCGCGGTGGAGGCCGCGTTCCGGGAGCTCACCGGACAGACCCCCGAAGGCGTCTGGGCGGCGCCCGGCCGGGTGAACCTGATCGGCGAGCACACCGACTACAACGAAGGTCTGGTGCTGCCCTTCGCCATCGAGGCCAGCACCGCCGTGGCCGCGGCCCGGCGCGCGGACGGTGTCGTGCGGGTCGCCTCGCTGCAGCGGCCGGGCGAGGTCGTCGAGTCGACCGTCGCGGAGCTCGGGCCGGACACGGTGGCCGGCTGGTCGGCGTACGTCCTGGGCGTCGTCTGGGCCCTGCGCGAGGACGGGCAGGACGTCGGCGGTGCTGACCTGGTGCTGGACGGCCGGGTGCCGCTCGGCTCCGGGCTGTCGTCGTCGGCCTCGGTCGAGTGCGCCGTCGCCCTCGCGATGTCCGACCTGCACGGCCTGGCGCTGCCCGGCGCCCGGCTCGCCGAGCTCGCCCAGCGGGCCGAGAACGACGCCGTCGGCGCACCGACCGGACCGATGGACCAGCGCGCGTCGGTCCTGTGCACGGCGGGCCACGCCCTGCTGCTGGACACCCGCGACATGTCCACCGAGCAGGTGCCGCTCGACCCGGACGCCGCGGGACTGGCGCTGCTGGTCGTGGACTCGCGGGTGCACCACGAGCACGCGGGAGGCGAGTACGGCGCCCGACGACGCTCCTGCGAGCAGGCCTGCGCCGAGCTCGGCGTACCCGCACTGCGGGACGTCTCCGCCGACGACCTGGACAGCGCGCTGCGACGCCTCTCCGACGACGTGCTGCGCCGCCGGGTGCGACACATCGTCACCGAGGACGTGCGGACCCGCGCCACCGTCGCCGGGTTGCGCGCCGGCGACTGGCATGCCGTCAGCGCCGCGATGACCGCCTCACATGCCTCGATGCGCGACGACTACGAGATCAGCTGCCCCGAGCTGGACGTGCTGGTCGCGAGCGCACTGGCCGCCGGAGCGCTCGGGGCCCGGATGACCGGAGGCGGCTTCGGCGGCTGCGCGGTGGTGCTGGCCCGGGCGGACGCCGTGGACACCGTGCTGTCCTCGGTCCGCGCCGCGTTCGCCGCGCACGGCTACGACGAGCCGACGTCCTTCGTCGCCCGCCCCGCTCCCGGCGCCCGCCGCCTGACCTGACCGGCGGAACCACCCCCCGTTGAGGGATCCGAGATGATCACGTCGGCGTGATCACTGGTTGCTGGGTGCGGCGAACTCACCGCACCCAGCAGCGGTTGATCACGCCAGCGTGATCATTGTGAACGGGTGGGGGAGGTCGGCTAGGCGAGCTTGGTGGCGAGGTTCTGGTCGAGGGCGGCCAGGAAGTCCTCGGTGGTGGCCCAGGCCTGGTCCGGGCCGACGAGCAGGGCGAGGTCCTTGGTCATCGTGCCGGCCTCCACCGTCTCGACGCAGACCTGCTCGAGAGCCTCGGCGAAACCGGTGACCTCCGGGGTGCCGTCCAGCTTGCCGCGGTGCTTGAGGCCGCCGGTCCAGGCGAAGATCGAGGCGATCGGGTTGGTCGAGGTGGGCTTGCCCTGCTCGTGCTGGCGGAAGTGCCGGGTGACCGTCCCGTGCGCCGCCTCGGCCTCGACCGTCTTCCCGTCGGGGGTCATCAGCACCGAGGTCATCAGGCCCAGCGAGCCGAAGCCCTGCGCGACGGTGTCGGACTGCACGTCACCGTCGTAGTTCTTGCACGCCCAGACGTAGCCGCCCTCCCACTTCATCGCCGCGGCGACCATGTCGTCGATCAGGCGGTGCTCGTAGGTGAGGCCATGGGTCTCGAACTCGGCCTTGAACTCGGCCTCGAAGACCTCGGCGAAGATGTCCTTGAAGGCACCGTCGTACGCCTTGAGGATCGTGTTCTTCGTCGACAGGTAGACCGGGTAGCCACGCTGCAGGCCGTAGGCGAACGAGGCCCGCGCGAAGTCTGCGATCGAGGCGTTGAAGTTGTACATGCCCATCGCCACGCCGCCGTCGGCGCCGAACTTCGCCACGACGTGCTGGACCGGCTCGGAACCGTCCTCCGGGGTGAACGTGATGGTCAGCTCGCCGGCGCCGGGCACCTTGAAGTTGGTCGCCTTGTACTGGTCTCCGTGCGCGTGGCGGCCGATGATGATCGGCTTGGTCCAGCCAGGCACCAGCCGGGGGATGTTGCTGATGATGATCGGCTCGCGGAAGACGACTCCGCCGAGGATGTTGCGGATCGTGCCGTTCGGCGAGACCCACATCTTCTTGAGCCCGAACTCCTCGACCCGCGCCTCGTCGGGCGTGATGGTCGCGCACTTCACACCGACGCCGTGCTTCTTGATGGCGTTGGCCGCGTCGATGGTGACCTGGTCGTCGGTGGCGTCGCGGTGCTCGATGCCGAGGTCGTAGTACTCGAGGTCGACGTCGAGGTACGGGTGGACCAACCGGTCCTTGATGAAGGACCAGATGATCCGGGTCATCTCGTCGCCGTCGAGCTCGACGACCTTGTTCTGCACCTTGATCTTCGCCACGGGGCTGCTCTCCTGAGTCTGTGGGTGGTCGGTGAGGCCGGGCTAGAGCAGCCCGAGCCCCTTGACGGCGTCGCGCTCCTCGACGAGCTCGGCGACCGAGGCGTCGATCCGGCTGCGGGAGAAGTCGTCGACCTCCAGCCCCTGCACGATCTCCCAGGCACCGCCGCGGGAAGTGACCGGGAACGACGAGATGAGCCCCTCCGGCACGTCGTACGAGCCGTCGGAGACGATCGCCGCCGACGTCCAGTCGCCGTCCGGCGTGCCGTTGAACCAGCTGTAGACGTGGTCGATGGCGGCGTTCGCCGCCGACGCGGCCGACGAGGCGCCGCGGGCCTCGATGATGGCGGCCCCGCGCTTCGCGACGGTCGGGATGAAGTCGTCCTCGACCCAGGCCTGGTCCGCAACCACCTCGGTCGCCGGGCGGCCGCCGATCTCGGCGTGCGTGATGTCGGGGTACTGCGTCGCCGAGTGGTTTCCCCAGATGGCGAGCCGGCGGATGTCGGTGACTGCGGTGCCGGTCTTCTTTGCCAGCTGGCTGAGCGCGCGGTTGTGGTCGAGGCGGGTCATCGCCGTGAACCGCTCGGCCGGCACGTCGGGTGCGTGCGCGGCGGTGATCAGGGCGTTGGTGTTGGCCGGGTTGCCCACGACGAGGACCCGGACGTCGGCGGCGGCACCGGCGTTGATCGCCTCGCCCTGCGGCTTGAAGATGCCGCCGTTGGCCTCGAGCAGGTCACCGCGCTCCATGCCCGCGGTCCGCGGCCGGGCGCCCACCAGCAGGGCGACGTTGACGCCGTCGAAGGCAGCCCGGGGGTCGTCGGTGATGTCGATGCCGTCCAGCAGCGGGAACGCGCAGTCGTCGAGCTCCATCGCGGTGCCCTCGGCGGCCTTCAGCGCCGGCGTGATCTCGAGCAGTCGCAGCCGCACCGGCACGTCGGCGCCCAGCAGCTGGCCGGAGGCGACCCGGAAGAGCAGGGCGTAGCCGATCTGCCCGGCGGCGCCGGTGACGGTGACGGTGACGGGTGTCCTGGCCATGGGGCGGCGCTCCTTCGCGTCGGCGGCACGCGCGCGTGGTACCGCGCAGGGAAGGTCTCTCGTCATCAAGAGACCTCGGCGACCGAGGCTATCTCAGCACTTCTGGGCCTCCGTGGGGAGGGCCGGGCCTCACCTGGGGGGCGGGACGACGACCGCGAGCACGACGAGCGCAGTGCCCATCGACGCCAGCACCAGGACGTCGAACGCCCGGCTGCGCACCACCAGCAGGCCGACCCGTCGAGCCGGCAGCACCAGCCGGGCCAGCCCGGCGAAGAGCACCGAGACGCCGAGGACCATGCAGCCGCTGCGGAAGTGGTCCAGAGCGACCGCGGACAGCCCGACGAGGCCGCCGCCGAGCACCGCGAGCAGCGGCCACTGCCGTCCGACCCAGCCGCCCCGGATCGGCGGGCGGTCGTCGACCGGATCCTCTTGGGCGGTGCTCACGCGCCGGCTGCCGCCGTCCGGTCGGCCAAGGTCTTCTCGGCGCTCTCGACGACGTTGAGCAGCAGCATCGCCCGGGTCATCGGTCCCGCGCCGCCGGGCATCGGTGCGACGTGCCCGGCCACCTCACGCACGTCTTCGGCCACGTCGCCCACCAGCGCCGCCCTCGGTCCGGGTGATGCCGACATCGACGACCGCCGCGCCCGGCCGCACCATGTCGGCCGTCACCAGACGTGGAACGCCGGCGGCTGCCACCACCACGTCGGCGCGGCGCAGGTGCCCGGCCAGGTCGCGGGTGCCGGTGTGGCAGAGCGTCACGGTGGCGTTCTCGGTACGCCGGGTCAGCAGCAGTCCCAGCGGCCTCCCTACGGTGACGCCTCGACCGACCACCACGACGTCGGCACCGGCCACCTCGACGCCGTAGCGCCGGAGCAGCAGCACGATGCCCCGCGGGGTGCACGGCAGGGGTCCCTGCTCACCCAGCACCAGCCGGCCCAGGTTCGTGGGGTGCAGCCCGTCGGCGTCCTTCCCGGGGTCCATCCGAGTGCAGCGCGGCGCCGGCGTCCAGCCCTCCGGGCAGCGGCAGCTGGACGATGTACCCGGTGCACGCCGGGTCGGCGTTGAGCTCGTCGACGACGGCCTCGACCTGCTCCTGGGTGGCGTCGGCGCGGCAGCTCGCGCTGCAGCGAGGTGATACCGACCTGTGCGCAGTCGCGGTGCTTGCCGGCGACGTACGAACGGCTGCCCGGGTCGTCGCCCACGAGCAGCGTCCCCAGCCCCGGCACGACGCCGAGCTCGCGCAGTCGGGCCACCCTGGTCGCCAGGTCGGACCGGATCTCGGCCGCGGCGGCCTTGCCGTCGAGGATCGTGGCGCTCACGGGCGCCGAGTCTGTCACGACCCGACAGGACCGAGGTCCGCCACCTCGCTGTGCTCGCTGATCTCGTCACGCCCGCGGCCGCGGGCCTTCTACTGGTACATCGTCGCGTCCGCCTCAGGCAGCAGCGGCCGCGGTCGAAGCAGCGTGCTCAGTGGGCGAAGTGGCGCACCCCGGTGAGGTAGAGCGGTACCCCCGCGGCCGCGGCCGCGGCGACGACCTCTTCGTCACGCACCGAGCCGCCAGGCTGGACCACCGCCCGGACACCTGCGTCCAGCAGCACCTGCAGGCCGTCGGCGAAGGGGAAGAACGCGTCCGACGCCGCGACCGCCCCGGCCGCGCGTTCGCCCGCCCGGGAGACCGCGAGGCGGGCCGAGTCGACCCGGTTCACCTGGCCCATCCCGACCCCCACGGTCGCTCCCCCGTCGGCGAGCAGGATCGCGTTGGACTTCACCGCGCGACAGGCCCGCCAGGCGAACTCCAGGTCGGCCAGGGTCGCGCCGTCGACCGGGTCCCCGGCCGCCAGCGTCCAGCCGGCCGGCGAGTCCCCGGGCTCGGCGAGCAGGTCCGGCTCCTGCACGAGAAGCCCACCGCAGATCTCGCGCACCGACAGCCCGGCACTGTGGTCCTCGACCCTGAGCAGCCGGATGGCCTTCTTGCGCATCAGCACCTGCAGGGCGCCCGGCTCGTAGTCCGGGGCCGCCAACACCTCGGTGAAGACCTCGGCCACCTGCTCGGCCATCGCGACCGTGACCGGCCGGTTGGTCGCCACCACCCCGCCGAAGGCCGAGACCGGGTCGCAGGCGAGCGCCTTGCGGTGCGCGTCGGCCATCGCGTCACCGACGCCGGCACTCGCGACGGCGATGCCGCACGGGTTGGTGTGCTTGACGATCGCCACGCAGGGGGCGGTGAAGTCGTCGACCGCCCGCAGCGCCGCCTCGGTGTCGACGTAGTTGTTGTAGCTCATCTCCTTGCCGTGCAGCTGCTCGGCGCCGGCCAGCCCGGCCGGGCCGCGCCGGGTCGCGGTAGAGCGCGGCACGCTGGTGCGGGTTCTCGCCGTAGCGCAGCACGGCCTGCCGCTGCAGCCCCGCGCCGAGGAAGGCGGCCCACCCGTCCGGCTCGGGCGCCAGCTCGACGGCGAACCAGGACGCCACCGCCACGTCGTACGACGCGGTATGGGCGAACGCCGCGGCCGCCAGCCGGCGCCGCTGGTCGAGGGTGAACCCGCCCGCTGCGACGGCGGCCAGCACGTCGGGGTAGCGGGCGGGGTCGACGACGACCGCGACCGAAGGATGGTTCTTCGCGGCGGAACGCACCATCGCCGGGCCGCCGATGTCGATCTGCTCCACGCACTCGTCCGGTGTCGCGCCGGAGGCCACCGTCGCGGCGAACGGGTAGAGGTTGACGACGACCAGGTCGAACGGCTCCACCTCCAGCGCGACGAGCTGCTCGCGGTGGCTCGCGAGCCGTCGGTCGGCCAGGATCCCGGCGTGCACCGCCGGGTGCAGCGTCTTGACCCGCCCGTCCAGGCACTCGGGGAAGCCGGTGACTTCCTCGACCGGGGTCACCGGCAACCCGGCTGCGGCGATCCGGGCCGCCGTCGACCCGGTCGACACGAGCGCCACCCCGGCGTCGTGCAGCCCGCGGGCGAGGTCCTCCAAGCCGGTCTTGTCGTAGACGCTGAGCAGGGCCCGGCGTACCGGGACGGTGTCGGTGCTCATGCGGGGTCCCTGCGGAATCGTGAGCGCAGCGAGCGATTTTGTGGGGTGCAACTCACGGGACGGTGACCTTCCTTCCGGTGACCGTCCAGCCCTCACGGGCCATCCGGCCGATGACGTCGACGAGCATCTCGCGCTCCTCGACCTTGATCCGCTCGTGCAGCGCGGCCTCGTCGTCGTCGTCCAGCACCGGGACGGCGCGCTGGGCGACGATCGGCCCGGTGTCGACGCCGGAGTCCACGACGTGCAGCGTGGCGCCGCTGACCTTGGCGCCGTAGGCGAGGGCGTCGCGCGCCCCGTGCATCCCGGGGAACGCCGGCAGCAGCGCCGGATGCGTGTTCACGAAGCGGCCGCCGAAGCGGTCGAGGAACGCCGGGCCGGCCAGCCGCATGAACCCCGCGGACACCACGAGGTGCGGGCTGAGCGCGCCGACCGTCTCGGCCAGCGCCGCGTCCCACGCGGCGCGGTCGGCGTGGTCGCCGGGTGCGCAGACGAAGGTGTCGACGCCGGCGGTCCTGGCCCGGTCCAGCGCACCGGCACCGGCCCGGTCGGAGCCCACGGCCACCAGCTGCACGCCGTACGCCGGGTCGCCCGCCGCGTCGATCAGGGCCTGCAGGGTGGACCCGCTGCCGGAGGCCAGCACGACGACGCGCGGTCCGGGGCCGAGGTGCACGGGGCGACCCTAGTCGCGGCGACGCAGGACCAGCAGCACAGCAGCCATGACCACCGCGACCTCGAGGCCGGCGGCCAGGCCGGTCGCCCACCAGGTCGGACCGGTCTCGGCCAGGCGGCCCGGGCCGGCCGGACCGGAGGCCAGCAGCGACAGCACGGTGACCGCTGCGGCGACCAGCCCACCGGCTACCGCCGACACCTCGGCCACCGGCCGCCACCCCGGCCGCCGACCCGGCGCCTCCGCGGCGAGCGAGCACCCCGGCGAGAACGCCGGCCAGCAGCGGTGCGACCAGCACCAGAGGTCCCCAGGCCGGGCCCGGCTCCTGCGGCAGGGCGGCGAGCAGCGGGAAGGCCGGGACGGCACCGAGATCGGCGCCGGTCATCGACACCGAGGTCCCGACGCCGACCGCGAACCCCGGCCCCACGACGTACGCGAGCCCCCACACGGCTGCGGTCGGCACGTAGAGCAGGCACAGGGCGGCGAGCAGCACACCGCCACCGATGCCGGCGTCCAAGCCGTCGAACAGCAGGCCCGCCTGCTCGTGGTGCACCGCGAGCGAGGCGCCGGCGAGCAGGGCGCCGCCGGTGACGAGGGCCGCGAGCGCGACCGCGGCCGCCGGGAGGGCGGCCCGGACCAGCGGCGGGAGCCGTCGGGTCACGCCCGTCCAGCTGCCGGTCGCGCGCACCGCGCCCGAGCCGGACCCGAGCGCGGCGACACCTGCGGCCCCGACGAAGGCGCTGACCGGCAACGCCTGCACGGCGTCGGTGCGGGCGACCAGCGCGACGAACGTGGCGACGACGGCGTAGGTCGCCGTGACCGAGGAGGCCAGCGCCAGCACACCCGTGCGGCCGCGGACACCGGCGGCCCGTCCGGCGCGCACAGTGGCGGTGTGCAGGAGCGCCAGCGGCAACGCGGTGAGGCCGAGCGGCACCAGCGCCAGCTCGCCCCCGGGCACCGCGAGGTGCGCGTGGTGTCCCACCAGCCAGGCCTGCAGCGCAGTGGCGATGGCGTCGGGCGCGTCGGCGCCGCTGTCCGAGGCGGTGGCCCAGGCGACCAGCACGAGCACCATCACCGCCAGCACGCCGAGGCCGGCCGAGCGCAGGGCGGCAACCACGCCGACAACGGTGACCGAGCGCGACGACGGCGGCGTCCTCGACGCGGCGCCGGGACGCCGGGGGCCGTGGCCCGAGGGCGGGCGCGGCGGTCGGGAGAGCAGTTCGGTCATCGTCGGACCATCGTCGCCGGTGCCGGGCGCCGCGCCCCGGACCCGAGGCCCCTTCGGGGTGTCGCAGGCTTCGTGCAACCGACCTGGCCGCTCGCGAGTCATCCTTCGTGACAGCTCGACGGGTCAACCGGAGGCAGGAGGACGACGGTGAAGGACGCCGCAGGCTTCGATGCCTTCTACGCGGCCACCAACCGGCGGGTGATGCACCAGATGTACGCCATGACCAGCAACCTGGCCGACGCCCAGGAGCTGACCCAGGAGGCGTACGCCAGAGCCTGGCAGCGGTGGTCGACGGTGTCGTCGTACGACGACCCGGAGGCCTGGGTGCGGACTGTTGCCTGGCGGCTGGCGGCGAGCCGCTGGCGCAAGGCGAAGAACGGCGTCACCGCGATGCTCCGTCACGGCCCGCCCGAGAACACGCCCGAGCCTGGCGTCGACAACGTCGCGCTGGTCACGGCGCTCCGCCAGATCCCGGAGGCGCAACGGCGAGCCATCGTCCTGCACCACCTCGGCGGACTGTCGGTCGCCGAGGTGGCCCACGAGGTGGGAGCCCCCGAGGGCACGGTCAAGGCGCGCCTGTCGCGCGGCCGGGCCGCTCTCGCCGAGCTCCTCGCCGACACCACGCTCGCGGAGGTGAGCCCGAATGCCTGAGAACCGAGACGACCGGATGATGCTGACGCTGGACGCGCTGCGCAGGGACGTCGAGCGCACCCCGCTCGCCGACTCGTCGGCCGTGCGGGCACGCGGCGCGCAGCGGACCCGCCGGCAGGCCGTCGGCACCTCGCTCGCCGTGGTGGCCCTGGTCGCCGGCGTCGTGGGGATCGCCGGCGGCATCGACAGTGACCGCAGGGCCACAGTCATCCCCGCCACTCCCAGCCCCACGGCCACCCAGGAGTCCCTCGTCGGACGAGCCGCTCCTGACGCCGGCCGATCTCACCGAGATCGGCTCCTACGCCGCGATCGGACCGTTCATCGACGCCGGCCAGGAGCCGGACATCCTGTCCCAGCAGTGCGCCGTCCGCCCCGATGGCTGGGAGGCCTCGCAGGTCAGCTCCACCCGCTACTACCAGGACGGCAGCGAGGCGGAGATCCGCGAGTACGTGCTGCGCTTCGACGACACAGGCAGCGCCGAGCAGGCGTCGCTCAAGCGCGCGTACGCCGACCTGGCCGCGACCTGCCCCGCGACCGTCGACCCGAGCGAGGGGACCCTGACCACGCGTGAGTCGGTCACGGTGCCGGGACTCGACGGAGCAGTGCGGCACTCCCGCTACTTCTATCCAGAGGTCGCCTCCGAGCCGAACTACTACGAGGTCGCGACCGCCCACCAGGGCAACGTCGTCGTCGTCCTGGAGTGGCAGGCGTCGGGCAACCCGTCGGGCGACGGCGCGGACGACTGGGTGTGGACCACCGAGCGCCTGCAGACCGCCCTCGACCGCGCCGTCGGCTGACGGAAGATCGTTTGCGACGTTCTCGTGCACGACACGCCGTAGCGATCGGCGTGTCGTGGCCCCAGACGTCGCAAACGATCTTGTGTGGGTACGGCGGTCAGCGGGAGGTCATGATCTCGCGCATCAGGCGGGCGGTCTCGGACGGCGTCTTGCCGACCTTGACCCCGACCGCCTCGAGCGCGTCCTGCTTGGCCTGGGCGGTCCCGGACGAGCCGGAGACGATGGCGCCCGCATGGCCCATGGTCTTGCCCTCGGGCGCGGTGAAGCCGGCCACGTAGCCGACGACCGGCTTGGTCACGTGGTCCTTGATGTAGGCCGCCGCACGCTCCTCGGCGTCGCCGCCGATCTCGCCGATCATCACGATCGCGTCGGTCTCGGGGTCGGCCTCGAAGGCCTCCAGGCAGTCGATGTGTGTGGTGCCGATGACCGGGTCGCCGCCGATGCCGACGGCGGTGGAGAAGCCGATGTCCCGCAGCTCGTACATCATCTGGTAGGTCAGCGTGCCGGACTTGGAGACCAGCCCGATCCGGCCGGCCTGGGTGATGTCGGCCGGGATGATGCCGGCGTTGGACTTCCCAGGACTGATCAGCCCGGGGCAGTTGGGCCCGACGATGCGGGTCGTGCCGGCGTTGACCGCGTGCTGGTAGAAGGCAGCCGAGTCGTGCACCGGGATCCCCTCGGTGATGACGACGCAGAGCGGGATGGAGGCGTCGACGGCCTCGATCACGGCGTCCTTCGCAAAGGCCGGGGGCACGAAGACGACGGAGACGTCGGCCCCGGTCTCCTTGACGGCCTCGGCGACGGTCGCGAAGACCGGCACCTGGGTGCCCTCGACGTCGACGACGGTGCCGGCCTTGCGGGGGTTCACACCGCCGACGACCGCGGCGCCGGAGGCGATCATCCGCCGGGTGTGCTTGGTGCCCTCGGAGCCGGTGATGCCCTGGACGATGATCTTGGAGTTCTCGGTCAGCCAGATGGCCATGTCAGTAGTCCCTCGTCCCTTACTTGGCTGCGAGCTCGGCGGCGCGAGCGGCGGCGCCGTCCATGGTGTCGACGAGCTCGACGACGTCGTGCTCTGCCTCGTCGAGGATTCGCCGGCCTTCGTCGGCGTTGTTCCCGTCCAGCCGTACGACGAGTGGCTTGCTCACGTCCCCGCCCTTGGACTTGATCAGCTCGATGGCCTGCACGATGCCGTTGGCCACCGCGTCGCACGCGGTGATGCCGCCGAAGACGTTGACGAACACCGACTTCACGTCAGGGTCGCCGAGGATGATCTCCAGCCCGTCGGCCATCACCTCTGCCGACGCGCCTCCGCCGATGTCGAGGAAGTTCGCCGGCTTCACCCCGTTGTGGTCCTCGCCCGCGTAGGCGACGACGTCCAGCGTCGACATCACCAGACCGGCCCCGTTGCCGATGATGCCGACCTCCCCGTCGAGCTTGACGTAGTTGAGGTCCTTCGCCTTCGCCTTGGCCTCGAGCGGGTCGGCCGAGAACTCGTCCTCGAGGGACCCGTGGTCGGGGTGGCGGAAGGCGGCGTTGCCGTCCAGGGTCACCTTGCCGTCCAGCGCCACGATGCGCCCGTCGGCGGTCTTGACCAGCGGGTTGACCTCGACCAACGTCGCGTCCTCGGCGACGAAGACGCCCCACAGCTTCACGATCGCGGCAGCCACCTCGTCGAGGATCTCGGCCGGGAAGCCGCCCTGCTCGGCGATCTCCCGCGCCCTGGCCTCGTCGATGCCCTCGAGGGCGTCGACGCCGACCCGGGCCAGCGCCTCGGGCTTCTCGACCGCGAGCTGCTCGATCTCCACGCCGCCCTCGCGGGAGGCCATCGCCAGGTAGGTGCGGTTGGCCCGGTCCAGCAGCACCGAGAAGTAGTACTCCTCCGCGATCGCCGCGGCCGGCGCGATCATCACGCGATGCACCGTGTGGCCCTTGATGTCCATGCCGAGGATCTGGCCGGCCACCTGCTCGGCCTCCTCGACCGAGGACGCCAGCTTGACGCCACCGGCCTTGCCGCGGCCGCCTGTCTTCACCTGGGCCTTCACCACGACCTTGCCGTTGCCCTCCGGAAGCAATCGCTCGGCCGCTGCCCGGGCCTGCTCAGGCGTCTCGGCGACGGCGCCGCCGAGCACGGGCACGCCGTGCTTCTCGAACAGGTCACGTGCCTGGTACTCGAAGAGGTCCACGGGTCAGTCCTCGCCTCGCTGTGGTGGTCCGGTGCGGCGGTGAGCGCCCGTCCAGGGGGGCATCCCGCGGTACGCGAGCGTAACCGCAGCGTCAGCCGCCCGTTGTACCGGGCGAACCCAGGAGGCCCCGTGCGCAGAAGCGCCACCGTCGTCGTCGTTGCCGTCACCACGCTGCTCAACGGTGTCGGGGTGCTCGCCGGGCCGGCGTCAGCTGCCGGGCCGGCCGTGACCAAGACGCCCGTGCAGCTCACCGTGCACGTCGGACCGAACGGCGCCACGTCGTGCCTGGTGGACGCCGACCTGTACGTGCCCGAGGGAGTCACGGCCGCCACGCCCGCACCCGCGGTGCTCACCACCAACGGCTTCGGTGGGTCGAAGGACGACCAGGCCGGCGCCGCTGCGGCGTTCGGTCGCGAGGGCTACGTCACGCTGTCCTACACCGGGCTCGGCTTCCCGAACAGCGGCTGCAAGATCGCCCTGGACGACCCCGACTACGACGGCAAGGCCGCGACACAGCTGGTCGACTACCTCGCCGGCCTGAAGGCGGACAACTCCGGCCGGGTCCTCGACATGGTGGCCACGAACGCCGCGGGTGACCCCAAGGTGGGCATGATCGGCGGCTCGTACGGCGGTCAGGTGCAGTTCGCGGCCGCGTCCTTGGACGGGCGCATCGACGCACTGATCCCGATCATCACCTGGAACGACCTCGCCTACTCGCTGGCCCCGAACAACACCAGCATCGGCACGTCCGGGGGCAACGTCACCTACAGCACCCCGGGCGTGCACAAGAAGCAGTGGACGTCGCTGTTCTTCTCGGTCGGCATCACCGACGGGATCCAGGGCGCCGGCATCGACCCGACCCGGCTGCTCGGCTGCCCCAACTTCGTCGACCAGGCCTGCCTGTCCAAGGCCCAGCTGGAGGCCTTCGGCTACCCCGACCGGGCAACGCTGGACTTCGCCCGGCACGCGTCGGTGTCGTCGTACCTGGCCAAGGTGAAGGCACCGACGCTGCTCGTGCAGGGACAGAAGGACACCCTGTTCAACCTGCAGGAGTCGGCCGCGACCTACCGCGGGCTGCAGGCCCAGGGCACGCCCGTACAGCTGATCTGGCAGTCCTGGGGACACAGCCTCGGCGGCAACCCGGCGCCCGGCGAGCTGGACCTCACCGGCACCTCCGACCTGCGCTCCACCTACCTGGGTGGCCGGTTCCTCGACTGGTTCGACCGGTACGTGAAGGGCGACACCGCCGTCACGACCGGCCCGGAGTTCGCCTACTTCCAGGACTGGGTCACCTACTCCGGGATCGCCACCCCGGCGTACGCCGGTTCGGACCGGTTCCCGGTGGCCAAGGCGCTGCCGCTCTACCTGTCCGGGGCGCAGGACCTGGTCAGCTCCCGCACCAGGGTGCGGGCCGGGGCACAGAGCTGGGCGAACGGACCCGCGGGCTCGCCGACGAGCTACTCCGAGACGTCCTCCCAGGGCGGCCAGGACACCGACCCGCTGCCGCCGACCGACGCCCCCGGGACGTTCGCGCAGTGGACCTCGGCTCCGGTCTCGGGGCCGACCGTCCTCGTCGGCTCGCCGACCCTGGACCTGACGCTGAGCTCCCCCGCGGCAGCCGCCACCCAGGCAGTCGGGCCGGCCGGACAGCTGGTCCTCTTCGCCAAGATCTATGACGTGGCACCGGACGGGACGCAGACGCTGCACAACCGGCTGATCTCGCCGGTGCGGGTCGCGGACGTCACCGAGCGGGTGCACATCGAGCTGCCCGGTGTCGTGCAGCGGATCCAGAAGGGACATCGCGTCCGGCTGGTGCTGGCCGCCAGCGATGCGGCGTACGCCGGCAATGCCGCCGTCGTTCCGGTGACCGTCACCGCCGACCGGTCGAACCCCGCAGTGCTGACACTGCCGCTGCGTTCGGGCCCGGGCCCGAAGTAGGCGTACCGGCCGGACCGCAGGCCGTCAGGCGGTGGTCTTCTCGCCGAGGTTCTCGCGCACCCAGCCGACGATCTCGCCGGTGGTCGCGCCGGGGGTGAACACCTTCGCGACGCCCATCGCCGTCAGCTCGGGCATGTCGGCCTGCGGGACGATGCCGCCGCCGAACACGACGATGTCCTCCGCCTCGCGCTCACGGAGCAACTCGATCACCCGCTTGAACAGCGTCATGTGCGCACCGGAGAGCACCGAGAGGCCGATCGCGTCGGCGTCCTCCTGGATGGCCGTCTCGACGATCTGCTCGGGCGTCTGGTGCAGGCCGGTGTAGACGACCTCGACGCCCGCGTCGCGAAGCGCGCGGGCCACCACCTTGGCCCCGCGGTCGTGCCCGTCCAGGCCGGGTTTGGCGACGACGACGCGGACCGGGGCGGAGGTGCTCACGGCCGAGAGCGTAACCGAGCCGATTCGGCGCGTCCGGGGGCCGGTGAGGGGGTAGGTGAGGGTTACGGTGCCCGGGACGCGGGGGCGGACACGGCCGGTCAGGACGACGAGAAGGGGTCTCGGGTGCGGAAGCGGATGGGGCGGGCCGGTACTGGTCTGCGTCGTGGTGCGCTCAGCCTGCTGTCCCCGACGGGCCTGCGTGGCGCCGCGGTCGAGATCACCTGGGTGGCGGCGCACGCCGCGCTCTACCCCCTCGGCGTGGCCCGCGAGCGGGCCGGAGCTCGTGGCAACGAGCGGCGCGACCTGGCCGGGCTCTCGCCGGTCCAGCGTGGTCTGGTGATCGGCGACGTCGAGGCGTCCGGGACCCCGATCCTGCTGGTGCACGGCATGGTCGACAACCGGTCGATCTTCACGGTGCTGCGTCGTAGCCTGCGCCGCCGCGGCTTCCGGCGGGTGCTGTCGATCAACTACAGCCCGCTCACCACCGACGTCCGGCTCGCCGCGACGAACCTCGCCACCCAGGTCGAGCGGCTGTGCGAGGAGACCGGCTTCGAGCGCATCCACGTCATCGGCCACAGCATGGGCGGCCTGATCGCGCGCTACTACGTGCAGCGGCTCGGCGGCGACGAGCGGGTGCACACCCTGGTGACCCTCGGCACGCCGCACGCCGGCACCCGGCCGGCTCGCCTGGTGCCGCACCCGTTGGCCCGCCAGCTGCGCCCGCACAGCGACCTGGTCGCCGAGCTGCGTGAGCCGGCGCCCGGCTGCCGGACCCGGTTCCTGGCCGTGTGGAGCGACCTGGACCAGATGATCGTGCCCAAGCGCGCGGCCCGGGTCGACCATCCCGACCTGGACGCCCGCAATGTGATGATCCGCGGCGTCGGGCACATGTCGCTGCCGATCCACCGCCACGCCGTGCACGAGATCGGCCTGACCCTCGCCCAGCTCGACCCGCACGGCGGCACGGTCCGCCCCGGGGTCACCTCGATCGCCAGCGACCGGGCGGCGGATCGGGTCCCGGCCCGGCCGGCCGGCCGGCTGCCGCGCGCCGGGCGGCCGGCCAGCGGATGACCCGCAGCCGGACGGGTGACCTTCAGCGGGCGAGGTTTCGGGTGCCCGAACACGGACAAAGTCCCGTGGACGGGGCGTCTGAGCACGACGATCCGTTATTTCTGGCTACGCTGGGTGATTGAACAAGGTATGGACACCTCCCCGGTTGGCCCCTCACGTGATCCGTTCGTTATCGTCGCCCGGTCCCTGCCCCCCCGACGACGAGGCGATCCCCCCGTGCCACCTCGCCGCCCGCCCCGCGGACGACACCGCAAGCCGACGCACCACAGCGGTCCTGCGTACGTCACTGCCGCCACGCTGGCCGCCTTCGCTGTGAGCGGTCTCAACGTTCCCGGTGCCATCGGCGACGCCCGCGAAGGAACCAGCAGCCCGGCCTCCCAGCAGCTCCAGCAGGCGCGCACGATCGCCGCCGGGCAGCTGCGGCAGACCCTCGTCTCCCAGCAGGAGCAGCGGGCCAGCCGGGTCCGGCGCGCGATGACGTCCTCGGTGCGCGAGCTGCAGGAGGTCGCCAAGAAGGAGCGCGCCGCCCGCGAGGCGGCCCGCCCCAAGTGGGTCGTCCCGGTCGACGGCTTCCGGCTGACCGCCGGGTTCGGCGACTACGGCCTGTGGAGCAACTCGCACACCGGCCAGGACTTCGCGGCGCCGTACGGCTCCACGGTCCACGCGGTGGGCGACGGCAAGATCGTCTTCGCTGCCTACGAGGGCGCCTACGGCAACAAGCTCGCGATCGAGCACCCCGACGGCACCGTCACCTGGTACGCCCACATGTCGGAGTTCCTCAAGACCAGCGGGACGGTCAAGGCCGGCGAGGCGATCGGCCGGATCGGGACCACCGGCAACACCACCGGCCCGCACCTGCACCTCGAGGTCCGGCCGGCCAACGGCGCCCCGGTGCCCCCGCTGACCTGGCTGCGCGAGCACGGCGTCAAGCTCTGAGCCGGCGGCTCAGAGCTTCTCGACCGGGGCATAGCGCAGCAGCAGCCGCTTGACCCCGCCGGTGCGGAAGTCGATCGATGCCACGGCCCGCTCACCGGATCCCTCGACCGCGACCACCGAGCCGAGCCCGAAGGTGTCGTGGGTGACCCGGTCGCCCGGCTCCAGGTGCACCACGACCCGGTTGCCCGGCGACCGCACGCCGGGGCGCGCCGCGACCGCGGCCACCGCGGGCGTGCTGGACACCGACGACTCGAGGCGCCGCCAGTCGACCAGCGTGTCCGGGATCTCCTCGAGGAACCTCGACGCCGGGTTGGCCTGCGGGGCACCCCAGGCGCTGCGCACGGTCGACCGGCTCAGGTAGAGCCGCTGCTGGGCGCGGGTGATGCCGACGTAGGCCAGGCGGCGCTCCTCCTCGAGCTCGCCCGGGTCACCGAGCGAGCGCAGGTGCGGGAAGATGCCGTCCTCGAGCCCGGTGAGGAAGACGACCGGGAACTCGAGCCCCTTGGCCGTGTGCAGGGTCATCAGCGTGACGACACCGGGCGGGACCGCGCCGTCCTCGTCCTCGCCCGGCCCGTCCGGGATCTGGTCGGCGTCGGCGACCAGCGCCACCGTCTCCATGAAGTCGACGAGGGTGCCCTCGGGGTTGGCCTCCTCGAACTCGCGGGCCACCGCGACCAGCTCCTGGAGGTTCTCCAGCCGGGTCTGGTCCTGGGGGTCGACCGACCCGGACAGCTCGGCGGCGTAGCCGGTGCGTTCCAGCACCGCCTCGAGCACGGTCGCCGGCGGCGTACCGGCCTCGACCAGCGTGCCCAGCTCGTCCATCAGGGTCCGGAACCCCTGCACGGCGGTCAGCGACCGGGAGACCAGGCCGTAGGCGTCCTCACAACGCTGCAGGGCGTCGTTGAAGGTGAGCGACTCGCGCTGGGCAAGGGCCTCGATGCACGCCTCGGCGCGGTCGCCGATGCCGCGCTTCGGGACGTTGAGGATGCGGCGCATCGACACCGTGTCGGCCGGGTTGGCGAGCACCCGCAGGTAGGCCAGCGCGTCGCGCACCTCGCGCCGCTCGTAGAACCGCACGCCGCCGACGACCTTGTACGGCAGGCCGACCCGGATGAACACCTCCTCGAAGACTCGGGACTGCGCGTTGGTGCGGTAGAACACCGCGACCTGCGAGGGCAGCACCGCCTCGCTGTCGGTCAGCCGGTCGACCTCCTGGGCGACGAACGACGCCTCGTCGTGCTCGTTGTCCGCGACGTAGCCGACGATCGGCTCTCCCTCGCCGGCGTCCGACCACAGGTTCTTGGGCTTGCGGCTGGCGTTGCGGGAGATCACCGCGTTGGCCGCCGACAGGATGGTCTGGGTGGAGCGGTAGTTCTGCTCCAGCAGGATCGTCGAGGCGTCCGGGTAGTCCTGCTCGAAGGCCAGGATGTTGCGGATCGTCGCGCCGCGGAACGCGTAGATCGACTGGTCGGCGTCACCGACGACGCAGAGCTCGGCGGGCGGTACGCCCAGAGCCGGCTCGCCGCCCGAGACCAGCTCGCGGACCAGCACGTACTGCGCGTGGTTGGTGTCCTGGTACTCGTCGACCAGCACGTGCCGGAACCGGCGCCGGTAGTGCTCGGCGACGTCAGGAAACGCCTGCAGCAGGTGCACGGTGGTCATGATCAGGTCGTCGAAGTCGAACGCGTTGGCCTCGTGCAGCCGACGCTGGTAGAGCCCGTAGGCCTCCGCGAGGGTCTGCTCCGTGTGCGTCTCGGCCCGGCGGGCGAAGGTCTCGTGGTCGACGAGCTCGTTCTTGAGATTGCTCACCTGGGTCGAGAACGACCTCGGCGGGTAGCGCTTCGGGTCGAGGTCGAGGTCGCGGCAGACGAGGGCCATCAGCCGCTGGGAGTCGGCCTGGTCGTAGATCGAGAAGGTCGACTTCATCCCGAGGTGGCCGGCCTCGCGGCGCAGGATGCGCACGCAGGCGGAGTGGAAGGTGCTCACCCACATCGCCTTGGCCCGCCCGCCGACCAGCGCGGTGACCCGCTCCCTCATCTCCCCCGCGGCCTTGTTGGTGAAGGTGATGGCAAGCACTGCGCCGGGATGCACCTTGCGCTCGGCCAGCAGGTAGGCCACCCGGGAGGTCAGGACCCGGGTCTTGCCCGAGCCGGCGCCGGCGACGATGAGCAGCGGACCGCCCTCGTGGACGACCGCGGCGCGCTGCTGGGGGTTGAGTCCCTCGAGCAGTGCCGCGGGGTCGGGTCGTCGAGGCCGGTCCGGAGGGGGCGTCGGAGGACCCGACGGGAGCGGGTAGGCGTCGTCGAAGAGGGTGCTCATCTCCCGACGAGTCTAGGCGTCGGGCCGGACGGATCCGGGGTCAGACCACAGCCGCGGCGACGTAGCCGAGGACGTCAGCGCGCAGGTGCGCCATCGCCCCGCCGAGCTGGAGGCTGACACTGCCCGCCGTACCCACCGGCACCGTCACCACGGCAACCCGGCCGGTGGCGTCCAGCGGCACGGTCTCCAGCGGCTGCGGGCTCCCGGCGGGCCAGACCTGCAGGGTCCCCGGCGCATCCGGACCCACCAGCTCGCACCCGCAGCACCACCGAGGCGACCCCGGTCGAGGGCACCCCGCCGGCGCCCAGGACCAGCAGGTCGAACCGGACGTCGGGGTGCACCCGGCAGGGGCCGGCGACCGAGCCGGTGCCGGCCTTGGTGCCGAGGATCCGGGCCTGGGCCAGGGGCAGCACCGGCCCCGTCACCGGCACGACGGGAGCGGGGACGGGGACGACCGGGACCGGGACCCCTGGCGCCGGTAGTGCAGGTGCGACGACCGGATCCGGGACGACGGGCAGCGGGACGGGGCAGGCGACGTAGCCGGTGTAGTACGACGTCCGCTTGAGGGCGCCGTCCCAGGTGAAGCTGATGTGCACGTGGGTGCGGTGGCAGGCGTTGTCGAGAGCCCGCTTCGCCTTCTTCTTCTTGGCGCGACAGCCGTTGTAGTCCGTCCAGCCGCGCGCGGGGTCGTAGGCCCGCCAGGTCTGGTTGTTCCAGATGACGTAGGAGATGCCGAGCCGGCGAGCCATCGCCGCCGGGTTGCCGTACTCGTCGGGTGCCTGCAGCCAGGCGATGAAGGCATCCGCCATCGCCTTCTGCTCCGGCACCCGGACGTTGGTCATCCAGTCCAGCGCGCGGCCTTCCTCGTGGCCCGAGTCGGCTCGGGTGCATGCGCGGACGATGTTCGACCCCACCGGACCGTACGTCGCGAGCAGCAGCTTGCGCAGGAACCGGGCTCCGGGCTTCTCCGTCGGGCTGCAGGTGCTCTCGCGCTGCCACGTGGGGTACCCGTCGATGCTCAGGCCGAAGGCCTTGGCGGTGGCCGGCACGGCAGCAGCGGACGCCGGTCCCGCCTGGCCGAGGCCGGCGAGGACCAGGGCCACCAGGAGGGCGGTACGGGCCGTCCAGGAGGTCGTCACCTCCGAGTGATCGACTTCCCGGTGGCCGGTCTTGAGCGATGGAGGCGACCGCCTGCCTACGATGACCGCCGACGGAAGGAGCACAGGTGCTGGAGGACAGCGAGGTGCAGCGCGTCCTGGTGGTGACCGCGCACCCGGACGACGTCGACTTCGGCGCCTCGGGGACGATCGCGACCTGGACGGCCGCCGGGGTCGAGGTGACGTACTGCATCTGCACCGACGGCGATGCCGGTGGCTTCGACCCGGCCGTGGACCGCGCCGCGATCCCGGGCATCCGGCGGGCCGAGCAGCAGGCCGCGGCCGCGGCCGCCGGCGTCAGCGACGTCCGGTTCCTCGGCTACCGCGACGGTGCCCTCGAACCCACCCAGGAGCTGCGGCGGGACATCAGCCGGGTCATCCGGCAGGTGCGTCCGCAGCGGATGCTCATCCAGAGCCCGGAGCGCAACTGGGCCCGGATCGGGGCAAGCCACCCCGACCACCTGGCCGCCGGCGTCGCCGCGATGGCAGCGATCTACCCGGATGCCCGCAACCCGTTCGCGCACCCGGCCCTGCTGGCCGACGAGGAGCTCGCCGAGTGGGCCGCCGCCGAGACCTGGCTGATGGCCCATCCGGACAGCAACCATGCGGTGGACGTCACCGACCTGTTCGACACCAAGATTGCCGCGCTGCGCGCACACCTGAGCCAGACCGGCCACATGGACGACCTGGAGTCCCGGATGCGCGAGTGGGGCCGGATCAACGCCGAGGCAGCCGGGCTCCCCGCCGGCCGCCTCGCGGAACGGTTCTTCGTGGTCTCCACCGCCTGACCGACGCGCCGGACCACGGAGTCGAGATCCCTGCGACCACGGGAGCGTGGCGCACGGCCGGCCGAGCGCTGCGACTCAGGGCAGGCGGACCACGCCGGTCCAGTGCTCCTCGATGCTGCGGACGACCTCCATGAAGCGCTGCAGGTCAACCGGCTTGACGACGTAGGCGTTCGCCCCGCAGGCGTACGCGACGGAGACGTCGAGATCGGCCCGCGAGGTGCTGAAGACGACGACCGGGATGGTGCGCAGCAACGGGTCGCCCTTGACCCGGCGCAGGACCTCGACACCGCTGACCCGCGGCAGGTTGAGGTCCAGGACGACGACGTCGGGTCGGTCACGCTGACCCGCACTGACGGCGTCCAGGACGGCGAGCGCCTCGGCGCCGTCCTCGGCGTGCAAGAGCTCGCTGGTGCTGCCGGCCTCCTCGAGGGCGAGCTGGACCAGCTTGTGGTCGGCGACGCTGTCCTCGACCAGCAGGATGCGCGCAGCGCGACCGGCCGGGCGCGACCCGTTGCCCATGCCCACCCCCCCGTCCCGCCGTTCGACCCGCCCCCTGGCACCGCCGACCGTACCGGCCGTGACGGCTTCGCTGCGGGAGATCAGCGCAGCAACGCGGGGTTCACCAGGGAGACCGGACGCCGCGCCTTGGACGCCTGTTCGTAGGCGTAGCCCAGGCCGAGCAGCAGGGCCTCCGACCCTGCCGGGCCGAGGAAGGAGACACCGAACGGCCGGCGGCCGGCCCGCCGGTAGCCGGCCGGGACGACGATGCTCGGGTAGCCGGCTCGCGCGGCGACGCCCGCGCCGTGCCAGGAGGGCGTGACGACGGCGGCCGCGCCGAACGCGCGAAGCGTCGCGTCGATGCCGTGCTCTCCGGCCATCGCCAGGTCCCGCGCCCGGCTGGCCCGATAGGCGGCGGCGTCGGCCTCGTGGTCCACCGCGAGTGCGGCGAGGATGTGGGCCTGCCCGTACTTGAGCGCGGCGTCGGGGTGCGCGTCGTTCCAGGCGGCGAGCTCGGCCATCGAGCGCACCGGGGCATCGCCCGGTAGCCGCGCGAGGTAGGCGTCGACGTCGCGGGCGAACTCGTAGTGCAGCACCGGCGTCTCGTCGGTCTCCGGCAGCGCCGGCACCTCGACGGTCGTCGCGCCGAGGTCGCGCATCACCTTCAGGGCGGCATCGAAGAGCTCGCGGTCGGCGGCGTGCAGGTCGTCGGGCGGCGGCGGTACGGCGAGCCGCACGCCGTCCAGGGCCTCCGGACGCAACGGTCCCGAGACGGCGCGGCCGGCCAGTGCGTCCAGCAGGGCTGCCGCGTCGGCGACCGTCCGGCACATCGGCCCGGCGCAGTCCTGGCTGGTGGCGATCGGCAGGATGCCGGTACCGCTGACCAGCCCGAGGGTCGGCTTGAGCCCGACCAGGCTCTGTGCGTCGCTCGGGCAGAGGATCGACCCGTCGGTCTCGGTGCCGACGGTGACCGTCGCCAGCCCGAGAGCAGCAGCGGCACCGGACCCGCTGCTCGAGCCGCAGGGCGTCAGGCTCACGTCGTACGGGTTGAGCACCTGACCGCCCAGCGAGGAGTACCCGCTCGGCATCTCCTCCGCCATGAAGTTTGCCAGCTCGGTGAGGTTGGTCTTGCCCAGCACCACGGCGCCGGCCGCCCGCAGCCGGGTCACCAGGTCGGCGTCCTGTCCGGGGACCGAGTGCTCCAGGGCCAACGACCCACCCGTGGTGGGCAGGCCGGCCACGTCGATGTTGTCCTTCACCAGCACCGGTACGCCGTGCAGCGGGCCGCGGACCCGGCCGTCGCGGCGCTCGGCGTCGGCCTGCTCGGCCTGGCCGACGGCGTCGGGCACAAGGGCGCGGAGCGCGTGCACGGCCGGGCCGCGCTGGTCGAGGGCGTCGATCCGCGCCAGGTAGCCCGCCACCAGCTCGGCGCTGCTCGTCGCGCCCGCTGCCATGGCCTGCCTGAACCTCGGCGACGCCGGCGGTCTCCAGGTCGATGTCCGTCATGGCGCAGCAGCGTAGGGGGCGGGTCGCCCGCTGCTCTCAACCTGGCGTCAGCTGGGTAACACGACGATCACGGCTGAGGGAAGTCGCACGAGGCGGCGAGTTCCGGGAGGACCGTGGTGCCCCACGGGTGGCGTGCCGACGAGGAGGAGACGCGGAGGTGGGCGAGGCTGTGCTCCCGGTCATCGACGGCCGGGAGGTGGACGCCCCGGAACCTGCCCAGTTCGACTTCTGGGTCGGCTCCTGGAGAGTGCGTCATCTCGCCGGCGCCGAGGTCGACGGGAGCAACGAGGTGGGCTGGACGCTCGACGGGGCCGTCCTGTGGGAGCAGTTCGCTGCGGGATCCGACCCGTTCACCGGCTGGAGCCTTTCCGTCCCGGTGGCAGGTCGTGGCTGGGTGCAGACCTGGGTGGACAACACCGGCGCATATCTGGACTTCGTTGGTGGCTGGTGCGGCGACCGGATGGTTCTCGAGCGCGACCGGGGACCGCACCGCCGACGCGGCAGCGGATGACATGGCACACCATCAGCCAGGAAGGGTTCGTCTGGGACTGGTCGGCCCGGTCGGAGCCGGAGGCCGACCTGGGAGCTGGTCTGGCGGCTCCGCTACGACCGCGCGTGACGGCGCCAGGACGTGAGAAGACGGGGAGGAGAGGAGGGGGTAGCAGAGAGAAGACGAAGCTGGAAGAGCGACGAACGGAGAGAAGAGCTGGCAGCGCTGAAGGCGACAGGGAGACGAGACGACGACGCATGACGGGACGAGGCGGTGCGAACGACGACGCGGCGATCGGAAACAGGCCCGAGGGGGGACGACGACAGCGACACGCACGGACACGGCGGCGACGCGCTCGGCAGCGGGAGGGGGCCGAGACGACCAGACGCGGCTGACGACGACGTTGTTCTCGTGCTTGAGAGCGCCCAGGCGGCGCGAGCGTGCCGACGACGCCGGACGCGGCGGCGGGGAGCGGCACGGCGCCGGCCTGGACCGCGTAGCCAGAGAGGCCGGTGGGGGCGGTGGCCGGGCGGTACGGGGGCAGGGACGGGGGAGATGCCCGGTCGCGGTGCGGACCGTCATTCCCACTCGATCGTGCCGGGCGGCTTCGAGGTGACGTCCAGGGTGACCCGGTTGACCTCGCGGACCTCGTTGGTGATCCGGGTCGAGATCCGGGCCAGCACGTCGTAGGGGACCCGGGTCCAGTCGGCGGTCATGGCGTCCTCCGACGACACCGGCCGCAGCACGACGGGATGGCCGTAGGTGCGCTCGTCGCCCTGCACGCCGACCGACCGCACGTCGCCGAGCAGGACGACCGGGCACTGCCAGATCTCGCGGTCCAGCCCGGCCGCGGTCAGCTCCTCGCGGGCGATCGCGTCGGCCTCGCGCAGGACGTCGAGGCGCTCCAGCGTGACCTCGCCGACGATCCGGATGCCCAGGCCCGGGCCGGGGAACGGCTGCCGCCAGACGATCGCCTCCGGCAGCCCGAGCTCGAGGCCGACCTTGCGCACCTCGTCCTTGAACAGCGTGCGCAGCGGCTCGACCAGGGCGAACTGCAGGTCGTCGGGCAGGCCGCCGACGTTGTGGTGGGACTTGATGTTCGCCGTGCCGGTGCCGCCGCCGGACTCGACGACGTCGGGGTAGAGCGTGCCCTGCACCAGGAAGTCGACGGTCTCGCCGTGCGCGCCCGCCTCGGCGACCACCTCGCGGGCGGCCTCCTCGAAGACCCGGATGAACTCGCGACCGATGGCCTTGCGCTTCTCCTCGGGGTCGCTGACGCCGGCCAGCGCGTCGAGGAAGCGCTTCGAGGCGTCGGCCACCTTCAGCCGTACGCCGGTCGCCGCGACGAAGTCGCGCTCGACCTGCTCGGCCTCGCCCTTGCGGAGCAGACCGTGGTCGACGAACACGCAGGTGAGCTGGTCGCCGACGGCGCGGTGCACCAGCGCGGCGGCCACCGCCGAGTCGACCCCGCCGGACAGCCCGCAGATCACCCGCCTGTCCCCGACCTGGGCCCGGATCGCCTCGACCTGCTCGTCGATGACGTTGGTCATCGTCCAGGTCGGCGGCAGGCCGGCCACCTCGTACAGGAAGTGCTCGAGCACCGCCTGGCCGTGCTCGCTGTGCAGCACCTCGGGGTGGAACTGCACGCCGGCCAGCCGCCGGTCGCAGGTCCTCGAAGGCCGCGACCGGGGTGTCGGTCGGTGCGGGCCACCACGGCGAACCCGGCCGGCGCCTCGGACACCGCGTCGTTGTGCGACATCCAGACCGGCTGCTGACGGGGCAGCCCGTGGAACAGCGTCGGGTCGCCACCGACCACCTCGAGGGCGGTCCGGCCGAACTCGGCGCTGCCGGTGCGGGCCACCGTGCCGCCCAGCGCCAGCGCCATCGCCTGGAAGCCGTAGCAGATGCCGAACGCCGGGACGCCCGCCTCGAACATCGCCGGGTCGACCGACGGCGCGCCCGGCGCGTACACCGAGGCGGGGCCGCCGGAGAGGATGATCGCGGCCGGCTGCCGGGCCAGCATCTCGGCCACCGGCATCGTGTGCGGCACGATCTCGCTGTAGACCCGGGCCTCGCGGACGCGCCGCGCGATCAGCTGCGCGTACTGCGCCCCGAAGTCGACGACGAGGACGGTGCCAGAAGCATCGGGCGTCGCTGTCACGTCGCCGATCCTCCCACGACCGCCGGACCGGCTCGGCAGCGCGAAACCCGCTTTATTCCGAGGCCGCCCAGGACGTACCGTCGATCATCGTGCGCCCCCTCCCCTTCGACGACCCCGGTCAGCCGGACGCTCCGTCCCCGGCGCGCTTCCTGCTCTGGACCGGCCGCCAGCAGTGGCGCACCCTGCTGCTCGGCGTCGTCTTCGGCGTCATCTGGATGGTCGCGCAGGCCCTCGTGCCGGCCGCGATCGGCCGCGGGCTGCAGAGCGGGGTGGCCGACGGCGACCTGGCGCGGCCGGCCGGTGGTCGCTGCGTGGTCCTGGGCCTGGCCGCTGGTGCAGGCCGTCTTCGGCGTCCTGCGCCACCGGGTCGCGGTCGCGAACTGGCTGCGCGCCTCGTTCCGGGCCATGCAGCTGCTCGGCCGGCACAGCGCCGCTGGTCGGGGTCGCGATCCGCCGCCGGCTGCCGACCGGCGAGGTCGTCTCGGCCGCGACCAACGACGCGCTGCGACATCGGCGGCGCCTTCGACGTGACCGCGCGGCTGGCCGGCGCCGTCGTGTCGTACGCGCGTGGTGGCGGTGCTGCTGCTGCGCACCTCGGTGCTGCTCGGGCGTCGTCGTGCTGCTCGGCGTCCCGGCGATGGTGCTGCTGCTCGGCCCGCTGCTGCGGCCGCTGCAGCGCCGCCAGCACGTGCAGCGCGAGGTCGCCGGCAAGCTGACCGCGCTCGGCGCGGACACGGTCGCCGGGCTGCGGGTGCTGCGCGGCATCGGCGGCGAGCCGGCGTTCCTCGAGCGCTACCGGCATCCGGTCTGCCGAGCTGCAGCGCGCCGGCGTGCACGTCGCCAACACCGCAGGCGACCCTCGACGCGGCCCAGGTGCTGCTGCCGAGCATCTTCCTGGTCGTCGTCACCTGGCTCAGTGCCCGGCTCGCCGCTGGAGGGCACCATCGACGTCGGCGACGTCGTCGCGTTCTACGGCTACGCGTTCTTCCTGGTCATCCCGATCCGCACCGCGGTCGAGGCCGCGGACAAGATGACCCGGTCGCTGGTCGGCGCCCGGCGCATCGTCGCGGTCCTCGAGCCGGTGCCGGAGATCCCCAGCCCCGCGCAGCCGGCCGACGAGCCGCCGTACCGGGTGGCGCTGGCCGACCCGCGCTCCGGCCTGCACGTCACGCCCGGGACGATGGTCGGCGCTGGTCAGCGGGGACCCCGACGAGTCGGCCGCGGTCGCCATGCGGCTCGGCCGGCTGATCGACGACGACCAGGTCACCCTCGGCGGCACCCGGCTGGCCGACCTGCCGCTGGCGACCGTTCGACGCCGGGTGCTGGTGTCCGAGGCCGAGCCGCGCCTGTTCACCGGCGTCCTGCGCGAGGAGCTCGACCCGTGGTCGGGGCCCGCCGACGACGCCGCCCTGCTGCGCTGCCCTCGAGGTGGCCTCGGCCGGCGACGTGCTCGAGGCGCTTCCGGAGGGCCTGGACGCGCAGGTCGACGAGGCCGGGCGTGGGTTCTCCGGCGGCCAGCGCCAGCGGCTCGCCCTGGCCCGCGCCGTGCTCGCCGACAGCGACGTGCTGGTGCTCGTCGAGCCGACCAGCTCGGTCGACGCGCACACCGAGGTGCTCGTCGCCGAGCGGCTGCAGGCGGCGCGGCACGGCGCCGACCGCACGCCTGACCGGGCCGGACCACCGTGGTGACCAGCGCCAGCCCGCTGCTGCTCGACCGGTGCGACGAGGTCGCCTTCCTGCGTGGCCGGCGGGTGGTGGCCACCGGGTCGCACCGCGACCTGCTCACCCGCCACCCGGGCTACCGCGACACCGTGACCCGGGGGGAGGACCGATGAGCGCGCCCGACCGCTGCGCCGCCGTGCGCCCGACCGCGGCGACCCTGCCGGTCGCGAACACCGCCCAGGTACGGGAGCAGGCCAAGCTGCTGATGGCCGACCACCGCCGGCCGCTGATCTGGATGCTGGCCCTCAACGGCCTCGCCGCCCTGGCCGGGCTGGCCGGTCCGCGGCTGCTCGGCGACATCGTCGAGTCGGTCCGCGCAGGGCACCACCACCGAGCACATCGACCGGCTCGCGCTGCTGCTGGCGGCGGCGCTGCTCGCCCAGACCCTGCTCACCTGGTGGGCCCGGCGGTCGGCCTTCGTGCTCGCCGAGACGGTGTTCGCCCGGCTGCGCGAGCGCTTCCTGGAGCGGGTGCTGTCGCTGCCGCTGTCGACCGTCGAGCGCGCCGGCACCGGCGACCTGGTGACCCGCAGCACCGGCGACGTCGAGGCGTTGGCCCGCACCGTGCGGTTCGCCGTGCCCGAGGTGCTCGTCGCATCGCTCACCGTCGTGCTGACGGTCGTCGCCGCGTTCCTCACCGGGCCCCTGGTCGCGCTCCCGCTGCTCGCCGGCGGACCGCTGATCTTCGCCGGCACCCGCTGGTACCTGCGGCGCGCCCCGGAGGGCTACCTGGCCGAGCGGGAGTGCTACGCGGCGTTCAACGGCTCGCTCGCCGAGACCGTCGACGGCGCCCGCACCGTGGAGGCGCTCGGCCTGGGGCCGCGCCGGATCCGCCGGCTCGAGGAGGACCTCGGCGACGCCTACGCCGCCGAGCGCTACACGCTGCGGCTGCGCACCCTGTTCTTCCCGACGATGGAGCTGGCCTACGCGATCCCGATCTCGCTGAGCCTGATCTGGGGCGGCTGGCTGGTGTCCCAGGGCAGCGCCACGCTGGGCCAGGTCACCGCGGTGACGCTGTACGCCGTGCAGATCGTCGACCCCGTCGACCGTCTGGTGTCCTGGCTGGACGAGGTCCAGGTCGGGGCCACCGCCCTGGCCCGCATCCTCGGCGTCGAGCTGGTGCCGCCGGACCGCGAGCAGGGCGACCGACGTCCCGGACGACGAGCACGTCGAGGTGCACGACGTGCGGTTCGCCTACCGCCGGGACCGCGACGTCCTGCACGGCGTGGACCTCGACCTGCGCCCGGGCGAGCGGCTCGCCGTGGTCGGCCCGTCCGGCGCCGGGAAGTCCACCCTGGGCCGGCTGCTGGCCGGGGTGCATCCGCCGCGCACCGGCCGGGTCACGGTCGGCGGGGTGCCCCTGGTCGAGCTGCCGCTGGACGACCTGCGCAAGCACGTCGTGCTGGTCACCCAGGAGCACCACGTCTTCGTCGGCTCGGTCGCCGAGAACCTGCTGCTCGCCCGGCCGGACGCCGACGAGGGCGACCTGCGCTCGGCGCTCGCGGCCGTGGACGCGCTGGACTGGGTGCTCGCCCTGCCGGACGGTCTGGCCACCGAGGTCGGGTCCGGTGGCCGCCCGGTCACCCCGGCGCAGGCCCAGCAGCTCGCGCTGGCCCGGCTGGTGCTGGCCGACCCGCACACCCTGGTGCTGGACGAGGCGACCTCGCTGCTCGACCCCCGGGCCGCCCGCCACCTCGAGCGGTCGCTGGCCGCCGTGCTGCACGGGCGCACCGTCGTGGCCATCGCCCACCGGCTGCACACCGCGCACGACGCCGACCGGGTCGCGGTGGTCGAGGACGGCCGGATCAGCGAGCTCGGCAGCCACGACGAGCTGATCGCCGCCGGCGGCGCCTACGCCGCGCTGTGGGACTCCTGGCGCAGCGACGCGACCGACCCGGCCGCCACCACGCACTGAACCGGGTCAACAGAAGCCGTCACCTCCGGCCAATCCGACCGGCCGACGGCACCGAACCTCAGACGGGGCGGGGGCCGGTGATCGGAGCAGGGGAGCCGGCCTCCGCCCTACCTCGCGACCCGGGCTGGCACCATCGAGAGCCTCGAACGTCACGCCGGTGAGCCGCTCGGACTCCGCCCAGAGCAGGCCGCGCGGCCCGGTCGTCGCGCGCGTTCGCACCGGTGCGCCGCCGCCTCGGCAGGCCGCGCTGCTCGCCCGGACCGCGCGGCCCGTAGTAGTCCCCGCCCCGGACGTCGGGGTCGGTGGCGGCCCGCAGCTGCGGGAGGGCGCCGATGCGCGCGCTCTGCCCGACCAGTGCGCTGCCGGCCCGCAGCACCGCACCGGTGACCCGGCCGACCGGTCGCCGGTCCGGCTGCCACCAGGTTGGTCCGGGCGTAGCCGGGGTGCGCGCCCACGCTGACCAGGTCGGCGCCCGACCCGCCGGGCCCGGGAGTCGAGCTCGCGGACGAACAGCAGGTTCGCCAGCTTCGAGGCCGAGTAGGCCCGCCACGGGTCGTAGGACCGCTCGCTCATCAGGTCGGCGAGGTCCAGCGAGCCGAACCAGTGCAGGAAGCTGCTCACCGTCACCACCCGCGCTCCGGGCCGGGCCAGCAGGGCCGGCAGCAGCAGGCCGGTGAGCGCGAAGTGCCCGAGGTGGTTGGTCCCCATCTGCAGCTCGAAGCCGTCGGCGGTGTGCCGGGGCGGGACCGCCATGACTCCCGCGTTGTTGACCAGCAGGTCCAGCGGCGCGTCCGCCAGCTCCGCCGCGAGCGCGCGCACCGAGGCCAGGTCGGCGAGGTCGAGCTCTGCCTGTCGCACGGCGCGCGTGCGGGACGTCGGCGAGCACCCGGCGTACGGCCTGCTCGCCCCTGACCGGGTCGCGGGACGTCATCACCACCTCGGCGCCCCGCGCGGCGAGCATCCGCGCCGTCTCCAGCCCGAGGCCCGAGCTCGCTCCGGTCACCACGGCGCGGCGGCCGGTCAGGTCGGGGATGTCGGCCGCGGTCCAGCCGCGCAGGAGGCTCATGTGCAGCGTCATGCCCGGCACGGCGGGTCCGACGCGGGGACGGGCGGAACTCGTCGGTACGGCGAGCCCAGGCGGCGGGCGCGGGTCGGCCCTGCCCCGCAACGGCCAGAACGACATGGCCCGCTCGGCCTGCGCGGTGATGGTCAGGGACGGGTTCGCGCCGAGGTTGGCCGAGACCGCGGCACCGTCGACGACGTGCAGGCCCGGGTGGCCGAACACCCGGTGCCAGCCGTCGACGACGCCGTGCTCGGGGTCCGGCGCCGATCGGGCAGCCGCCCAGGAAGTGCGCGGTCAGCGTCGAGCCGAGCAGGTCGGCGGCGTTCCCACCGGCATCGCCGTCGATGACCTCGGCGAGCCGGCGGACCACCTCGTTGCCGGCCGGGATCCAGGTCGGGTTGGGCAGCCCGTGCCCCTGCCGGCTGGTCAGCCCCCACCGGCCGAGGCGCCGCCGGCCGGAGACGACCAGGGAGTTGTCGATCGACTGCATGACCAGCGCGATGATCGTGCGCTCCGACCAGCGCCGGACCGCTGAGCGTGCGCAGGAACGCCGCGCGGGTCGCGCAGCTGGTCGCGCAGCCAGCTCAGCCACCGCGGCCGCGGCCCGTCGCCGTCGGTGAGGGTGACCGACAGCAGCCCCATCGCGTTCGAGCCGTGGCCGTAGCGCACCGGCTCGACGTGGGTGTCCGGCGCCGGCCGGAACGACGACGTGATCGCCACCCCGCGGGTGAAGTCGACGTCGCGGCGCCGCGACAGCGCGCCGAGCAGCGACTCGGAGTTGGTGCGGGTCAGCTCGCCGAGCCGCGGCGAGAGGTGCGGCAGCCGCCCGGTGTCGCGCATCCGGTGCAGCAGCCGCTGGGTTCCCCAGGTGCCGGCGGCGAGCACCACCTGCGCGGCGGTGACGGTGTCCCGGCCGCGCCGCGGGAGCCAGGCGCCGCTGCGCTCGGTCTCGACCTGCCAGCCGCCGCGGCACGCGCACGCAGCCCGGACACCGTGGTCAGGGGCCGCACCTCGCGCACCCAGCCGCTCGGCGAGGTGCAGGTAGTTCTTCACCAGGGTGTTCTTGGCGCCGTGCCGGCAGCCGGTCATGCACTCGCCGCACTCGATGCACCCGGTGCGGTCCGGGCCGGCCCCGCCGAAGTAGGGGTCCGGCACGGTCCGGCCCGGCGCCGTCGCCGAAGAACACCCCGACCGGCGTGAGGGCGAAGGTGTGGCCGACGCCCATCTGGTCGGCGACCTCCCTCATCGCCAGGTCGCGACGGCGTGGTGGTCGGGTTCCGGGTGACGCCGAGCATCCGGCTGGCCAGGTCGTACGCCGGTGCGCAGCTCGGCCCGCCAGTCGGTGATGTCGCGCCACTGCGGGTCGTCGTAGAACGCCTCGTCCGGCGCGGTACAGCGTGTTGGCGTAGACCAGCGAGCCGCCGCCGACGCCGGCACCCGCCAGGATCGTGACGTCGGGCAGCCGGTGGATCCGCTGGATGCCGAAGCAGCCCAGCCGGGGCGCCCACAGCCAGCGCCGCAGGTCCCACGAGGTGCGCGCGAACTCGTCGTCGGCGAACCGCCGGCCGGCCTCCACGCACGAGCACCCGGTAGCCCTTCTCGGCCAGCCGCAGCGCGCTGACCGACCCGCCGAACCCGGAGCCGACGACCACGACGTCGTAGTCGGGCAGGCTCATCGGAACTCCACGTCCGGGGCGAGGGATCGACGGAGGCGGAGCATGACCAGGGTCATCGACGGCCGAGCGCCTTGAGCGCGCGCAGCGACACCGAGTAGCCGCGCGGCCCAGGTGTCCCAGGACACCGATGGCGGCGGCGCGAACCCGTGCAGCCGCTGCACCGCGACGGTCTGCGGCTCGGTGTACTTGAGGATCCCGTCGCGACCGTGCCGCCGGCCGAGCCCGGAGTCCTTCACGCCGCCCATCGGTGACCGGGTGGCGCCCCAGACTGCTGCATAGGTCTCGTTGATGCTCACGGTCCCGGTCCGGACGCGCGCGGCGACGGCCCGGCCGCGGCGGACGTCCCGGGTCCACACCGAGGCGTTGAGGCCGAATGCCGAGTCGTTGGCCCGGGCCACGGCTTCGTCCTCGTCGCGCACCGCGCGGACCGAGACGACCGGGCCGAACGTCTCCTCGCGGCACAGCGCCATGTCCTCGGTCACGCCGGTCAGCACCGTGGGCTCGTAGAAGTAGGGCCCGAGGTCGGGCCGGGCGCGGCCACCGGTCAGCACCGTCGCGCCCTTGGCGACCGCGTCCTCGACGTGCGCCTGCACCCGGGCGAGCTGCCGCGCCGAGATCAGCGAGCCCATGTCCGGGCCGTAGTCGAGCTCGCTGCCCAGGCGAAGGGCCCGGACCCGCTCGACGAACCGGTCGAGGAACGCGTCGTGCACGCTGTCGACGGCGTACAGCCGCTCCATCGAGACGCACAGCTGCCCCGCGTTGCTGAAGCAGTCACGCACCGCCGCCTCGGCCGCGCGGTCCAGGTCGGCGTCGCCGAGCACCAGCATCGGGTTCTTGCCGCCGAGCTCGAGCGAGCAGCCGACCAGCCGTCGCGCGCACCGCTCGGCGACCTCCCGGCCGACCGGCGTCGAGCCGGTGAAGCAGACGAAGTCGCCGCCGTCGACGACCGCGCGACCCACCACCGGACCGTCGCCGACGACGACCTGCCACAGATCGGCGGGCAGCCCGGCCTCGATCGCCAGCGCCCGGATCCACAGCGCCGTCAGCGCCGTCTGGGTGTCGGGCTTGTGCACCACGGCGTTGCCCGCGAGGAAGGCCGGGATCGAGTCGCTCACCGCCAGGGTCAACGGGTAGTTCCACGGGGACACCACCCCGACGACGCCCTTGGGGTGCCGCAGCTCGCGGGCCGAGGACAGCAACGGTACGAGGCCGGGGTGCCGCACCGGTGCGAGGTAGCGGCGGGCACCACGCGCATAGTGGCGGGCGGTGAGGGCGACGTCGACCAGCTCCTCGAGGGCGTGCCGACGCGCCTTGCCGGTCTCCCGCTGCACGAGGTCGAGCACCTCGGCCTGCCGGTCCAGCAGCAGGTCGTGCAGCCGTAGGAACACCGCCGACCGGTCCGGCAGCGGCACCCGGGACCAGCGCTGCTGCGCCTCGCGGGCCACGGCGTAGGCGCGGTCGACGTCAGCCGGCGTCGAGACCGGCAGCTCAGCGAGCGGCTCGCCGGTGAACGGCGCGTACGTCGTCGTCGGGGGCGCGCCCGTTCCGGCGACGACTGCCCCGGTCAGCTCCGCGTGCTCGGCGAGCAGCCCCATGGGCCGAGGTTACTCGGCGGTAACCCGGGGCTCGCGCCGCCACCCCGTCCTGCCCCGTCGAGGGTGGCGGCGCCGGATCGAGCCCGGCCGTGAGTCAGGCGGTGGTGAGGGAGAAGTCGTCGACGAAGAAGCTGGTGGCCAGCGTGCTGTCCTCCGCGCCGACGAGCTTGATGGTCACCGTCTTCCCGACGTACGCCGAGAGGGAGAAGGTTCGCTGGACGTACCCGCTCGACGCGTTGGCGTTCGAGTAGGTCGCCAGCGTCGTGGTCGTCGTACCGTTGACCACCTGGACCTTCAACGTGTCGTAGGGCGTCGTGCCCGACTCGCTGGTCGTGACCTTCAGCCACAGCGAGAGGGTGGCGCTGCTGGCCGCCGGGATGGCCACCGCCTGCGACAGCGTGTCGGTGTGGGTCGTGCCGTAGCCGTCCAGCCAGCCGAGCCAGGACCCGCTGCGCGCCCGGGTCGGGTCGCTGGTGATCACGCCGGTCGTCTGGGTCCACGAGGTGACGCCGGACTCGAAGCCCGGGTTGAGGATCTTGTTGCCACCGGCGGCGGCGGCGTGGTGCCGCAGGTCGTCCCGGCGACGTTGATCGCGCTGAACGCGTTGGCGACGCCGGCGCACTGGCTGCTGCTGGCGCCGTACAGGTCGGTGGCCGCCTTGACCGCTGCGGTACGCGCGCCCGAGTAGTTGGTCTGACGACGTCATGTAGACGCTCAGCGCCCGGTACCAGATCTTCGCGGCGGCGTCCCGGCCGATCCCGGTCACGGTGGACGCGTTGCAGGTCGGGCTGTTGTAGCTGACGCCGTTGATCGTCTTGGCGCCGCTGCCCTCGGCCATCAGGTAGAACACGTGGTTCGCCGGGCCGGAGGAGTAGTGCACGTCGAGGCCCCCGACACCTGAGGACCAGCAGTCCGGCGATGCGCCGTCCCGGCTGGGCTTGTCCATGTAGCGCAGCGGGGTCCCGTTGCCGTTGATGTCGACCTTCTCGCCGATCAGGTAGTCGCCGAGGTCGCTGGCGTTGTTCGCGTAGAACTCGACGGCGGTGCCGAAGATGTCGCTGGTGGCTTCGTTGAGGCCGCCGGACTCGCCGGAGTAGGTGAGGTTGGCGGTGTTCTCGGTGACGCCGTGGCTCATCTCGTGACCGGCGATGTCGATCGAGGTCAGCGGACGGGTGTTGCCCGCCCCGTCGCCGTACGTCATCTGGCTGCCGTCCCAGAAGGCGTTGGAGTACGCGTTGCCGTAGTGCACCCGGGAGCGGACGCCGGCGCCGTTGTTGAAGATGCCGTTCCGGCCCAGGACGTTCTTGTAGTAGTCGAAGGTGACCTGGGAGCCGAAGTGAGCGTCGACACCGGCGGTCGCCCGGTCGGAGGTCGACCCGTTGCCCCACACGTCATCGGCGTCGCTGAACAGCGTCCCGTTGCCGGCGGTCGCTCCGCCGAGGTCGGTGGTGTTGTTGCCGCCACGGGTCGGGTCGCTGAGCTTGTACGCGCCCGTGCTGCCCGAGGTCGCGATGGACACCGTGCCCGAGTACTTGCTGTTGCCCGTGCCGGTGCGGACCTCGTCGGCCGAGCGGCGGACCTCGCCGGTCGTGGAGTCGACGACGACGTGCAGCACCGAGGGCGTCTGGTCGGGCCGCACGCCGGTCAGCGTGACCTCCCAGGCCGCGGCCGGCCGAGAGCCGATCGCGTCTACCACGCGCCGGGCCTCGGTCGAGGACACGGTGCCCTCGAAGGCCCGGGTCGCGGTGGCGATGGCATCCGCTCGCGAGACCCTGGCGACCGGGTCGAGCCGCAGCGGTCGCTGCAGGGTCAGCGAGGAGCCGTCGTACGAGCCGTCCTCGGCCAGGTGCACGACCACGTCGCCGCCGAGGACCGGCAGTCCGCGGTAGCTGCGGTCGAAGCGCACGTGCGCGCTGCCGTCCATGTCGTGCACGGTGGCGCCGCGGGCGGCGAAGGAGTCCTCGGGGCTCGTGCGCAGCGCCGCGGGGTGGGCGGCGAGGGCGGCACGGGCCTGGTCGCGGGCATCGCGGCCGGCGGCCGAGGCGGTGGGTGCGCCCAGGCCGGTGGCCAGCAGGCCGACGATCGCCGCGGAGGCGAGGCCGGCCAGCAGGCGGGAACGGGAGGGGGTCATCGAACTCCTCGAGGAGAGGTGGTGCGGCCCTGCGGTGGGCCGCCGAGGAGCGTCGTGTGGCGCGGGTCACACGGTCAAGAGGCCCGGAATGTCCTGACCAGTTCTTGGCCGAATCATGACGAACCGGACATGTCCCGGGGCGGTCAGTGGCCGACCGTGACCTCGACCCGCTGGAACTCCTTGAGGTCGGAGTACCCGGTGGTCGCCATCGCCCGGCGCAGCGCCCCGATCATGTTCATCGACCCGTCCGAGACCCGGGACGGGCCGCCGAGGATCTCCGCCAGCGAGCCGATGGTGCCGACCCGGACCCGCTCGCCGCGCGGCAGCTCGCCGTGGTGGGCCTCCGAGCCCCAGTGGAAGCCGCGGCCGGGTGCCTCGGTCGCCCGGGCCAGCGGCGAGCCGACCATGACGGCGTCGGCGCCGCAGGCGATCGCCTTGGAGATGTCGCCGGAGACACCCACCCCGCCGTCGGCGATCACGTGGACGTAACGGCCGCCGGACTCGTCCAGGTAGTCGCGCCGGGCCGCATGCACGTCGGCCACCGCAGAGGCCATCGGCACCGAGACGCCGAGCACGGACCGGGTCGTGTGCGACGCACCGCCGCCGAAGCCGACCAGGACGCCGGCGGCGCCGGTGCGCATCAGGTGCAGGGCCGCCTGGTAGGTGGCACACCCGCCGACGATGACCGGGACGTCGAGCTCGTAGATGAACTGCTTGAGGTTCAGGGGCTCGGCGCGGCCGGACACGTGCTCGGCGCTGACGCGTCGTACCGCGGATCACGAACAGGTCCACGCCCGCGTCGACCACGGTCTTCCACAGCTGCGCCGTGCGCGGCGGGGACAGTGCCGCCGCCACGGTCACGCCGGCGGCCCTCACCTCCGCGATCCGGGCGGTCACCAGCTCGGGCTGGATCGGCTCCTCGTAGACCTCCTGCATCCGCCGGGTGACCTCGGCGTCGTCCAGGCCGGCGATCTCGGCGAGCAACGGCTCCGGATCCTCGTAACGGGTCCAGAGGCCCTCGAGGTTGAGAACGCCCAGCCCGCCCAGGCGGCCGATCGCGATGGCCGTCGCCGGCGAGACGACCGAGTCCATCGGCGCGGCGAGCACCGGGATCTCGAACCGGTAGGCGTCGATCTGCCAGGCGACCGAGACCTCCTCGGGGTCGCGGGTACGCCGGCTCGGGACGATCGCGATGTCATCGAAGGAGTAGGCCGTCCGGCCTCGCTTGCCCTTGCCGATCTCGATCTCGGTCACGCCGATCCCTTCACTTCATGATCCTTCGGACGCCGACGCGCCAGTCCGGCGGCGCGTCCGGTGCGCAAGCGTCCACTCGGCGGCTGACCCGTCAGCGGGAGTGGTAGTTGGGGGCCTCGACGGTCATCTGGATGTCGTGCGGGTGGCTCTCCTTGAGCCCCGCCGAGGTGATCCGGACGAAGCGGCCGCGCTCCTGGAGCTCGGGGATGGTGTGCGCGCCGACGTAGAACATCGACTGCGCAGGCCGCCGATCAGCTGGTGGGCGACCGCGCGCAGCGGACCGCGGTAGGGGACCTGGCCCTCGATGCCCTCGGGCACGATCTTGTCGTCCGAGCCGACGTCGGCCTGGAAGTAGCGGTCCCTGGAGTAGGACACCTTGCCGCGGGAGGCCATCGCGCCCAGCGACCCCATCCCGCGGTAGCGCTTGAACTGCTTGCCGTTGACGAACACCAGCTCGCCCGGGCTCTCGTCGCAGCCGGCGAGCAGGGAGCCCAGCATCACGGTGTCGGCGCCGGCGACCATGGCCTTGGCGATGTCGCCGGAGTACTGCAGGCCGCCGTCACCGACGACCGGGACGCCCGCGGGCCGGCAGGCCTTCGCGACCTCGTGGATGGCGGTGATCTGCGGCACGCCTACCCCGGCGACGACGCGGGTGGTGCAGATCGAACCCGGTCCGACTCCGCACTTCACTCCGTCGACGCCGGCGTCGAGCAGCGCCTGGGCGCCGGCCCGGGTCGCGACGTTGCCCGCCAGCACCTGCACGTGCCGGGTGGCCGGGTCGGACTTGAGCCGGCGCACCATCTCGAGCATCAGCCGGGCCTGCCCGTTGGCGGTGTCGGGCACCAGGACGTCGACGCCGGCGTCGACCAGCGCGGTGGCCCGTTCCCACGAGTCGCCGAAGAAGCCGATGGCCGCGGCTACCCGGAGCCTGCTCTCGGCGTCCTTGGTGGCCTGCGGGTACTTCTCGGTCTTGACGAAGTCCTTGACCGTGATCAGGCCGGCCAGCCGGCCGGCGCCGTCGACCAGCGGCAGCTTCTCGATCTTGTGCTTGGCGAGCAGCGCAGCGGCGTCGGCGCTCGAGATGCCGACCGGCGCGGTGACGAGCGGCATCGGCGTCATCAGCTCGCGGACGGTGCGCGCGTCGAAGTCCTCGGCGGGGACGAACAGCAGGTCGCGGTTGGTGATGATCCCGAGCAGGCGGCGGTCGGCGTCGACCACGGGCAGGCCGGAGACCCGGTAGGTGCCGCAGAGCGCGTCCAGCTCGGCCAGGGTGGCGTCCGGGCCGACCGTCACGGGGTCGCTGACCATCCCCGACTCGGAACGCTTCACCAGGTCGACCTGGTGGGCCTGGTCCTCGATCGAGAGGTTGCGGTGCAGGACGCCGATGCCGCCCTCGCGGGCCATGGCGATCGCCATCCGCGCTTCGGTCACGGTGTCCATCGCCGCCGAGAGGAGGGGGACGGACACGGTGATCTCGCGGGTCAGCCGCGAGGTGGTGTCGACCTCGGAGGGGATGACATCGGTCTCGTCCGGCAGCAGGAGGACATCGTCGAAGGTCAGGCCCAGCGGGGCCAGGTCCGCTGAGGAGCCCATCGCCGTCACCCGGCCCATGCTACCGGCGGGACCGGTGCCGCCCGGCCGCGCCACCGCTCAGCGCGTGGGCCGCTCGGCCTTGGCAGATCCGTGCGAGTCCGCGGACGACGGCTGCTCGACCTCTGTCGACGCCGCGCCCGGGCCGACCGGCGGCGTCGCCTCCTTGGTCTGCTGCGACGTGGCCTTCTTGGTGTTCTTCGGCTGCGGCGCCTGGATGCTCGCGGGACCAGGCGTCGTCTCGGTGCTGCCCGCCGTCGCCTCCGTGGTGTTCCCCGGCTCCGGCGCCTTGGTGTTCTGCGGCTGGTTCGCCTTGCTGTTCTGGGGGTCCGGCGTCTTGGTGTTCGACGGTTCGGAGGTCTCCGTGCTGCGCGGTCCCGGCGTGACGGCCGGTCCGGCGCCCGGGGTGCCGTGCTCCTTCTTGACGTCCTTCGCGCGGTCCTGGGCCCGGGCCACGGCCGCCTCCAGCGCGGCGATCCGGGCCTCGAGGGCGGTCCGCTGGCCGTGGCGGAGGTCGTCGGTCGCGGCGAGCCGGGCGCGCATCCGCGACAGGTCCGCGTCGGCTCCGGCGAGGTCACCGTGCGCCACCTTGGCCCGGGTGCCGGACAGCTGCCGCTGCAGCCATGCCATCCGGGCGGCGTGGTGCGGCGGACTTCGTCGTCGCCGCCGGTGACCGCCGAGGCGATCCCGCGGTAGGGCGCGAACGGGTCGCCGGTGACGGCGGCCGCCACCCCGCTGACCGACAGGGTCGCGCCGAGGACGAGGGCGATGGTGGTGGCGCGCAGCCCGTGGCTGCGGCGGATCGGCTCCGCGGGCAGGACAGGGACGATCGGGACGTCAGGTACCGCGACCAGCGCCGGCCGGGCCGGGTCCTCCGGTCACCTCGGCCGAGGCCAGCAGCGCCGCCAGGCCGTCGTCGACCTCGTCGGCGAAAGCGGCCAGGAGTCCGGCGAGCGCGTCGTCCGCGGGCACCTCGGCACGAGCAGCGAGCAGGTCGAGCAGCGCGTCGTCGGCGGCGACAGCGGCGAGGTCGAGGTTGCCGTTGCCCTGGGTGATCATGACGCCACCTCCGCGGCCGCGAGAGTGCGCAGCCGGGACAGCGCCCGGTGCTGAGCGACCCGGACGGCTCCGGGGGTCATGCCGAGCACGGCACCGGTCTCCTCCGCGGAGAGCCCGACGACGACGCGCAGCAGCAGCAGCTCGCGCTGGTGCGGCGGAAGAAGGTCGAGCAGCCGGCGGGCGGTGTCCGCCTCGCTGCTGCGCACCGCGTAGTCCTCCGGGCCGAGACCGGCGTCGGCGGTCTCCGGGAGGTCCTCGGTGGGCACCGCGGCCCGGACGGCGGCCCGCTGGGCGTCGACGACCTTGTGCGCGGCGATGCCGAAGACGAACGCCTCGAAGGGGCGTCCCTCGTCCCGGTAACGCGGCAGGGCGGACAGCACGGCGAGACATACCTCCTGGGCTACGTCGTCGGCGGCGTGCTCGCTCCCGGGCAGCCGCCCCAGTCGTGCACGGCAGTACCGGTGGACCACCACCCGGACCTGTCCGAGCAGCGTGTCCCGCGCCGCGGTGTCACCCGCGACGGCCCGAGCAGCCAGGCCCCCCATGTCGACCCGGTCCTCGACCTCCGTGCCTCTGGAGATCGCTCCCGGGTGCCCGGACGTTACGGTCACCGGTTCACCTGACCAGCCCCCACCGGAACCCCATGGCCACGGCCTGGGCCCGGTCGGCTGCGCCCAGCTTGCGGAACAGCCGGCGCGCATGGGTCTTCACGGTGTCCTCGGACAGGTAGAGCTCACGACCGATCTCGGAGTTGCTGCGACCGCGGCCCATGCCGCGCAGCACCTGCAGCTCGCGCTCGGTCAGCGGCGGCAGGCCTTCGGCGTCCGGGCGCGGCCGCGGCAGGTGCCGGGAGGCGACGTCGGCGAGGGCCTGGGTGACCATCGCCGTCAGCTCCTCCCGGGACGCGTCCTTGACCAGGTAGCCCCGGGCGCCCGAACTGACCGCGCGGGCGACGCCGTCGACGTCCTCGGCCATCGTCATCATGATGACGGCAGTCCGGGGCGCCGCACCGAGGATTCGCCGAGCTGCCTCCACGCCGCCGATGCCGGGCATCCGGACGTCGACGAGAACCAGGTCGGGCCGCTCGGCGCTGAAGCGCACCAGGCACTCCTCCCCCGAGCCGGCCACCACGACCCGCTCCACCCCGGCAACCGTGGCCACGGCTCGCCGGAGGGCCTCCCGGGCCAGCGGTGAGTCGTCGCAGACGAGGACGGTGGTCATGGGCGTGGGTCACCTCCAGCGGCCGGGTCGGTCCCGGCGCACCCCGTTCTCATCGGCAGGTGAGGCGCCCGGCCTGACCCCCAGCCGGAGAGATTCGCGCTCAGGCCTCCAGCAGGGCCTCGACGTCGGGTCGGCCGAGCCACTCGGCCCTCAGTTCCTCCGGCAGGTCCTCGGCGATCGCGGTGACGGCCCGCCGGGCCGAGTCGAGGGCCGCGGCGCTCTCGTCCGGCGCGTCCTCGGCCAGCAGAGCCCCCAGGACGGCGCGGACCGGCCACTGCAGGGGCAGCGTGCCCAGGCTCTCGGCCAGCAGCCCGGCGCGGCGCAGGACGCCGCCGGCCTCCGCCGGTCGGCCGGCCTCGAGCTGGGCCACACCCAGGAAGAGCAGCCCCTTCGCCACGTGCCGCGGCGCCCCCGAGTGCTCGGCGAGGTCCACCGCCTCCGAGGCTGCCAGGACAGCGTCCTCGGCGCGCTGCTCGAGCAGCGCGACCTCGGCCCGCACCCAGCCCAGCCGGACCCGCTGGCGCCACCAGTCGACCCGGCCGTCGGCCAGAGCGGTCGCCTCGGCCAGCCGGGCGGCGGCGGTGCTCCCGTCACCGAGGCCGACCGCGTCGGCCGCCAGACCCAGCAGGGCGTCGAAGCCGGCCTCCCCGGCCCCCTCCGAGCCCTCGAGGGCGCGCTCGTCGTAGCCCTGGGCCACCGTGTGCCGGCCGAGCTGGCGGTGCACGCTGGCCGCGGTGGCGCTGGCCAGGGCCGACAGCAGCCGGCTCTCCGCCGACCGGTCGCCGGCGACCAGCGGGTCGAGGACCTCCAGCGCGCCGCCGTACCGCCCGGCCGACGCAAGGCAGACACCGAGCAGCCACCCCGCCGCGGCCGCCTCAGCGGTCAGCCCGCCCTCGGTCGCGAGCTCGACGGCCCGCCGCAGCGGGGCGAAGCCAGCCGACGGCCGGCCGTGGAAGGCAGCCCGCTCCCCCTCGGCCAGCAGCCCCGCGAGGTCGTCGGCCACGCCTGCCCCCTTGATCCTCGCCCGGTCGTCGGGCGCGAGGCTACCGTGCGGGCACCGCGCCCGAGACGACCGCCAGGACCGCGGCAACCGCCGACGCGAGGTCGCTCACCCGGGTGACCCCGGCCCGGTCGCCCTCGCCGTCCCACCCGGGTCCCCCGAGCAGCACCGCCGGCCGCGGCCGGATCGCGGCGAATGCATCGCCGTCAGGCAGCCGCCCTGGTCCGGCGGCCCCCTGCGCCCAGAGGAAGACGGCCAGCGCGCCGGTGCGGCTCACCGCGTCGACCAGGGCCCGTGAGGGCAGCCGGGCGCCCAGCGACCGGGTCGCCACCCGGCGCTCGGTCAACGCGGCCGCGAGCGCCAGCAACGGCAGCCGGTGGTCCTCGGGCTCGAGGGCCGCGAGCAGCACGGGGCGAGTGTTCAGCGCCCGGCCGGCGGGGGCCGGCACGGAGCGCAGGGCGACCTCGGCGCACTCGCTGAGCAGGTGCTCCACCTCCACCCCCGCCCCGGTGCTGCGCCAGCGGTCGCCGACTCCGGCCAGCACGGGGACCAGCAGGTCGTTCCAGGTGGGTACGACGCCCGAGCGAGTCAGGCTGGCGCGCAGCAGGGCGGTGCAGGCATCGCTGTCGAGCCCCATCGCTGCCCGGGCGAGCCCGCGGGCCGCCGGGCCGGCGTCGCGGGTCGCGACCACCCGGCCGCCGCCGGAGCGGGTGCCGCGGCGCGCCCGGGCGGCGGCCACGGGAGGCTCGGGCAGCGCGTACTCGGCGCCCGGCAGGTCGTCGGCGGCGGTCTCGGTCGCCGTCCGGGCCGCGTCGGCGGTGGCGACGCCCTCCAGCATCAGTCGGCGCATGAGGGTGAGCCGCGCAAGGTCGGCGGCGGTGTAACGGCGCCGGGCGCCCGCCTCGTGCAGGCTCGGCCCCAGCCCGTACCGCCGGTCCCAGGTCCGCAGGGTGCCGGTCGCGACGCCGAGCCGGCGGGCCACGGCGGCGACGCCCAGCGTCACCGGCACGGCCTCCGGCAGCGGGAGCGCCGGTCGGCGTCGGATCGGCATGCCCCCGATTGTGGCCCTGACCTCCGACGCGCGAGGGCCCGGCTCCCTGCTGGGAGCCGGGCCCTGGTGCCGTCGGGGCGGTCAGGTCGGGTCAGTGCGCGTGACCGTGCCCGTGCCCGTGACCGCTGGCGGCCTCGGGCTCCTCCTCCTTCTTCTCCACCACGAGGGTGTCCGTGGTGAGGACCATGCTCGCGATCGAGGCGGCGTTCTGCAGCGCCGACCGGGTCACCTTGACCGGGTCGAGCACACCCTGGGCGACCAGGTCGCCGTACTCGCCGGTGGCGCCGTTCCAGCCGGTGCCCAGGCCGTTCTCGCGGACCCGGTTGACCACGACGTAGCCCTCCTCGCCGGCGTTCTCCGCGATCCAGCGCAGGGGCTCGTCGGCGGCGCGACGGACGATGTTCGCCCCGGTCGCCTCGTCACCGGACAGGCCGAGGTCGTCGAGAACGGCGACCGCGTGCACGAGGGCCGAGCCGCCACCGGCGACGATGCCCTCCTCGATGGCCGCGCGGGTCGCCGAGACGGCGTCCTCGATGCGGTGCTTGCGCTCCTTGAGCTCGACCTCGGTGGCCGCGCCGACGCCGATGACGCAGACGCCGCCGGCCAGCTTGGCCAGGCGCTCCTGCAGCTTCTCGCGGTCCCAGTCCGAGTCGGTGTTCTCGATCTCGCCGCGGATCTGCCGGACCCGGTCCTCGACCGCGTCGCGCTTGCCGCCGCCGTCGATGACCGTGGTGTCGTCCTTGGTGACGACGATCCGCCGGGCGGTGCCCAGCACGTCGAGACCGACCTGGTCCAGCTTGAGCCCGACCTCGGGCGCCACCACCTGGCCGCCGGTGAGCACCGCGAGGTCCTCGAGCATCGCCTTGCGGCGGTCGCCGAAGCCCGGGGCCTTCACGGCGACCGAGACGAACAACCCGCGGATCTTGTTCACGACCAGGGTCGACAGCGCCTCGCCGTCGACGTCCTCGGCGATGATCGCCAGCGGCTTGCCGGCCTTGGCGACCTGCTCCAGCAGCGGCAGCAGGTCGGCCACCGCCGAGATCTTGCCCTGGTGGATGAGCACGTAGGCGTCCTCGAGGACGGCCTCCATCCGCTCCGGGTCGGTCACCATGTACGGCGAGATGTAGCCCTTGTCGAACTGCATACCCTCGGTGAACTCGAGCTCGAGGCCCATCGTGTTGGCCTCTTCGACGGTGATCACGCCGTCCTTGCCGACCTTGTCGAACGCGTCGGCGATCAGCTCGCCGACGGCGGGGTCCTGGGCCGAGATGCTGGCGACCTTGGCGATGTCGTCCTTGCCGTCGACGTCCCGCGCCATCTCGAGCAGCCGGGCCGACACGGCCTCGACGGCCTTGCTGATGCCGCGGTTGAGCAGCACCGGGCTGGCGCCGGAGGCGACGTTGCGCAGGCCTTCGCGGACCATCGCCTGCGCGAGCACGGTCGCGGTGGTCGTGCCGTCACCGGCGACGTCGTTGGTCTTGGTGGCGACCTCCTTGGCGAGCTGGGCGCCGAGGTTCTCGTACGGGTCGTCCAGCTCCACCTCCTTGGCGATCGTCACGCCGTCGTTGGTGATCGTGGGCGCGCCCCACTTCTTGTCGATGACGACGTTGCGGCCCTTCGGGCCGAGGGTCACCTTCACGGCGTTGGCGAGCTTGTTGACGCCGCTCTCGAGCGCCTTGCGCGCCGCGTCGTCGAACTGGAGGGTCTTGGCCATCTGGTCTCTAGCTTCCTTCGGTCGGGTGGGGCACGAGGGACGGACGACGACGCCCCAGGAGCCGGGGCTCCGGGAGGAGCCGGGGCCACCCGGGGCGTCGTCAGGTCACCCGGGGGTGACCTGTGCCGTGCTACTTCTCGATGACGGCGAGGACGTCACGCGCGGACAGGACGAGGTACTCCTCGCCGCCGTGCTTGACCTCGGTGCCGCCGTACTTGCTGTAGATCACGGTGTCGCCGACCGCAACGTCGAGCGGCACGCGTGCGCCGTCCTCGAAGCGGCCCGGACCCACGGCCAGGACAGTCCCCTCCTGGGGCTTCTCCTTCGCCGTGTCCGGGATCACGAGGCCCGACGCCGTGGTCTGCTCGGCGTCGGACGGCTGGACCACGATGCGGTCCTCGAGCGGCTTGATGGCAACCTTGGTGGCCGTGGTCACTTCTGACTCCCTCTCGCACGAATCTCACGAGCGTGGGGCGGGTGCGGTGACGGTCCGCCGTCGCGGGGGCCGGATCGCCATGACCTCGCCGTAGCTGCTCTGGTTGGCACACTCACCTCGAGAGTGCCAAGACGAAATCTAGGCGAGACCTGGCACTCGGTCAACCCGAGTGCCAGCGGAGGGTCCGGTGGCGGTGGCGCGGGCGGCGCCGCGGCCTCAGAACGAGCCGGCCCGGCGGGCCTTGTCGGCGTACATCTCGGCGTCCGCCCGGGCGAGCAACGTCGCGACGCTGTCCCCGGCCCGGTAGGTGGTGATGCCCATCGACGAGCCCACCTCGTGCGCGCCGGTCAGCTCCGACCACCCGCCCTCGAGGCTGCGGCGGAGCCGGTTCAGCGCCGCAGTCGCTCCGGGTCCGCCGGTGTGCTCGAGGAGCACGACGAACGCGTCGCCACCGAGGCGGCCGACGGTGTCGACGCCGCGGGCGGTCGCCAGCAGCCGCTGGGCGATCGAGACCAGGACCGCGTCGCCCGCGGCGTGCCCCAACGCCTCGTTGATCGCCTTGAAGCCGTCCAGGTCGGCCATCACCACCGAGGGGGTCCCGAGGCCGCGCTCGGCGCGGGCGATCGCGCCGGCCATCGCGGTCTCGACCGCGCGGCGGTTCGCGAGGCCCGTCAGCGGGTCGCGGGTGGCCGCCCGGCGCAGGCCCGCGGACAGCCGGCGCAGCTCGAAGAGCGCCATCACCTGGTCGGCGATGTCCTTGAGCAGGCCGAGCTGGGTCGCGTCGAGCCGGCCGGGCCGCTCGTCGAAGGCACACACGGTGCCGACCGCGTGCCCGTCGCTGGTGACCAGCGGCGCCGAGGCGTAGAGACGTACCGAGGCGATCCGCCCGGTGACGAACGGGTTCTCCGCGAACAGCGCCTCGCTGCGGGCGTCCGGGGTGTACACCACCTCGGTGCCGACGACGGTGTGCTGGCACATGGCGTCGGCGCGCGAGACCTCACCGGGCTCGGTTCCGTGCGCGGCCGCCTGCCACTGCCGGTCGGCGTCGATCAGGTTGATGGTCGCGGCGGCGGTGCCGCAGACGTAGGCAGCCAGCCGGGCCGCGGCGTCGAGGTCGCCCTGCCGGGGCTGGTCCAGGACGCCGAACGCGCGCAGGGCAGCGACCCGGGCGGGCTCGTCCGCGGGGACGGGCCAGCTGGCGGGCCGCTCCTCGTCGGGCAGGTCGGCGGGGTCGAGCACGGATGCGGTCATGGGGGTCCTCCGTCAGGGCTGCTCCTGCCTGCATCGGCACCGGGAGTCCGCACCTTCAGCCCCGGCTTGCGATGATCGTCCGGTGGACCCGCCCCTGGAGGTAGCGGCGTTCCAGGCGCTGCTCACGCCGCAGGGTGCCGCGCTGCTGGCGCGGATCACGCCGTACGACGAGGAGCGGGCCCTGGCCGCGGCCGAGCAGCTGCGCCGCGCCGGCGTCGACCGGGGGCTCGCCGCCGCCGCGCTCACCCAGGCCCGGCTGCGGGCCCGGGCCCGGGGCAAGCTCGGGGCGGCGGCCGACCGGATGTGGTTCACCGCGGCCGGCCTGGAGCAGGCGACCCGGCCCGCCGTCGCCGCCCGGCACGCGGGGCGGTTCGCGGCGCTGGCCCCGGACCGGGTGGCCGACCTGTGCTGCGGGATCGGCGGTGACCTGGTGGCCCTTGCGGGTGCGGCGGCCGACGGGGTCGTCGGCGTCGACCGCGACCCGCTCACGGCCGCCGTCGCAGCGGCCAACGCCGCCGCCATGGGCGTGGCCGACCGGGTCGAGGTGCGCTGCGCGGACGTCACGACCACCGACCTGACCGGGATGGACGCCGCCTTCGTCGACCCGGCCCGGCGCAGCAGCAGCGGGCGGGCCCTCGACCCACGCTCGTGGTCGCCGCCGCTGGGGTTCGTGCTCGGACTGGCCAGGCGGGTGCCGGCGACCGGGGCCAAGCTCGCACCCGGGGTGCCGCACGGCGTGCTGCCGGCCGACGCCGAGGCCGAGTGGGTGTCCGACGGCGGCGACGTGGTCGAGTGCGCCCTGTGGTGCGGGCCGCTGGCGACCGGCGTCCGGCGCCGGGCCACCCTGCTGCCCTCCGGGGCGACACTGACCGGCGACGGCACCCGGGCCGGGCGTGGCCGGGCCGGTCGGCCGCTACCTGGTGGAGCCGGACGGCGCGGTGATCCGGGCCGGGCTGGTCGCGGAGGCGGCCGACCTGGTCGACGGCCGGCTGCTGGACCCGACGATCGCCTACCTGACCTGCGACCAGCGGCCGGTGACGCCGTTCGGCACGGCGTACGAGGTGACCGACGTGCTGCCGTTCGGGCTCAAGCGGCTGCGCACGCTGCTGCGGGAGCGCGGGGTCGGCCGGCTGACCGTCAAGAAGCGCGGGACCGCGGTGCAGCCCGAGGAGCTGCGCAAGCAGCTGCGGCTGACCGGCGACGGGGAGGCCACGGTCGTCCTGACCCGGATCGCCGGCCAGCAGTCGGTGCTGCTCGTCGAGCGACTCCCGACCGGTCCCCTTTTATGATCGTTTGCGACGTCCCGGGCCCAGACACGCCGCGCCACCCGGCGTGTCGACGTGCCCTCCGTCGCGAACGATCTTCAGGGGTCAGGCGAGCACGGCGACGACGTAGCCGACGTAGCCGGCGGTGAGCACTGCCCCTGCGGCCCGGCCGAGCCGGCCGGCGCGGGTGACCAGCAGCAGGGCGACCGGCAGGGCGACGCCCAGCGCCGCGGCAGGGAGCACGCCGTCGACGGCCAGAGGTCGGGCCAGGGCGGCGGCGCCGAGGGTGGCGGTCGCGTTGTAGGCGGCCGAGCCGACCACACCGGCCACCGCGATCTCCGGCACGTCGTGCCGGGCTGCGGTGAGCACGAGGGCGAACAGCTCGGCGGTGGTCGCCAGCGCCAGGACGGTGAGCCCGACCGCCGAGTCGCTGCGGCCGAGGCTGTCCACCACCCGCTCGGCGCCGCGCACCGCGAGGTCGCCGCCGGCCAGCATCAGCCCGATGCCCACGAGTGCGAGGCCCAGCGACCGGGCGGGCGACCGGTCCGGGTCCTCGTCATCGTCATCGGCCAGCTCCGCGAGCTCGCCGAGCGCCGGGGGCTCGCGCTCCCTCCACCAGACCAGGGCAACCAGCAGCACGTACGCCGAGAGCAGCAGGCCGCCCTCGACCCGGCCGACCCGGCCGTCCAGCAGGGCGAGCAGGGCCAGTGCCGCCGCGACCGCGGCCATCCCGGCGTACTGCCGCACCCGGCGCCCCACCGCGAGGGGCCGGACCAGCGCCGCGAGGCCGAGGCAGGCGGTGAGCATCGTGACGTTGGCGCCGAGCGCGTCGCCGACCGCCAGTCCGGGCCGGTCGCGCAGGGCCGCGATCACCGCGGTGAGCAGCTCCTCGGGCTCGGCGCCGGCGAGCAGGATGCCGACCGCGATCACGGTCACGCCGAGCCGGCGCGCCGCACCGGCGGCGTTCTCCACGAACAGCTCCGCGCCCCCGAGCAGCAGCACGGCCGCGGCGGCGAGCAGCAGCCAGCCGAGCACGCCGGCTACGGGGACACGACGTCGGTCACCGGCATCGACGAGTCGGCCGCGAGGTCCAGGCGGGAGGGCTCGACCCCGCGGGCCACCAGCTCCGAGCCGAGCGCCGCGACCATCGCACCGTTGTCGGTGCACAACCCGGGCCGCGGCACCCGGAGTGCGAGGCCGGCCGCGTCGCAACGCTCCTGGGCGAGGGCCCGCAGTCGGGAGTTGGCCGCCACGCCGCCACCGATCAGCAGGTGGTCGACGCCCTGCTCGGTGCAGGCCAGCACCGCCTTACGGGTCAGCACGTCGACCACGGCCTCCTGGAACGCCGCGGCCACGTCGGCCACCGGCACCGGCTCGCCGTCGCGCTCCCGGGTCTCCACCCAGCGGGCCACCGCGGTCTTGAGGCCGGAGAACGAGAAGTCGTAGCGGTGCTCGCGCAGGTCGCGCGGCCCGGTAAGGCCGCGGGGGAAGTCGACGTACGCGCGGTCGCCGCCCTTCGCCTCCCGGTCGACGTGCGGACCGCCCGGGAACGGCAGCCCGAGCACCCTGGCCACCTTGTCGAACGCCTCGCCGGCGGCATCGTCGACGGTGGCTCCGAGCCGCTCGACATCACCGGTCACGTCGCGCACCAGCAGCAGCGAGGAGTGGCCACCGGACACCAGCAGCGCGATGCACGGTGCCGGCAGCGCGCCGTGCTCGAGCTGGTCGACGGCCACGTGGGCAGCCAGGTGGTTGACGCCGTACAGCGGCTTGCCGAGCCCGACCGCGAGGGCCTTCGCGGCGGCGACACCGACGAGCAGCGCCCCGGTCAGTCCCGGGCCGCTGGTGACCGCGACAGCGTCGACGTCCGACAGCCGTACGCCGGCCTCGGTGGCGGCCCGCTCGATGGTCGGGACCATCGCCTCGAGGTGCGCCCGGCTGGCGACCTCGGGCACGACCCCGCCGAACCGGGCGTGCTCCTCGACGCTGGACGCGACCGCGTCAGCCAGCAGGGTGTGGCCGCGGACGATCCCGACGCCGGTCTCGTCGCAGGACGTCTCGATCCCGAGCACCAGCGGCTGGTCAGCCACCCAGCGCCTTCCCGATGGCCGTGGCGAACCGCTGAGCCGACGCCGTGCCGCCGGTTCCGTCCTCGATGAGGAACATCGAGGGCTCGGCGAGCTCCAGCTCGAGCAGCACCGGGTGGTCGGCCGGCCCCGGCACCAGGTCGACCCGGGCGTAGACCAGCTGGTCGCGGGAGGCGGGTGCCACCTGGGCGAGGGCGTCCAGCACCCGCTCGGCGGCGTCGCGCTCGGCCTCGGTCGGCTCGCGCGCCTCGATCGTCTCCGGCTTGTAGGCGTCGCTGACCAGCTCCATCGCGGGCGTGAGCAGCGGCCCCTTGCGCACGGCATGGCTGAAGCCGCCGCCGAAGAAGAACATGGCCGTCTCGCCGTAGGTGTCGACCTGCGACGAGGTAGGGCTGCACCATCACGGTGCGCCCGGCGGCGAGCAGGGACCTGACGTGCGCGGCGGCCAGCTCGTCGTGGTCACCGGACCGGTAGCGGTTGGTGTCCCGCGATCCGGCCGACACGGCCGGCTTCACGACGTACTCCCCGACCTCCGGCACCACGAAGGCGTCGCCCGGCTCGAGCCAGTCGGTCGGTACGACGGGCAGCCCGGCCTGCGCCAGGGTCCGCAGGTAGGTCTTGTCGGTGTTCCACGCCAGGACGTCGGCGGAGTTGGCCAGCGTCGTGACAGCAGCCACCCGGCGGGCCCAGTCGAGGAACTCGGCGTGGCGGTCCTGGTAGTCCCAGGTGGACCGCACCACGACCAGGTCGTACGCCGACCAGTCCACCCGCGGGTCGGTCCAGACCGCGGGCTCGGCCGCGATGCCCTCCTCGGCAAGGGCTGCGAGCAGCACCGGGCCGTCGTCGTCGAGGTCGGGGAACTCGGCAGCCGTGGCAAGGGCGATCTGTGACGTCACGGCGTCAGAGCCTAGTGATCCGCAACCGGAGCACCAGGGCGTCGGTGCCACCCGGCCGGTAGTAGCCGCGGCGCACGCCGATGCGCTCGAACCCGGCGCCGGTGTAGAGCGCCAGCGCGGCCGCGTTCTCGGCGCGGACCTCGAGCAGCACCTCCCCGGCGTCCCGGAGCCGGGCCTCGGCCACGAGGGCGTCCAGCAGCCGCCGGCCCAGGCCACGGCCCTGGCCGGCCGGCGCGACCGCCAGGGTCTGCACGTCGGCCTGCCGGCCGACCACGACGAGGCCGGCGTAGCCGACCAGCTCCGCCGTCCTGCTCGGCGACCAGGTAGTGCCGGGTCTCGGGCACGTGCGCCAGCTCGGACCAGAAGGTCTCGACCGACCAGGGGTCCGGGAACAGCGCCGCCTCCAGCGCGTGCGCCGCCTCGACGTCCCACCACCGCATCGGGCGCAGGACGACCTCGTCGCTCACGGCCTCGGCCGGCTCAGCACCGACTTGCGGGCGCCGGGCTCGGCGGCGTCCGGCCGGCGCAGGTAGAGCGGCTCGGGCTCGACCGTGGGCAGGCCGCGCGCGACCCAGGCCGCGAGGTCGGCGGCCCGCGGGTGCAGCGGGCCGCGGTGGCCGGGGAAGGCGTCGGCGTACAGCTCGGCACCGGCGCCGACGGCCGGCCCGTCGTACGCCGAGTCGGCGGGCGCCGCGACGTGCGGCCCGTCGACCCGCACCGGGCTGCCGGAGTCGCCGCGATACGCGGCCCAGTGCACTTCGCGCCGCCGGGCGTCGGTGACGACGCGGAACTCGCCGTCGAGACCGCTGCCCAGCGCCAGCACGTCGAGGGTGCAGACGCCGACCACCGGGATGCCGAGCACCGCACCCAGGGTTCGCGCGGTGACCAGACCCACCCGCAGCCCGGTGAACGGTCCCGGACCGACCCCCACCGCCACGCCGGTCAGCGCGGTGCGGTCGACCCCCGCCTCGGCTAGCACGGCCGCGATGGCGGGGGCCAGCAGCTCGCCGTGCCGTCGCGCGTCAACGGTGCTGCGCTCGGCCAGCAGCCGGTCACCGTCGGCCAGTGCGACGGTGACGGCAGGCGTCGCGGTGTCCAGGGCCAGCAGCACGTGCGCGAGCCTAGGTCGTCGGGATGCCGCTGACCGACGTACCCACGATGGAGACGGTCGTCGCCGACATCGTGCGCGACGACCGACTCGCGGTCTTCGTCCGCGTCGGGACCGCAATCCGCTGATGGGGTAGGGCACAGGTACCAGCGGGCAGCTTTGAGCCAGGAGAGCTGCCGGAACTCGGACAGGGCATTCCATACGGTGGCTGGTGGGACGAGTGCCTAAGCGTCCGGTACCCGGCACTCTGGTGCTCCAGAGGCGCCGACCGGTTTGGCCGGTGCCCGCTGACTCCCCGACACAAGCGTTGCCCTGGTGACTCGTGGGGCGAGGTCGACGGAACGCCCGTCCCACGAGACACAGTTGTGTCAGACGGTCAGAGGATGACCCTTCGGCGAGACCTTGTCGACCGCACGCGGTAGGTGCCGCTACCGACCACTCTTGAACCCCAGGATTGCCCGCCCGGAACGCGACCTAGCTCACCTCGGCCCGCGCATGGCAGATCGGGCAGCGGTAGTGGTTCAACCACTCGAGCCAGGGCTTCTCCAGCTGCTGCAGGCTGCGCACGTCGACGCCACAGCGGGCGAAGAGCCCGCGTGCTGGGACGGCGTGCACGGCGTGCTCGGCGGGGAGTCGGTGCCTGACCTGGCCCGACAGGTCGGTTCCGAACACGAACTCGACGCAGCCGGCCCAGTGCGCTGGCATGGACGACACTCGCTGAGGCTAGGCCGCCCGTCACCCAGCGTGCACGCTTGAACACATCTTGACGATTCTTGCGGCCCGGCCTGCGCCGATCGAGCCAGAGCCGTTGGCGCTGGCCCACCCGTCGTTGCACGCACGTCGGAGCCGACCGCCGGACGTTGCCACCGGGGAACTCTCGTTGCTGCGACGCAGGAAGGTCTGTGGACGGCGGATCTGTTGTCCACAAAGGGTTTTCAGGGCAGGGGTTGTGTCCAGGGTGGGCGATAGGTTTCGAACATGCATTCGACCATGGTGGGTCCGGTGGCCGCCGCTGCGGCCGTCGACGACGCGGTCGGTGCCCTGGTCGGGTCGGTGTCCGCCGGGCGCGGTGCGGGACCTGACCCACCAGCAGCTCAGCGACCTGGTGGCCGCGGTGCGCCGGGACCTGGCCCGGCTGGAGTCGGTCCAGCTGGAGGCGGTCGGGGAGGTCGACGCCCGCGGCAGCCACCGCCACGACGGTGCGCTGACGGCGGCGGCCTGGTTGCGGATGCTGACCCGCGCCACGCCCGCGGAAGCGTCCGGGGTCGTGCGGACCGCCCGGGCGCTGCGAACCGGGCTGCTGCCGAACACCCGGGCGGCCCTGGCCGACGGCGCGATCTCCGGCCGGCACGCCCAGGTGATCGCCGGCGCGGTGGTCGACGCCCCGGCCGGCGCGGTCGCGCTGATCGAGCCGGAAGCGGTCGCCGCCGCCACCGAGGCCGACGTGCGCGCGGTGGCGAACCTGATGCGCGCCTTTCGCCACGCGCTGGACCCCGACGACGCCGACGCCGCCGCGGTCCGCCGCTACGAACGGGCCGGGGTCACCTTCTCGCCGACCCTGGACGGGTCGATGGCGATCAGCGGTCTGGCCGACGAGGTCACCGGAGCCCTGATCGCCACCGCGGTGGACACCGCGGCACCCTAGGTCCGCGGCGACACCCGCACCGCGGCCCGGCGCCGGCTGGACGGGCTGGCCGAGATCGCCCGCCGCTATCTCGCCGACCCCGATGCCCCGCGCCGTGGCGGCGGGCACCCGCACCTGATCGTCACCGTCGACCAGGACACGCTCCGCGCCGCCGGTGGCCGCGAAAGTACGGACAGCAAGGGCAGCAGGACGCTCACACAGAGCCCGGCGGAGCCGGGCCGGGCGGCACCCTGTCCTGGATCGGCCGGATCACCGGCAGCCACCGCCGCCCGGGTCGGCTGCGACGCCACCGCCACCTTCGTCTCCATCGGCCCGGACGGCGAGGTCACCGAGGCCGGCACCAGCCGACGGTTCTTCACCCCAGCCCAACGCCGCGCGATCATCGCGCGCGACGGCGACTGCTGCGGCTGGCCCTGGTGCGACCGGCCGATCGCCTGGTCCGACGCCCACCACCTCACCCCCGTCCAAGCCGGCGGCCCCACCACCGTCGCCAACGGCGCCCTGCCCTGCGAAGCCCACCACGTGTTCCTGCACGAAGGCCGCTGGCAGCTGCAGCGACTACCCGACGGCCGCTATCTCGCCCGACATCCCGCCACCGGCCGCAGCATCGGCCCCGAACCTCACCCACCCGGTCACAACCGACCACCACCGCACGCACCAGGGTGACCACGCTGTACCGGGTGGCCGAGGTCAGTCTCCGGGCAGCTCGACGGCCGACCAGCGGCGACCGACCGGGCGCAGTGTCGCGGTCCGAGTCTCGTCCGCGGGATCGCTGCCGCGGTGCAGCACGACCTCGAGCCGGTCGTCGGAGAGCCCCTCGACCTTTCCGGCTCCCCACTCGACGACGGTCACCGAATCGTCGAGGGTGGCGTCCAGGTCGAGGTCGTCTACCTCGGCCAACGACCCCAGCCGGTAGGCGTCGACGTGCACGAGGGGCGGACCGTCGCCGAGAGCGGGATGCACCCGGGCGATCACGAATGTCGGCGACGTCACGTCGCCGCGCACCCCGAGGGCCTGGCCCAGTCCCCGGGTGAGGGTCGTCTTGCCGGCGCCGAGGTCGCCGCTGAGCACGACCAAGTCCCCGGCCCGCAGCAGCCCGGCCAGCCGGCGACCCAGCGCTGCCGTGTCCGCCGCGGTCGGCAGGACGAGGTCGACGCTGCCACTCATCTGGCGGTGCCACTCATCTGACGGTGCCACTCATCTGACGGTGCCACTCATGTCGGTGCCGTCACGGACGAGCCGCGCGACCTCGACCAGGTCCTCGCGCAGCGCCGCCACCGGGGCCCCCCGCGGGCCGAACCGGATCGCGGCCGAGGGGTGGTATGTCACCAGCAGCCGGCGACCGTGGTGCGACAGCGGTGCGACCCGGCCCTGCTCGCGGAGCACCGCGATCCCGGCACCCGGGCCGAAGAACCACTCCGCGGCGGTGCCACCGAGGGCCACCACGACGACCGGGTCGACCAGGTCCAGCTGCCGCTCCAGCCAGGGCCGGCAGCGGGCCACCTCGGCGCGGCGCGGCTTGCGGTTGCTCGGCGGCCGGCACTTGAGCACGTTGGCGACCGCCACCTGCTCCCGCCGCAGCCCGGCGTCCGCGAGCAGGCCGTCGAGCAGCTGTCCCGACCGGCCGACGAACGGAACCCCGGTCTCGTCCTCCTGCGCACCCGGCGCCTCGCCGACGAGCAGCACATCGGCCCCCGGCGGTCGCTGCCCGGGCACCACGCGGGTCCGGCTCACGGCGAGCTCCTCGCAGGCCACGCAGCCCTGCACCCGGGCGACGAGGTCCTCCCAGCTGGTGGCGGCGGCCGCGGCCAACGCCGGGTCGGTCGTCACGCCGAGGAGACGCGCCGGTGGCGCAGAGCCCGCTCGATGAGCTCGCGCAGGTGGTCGGTGACGATGTCGTGGTGCTCCAGCATCACCAGGTGACCGGCCTCCGGCAGGATCACCAGCTCGGCGCCGGGCACCTGCTCGACCATCGCCCTGCTGTGGTCGGCGGGGGTCATCAGGTCGCGCTCGACCGCCGAGGATCAACGTCTCGACACCGTTCAGGACGTCCAGCGCGTCGAGCTTGTCGTGCGCGTCGAAGGCCGGGAACAGCTCGCCCAGCACGTCCAGCGGCATCGCGTCGTGCATCCGGGAGACGAACTGCACCAGTGACGGCGGCACGTCGGTCGCGAACGAGTAGCGCTTGGTCAGGACGAACTCGATGTCGGCGCCCAGCGAGCGGCCGCGGCGGACCAGCGCCGGACGCCGGTTGAGCGCCGTCAGGGCCTTCGGGGCGGCCCGGCGGAGCACCCGGACGGCGGCGGCCGGCGCACCGAACGAGACCTCCGCGAGCCGTCCCGGCGAGGTCGAGATCAGCGCGACAGCGATCACCCGGTCGCCGAACAGCTCGGGCTCCTGGTCGGCCAGCGCCATGATCGTCATGCCGCCCATCGAGTGGCCGACGAGCACCACCGGCCCCTTCGGGACGGTGGCGGTGAGAACAGCGCGCAGGTCGCGGCCGAGCTGCTCGATGGTGGCGTGCTCGACGGTGCCGCGGCCCGACCTGCCGTGGCCGCGCTGGTCCCAGAACACCAGCCGCGCGCCATCGTCGGCGAGGTCGGCCAGGTCACGCCGCTGGTAGTGCCAGCCGTCCTGGTTCAGCGCCAGGCCGTGGCAGAAGACCACGGACACCGGCGGCACCTTGCGCGCCGACGGCTTCGGGCCCTCGACCTCGACGTGCAGCGGGACGCCGTCGGTGGCAGTGACCGGGACGACGGTGCCGCGGATCTCGCCGAACGGCTCGTCGGCCTCGGGGTCCTCGCCACGGAACGAGCGGCCCACGGCGTACCGCTCGGCCGCCAGACCCACCGCCGCGCCGGCCACGACGACGCCCGCGGCGCCCGCGACCACCGCAGCGCGCCGGCCCCAGGTCGGCAGGCCGCTCACGGAGTCACCTCGCGGCCGCCGTCGAGGTAGACCCGCGGCACCCGCGGACCGATTCGCGTGACGATCTCGTAGGAGATCGTGCCGGTGGCCTCGGCCCAGTCCTGCGCGGTCGGGCCGCCGTCGTCACCGGCACCGAACAGCACCACCTCGTCGCCGACCGCCGCGTCGTCGTCGCCCAGGTCGAGCACCAGCTGGTCCATGCAGACCCGGCCGGCCACCGTGCGACGCCGGCCGGCAGCCAGCACCGGCCCGACGTTCCCGCCGGCCCGCGGCACGCCGTCGGCGTAGCCGAGCGGCACCAGGCCGAGGGTGGTCTCCCGGTCGGTGGTGTAGGTGTGCCCGTAGCTGACCCCGGCACCGGCCGGCACCCGCTTCACGTGCACCAGCCGAGCGGCGAGCTGCATGGCCGGCCGCAAGCCGTACGCCGCGGGACCGGCGACGTCGGGCACCGGTGACAGCCCGTAGACCGCGATGCCGGGCCGCACCAGGTCGAAGTGCTGCTCTGGCGCGGTGAGGGTCGCGGCCGAGTTGGCCAGGTGGCGGACCTCGGGGTCGAGACCGGCTGCCTCCGCCCGCGCCACCGCGTCGCGGAAGACCTCGGTCTGCCCGGCGATCGTCGGGTGGCCAGGTGCGTCGGCGTAGGCGAGGTGCGACCACAGGCCGACCACCCGGACGGCACCCTCGGCCTCGGCCTTGCGAGCCGCCTCGACCAGGTCCGGCCAGTCCGCCAGGGCGGCTCCTGCCCGGCCGAGTCCGCTGTCCACCTTCAGGTGCACCCGGGCCGTCACGCCTGTCTCCCGGGCCGCGGTCAGCACCTCGTCGAGCGCCCATCCGGCGTTCACCGACAGGTCGATGTCCGCGCGCAGCGCGTCGACGCAGGCCTCCCCCGGGCCGAGCAGCCAGGCCAGGACCCGCGGCTCGGTGATGCCGGCCGCCCGCAGGGCCAGTGCCTCGTCCAGCAGCGCCGTCCCGAGCCAGGTCGCGCCGCCCTCGACGGCGGCCCGGGCCGAGGGCAGCAGGCCGTGGCCGTAACCGTCGGCCTTGACCACCGCCATCAGCTCGGCAGAGGTGCGCGCCTTGAGCGCCTCCACGTTGGCGCGGATCGCACCCAGGTCGATCCGGGCGATCCGGGCGACGGCCTGCTGGCGACTCATTCGACCAGTCTCGCAACCGCGCGCGGCAGCGCATCGAGCAGGTCGCCCGCGATGATCGACGCCCGCCCGTCGGCGGCGAGCCGGCCGGCCAGCCCGTGCAGCCAGGCACCCACCGAGCCGGCGTCGAACGGGTCCAGGCCGCCGGCGAGCAACGCTCCGCACAGCCCCGCGAGCACGTCCCCGGAGCCGGCGGTCGCCAGTGCCGGGGTACCGGTGGGGTTCACCCGGACCCGCCCGTCCGGGCCGGCCACCACCGTGGTCGAGCCCTTGAGCAGCACCACCGCGCCGAGGTCCCGGGCGGCCGCGCGGGCATGGTGCAGCCGCCGGGTCTCGACGTCGGCACGGTCGGCGCCGACCAGCCGGGCCAGCTCACCGGCGTGCGGGGTGAGCAGGAACGGCACCGCGTTTCCGCGGTGGCCCTCGAAAGCGGTCAGCGCGTCGGCGTCGACGACGGTCGGTACCTCGTCGGCGAGGGCCCGCTCGAGCCGCGCGGCCGCGTCGGCGCCGCCGCCGGAGCCGACCGTCCAGGCCTGCACCCGCCCCTCCCCGACGACCACCTCGGGCCACCGGGACCGCACCAGGTCGGCCGGTTCGTCGGCGCCGACGAACCGCACCATCCCGGCCCCGCCGCGCAGCGCACCACCGGTGCACAGGACGGCGGCACCGGTGTACTGCGCGGAGCCGGCTGCCACGCCGACCACGCCTCGTCGGTACTTGTCCGACTCCCGGTCCGGCCGGGGCAGCAGTGCGGCGACGTCGTCGGCCTGCAGCACCTCGACATCGCCCGCCGGCAGGTCGAGCCCGATGTCCACCAGCTCGACGACACCGGCGTGCTCGGCGCCCGGGTCGATCAGCAGGCCGGTCTTGAGCCCCCCGAAGGTCACCGTGACGTCGGCGCGGACGGCCGCACCTGCCACCTCGCCGGTGGACGGGTCGACACCACTCGGCAGGTCGACGGCGACGACCAGGGCGTCCGCGGGCAGCTGCTCGACCACCTCGGCGGCCCGAGCCCGCAGGCCGCCGCGGCCACCGAGGCCGACCACGCCGTCGACCACGAGGTCGGGCGCCCCGACCTGGTCGACGACCCTGCCGCCGGCTCTACGCAGCGCGGCCAGCCCGGCGTCGTGCACCTTGTCGGCGAGCAGCAGCGCCTCCACCCGCGCACCACGACGGGCGAGCAAAGCCCCGGCATGCAGTGCGTCACCACCGTTGTCGCCGGCGCCGACCAGCAGCAGCACGCGGGCGCCGTACACGCCGTCCAGCAGCCCGGCACAGACCCGCGCCAGCCCGGCCGACGCACGGGCCATGAGTGCTCCCGCCGGCAACCCGGCAAGCAGCGCCTCCTCGGCGGCGCGCACGGTCGCCGCGTCGTAGGCGGCGCGCACCGCTCAGCCCTCCGCGATCACGACGGCCGAGGCGATGCCGGCGTCGTGGCTCAGCGACAGGTGGGTCGCGCGCACTCCCAGCAGGTCGGCCCGGGCCGCCACCGTGCCGTGCAGGGTGAGGTGCGGCCGGCCATCGAGGCCGCGATGGACCTCGGCGTCGCGCCACAGCAGGCCGACCGGCGCGCCCAGCGCCTTGGCGAGCGCCTCCTTGGCCGCGAAGCGCGCGGCCAGCGACGCCGGTGGCAACCGCTGCTCGTCGTCGGTGAACAGCCGCTCCGCCAGCCGCGGGGTCCGGGTCAGCGACAACGTGAAGCGCTCCACGTCGACCACGTCGATCCCGACACCGATGATCACCGCCCCAATGTGGCACGGGCGGCGTGCCGGGTCAGCCCCGGCACGCCGCTCGGCGGCCCGCCGGCGAGCTCAGACGCCGATCCGAGCCCCAGGGTCCCCAGATCGCGAAGGTCATGCCCTGGCTCGCCTGGATGTTGACGAACAGGGTGTGCCCGTCCGGCGACTGAAGGCGGCCCGGTCGAACTCGGCGTCGTCCGGACGATGTGGCGAAGACGCCGGTGTCCGCGTTGCCCGTCTTTCCGGAGCCTGGTCCAGCGCGATGTCCCCGATGTGATCCCCCCTGGGTCAGGCCGCGGATGTAGTTGTCGTTGATGTTGTCCTCGCAGAAGGACGAGCGTCCGCGCCGGCTGGTGGTGACGTTGTCCGGGAAGTCCAGAACGTTCGCGCCGGCGACTCGTACACGAGCTTCAGCCGCTTCGCCTGCACGTGGTAGGCCCAGACCTGGCCCGTGCCGTTGCCGAAGCCCCCCGGAACGCTGGCGTCGAAGACCGTCTCAGCAGGCCCGCCGCCCTGCGTCGCGGTGAAGAAGATGATGCCGTGGTCGTGCACCGCACCTTCGAGCCTGGAGAAGTAGGCGGCGCCCTTCTTGTGGCTGAAGCCCTGCCTGCCCACGTAGTGAGGGCTTGGTCGTTGGTCATGTTGGCCACGCCGTTGACGGGCGTCCCGGCATCGAAATCGGGCTCATCGATGTCGATCCACTCGACTTCGTACGTCGCCCCGACCGGTTGTGCCGCCGCCAGGTTTGCGTTCGGGCGATGCTTCACGGCCAGCATCTGCAGCTGGCCCTTCTTGTCCAGACGTCCGCGTACCTCCGGGTTCTTCCTGGGCCGGTACCGGTAGAAGCCCGACGGGAACCCGAAGTTGTCTTCGGTGAGGTACAGGTCGTGGTTGCGCGGGTCGTAGCGCCTGCCTCGTGCGCGAACCGACCGGCCTGGGTGATCGGCTCGCCGGTCATCGGACGACCTCCCCACCCAGCCTCGAGCTGTACGCCGGCCGCCCGGGAAGGGAGGCTTCTCGTGACCAGGAAGGGGCCGACGTCGCGGGCCGGTTCAAAGGTCTGCTCAGCCAGGGAGATCACGAGCCCCGGCCTCGCGCCGTCGGACGAGAGCGGGATGCGCGTCACCGACCCCCAGCCGTCAACGTCACCGTCGTCGGTCGTGGCCTGTTCGCGCGCACATGGCTGTCGTACGTGGTCGGCGTCGTCACGAACGCCGGTCCGGATCCGGCCACCTCGTGGTTGCGGACGAGCGTCACGCGATGCCCCGGTCGCCGGAAGACGCCCATGCCGTCGTGCCGGCCGGGGACCCTGGCCCGTCGGCACAGGGTCGCGCCGTACTCCGTGTCGTGGAACGACCGGTACTGGAAGCCGGACGGCAGGTGACAGCCGGACGGTCAGTGTCGCGAGGTCCGGACGGAACGCCAGGGGCGACGCCGACGTCATCGGCCCGCGCCGGACCGGCGACCGGCCCTGGAACGGCCCGCCGACCACGGCGGCGCTCGCAGCCACGGCAGCGCCGGTCTTGAGGAAGCTTCGACGATCGAGTTCAGTCATGCGGATGGTGGCTCCCTGTCCCCGGGTGTGCGGATGCGCGTCACGCTAGCCCCGCGAGCAAGCCGCGGGAACCGCCGCTGACGAGCACCGGACACACGCGCGAGTGACCGGGACCGCTACTCGACAGTGACCGACTTCGCCAGGTTGCGCGGTTGGTCGACGTCGTGGCCGCGGACCTTGGCCATCTCGCAGGCGAACACCTGCAGCGGGATCGTCGAGAGCAGCGGCTGCAGCAGGGTCGCCGACTCAGGGATCCGGAAGATGACGTCCGCGTGCGGCTCCACGTCGGTGTCGCCCTCCTCCGCGATCACGATGGTGCGCGCGCCGCGGGCCCGTACCTCTTGCAGGTTGGAGACGATCTTGTCGTGCAGGATGCTCCGGCCGCGCGGCGACGGCACCGCGGTGATCACCGGGACGCCGTCCTCGATGAGCGCGATCGGGCCGTGCTTGAGCTCGCCGGCCGCGAAGCCCTCGGCGTGCATGTAGGCCAGCTCCTTGAGCTTGAGCGCACCCTCCAGCGCCGTCGGGTAGCCCACGTGCCGGCCGAGGAACAGCACCGAGGTCGCGCCCGCCAGCTCGCGGGCGAGCTCGCGGACCGGCTCGAGGTTCGCCAGGACGGTGGCCATCTTGGCCGGCATCGCGCGAAGGTCGGCGACGACCTTCGCGATCTCGTCGCCGTACTTCGTGCCGCGGACCTGGGCGAGGTAGAGCCCGACGAGGTAGCAGGCGACGATCTGGGTGAGGTAGCCCTTGGTGGACGCGACCGCGACCTCCGGCCCGGCGTGGGTGTAGAGCACGGCGTCGGACTCGCGCGGCATCGTGGAGCCGTTGGTGTTGCAGATCGAGAGCACCCTGGCCTTCTGCTCGCGGGCATGGCGCAGCGCCATCAGGGTGTCCATCGTCTCGCCGGACTGCGAGATCGCGATGATCAGGGTCGAGCGGGTCAGCACCGGGTCGCGGTAGCGGAACTCCGAGGCCAGCTCGACCTCGCACGGGATCCGGGTCCAGTGCTCGATCGCGTACTTGGCGATCAGCCCGGCGTGGAAGGAGGTGCCGCACGCGATGACGATGATCTTGTCGATCTCGCGCAGGTCGTCGTCGGAGAGCCGCATCTCGTCCAGGACGAGCCGGTTGTCGTCGTCGAGCCGACCGAGCATGGTGTCGGCCACGGCCTGCGGCTGCTCGTCGATCTCCTTGAGCATGAAGAAGTCGTAGCCACCCTTCTCGGCAGCCGAGAGGTCCCAGTCGACGTGGTACTCGTGCACCGTGCCCGGGTTTCCGTCGAAGTCGGTGACAGTGACGCTGTCCCGGCGTAGCTCGACGACCTGGTCCTGACCCAGCTCGACCGCCTCGCGGGTGTGGGCGATGAATGCGGCGACGTCGGAGGCGAGGAAGTTCTCACCGTCACCGCGCCCGACGACCAGCGGCGAGTTGCGGCGGGCCCCGACCACCAGGTCCGGGGCGTCGACGTGGGTCGCCACGAGGGTGAAGGCACCCTCGAGCCGGCTACAGACGGCCCGCATCGCCGCGGCCAGGTCGACCTCGCCGCCCGTCACCGTCGCGGCACTCCTCCTCCAGGAGATGCGCGACCGCTTCGGTGTCGGTGTCGCTGGTGAGCTGATGGCCGCGCGCCTCGAGCTCGGCGCGCAGGTGGGCGAAGTTCTCGATGATGCCGTTGTGGATGACCGCCACCGACCCGGTGCAGTCCGCGTGCGGGTGGGCGTTGCGGTCGTTGGGCGCGCCGTGGGTGGCCCACCGGGTGTGACCCATGCCGGTGGTCGCCACGCCGAGCGGGTTCTCCGCGAGCGCCGCCTCGAGGTTGGCCAGCTTGCCCGCACGCTTCTCGATGACCAGCTTGCCGTCGCTGATCAGCGCGACCCCGGCCGAGTCGTAGCCGCGGTACTCGAGCCGACGCAGACCCTCGATCACGACCCCGAGAGCCGACTGCCCACCGACGTAGCCCACGATGCCGCACATGGGTGACAGGGTATCCGCCGTGCAGCAGCCACCGACCGGTCCGGCCCCGGTCACCCCGTCGCCGTACGTCGTGATCGACCGCGACCGCTGGAGTGCGCTGCGGGCGACCACCCCGCTGACTCTCGACGACCACGACGTGGCCCGCCTGCGGGGGCTGGGCGAGCCGATCGGTCTGGTCGAGGTGGAGGAGGTCTACCTCCCGCTATCTCGGCTGCTCAGCCTGCAGGTGACTGCAGCCCACGAGCGGCATCGGGCGACGTCGACCTTTCTCGGGGAGGAGTCGGCGCGGGTGCCGTTCGTGGTCGGCGTCGCGGGCAGCGTCGCGGTGGGCAAGAGCACCACCTCGCGGGTGCTGCGCGAGCTGCTGGCCCGCTGGCCGCACCACCCGCGGGTCGAGCTGGTGACCACCGACGGCTTCCTGCTGCCCAACGCCGAGCTCGACCGCCGCGGGCTGCTCGCCCGCAAGGGCTTCCCCGAGTCCTACGACCAGCGCGGCCTGCTCCGGTTCCTCGCCGAGATCAAGGCGGGCAAGCCCGAGGTCGACGCCCCGGTGTACTCGCACCTCGAGTACGACGTGGTCCCGGGCGAGTCGGTCACCGTGTCCAGCCCCGACATCCTGGTCGTCGAGGGTCTCAACGTGCTGCAGCCGCCTCGTCCCCGGGCGGACGGGCAGTCACGGATGAGCGTCTCGGACTACTTCGACTTCTCGGTGTACGTCGACGCGGCGACCGAAGACGCGCGCCGGTGGTACGTCGAGCGGTTCCTGCGGCTGAGGCGCACCGCCTTCGCCGACCCGGCGTCGTACTTCCGCCGCTACGCCTCGCTGTCCGACGACGCCGCCACCGAGACCGCGCTGGCCATCTGGGCCGAGGTCAACGAGCCGAACCTGGTGCAGAACATCCGCCCGACGCGTGGCCGGGCGACCCTGGTGCTGGAGAAGGGGCCGGACCACGCCGTACGCCGGGTGCGGCTGCGCAAGCTCTAGCTCCGCTACCTGGTGGGCCACCAGGGCGGCTTCCTGCGGTCTCTCCTGCCCCACACGGCGTGACTGTCCTCGCCCCGTTCCCGATGAAGACGGTCGTGAACGACCGCCGCGGCCACGATCCACCACAACCCGAGGATGAGCACCAGAGCGCCGGCGAACCGGTTCTCGGCGGAGATGAACATGGCCAGGCCCACGTAGGCGACGAGCACCGCTGCGGTGAACGCCACCATGAGACCGACCTCGGACCGCATCAGCCGGCGCACGATCCGAGCCTACGTGCAGGTAGCCGGCTGCCTGAGCAGGAGACCTGCTCGGACGCTCACCTCAGGGTGAGCTCGGCCTTCACGACCTCGACCAGCCGGGCAGCAACCGCGTGCGCCTGCGACTCGTCGGCAGCCTCGACCATCACCCGCACGACCGGCTCGGTACCGCTGGGGCGCAGCAGCACCCGGCCGGTGGTCCCGAGCTCGGTCTCGGCGTCGCGAACGGCCTCCTGCAGCGGCTCGCAACCACTGACCCCGGCACGGTCGACGTCGGTGACGTTGACGAGCACCTGAGGAAGCCGGTCCATCACCGCGGCCAGCTCGGCCAGCGGCTTGCCGGTGGCGGCGACCCGGGCCATCAGGTGCAGGGCGGTGAGGGTGCCGTCGCCCGTGGTGGCGTGGTCGAGCATGATCACGTGCCCGGACTGCTCGCCGCCCAGGCCGAAGCCGCCGGCCTTCATGGCCTCGAGCACGTAGCGGTCGCCCACCGCCGTCTCGGCGACGACGACGCCCTCGCGGGCCATCGCGAGGCGGAAGCCGAGGTTGGTCATCACGGTCACGACGGCCGTGTCGTGCGGCAGTCGGCCGGCCTCACGCATCGCCAGGGCGAGCACGGCAAGGATCTGGTCGCCGTCGACGACCTCGCCCGCCGCGTCCACCGCCAGGCAACGGTCCGCGTCGCCGTCCAGGGCCACTCCGGCGTCGGCGCGGTGCTCACGCACCGCGGCACGGAGCCGGTCGAGGTGGGTCGACCCGAAGCCGTCGTTGATGTTCAGCCCGTCCGGCTGGTCGCCGATCGCCACCACCTCCGCACCCGCACGGCGCAGCACCTCCGGCCCGACCCGGTAGGCGGCGCCGTGGGCGGCGTCGACGACGACCGTGAGGCCGTCCAGCCGGTGCGGGAGGGTCGACAGCGAGGTGCTCGACGTACCGGTCGACGGCCGTGGTGTCCTGCCGGACCCGGCCCACCGCGGCACCGGTAGGTCGCTGCCATGGCTCACGCAGGCGGCCCTCGATGGCGCTCTCGAGCTCGTCGGCGAGCTTGTGGCCGCCCCGTGCCAGGAACTTCAGGCCGTTGTCGGGCATCGGGTTGTGGCTGGCCGAGATGACCGCGCCGAGGTCGGCACCGAGGTCGGCGGTGAGGAAGGCGACGGCCGGAGTCGGCAGCACCCCGACGTCGAGCACGTCGACCCCCGCGCTCGCGAGGCCGGCCACCACGGCCGCGGAGAGGAACTCACCGGAGGCCCGGGGGTCACGGCCCACGACGGCAGTCGGCCGGTGCCCCTCGAACGCACCGACGTCGCCGAGGACGTGGGCAGCGGCAACGGACAGGTCGAGGGCCAGCTCGGCCGTCAGGTCCCTGTTGGCCAGACCGCGTACGCCGTCGGTGCCGAAGATACGTCCCACGAGGACGCAGGTCAGCGCTTGCTGTACTGCGGAGCCTTGCGGGCCTTCTTCAGACCGTACTTCTTGCGCTCCTTGGCCCGCGGGTCACGGGTGAGGAAGCCGGCCCGCTTGAGCGCGGGGCGGTTGCCCTCGGTGTCGATCTCGTTCAGGCAGCGCGCGATGGCGAGACGCAGGGCGCCGGCCTGGCCGGAGGTGCCGCCGCCGTGGATCCGGGCGATCACGTCGAAGCGGTCCTCGGCGCCGAGGGTCACGAACGGGTCGTTGACGAGCTGCTGGTGCACCTTGTTCGGGAAGTACACGTCGAGCGCCTTGCCGTTGACGACCCACTGGCCGCTGCCCGGCACGATGCGGACCCGGGCGATGGCCTGCTTGCGGCGGCCGGTCGCCGCGGCGGGAGCCGTGACGATCTCGCGCGGCGTGGCCGTGGTGAACGACTCGGCCGACGACTCCGTGGTGAAGCTCTCGGGGACGACGTCGTCGCCGACGAGCGTCGTCGGCGGTGTCGTCGATGGGCGGTGCGGTGGTCTCAGCCACGGTGTCTCTCGGTCTCTCTCGTCGTGTCGATCGACGCGCTTACTGCGCGACCTGGGTGATCTCGAACGGGGTGGGCGACTGGGCCTGGTGCGGGTGCGCCGGGCCGGCGTACACCTTGAGCTTCGACAACATCGCCCGGCCGAGGGTGTTGTGCGGCAGCATCCCCTTGATGGCCTTCTCCACCGCACGCTCGGGGTGCTTCTCGAGCAGGTCGGCGTACGAGGTGCCACGCAGGCCGCCCGGGAAGCCGGAGTGCCGGTAGGCGATCTTGGTCTCGCGCTTGTTGCCGGTCAGGGCGACCTTGTCGGCGTTGATGACGATCACGAAGTCACCGGTGTCGAGGTGCGGCGCGTAGATCGGCTTGTGCTTGCCGCGCAGCAGCGTGGCAGCCTGGGTGGCCAGCCGGCCGAGGACGACGTCGGTCGCGTCGATGACGTGCCACTGACGCTGGACGTCGCCGGGCTTGGGGCTGTACGTACGCACGGTGATGCCTTCTCGGGTCGGTCGTGATCGGGTCGGGCGGGTGCGCCCCGCCGCCGGGAACTGGCCCCGGGGGGAACAGGCGCAGGCGACCTCGCACGATACCTGCCGGGCCGCCGAGGGGTCAAAAGCAGCCCGGGCGGCTCCGGCTCAGGGGAGCCGGACCGCCACCACCCCGCCGCCGAGGCCACGCAGGGCCCTCGCCAGGTCTCGCGACACCGGGTTCTGGTCGGCGCTGCCGAACCCGTCCACCCGGAACCGGACGCCGCCACGGGCGCTGGAGCGGGTGCTCGTCAGCCCGTACGCCGAGAGCAGGCTCCCGGTGCGGTCGGCCAGACCCGGCCGGACGGTCACCAGCAGGGCACCGCCGAGGTCCGGCACGCCTGCGGCAGCCGCCGTGGCCGCGGCCCGGGCGCCGGGGCTGCCGCTCGCCAGGTGCGCGGGGTCGGCGCCGACCAGGGCGTTGCGCAGCACCTTCTGGGTGCCGTCGGTGAAGGCGCGGAAGTTGGGGTCCGAGGCGAAGAGCACCACCCGGCCGTCACGGTAGCCCTCGTCGGTCACCGCGGCGGTGTCCTTGAGCTCGTCTTCTCCCTCGGCGAACCCGGACACGAAGAAGTCCGGCTCCGCCATCGGGTACGACACGGCCACCGTGGCCGGGTCGGACGCGCGCAGGACGGGGTCGTACTCCACGAAGCTCCACACCTCTGCGCCGACGCCCTGCCCCAGCGCCGACCCTGCGGCCACCCGGGCGCGGACCAGCGAGCCGGGGATCTCCGACGTCGGGGAGGACAGCGTGGCCGTGGTGAGCCCGAGCTGGCCGGCAAGCGCTGCTCCCCCGCTGAGCCCGACGTACCGGCCGCCGGCAGCGACCCAGTCGGCCACCACTCGGCCCCCGGCCCCGCCGAGGTCTTTGGCGCCGGTGGACGCCGAGCCGTCGGGGACGACGAGCACGTCGACGCCGCCCAGGCCGCCGGCCTTGATCGCCTTGGTGCTCAGCTCGCGATAGGCGAGTCCCCACTTCTTCTCCAGCAGCCAGCGCAGCCAGCCACTGGACTCCACGGCGGTGGTCCCGCCGTCCATCTGCCACAGCGCGACTGACGGCCGGTCAACGGGCAGCGGCTCGGCGGCCGGCGCTGCGAGCGGCGACACGGCGGCCGACACCGGCGACAGGGCAACCCCGGACCGGCCACCGGCGACGTTGAACAGCAGCGGCTGGCTCCACGCCGTGACGTCGTAGAAGTAGGGGAACGGTGTGTAGGTGTCCTCGTGGAGCATCGCCTGCACCCAGTGCTTCTGGGCCTGCGCCATCGGCACCCAGTAGGTGCCGGCCGGCAGGGTCTCCGAGCGGGCGGACCGTCCGTACGGCGTGTAGTCGGGCACCGTCAGAGGTGCAGTCAGGACTCGCACCTTCACATCCATCTGCTGCAGCCGTCGCACCAACGCCTGCACCTCGCGCGACTTGGCGGGGTCGTCGGCCCGCAGGAAGTAGTGCCGGACCCGGATGTCGGGCACCTCGCTCTGCACCGTGTTGTCCGGCTGGACGACCTCGTTGGGCTCCAGGGTTCCGGCGACGCCCTGCTGGTACGCCGTGCGATGGGCCGTCGCCCAGCCCTCCAGCACCTGGGCCTTGTGCGCACCGGCGGCAGACAGCGAGGTCCAGATGGCGACGTACTGCTCGTACACCCGCCGCTTCGTCGGCGCGTAGCTGTCCTTCTCGAACGTCATGCCGGCGCCGAGGAAGCCCGTCGTCGGCACGGTGTCGCCGTAGCCCATGTAGAACATGTCGTAGAAGTCGTAGTTGAAGTACGGGATGCCCTGCCGGTCGAACTCGTCCTGCATGGAGGCGCCGTACAGGTTGTTGATCCAGTCGACCGACTCGTCGGTGATCTCGTGGTAGATCGGGTCGGCGTTGGGCGGGAAGAAGTAGGTCTTGGAGCCCATCTCGTGCGCGTCGATGAACAGCACCGGTGGGTACGTGCGCAGTGCGTCGAGCTTGCCGTCGGTCTCGGCCTGGGTGCGCGCGAACCAGTCTCGGTTCAGGTCGAACCCGTAGGCGTTGCGCCGGGTGTCCGCCTCACGGCCGTCCGGGTTCTGCGTCGGCAGGATCGCCACCACCGCGTTGTCGGTGATGGTCCGTGCCGCGCAGTCGGTGCGGTCGGCGAGCTCGTAGAGCACCTTCAGCGACGCGTCGGTGCCGCTCTCCTCGCCGCCGTGCACGTTGCCGGCCACCCAGAGGATGGCAGGGGCGGACGCCGCGACCTGCGCCGCTTGGGCGGCGCTGGTAGCCGGGTCGCGCAACGCTGTGGCGGCGGCCCGTGCGGCGGACACCTGGGCCGGTGTGCCGACCAGCGCGTAGCGCAGTGCCCGGCCCTGGTTCGACGTCCCCAGGGTCGCGGTCGCCACCCGGGCGCTGGCGTCGTCGACCGCGCGCAGGTAGCGGTCCGACTCGGCGACGGTGACGTCCCGGTTGCCGAGGTCGAAGCCCAGCACCGACCGCGCCGTGGGGACCGAGCCGGCGTAGGTCGGGCTCGTGGTGAACGGATGGCAGCCGGCGGCAGCTGCCCCCGTCGCCCCGCCGGACGCGACCGCGAGGGGGAGCGTCAGCAGGACGGCGACCGTGGCGACGACGGGACGACGTACTCGCATGGCGGCCACCCTCACCTGGATCTTCCGATCCGGGCATCCGACCACCGGGCCGGGGCGGGTGTCAACGCCCCGGCCGCCCGGGCTAGGGCGCCGGCGGCGGCGGGTCGGTGGCTACCGTCAGCGACCCGCTGGCGGGGTCGAAGGTGAAGCGGGTGGCGTCCCCTGGCGCCACCGTGAAGGACTGGCTCACCCCCACCAGGCTGCCGTCGACTGCTGCCCGGACGTCGTACGTGCCGGCCGGCACCTCGGTCGTCCAGAGGCTGTAGACCCCGTCGCCGTCCGGGTCCTGCAGCCAGCCGCGCATGCAGTCGACCGCGTTGTCGGTCGGGCATCCCATCGCGGACTGGAACGTGCCGGTGGCGACGACGATGTCGTCGAGCAGGTCGTTGGTCACCCAGTGCGTCCGGTGGTCGTAGTAGAACGTCACCGGTCCCGCGGAGGTCGTCTGGTAGCCGATGTCGGGGCCACCGCGCACCGCCTTCGCGCCGTAGTTCTCGTCCCACGACCTGTTGATCGCGGCCTTGAACGCCCAGTCCCCCACGGGCACCGTGAAGGTGCGGCTCCAGATGTCGTCGTCCGCGCCGCGGACGAGCTGAACAGCCTCGCAGCCCGGGTCCCAGTCGCCCGCGTTGGTCGGGTCGTCGTTCGGGCTGTCCGGGCACCCGAGCTCCGAACCGTGCCGGCCCGGTATGGACACGGCGCCGGGCTGCGGCACCGCACCGACCGGGGAGGTGACCTCGGGGGCGTTGCCCACGACGGCCCAGGACGACGCGACGCCGAGGTCGCCGTCGTGGTCCCGGACAACCACTCGGTACTCGAGCAGTGAGCCCTTCGGCATGCCGCGGACGTCCTGGTAGACCCGGTACGGCGCGTTGTCGTCGGTTCCCAGGGTCCGCCAGGCATCGGTGCCCACCGGCCGCCAGAGGACGGTGACCTGCTGGAGGTCGTTCTGCGGCACGTCAACGGTGACCGGGGTGCGCTCCTCCACGACCATGCCGGGCTGCGGTGTCACGACCGACGGTGTCGGCGACACCCGATCCGGCTGCAGCGCCCTGGACGCCCGGTAGACCGTCACGGACCTGGCCGGCACCTGCACGCGTGACCTGGCCGTCGCTGTCGGACCGCAGCGTCCTGCCGTGCCGCGGAGTCGGCCACAGCTTGGTGAACGTCATCCGCTTCGAGTACGTCGGGAAGGTCGCCGTCTTCTCGGTGTCGGAGCTGTTCGCCGCCACGACGTACTCGACCTTCTTGCTCGGGGAGATCCGGCTGAAGGCGAAGACGCCGGGCCCGGTGTCGGCGTGCCGGGTGACCTGTGCGCCGTCGGCCAGCGTCGGGTGCTTGTCCCGCAGCGCCGCGAGCGCAGCGATGTGCCGGTACAGCGGGTGCTTGGTGTCGAAGTTGGGTGCAGCCGTGGTCGCGTCGGTGCCGATCAGGTCGTTGTCGTTGTACGACGCCACGCGCGAGGCGAACATGTCCTCCCGCGCGTCCTGGTCCCCGCCGTCACCGGTGAAGCCCTGCTCGTCGCCGTAGTAGACGACCGGCTGACCGCGCGTGACGTACATCAGTGAGTGCGCGAACTCGTCCCGCGCGAGCAGCCGGGAACCGGTCACGCCGGTGTCGGTGAGGAACTTCCCGATGCGCCCCATGTCGTGGTTGCCGAGGAACGTCGGCAACGAGTAGGCGTTCGAGTCTGCGTCGGTGTACCAGTCGTCACGCGGCGAAGAACTTCGCCAGGGTGTCTGCTGACGAGGCGGACTTGCCCTCCTCGCCCTTGGCGAAGCCGGACACGTTGGACTGGAAGCCGAAGTCGACGGTCGCCTGCAGGCGTCCCTCGGTCGTGTACTGCGACATGAACGCCGGGTTGGCGTCGAAGACCTCGCCGAACATGAAGAAGTCGTCATTGCCGAGCGAGGCGGCGTAGCCCTGAAGAGCGGGCCCGAACCGCTGCCAGAACGCCATGTTCACGTGCTTCACGGTGTCGATCCGGAAGCCGTCGACCCCGGCGTCCTGCACCCACGTCTTGTAGACGTCGATCATCCCGTTGACCACCTGCGGACGCTCGGTCCACAGGTCGTCGAGCGCCTGCCGGTCACCGCCCGGGAAGTCGCCGTACTCGCTGTTCTCGCCGGTGAACGACGAGGTTCCGCGGTTGTGGTACATCGTCGGGTCGTTCAACCAGGCCGGGACCTTCACGGTCTTGTCCGCCTCGCTGCGGAACGTCGGCACGTACGGGAACGTCGTGGCGGCGTCGACCTCGGGGAAGGTGTCCCCGCTGGCGTAGTCGCGGTCGTCGAAGGGGTTGCCGGCCGCGTCGCGGTAGGGCTCCTGGGCCTTGGAGACGTAGGGGATCGACTGGTTGCCGGGCGTGCCGACGTACTCGTCGGCCGGGTAGTCGAGGACGTCGGCGGTGTGGTTGGTGATGATGTCGAAGAAGACCTTGATCCCGCGCTTGTGCGCCTTGCCGATGAGCTCCTTGAGGTCGGCGTTGGTGCCCAGGTGCGGGTCGATCTGGGTGAAGTCGGTGATCCAGTAGCCGTGGTAGCCGGCCGACTCGGCCCCGGGGGTGCCCTGGACCGGCTTGTTCTTGAACGAGGGCGTCATCCAGAGCGCCGTCGTCCCGAGGTCCTCGATGTAGTCGAGCTTCTTGATCAGGCCGCGCAGGTCGCCGCCGTGGTAGAAGGCCTTGTCCGCAGGGTCGAACCCGGTCGAGAGCCGGCTGCCGGTCAGGCCGCCCCGGTCATTGGCGGTCAGGCCGTTCTCGAACCGGTCAGCCATCACGAAGTAGAAGCGTTCCTGCGTGAGGTCCTTGCGCAGGCTGGTCGCCGCACGGGCGCGGTCCGCCCGGCCGAGCGGCGCGGGGGGGTCGGCGGGCGCGACCTGGACGGCGTGCGTCGCGTGGTCGTAGCTGAACCGGAGCCTCGCCGGGGACTCCAGCGGCAGCGGGATGTTGCCGCCCCTGTCGTACGTGCCCTCGGAGTCGCCGTAGTTCTCGTCCCACGAACCGTTCAGGCGCACCTTGAACTCGAAGTCCCCCTGGGGGACGTCGAAGACCTTCGCGAACACGGTGCTGTCGCCGACCCGCGGCAGGTCGGTGCTGGCGCAGCCCTCGTCCCAGTCCCCTCCGCAGCCGAGCTCGCTCATCAGCGAGCCCATCAGGGTCACCCGCGCCGGAACGCGCGGTGTGATCGGCGGTCGCGGGGGTCGCCGCCAGAGGGATCACCAGGCCCACCAGGAGGGCGAGGGCAGCGAGCAGGGCGGGGCGGGTGGACGGACGCATCGGGTCTCCAGACGGCGCCGAGAGGGGGACCGTTTCGCACCGTAACGCGTCGGCAAGTCAGGTGAAACCCCCCGGCAACCGCGCAGGGCTCTACCGGGCGCGCTGCACCCGGCCCTCGTCCCAGACCGCCTCGTCCGACTCGTACACCCCGCCGTCGGCGCCGAAGACCAGGAACCGGTCGAAGCCGCGGGCGAACCAGCGGTCGTGGGTGACCGCGATCACGGTGCCGTCGAAGGCGGCCAGGCCCTCCTCCAGCGCCTCCGCCGAGACGATGTCGAGGTTGTCGGTGGGCTCGTCGAGCAGCAGCATCGTCGCCCCGGAGAGCTCCAGCAGCAGGATCTGCAGCCGGGCCTGCTGCCCGCCGGACAGCGACTCGAAGCGCTGCTCGGCGGCGTGCGCCAGCTCGTACCGGTCCAGCGCCCGGGACGCGGGCTCCCGGCCCATCCCCTCCCGGTGCTCGTCGCCACGCCAGAGGATGTCGAGCAGGGTGCGCCCGACCAGCTCCGGGTGCTCGTGGGTCTGGGCGAACCAGCCGGGCCGCACCCGGGCGCCGAGCCGGGCCCGCCCGGTGTGCGCGACCGGCGCGATCACCAGGTCCTCGACCGGGCGGTGCTCGGCGTCCGGGTCGGACCCGCCGCGGGCGAGCAGCCGCAGGAAGTGCGACTTGCCGGAGCCGTTCGACCCGAGGACCGCCACCCGGTCGCCGTACCAGACCTCGAGGTCGAACGGCTTCATCAGCCCGGTGAGCTCGAGTCCCTCGCAGACGACGGCCCGCTTGCCGGTGCGCGCACCGCGGAGCCGCATCGTGACGTCCTGCTGCAGCGGGATCGCCTGGGGCGGCCCGGCCTCCTCGAACATCCGCAGCCGGGTCACCGCTGCCTGGTACCGCGAGGCCATCCCGTCGTTGTACGCCGCCTTCTGCTTGTACATGAGGACCAGCGCCCTGATCTTGGCGTGCTCCTCGTCCCAGCGCCGGCGCAGCTCTTCGAGCCGGGTGAACCGCTCGGTGCGCGCGTCGTGGTACGTCGCGAAGCCGCCACCGTGGGTCCACGTGGTGTTGCCGCCGGCGCCGAGCTCGACGGTCACCACCCGGGTCGCCGTGCGGGCGAGCAGCTCGCGGTCGTGGCTGACGAACAGCACGGTCTTCGGCGACTCGCGCAGCGCCTCCTCCAGCCACAGCTTGCCGGGGACGTCGAGGTAGTTGTCCGGCTCGTCGAGCATGAGGACGTCGTCCGGCCCGCGCAGCAGCGCCTCCAGCACGACCCGCTTCTGCTCACCGCCGGAGAGCGTCCGCACCTCGCGCCATTGCGCCCTGTCGAACGGGATGCCGAGCGCCGCGACCGTGCAGGTGTCCCAGAGCACCTCGGCGTCGTAGCCGCCGGCGTCGGCCCAGTCCGAGAGCGCCTGGGCGTAGCGCATCTGGGTCCTCTCGTCGTCGCGCTCCATCATCGCCAGCTCGGCCTGCTCGAGGCCGGCGGCGGCCGCCCGCACGGCCGGCGGCGCGACCGACACCAGCAGGTCGCGCACCGAGGAGTCGTCGCGCACCGAGCCGACGAACTGGCGCATCACGCCGAGTCCGCCGGACCGGCCGAGGGAGCCCTCGTGCGGGTCGATGTCGCCGGCGACCAGTCGCAGCAGGGTGGTCTTGCCCGACCCGTTGGCACCTACCAGGGCGACCTTCGCGCCGTCACCCACCCGGAAGGACACGTCGGAGAGCAGGCACCGCCCGTCCGGGAGGTAGTAGCTGATGCCGTTGACGTCGACGTGTCCCACGTGTCACGAGTGTGAGGGCTCACCGCCGTCGGGGCGACCGACTTAGCCCGAACCGCTCAGCATCCGCGGCGCCGAGGGGTCGGTGAGGTCGATCACCAGGTCGGCCCGCGACCAGGGGTCGTCCCGCTCCTGGTGCAGCGACTCGGCGGCGAGGTACCGCCGCAGGTACATCTCGCGGACCTGCTCGGGCGTGCCCAGGTCGGCGTCGCGGACGACGGCCCGTTCCAGCACGCTCTCGGGGTCGGCGACCACCACCACCGCCAGGTCCCACAGCCCGGCCAGCTCCGGCACCAGCAGGAACGACCCCTCGACGAGCACCACCGAGCCCGGCCCCACCGGCACCGGCTCGGCCTCGGCCGGCTCGTCGGCCGCCAGGTCGTAGGACGCCGTCGTCACGGCCGGCCCGCCGGCGGCCACCGGCTCGAGCACCAGGCGGCGCAGCGCCGCGGGGTCGAAGGCGTCGTCCAGGTAGCCCTGCGCCGACAGGCGGCCCAGCCGGTACCGCCGCTCCCTCGGGTGGTGGAAGTCGTCGTAGGCCACTGCGACCACCGGCCGGCCGGCGCCGGCGACGACCACCGCCACCTCGGCGGCCAGCGTCGTCTTCCCGGTGCAGCGACATCCCGGTCAGGGCCACCGCCCGCGGGGCGTCGTCCGGCAGCGCAAGGACGTGCGCCGCCAGCGTCACCACGAGCTGCTCACGGGTCAGGCTGTTTCCCGCCGCCGGGCTCATGACGGCACCTCGCGCCTGCGCCGGGTGGCCGCTGCGCGGTCGGCCAGCTCCTCGACGGTCGGGTAGCGGACCTCCTCGAGGGTCAGGCCACGAGCGGGCGCGACCGAGACGTCCGGGAGCCGCTCCCGCCCGGCCAGCACCTGTCCCGGCCAGGCAACGCGTCCCGGCGGCCCTCACCGACCGCGAAGCAGGCGCCGACGAGGGAGCGGACCATGCTGTGGCAGAACGCGTCGGCCACCACCCGGGCGACAGCAGCGCCAGTCGTCCGGTCCGGGACCAGGAGAAGCTCGATCAGCGTCCGGACCGTCGTGGCGCCCTCCCGACGCCGGCAGAACGCGGCGAAGTCGCGCTCGCCCGAGCAGGCGGTGCACGGCCTCGTTCATCGCGACGTCGTCCAGCCGGCGGCGGTGGCCCAGCACGTCGTGCCGCCGCAGCGGCTCCGGCCCGAACGGGTGGTCGCTGACCCGGTACGCGTAGCGCCGCCAGAGCGGGGAGAACCGCGCGTCGAAGCCGGGCGGTGCGGCGCCGACGTCACGGACCCCGATGTCCGGCGGCAGCACGCCGGCGAGGCGACGGCCCAGGGCGTGGGCGTCACCGTCGTACGCCGACGCCGGCAGGTCCAGATGGACCACCTGCCCGCGCGCGTGCACCCCTGCGTCGGTCCGGCCGGCGCAGGTGACCCGCAGGTGCGGCAGCCGGAGCACGGTCGCGAGGGCGCCCTCGAGCTCGGCCTGCACGGTGCGCAGGCCGGGCTGGGTGGCCCAGCCGGCGAAGTCGGTGCCGTCGTACCCCAGGTCGAGGCGCAGACGGACGAGCCCGCCGTCCCCGGTGTCGGGGGCGGCGGGCTCGGATCCGTCGTCGGACGGAGGTCGGTCGGTCAGGGCGCGCCCTACTCCGACTTCTTGGCCTCGTCGGCGGCGTCCTCGGCGATCTCGGCGAAGGCCTCGGCCTCACCGGCTGCCTCGTCCGCCTTCGGGTCCTCGGAGCCCTCGGCGGCCTTGGCCGCCTTGTCCGCCGCGGCCCGGGCCTCGGCGGCGGCCTCCTCGGCACCTTCGACGTCACCCTCGGCGGCGTCGTCGGCCGCCTCTGCGGCCGCGGCCTCGGCCGCCTCGGCAGCTAGCGGCCGCCTTGGCCGCGTCGGTGGACGCAGCCTTCTTGCGCGGGCGCCTTCTTGGCGGTCTTCTTGGTGGCCGCCTCGGCCTCCCGGACGGTCTCGACCTTCGCGGTCAGCGCCTCGACCAGCTCGATGACCGCCATCGGGGCGTTGTCGCCCTTGCGCGGACCGATCTTGGTGATCCGGGTGTAGCCCCCCTGCCGGTTCTCGAACCGGGGGCCGATCTCGGTGAACAGCTCGTGCACGACGCCCTTGTCCCGCACGACCGTCATCACCCGGCGCCGGGCGTGCAGGTCACCGCGCTTGGCGAAGGTGATGAGACGCTCGGCGAGCGGACGGAGCCGCTTGGCCTTCGCCTCGGTGGTGGTGATCTTGCCGTGCTCGAACAGCGCCGTGGCCAGGTTTGCCAGCATCAGCCGCTCGTGCGCCGGGCCGCCGCCGAGGCGAGCTCCCTTGGTGGGGGTAGGCATGGTCAGACTTCTCCAGTTCTCGGTCGACGATCAGTACAAGAGCAGAGGACGTGCAGCAGTCTCTCCGCCTAGTACTGCTCGTCCTCGACGTAGGCCGTGTCGTCGTCGGAGCCGTAGTTGTCCACAGCGGTGCTCGGGTCGAACCCGGGCGGGCTGTCCTTGAGCGCCAGGCCCATCGAGTGCAGCTTGGCCTTGACCTCGTCGATCGACTTCGCACCGAAGTTGCGGATGTCGAGCAGGTCAGCCTCGCTGCGCGAGACGAGCTCGCCGACGGTGTGGATGCCCTCGCGCTTGAGGCAGTTGTACGACCGCACGGTCAGCTCGAGGTCCTCGACCGGGAGGGCGAGGTCGGCTGCGAGCGCCGCATCGGTCGGCGACGGGCCCATGTCGATGCCCTCGGCCTCGACGTTGAGCTCGCGGGCCAGGCCGAACAGCTCGACCAGGGTCTTGCCGGCCGACGCCATGGCGTCGCGCGGCAGCATCGAGCGCTTGGTCTCGACGTCGACGATGAGCTTGTCGAAGTCGGTGCGCTGCTCGACACGGGTCGCCTCGACCTTGTAGGTCACCTTGAGCACCGGCGAGTAGATCGAGTCGACCGGGATCCGGCCGATCTCCTGGCCCTGCTGCTTGTTCTGCACCGCGGAGACGTAGCCGCGACCACGCTCGACCGTGAGCTCCATCTCCAGCTTGCCCTTGGCGTTCAGCGTGGCGATGTGCAGGTCGGGGTTGTGCACCTCGACACCGGCCGGGGGCGCGATGTCGGCGGCGGTGACCGGGCCGGGGCCCTGCTTGCGCAGGTACATGACGACCGGCTCGTCCACCTCGGAGCTCACGACGAGCCCCTTGATGTTGAGGATGATGTCGGTCAGGTCCTCCTTGACGCCAGGCACGGTGGTGAACTCGTGCAGGACGCCGTCCACCCGGATGCTCGTGACCGAGGCACCGGGGATGGAGGAGAGCAACGTGCGCCGGAGGCTGTTGCCGAGGGTGTATCCGAAGCCGGGCTCGAGGGGCTCGATGACGAACCGCGAACGGTAGTCGTCGACGACCTCTTCGGCCAGGGTGGGGCGCTGTGCGATGAGCACGTCAGTTCCTTCCCACGGGCGTCCGCCATATGACGCCTCGCGATGTGCACCGGGGGCGGCGTCTGTCTACCGCCCCCGGGTCCTGCTACTTGCTGTAGAGCTCGACGATGAGCTGCTCCTGGACCGGCGTGTCGATGACCTGCCGGGCCGGGAGGGAGTGCACGAGGATGCGCATCCGGTTCGGGATGACCTCGAGCCACGCCGGGACACCGCGCTCGCCGACCTCGGCGCGCGCGACGACGAACGGGGTCAGCTCGAGCGAGCTCTCCCGCACCTCGACGATGTCGTTCTCGCTCACGCGGTAGGACGGGATGTCCACCTTGTGACCGTTGACCTTGATGTGGCCGTGGCGCACCAGCTGACGCGCCATGTCGCGGCTCTTCGCGAAGCCGGCGCGGTAGACGACGTTGTCGAGACGCGTCTCGAGGATGCGCAGCAGGTTCTCGCCGGTCTTGCCCTGACGGCGGTTCGCCTCGTCGTAGTACCCGCGGAACTGCTTCTCGAGCACGCCGTAGATGCGCGCGCACTTCTGCTTCTCGCGCATCTGCAGCAGGTACTCGCTGTCCTTGGTCCGGCCGCGACCGTGCTCACCCGGGGGGTAGGGACGGATCTCGATCGGGCACTTCGGGGACTCGCACTTCGAGCCCTTCAGGAACAGCTTCATCTTCTCGCGACGGCAACGCTTGCAGTCGGGACCTGTGTATCGAGCCATGGTGTTCTCCTCCCGTCAGACCCGGCGCCGCTTGGGAGGGCGGCAGCCGTTGTGGGGGACGGGGGTGACGTCCTGGATGGTCCCGACCTCGAGGCCGGCCGCCTGCAGCGACCGGATCGCGGTCTCGCGGCCCGAGCCCGGGCCCTTCACGAACACGTCGACCTTGCGCATGCCGTGCTCCTGGGCACGGCGCGCGGCGCTCTCGGCCGCCATCTGCGCAGCGAACGGCGTCGACTTGCGGGAGCCCTTGAAGCCCACGTGCCCGGCGGACGCCCACGCGATCACGTTCCCGACGGGGTCGGTGATCGAGACGATGGTGTTGTTGAACGTGCTCTTGATGTGGGCGTGGCCGTGGGCCACGTTCTTCTTCTCCTTGCGGCGCACCTTCTTGGTGCCCGCGCCTTGGCGGCTCTTCGGAGGCATCGGTTTACGAACTCCTGATCATTCGGCTGGCGGAAAGTCTCAGTGTCGGTCGGGCAGTCACTACTTCTTGCCGACCTTCTTCTTGCCGGCGATGGCCTTGCGCGGACCCTTGCGGGTGCGAGCGTTGGTGTGGGTGCGCTGGCCGCGGACGGGCAGACCGCGGCGGTGCCGGATCCCCTCGTAGCAGCCGATCTCGACCTTCCGGCGGATGTCGGCCTGCACCTCGCGGCGCAGGTCACCCTCGATCCGGTAGTTGGACTCGATCCAGTCGCGCAGCTTGACGAGATCGTCCTCGGCGAGGTCGCGAACCCGGGTCTCCGGGCTCACGCCGGTGCCGGCGAGGGTCTCGACGGCGCGGCTGCGGCCGACACCGAAGATGTAGGTCAGGGCGATCTCCACGCGCTTCTCACGCGGGAGGTCGACGCCGACGAGGCGTGCCATCTGGGCGGTACTCCTTCACATTCCCAGGTCGTGCCCGCCGCTCCCCCACCCCGCCCGGGGTGGATGGCCCCGGCCTGGTCCGGGGGTGACCTGTCGTCCGCCTCCCTTCGGAGGGCGATGACAGGGCGCGGCGCGCTTTGTCGTGTCGGTCTCGAGGACCTGCGGGGCTAGGTCAGCCCTGACGCTGCTTGTGACGTGCGTTGTCGCAGATCACCATGACCCGGCCGTGTCGCCGGATCACCTTGCACTTGTCGCAGATCTTCTTGACGCTGGGCTTGACCTTCATCGGTGTGTACTCAGCCTCGGGTGGTTGCGGT
>CAVRTI010000003.1:0-227224 GCA_963723975.1 uncultured Actinomycetota bacterium
TGCCCTTGAAGCGGACCCGCTTGTACTTGCCGCAGTAGCACTCCCAGTCGCGGGTCGGACCGAAGATCTTCTCGCAGAAGAGCCCGTCCTTCTCCGGCTTCAGGGTTCGGTAGTTGATGGTCTCCGGCTTCTTGACCTCGCCGTGTGACCACTGACGGATGTCGTCCGCGGTGGCGAGACCGATGCGTAGCTCGTCGAAGAAGTTGACGTCGAGCAAGATATTTCCTTCTTTCAGAGAAGAACTCTGTTGTTGCCTAAGGGGTCCCGGGGCGCCAGGGGCCGACGACGTCGGGCCCTGGTCCGGGATCAGACCTCTTCGACGCTGCTCGGCTCACGCCGGGACAGGTCGATGCCGAGCTCTTCGGCGGCCCGGAAGACGTCCTCGTCGGTCTCGCGCATCTCGATCGCCATGCCGTCGCTGGAGAGCACCTCGACGTTGAGGCACAGCGACTGCATCTCCTTGATGAGCACCTTGAACGACTCGGGGATGCCGGGCTCGGGGATGTTCTCGCCCTTGACGATGGCCTCGTAGACCTTGACCCGGCCGAGGACGTCGTCGGACTTGATCGTCAGCAGCTCCTGCAGCGCGTAGGAGGCGCCGTAGGCCTCGAGGGCCCACACCTCCATTTCGCCGAACCGCTGGCCACCGAACTGCGCCTTACCGCCCAGCGGCTGCTGGGTGATCATCGAGTACGGGCCGGTCGACCGTGCGTGGATCTTGTCGTCGACCAGGTGCAGCAGCTTCAGGATGTAGATGTAACCGACCGCCACCGGGGCGGTGAACGGCTCGCCGGAGCGACCGTCGAACAGTTCGGCCTTGCCGCTCTCGCCGATCAGCTGGACGCCGTCCCGGTTCGGCAGGGTCGAGCCGAGCAGGCCGGTGATCTCCTCCTCGCGGGCTCCGTCGAAGACCGGGGTCGCCACGTTGGTGCCGGGCTCGCCCTGGTCGGCGCCGATCCGGTGCAGGCTCTGCTTCCAGTGCGGGGCGTTCTTCGCCTCGCCGCCGGTCGCGTCCCAGCCGGTTTTGGCCACCCAGCCGAGGTGGGTCTCGAGCACCTGGCCGACGTTCATCCGGCCGGGCACGCCCAGCGGGTTCAGGACGATGTCGACCGGGGTGCCGTCCTCGAGGAACGGCATATCCTCGACCGGCAGGATCTTGGAGATGACGCCCTTGTTGCCGTGCCGGCCGGCCAGCTTGTCGCCGTCGGTGATCTTCCGCTTCTGGGCCACGTAGACGCGGACCAGCTGGTTGACGCCGGGCGGGAGCTCGTAGCCCTCGTCCCGGTCGAACACCTTGACGCCGATGACCTTGCCGGACTCGCCGTGCGGCACCTTCAGCGAGGTGTCTCGCACCTCGCGAGCCTTCTCACCGAAGATCGCGCGGAGCAGGCGCTCCTCCGGCGTCAGCTCGGTCTCGCCCTTGGGCGTGACCTTGCCGACCAGGATGTCGCCGGGCACGACGTCGGCACCGATCCGGATGATGCCGCGCTCGTCGAGGTCGGCGAGGACCTCCTCGGAGACGTTCGGGATGTCCCGGGTGATCTCCTCGGCGCCGAGCTTGGTGTCGCGGGCGTCGACCTCGTGCTCCTCGATGTGGATCGAGGAGAGGACGTCGTCCTGCACCAGTCGCTGGCTGAGGATGATCGCGTCCTCGTAGTTGTGGCCCTCCCAGGACATGAACGCCACGAGCAGGTTGCGCCCGAGCGCCATCTCGCCCTGGTCGGTGCACGGGCCGTCGGCGATGACCTGACCGACCTCGACGCGGCCGCCCTCGTCGACGATCGGCTTCTGGTTGAACGACGTGCCCTGGTTCGACCGGCGGAACTTCGCCAGCCGGTACGTCGAGTACGTGGCGTCGTCGTTCATGATCGTGATCAGGTCTGCGGACAGCTCCTGGACAACGCCGGCCTTGGTGGCCGTGATGACGTCGCCGGAGTCGACGGCCGCGCGGTACTCCATGCCGGTGCCGACGAACGGCGACTCGGAGCGGAGCAGCGGCACCGACTGGCGCTGCATGTTCGAGCCCATCAGGGCGCGGTTCGCGTCGTCGTGCTCGAGGAACGGGATCATGGCCGTGGGCACCGAGACCATCTGGCGCGGCGAGACGTCCATGTAGTCGACGTCGTCGGCCGGGATGAACTCGACCTCGCCGCCCTTGCGGCGGACCAGGACGCGGGCCTCGGCGAACGTGTCGTCATCGGTCAGCGGCGCGTTGGCCTGGGCGATGACGTGCTCGTCCTCCTCGTCGGCGGTCAGGTAGTCGACCTGGTCGGTGACCTTGCCGTTCTTGACCTTGCGGTACGGCGTCTCGACGAAGCCGAACGCGTTGATGCGGCCGTAGGTCGCCAGCGAGCCGATCAGGCCGATGTTCGGGCCTTCCGGGGTCTCGATCGGGCACATCCGGCCGTAGTGGCTGGTATGCACGTCACGGACCTCGAAACCGGCGCGCTCGCGGGAGAGGCCACCCGGGCCGAGCGCCGAGAGGCGACGGCGGTGGGTGAGGCCGGCCAGCGGGTTGGTCTGGTCCATGAACTGGCTGAGCTGGGAGGTCCCGAAGAACTCCTTGATGCTCGCCACGACCGGGCGGATGTTGATCAGGGTCTGCGGCGTGATCGCCTCGACGTCCTGGGTGGTCATCCGCTCGCGGACCACGCGCTCCATCCGGGACAGTCCGGTGCGGACCTGGTTCTGGATGAGCTCGCCGACCGTGCGCAGGCGCCGGTTGCCGAAGTGGTCGATGTCGTCGACCTCGACCCGAACGGTGTGACCGTCCTTGGCCATCGCCGGCATCTCGGTCTCGCCGGCGTGCAGCTTGACGATGAACCGGATGGTCTCGACGACGTCGTCGACGGTGAGGACGCTGGAACGCAGCGGGAGGTCCAGCCCGAGCTTCTTGTTCACCTTGTAGCGGCCGACCTTGGCGAGGTCGTAGCGCTTCGGGTTGAAGTACAGGTTGTCCAGCAGCGTCTGCGCGGCCTCACGGGTCGGCGGCTCGCCCGGGCGCAGCTTGCGGTAGATGTCGAGCAGCGCGTCGTCCTGCCCGGTGGTGTGGTCCTTCTCCAGGGTGGCCCGGATCGACTCGTAGTCGCCGAACTCCTCGAGGATCTTCGCGTCGTCCCAGCCGAGGGCCTTCAGCAGGACCGTGACCGACTGCTTGCGCTTGCGGTCGACGCGCACACCGACCTGGTCGCGCTTGTCGATCTCGAACTCGAGCCACGCCCCGCGGGACGGGATGATCTTGGCGCCGAAGACGTCCTTGTCGGAGGTCTTGTCGACGTTCTTGTCGAAGTAGACGCCGGGCGAGCGGACCAGCTGGGACACCACGACACGCTCGGTGCCGTTGATCACGAAGGTGCCCTTGTCGGTCATCAGCGGGAAGTCGCCCATGAAGACCGTCTGGCTCTTGATCTCGCCGGTGGTGTTGTTCATGAACTCGGCGGTGACGAACAGGGGCGCCGAGTAGGTGATGTCGCGCTCCTTGCAGTCCTCGATCGAGTACTTCGGAGGCTCGAACCGGTGGTCGCGGAACGACAGGGACATGGTTCCCTGGAAGTCCTCGATCGGGCTGATCTCCTCGAAGATCTCCTCGAGGCCCGAGGCGGTGGGGACGTCGTCGCGACCGCCCTTGCGGGCCTTCTCGACCCGGGTCCGCCACAGGTCGTTGCCGAGCAGCCAGTCGAAGCTGTCGGTCTGGAGGGCGAGGAGGTTCGGGACCTCGAGGGGCTCGCGGATCTTCGCGAACGAGATGCGCCGGGGCGCTGTGCTGGTGCCGTTCTGGGTGGTGCTGCGGGTGGGCTTGCTGGCGGTGCGCGGGGCGGCCAAGAGGGGTCCTTCCGAGGGCTGCCGGACTCTCTGCGTGCGCGCATGCCGGACCGCCCGGGGCAAATGCCCTGGGTCAGGTCAGATGGCAGCGCAAAGCGACAGCATACCCGCAGGGCACGCCGACCTCAAGTGGCCCTCCTGTGCCCTCCCGGGCACGGGCCGTCGCTGCAGTTGTCACGGCGCGAGCAGGATGGACCCCAGGGACGCCCCCGTCAAGGACCAGAGGGGGTATGAGCGCGACAAATCTTGCTCGATCAGAGCGCGACGACCTTGCTGACCAGCCAGTCGCCGTCCACCCGGGTCAGGGTGAGCCGGACCCGGTTGAGGTCGACCTTGGGCCCCTCGACCCGGGTCGAGGTGGTGGTCTGGTTGACGAACATGAGCACCACCACCCGGTTCTGCGAGGCCCGGACCACCGAGGACGCCGCGACCTCGGCGGTCACCACCGCCTTCACCTCGATGGCGGTCGGCCGGACCACCTTCTCGGTCGTGGTGGCGTAGTCGTCGGCGAAGCTGCCGGTCAGCGCCTTGCCGGCCCGGGCGAAGTCCCGGTCCAGGCGGCGGTAGTCGTAGGAGAGCAGGTCGACCGCGTGCGACTCGGCGGCCGCCAGCGCGGCCGTGCGGGCCTGCTCTACCCGGTCCTCGCCGCGGGCCCGCAGGGCGAGCAGGCCGGCGGTGAGCACCATCGCCACCGCCACCACGCCGGCGACCAGGACCAGCAGGTCGGACCGGCTCGTGCTGGCCGCGAAGCCGGACCGGCCGGGCCGGCGCGGTCCCGCGCGCGCAGGCTCGGCGGCCCGCTCCAGTACGGCGGTACGACGGGCCGGCTCGACCGCCGGCGCCTCGACGGCCGGACCGCTGCCCAGCCGGGTCCGGTTGCGCTGCCCTGCGACAGGTCGTTGGCGTGCCACCAGGTCCTCCTCAGCCCACGAACTGCAGGTCGGAGACCAGCCAGCGGCTGCCCTCGCGGACGAGGTCGAGCTGCATCCGGTAGTGGCGCTTCTGCGGCTTCGGGTCGGCCGAGTTGGTCACCGCGCTGTCGGCCACCACGAGCACCCGGGCCGAGTCGGCGTCGTCACTGACGACGCCGGCGTCGAGCACCTCGCCCCGCGAGACCGCCTGGTTCTCGGCCACCAGCGCTGACAGGTCCGTCGTCCCGGCCTTGAACTGGCTGCGGAACTCACCGGTGGCGCCGCGCAGGACGCGCGCCAGGTCGCGGTCCAGGTGCTGGTAGTCCAGGGTGGTGAAGTTGACGGCCTGCTGGCGCGCCGCGGCCAGCACGTCGGTCCGGCGCTGGTCGCGGTCCGAGGCAGCGGACAGCCGGGTTGTCGTCGTCGCTGCCAGCGCCACCGCCGCGACGGCGATGACCGCGAGCGCGACGAGGAGCACGGCACGGGTCCGGCGGCCGAGACGTCCGGCGACCGGGGCGACCTCGTCCAGCCGGGTCACCGGCTCATCGGTCCGAGCAGCAGCCACGTCCACGAGTCCTCTCCGAAGGCCTGCGCCTGTCCCCCGGTATGCCCGATCACCAGTGGGGATCCGCTGGCACCGAGGGCCAGTCCGCTGGTGGCGTCGTACCCGGTGAGGTACGACGGCGAAACGGCTCTGCCCGACTCGTCACCGTACGTCCCGTTGCTGCCGGCCGACACCCCGGGGACCGTCCTGGCCGACCGGCTCGAGGGCGCGGGTGCGTTCTGGGCGCCCCGCACCGAGCTCTTGCTGCCGCGCGGCAGGGTGCACCGGGCGTCGGTGTTGGCCGGCGCGTCGCTGGTGGCCTCCGGCCGACGCTTGGTGGTGCCGCCGTAGCCCTGCATGCAGACCGGCGGGTCGCTGGCGTTGAGCACCAGGCCGAAGTGCGAGGTGTTGTCCCCCGGCACCACGGTGTAGCCACCGGCGACGTTGTCCGGGTAGGTGACCAGCACCTGCTCCAGGCCGTCCAGCCGGGCGACGGTCACCTGGCCGCTGGTGAGCAGGTTGGCGAGCAGCGCCGAGATGGCGGCCCGGTTGTCCCGGACCAGGGTGCGCAGCTCCTGCGAGGCCACGATCCCGCCGTCCAGCACCTTGCGCAGGTCGCCGTCGCTGGTGCGCATGGTGTCGCTGAGGTCGGCCAGGTCGGCCGAGAAGCTCTTGATCGCCGACCCGGACTCACGCTGGGTGGCCAACACGGTCTGGCCGTCCTCGATCAGGCGCAGGGTCTCCGGCAGGGCGTTCACAGCGGCTCGGGTGAGTGCGTCGCCGGAGTCCAGCAGCCGCTGGAGATCGGTCCCGGTGCCGGAGAAAGCCCGGCCCATCTCGTCGATGACGATCACCAGGTCGCGCTTGTCGACGGAGTTCACCAGCCGGTCCAGGTTGAGCAGCAGCTCCTCGGTGTGCAGCGGGGTGCGGTTCGCCTCGTCGTCGATGCGGTCGCCGTCGGCGAGGAAGGGGCCGTCCTGGGCGCGCGGCTGCAGGTCGACGTACTGCTCGCCGACCGCAGAGCGGTTCTCGACGACGGCCATCGTGTCCTTCGGGACCTCGACGCCGCTGTCGATCCGGAGGTCGACGTGCACGCCGTCGTCGGCCAGCCGGAGCTTGTCGACCCGGCCGACAGCCACCCCGCGGTAGGTGACCTCGGCGTTCTCGAAGATGCCGCCGGACTCGGCGAAGTCGGCGGTGACCACGTAGCCGGAGCCGAGCACCAGCTTGCCCAGCCCGACGTAGCGGGCGCTGACGTAGCTGATGCCGACGATGGTGATCAGCAGGAAGACGCCCAGCTGGACCTTGACGCCGCGGCGGATCATGCCAGCCCCCCCAGCATCAGGCGGGCCAGGTTGGTGTCGAAGGCGCCGGACGAGGGGGTGCGCGACGAGGCGTTGTTCAGGCACACGACACCCGGGACGCAGACCGGTCCACCGCCACCGCCTCCGCCGCCCGGCACCGTCACGCTCGGCAGCGGCGGGGTCGTCACGGTGGGCAGCGGTACGCCGGGGACGCTGACGGTCGGCAGCGGGACGCCCGGCACCGACAGGGTCGGGTTCGGCACCGGCGGCAGGGTCGGCAGGGTCGGCAGGCCGGGGTCCTTGCCCCCGTTCAGGTTGGTCAGGATGGTCCGCAGGTCGATGTCGGCGGTGATCCGCAGGTTGGTGTAGTCACCGTGCACGGCGCCGGTGGCCGCCTGCGGGAACGGGTAGGTGACCAGCATCTCCAGGGCGTTCGGCAGGTCGTCGCCGGCCTGGGCGAGCCGGGTGAGGATGGGGTCGAGCGCGCGCAGGTTCGCGACGGTGTCGTCCTTGCTGGCGTTGATGACCCGGGTGCCGACCCGGCCGAGGTCGGAGAGCGCGGTGAGCATCGTGGTCAGCTGCTCGCGCTGGTCGGCGAGCACCGTGAGCCCGGGCCCGAGGTCCTCGATGGCCGCCCCGATGTCCTTCTTCTGCGCGGCGAGCCGGGCGCTGAGACGGTCCAGGCCGTCGAGGGCGCGCACCACCTCGGCCTTGTGCTCGTCCAGGCCGCCGATGAAGGTGTCGAGCTGGCGGATGGCGCCCTGGATGTCCTCCTCGTGCCCCTCCATCGCGCGGGTCAGCTCGACGTTGATCGTCTTCAGCTGGGCGACTCCGCCGCCGTTGAGGACCAGGGAGAGGGCGGACAGCACCTCCTCGACCTCGGGGTTGCGGCCGGACCGGGGCAGCGGGATGGTGTCACCCTCGCCGAGCCGGCCGCGCGGCGCCTCCGCCTTCGGCGGCGAGAGAGACACGAACTTCTCGCCCAGCAGGCTGGTCTGCCGCAGCTCGGCGATCGCGTTGTCCGGCAGCTGCACCGACTTGCGCAGCCGCAGCGAGACCCGCGCGTGCCAGCCGTCGAGCTCCACGCCGTCGACGGCGCCCACCGTGACGTCGTTGACCTTCACCGCCGACTGCGGCACCAGGTCGAGAACGTCGGCGAACTCCACGGTCACGTGGTAGGCGTCGCTGCCGGTCGCGGCGCCGCCGGGCAGCGGCAGGTCGTAGATGCCCTCGCACGCCGTCAGCGATCCGGCCAGCACCGCCGCGGTGAGCGCAGTGCGCACCAGGCGCGCCCTCATCGCGAGCCTCCGAGGATGCCGCTGAGCGTGAGGTCCGGGCCGCCGCCACCGCCACCACTGGGCAGGAGCTGGCCGGGCTCCGGAAACTTCTTCTTCTTCAGCGCGTCGGTGAGCTGGTCGCAGACCCGCTGCGGCTCGTCCAGCGAGGTCAGCAGCGAGCACAGGTAGGCACCCGGGTCCTCGAACTGCTCGGCGTTGTCGCGGCTGTCGAGCGTGCCGGAGGACTTGTTGTAGGCGTTGGCCAGGTTGGACAGCGCGACCGGCCCGGCGTCGAGGACCTCGGCCATGGCGTCCTTCTGCTTGGCCAGGGTGCCGGTGATGTCGGCCAGCCCGGCGATGTCGGTGGTGAGGTTCGCCCGGTTCGCCTTGACGAACGAGGCGACCTCGCCCAGGGCCACGGCCAGGTGCTTCAGCGCCAGGGCCAGCTCGTCGCGCTCGCCCGCCAGCTGGTCGGCGACGCTGGCGAGGTCGGTGTTGAAGGCCTGCACCTGGCTGTCGCTGGTCGCCAGCGCCGTGGTGAACACCTGCAGGTTGCGCACGGTGGAGAACAGGTCGCCGCGGCCGTCGGACAGCGTGGTGATCGCCTGCGAGAAGTCGGTCAGTGTCCGGTTGATGTTGCGGCCCTCGCCGTCGAGGTTGTCCGCGCCGACGGCGAGCAGCCGGGACAGCGCGCCGGTCTTGTTGGCCCCTTCCGGCCCGAGCGCGACGTTGAGGTCGTTGAGGCTGGAGAAGATCCGGTCCAGCTCCACCGGCACCGCCGTCTGGTCCAGCGGGATCTTCGCGCCGTCGGCCAGCTTGGCGCCCCGCTCGAAGACCGGAGTCAGCTGGACGTACCGGTCGCTCACGACCGACGGCGCCACGACGACGGCCTTCGCGTCCGCGGGCACGGCGTACTTGTCGTCGTACTGCATGTCGACGACGACCCGGTCGCCGTGCGGGGTCACCTTGGTGACCTCACCGACCTTGACCCCGAGGATGCGCACGTCGGAGCCCTCGTAGAGGCCCACGGCGCGCACGAACTCGGCGCGCACCTGCCGGCTTCCGCCACCTGGCCAGAGCACGACCGCGAGGGCAACCACCAGCACCATGGCCAGACCCGCGGCGACGATCGAACGGCGGCTCATGACGGGCTCCCCGGTCCGCCGGGCACCGGCACGATGTTCTGGATGTAGGTGTCGAACCAGCGCCCGTTCCCGGTCGTGTTGGCGAAGACCCGGACGAACGGCGCCAGCAGCCGGATGCTGCGGTCCAGGTTGGCCTGGTTCGCCTTCAGCGTCGCGAGGACGTTCTTCAGGTTCTCCAGCGCGGGCCGGATCGCCTGGCGGTTGTCGCGGACCAGACCGGTGAGCTCCTGGGACAGGGTCACCGTGCTGACCAGCAACGTGTGGATGTCCGCCCGACGCTTCCGGAGCTCCTGCAGCAGCAGGTCGCCGTCGGCGAGCAGCGCGACAAGCTGCTTGTTGCGGTCGGCCAGGACGCCGGTGACACCGTCGGCATGGTCGAGCAGCTCGCGCAGCTGGTCGTCGCGTGAGGCGAGGGTGCGTGAAAGCCGGCCCAGGCCGTCGACGGCGGCGCGCACCTCGTCCGGGGAGTCGCGGAAGGTGTCGGCGATGGTGTCCAGCGCCTCGGCCAGCTGGTCGGTGTCGATCGCATCGGTGGTCGTGGCGAGGTCGCTGAACGCCTCCACCACGTCGTACGCCGGAGTGGTGCGGGAGAGCGGGATCTCCTTCGCCAGCTCGCCCTTGCCGGCCGGCTGGAGCGCCAGGAACTTCTGCCCGAGGATCGTCTTGATCCGCACGGTCGCCGCGGTGTCCGCGCCGAGCTCGGTGGAGCGGTTGACCCGGAAGTCGACCCGGACGTGGTCGCCGTCGAGGTCGACGGCCGTGACCTTGCCGACCTTCACGCCGGCGATGCGCACGTCGTCGCCGGACTTCAGTCCGCCGGCCTCCGACAGCGCGGCCGAGTGCGACCGGCCGGCCAGCAGCGGGATGCTGTCGATGTTGAAGGCCAGCAGCAGCATCGCCACGATGACACCGAGCCCGATCGCGCCGATCACCACCGGGTTCTTCTCGCGGAACGGGGTGCCCCCGCCGTCCATCCGCCGCTTCTTCGCCATCACCGGCACCTCGCCGCCGCGGAGTGGTAGTTCGGCGTGTAGGTGATGGCGTTCGACAGGATCACGCGGCCGGTGAAGTCGCAGAGGTAGAAGTTGAACCAGGAGCCGTAGGTCGCCGTCCGGGTGATCGTGTTGAGCTTGTCGGGCAGCCTCTGGAGGACGCCCGCGACCACCTTCTCGTTGTCGTCCAGCGTCCCGGCCACCTCACCGAGCTTCTTCACGTCGGTGCGGATGGCCGGTCGGGACTCCTTCACCAGGCCGGCAGTGGCATCGGCCAGGTTGGCGATGTTCGTGAGGGAAGCGCCGATGGCCGCCCGGTCCTCGGACAGCCCGCTGACGAACCGCTGCAGCTCGGTGATCAGGGTGGACAGCTGCTCGTCCCGCTCGTCGACGGTGCCGAGCACGGTGTTGAGGTTGTCGATCGTGCGGCCGATCACCGCGTCCCGGTCGGCCAGGGTCGAGGTCAGCGACGCCGTGTGCCCGAGCAGGGAGTTCACGTTGCCGGCCTCACCCTGCAGCGTCTTGATGATCTCCATCGCGAACGAGTTGACGTCGTTCGGGCTCAGTGCGGCGAACAGCGGCTTGAAGCCGTTGAAGAGCACCGTGAGGTCCAGGGCCGGCCGGGTCTGGCGCAGCGGGATCATGCCGTTCTCGGTGAGCCGCCGGCCCGAACCGGCACCCTCGGTGAGCGCGACGTAGCGCTGACCGACCAGGTTGCGGTAGCGGATCTGGGCCTTGGTGCTCACCGCGACGGCGCGGTCGGAGTCGACGGTGAAGGTGACCTGCGCCAGCGAGCGGCCGGCTCGCTCGGTGACGGCCACCGAGTCGATCTCGCCCACCCTGACTCCGGCGATCCGGACGTCGTCGCCCTTGAGCAGCCCCGTGGCGTCGGAGAACAGGGCCCGGTAGGACGTGGTGCCGCCGAACCGGAGGTTGCCGATGGTGGCGGCCAGCGTTCCGGTCGCGATCACCGTGACCACGATGAACACGATCAGCTTGACCAGCGAGGGTCCGGTCTTCACGACTGCCCCACCGCCGTCCCGCGGGCCATCGGGCCGAAGAGCAGCGTCGCGAGGTCCGGGACCTGTTCCGCCTGGACGCCCATCTGCGGGGCCAGCAGCGCGTCGACGACCTGCTGCTCCTCGGCGCTCCCGGACAGCCCGCTCTGCGGGTCGACCAGGAAGCCGGGCACGGCTGCGCCGCTGCCGTCGCTCTTGGTGCCGTCCCGGAACCTGTTCCCCGGCCAGGGCCGGGGCGGGTTCGGCAGCCCGTAGCAGAGCGGGCCGCGGTTCTCGCCCCAGGCGGGCTCCTCGCCCGGCTGATACCCCTTGCGCGCGTGGGTCACCTCGAGGGTGATGTGCAGCTCACCGTTGGCGAAGGTGTCGCCGATGAAGTCGTTGGACTGCGCCAGGCCCTGGAGCAGGCAGGGGTACTCGGGCGAGTACTCGGCGAGCACGCCGAGGATCGGCCGGCCGACCGCCGCCAGCTGGATGATCCGGTCCTCGTTGTCCTCCAGCAGCTGGCGGGTCGTCGTCGCGAAGCCTGCGGTGCCGGCGAGGAACCCGGCGTAGGCGTCGGCCTTGGCGCGGATCGTGTTGGTCGTCACCGAGAAGTTGCGCAGCATCCGCACCAGGTCCGGCGCCGCGTCGGCATAGATCCGGGTCACGTCGGCCAGCCCCGAGATGTCCTCCTTGATGGCGGGCAGCTGCGGGTTGAGCCGGGTGAAGTAGCCGTCCACGAGCTCGAGGTTCTCGCCGAGCCGCTCGCCGCGGCCCTCCAGTGCGGTCGCCAGGGCGTTGAGGGTGGCGTTGAGCTTGGCCGGCTGGATGGTGCGCAGCAGCGGCAGCAGGTCGTCGAGCACGGTCTCGAGCTCGATGGCCGTGGTCGAGCGGTCCTGCGGGATCACGTCCCCCTCGGTGAGCCGCCGCTGCGTGGGACGGCCGGGCAGCACGAGGTCGACGAACTTCTCGCCGAAAAGTGTCTTGGGCAGCAGCCGTGCCGACACGTTGGCCGGGATGAGCCCCACGGTGCGCGGCTTCAGCGCGATGTCGATGGTCGCCTTGCGGCCGTCGGAGGAGACCGAGCGGACCTCGCCGACGATCATGCCGCGCAGCTTCACGTCGGCCGGCGGCGCGAGCTGGTTGCCGACCCGGTCGGTCTCGAGGGTCACGCGTACGACGTCGGTGAACTTCTTCTGGTAGATCGCGACGCTGAGTCCCACGAGCAGGGCGAGCACGAGCAGGAACACGACACCATAGGTCCGGAGCATCACCTTCTGGCCGATGCCGCTCCGCGAGCGCGCCTTCATGAGCATGGCGCTACCCCGCCAGCCGGACGGTCGTGGAGGCGCCCCAGATCGCGAGGCTGAGGAAGAAGTCGACGATGTTGATGGCCACGATGGAGGTGCGGATGGCCTTGCCGACGGCCATGCCCACGCCGGCCGGGCCGCCAGTGGCCGTGTAGCCGTAGTAGCAGTGGATCAGGATGATCACGACGGCGAAGACCATCACCTTGCCGAATGACCAGAGCACGTCGCCGGGCGGCAGGAACAGGTGGAAGTAGTGGTCGTAGGTGCCCTTGGACTGGCCGTAGTAGCCGGTCGCGATCAGCCGGGTCGCGGCGTAGGACGAGAGCAGTCCCAGCACGTACAGCGGGATGACCGCGACGAACCCGGCCAGCATCCGGGTGGTGACCAGGAACGGCAGGCTCGGGACGCCCATCACCTCGAGCGCGTCGACCTCCTCGCTGATGCGCATGGCGCCGAGCTGGGCGGTGAAGCCGCAGCCGACGGTGGCGGCCAGCGCGAGCCCGGAGACCAGCGGCGCGATCTCGCGGGTGTTGAAGTAGGCAGAGACGAAGCCGGTGAACGCCGAGGAGCCGAGCTGGTTGAGCGCCGAGTAGCCCTGGAGGCCGACCTCGGTGCCGGTGAAGAAGGCGAGGAAGGCGATCACGCCGACGGTCCCGCCGATCACCGACAACGCGCCGGTGCCGAGGCTGACCTCGGCCAGCAGGCGGAGGACTTCCTTCTTGTAACGTCGGATGGTCCGCCCGCTCCAACCGATCGAGCGGACGTAGAAGCGCAGCTGCCCGCCGAGGTCGTCGAGCGCGGCGACCGGCTTCTTCAGCGTGGACTGGAGAGTCAACTCGTCATCCCAGCTTCTGGGGGACGACCTGGAAGTAGACCGCCGTCATGACGAAGTTGACGACGAACAGCAACATGAAGGTGATGACGACCGACTGGTTGACGGCATCACCCACGCCCTTGGGACCACCGCCGGCGTTGAGCCCCTTGTAGGACGCGACGATGGCGGCGATGGCACCGAACACGAGCGCCTTCAGCTCGCCGACGTACAGGTCCGGGAGCTGGGCCAGAGCGGTGAAGGACGCCAGGTAGGCGCCTGGCGTACCGCCCTGCAGGACGACGTTGAAGAAGTAGCCTCCAGCGACGCCGACGACCGAGACCAGACCGTTGAGGAGCACGGCCACGAGCATCATGGCGAGCACCCGAGGGACCACCAGGCGCTGGATCGGGTCGATGCCCAGCACCTGCATCGCATCGATCTCCTCGCGGATCTTCCGCGCGCCCAGGTCGGCGCAGATCGCCGAGCCGCCCGCGCCGGCGATCAGCAGGGCCGTCACGATCGGGCTCGCCTCGCGGATGACGGCCAGCACGCTGGCCGACCCGGTGAACGACTGCGCGCCCAGCTGGCGGGTGAGGTTGCCGAGCTGCAGCGCGATGACCGCGCCGAACGGGATGCTCACCAGCGCGGTCGGCAGGATCGTGACGCTCGCGACGAACCAGCTCTGCTGGATGAACTCCTTGGTCTGGAACGGCCGGCGTGGCAGCGCCCGCATGGTGTCGAGGCCGAGCGCGAACAGGTTCCCGCTCTGCCGCAGGGCACCGATGGCCGGATTGCTCACGCGGGCTGCTCCTGCGGCCTGGTCTCCGGCGCGGCCGGATCCGGAGTGCTGCGCTCGGGAGCTGCGGTGCTGTGCGACTCGAACGACCCGGGCGGCGGGGTGACACCGTTCTCACGGCACCAGTCCCCGGGCTCGCGCTGGGACCGGCGGGCGGTGCCCTCGCTGGTGGGCAGCTGGAGCGGGATCGGGGGCAGCGGGGGCATCTCGTAGCCCTCGGCCTCTTCCTGCGCCAGCTCGTCGGCGTCCTTCTCCTCGGCCATCCCGATCGGGCCCTGCCGCTGGGCGTTGAGGAACTGCCGGACGACCGGCTCCTCACTGGACAGCAGCATCTCCCGCGGGCCGAACATCGCCAGGTGCCGGTGGTAGAGCAGCCCGATGTTGTCGGGCACCGAGCGCGCGGTGTTGACGTCGTGGGTGACGATGAGGAACGTCGCCTGGATCGCGTCGTTCAGGTCGATGATCAGCTGGTTGAGGTACGCCGTGCGGACCGGGTCGAGACCGGAGTCGGGCTCGTCGAACAGGATGATCTCGGGGTCGAGGACCAGTGCCCGGGCCAGGCCGGCCCGCTTGCGCATGCCGCCGGAGATCTCACCGGGCAGCTTGGCCTCGGATCCGGTGAGGCCGACCATGTCCATCTTCTCGCCGACGATCTTCTTGATGTCCGACTCGCTCTTCCTGGTGTGCTCGCGCAGCGGGAAGGCGATGTTGTCGTACAGGCTCATGGAGCCGAACAGGGCGCCGTCCTGGAAGAGGACGCCGAAGAGCTTGCGCACCTCGTAGAGGTCGGACTCCTTCAGCGTGACCAGGTCGCGACCCTGGATCATGATGGAGCCGCGTTCCGGCTTGAGCAGCCCGACCAGGGTCTTGAGGAAGACCGACTTGCCGGTGCCGGACGGGCCGAGCATCACCGAGATCTCGCCCGAGGGCAGGGTCAGGGAGACGTCCTGCCAGATGACCTGCCGCCCGAAGGACTTGGTCAGTCCCTCGACTGCGATCTCGACACCCACGTGCACACCTCACCGCTCGGCAGACCGGCCCTACCGAACGCTAACGAGCGCGTGGCCGCCAAGTTACGCGCAAGTAGCAGACATGCCGACAGGGGACGAGGCGCTGCGCCGGCCGCTGATCGCAGTCTGCGTCGTGGACACGCCGCCGAAACCTGTCCTGCCCCGCGGAGCACCTCCGAACGCGCCAGGGGCGGTGCGGCCGGTCTCCCGGCCGCACCGCCCCTGGGTGGTGCGTGGTGCTACCGCCTGGCGCGGCGGCAGGTGTGGTGCTACTTGACGGTCACCGTGGCGCCGGCACCCTCGAGGGCTGCCTTGGCCTTGTCGGCGGCCTCCTTGTTGACCTTCTCCAGGACCGGCTTCGGCGTGCCGTCCACGAGGTCCTTGGCCTCCTTGAGGCCCAGGCTGGTGAGGGCGCGCACCTCCTTGATGACCTGGATCTTCTTGTCGCCGGCGGCCTCGAGGACGACGTCGAACTCGTCCTGCGCGGCCTCCTCCTCGACGGCACCCGCGCCGCCGCCGGCGCCGGGGGCGGCAGCCACGGCGACCGGAGCGGCCGCGGTGACGCCGAAGGTGTCCTCGAACTGCTTCACGAACTCCGAGAGCTCGATGAGGGTCATCTCCTTGAACGACTCGAGGAGCTCCTCGGTGTTGAGCTTCGCCATGGTGGCGGTCCTTCCTTCTTGTCAGGCGTGGTGGCGGTGGGGCCGATCAGCCCTCGGTGGTCTCCTCGGCGGCTGCCTCGGTGGTGGTGCTCTCCTCGGCGGCAACCTCGGGGGTGGCCTCCTCGGACTCGACCGGCGCAGCGACAGGCTCCGCGGTCTCCTCCTCGGGCTGGGCGGCAACCGGCGTACCGGCGCCTCCCCGCAGGACGCTGGGGTCCTGCTCGGCCTTCTGCCGCAGCGCCTCGATGACGCGTGCGGTCTGCGCCAGCGGCGCAGCGAACAGCGAGACGGCGTTGGTCAACGACGCCTGGAGTGCGCCCGCCATCTTGGCGAGCAGCACCTCGCGCGACTCGAGGTCGGCGAGCTTCGTGAGCTCGGCGGGTGTGAGCGACTTGCCGTCCAGCACACCGCCCTTGATCACGAGCAGCGGGTGGGCCTTGGCGAAGTCACGCAGGCCCTTCGCGGCCTCGACCGGGTCGCCCTTGACGAAGGCGATGGCCGAAGGGCCCTGGAGCATGTCGTCGAACGCGACGACACCGGCCTCCTTGGCCGCGATCTTGGTCAGCGTGTTCTTCACCACGGCGTAGGACGTGTCCGCGCCCAGGGACCGGCGAAGGTCCTTGAGCTGGGCGACCGTGAGCCCGCGGTACTCGGTGAGGACTGCCGCGCTCGAGCTGCGGAACTCCTCCGTCAGCTCGGCGACCGCGGCCGCCTTGTCAGGCCTCGCCATAAGTGGCTGGCCCTCCTTCCGTCTCGTGCGCCGGTGCCCCGACAGCACGAACGCCCCGTCGCAGGCGCGACGGGGCGTGGCGGTCCGGCTCGGAAGGAGCCGTCTTGCTGGCCTTGCTGCACCTACGCGGGCCGCCCGCATGTGCGGGGCCTTCGGCCACCCCCTTGCAGGAGCAGCGACCGGCGGTCTGTGGCAACGGCGAGCGTACGTCGGCGGACCGGCTCCCGGCAAATCGCTCGCCGGGCTCAGCCCTTGATCGAGTCCGCGTCGTAGACCTGCTTCGCCTTCGGTGCGGCGATCTTCACCGGGTCGCCCCAGGCGCGGTAGACCCCGGTCACCGAGAACAGGCCCTGGGTGGTCGGGACGGCTGCCCGGATCCGGCGCGGCAGCCCGCTGGCGTCCAGCCACACCTCGTACTCAAGGGTCCGCACGCCGGCCGCCAGCATCGCGCGGTACTGCTCGCGGGTCGCCGCGTCCTCGGCCAGCCGGCTGGCCTTGCGCAGGCTGATGGTCGCCCGGTGCAGCGTCGTCGGCACGCCCTCGACGGTGGCGGGACCGACCTCCTCGACCCGGCCGGCGGCCCGGAGCAGGCCGAGGCTCTGGCCGGGGTCGAACGCGGCGCGCATCTGCTCCGCGACCGGCGTGAGCTGGCGACCGAGCGCGGTCTCGGGAGTGTCCGACACCTTCAGCCAGGGCTTGCTGCGTGGCAGCCCCTTGGCGGGTGGCAGCGCGAGGTAGACGGCGCCGGGCAGCAACACCGCGCGCATCCGTCCCGTCGTCGGCGACGTGACCGTGACGTCCGCGTCGAAGGTCCTGGCGTCCTGCCCCGACGGCAGGAAGCGCAGCGACCCCGAGCCGGACTGGGTCTCGCCGCCGCCGCTGCTGCCGGAGTAGGTGTAGGTCGTGCTGCCCTTCGCGACCATCTCGCGGGCGACGGCCGCGTAGAGGGCCGTTCCCGACCGGGTCGGGTTGGGGTGCGTATGGCTCTGCAACCCCAACGGCTGGCGGGAGCCGGCCGGGTCGAGCAGCCAGCCGCCGCTGGCCAGCGCGACGACAGCAAGCAGCGACGACAGGACGAGGAACACACGTCGGCGCATGATCAGGCCGAGATCTCCTCGGCGTCCTCGAGCAGCCGACGCGTCTTGTTCGGGTCGAGGGGGATGCCGGGACCCATGGTGGTGCTCATGGTCACCTTGCGGACGTAGCGGCCCTTTGCGGCCGATGGCTTGAGCCGCAGCACCTCGTCGATCGCCGCGGCGTAGTTCTCGACCAGCGCCGCGTCGTCGAAGGAGACCTTGCCGATGATGAAGTGCAGGTTGGCGTTGCGGTCGACCCGGAACTCGATCTTGCCGCCCTTGATGTCGGCGACGGCCTTGGCGACGTCCGGGGTGACGGTGCCGATCTTCGGGTTCGGCATCAGGCCACGCGGGCCGAGGACGCGGCCCAGCCGGCCGACCTTGCCCATCAGGTCGGGGGTCGCGACCACGGCGTCGAAGTCGAGCCGGCCCTTGCTGACCTCGTCGATCAGGGCGTCGTCGCCGACGATGTCGGCGCCCGCGGCGCGGGCCTGCTCGGCACGCTCACCGGTGGCGAAGACCAGGACCCGGGCGGTCTTGCCGGTGCCGTGCGGCAGGTTCACGGTGCCGCGGACCGTCTGGTCGGCCTTGCGCGGGTCGACGCCCAGGCGCATGGCGACCTCGACGGTCGCGTCGTACTTCGTGGTGCTCGTCTCCTTGGCCAGCCGGACGGCCTGGAGCGGGCTGTACAGGGAGTCGGCGTCGATCTTCTCGACGGCGGCCCGGTAGGACTTGCTGCGCTGCATGTCTGCTCCTGCGAATCGTGCGGGCCGGTGCCCGCGGGAGTCGTGGTACGTCGGGCCGCGCTCGGCCCTCCCACGTCGTGCTGGTATGCTGGGTGGATCAGCCCTCGACGGTGATGCCCATCTGGCGGGCGGTGCCGGCGATGATCTTCTCGGCGGCGTCGAGGTCGTTGGCGTTGAGGTCCGGCATCTTGGTCTCGGCGATGGCCCGGACCTGGGCCCGGGTCAGCGAGGCGACCTTGGTCTTGTGCGGCTCGCCGGAGCCCTTCTCGACGCCGGCCGCGGCCAGGATCAGCCGGGCGGCGGGCGGCGTCTTGGTGATGAAGGTGAAGGAGCGGTCCTCGTAGACCGAGATCTCCACCGGCACCACCTGGCCGCGCTGCGACTCGGTCTGCGCGTTGTACGCCTTGCAGAACTCCATGATGTTGACGCCGTGCTGGCCCAGCGCCGGGCCGACCGGCGGCGCCGGGGTGGCCGCGCCGGCCTGGATCTGCAGCTTGATGACGGCTGCGAGCTTCTTCTTGGGGGGCATGTCGGGTCCTACTCCTGCTTCTGCTGGCTTCTCTTCGGGGGGTCGCTCCGCGGTCCGTCGCGTCGCGTCAGATCTTCTGCACCTGGCTGAACGACAGCTCGACCGGAGTCTCCCGGCCGAAGATGGAGACGAGCACCTTCAGCTTCTGCGAGTCGGCGTGGATCTCGCTGATCGACGCCGGCAGCGTGGCGAACGGTCCGTCCATGACGGTGACCGACTCGCCGACCTCGAAGTCGGCCGCCCTGGTCTCGACGACCTTCTCCTTCTTCTCCTGCTCGGGCGCGAGGAACTGCATGACCTCGTCGAGGGAGAGCGGGGAGGGCCGGTGGGTGTGCCCCACGAAGCCGGTGACACCCGGGGTGTTGCGCACCGCGCCCCAGGACTCATCGGTGAGCTCCATCCGGACGAGCACGTAGCCGGGCAGCAGGTTCTGCTTGACCATCTTGCGCTGGCCGTTCTTGACGACCGACTCCTCGCGCTGCGGGACCTCCACCTGGAAGATGTAGTCCTCCATGTTCAGCGAGCCGGTGCGGGTCTCCAGGTTGGTCTTCACCCGGTTCTCGTACCCGGCGTAGGAGTGCACGACGTACCAGTCGCCCGGCGCCCGGCGCAGCGCGGCGCGCATCTCCTCGACCGGGTCGGGCTCCGGCTCGACCTCGGGCTCGGCCTCGGCCTCGGGCTCGGCAGGAGCCTCGAGCGGAACGCTGTCCGTGGCCTCGGCAGCGGGGGCCTCGGTCACCTCGACGGCGGCGGTCTCGACGGCGGGCGCCTCGGGCGCAGCCTGCTCGTCGAGCTCTGGCGCGTCGGTGGCGCTGTGGGTCTCGGACACGGTGACGGTCACTTCCTGGGGGTGTCGCTGGGTGGGTGGCGGGTCGGGGATGCGGGCTAGCCGAAGATCCCGAGGACCGCCTTGCTGAAGACGTAGTCGAGCACTGTGACGTAGGCGATGGTCACCAGGACGAACACGATGACGACCGAGGTGTAGGTCACCAGCTCCTTGCGCGTGGGCCAGATGACCTTCCGCAGCTCGGCGATGACCTGTCGGTAGAACAGCGAGATGCGTGCCGGGAGCGGCTGGGCAGCCTTGCGTGCCCCACCGCCCGGAGCGGGGCTGGGGCTCTCCCGCGTCTCTGTCACGTCATCCACCTGTCGGTCGGTTCGTCACGCACCTCGTGATGCGCCTGAGGCACCTGCTCGCTCACGCAGGTGTCTCGCAGGGCCGGAGGGACTCGAACCCCCAACCGCCGGTTTTGGAGACCGGAACTCTACCAATTGAGCTACGACCCTTCGGGGGCGCTGCACCGGCCTGCACGCTGCGCCTGACCCCGTTTCCGGGCGCGCTGGCGCGAGGGGCTTCGAGCCTCCGAAGGGTCGAGTCTACGCACAGGGCCGCGCCCCGGTCGAACCGCGACCGACGTCGCTGCCCGCTCGGGGATGGGACCATGGAGGCATGACGCAGCAGGCACCCCGGGTCTCCCGTCGCATCGGCGCCATCAGCGAGTCGGCCACGCTGGCGGTCGACGCCAAGGCCAAGGCGCTCAAGGCCGCCGGCCGCCCGGTGATCGGCTTCGGCGCCGGCGAGCCCGACTTCCCCACCCCCGACTACATCGTCGAGGCGGCCGCCGCGGCCTGCCGGGACCCGCGCTGGCACCGCTACACCCCGGCCGGCGGGCTGCCCGAGCTGCGCGAGGCGATCGCGGCAAAGACGCTGCGCGACTCCGGCTACGAGGTGTCCCCGTCCCAGGTGCTGGTGACCAACGGCGGCAAGCAGGCGGTCTACGAGGCGTTCGCCGCCCTGCTCGACCCCGGCGACGAGGTGCTGCTGCCGGCGCCCTACTGGACGACGTACCCCGAGTCGATCCGGCTGGCCGGCGGCGTGCCCGTCGAGGTGCTCACCGACGAGGCCGGCGGCTACCTGGCCAGCGTGGAGCAGCTGCAGGCCGCCACCACCGCACGCACCAAGGTGCTGCTGTTCGTCTCCCCGTCCAACCCGACCGGCGCCGTCTACTCCCCCACCCAGGTCGAGGAGATCGGCCGATGGGCGCTGGACCGCGGCATCTGGGTGGTCACCGACGAGATCTACGAGCACCTGGTCTACGGCGGTGCCACCTTCGCCTCGATCCCGACCCTCGTGCCCGAGATCGCCGACCGGTGCGTCGTGGTCAACGGGGTCGCCAAGACCTACGCGATGACCGGCTGGCGGGTGGGCTGGATGATCGGTCCGGGCGACGTCGTCAAGGCGGCCACCAACCTGCAGTCGCACGCCACCTCGAACGTCGCCAACGTCAGCCAGGTGGCGGCCCTGACAGCCGTTCGCGGCGACCTGTCCGCGGTGGCGACGATGCGGGAGGTCTACGACCGGCGACGGCAGACCATCGTGAAGATGCTGCGCGACATCCCCGGCGTGGAGTGCCCTGAGCCGTTCGGCGCCTTCTACGTCTACCCCTCGGTCAAGGCCGTGCTCGGCCGCGAGATCCGCGGCCGGCGACCGGAGACCAGCGCGGCGCTGTGCGAGCTCGTGCTCGAGGAGGCCGAGGTCGCGATCGTGCCCGGTGAGGCGTTCGGGACGCCCGGCTACGTCCGGATCTCCTACGCGCTGGGCGACGACGACCTGGTCGAAGGCGTGACCCGGCTGCACAAGCTGCTCGCCGAGGCGCGCTGAGGATTCGACGGCGCTGAGCCGGCGACAGATCTGGTACGTGTGTGGTTGGTGTGGCGGTGCCAACGCCTCAGCGGCATCCCGCGCACCAGTTGTGTCCTGGAGTCGTCCACGGTGGCCGAAGCCGCACTGACAGCACAGGGCACGGCGCGGCTGGTCTCACGGCCCTGACGGCAGGAGCTCTCGGCCAACTCGCTAGCCTCCGGGGCGTGACAGCGGGGCGGGATCTTCGGGCGCTCCCGAAGGCACATCTGCACCTGCACTTCACCGGCTCGTTGCGCGCCGCGACGCTGCGCGACCTGGCGGCCCGGCACCGGGTGCGGCTGCCCGACACCCTCGCCGAGGTCGACGGCGCCCATCCACCCGAGCTGCGGGCCACCGACGAGCGCGGCTGGTTCCGGTTCCAACGGCTGTACGACGCGGCCCGCTCGGTGGTGCGCGGCGAGGCCGACGTACGCCGACTGGTCCGGGAGGCAGCGGAGGACGACCGGGCGGAGGGCTCCGGCTGGCTGGAGATCCAGGTCGACCCGACGTCGTACGCACCGCACCTGGGCGGGCTCACGCCGGCCGTCGAGATCGTGCTGGACGCCGCCCGGGAGGCTGCCGGGGCCACCGGCACCGGGGTCGGGGTGATCATCGCGGCCAACCGCACCCGGCACCCGCTGGACGCCCGGACGCTGGCCCGGCTGGCGGCGCAGTACGCCGGCCGCGGGGTGGTCGGCTTCGGGCTGTCCAACGACGAGCGGCGCGGCCGTACCGAGGACTTCGCCGGCGCCTTCCGGATCGCGGCGCGGGCCGGCCTGCTCGCCACCCCGCACGGCGGCGAGCTGAGCGGGCCGGCCAGCGTCGCGGCCTGCCTGGACGCCCTGGGCGCGAGCCGGCTCGGCCACGGGGTGCGCGCGGCCGAGGACCCGGCCCTGCTCGACCGGCTGGCCGGTGCGGGGGTGACCCTCGAGGTGTGCCCGACCTCCAACGTCCGGCTGGGCGTCTACGCCACGGCGGCCGACGTGCCGCTGCGCACCCTGCTCTCGGCCGGGGTGCCGGTGTCGTTGGGTGCCGACGACCCCCTGCTGTTCGGCTCGCGGCTGCTGGACCAGTACGTGCTGGCCCGCGAGGTGCACGGCTTCGACGACGCGCAGGTCGCCGAGCTGGCCCGCTGCTCGGTGCGTGGCTCCGCGGCGCCCGACGACGTCCGGGCCCGGCTGCTCGCCGGCATCGAGAAGTGGCTGTCCACCCCCTAGCCGCTCAGAGCTCGACGCCCACCAGGTCGGGCTCGTTCCTCAGCGCGACCCCGAAGCGGTCCAGCACCCCGGACCTGATCTCGCGGGCCAGCGCCAGCAGGTCGGCGGTGGTGGCGCCGCCGCGGTTGGTGAGCGCGAGGGTGTGCTTGGTCGAGATCCGGGCCGCGCCTGGCCCGTAGCCCTTCTCGAAGCCGGCCTGCTCGATCAGCCACGCCGCCGAGGTCTTCACCCGGCCGTCGTCGGCCGGCCAGCGGGGCGCCGCCTCGGGCAGCCGCGATGCCTCTTGCTGGGTGAGCAGCGGGTTGGTGAAGAACGAGCCGGCGCTCCACGTGTCGTGGTCGCCGGCGTCCAGGACCATGCCCTTGCCGCGGCGCAGCTCGAGCACGGCGGCCCGGACGTCGGCAGCCGGCACCCGATCGCCGACCTCGACGCCGAGCCGGCCGGCCAGCTCGGCATAGCGGACCGGAGCGCCGAGCCGTGAGTGCTCCAGCGCGAACGCCACCGCGAGCACGACGTACTGCTTCGAGCGCTTGAAGATGCTGTCACGGTAGGAGAACTCGCACTGCGGGCCGTCGAGCAGCACGACGTCGCCGGTGCGGCGGTCCAGCGCGCGCACCCAGCTCACGGTCTGGGCGACCTCCTGGCCGTAGGCCCCGACGTTCTGGATCGGTGCCGCGCCGACCAGGCCGGGGATGCCGGAGAGTGCCTCGATGCCGGCGTACCCCTCGTCGACGGCGAGCATGACCACGTGGTCCCAGTCGACGCCGGCCTCGACCTGGAGCGCGTGCTCGGCCAGCGGCGCCGACGCGACGCCGCGGGAGGCCACCTGCAGCACGGTCCCGTCGAACCCCTCGTCGGCGACAACCAGGTTGCTGCCGCTGCCGAGCACCAGCAGCGGCTCGCCGCGGGAGTCGGCGTCCCGGACGACGTCGACGACCTCCTCGTCGGACTCGGCGACGACCAGGCGCCGGGCCGGGCCGCCCAGGCGCAGCGTGGTGAGCCCCGCGATGGGGACGTCGTTCTGCTCGCGCACGCCGCTAGGCCAGGGCGACGACGGCCTGGGCCCGGCCGAGCACCTTGGCGCCCTGGTGGGTCGCGGTGAGGTCGACCCGGACGCGACCGTCGTCCAGCTTGGCGGCCACGATGCCGGTGACCTCGAGGAGGGCGCCTTCGTCGTCGTCGGGCACCGGGACCGGCCGGGTGAAGCGCACGCCGTACTCGAGGACCCGTCCCGGGTCGCCGGCCCAGTCGGTGACGACGCGGGCGGCCAACGCCATGGTGAACATGCCGTGGGCGATGACGTCCGGCAGCCCGACCGACTGCGCCACCCGCTGGTTCCAGTGGATGACGTTGAAGTCGCCGGAGGCTCCGGCGTAGCGGACCAGGTCAGCGCGTCGGATGGGGAAGGCACGGGCCGGCAGCTCGGTGCCGACCTCGACGTCGTCGTAGCCGGGCGCCATCAGCCCTCCCCCCGGACCACGAGGGTCGACCAGGCGGTGGCGACGTGCTCGCCCTCGACGGTGGCGACGTCGCTGCGCGAGGTGATCATGTCGTGGCCGCCGGCGGACCGCACGGTCTCCAGGGTCACCGTGACGGTGAGGGAGTCACCGGCGCGGACCGGACGGGTGTGGGCGAACCGCTGCTCCCCGTGCACGACCCGGCTGTAGTCGATGCCCAGCTCGGGGTCGTCGATCAGCCGGCGGGACGCCTGGAAGGTCAGCACGAACGGGAAGGTCGGCGGCGCGATGACCTCCGGGTGCCCCAGGGCAGCGGCCGCCGCCCGGTCGCGGTAGGCCGGGTTGGGGTCGCCGAGGGCGTCGGCGAACTCGCGGATCTTCTCCACCCCGACCTCGTAAGGCTCGGTGGGCGGGTAGGTGCGCCCGGCGTACGACGGGTCGATCGGCACGGGTGGGTTAGCGGGTCTCGCGGTGAACCGTGTGACGGCGGTCCCTCGGGCAGTACTTCTTCAGCTCGAGCCGGTCGGGGTCGTTGCGGCGGTTCTTGCGCGTGATGTAGTTGCGCTCCTTGCACTCGACGCATGCCAGCGTGATCTTCGGGCGGACATCGGTCTGCTTGGCCATCGTGCTGGCTCCTAGCCTTGTCGGGAGACCCGGTCGGGTCTGGTGCGTCAACGTGCGCGTAGCGGAGGCCGGACTTGAACCGGCGACACAACGATTATGAGCCGTTTGCTCTACCAGGCTGAGCTACTCCGCCGAGCGGACCGCCCCGCACGAGATGCCTCGGGCGGGCGGACCGTCCAGAGCCCCCTTACGGAATCGAACCGTAGACCTTCTCCTTACCATGGAGACGCTCTGCCGACTGAGCTAAGGGGGCACGAGCCCGACGAGGATACCGGCCCCCCCGGGTGCAGCGCCAACCGACCGGCTGCACCGTCGAGCCGCCGACAACCGACGACCCCCGACCGGAGAACCGGCCGGGGGTCGTGGCGCGTGGCAGGTGAAGGATTCGAACCTTCGAAGGCATCGCCGACGGATTTACAGTCCGCTCCCATTGGCCGCTCGGGCAACCTGCCGGGCGTCCCGCGCGGGGACCCGGAGAGGATAGCGCGAGGCCCGGGAGCCCGGACAACTCACCGGCTGTCCGCGCCCTGGTCCTCCGCATCCGCCGGGGTGTCCTGGGTGCGGCCGCCCGTCCCGGGGGGATTCGGCTGCGCATCGTCCCGGTTCCGTAGGACGCCGGCCAGACCGGCCACCCCGAGAGCCACCAGCACGATCGGAGCGATCCACCGCCCGTTGAAGTCGAGGTCGGTCGCGACGTCGAGCAGATGACCGAGGGCCACCGCCGCGAAGACCAGACCGGCGACGAGGGAGAACAGGTCGAGCTCATGACGTCGCATGGCGCACCTCCAGGCTGCCGAGGCCGAGCTCGGCGTCGATGACGAGAACCGCGGACGACGGTGCGGAGCCCTCCGGCACGGTGAACCGCTCGGAGACATCGGTTCCGTCCCGCAGGGTCTGGCCCCCGCCGTCGCCGTCCACGTCGCGCCGGATCTCTCCGGCGCGGACGTCGGCGTCGACGAGCACGACCACCTCGGACGGGACGACGATGAGGAGTTGCCCCACACCCTGGCGCACCACGACCCGCTCGCGGCCCGCGCCGCTGAGGTCCAGGCCGGTCAGGTCGAGGGTCGATCTCGCCAACACCCAGCCGGTACGGCGTGTGCAGCTCGGCCACCGTGGTCGGCGACCAGGCGCGTTCGCCCACACCACCGCGCAGGTGGGCGCCGGAGAACGCAGCCACCGAGGAGAGCACCATCAGCAGGACGCCGGCGACCACCAGGCCGCGGGCGCGGCCGACGAAGGCACCGACGACCAGGCCGAGAGCCACCACGGCCAGGGCCGAGGCGAGCACCACCCGCACCGGGACGTCGGAGTCGGTGGCGGCGTTCCAGCCGATCAGGATGCCCACGACGATCAGAGCGACGCTGAGGGTGGCCCGTCCGAGGACGGACCGCTCCTTCGGGGGCGCCGGCGGTGGCGGTGGGCCGTACGTCGGGTAACGCGGTCCGGGGGGCGGCGGCGGCAGCGGGAGCGGTCGGTGCGTAGGACGGTGCCGGTGCGGCGTAGGCCGCGGGCGCGGGGTAGCCGGCCGGCGCCGAGTAGGCGGTGCCCGGTGTCTGCCCGTAGGCGCCCGGCTCACCCGGCGTCCGCACCTGCGGGTCGGGGAAGGTCGGGGCGACCGGCCTCGGACCGCGGTGGTTGCGGCTGATCAGGACGACGATCGCCACGACAGCGACCAGAGCCGCGAGACCGCCGAAGCCGGGTCCGCTGTCGAACATCCAGCCGGTCGCGGCGATGCCGATGACCAGCACGACGACGATGCCGACGATGGTGGCCGCCGAGCTCCGCGAGCGGCCGCTGAGCAGCCGCTGGCCCTCGGACTCGGTCTCGCCGTCGTCCGGGATGAGGAGCCAGCCCAGCGCGTAGAGCAGGATGCCCGAGCCACCGAAGACGGTGAGGACGACGAACAGGATGCGGAACACGAGGGGGTCGACGCCGGCCCAGCGGCCGAGGCCGCCGGAGACGCCGACGACCTTCCGGTCGTCGCGGCTGCGGCGCAGTGCGGACAACGGCGGGTAGCCGCGCCGCTCCTGCTGGGGCGGGGTGCTGAAGTCTGTGGACATGCCACCATCGTGGCCGCCGCGCGGCCGGCTGCCATCAGGTGACGCCCCTGGCCGCACCCTGGTCGCACCCTGAGTGACCCTCCGGCGCCCACCTGATGCCCGGGCGCGCGCGCACAGAGGATGATCGGGTGGTGAGCACGTCACCGCAGCCGACACAGCCCCTGCCCGGGGCACCGCCGCGGCTGTACCGCAGCAGTGACGGCCGGGTGCTGGCCGGCATCGCCCGTGGGCTGGCCGACCACCTCGGCGTCGACGTGCTCGTCATCCGGCTGGCGTTCGTGCTGCTGGCCGCCGCCGGCGGAGCGGGCGTCGCGGCGTACGGGCTGTTCTGGGTGTTCGCGCCCCAGAACCCCTACGAGGCCGAGGGCCCGCGTGACCGCGAGCGCGACCTGACGTTGCTGCTCGCCCTCGGCTCGCTGACCGTCGGTGGCCTGCTGCTGCTCTCGGCGCTGGGCATGGGCCTCAGCCTGGGAGTCGCGGTCCCGCTGGTCGCCGTGGGCGTCGGGGTCAGCATCCTGTGGCGGCAGGCAGACGACGACTCACGGGCCCGCTGGCGGGCAGCGACCGGCACCCATCGGCTGTCCGGCGCGGCCCGGGCCGGAGCCGGGGTGGCGCTGATCGCGATCGGGGCGGCAGCCATCCTGGTGGGCCCGGCCGACCTGAACGGCACCGGCGGTGGTCTGGTGGCGGCGCTGGTGGTCGCGGCCGGGCTGGCTCTGGTGAGCAGCCCCTGGTGGCTCCGGATGGCGCGAGACCTGAGCGCGGAGCGCAGTGCACGGATCCGCGAGCAGGAGCGGGCCGAGGTGGCCGCGCACGTGCACGACTCGGTGCTGCACACCCTCACCCTGATCCAGCGCCACGTCGAGGACCCGCGCGAGGTGGCCCGGCTGGCCCGCGCCCAGGAACGCGAGCTGCGCGGCTGGCTGTACCGGCCGTCGCCGGACGCGGCGCAGAAGCTGGCTGCGGCGCTCGAGCGGGCTGCCGCCGAGGTCGAGGACGCGCACGGTGTGGCGATCGAGGTCGTGGTCGTGGGCGACTGCCCGGTCGACGAACGGCTGGCCGCCCTGCGCGACGCCGCACGGGAGGCACTGGTCAATGCGGCCAAGTACGCCGGCGGCGCGGCGGTGTCGCTCTACGCCGAGGTCGAGCCGGAGCAGGTCACCGTCTTCGTGCGCGACCGCGGTCCGGGATTCGACCCCGACGCGGTGCCCGAGGACCGGCTCGGCCTGCGCCAGTCGGTCCGCGGCCGGATGGACCGCAACGGTGGCTCGGCCGTCGTACGTTCCTCCCCGGGGAACGGCACCGAGATCCAGCTCGAGATGCCCCGCCAGACCAGGAGCGCACCGTGACCGACCAGCAGGTGTCGGGCCCCACCGGCCCGCGTCCGGGTCGTCCTCGTCGACGACCACCGGATGTTCCGGTCCGGCGTGCGCGCCGAGCTGGGCGCGGTCGACGACACCGTCGAGGTGATCGGGGAGGCCGAGGATGCGCAGCAGGCGGTGACGGTGATCAGGGCGCTGCTGCCCGACGTCGTGCTGCTCGACGTGCACCTGCCCGGCGGCGGAGGCCGGGCGGTGCTCCAGGAGCTGGTCGTCGAGCTGCCCGACGTGAAGTTCCTCGCGCTGTCGGTCAGCGATGCGCCGGAGGACGTCATCGCCGTGGTCCGCGGCGGGGCGCGCGGGTACGTCACCAAGTCCATCACCGGCCCGGAGCTCGCGGCCGCCGTGCGCCGGGTGGCCGACGGCGACGCGGTCTTCTCGCCCCGGCTGGCCGGCTTCGTGCTCGACGCCTTCGCGGCCACGACCGACGTGGCCGAGGTCGACGAGGACCTGGACCGGCTCTCGCAGCGGGAGCGCGAGGTGCTGCGGCTGATCGCCCGCGGCTACACCTACAAGGAGGTGGGCAAGGCGCTGTTCATCTCGGTGAAGACCGTCGAGACCCACGTCTCCGCGGTCCTGCGCAAGCTGCAGCTGTCGAACCGGCACGAGCTGACCCGCTGGGCAACCGCCCGCCGACTGGTCTGAGCGGGCTCAGCAGCGGAAGTCGGCGTCGTAGCCGTTGCGCAGGAACTGGGACAGCCGCACCGGTCCACCGGTGAACGACCAGGACCGCGCGCAGTGCTTGTGCGCCGACCGCGCTGTGCCGACGCCGGCGTACCAGACCGGTGCCCGGTCGAGGCTGGCTCCGCCGGTGATGCGCTGCCACTGGTGGACCGTGCTGTAGACGCCGACGGTGCGGACCCCGCGGCGGTGCAGAAGGGCCGTCATGCCGCGGAGCACGGCGGTGTCGTTGCGCAGGAACATCGGCCGCTCGCCGTACTCGAGGGACTCCCAGGTGTTGTGCATCTCGACGTCGAGCCACCAGTTGGTGCGGGTGACGTCCGGCGCACCGACCGAGGCGGCGGCGGCCTTGGCCCGCGCGAGCGAGTCCTTCGCGGCGTTCCAGCCGTAGTCGAAGGCGCAGCCGGCCGAGTTGGGACGGCTGCGGGTGCAGGCCCGCGGGGACCGCTGCCCGAGCGGCCAGAAGCTGGACAGCTTGGGGCCCGGGTTGGCGGTGTTGACGTAGTACGCCGGGCGGCCCGACGTACGGGCCCAGACGATCTGCTCGGCGAGACAGGGGTTGGGGTCGAACGGCTTCCCGCCGTCGACCCCGACGATGCCGAAGTCGCCGCCGGTGGGCAGCGGGCCGCCGCACTGCGGGTAGGACACGTCGTTGCCCTGCTCGCGGGCCGACAGCGGGACGGCCGCTGCGTCGGCGGCGGTGGGCGCGACCAGCACGGCGCAGCCCGCGAGGAAGGCGGCCGCCAGGGCGGTCAGCGAGGTACGTCGTCCGGTCAGCCGCATGCTCAGTCCCCCGTGTCGAAATGTCCGTTCTGCGGACCCTACCGGAGCAGTCGTGAGGCCCGCCACGGCGTCGTATACGGTGCGGGCCATGGCTGACTCGTCGTTCGACATCGTGAGCAAGGTCGACCACCAGGAGGTCGACAACGCCCTGAACCAGACCGCCAAGGAGATCTCCCAGCGGTTCGACTTCAAGAACGTCGGCGCCTCGATCAAGTGGTCCGGCGAGGCCATCAGGATGGAGGCGAACAGCGAGGAGCGGGTCAAGGCCATCCTCGACGTCCTCGAGACCAAGCTGATCAAGCGCGGCATCTCGCTGAAGTCGCTGAAGAAGGGCGACCCCACGCTGTCCGGCAAGGAGTACTACCTGGTCTGCGAGATCGAGCAGGGCATCACGACCGACAACGCGAAGAAGGTCTCCAAGCTCATCCGCGACGAGGGACCGAAGTCGGTCAAGGCGCAGATCCAGGGCGACGAGCTCCGCGTCAGCTCGAAGAGCCGGGACGACCTGCAGGCCGTGCAGGCCCTGGTCAAGGGCGCCGACCTCGACTTCGCAGTGCAGTTCGTCAACTACCGCTGAGGGCAAGCGGCCACGCCGTTCTGAGCCCTGGACACCAACGGGGCGGCAGAGACCGGTGAGGCGATCCAACCGACACACAATGCGACAGCCGCACCGTTGGTGTCCCCCGGTCAGCGGCTGGCGCGGAGCGCGGGCGGTTGGTACGCACTCAGCGCTGGAAGCCGGCCATCTGCTCGAGCCGGGCGATCCGCTCGACCATCGGGGGGTGCGTCGAGAACAGCTTCGCGACGCCCGCGCCGCGGAACGGGTTGGCGATCATCAGGGCGCTGGTTGTCTGCAGTCCCGGCTCGGGCGGCAGCGGCAGCGCGCGGGTTCCCATCTCGAGCTTGCGCAGCGCACTGGCCAGGGCCAGCGGGTCACCGGTGACCTGGGCGCCGGACGCGTCGGCCTGGTACTCCCGGGACCTGCTGATCGCCATCTGGATCAGCCCGGCCGCGACCGGCCCGAGGATGAGGACCGCCAGTGCCCCCAGCGGACCCGGCCCGTCGTCGTCGCTGCCGCGCCCGAACGGCAGCAGGTACGCCAGGTAGCCGAGGTACATGATCACGCTGGCCAGGGCGGCGGCCACCGAGGAGATCAGGATGTCGCGGTTGTAGACGTGCGACAGCTCGTGGCCCAGCACACCGCGCAGCTCGCGCTCGTCGAGCAGGCCGAGGATGCCCTCGGTGCAGCAGACCGCTGCGTTGCGCGGGTTGCGCCCGGTGGCGAAGGCGTTGGGCGCGTTGGTCGGGGAGACGTAGAGCCTGGGCATCGGCTGGCGGGCCGCGGTGGAGAGCTCGGCGACGATCCGGTGCATCGCGGGCTGCTCGGCCTCGCTCACCGGCCGGGCACGCATCGAGCGCAGGGCCAGCTTGTCGCTGAAGAAGTAGGCGAAGCCGTTGGTGCCGAGCGCGATGACGATGGCGATGGTGAGGCCGGTCGGGCCGCCGAGCCAGCGGCCGACCAGCAGGATCAGCCCGGACAGCAGGGCGAGAAGGGCGGCGGTCTTGACCCCGTTGGCGTGGCGGCGCATGTGCTGGAGAACGACCGCGCCGGAGAGAGCGTTCCCGCAACGGCGTCAACCGAACCGCAGCACCAGGCCGGGGGCCACCGAGAGCCAGAGGGCGGCACCGAGGGTGAGCCCGATCGCCAGACCGTCGGACCAGGAGATGCGGTACGACGGCGGGCGCGCGTCCCGGTCGCTGCGTGAGTACAGCGTCGCCGCCCATGACAGGTAGTAGTACAGACCGATCACCACGTTGGCCGCCATCACCACGGCGAGCCAGCCGACCCCCTGGTCGACCGGCGCCCGGAAGACCACGATCTTCGCGAACAGGCCGAGCAGGCCCGGCGGCAGCCCGGCCAGGCAGGCCAGCGAGAACGCCAGCGCGAACGCGGTGAGCGGCTCGGTGCGCCCGAGCGCGCGGTAGTCGGAGATCAGGTTCGCCTCGCGGTGCCGGCCGACCAGGGTGACGACGGCGAAGGCCCCGAGGTTCATCACGCCGTAGGCCAGCACGTAGGCGACGGTGGCCGGCAGCACGTCCTCGACGTGGCCGACCGAAGCCGAGCCCAGCGGCACCAGCATGTAGCCCGACTGGGCAACCGACGACCAGGCCAGCAGCCGGACCGCCTGCCGCTGCCGCAGCGCGGCCAGGTTCCCGACGGTCATGGTGACTGCGGCAACCACCGCCAGCGTCGGCCCCCATACGTCGGCGTACGGCGCGAACCCGCGGGTCAGCAGCAGCGCGAGGCCGACGAAGCCGGCCGCCTTGGAGACCACCGAGAGGTAGGCCGCAACCGGGACGGGGGCGCCCTCGTAGGTGTCCGGGGCCCAGAAGTGGAACGGGACAGCGGCGACCTTGAACCCGAATCCGGCCAGCGCGAGCATGACGCCGAGAAGCAACAGCGGCTCGCGGGCGCCGGGGTCGTCGAGCGAGGTCGCGATCCGGTCCAGGTGCACCTGGCCGGTGACGCCGTACACGAGGCTGAGGCCGAACAGCATCACGGCCGTGGACACCACCGAGACGAGGAACAGCTTGAGCGCCGCCTCGCTGGACCGCCCGTCGTAGCGGCGGAGCGCGACCAGCGCGAAGGCGGGCAGCGACACCACCTCGAGGCTGACGACCAGGGTGAGCACGTCGCGGCTGGCGGCCAGCGTGAGGGCACCGGCGACCGAGGCCAGCAGCAGGAACCAGTACTCCCCCGGCGGGATGCCGCCGAGGCGCACCGTGTCCAGCGAGAGCAGCACCACGACCACGGCACCGGCGAGCACCAGGGCCTGGAAGACCAGGGTGAGGTCGTCGACGACGTAGGAGCAGGCCGGCAGCACCAGGCCGCGACCGGGGACGCAGAACGTCTCCCGCCGCTCGCCGACGAGCGGGACCAGCAGCGCCAGTCCTCCGACCAGGCCGAGCGCCGCGATCCAGCCGGTGACCTGCCGACGGGCCGGACCGAGGAAGGCGTCCAGGACCAGCAGCAGCATGGCCAGCACGGCCACGAGCAGCGGCGCACCGATGGCCAGGTAGTCGACGGACTGCGCCGAGGTCGGCATCACGACCCGCCCGTCAGCCGGCGGACCACCGGGTCGGTCGCGTCGAGCAGCCAACCCGGCCACAAGCCGAACGCGACCACCAGCAGCACCATCGGGGACCACACGACCAGCTCGTGGGTCGTGGCGTCGCGCAGCAGCACGGCGTCCTTCCAGGCCTGGAACGACGTGCCCTGCGCGACCCGGCGGATGACCATCACCAGGTACGTCGTGGTGAGCACGACGCCCACACCGGCCAGCGCCATCAGCACCAGGTAGTAGCCGCGCGGCAGCGAGGGAGCCGGGTCGTAGGCACCGAGCAGCACCAGCATCTCGCCCCAGAAGCCGGCCAGCCCGGGCAGGCCGAGGCTGGCCACCGCGGCGAACGCGAGCAGCCCGCCGAGCCGGGGCAGCCGCTCGTAGAGCCCACCGCCCAGCACGTCCAGGTCGGAGGTGTGGTGCCGGTCCTTGATGGCACCCGCCAGGAAGAACAGCAGGCCGGTGATCAGGCCGTGCGCGACGTTGCCGTAGAGGGCGCCGTTGATGCCGACCGGGGTGAGCGTCGAGATGCCGAGCAGCACGAAGCCCATGTGGCCGACGCTGGAGAAGGCGATCAGCCGCTTGAGGTCGCGCTGCGCCAGGCAGGCGAACGACCCGTAGAGGATGCCGACGACCGCCAGCGCTCCCAGGTAGGGCGCAAGCTCCTCGGCGCCCTCGGGGACGATCGGCAGCGCGATCCGCACCAGGCCGTAGGTGCCCATCTTCAGCAGCACGCCGGCCAGCAGCACCGAGCCGACCGTCGGGGCCGCGGTGTGCGCGTCGGGCAGCCACGAGTGCAACGGCCACATCGGCACCTTGACGGCGAGCCCGAGCGCCAGCGCCAGGAAGGCCAGCACCTGGGTGCGGTGACTCATCCCCTCGCCGGCCCGGGACGCGAGCTCGGTCATGTCGAAGGTGCCGACGGACAGGCCGACCAGCAGGATGCCGAGCAGCATCAGGGCGCTGCCGAGCAGCGTGTAGAGGATGAAGACGTTCGCGGCGCGCAGCCGGCCACCCGGGACCTTGTCGTCGCCCCACTGCGCGATGACGAACCACATCGGCACCAGCACGACCTCGAAGAACACGAAGAACAGCAAGAGGTCGAGCGCGACGAAGGTGCCGAGCATGCCGACCTCGAGCAGCAGCAGCAGTCCGACGAGCGCGCGGGGCCGGCCGGCCTCGGGGCGCACCCGCAGCAGGTAGACCATGCACAGCAGAGTGAGCAGCGCGGTCAGCAGCACCAGCGGCGAGGAGATGCCGTCGATGCCGAGGTGGAACCGAAGGCCGAGGTCCGGGACCCACTCCTCGTCGGTCGACGGCGTGGCCGCAGCGCTCCACACCGCCACCGCCAGGGTCGCCGCACTGACCGCGACACCGATGGGCACTGCCTGCCGGTCACCTAGCCGGGGAGGCAGCACGAGCAGCGCGACCGCGCCGGCCAGCGGCACCGCGAGCAGCAGCGGCAGCAACCAGTCGTCCACGGAGCTCATGTGAACACCAGCACGCCGGCGACGATCAGCAGGACGCCGGCGAGCAGGCCGGTGAGGTACGACGTGATGTTGCCGGCCTGGCTGCGGGCGACGAAGGCCGAGAGCAGACGCGCGCCGCGTCCGGTGCCCAGCACGCCGGCCACGACGACACTGTCGTCGGTCCAGCGCACTGCCCGCGCGGCGTGCCGCACCGGCCGGACGAGCACCCGGTCGTAGACGTCATCGACGTAGAACGCCTTCGACAGGGCGCGCCGCCCCCGAAGCGCGAGCGTCGGGTCGGTGCCGGGAGCCCGCCGCCAGACGACTCCGACCGCGGTGGCGCCCGCCAGGGCCAGCGCGACGGACAGCACCGAGGTGACCAGCCCGACGTGCAGCGACGGACTGCGCCACCTCTGCCCCGTCGGTCAACGCGGGGCCGGTCCCACGCACCGGGGCCAGCCACTCCGGCAGCCATCCCGACGGCAGACCGGCCAGACCGAGCAGCGCCGCGGGGACCGCGAGCGCCACGAGCGGCCAGCGCATCGCGGGCGACGGCTCGTGCCCGGCCGCCCCACCGTGCGGTTCGTGGAAGAAGGTCATCAGCCACAGCCGGGTCACGTAGGCCGCCGTGACCGCGACGGTCAGCAGCCCCACGGCGAGCACCAGCCAGCCGGTCCAGGAGGCGGCCGGACCCTCGCCGTGCAGCGCCGTCTCCTCGGCTGCCCCGAGCACCGCCTCCTTGGAGAAGAAGCCCGAGAACGGCGGCAGCCCGGCGAGGGCGGCGAGCCCGACGGTCATCGTCACGAAGGTGACCGGCATCAGCCGGCGCAGCCCGCCCATGTCCGGCATCAGGTTCGTGCCGACCGCGTGGATGACCGAGCCGGCGGCGAGGAACAGCAGCGCCTTGAAGGCCGCGTGGGTCAGCAGGTGGAACGTCGAGGCGAGGGCCGAGCCGACGGCCAGCGCCGCCAGCATGTAGGCGAGCTGGCTCACCGTGGAGTAGGCCAGCACCCGCTTGATGTCGTCCTGGGCCAGCGCGGCCAGCGCACCGCCGAGCATCGTGATGCAGGCGATCACCGCCATCACCGCCAGCGTCGTCGGCGACAGCAGGAAGACGTCGAAGAGCCGGACCACCAGGTAGATGCCGGCCGCGACCATGGTGGCCGCGTGGATCAGCGCGCTGATCGGGGTCGGGCCGGCCATCGCGTCCGGCAGCCAGGTGTGCAGCGGGAACTGCGCCGACTTGCCCACCACGCCGCACAGCAGCAGCAGCGTGGCGATGGTGGCGGTGCGCTCGGAGAGCTCGGCGTCGAGGACGCCGGTGATGCTGAACGTGCCCGCGGCGGAGGCGAGCACGAAGATGCCGAACAGGAAGCCGACGTCGCCGAGCCTCGTCGTGACGAAGGCCTTCACGGCACTGGCCCGGGAGCCCTCCTGCTCCCAGTGGTGGCCGATCAGGAAGTACGAGCAGACGCCCATCACCTCCCAGCCGACCAGCAGCACCATCAGGTCGTCGGCGAAGACCACCAGCAGCATCGCGGCGGTGAACAGCGAGACGAACGCGGCGTACGACGAGTAGCGCGGGTCGCCCTTGAGGTACGCCGTGGAGTACACCTGGACCGCGAGTGCGACCACCGTGACGGCCAACGAGACCAGCGCGGCGAGACCGTCGACCCGCAAGTCCAGGGCCATGCCGATCGAGCCGGTCGGAACCGACCCGAGCTGCGCGCGGTCGACCCAGGATGCTTCGGACGGGTCGGGGCCAGCCACCGCGCGCGCCGCCAGCACCAGGGTGGCCAGCAGCGAGACGGTCGTGCCGCCGATCGCGACCGGCACGACCAGCCGCGGCTGCAGGCGACCGCCGAGCATCCCGACGACGGCGGCGAGCGCCGGCGCGAGCAGCGCGACGTAGACCGCGGTCACGGCACCGGCTCCTCGACCGGCTCGTGCAGCTCGTGCAGCTGGTCGAGCTGGGTGGTCTCGCGGTTTCGGAACACGAGCAGCACGATGGCCAGCCCGAGCCCTACCTCGGCGGCGGCGATCGTGATGACGAACAGGGTGAACACCTGCCCGGCGAGCAGCTCGTCGTGCAGCCAGACGTCGAAGGCGACCAGGTTGATGTTGACGGCGTTGAGCATCAGCTCGACGGACATCAGCACCAGGATCGCGTTGCGCCGCGCCAGCACGCCGTAGACGCCGATGCAGAACAGCAGCGAGGACAGCACCACCGGCATGAGCAGCGGCATCAGCGGTCCTCCGCCGGCTCGCGCTCCCCGTCAGCAGGGCCGATGTCACGCCGGGACAGGACGATCGCGCCGACCAGAGCCGCCAGCAGCAGCACCGAGAGGACCTCGAACGGCAGCACCCAGGCCCGGAAGATCGCCGCACCGGCCGAGGCGGACGACCCGCGGACCGGGTCGTCGCCCAGCTCGATGCGCTCGCCGTCGAACGCGTCGGCGGCAGCGACCAGCACCACGCCGGCGAGCCCCAGCGCGATCACCGCGGCGGCCAGCCGCTGGAGGGGAGGCGCGTCGAGGTCGGTGGAGACGCCGATGGGTGCCCGGGTGAGCATCAGGCCGAACAGCAGCAGGACGACGACGGCACCGACGTAGATCAGCACCTGCACCCAGGCGACGAACTCGGCCGACAGCAGCAGGTAGCAGCCGGCGACGGCGCCCAGGCAGACGACCAGCCACAGCGCCGCGTGCACCAGCTGACGCGTGGTGACGACGAGCAGCGCCGCGGCCACCGCGACCACACCGAGCAGCCCGAAGAGCACCTCGACCAGGCTCACGACTCGACGTCCCCCGCCTTGTCGGCGGCCTTGTGCGCGGCGTCGATCTCCTTGGGTCGCACGCCGTGCTCGTCGTGGGCCGGCGGCGGGGGGACGGTCGCCATCCACTGGCCCAGCCGGTCCTTGCCATGGGTCAGGTCCCGGATGTCCAGCTCCGAGTACTCGAACTCCGGTGACCAGAACAACGCGTCGAACGGGCAGACCTCGATGCAGATGCCGCAGTACATGCACAGCGAGAAGTCGATGTCGAAGCGGTCGAGCACGTTGCGCTGCCGCTCGCGGCCGCCCTCGGGCGCGGGGATCGTCTCCTTGTGCGAGTCGATGTAGATGCACCAGTCGGGGCACTCCCGGGCGCACAGCATGCAGACGGTGCAGTTCTCCTCGAGCAGGGCGATCACCCCGCGGCTGCGCGGCGGAAGCTCGGGCTTCACGTCGGGGTACTGCTGGGTCACCGAGCGCCGACCCATCGTGCGCAGCGTCACCGCCAGCCCCTTGGCCAGCCCCGTGCCGGGCACCTTCATGTCGCCACCGCCACCACTCCTGTCAGTGCGAGCTGCCCGAGGGCCAGCGGCACCAGCCCCTGCCAGGCGAGCCGTTGCAGCTGGTCCTCCCGCAGCCGCGGGTAGGCCACCCGCAGCCAGATCACCACGAACGACAGCGCGAAGGTCTTCGCCAGCGTCCAGACCAGGCCGGGGAGACCCCCCAGCGACTCGTCGAACGGACCCTTCCAGCCGCCGAGGAACAGCACCGTCGTGAGCGCGCAGAGCACCACGATGCCGGCGTACTCGGCGAGCAGGAACAGCGCGAAGCGCAGGCCGGTGTACTCGGTGTAGGCACCGAAGATGATCTCCGAGTCGGCCACCGGCATGTCGAACGGCGGCCGCTGGAGCTCGGCCAGCCCGGCGACGAAGAACACCACGGCTCCCGGCAGCTGCCAGAGCAGCCACCACGGCTCCCAGGCCTCGACGATCCCGGAGAGCGAGAGGGTGCCGGCAGCCATCGCCACCGACGCGGCGGCGAGCAGGAACGGCAGCTCGTAGGCCAGCAGCTGGGCGGCGCTGCGCAGCCCGCCGAGCAGGGAGTACTTGTTCGCGCTGGCCCAACCGGCCATCAGCGAGCCGAGCACTCCGACGCCCATCACGGCGATCACGAAGAAGATGCCGGCGTCGAGCTCCTGGCCCACCCAGTCCGGCGACACCGGGATCGCGACCAGCACGACCAGGTAGGGGATCAGCGCCACCGCGGGAGCCAGCTTGAAGACCGCGCGGTCGGCGGCCGCCGGGACGAGGTCCTCCTTCTGCGCGAACTTCACACCGTCGGCGACCAGCTGGGCCCAGCCGTGGAAGCCGCCGGCGTACATCGGGCCGAGCCGGCTCTGCATGTGCGCCATCGCCTTGTGCTCGGCCTGGCCGACGAGCAGCGGCAGGGTGAGGAACGCGCCCAGCACCAGCACCAGCCGCAGCACGACCTCGAGCAGCTCGCTCACGGCGCGAGCTCCGGGGCCGGGCCGGGTGGGCGTGGTCCCCACACGTCGGGGTCAGGGACGCCGGGTGGTCGGGTCTTGCGCCGGCTGGGCGGGCCGCCCTCGTCGGACTCCCCCGGCTCCTTGGCGCCGGGCCACGCCTTCGCGGCCCGGGCCGCCAGAACGAAGTCCTTGCGCAGCGGGTTGCCCTCGAAGCCGTCGGGCAGCAGCAGCGGGACGAGGTTCGGGTGGCCGGCGAAGTCGAGGCCGAACATCTCGTGGGTCTCGCGCTCGTGCCACGAGGCCCCGGCGAAGACGCCGGTGGCGGTGGCCAGCGAGGGGGCGGCCGCCGGCACCCGGGTGCGCAGCAGCAGGTGCTCGTGCCGCTCCACGCTCCAGAGGTGCACGACGACGTCGAACCCGGGGTCGTCGGCCAGGTCGGTCTGGTCGACCGCGGTCAGCCAGTCGAAGTAGGTGAAGCCGAGCTCGTCGCGGGCGGCGGTGAGGGCGTCGACCCAGACGGCCGCCGGCAGGTCCACGGTGTCCTGCCCGTACGCCGAGTCGACCCGCGCCTGCTCGCCGTACCGACCGGCGACCTGCTCGGCTGGTGTCATGCGTCGCCGACCGGGACGGACGTGATGGGGCCGCGCGGCGCCTGCGGGCGGTAGCGGTCGCTCAGCGACTCGGCCGCGATCTTCTCCTGCAGCTTCAGGATCCCCTGCAGCAACGCCTCGGGCCGGGGCGGGCAGCCCGGCACGTAGACGTCGACCGGGACGATCTGGTCGACCCCCTTGGTGACGCAGTAGGAGTCCCAGTACGGGCCCCCGGAGTTGGAGCAGGCGCCGAACGAGATGACGTACTTCGGCTCCGGCATCTGCTCGTAGAGCCGCTTCACCGCCGGCGCCATCTTGTCGGTGACCGTCCCGCTCACGACCATCAGGTCGGCCTGCCGCGGGCCCGGCGCGAACGGGATGACGCCCAGCCGGATGAAGTCGTGGCGGGACATCGAGGAGGCGATGAACTCGATGGCGCAGCAGGCCAGCCCGAAGTTGAAGACCCAGAGGCTGTAGCGGCGCCCCCAGTTGAGGATCAGCCGCATCGGCTCCGGGGCAAGCCGCTGCAGGGGTCCGACCGTCGGGTGCGGGAGGTCTACCGCCACGCGAGGACCCCCTTGCGCCAGGCGTAGAGCAGCCCGACGCCGAGGAAGGCGAGGAAGACGAACATCTCGACCAGCGTGGTCGCACCGAAGCCGGGCGCGTCGAAGACCGTCGCCCAGGGGAACAGGTAGATCGCGTCGACGGCGAACACGACGTACAGGTAGGCGAACACGTAGTAGCGGATGTGGCTCTGCGCCCAGCCGTCGCCGACCGGGTCGACCCCGCACTCGTAGGTGACCGACTTGTCGCCCCCCGGCACCGTCGGTCTCAGCATCCGGTTGGCGGCGAACGCCACGGTGACGAAGGAGATGCCGACGAGGAGGACCAGCCCGACCAGGGCATAGCCGCCGTAGAAGCCCTCCACCGCGCCTCCTCGGTCGTGCGTGGGCGGGTTGATCTTGTCAGCGGCCCGAGTCTAGGGCGCCCCGGCAACCTACGGCGACGTAGGCTGGAACCCGTGGCGAAGGACGTGCAGCAGCTGGAGCGGGTGGTCATCCGGTTCGCCGGTGACTCCGGCGACGGCATGCAGCTGACGGGGGACCGGTTCACCACCGAGACGGCGTCGTTCGGCAACGACCTGTCGACGCTGCCGGACTTCCCGGCCGAGATCCGCGCCCCGGCCGGCACCCTGCCCGGCGTGTCGGCCTTCCAGCTGCACTTCGCCGACCACGACATCATGACCCCGGGCGACCGGCCGGACGTGCTGGTCGCGATGAACCCCGCGGCGCTGAAGGCCAACATCGGGGACCTCGAGCGCGGCGCCGACATCATCGTGAACACCGACGAGTTCACCAAGCGGAACCTCGCCAAGGTCGGCTACGACGCGAACCCGATCGAGGACGGCTCGCTGGAGGCCTACACGGTGCATGCCGTGGGGCTGACCTCGATGACGGTCGAGGCCCTCAAGGGCATCGACATCACCAAGAAGGAGGCCGAGCGGGCGAAGAACATGTTCGCCCTCGGCCTGCTGTCCTGGCTGTACAACCGGCCGACCGAGGGCACGGTGACCTTCCTCAAGGCCAAGTTCGCCCTCAACCCGGAGATCCTTGCCGCCAACCTGACCGCCTTCCAGGCGGGCTGGAGCTTCGGGGAGACCACCGAGGACTTCGCGATCTCCTACGAGATCAAGCCGGCCCCGATGACCGCCGGGCGCTACCGCAACATCTCCGGGAACCTGGCGCTGTCCTACGGCCTGGTCGCGGCCTCCCAGCGGTCCGGGCTTCCGCTGTTCCTGGGCTCCTACCCGATCACCCCGGCCTCGGACATCCTGCACGAGCTGAGCAAGCACAAGCGGTTCGGCGTGCGCACCTTCCAGGCCGAGGACGAGATCGCCGCCGTCGGGGCGGCGCTCGGCGCGGCCTACGGCGGTTCGCTGGCCGTCACCTCGACCTCCGGGCCGGGTCTGGCGCTGAAGGCCGAGACGATCGGGCTCGGGGTGTCGCTGGAGCTGCCGCTGATCGTGGTCGACGTGCAGCGTGCCGGGCCCTCGACCGGGATGCCCACCAAGACCGAGCAGGCCGACCTGCTGCAGGCGATGTTCGGGCGCAACGGCGAGGCGCCGGTGCCGATCGTGGCGCCGCGGTCGCCGGCCGACTGCTTCGACACCGCCCTGGAGGCGGCCCGGATCGCCACCACCTACCGGGTGCCGGTGATCCTGCTCTCCGACGGCTACCTGGCCAACGGCTCCGAGCCGTGGCAGGTGCCCGACGTCGAGGACCTGCCGGATCTGCGGGTGACCTTCGCCACCGAGCCCAACGCCACCGTCGACGGCACCCCCGACGGCGAGCCGGTGTTCCATCCCTACCTGCGCGACCCGGACACGCTGGCGCGCCCGTGGGCAGTGCCGGGCACCGCCGGGCTCGAGCACCGGATCGGCGGCATCGAGAAGGCCGACGGCACCGGCAACATCTCCTACGACCCGGCCAACCACGACTTCATGGTCCGCACCCGGCAGGCGAAGATCGACCGCATCGCCGCGACCATCCCGCCGCTGGAGGTCGAGGACCCGACCGGCGAGGCGCGGGTGCTGGTGCTCGGCTGGGGCTCCACGTACGGCCCGATCGGCGCGGCCTGCCGGCTGATCCGCACCGCCGGCGGCCAGGTGGCCCAGACCCACCTGCGGCACCTCAACCCGTTCCCCGCCGACCTCGGCGACGTGCTGGCCCGCTACGAGAAGGTGCTGATCCCGGAGATGAACCTGGGCTACGGCTACGGCGGCCAGCTCTCGATGCTGGTGCGCGCGAAGTACCTCGTCGACGCCATCGGCTACAACCAGGTGCGCGGACTGCCGTTCAAGGCCGAAGAGCTCGCCGCCGTGATCAGCGGAGTCAGCGAGGAGCTGCTGTGACCACCACCCCCGGCCCACAGGGCTACCCGGCGCTGGACCTCGTCCCCAAGGCGCCGGGGCCGCAGTCGGCCAAGGACTTCAAGACCGACCAGGAGGTCCGCTGGTGCCCGGGCTGCGGCGACTACGCGATCCTGGCGGCGGTCCAGTCGTTCATGCCCGAGCTCGGCCTGGCGCGGGAGAACATCGTCTTCGTCTCGGGCATCGGCTGCTCGTCGCGCTTCCCGTACTACATGGACACCTTCGGGATGCACTCCATCCACGGCCGCGCACCGGCGATCGCCACCGGCCTGGCCGCGTCCCGACCCGACCTGTCGGTGTGGGTCGTCACCGGCGACGGCGACGCCCTCTCCATCGGCGGCAACCACCTGATCCACGCGCTACGACGCAACGTCAACCTCAAGATCCTGCTGTTCAACAACCGGATCTACGGACTCACCAAGGGGCAGTACTCCCCGACCTCCGAGCTGGGCAAGATCACGAAGTCGACGCCGCTGGGCTCCCTGGACTGGCCGTTCAACCCGATCTCGCTGGCCCTGGGCGCGGAGGCGTCGTTCGTGGCGCGCTCGATCGACTCCGACCGCAAGCACCTCACGTCGGTGCTGCGCGCGGCAGCCGCGCACAAGGGCACCGCACTGGTCGAGATCTACCAGAACTGCAACATCTTCAACGACAACGCGTTCGAGACGCTGAAGGACCCCGCGACCCGGGACGACTTCACCATCCGGCTCGAGCACGGGAAGCCGGTCCGGTGGGGGGCCGAGGGGCAGCACGGCGTCATCCGCACCTCCGACTCGTCACTGAAGGTGGTCGAGGTCGCCGACGTCGACGAGGCGGACCTCGTCGTGCACGACATGCACGACCGCAACCCCTCCCACGCCTTCGACCTCTCGCGGTTGGCCGACACCTCGCTGGCCCGGACCCCGATCGGCGTCTTCCGCAGCGTCGCGCGCCCGGTCTACGACGACCTGATGCGGGAGCAGCTCGAGCGCACGACCGACACGCAGGGCCCGGGGGACGCCGAGGCACTGGGCGGGCTGCTGGCGGGCTCGGACACCTGGACGGTCGGCTAGCGGCCTTGCCGACGACCGGCAGACGAGACAGCAGCAAAGCGGTTGGACAGTGCTGACACCACGGACGTAGCGTCGGCCGGGTGGCGGACGAGCGGCGGGGGACGGCATACGGCGTCGCCGCCTACCTGATCTGGGGCCTGTTCCCGCTGTACTGGCCGCTGCTCGAGCCGGCGGGCTCGGTCGAGATCCTGTCGCACCGGATCGTGTGGTCCCTGGTCTTCGTCGCCGCCGTGCTCGCGGCGACCCGGGCCTGGTCCTGGGTGCGGCCGCTGCTGTCGGACCGGACGTCGATGACGCGGCTGTCGGTCGCTGCGGTGCTGATCGCGGTGAACTGGGTGCTCTACATCTGGGGCGTCAACAACGGCCACGTCGTCGAGAGCTCGCTGGGGTACTTCATCAACCCGGTCGTCACGACGGTGCTGGGCGTCGTGGTGCTGCACGAGCGGCTGCGCCCGGTGCAGTGGGCAGCCATCGGCCTCGGCGGGGTGGCCGTCGTCGTGCTGACGGTCGACTACGGGCGGCCGCCGTGGATCGCACTCGGGCTGGCGTTCTCCTTCGGCACCTATGGGCTGCTGAAGAAGCAGGTCGGAGCCCGCGTCGGCGCGGTGCAGTCCCTGACGGTCGAGACCACCGTGCTCTTCGTCCCCGCGCTGGCCTACCTCCTGGTGCTCGAGGGCAGGGGCGACGGTCAGCTCGGGCACTCCGGTGCCGGCGCCGGGCTGCTGCTGGCGAGCGCCGGGGTCGTGACCGCGGTCCCGCTGCTGCTGTTCGCGTCCTCCGCCCGCCGGGTGCCGCTGTCGAGGCTCGGGATGCTGCAGTACCTCACGCCCGTGCTGCAGTTCCTCACCGGCGTCCTGATCTACGACGAGTCGATGCCCGCCTCGCGGCTGGCCGGGTTCGCGCTGGTGTGGGCCGCGCTCGTCGTCCTCTCGGTGGACGGCCTCAACCACCACCGACGGTCCCGGCGCGGCGCCGGCGTGCTCGAACCCACCGTCGCGGCGACCCCCTGACAGCGCCCACGGCAGCGGGGCGGGCGCGAACTGGATCCACAGCCGCCCGGGCTAGCCGACCAGCGCGTCCAGGGCCGCGTCGACGTCGGCCTCGGTCGAGTAGAGGTGGAACGAGGCGCGCAGCGCACCGGCCCGGGTCGCGGCCCGGATGCCGGCCCGTTCCAGCTTGGCTGCGGCATCGGGCACCGTGGTCGACACGATGGCCGACCCGCCGGGCGGCAGGCCGAGACCGGCGCGGAACCGGTCGGCCAACGCCACGTCGTACGCCCTGATCGCCTCCACGCCGACCCGTTCGAGCAGCTCGAGGGCCGGTGCGGTGCCCACCCAGCTGAACCATGCCGGGGAGACGTCGAAGCGGCGGGCGTCCGTGGCCAGCCGCAGCGGCGGGCCGTAGTACGACGAGTGGATGTCGGCGCCGGCGTACCAGCCGGCGTTGAGCGGCCGCAGCCGCTCCTGAAGCCGCTCGGAGAGCGCGAGGAACGCCGAACCGCGCGGCGACATCAGCCACTTGTAGCCGACGCAGGCGAAGGCGTCGACGTCGCGCGCATCGGTCGGCAGCCAGCCGACCGCCTGGCTGCCGTCGACGACGACGAGCGCATCGACAGCCCGGGCCGCGGCCACGACATCGTCCAGCGCGGCGACCTCGCCGGTCGACGACTGCACCAGGCTGAGGGCCACCAGCGTGGTTCCCGGCGTGATCGCGTCGAACAGCCGGTCGGTCGGGACGGTGACGACCTCGACCCCGCGGTCCTCGTGGACCAGCCACGGGAACAGGTTCGAGGTGAACTCCACCTCCGGTACGACGACGCGCGCACCGTCCGGCAGGGCGGCCGCGACCATGCCGACCAGCTCGGAGACGGTTCCGCCGATGGCGACCCGGGTCGGCTCGACCTGCACGAGGCGGGCGAACGCCCGGCGGGCCCGCTCGGTCGACTCGCCCCACGGCTCCCAGCTCTGCGAGCCGTGCCGCCACGCCTCGAGCGCGCGTTGCAGCTCGTCCCAGGCGGGAGAGGGTGGCAGCCCGTAGCTCGCGGTGTTCAGCCAGCCCGGCTCGGGGTCCCAGAGGGCGCGCGCGTCGGCGAGGTCCATGACCCGATCCTGCCCGGCTGCCCCCGGACAGCATGCACGGGTAGGCTCCGGCGGGTGGACGTACTAGCGCGTAACAACGTGACGGTGGCAGGAGTCCCGGACGGACCGCCGATGCTGTTCGCGCACGGTTTCGGCTGCGACCAGAACATGTGGCGGTTCGTCACGCCGGCCTTCGAGGCCACCCACCGCATCGTGCTGTTCGACCATGTCGGCGCCGGCGGCTCGGACCTGAGGGCCTTCGACCCCGACCGCTACAGCCACCTGCGTGGCTACGCCGACGACGTCCTGGACATCTGCCGCGCCCTCGACCTGACCGACGTCGTGTTCGTCGGCCACTCGGTCAGCGCGATGATCGGGGTGCTCGCCGCCAATCGCGAGCCGGAGCGCTTCAGCCGGCTGGTGCTGGTCGGTCCCTCGCCGCGCTACATCAACGACGGCGAGTACGTCGGCGGGTTCACGGCCGAGGACATCGACGGGCTGCTGGAGTCGCTGGACAGCAACTACCTCGGCTGGTCGAGCGCGATGGCACCGGTGATCATGGGCAACGCCGACCGGCCGCAGCTCGGCGACGAGCTGACCAACAGCTTCTGCCGAACCGACCCGGAGATCGCACGGCACTTCGCCCGGGTCACCTTCACCTCCGACAACCGCGGCGACCTCGCCGACGTACGAGTCCCCGCCCTGGTCCTGCAGTGCTCGGACGACGTGATCGCGCCTGCCTCGGTCGGCGACTACGTGGCGGACCGGATCGACGGCAGCACGCTGGTCCGGCTGGCGGCGAGCGGGCACTGTCCGAACCTCAGCGCCCCCGAGGAGACGGTGGCGGCGATCGAGACCTTCCTGGCCTCCCGCTGACACCGGCGCACGCGTGACAGCCGACGAGCCCGCCGGCGACGAGCGCCGCACCGCCGCGCTCCTCGAGGACAGCGCGGAGGACCTCTACGAGAACGCGCCGTGCGGGTACCTGTCGTCCTATCCCGACGGCCGGATCGCCCGGGTGAACCAGACCTTCCTGTCCTGGACCGGGTACCAGCGGGAGGACCTCGTCGGGGCGCGCCGCTTCATCGACCTGCTGACCGCCGGTGGCCGGATCTACCACGAGACCCACTACGCGCCGCTGCTCCGGATGCAGGGTTCGGTGCGAGCCATCGCGATGGACCTGGTTCGCGCCGACGGCAGCTGGATGCCGGTGCTGGTCAACTCCCGGATGCGCACCGGCGAGGACGGCCGGCCGCTCGCCGTACGGACCACGATCTTCGACGCCAGCGACCGCAAGGAGTACGAGACCGAGCTGCTCGCCGCTCGGCGACGGGCCGAGCAGGCCACCACCTGGGTGCGGGCCGTCGAGCAGGTGGTCGCCGAGCTCGCCGCGGTCTCCGGTGTCGACGAAGTCGGCGAGGTCATGGCACGGGCGGGCACGACGGCGTTCGCCGCGACCGCCAGCGTGCTCTGGATGGTCGACCCGGCGACCGGTGTCCTGGTGTGGACCGCCGACTCGGGTGCGGTCGGCGAGAGGGCCGACCTGCCGGCCGCTCGGGACGCGCTGCCGCAGGTCGGCACGCTGCGGGCCGGTGAGGTCGCGCACGTCGGCGACGCCGAGGCCGCCGAGTCGTTCCCCCGGCTGCACGCTGCGCTCGGTGCCGGCCGGGGTGACCTCGTCCTTGCCCCGCTGGTGTCGCAGGAGCGGACGCTGGGCGTCCTGACGCTGCGCCTGGCCGAGGCCCGGACCCCCGAGGCGGAGGAGCTGCGGCTGCTGCAGACCCTCGGCCAGCAGGCGGGCCAGGCCCTGGAGCGGGCCCGGCTCTACGACCAGCAGCGGACGGTCGCGACGACCCTGCAGCACAGCATGCTGCCGGGGTCGCTGCCCGACCACCCGCGGCTCGGGCTCTCCGCGTGCTACCGCCCGGCCGTCGACGAGCTCGAGGTGGGCGGCGACTGGTACGACGCGTTCTTCCTGGACGCCGACCGGGTGGCCGTCGTGGTCGGTGACGTCGTGGGCCGCGGCCTGCACGCGGCCGCCGTGATGGGGCAGCTGCGCAGCGCGGTCCGCGCCCTGGCCACGGTCGACTCCGGTCCGGCGATGCTGCTCGCGCGGCTGGACCGGTTCGTCGAGGGCGTGCCGGCGGCCGACACGGCGACGATGGCCTACGCCGAGGTGGACCTGCGCGACGGCAGCACCCAGTACGCCTGCGCCGGTCACCCGCCACCCGTGCTGGTGGACCCGGCCGGCCGGGCCACCCTGCTCTGGGACGGACGGTCCGCCCCGCTCGGCGCGCACTTCGGTGTCGCCGCCCGACCGGAGGCGAGCGTGGCGCTCGCGGCCGGGTCCCGCCTGGTGCTGTACACCGACGGCCTGGTCGAGCGGCGCGACCAGCCGCTGGACGAGTGCATCGACGCCCTCGCGGAGCTGCTCGGCAGCTGGGCGCACCGGCCGTTCGAGACGATGGCCGACGGCGTGACCGACGCGGTCCTGGGCGCCGGCCGGACCGGGGACGACGTCTGCCTGCTCGCCCTCGCCTTCCGCGAGCACCCCACGCTCGGCTAGCTGGTGCGGCCGACGACCTGGTCGCACAGCGCGGCCAGCGCCGCCTTGGCCGGTACGTCGGGCAGCGGGGCGAGGCCGTCACGTGCCGCATCGGCCCAGCGGGCGACCTCGTCCTGCGCCGCGGCCATCGCCGGGTGGGCGCGCAGCAGGGTCAGCGCCTCGGCGTGGTCGCCGTCGTCGTCCAGCCCGACGTCCAGCAGCTCGAGCAGCCGCGCGTCCTGCGGGCGGGCGTCCCGGCGCATCAGCAGGACCGGCAGCGTCGGGATGCCCTTCCCGCAGGTCGGTGCCGGGGGTCTTGCCGGAGTCCACGCTCTCGCTGAGCACGTCCAGCAGGTCGTCGGAGAGCTGGAACGCGACCCCGAACCGTTCGCCGAAGCGGGTCAGGACGTCGACCGTCGCCTCGTCGGCACCGGCCAGCATGGCCCCGAAACGGGCTGAGGTCGCGATCAGCGACCCGGTCTTGTCGGCCAGCACCGACAGGTAGTGCTCGACGGGATCGACCTCCGGGGCCGGGCCCACGGTCTCGCGGATCTGCCCGGTGACCAGGCGCTCGAAGGTCCGCGCCTGCAGCCGGACGGCGTCGGGGCCGAGGTCGGCGAGGATGTCGGAGGCGCGGGCGAAGAGGAAGTCGCCGGTGAGGATCGCGACCGTGTTGTCCCACCGGGCGTTGGCGCTGACGGCGCCACGTCGCAGCGCTGCCTCGTCCATCACGTCGTCGTGGTACAGCGTCGCCAGGTGGGTGAGCTCGACCACGACGGCCGACGGCACCACACCCGGGGCCGTCGGATCGCCGAACTGGGCGGCCAGCAGGACGAGCAGCGGCCGCGAACGCTTGCCGCCGGCGTCGACCAGGTGGGTCGACGTCTCGGTGACGAACGGGTACTCGCTCTTCACCGCGTCGTGCAAGGCCGCCTCCACCTGACCGAGGCCGTGACGCAGCGCCTCCGCGAGGGCTGGGTCGGCCGCGGGTGCGACGATGCGGCGGTCGGCAGGCACGCTCCTCAGCTCCTAGCGGACGAACTGCGAGGCCTGGCCCGCGAGGTCGAGGACCTGCGTCGGCCAGACGCCGAGCAGGAGCGTGACACCGGCGCTGAGCGCGATGGTCAGCGTGGTGAGCGGGCTGGACACCGCGACCGTCGGACCGTCCGGTGCCGGTGCCGAGAAGAACATCAGGACGACCACCCGGAAGTAGAAGAACGCCGCGACCGCGCTCATCACGACACCGACGACGACCAGCGGCCAGGCGTCCCCCACCCAGGCCGCCCGGAACACCGCGAACTTCGCCGTGAAGCCGCTGGTGAGCGGGATGCCCGCGAAAGCAGCGAGGAAGAACGCGAAGACCGCAGCGGTCACCGGCGAGCGCTTCGCCAGCCCGGCCCACTGCGACAGGTGGGTCGCCTCACCGGCCGCGTCGCGGACCAGGGTCACCACGGCGAACGCTCCGATGGTCGAGAAGCCGTAGGCCAGCAGGTAGAACAGCACCGAGGAGACGCCGAGGATCTCACCGGTGTCGGTTGCCGAGTCGGTGGCGACCAGGCCCACCAGGACGAAGCCGGCATGTGCGATCGAGGAGTAGGCCAGCATCCGCTTGACGTCGGTCTGGGTCAGCGCGACCACCGAGCCGACGGCCATGGTGAGGATGGCCACTCCCCACATGACCGGCTGCCACTCCCAGGCCAGCCCGCCGACCCCCACGTAGAACACCCGGAGCAGGGCGCCGAACGCAGCGACCTTGGTGCAGGCCGCCATGAAACCGGTGATCGGCGTGGGGGCGCCCTGGTAGACGTCCGGAGTCCACGAGTGGAACGGTGCGGCACCGACCTTGAAGAGCAGGCCGACGGCCACCAGCCCGGTGCCCACGAGCAGCAGTGCCTCGTTGCCCGAGCTGTTGCTGACCGCCTCGGCGATGCCGGACAGCCGGACCGTGCCGGCGTAGCCGTACAGCAGCGCGACGCCGTACAGGAAGAAGGCCGAGGAGAACGACCCGAGCAGGAAGTACTTCAGCGCCGCTTCCTGGCTGAGCAGGCGACGGCGTCGGGCGAGCCCGCAGAGCAGGTACAGCGGCAGCGAGAGCACCTCGAGCGCGACGAACATGGTGAGCAGGTCGTTCGACGCCGGGAACAGCAGCATGCCGCCGACCGCGAACATCAGCAGCGGGAAGACCTCGGTCTGGGTGACGCCGGTGGCAGTGAGCAGCCGCTCGTGCTGCGAGCCCGGCATCGACGACCCGGCCGGCGCGAAGTGGCCGCCCGTGTCGAGCGACCGCTCGGCGGTCGTTAGCACACCGGGGATCGCGAGCAGCAGGATCGTGCCCTGCAGGAACAGCGCCGGGCCGTCCACGGCCACCGAGCCCTCGGCGCCGATGACGTAGTCGCCGGCCAACGACGACCACGGCGATGAACGCCGCCACCAGTCCGCCGATCGCGAGCACCAACTGCGTCTCGTGCCGCCACCGCCGGCCCATGAACGCCTCGACCAGGACGCCGAGCAGTGCGACGCCGAGCACGATCAGCACCGGCAGCAGCTGGCGGTACTCGATCGTCGGGGTGACGAAGTCGGCGGCGATCACTTCCCGGTCCTCTCGGCAGCGGGGGTGGCCGGGTCCGGGTCACTGACGCCGACCTGCTGCATGGTGCGGTCGACGGCCGGGTTGATGACGTCGAGCAGCGGTTTCGGGTAGAAGCCGAGCGCGATGATGACCGCCAGGAGCGGTGCGACGACCCAGGCCTCCCGGATGTTCAGGTCACGCATCTTCGCGGTGTGCTCGTTGGGCTCACCCGTCATCGTGCGCTGGTACATCAGCAGGATGTACAGCGAGGCCAGGATGATGCCGCCGGTGGCGATCACCGCGGCCGCCTCGTAGCGGGAGTACGTGCCGACCAGCACCAGGAACTCGCTGACGAAGCTCGACAGACCGGGCAGCGCCAGGCTGGACAAGCCGGCGACGAGGAACGTGCCGGCCAGCATCGGCGCCACCCGCTGCACGCCGCCGAAGTCGCCGATCAGGCGCGACCCGCGCCGGCTGATCAGGAAGCCGGCGATGAGGAAGAGGACTGCGGTCGAGAAGCCGTGGTTGACCATGTAGAGCGTCGAGCCGGACTGTCCCTGCGTCGTCATCGCGAAGATGCCGAGCACGATGAAGCCGAAGTGGCTGATCGACGTGTAGGCGATCAGGCGCTTCATGTCGGTCTGACCGATGGCCAGCAGCGCGCCGTACAGGATGCCGACGACCGCGAGGGTCAGCACCACCGGCGTGGCCCACTGCGACGCGTTCGGGGAACAGGGGCAGGCAGAGCCGGATCATGCCGAAGGTGCCGACCTTGTCCAGGACCCCGACGAGCAGCACGGCGCCGCCGGGCGGGGCCTCCGCAGCGGCATCCGGCAGCCAGGTGTGCACCGGCCACAGCGGCGCCTTGATCGCGAAGGCCACGAAGAAGCCGAGGAAGAGCAGCCGCTCGGTGGTGGTGCCCAGCTCGGTCCCGAGCAGGTTCTCGAACAGGAAGGCCTGCGGCCCGCCGTCGGAGGCGACGTAGAGCCCGATGACCGCCGCCAGCATGAGCAGGCCGCCCACCAGGCTGTAGAGCAGGAACTTCACCGCGGCGTAGGAGCGCTGCGCGCCGCCGTACGAGCCGATGATGAAGTACATCGGGACGAGCATCGCCTCGAACAGGACGTAGAACAGGAACACGTCGGTGGCGGCGAACACGCCGACCATGAAGGTCTCGAGCAGCAACAGGAGGGCGAAGTAGCCCTTGACGTTGCGTCGGTCGGCCTCGACGTCGTGCCAGGAGGCGAGGATGCAGACGGGGGTGAGAACCGTCGCGAGCGCGATGAGCACCAGCGCGATGCCGTCGACCCCGAGCGCGTAGCTCACGCCGAACTGCGGGATCCACTCGTGGGTCTCGGTGAACTGGAACATGGCCTTGCTGTCCGGGTCGAACCGCAGGGCCAGCGCGATCGTCAGAGCCAGCGGCACCAGCGATACGGCGAACGCCACCTGCTTGGCCAGCAGGTCTCGGCCGGTCGGCAGGGCGGCCACGACGACCGCGCCGACGAGCGGAACGGCGGCGAGGGTGGTCAGCCAGGGGAAGTCGGTCACGTCAGAGCCTCACCAGCAGCATGGCGCCGACCAGGACGGCGGCGCCTGCGAACATCGACAGTGCGTACGAGCGGACGAAACCGGTCTGCAGGCGGCGGACGCGGCCCGAGGTCCCACCGATGAGGGCGGCGAGACCGTTCACGGCGCCGTCGACCCCGCGGTTGTCGACGAAGACCAGCAGCCGGGTCAGGTACTGACCGGGGCGCATGAGCACGGTCTCGTTGACGGCGTCCTGGTACAGGTCCTGGCGGGCGGCCCGGGCGAGCACCGAGGTCGACGGCGCCCCGACCGGTCGCCGCAGGTACATCAGGTAGGCCAGCCCGACACCGGCGAGGACGAGCAGCACGGTCAGCGTCGTCAGCACAGGGACGGCTATCACCGGGTGCTCCTCGGCGTGTTCGCCCACGACCGGTTCCAGCCAGCTCTGGATCGCACCCGTCGGCCCGAGCGCGAGGCCGAGCAGCGCCGACCCGACGGCGAGGACGATGAGCGGCACCGTCATGACGGCCGGCGACTCGTGCGGGTGGGCGTCGTCGGGCCACCGGCGCTCGCCGTGGAACGTGAGGAAGAACAGCCGCGTCATGTAGAACGCGGTGATGCCGGCGCCGATGAGGGCGGCCATGCCGAACACCCAGGGCCGCCAGCCGTCGCCGACGAACGCCGCCTCGATGATCTTGTCCTTGCTCCAGAAGCCGGACAGACCGGGGAACCCGATGATGGCCAGCCAGCCGAGGCCGAAGGTGAGCCAGGTGACCTTCATGACGCGCGAGAGCCCGCCGAACCCGCGCATGTCGACCTGGTCGTTCATGCCATGCATCACGGAGCCGGCACCGAGGAACATGCCCGCCTTGAAGAAACCGTGGGTGAGGAGGTGGAAGATCGCGAACGCGTAGCCGACCGGACCGAGCCCGGCGGCCAGCATCATGTAGCCGATCTGGCTCATCGTGGACGCGGCGAGCGCCTTCTTGATGTCGTCCTTCGCGGTACCGATGATCGCTCCGAACAGAAGCGTCACGGCTCCGACGATGACGACCGCGAGCTGGGCGTCCGGCGCGCCGTCGAACACCGGAGCGGACCGGACGACGAGGTAGACGCCGGCGGTGACCATCGTTGCCGCGTGGATGAGCGCCGACACCGGAGTGGGGCCCGCCATCGCGTCGCCGAGCCAGGACTGCAGCGGGAACTGCGCCGACTTGCCGCAGGCAGCCAGCAGCAGCATCAGGCCGATCGCCGTGAGCGTCCCCTCGCTCGCGCCGTCGGCGGCACCGAACACCTCGTCGAAGCTCACCCCGCCGAACTGGGCAAACATGATCATGATGGCGACGGACAGCCCGAAGTCGCCGACCCGGTTGGCCACGAAGGCCTTCTTGGCTGCCGCGGCATAGGTCGGGTTGTAGTTCCAGAAGCCGATCAGCAGGTACGACGCCAGACCGACGCCCTCCCAGCCGACGTACAGCACCAGGTAGCTGTCGGCCAGGACGAGCAGCAGCATCGCCGCGACGAACAGGTTGAGGTACCCGAAGAACCGGCGCCGGTCGGGGTCGTGCTCCATGTAGCCGATGGAGTAGATGTGGATCAGCGTGCCGACGAAGGTGACGAGCAGCACGAAGCACATCGACAGCGGGTCGAGCAGCAGGCCGACGTCGACCTGCAGGCCACCCACCGGGATCCAGCTGAACAGGTGCGAGGAGACCGCACGCTCCTCGGCGTCGCGGCCGAGCAGCGCGATGAACTGCAGCAGGGCGACCACGAAGGCCAGCGCCGGCATCGCGGTTCCCAGGAGATGGCCCCACCGGTCGGTACGTCGGCCGCCGAGCAGCAGCACGGCGGCGCCCAGCAGCGGCAGGGCCACGACCAGCCAGCCCAGCGCGAGCACGCCGGAGGCGTCGCCCGCGGTGGACTCGGCGGCGGCTGCCAGCTGCGTCGAGAGGTACGTCGTCATGGGTGGGGTTCCCTCAGTACTTCAGCAGGTTGGCGCCGTCGACCGAGGTCGACCGGCGGGTGCGGAAGATCGTGACGATGATGGCGAGGCCGACCACGACCTCGGCCGCAGCCACGACCATGACGAAGAACGCGATGACCTGGCCGTCGAGGTTGCCCTGCATCCGGGCGAAGGTGACGAAGGCGAGGTTGGTCGCATTGAGCATGAGCTCGACGCACATGAAGACCACGATCGCGTTGCGGCGCAACAGCACACCCGCGGCGCCGATCGAGAAGAGCAGCGCCGACAGGTAGACGTAGTTCATCGGGTTCATGCGTCGTCGTCCTCCTTGCGGACGACCTCGCCCGAGCCGGACCCTGGCACCCGACGGATGTCACCGCGGGCGAGCAGGACCTTGGACACCGACACCTCGGCCGGCGAGCCATCGGGGAGCAGTGCGGGGGTGTCGACCGCGTTGTGCCGGGCGTAGACGCCGGGGCCCGGCAGCGGGGCCGGGTTCTGGCCGCCGCGGAACCGCTGGCGCGAGAGGTCCTGCTGGGTGACGCGGGCACCCTGCCGCTCGCGGTGGGTGAGCATCATCGCGGCCATCACCGCGGTGATCAGCAGCACACTGGTCACCTCGAAGACGAAGACGTAGCGCGAGAAGATGAGGTTCGCCAGCCCCTGCACGTTGCCCGCCTGGTTGGCCTCGGTCAGGCCGACGTTGGTCACGACCGCGTCGCCCAGGCTGAAGATGAGCAGGCCGCCGAAGCCGAGCGCGACGAGCACGGCGGCGATCCGCTGGCCGCGCAGGGTCTCGACCAGCGAGTCACCCGAGTCGACGCCGACGAGCATCAGCACGAACAGGAACAGCATCATCACCGCGCCGGTGTACACGACCACCTGGACCACGCCCAGGAACGGCGCGTCCTGCGCGAGGTACAGCACGGCGAGCGACAGCATGGTCAGCGCGAGCAGCAGCGCGGAGTGCACCGCCTTCTTGGAGAACAGCACGCCCAGGGCGCCGAGCACAGCGAGCGGGGCGAGCAGCCAGAAGGTCACGGCCTCCCCGGTCCCGGTGTCCGTGGCGGCGGCGAGCAGCTGCGACGAGCCGGTCACTCGTCCTCCCCACGGTCGGCCCCGGTGCGCGCACGCCGGTCGGCGGCGTACCGCTCCTGGGCCGGCGTCGCCCGGGCGACGTTCCCCCGGTAGTAGTCCTGATCGTCAGTGCCCTCGACCATCGGGTGCGGGGCCTCGACCATGCCCGGCATCAGCGGACCCAGCAGGTCCTGCTTCTCGTAGATGAGCTTGGCCCGGCTGTCGTCGGCGAGCTCGTACTCGTTGCTCATGGTCAGGGCCCGGGTGGGGCAGGCCTCGATGCACAGGCCGCAGAAGATGCATCGGAGGTAGTTGATCTGGTAGACGCGGCCGTAGCGCTCACCCGGGGAGAACCGCTCCCCCTCGGCGTTGTCCGCGCCCTCGACGTAGATCGCGTCCGCCGGGCAGGCCCACGCGCACAGCTCGCAGCCGATGCACCGCTCGAGGCCGTCGGGGTGCCGGTTGAGGACGTGTCGGCCGTGGAAGCGCGGCTCGGTGGGCTTCTTCTCGTCCGGGTACTGCTCGGTGACGACCTTCTTGAACATGGTCCGGAAGGTCACGCCGAACCCCGTGAGCTGGGTTCGCAGGTCGGTCACCGGTCGTCCTCTTCGTCGGAGCTGGCGTTGGGGTCACCGGCGCCGACCGCGGTGAGTGCGGGCAGCTGCTGGCCGGGCAGCGGCGGGACGGGGTGTCCACCCGCCATCGGGTCGAACTCGGCCTCCACCTCGGGGGTCTCGGGTGGCTGCCGTCGGGCGGCTACGAGATCCCACACGAAGGTGAGGCCGATGAGCACCGCCGCGACCACGCCACCGTAGAGAAGCACCTCGCGGGTGTCGAACGTGTACTCCGCGTTCAGCGCCCGCACGGTGGCGACCATCAGCAGCCAGCCGACGGCGACCGGGATCAGGACCTTCCAGCCGAGCCGCATGAACTGGTCGTACCGCAGCCGGGGCAGGGTCCCCCTCAGCCAGATGAAGAAGAAGATGAACAAAAGGATCTTGCCGACGAACCACAGGATGGGCCACCAGCCCTGGTTCGCGCCGTCCCACAGCGAGAGCGGCCACGGTGCTCGCCAACCGCCGAGGAACAGGGTCGTCGCCAGCGCCGACACGGTGACCATGTTGATGTACTCGGCCAGGAAGAACAGCGCGAACTTCAGCGACGAGTACTCGGTGTGGAAACCGCCGACCAGCTCTCCCTCGGCCTCGGGCAGGTCGAACGGCGCCCGGTTGGTCTCGCCGACCATCGAGATCACGTAGATGGCGAACGACGGGAAGAGCAGCACGGCGTACCAGTAGTCCCCCTGCGCCGCGACGATCTCGGAGGTCGACATCGAGCCGGCGTAGAGGAACACACCGACGAACGAGAGCCCCATCGCGACTTCGTAGGAGATCATCTGCGCCGACGAGCGGAGCCCGCCGAGCAAGGGGTACGTCGATCCGCTCGACCAGCCGGCGAGCACGATGCCGTAGATGCCGACCGAGGCGACCGCGAGGATGTACAGGACGGCCACCGGCAGGTCGGTGAGCTGAAGGTTGGTGCGATGGCCGGCGATGGACACCTCGGGCCCGAACGGCATCACCGCGAAGGCCATGAACGCCGGGGTGACCGAGACGATCGGCGCGAGGACGAAGACCGCCTTGTCGGCGGCCTTCGGGATGATGTCCTCCTTCAGGGCAAGCTTGATGCCGTCGGCGAGGCTCTGCAGCAGGCCCTGGGGGCCGACCCGGTTGGGCCCGATCCGGTGCTGCATCCGGGCGACGACGCGCCGCTCCCACCAGATCGCGAACAGCGTCATGACCACGAGGAACACGAAGATGACCAGCGCCTTCGCACCGACCAGCCACCACGGGTCGGTGCCGAAGCCCGGCACCTCCGGCGAGGCGATCACGGTGGCCGCGGTCATCGCGCACCTCCCGGCTCGATGTCGGCGGGCCCGGCGGACAGACGCACGACCGAGCCGGGTGCGGCGGCCAGCGCGCGCCGGACCGGGACGCCGGGGGCGTTGGTGGGCAGCCACACGACGCCGTCGGGCATCTCGGTCACCAGGACCGGCACCGTGACGGCACCACGTTCGGTGGCCACCGTGACCGGCGCACCGTCGACCACGCCCAGTGCCCCGGCTGTCGCCGCGGAGACCCGCCCCACCGCGGAGCGTGCGGTGCCGGCGAGGAACGGCTCGTCGTCCTGCAGCCGGCCGGCGTCCAGCAGCTGCGACCAGGTCGCGAGCACGGCCTCGCCCGCGCCCGGCCGGGCCGGCGGGCCGTTCGGCACGGGAGCGAAGGTCGCCCGGTCGCCGTCCCAGAGGCCGATCTCGTCGATCTCGACCCGAGCGGCGGCGACGTCGGGCACCCCGAGGTCGACGCCCATCGCCTCGGCCAGCACGTGCAGCACCCGGACGTCGGGCATCGACGGCGTGCCCCGCAGGACCTCGGCGAACGGGCGGGCCCGGCCCTCCCAGTCGAGGAACGTGCCGGCCTTCTCGACGGCGGGCGCGACCGGCAGCACCACGTCGGCGCGCTCGGTGACCCCCGACGCGCGCAGCTCGAGGCTGACGACGAACGGCGCGGCGTCGATCGCCGCGAGCGCAGCCGTCGGGTCGGGCAGGTCGTGCGGGTCGACACCGCCCACCAGCAGGGCCCGGAGCTCGCCGGTGTGGACCGCGGCCAGGATGCCGTTGGTGTCACGTCCGGCGGTCTCGACGAGGGAATCCGCTCCCCACGCGGTGGCGATGTCGACCCGGGCGGCCGGGTCCGTCAGCGGGCGCCCGCCCGGCAGCAGGCCCGGCAGGGCACCGGCCTCGAGCGCACCACGCTCGCCGGCCCGGCGCGGGACCCACGCGACCCGCGCGCCGGTGGCCTCGACCAGCCGGGCGACGGCGCTCAGCGCGCCGGGCAGGGCAGCGAGGCCCTCGCCGACCAGCACGACCGATCCGGCGCCGACGACGTCCCGGGTGCGCAGGTCGTCCAGCACCCCGGCCTCGGTGCCGGGTGCCGCGGCGAGCAGCCGGCCGGACAGCTTCTCCAGGCCACGGCTGGCGAAGGCCGCGACCGCGGAGACCACCAGGCCCTTACGGACCGCCTTGCGCAGCCGCAGGAACAGGATCGGCGACTCGTCCTCGGGCTCGAGCCCGACGAGCAGCACCGACGACGCCTTCTCGAGGTCGGCGTAGGTGACTCCCAGCCCACGGCCGGCGACGTGCGCGGCGAGGAAGGACGCCTCCTCGGCGGAGTGCGGCCGGGCCCGGAAGTCCACGTCGTTGGTACCCAGCGCTACCCGGGCCAGCTTGGCGTAGGCGTAGGCGTCCTCGACGGTGGCCCGGCCGCCGACGAGCACGCCGGTGGCTCCCTTGGCCGCGGCCAGGCCCTTGGCGGCGATGTCCAGCGCCTCGGCCCACGAGGTCGGCACCAGCTCACCGTCCTCGCGGACCAGCGGGGTGGTGAGGCGGTCCTGCGCGGTGGCGTACTGGAAGGCCCAGCGGCCCTTGTCGCAGTTCCACTCCTCGTTGACCTCGGGATCGTCACCGGCGAGCCGGCGCAGGACCTTGCCGCGCCGGTGGTCGGTACGGATGGCGCAGCCCGACGCGCAGTGCTCGCAGACGCCGGGTGAGGACACCAGGTCGAACGGCCGGGACCGGAACCGGTACGCCGCACCGGTGAGCGCACCGACCGGGCAGATCTGCACGGTGTTGCCGGAGAAGTAGGACTGGAACGGCTCTGACTCGTAGATGCCGACCTGCTGCAGCGCCCCCCGCTCGAGCATCTCGATGAACGGGTCGCCGGCGACCTGGGCGGAGAACCGGGTGCAGCGGGCGCACAGCACGCACCGCTCGCGGTCGAGCAGCACCTGGGAGGAGATGTTGATCGGCTTGGGGAAGGTGCGCTTGACGCCCTCGAAGCGGGTCTCGCCGCGGCCGTTGCTCATGGCCTGGTTCTGCAGCGGGCACTCGCCGCCCTTGTCGCAGACCGGGCAGTCGAGGGGGTGGTTGATGAGCAGCAGCTCCATGACGCCCTGCTGCGCCTTGTCGGCGACCTGCGAGGTCAGCTGGGTCCTGACGACCATGCCGTCGGACACCGTGGTGGTGCAGGACGCCAGCGGCTTGGGCTGGCCCTCCACCTCGACCAGGCACTGCCGGCAGGCGCCGACCGGGTCGAGCAGCGGGTGGTCGCAGAACCGCGGCACCTGGATGCCGATGAGCTCGGCGGCGCGGATCACCAGGGTGCCCTTGGGCACCCGCAGCTCGAAACCGTCGATGGTGACGGCTACCAGGTCGTCCTTCTTCTTCTGCACGGCTGCGCCGGCGGCGGGGTCGCTGGTGACGGTCATCGGGTCCTCCCGCCCGGCGCGGGCGCTGCTGCCGAGGCGAACAACGTCGAGGCGGCCGGGTCGAACGGGCAGCCGCCGTGCTCGAAGTGGGCGAGGTACTCGTCCCGGAAGTACTCCAGCGACGAGGTGATCGGGCTGGTCGCGCCGTCACCGAGCGCGCAGAACGACCGGCCGAGGATGTTGTCGCAGATGTCGGAGAGTTTTTCGGTGTCCTCGACAACCTGATCCCGCGAGCCCGTGCCCTGCTCCAGGCGGCGCAGGATCTGCACCAGCCAGAAAGTCCCCTCGCGGCACGGCGTGCACTTGCCGCACGACTCGTGCGCGTAGAACTCGGTCCAGCGGAGCACGGCACGCACCACGCAGGTGGTCTCGTCGAAGATCTGCAGTGCCTTGGTGCCGAGCATCGACTTGGCCCCGGCGATGCCTTCGTAGGACAGCGGTACGTCGAGGTGCTCGGCGGTGAGCAGCGGCGTCGACGAGCCGCCGGGTGTCCAGAACTTGAGCTGGTGCCCCTCGCGCACTCCGCCGGTGAGGTCGAGCAGCTCGCGCAGGGTGATGCCCATCGGAGCCTCGTACTGCCCGGGCCGGGTGACGTGGCCGGACAACGAGAACAGCGTCATGCCCTTGGAGCGCTTGCGCGGGTCCTCGTCGTCGGTGCCCATCGCGCGGAACCAGTCGGCGCCGTGGCGCAGGATGGCCGGGACGCTGGCGATCGACTCGACGTTGTTGATGACGGTCGGCGACGCGTAGAGACCGGCGATGGCGGGGAACGGCGGGCGGAGCCGCGGCTGACCGCGCCGACCCTCCAGCGAGTCCAGCAGTGCCGTCTCCTCGCCGCAGATGTAGGCGCCGGCACCGGCGTGCACGGTGATCTCCAGGTCGAACCCGGACCCGAGGATGTCCGTGCCTGCGTAGCCCGCCTCGTAGGCCTCGGCCACGGCCGCCTGCAGCCGGCGCAGGACGTGAACCACCTCACCTCGCACGTAGATGAACGCCTGCGCCGCACGGATGGCATAGGACGCGATGACCACGCCCTCCACCAGCTCGTGCGGGTTCGCCATCATCAGCGGGATGTCCTTGCAGGTCCCCGGCTCGGACTCGTCGGCGTTCACCACGAGGTAGACCGGCTTGTCGCCGCCCTGCGGGATGAAGCCCCACTTGTTGCCGGTGGGGAAGCCGGCGCCGCCGCGGCCGCGCAGCTCGGAGTCCTTGACCAGCTGGGTGACCTGGTCCGGCGTCTTCTCCAGCGCCGCCTTGAGGCCGGTGTAGCCGTCGTGCGCCTCGTAGACGGCAAGGGTCCAGGACTCGTCCACGTCCCAGGTGCGGCTGAGCACCGGCGTCAGGGTGAGGGCCATTACTGCTCGCCGTCCTTCTCCGTCGCCGGTGGTGTCGGGTTCGCCGGGTCGGACCCGGCGGTGGTGGCCGGGGCGTCCGACCCGCTGGTGCTCTCGGGGCGCGCGTAGCCCTGCTCCGGCGAGGCCTTCGCCGACGACGCCTTGCGGGCGGTGGCCTTCTTCGCCGCGCTCGGCTGCGCCGCTCGCCGGCGGGCCGGCGGCCTCCTCTCTGCTGCTCGCGGTAGATCTCCAGCCCGGCCAGGGTCGCCGGACCTGCCGCGGGGCCCTCGCCGGCCCGGCCGTCGTAGAAGCCGGCCAGCACCCGGGAGACCTGCTTGAAGGTGCACAGCGAGGCGCCGCGGGTGGGGGTCGGCAGGTCGCCGGACCGCAGGCCGTCGACGAGCGCGACGGCCGACTCCGGCGTCTGGTCGTCGAAGAACTCCCAGTTGACCATCACGACCGGCGCGTAGTCGCAGGCCGCGTTGCACTCGAGGTGCTCGAGGGTGACCTTGCCGTCGTCGGTGGTCTCGTCGTGACCGACGCCGAGGTGGTCCTTCAGAGTGGCGAAGATCTGGTCGCCACCCATGATCGCGCACAGCGTGTTGGTGCAGACACCGACGGTGTACTCACCGTTCGGCCGGCGCTTGTACTGCGTGTAGAACGTGGCGACCGCCGCCACCTCGGCCGACGTGAGGTCCAGCTGCGCCGCGCAGAACTCGATGCCCTGCGGGCTGACGTAGCCCTCCTCGGACTGCACGAGGTGCAGCAGCGGGAGCAGCGCGGAACGGGCCCGCGGGTAGCGGCCGATGAGCTCCTTGGCGTCGACCTCGAGCCGGGCCGACGTCTCGGCGTCGAACCGGTGTTGCGTCTGCGGTGGTTGGGTCAACGGTCCACTCCGCCCATCACCGGGTCGATGGAGGCGATCGCCGCGATCACGTCGGCGATCATGCTGCCCTCGGACATCGCCGGGGCAGCCTGCAGGTTGTTGAACGACGGGTCGCGGAAGTGCACCCGGTAGGGCCGGGTGCCGCCGTCGCTGACCAGGTGCACGCCGAGCTCGCCGCGCGGCGACTCGATCGCCGTGTAGACCTGGCCGGCCGGCACCCGGAAGCCCTCGGTCACCAGCTTGAAGTGGTGGATCAGGGCCTCCATCGACTGGCCCATGATGTGCCTGATGTGGTCGAGGGAGTTGCCGAGGCCGTCGCCGCCCAGAGCGAGCTGCGCAGGCCAGGCGATCTTCTTGTCCGCGACCATGACCGGGCCGGGCTGCAGCCGGTCCAGGCACTGCTCCACGATCTTCAGCGACTCCTTCATCTCGCGGATCCGGATGAGGAAGCGGCCGTAGGCGTCGCAGGTGGTCTCGGTCGGGACGTCGAACTCGTAGGTCTCGTAGCCGGCGTACGGCTGCGACTTGCGCAGGTCGTGCGGCAGGCCGGTCGCCCGCAGGATCGGGCCGGTGATGCCGAGCGCCATGCATCCGGTCAGGTCGAGGTAGCCGACACCGACCGTGCGCTCCATCCAGATCTTGTTGCCGACCAGGAGGTTCTCCATGTCGGACAGTCGTTTCGGCATCAGCGTGAGCAGGTCGCGGATGCGGTCGACCGCGCCGGGCGGCAGGTCCTGCGAGACACCGCCCGGCCGGATGTATGCGTGGTTCATCCGCAGGCCGGTGATCATCTCGAACAGGTCGAGGACGAGCTCGCGCTCCCGGAAGCCGAACGTCATCGGCGTCAGCGCGCCGAGCTCCATGCCACCCGTGGCCAGCGCGACCAGGTGGGAGGAGATCCGGTTGAGCTCCATCATCATCACCCGGATGACCGTGGCGCGCTCCGGGATCTCGTCCTCGATGCCGAGCAGCCGCTCGATGCCGCGGACGTAGGCGTACTCGTTGAACAGCGGCGCCAGGTAGTCCATCCGCGTCACGAACGTGACGCCCTGGGTCCAGTTGCGGTACTCGCAGTTCTTCTCGATGCCCGTGTGCAGGTAGCCGATGCCGAGCCGGCACTCGGTGACCGTCTCGCCCTCGAGCTCGAGGATCAGCCGGAGCACGCCATGGGTCGACGGGTGCTGCGGGCCCATGTTGACGACGATGCGCTCCTCCGCGCGCTCGCCGAGGCCGGCCGTGAGGCTGTCCCAGTCCTGACCGGTGACGGTGTAGACGGTGCCCTCGGTCGTCTCGCGGGCCGGGGAGGTGAAGTCGGTCGTGTCCGTCACGAGTAGCTCCTCCGCTCGTCCGGCGGTGGGATCTGAGCGCCCTTGTACTCCACCGGGATGCCGCCCAGCGGGTAGTCCTTGCGCTGGGGGTGACCCGGCCAGTCGTCAGGCATCTCGATGCGGGTCAGGCCGGGGTGGCCGTCGAACACGATGCCGAAGAAGTCGAAGGCCTCGCGCTCGTGCCAGTCGTTGCTCGGGTAGACCGACACGACCGACGGGATGTGCGGGTCGTCGTCGGGGCAGGTGACCTCGACGCGCACCCGCCGGTTGTGGGTGACCGAGACCAGCGGGTAGACCGCGTGGAGCTCACGACCTGTCTCGTGCGGGTAGTGGACCCCGGAGGCTCCCATGCACATCTCGAAGCGAAGGGCGGGGTCGTCGCGCAACCCTCGCATCACGTCGAGCGAGGTGTTCGCGGGCGACATGGAAGGTGATCTCGTCGCGGTCGACCACGACCTTCTCGACAGCCTGGTCGTACGCCGGCAGCAGCCGCTCGAGCTGGTCGGCAGCGTCGTCGAACCAGCCGCCGTACGGCCGCGGCGTGCCCCCCGGCAGCTGGACCGGCCGGACCAGCCCGCCGTAGCCGCTGGTGTCGCCGGTGCCCTGCGCGCCGAACATGCCGTGCCGGACCTCGACGGTCTCGGCGCCGACCCGCGGCGCATGGGTGACGTCCTCCTCGGCGCCCGTGTGCTGGTCTCAGCCGATCTCGCTCACCTGGAGCAGGCCCTTCATCTGCGCGGTCGGCTTCGCGGTCAGGGCCGCGGCCTCGGCCTCGCGGGCGGCCTTCTCGCGGTTGACGCCCAGCGGCGCGGAGCCGATCTGCTCGTGCAGCTTGAGGATCGCGTCGATCAGCATCTCCGGCCGCGGCGGACAGCCCGGCAGGTAGATGTCGACGGGCACGACGTGGTCGACGCCCTGCACGATCGCGTAGTTGTTGAACATGCCGCCCGAGGACGCGCAGACGCCCATCGACAGGACCCACTTCGGGTTGGGCATCTGGTCGTAGATCTGCCGCAGGACGGGGGCCATCTTCTGGCTGACCCGGCCCGCCACGATCATCAGGTCGGCCTGCCGCGGCGAAGCGCGGAAGACCTCCATGCCGAACCGCGCCAGGTCGTAGCGCGGACCGCCGGAGGCCATCATCTCGATGGCGCAGCAGGCCAGCCCGAACGTCGCGGGCCACAGCGATCCCTTGCGCATGTAGCCGGCGAGCTTCTCGACGCTGGTCAGCAGCACCCCGCTGGGGAGCTTCTCCTCGATGCCCATCAGGCGGTCACCTCCCTCGTGCGCACGCGGTCAGTCCCACTCGAGCCCACCGCGACGCCAGACGTAGGCGTAGGCGGCAAGCAGGGTCAGGATGAACAGGACCATCTCGACGAGGCCGAAGATGCCCAGCGAGTCGAACGCGACGGCCCACGGGTAGAGGAACACGATCTCGATGTCGAAGACGATGAAGAGCATCGCGGTGAGGTAGTACTTCACCGGGAAGCGGCCGCCACCGACCGGCTGGGGAGTCGGCTCGATGCCGCACTCGTAGGCGTCGAGCCTCGCGCGGTTGTACCGCTTCGGACCGGTCAGGGCGCCGGCACCGATGGAGAACACCGCGAACCCGAGCGCGAGGGCTCCGAGCACGAGGATCGGGGCATAGGAATCCACGCCGGGTCACTCCCCTCTTCGATCGCGCCCGGCGCACGACCGGGCTTGCCATCCTAGGAGCGCACGGGGGGCCGCCCCCACGCGGGTGGTCAGCACCTCACGCCGCCGGGGCCAGCCGGGACAAGGCGTTGATCACCTTGTCCATGGCGTCGCCGCCGCGGGGGTCGGTGAGGTTGGCCATCAGCTTGAGCACGAAGCGCATCAGCACCGGGTGCGGCAGCCCGTGGCGGGTCGCCAGCTTCATCACGCGGTCGTCGCCGATGGCCTTCACGAACAGCCGACCGACCGTGTAGTAGCCGCCGTACGCCTGCTTCAGGGTCTGCGGGTAGGCCTGCAGCGCGCGCTCGCGGGACTCGGCCGTCGGCCGGGCCAGCGCCTGGCCGATGACCTCGGCGGCGATCTCGCCGGACTCCATCGCGTAGGCGATTCCCTCGCCGTTGAAGGGGTTCACCATGCCGCCGGAGTCACCGACGAGCAGCAGCCCGCGGTCGTAGTGGGGCTGCCGGTTGAAGCCCATCGGCAGCGCGGCTCCGCGCACCGGCTGGGTGCGGTTCTCGTCGCGGAAGCCCCACTCCTCCGGGGTCTGGTCCAGCCAGCGCTTGAGCAGGTCCTTGTAGTCGACCTTGCCCCAGGCGGTGCTGGTGTTGAGGATGCCGAGGCCGACGTTGCGAGGTGCCGTCGCCGACACCGAAGATCCACCCGTAGCCGGGCAGCAGCCGGTCCCGGCCGTCGCTCCCCGCGGTCCCACAGCTCCAGCCACGACTCCAGCCAGTCGTCGTCGTGCCGCGGGCTCGTGTAGTAGGTGCGGACGGCGACACCCATCGGCCGGTCGTCGCGCTTCTCGATGCCCATCGCCAGCGACAGCCGGCTCGAGTTGCCGTCGGCGGCGACCACCAGCGGCGCGTGGTAGGTCACCTCGCCGGACTCACCCTTGGCGGTGACGCCGATGATCCGGCCGGTCTTGTCCAGCACCGGTGCCTGTACCGAGGTGCGCTCGCGCAGGACCGCACCGGCCTTGACCGCAGTCCGGGCGAGCAGGTCGTCGAAGTCGCTGCGCGGCCGCACCAGGCCGTACGCCGGGTAGCTCGCGAGGTCGGGCCAGGGGATCTCCACCCGCATGCCGCCGCCGATGATCCGCAGGCCCTTGTTGTGCAGCCAGCCGGCCGACTCGCTGGTGTCGATGCCCATCGAGACCAGCGACTTCACCGCTCTGGGGGTCAGGCCGTCGCCGCACACCTTCTCGCGCGGGAACTCGGTCTTCTCCAGCAGCAGCACGTCGTGGCCGGCTCGGGCCAGGTGGTAGGCGGTGGCGGAGCCCGCCGGACCGGCGCCGACGACGATGACGTCGGCGTCTCGGGGCGCTGGGGACTGCACGGCGTGGCCACCTCTGGACGGTCTGGTGCGCTTGTGAACCAATTCACGAGGGTGCTGCGGCGACAGTCTACGGGTCCTTCAGGCGACGTGCCGAGGGGCCCGTCCCGGTGGACGGACCCCTCGAAGAAGACGCTGAGGACGCTCAGTACTGATCAGTTCTTAAAGGCGTCCTTGACCTTCTCGCCGGCCTGCTTGAGGTTCGCCTCGCTCTGGTCCTTCTTTCCCTCACGACGCATCTCGTCGTCGCCGGTGGCGCCACCGATGCGCTCCTTGGCGTCGCCGGTGATCTCGTCGATCTTGTTCTGGGTCTTGTCGTCGGCACCCATAGGGGTCTCCCGTTCTCACTAGACGTCAGAGTCGCGTTCCGACCGACCCCTTGCCGCCGGTGGAACGCCGAAACCTCGTCAAGGCCGGTGCGCGCGGTGCAGCGCGACGATGCCGCCGGTGAGGTTCCGCCAGCCGACCGCCGTCCAGCCGGCAGCGGCGATGCGCTCGGCGAGAGCCGGCTGGTCCGGCCATGCCCTGATCGACTCCGCGAGGTAGACGTAGGCATCCGGGTTGCTCGAGACCGCCCGGGCCACCGAGGGCAGCGCCCGCATCAGGTAGCCGGAGTACACGGTGCGGAACGGGGTCCAGGTCGGGTGGCTGAACTCGCAGACGACCAGCCGGCCGCCCGGCCGGGTCACCCGGGCCATCTCGGCGAGCCCGGCGTCGACATCGGCGAGGTTGCGCAGCCCGAAGGAGATCGTCACGGCGTCGAAGACGCCGTCGGCGAACGGCAGCCTCAGCGCGTCGCCGGCGAGCAGGTCGAGCGTCGGGTGGGCGCGCTTGCCGACCTGGAGCATCCCGAGGGAGAAGTCCGCGGCGACCACCCGGGCACCGGCCTGCACGAACGGCAGGGACGACGAGCCGGTGCCGGCTGCGAGGTCGAGCACCCGCTCCCCCGGCTGGGCGTCGACCGCGCGGGCGACGGCGCGGCGCCAGAGCCGGGTCTGGCCGAGCGAGAGCACGTCGTTGGTGAGGTCGTAGCGCTCGGCGACGCCGTCGAACATCGCCGCGACCTCGTGCGGCTCCTTGTGCAGGTCGGCTCTGGTCACCGGCACAGCATGCCTGGTTGCCCGATCAGCCGGTCGGGGTCCCGCCCTCGTCCGGGTGGTGACGGTTCGACGGGTCCACCCCCGGCTTGTCCGAGCTGAGCCCGCTGACACCCTCGACGTCCTGGTCGTGGCTCACCTGGCGGGTGGCCTCCCGGGCGGTCATCGCCTCGGCGTCGGTGGTCTCGCGGTCGATGTCCCGCGGGTCGTCGCCGTCGGCGGGGTGGATCCATCGGTCCTGGCTGCTGGTCATGATCCGGCGCTTACCCGGGTAGGGGCCGCGCATGCCCGACGACCAGGACCTGCCCGAGCCGGCCACGCTGGACATCACGGCCTCCGACCCCACACCTACGACGTCACGATCACCCACCCGAGCGGGGCCGAGACCCGGCACTGCGTCACGGTGCCCGAGGAGCTGCTCGCCGCCCTCGGGGTCTCCGCGGCCCAGGAGCCGATGCTGGTGCGCGCCTCGCTCGGCTACCTGATGGAGCACTCGCCGGCCGCCGTGCCCGAGCGTTTCGGCCTCGACGAGATCGGCCGGGCCGTCCCGGAGTACCACGACGAGATCGTGGACCGGCTCTGAGCGGGCACCGGGCACCGACGTACGCTCGGTCGTCATGAGCACCGTGCCGGGTGAGGCCAGGCCGTCGGCGGCCGCCGCCCCGCGCACCGTGCGCTCGCAGCCGGTCGACCTGGTCGGCACCCTGCTGCAGCGGCTTCCGCACGCCGGCGACGCGCTGGCCTGGGTGCGGGACGGCACCGGCCTGGTGGGCTGGGGCGAGGCGGCCCGCCTCGAGGTCACCGGGCCGGACCGGTTCGCCCGGGCCCGCGACTGGTGGCGCACCGTGGTCGGGCACGCCGAGGTCCACGACGAGGTGGGGGTGCGCGGCAGCGGGCTGGTCGCGTTCGGCTCGTTCGCGTTCCGCGACGACGAGCCGTCGGTGCTGGTGGTCCCGGAGGTCGTGCTCGGGCGGGCCGAGGGCCGCACCTGGCTGACCACCGTGGGCGAGCCGCCGCGGCTCGCGTCGCCCGAGCCGGTACAGGGCACCCGCGGGCTTCGCTACGCGCACGGCGACATGCCGGTCACCGAGTTCCGCGACGCCGTACGCCGGGCAGTCGGCCGGATCGCGGACGGCGAGCTGGAGAAGGTGGTGCTCGCGCACGACCTGCTCGCCGTCGCCGAGGCCGACATCGACGTCCGCGCTGTGCTCGCCGGGCTCGCCGCGCGCAACCCCGACTGCTGGACCTTCGCCGTTGCGGGGCTGGTCGGTGCGACTCCCGAGCTGCTGGTCAGCCGCACCGGCGACCGGGTGGTCTCCCGGGTGCTGGCCGGTACGACCGCGCGCGGTGGTGACGCGGACGCCGACCAGCTGCGGATCGACGCGTTGATGCACTCGGTGAAGGACCGCGAGGAGCACCGGTACGCCGTCGAGTCAGTGGTGGCGGCGCTGGCTCCGCACGTCCGCGACCTCGTGGTGCCAGCGACTCCGCACCCGCTCGAGCTGTCGAACGTCACGCACCTGGCCACGGACGTGACGGCGGTCATCGAGGACGGCTCCGACGTCCTCGACCTGCTCGGCGCGGTCCACCCCACGGCCGCGGTCGGTGGCACGCCGACGAAGGCTGCGGTCGAGCTGATCGCCGAGCTGGAGCTGATGAGCCGCGGCCGCTACACCGGCCCGGTCGGCTGGGTCGATGCCGTGGGCGACGGCGAGTGGGGCATCGCGCTGCGCTGCGCCCAGCTCGACGGCCCTACCGCGCGGCTGTTCGCCGGCGGCGGCATCGTGGCCGGCAGCGACCCCGACGCCGAGGTGCTCGAGGCGCAGGCCAAGCTCATCCCGATCCGGGACGCCCTCGAGGGCCCGCGCGACTGACCGACGATCGTTGGCGGTCAGCGCAGCGCCTCGCCGACCGCGGCGCGGATCCGGTCATGCAGGTCACGGGTCCGGGTGCGGTCGGTGCGCACCTCGACGACCCGGATGCCGGACGGCGGGCCGAGCCGGGCAGCCAGGTCGTCCAGCGAGTCGACCAGCGAGTGCGGTGTGCCGGTCGCGGCGCACAGCGCCGCGAGGTCGGCGCCGTGCGGCGTGCCGAAGACCCGCTCGAACTCCTCCGCGTGCTCCGGCGCCCCCTGCTCGAGCTGGCTGAAGAGACCGCCGCCGTCGTCGTTGACCACCACGACGGTGAGGTCCGGCCGCGGCTCGTCCGGGCCGATCACCAGCCCGGTGCTGTCGTGCAGGAAGGTGAGGTCCCCCATCAGCGCGTACGCCGGTCCGGCATGGGCCAGTGCGGCACCGACCGCGGTGGACACCGTCCCGTCGATGCCGGAGGCACCGCGGTTCGCGAGCACCCGAGGGCGGCGCGGCCTCCCACGGGTCGGCCAGGTCCAGGTCGCGGACCGCGCTGGACGACCCGGCGACGAGCAGGCCGTCGGCGGGCACGGCCGCGGCCACGACGCGGGCCACCGAGACGCCGTTGACCGGCTCGGCGACCAGGACCTGGGCGACGGCGTCGTCGGCCAGCGCGTCGGCGTCCAGCCACCGGTGCAGCCAGGCCGGGTCGCTGGCCCCGGTGACCTCCGGCGTGCGCGGGTCGTCCGGCAGCCGGACGACCTCGACGTCGTCGCGGGCCAGCAACCGGGTGACCTGCCGGGACAGGGTGGGCCGGCCGGCGACGACGACCCGCTCGATGTCGCGACCGAGGTGGTCGAGCAGCAGCCGGTAGGTGGCCAGTGCGTTCGGCCCGGCCCGGTGACCCGACGACGGCTCGGCCAGCAGCGGCCAGCCGCCTGCCTCGGCGAGGCCGCGCGCGTCGGGCAGCGCCTGGTCGCCGGCGACGACGACGGTCCGGCCGCCGGCCGCGAGGTCGGCGCGCCCCACGGTCCGGGCGCCCGGCGTGCGCCCGGTCGATCTCGCCGTCCAGCGGCTCGGACCAGGAGGGGTCGCCGTCCGGCACCAGCGGCTCGCGGAGCGCCACGTTGAGGTGAACGGGGCCGGCCGCCCTCGCCGAGAGCCCGGTCGACGACACCGCGCCACGCGGCCACCGTCGGCTCCTCGTCGACCGAGAGGTCGGTCGAAGAAGCGCACCGAGCCGCCGTACAGGTCGACGCTGGTCGATGGTCTGGTTGGCGCCGGTGCCGCGCAGCTCGGCCGGCCGGTCGGCGGTGAGCGACCACGAGCCGCACCCGCGAGTAGTCGGCCTCCACCACGGCCGGGTGCAGGTTGACCGCGGCGGTGCCGGAGGTCGTCACGACCGGCACCGGTCGCCCGGAGGCCTTGGCCAGGCCGAGGGCGAGGAAGCCGGCGGTGCGCTCGTCGATCCGCACGTGCAGCCGCAGCCGGCCGGCCCGGTCGGCCTCGTGCAGGGCGAAGGACAGCGGCGCGTTGCGCGAGCCGGGGCAGAGGACGGCCTCGCGCACCCCGCCGCGCACCAGCTCGTCGACGACGACGGTGGCGAGCGCCGTCGACGGGTTCACGGGCGCGACCCTAGCCGCGCCTCGACGTCGCGCAGCCGGGCCCGCCAGCGTGCGGCGGTCGCGTCGTCGGCGGCGACGGCGTCGGCCCGGTCCGGCTCGGGGCGTACGACGGGCAGCGCACCGTCGACGACCCGCAGCGGGCGGAGGTCACGTCGTCGGTGAGCAGCGCCAGGGTGGCGAGGCCGCAGGCGTAGGGCAGCTCCGGCAGCGCGGCCGCGAGGGCGAGCCCGGCGGCGATGCCGACCGACGACTCCAGCGCCGAGGACACGACGACCGGCAGGCCGATCTGCTCGGCGATCCGCAGGCAGGCCCGGACCCCGCCGAGCGGCTGGACCTTGAGCACCGCGATGTCGGCGGCCTGCAGCCGGGCCACCCGCAGCGGGTCGTCGGCCCGGCGGATCGACTCGTCGGCCGCGATCGGCACGTCGCACGCGTCCGGCGTACGGCGGCGAGCTCCTCGACCGTGCGGCACGGCTGCTCGACGTACTCCAGCCCGACCCGGTCGAGCAGCGCGACCATCCGGACGGCGGTGTCGACGTCCCAGCCACCGTTGGCGTCCACCCGGACCCGACCGTCGTGGCCGAGCGCGTCCCGCACCGCCTCGACCCGGGCCAGGTCGTCGGCCTCGGTCTGGCCCGGTTCAGCCACCTTGACCTTGGCGGTGCGGCAGCCGGCCGACGCCCGGACGATGTCGGCCGCGGCCTGCGGCCCGACCGCCGGCACGGTCACGTTCACCGGCACCGACGTGCGCAGCGGCGCCGGCCAGCCCAGGTCGGCGGCCTCGCGGGCGGCAGCCAGCCACGGCACGCACTCGGCGACGTCGTAGTCCCAGAACGGCGACCACTCCCCCCAGCCGGCGGCGCCGCGCAGCAGGACGCCCTCGCGGACGTCGATACCGCGGAACCGGGTGCGCATCGGGAGCGACCAGACGACCGGCTCAGCCACCGGTGCCCTCCGCCCGCCGGGCGATCGCCCGGAGCATCTCGCGGCGGGTGGCGGCGCTCCCGGCCCGGATGGCCAGCCAGTAGATCGTGAACACCCGCCGGGCGCGCGGTCCGCTGGCGATGACGCGGGTCTCGGTGGCGAGCCGGGTGCCGGCCGCGACCTGCTGCAGCCGGAAGTCCATGCCGACGCGCACCCAGCCGTCCGGCAGCGGCCTGGCCAGCTCGGCCGGCGTGGCGGGCTGCAGTGCCGGACCCGCGCTCATCGGCTTCCGCCAGGACGTCGGTGACACCAGGCCGAAGAGCAGCTCGGTCGGCTCGCGTCGGGCGACCTCGCCCGGCGGCAGAGCGTCCACGAGTCGATGGTCGTGCGCGCCGGGTGGGACGCGTCCGAGGGTGCGTACCCGCATCAGGGCGGGGGTCACCGGGAGCTCGCCGACCGTGAGGTCGAGCACGGCCCGCCAGACGGCGTCGACCGGCGCGGCAACGACTCGCTGGTGGCGTTCGCGCACGTCCCACCGCGGCACCGCCTGGTCGAGCAGCGTGCCGGGCCCGTCCGCCATGCGCCTATCCTCGCCGACGTGCCCGCACCTCACGTCTCCGACCTCTTCGACCCCGACGCCTGGGCGCCGGTGGCGGGCTTCGACCTGACCGACGTGACCTACCACCGGGCGGTCGTCGACGGCCCGGCCGAGGGGACGGTGCGGGTGGCGTTCGACCGGCCGGAGGTGCGCAACGCGTTCCGCCCGCACACCGTCGACGAGCTCTACCGGGTGCTGGACCACGCCCGGATGACACCGGACGTCGGCTGCGTGCTGCTCACCGGGAACGGGCCGTCGGCCAAGGACGGCGGCTGGGCGTTCTGCTCCGGCGGCGACCAGCGGATCCGCGGCCGCAGCGGCTACCAGTACGCGAGCGGCGAGACCGCTGACACCGTCGACCGAGGCCCGGGTCAAGGCTGCGGGCGGACGGCTGCACATCCTCGAGGTGCAGCGGCTGATCCGCACGATGCCGAAGGTGGTCGTCGCGGTGGTCAACGGCTGGGCGGCGGGCGGCGGGCACTCGCTGCACGTGGTGTGCGACCTCACCATCGCCTCCCGCGAGCACGCGCGGTTCAAGCAGACCGATGCCGACGTCGGGTCCTTCGACGGCGGCTACGGCTCGGCGTACCTCGCCCGGATGGTCGGCCAGAAGAACGCCCGCGAGATCTTCTTCCTCGGCCGCACCTACTCCGCCGAGGACATGCACCGGATGGGCGCGGTGAACATCGTGGCCGACCACGCCGACCTGGAGCGGACCGCGCTCGAGGTCGCCGCCGAGGTGAACAGCAAGAGCCCGACGGCCCAGCGGATGCTGAAGTTCGCGTTCAACCTGGTGGACGACGGGCTGATGGGGCAGCAGGTCTTCGCGGGGGAGGCGACCCGGCTCGCCTACATGACCGACGAGGCGGTCGAGGGCCGCGACGCGTTCCTCGAGAAGCGTGACCCGGACTGGTCGCCGTTCCCCTGGTACTACTGAGTGCCCCGTGAGCTGCGCGGGCTGACGGCGCCGACCGGCGCTGACGTCCTCACCACGTTGGTGCCCGCCCTGGCCGCGGCGCTCGACGGCGTCGGCCCCGCCTTGCTGCCGCTGCCCACCGGCGGCGGCCGGGGTGCCGTCGTCGCGGCGCTCGACCCCTCGCGGCCGCTGGAGCGCGACGACGTGGCGCTGGTGGTGCCGACGTCCGGGTCGACCGGTGAGCCGAAGGGCGCGATGCTGACCTCCGACGCGCTGCGGCACTCGGCGCGCGCGACCCACGACCGGCTCGGCGGCCCGGGGCAGTGGCTGCTCGCGCTCCCGGTCACTCACGTCGCCGGTCTCACCGTGCTGGTCCGATCGCTGCAGGCACGGACCCGGCCGGAGGTGCTCGACCTGTACGGCGGGTTCTCGGTGGAGGCGTTCGTCGCCGCGACCGGACGGCTGCACCCGGACGTACGCCGCTACACGTCGCTGGTGCCGACCCAGCTCCGGCGGCTGCTCGATGCCGGCGCGGACCTCTCGACGTACGACGGCGTGCTGGTCGGTGGGGCGGCGCTGTCCCCGTCGCTGCAGGCCGCAGCCGTCGACGCGGGGGTTTCGGTCGTGACGACGTACGGGATGTCGGAGACCTGCGGCGGCTGCGTGTACGACGGCGAGCCGCTGGACGGCGTGACGGTGCAGCTGCGGGACGACGGCCGGGTCGAGCTCGGCGGGCCGGTGGTGTTCGCCGGCTACCGGCTGCGTCCGGACCTCACGGCCGAGGCACTCGTCGGCGGCCGGCACCTGACGCAGGACCTCGGCCGCTGGCTGCCGGACGGGCGGCTGGAGGTCGTGGGCCGGGCCGACGACGTGGTGCTGACCGGCGGGGTGACCGTGCCGGCGGCGATGGTCGAGCGGGTGCTCGGCGGCCATCCCGCGCGTCGCGGCGTGCGCCGTGGTCGGTCGGCCGGACCCCGAGTGGGGCGAACGGGTGGTCGCGGTGGTGCAGCCGACCGACTGGTCCGTGCCGCCGGACGTCGAGTCGCTGCGCGCCTTCGCGGCCGACGCGCTGGAGCCGGCCGCGCTGCCCGCGTGAGGTGGTGCTGCTCGGGCTGCTGCCGGTGCTGGCCTCGGGCAAGCCGGACAAGGTGGCGGTGCGTACGCTCCTGCGCGACCGTTCCTGACCTGCACCCGGAGGACCTACCTGATGGCCACGCCTGCCCAGTGGCTCGAGGGCGCCCGTCCGCGCACGCTGCCCGCCGCTGTCGCACCCGTGGCCGCCGGCACCGGGGCGGCTGCCGCCGTCGACGGCTTCCACCTCGGACGGGCCCTGCTCGCGCTTCTGGTGGCGGTCACGCTGCAGGTCGCGGTCAACTACGCCAACGACTACAGCGACGGGGTTCGCGGCACCGACGCCGACCGCGTCGGACCGCTGCGCCTGGTCGGGTCCGGACTCGGCCTCCCCCGGTGCGGTGAAGCGGGCGGCGCTGCTGTCGTTCCTGGTGGCGGCCGCTGCCGGACTGGTGCTGGCGCTGCTGGTCGCATGGTGGCTGCTGCTCGTCGGAGCGGCCTGCATCGTGGCGGCGTGGTTCTACACCGGCGGTCACTCGCCGTACGGCTACCGGGGCCTGGGCGAGGTGTCGGTCTTCGTCTTCTTCGGTCTGGTCGCCACCGTCGGCACGACCTACGTGCAGGCCGAGCAGGTCACGGCGTCCTCGGTGCTGGCCGGCATCGGCTGCGGCGCGCTGGCGTGCGCGATCCTGGTGGCCAACAACTTGCGCGACATCCCCACCGACGAGGTGGCCGGCAAGCGGACCCTCGCGGTCCGGCTCGGTGACCGGCGGACCCGGCTGCTGTACGTGGCGCTGGTCTTCACGGCCTACGCCGTCGTGGTCCTGATCGCTCTGCAGCACCTGCTCGTGATGGTGACGCTCGGCACCGCGCTGCCTGCGGTGCGGCCGACCCTCGGCGTGCTCTTCGGCGCCAAGGGCCGCGAGCTGGTGCCGGTGCTCAAGGAGACCGGCCTGCTGCTGCTCGTGTACGGCGTCGCGCTGGGTGTCACTCTCGCGCTGTCCTGAGGATGCGGCAGAGCCGCTCAGATGTTGCTGCTGCCCCCGCCCCACTCGCTGCCCCGGACGTGCTGCGGCGGCCCGCCCGCCCCGGGGTCGCGACGAGCCTGGGGGTCCGCGGCGGGTTCGTCACGCCGGCCACGCCGGCTCCACAGCAGGGCGACGACGGGCACAGCGACGATCACGACGAGCAACAGCACGAGCTCCATGGCCTGACTCCTCTGTCGGCGCTTCGCCGAGGTCCCTCATCAGCGGGCTAGCCGACCACAAGTGATCTCATGCTCGTTCCTGCTCACGCGAGCACGGGGTCGGTGCCTTTGGTGTAGGTCTTGCCCAGCGGGCTGGTCCAGGTCTTGGTCGCGGTGTCGGGGTGGTAGGTGAGCTGCCAGAGGCCGTGGGTCTTGGCGTTGTGGTGCTGTCGGCACAGCGGGCCGAGGTTGACCCGGATCGTGCGGCCGTGGTGGGCGTAGGTGACGACGTGGTCGCAGTCGCACTGCTGGGCCGGGCGGTTGCAGCCGGGGAACCCGCAGACCCGGTCGCGGGCGGCGATGAAGGCCCGCAGGTCATCGGGCGGCCGGTAGGTCGTGCGCGCCGCGGTCGAGCAGCTGGCCGGTGCCGGGTCGGTGGTCCAGCGGACCCAGTCCCGCTCGCCGGCCATCTGCCCGCGCGAGCGGGGCCGGGATCGGGCCGTAGCCGGGGATCTCGCCCGGGTTCTCGGCCAGCCCGAGCGCGGTGGGCAGGTCGAGCACCACCGCGGCGGTCTGCGCGCCGCCACAGCGAGCAGCGCGGCAGCCGGCGCTGCCGGTCGGAGTTGGTCTGCGCGTCCACGATGCGGGTCGCGGCCGAGGATGGCGTCGACCAGGGCGTCGACCCGCAGCGCGTCCAGGCCGGGGTCGTCGCCGGCGCCGGCCCGCAGCAGGGCCTGGGTGGCCTTGGCCCGTGTCGTCAGGGTGGTCCACACGTCGTTGGCGACGCTGGCCGGCATGGTCATCCAGAACGACTGCATGCCGTCGGGCTGCGGCATCGCCTCGATGGTGCGGGCCGCGACCGCCTTGCGGTGCCGGTCGGCCGCCGAGGCCGGGTCGGCGGTCAGCACCGCCCGTTTGACCGCCCGCTTGAACTCGCTCAGGGTCTGGTCGCCGGCGCGGCCCAGTACCCGGGCCTGCACCGTGGTGACCTCCTGGTCGGGCAGGTCCCGGACCGCTTCGGCCAGGTGCGCGGCCTGCAGGTAGGAGATGTCCCCGGCCTGCAACGCGGCCAGGGCGCCCGCCCAGCCGGTCGCCGCAGCTCGAGGGCGACCATCGTCCGGTCCCCGGCGGTGCTGGGAGAAAGCCGCAGCGCGGCGCCGATCTCGAACCGGGTCTCCTCAGCCGGCCGGCCGGCGGCCTCGGTGGCCTCCGCGACCGCTACCAGAGCGGCCTGCTGCCGGCCATCAACCATCGCCGCGACCCGCTCCCATGCCCGGATCAGGTCGACCCGGGACGTCGCGCGTCCAGCGCGTGCGGGTCGACCGAGGCGAGCAGGCCGACCATCGACAGGTCCGGCGCCAGCTCGCCGTCGGCCACCAGGGCGACCACCTGGTCCCACCGGTCGGCGGCCAGCGCTCCGGCGACCCGGCCGTCCAGCTGCACCGACACCATCGAGGACATGCCCCAAACCTAGAGACAGGGTCGGACACAACCCCCACCCCGAATCCCTTTGTCCACAAGCGATTCGAGCTTCGACAACCAGCTGCCGGGCGCACTCGAGGGGCCGTGCTCAACGGTCACCTCGACACGGCGAACGGCGCCGCCGGCCCTGGAGCGCGCCGCGGTCTTGAGCCGACTGGTCTACGCGACCGACGGCTACGAGGCGAGCATCGCGTGCCCAGGCGCTCAGGCCTCCGGCCGTTCGGCCATCATCCCGATCGGGTTGCCGTCCAGGTCGCTGACGAAGGCCATCCAGAGCTCGGTCCCGGCGTCCCGGTGCACCATGTGTGGTCTGGCGAGACTGACGGCTCCCCGCCCGGTCACCTCGGCGTACGCCGACTCGACGTCATCGACCGAGTAATAGACCACGGGCCGCGAGCGGAACTTCTCGTCCTCGGTGACGCCGAGGTACAGCCGCACCGGTCCGGCCTGGAAGAACGCCATCGGCTGCCCCTCGACCGTGAACAGGTGCGGCAGACCCAGGACGTCGCGGTAGAAGCGCACCGAGGCGTCCAAGTCGGACACCGTGATGTGCAGCTGGCCGATGCCGGTGAACGGTGGCGACATGATGAGCTCCTCGCAACACGATGGTTAGGGTGTGAAGCACACTATCCCTTCATGGTGTTAACTGTCACCATGTGAGCTCGTGACGTGCCGCCGCTGCCCCCCGGCCTCCGCGCGACACAGCGACGTCGGGTGGCCAACGAGCTCAACACGACGGCGATCCACACTCTGCGCCGGGCCCGGATCTCCGACCTGCAGAGCGGGCTCAGCCCCGAACGGCTCTCACTGCTGTCCGTGCTGGTCTACGCCGGTCCGCGCACCATGGGCGAGCTGGCCCGGGCCGAGCAGGTCACTCGGCCGGCCATCACCCGCATCGTGGACGCGCTGGAGGCGGACGGACTGGCCAGTCGCGAGCCGGTGGCCACCGACCGCCGCTCGGTCCTGGTCAGCGCCACGCCCGCCGGCCGAGACGTCCTCGAGGGGGCCCGCCGCGGCCGGGTCGAGGCGCTCACCGCGGTGCTCGAGGGAGCCAGCCGGCAGGAGCTTGCCCTGGTGAGCCGGGCCCTGGAGGTCGTCCGCCGAGGGCTGCAGGCCTAGGTTCCGTCGGTCCAGCGCCCTCGGGAGCCACCAGTTGGCGTCGCCGAGAAGGGTCATGGTCGCCGGCACCAGCACCATGCGGACGAGGGTGGCGTCGACGAAGATCGCCGTGGCCAGGCCCAGGCCGAACATCTTCGTCGCCGGGTCCGCGCCGAGGACGAAGGCGAGGAAGACCGAGATCATGATGAGCGCGGCCGACGTGATCACCCGCCCGGTCGAGGCGATGCCGCTGCACGATCGACGTCGTCGTTGTCGCCGCGTGGCGACGTACTCCTCACGCACCCGGGACAGCAGGAACACCTCGTAGTCCATGGAGAGCCCGAACAGGATCGCGAACATGAACATCGGGATGAAGGAGACGATCGGCACGGTCGACTCGAGCCCGATCAGGCCGGCGGCCCATCCCCACTGGAACACCATGACCATCACGCCGTACGCCGCGCCGATGCTGAGCAGGTTGAGGACCACGGCCTTGAGCGGCACCAGCACCGACCGGAAGACCAGCATCAGCAGCACGAACGACATCGCGAGCACGGCGGCGATCAGCACCGGCAGCCGTTCGTTGACGCGTGCGCCGACGTCGGCGAAGTTCGCCGTCTGACCGCCGACGTGTGCCTGCGCGGGGCTGCCGGCGAGCACGCTGGGCAGCACGTCCGCGCGCAGCCGCTCGACCGTCGCGTGCGTGGCGGCGTCCTGCGGCCCGGTCGTCGGGATGGCGACGATGACAGCGACCCCGCGCCGGCGTCACTCGGGGCACGCACCGAGGCGATCCCCGGGTCAGCGCTGATCGCCTCCACCAGCGGCTCGATCACGCGTCGGGTCGCCGGCGATGTCGACGGCGATCACCACCGGGCCGTTGCTCCCCGGACCGAACCCCTGGGCCACCAGGTCGTAGGCCCGGCGCTCGGTCCGGCTCTGCGGGCAGCGCACCGTCGTCCGGGATGCCCGCGCGCAGCGCCAGCACCGGCGCCGCCAGAGCGAGCAGCAGCACGGTGACGCCCACGGCGTAGGGCCAGGGTGGCGGGTCACGTGCCGGACCCAGCGTGACCAGCCCGGGCTGACCGGAGCCGTCGCCGCCGGCCGCCGGGACGGTGCCCGCGGCGGTTGATGCGCTGCCCGGCCAGGCCCAGGAACGCCGGCAGCAGCGTGACCGAGACGGCCACCATGACCGAGGACGACGATCGAGATCGCGATCCCGCCGGCGGTCATGAACGGGACACCGGCCACGACCAGCCCGAGGATCGCGACGACGACGATGCCGCCGGCGAAGACCACCGGCTTGCCGGCCGTGGCCAGCGCCGGCCGGCCGACTCCTCGACCGGCAGGCCGCGGGCGAGGTAGTCACGGTGCCGGGTCACGATGAACAGGGCGTAGTCGATGCCGACACCCAGCCCGACCATGCTGCCGAGCACCGGCGCCCAGCTGGGGACGTCGATGACGTGGGCGATCAGCGACATCGAGCTGACACCGATCGCGAGCCCGAGCACGCGGTGCCGAGCGGCAGGGCCGTGGCGATCAGGGACCCGAAGGCGAGGAACAGGATGAGCGCGGCGACGAGCAGGCCGATGACCTCGCCGACAGCCGGGCTGCGGCTGCTCGAACGCGAAGAAGAGGTCGCCGCCCATCTCGATCCGCAGCGGCGATCCGGCCGCTGCCTCGGCACCGAAGGCCTTGAGGTTGCTGAGGTCCTCGGCCGGAGAGCTCGTCCACCAGCGGGTACTGCAGTCGGACGAGCGCGACGCGTCCGTCCGGCGACACGACCTGCGTCGTCTGGTGCCCAGGACGCTGCGGCAGCGCGCGCCGAGCGCCGCGCTCGCAGCGCCGGCCAGCGGCAGCGCGCGTGCCTCCGGCTGAGTCGAAGAACGTCGCGTCGTCGTCCAGCGGCGTCACGACCACCTGGGCGGTCAGGCCGGCCTCGCTCGCCCCGGCGGCGGCCACAGCTCGCTCGCCTGCTGGGAGTCGAGGCCCGGCACCTCGCAAGGAGTCCTTCGAGCCGTTGCCCGAAGGCGCTGGCGGCGCCCACGACGACGACGGCCAGGACCAGCCACGAGCCGATCACCACCCACGGCCGACGGGCAGCCAGGCGGCCAAGACGGTACAGAGACGTTCGACATCATCGGACGTCCTCCACGGTCGTTGGCGTCAGCGCGACTGCCATGCCCGTCAGCGTGGTGACGCGACGCGGACTACACATCGGCCGCGGAGGTCGGCGATGTCCCGGCCGATGGAAGGGCGAGCGTCTGGTTCTTTCGGCCGATGCGCAATGCCGCGGCGTTCCCTACGCTGGGGTCGTGATCAGCAGCGTGGTCAGGTCTCTGCGAGACGAGCCCGAGCTGCCGCGCCCCCGGTGCGGGTCTGGCGGGACTGGGCACTGGTCGCTGCCGTGCTGCTGACCGCCGTGCTCGAAGGCATCTTTCGGTACCGACGTCCCGTGGCGGCCGGTAGCGCTCGTGCTCGCCGTGGCGCTGGTGTTCCCGCTGCTGTGGCGGCGGACGCACCCACTCGCTGTCGTCGCGGTCGTCTTCGGCGCATTCATCGTGCTGAACATCGCCACGCTGATCGATGGTCCGGCCGAGTCCGGTCGGGCTGTACACGATGATCTACGTGGTGCTGGTCCCCTACTCCTTGCTCCGATGGGGCTCCGGTCGCGAGGTCATGATCGGGTTGTCGATCATCGTGGTCGCCGCGTGCTCGGGATCGCGAGCGATTTCAACGGCTTCGGCGAAGCGGCGCGGGCTTCGTGTTCCTCATGTTCCCCGCAGTTCTCGGCGCCTTGGTCCGCTTCTGGACGACGTCGCGAACTCGCGAGATCGACCAGGTGAGGCTGCGCGAGCGCGAGCAGCTCGCGCGCGAGCTGCACGACACGGTGGCGCACCACGTCTCGGCGATGGTCGATCCGGGCGCAGGCGGGCCGGGTGGTTGCCCCGTCGCGACCCGCGAGCGGCGCTCGATGCGCTCGCGGGTCATCGAGGACGAAGGCTCCCGTACCCTCGCCGAGATGCGGACCATGGTGGGTGCGCTGCGCGATGGCGAGGATGCCGAGCTCGCCCCGCAGAACGGCATCGCCGACATCGAGCGGCTCGCCGGCAGCCTCGACGACGAACCCGGGTCCAGGTGCACCTCACCGGCGATCTCGACGCGCTCAGCCCGGCGGTCGGGGCAGCCACCTATCGCATCGCCCAGGAGTCAGTGACGAACGCCCTGCGGCACGCCCGCAACGCCACCCGGATCGACGTGCAGGTCGTCGGAGGGAACGACGCCGTACGGCTGACGGTCCGCGACGACGGCGAGCCGGTCCACGCACCAGCGTCGCCCCGGCTACGGCGTCGTCGGCATGACGGAGCGGGCGGCCCTCCTCGGCGGGACCCTCGCGGCCGGCCCCGGGCCGGACCATGGCTGGGTGGTCGACGCGGTGCTTCCTCGGGCCGGGCCGAGCCGATGAGCATCCGGGTCCTCGTCGCCGACGACCAGGAGATCGTCCGGACCGGGTTGCGCATGATCCTCGACGCCCAGCCCGACATCGAGGTGGTCGGCGAGGCGCGGGACGGCCGGGAGGCCGTCTCCCTCGCCCGCGAGCTGCGACCGGATGTCTGCCTGTTCGACATCCGGATGCCCGAGCTCAACGGGCTCGAGGCGACGCGTGCGCTGGCCGGGCCGGACGTCGAGGATCCGCTCGCCGTGGTGGTCATCACGACGTTCGACCTCGACGAGTACGTCCACGGCGCGCTCAAGGCGGGCGCCCGCGGATTCCTGCTCAAGGACGCCGGACCTGAACTGCTCACCCAGGCGGTCCATGCGGCCGCGAACGGTGAGGCGTTGATCGCTCCGAACGTCACGGTCCGCCTGCTGGCGGCGTTCGCCGACGTGCGGACCAGCGAGCCGCCGCCCCAGCCGATCGAACCCCTCACCGCGCGGGAGGAGGAGGTCCTGGTCACCGTCGCTCGGGGCCTCACCAACGCCGAGATCGCCGCACGAGCTGCACATCAGTCTCAGCACCGTCAAGACCCACCTCGCCAGCCTGATGAACAAGCTCGGCGCGAGGAACCGGGTCGAGATCGCCATGTGGGCCTATGAGACACGGCGGATCAGGTCCTGAGTCCGTCCGCGTCGGCCGGCGCCGCCCGGCCCTCCCACTTCGTCGACAGCACGACGGTGGTGCGGGTCCGGGACACCCCGCGGATCCGGCGCAGCCGCGACAGGGTGCGTTCCAGCCCAGCCACGTCCGGGACCCGGACCTTGATCAGGAAGCTCTCGTCGCCCGCGACGAACCAGCAGTCCTCGATCTCCTCGAGCCGCTGCAGGGCCGCCGTCACGGCGTCCTGGTCGGAGGTGTCGGACAGGTGCACCCCCACCAGCGCCGCGACCGAGCGGCCGAGCGTGACCGGGTCGACCGCCGCGTGGTAGCCGGTGATGACGCCGCTCGCCTCGAGCCGGGACACCCGGTCGGTGACGCTCGGCCCGGACAGCCCGACCAGTCGGCCGAGCTCGGCCCAGGAGGCCCGGCCGTCCCGGCGCAGCGCCTCGATCAGCACCCGGTCGATGTCATCCACGGCCGCCAGCCCCTCAAGTGGAAGAAAACTTGGTCGACAACGGTTCTGACCTTAGTATCGTAGGTACATCGTTCGCTAGACCTGGAAAGTAGAGGAATCACCGTGTTCACGCTCGACCTGGCCCGCGCCCACATCCGCGAGCTCACCCGCGAGGCCGACAAGTCCCGCCGCGCCAACCGCCACGAGGCCCGGGCCGCCCGGCGCGCCGCACGCGCTCGCTGACCTGCGGGTTCCCGGCGCCCGGGCCGCCGTAGACGTAGGCTGAGGACGGAGGAGCCGCGACACCGATGCTCAAGATCTTTCTGCTCGCCCTGCCGATCGTGCTGGCCGTCTACGCGCTGGTCGACCTGGTCCAGACCCGGGACGAGGACGTCCAGGGCCTGCCCAAGCTGGTCTGGGTCCTGCTCATCGTCCTGGTCGGGGTCGTCGGACCGCTGGCCTGGCTGCTCGCCGGCAGCCGTAGCCGGACGCTGCCGGGCCTGCTGCCGCGCGCCGACGGCACCCGCCCCGCCCCGGGCCGCCGCACGACGGCGCCCGACGACGACCCCGAGTTCCTGCGCGGCCTGAACCCGCCGCGCCCGCCCGAGGACGACGAGCCCGGGCCGCCCGTCCGCTGACCGGCTTCAGCTCACTCCGGCGTAGGAGTGGAAGCCCACCAGCCAGATGTTCACGACCAGGTAGTTGAACAGGAACGTCGCGTACCCGAGACCCGCCAGGTACGCCGCCTTCCGGCCCTTCCAGCCCGCGGTGGCGCGGGCGTGCAGGTAGGCCGTGTAGACCATCCAGGTGATGAACGCCCAGGTCTCCTTGGGGTCCCAGCCCCAGTACCGGCCCCAGGCGTTCTCGGCCCAGATGGCGCCCGCGATCACCGCGAAGGTCCAGATCGGGTAGGCGAACGCGTGCATCTTGTACGCCGACCGGTCCAGCACGGAGGCAGCCGGCAGCCGGTCCATGAACGACAGCTGACGGGACTCTTCCGGCACGCGTTCGCGCTTCTCCTGCACGAGGTAGCACACCGACTGCGCGAAGCCGATGGTGAGGATGCCGGACGCGATGATCGCCGCCGACACGTGGATGACGAGCCACACCGACTTCAGGGCGGGCACCAGCTGGGCGGACTCGGTGTAGAGCACCGCTACCGCGAGGCCAAGGGTGAGCAGCACCGGCAGCACGACGAAGGTGCCCAGGTAGCGGACGTCCTTGCGGGTGAGCAGCACCAGGAAGACCCCGGTGACTGCGAGCGCCCCGGTGGTGGAGAACTCGAACATGTTGCCCCACGGCGGCCGGCTCGCGGAGACGCCACGGGCCACGACCGAGGCCAGGTGCAGCGAGAAGGCCAGGACCGTGAGCGACACCGCGATCCGGCCGAGCCGGCCGGCCCGCGCCTCGCGCGCCTGGTCCTCGTCGACCGGCGCGACCGGAGGGGCATCGCCGGCCGGCTCGTCGACCGGCGTACCGACCGGGACGCGACCCGCCGCGCTGCCCACGGCGGCCAGCTCACGCAGCTCGGCCACGCTCCCCGCCGGCCGCTTGCTGCGCCGCGGTGACCCGAAAGCCAGCTCGGCCGTGTAGCAGTACATGGCGCCCGCGTAGACGACCATCGCGGAGTAGAGCAGGTTGTTGCTGAGCTGGGCCAGCGCGTCAGCGCTCACGGGCGATCTCCTCGGTCAGCTCGCGGACCTCGTCGGACAGGCCTTCGCCGCCCTCGGCCTCGGTGCGCGCGAGGCCGGCGACCTCGACGAGCGTACGCCCGTCGTCCCCGGCCACGGCGCGCACCCAGACCCGCCGACGCCGGACGAACAGCGAGAGCATCAAGCCGGTCAGGGCGAGCACCGCAGCGCCGAGCGCCGGGCGGACGCCCGGGTCGCGGGACACCTGCAACGCGGTCCAGCGCCGGACCCCGTCGAAGGTCAACGACTCCCCCGTCGGCAGGGTCATCGTCGACCCCGGCGCCAGCGACTGCACCAGGAACCGGCCGTTCGTGCCGGTCACCTGGGTCATGTCGCGCTTGTCCAGCGAGTACACCGACTGGGGCGTGCCGTCGTCGACGCCGAGGTCGCCGGTGAACGCAGTGAGCACGACCCGCGGCAGCTTGAGGTCGGGGTAGACCGAGATCGGGCCGGCCTTCGGGTCCAGCACCGCGGTCGGCAGCAACAGTCCCTCGAAGCCGAGCTGCGGCGACGTGCCGGGCACCTTCACCACACCGGTCGAGGTGTTGTTGCCGTCCCGCGGCAGGAACGGCACCGGTCCCCGCGACACGACCTCGCCGGTCCTGTCGCGCACGGTGAACACCGGCGCGTAGCCGTTGCCGAGCAGGAAGACCTTGACGCCCTCGACCTCGAGCGGGTGGTTCACCCGCAGGTCGTAGGACCGTTCCGCCGCCCGCGGCGAGGCCGTGTAGCGGACCGCGGCCCGGAAGTCGCGCGGTGCCCCCCGCTGCTGGCCGCTCTCCTGGTAGCGCACCGAGAGGTCGTCGAGCTCGACCGTGAACGGCGCGAGCCCGTTCTCGTCGGCGAGCGGGCCGGGCGTCCACGAGTCGTAGGCCGACACGGTGTTGGAGAACGCCTCGCCCTCGACCAGCAGGACGTTGGCCTTGTAGCCGAGCAGGTGGCCCAGCGCGACGGCGACCAGCAGGAGCAGCAGCGACAGATGGAAGACCAGGTTGCCGGTCTCGCGCAGGTGGCCCTTCTCGGCCGACACCGCGCCGTCGACCTCGTCGACCCGGAACCGCCGGTCGCGCAGCGCTGCCCGCGCCTCGGCCAGCACCTCGTCCGGGGGGCGGTCAGTGGTCGCGGTCTCGTGCACCGGCAGCCGGCCGAGGTTGCGCGGCGCCCGCGGCGGCCGGGCCAACGATGCCGCGAGGTGCGCCCGGCTGCGCGGCAGCACGCAGCCGACCAGCGAGACGAACAGCAGCAGGTAGGTCGCGGCGAACCACGGCGAGGAGTAGACCGAGAACAGCGACAGCCGGTCGTACCACGGCGCGAGCGCCGGGTGCTCCGCGGCGAACTGGGCGGCGCGGGCGGCGTCGACGCTGCGCTGCGGCACCAGCGAGCCCGGCACTGCCGCCAGGGCCAGCAGGAACAGCAGCACCAGCGCGGTGCGCATCGAGGTCAGCTGCCGCCAGGCCCACCGGGCCAGCTCGACCGGCCGCAGCGCGGGCGGCCGCGGCTCCGGCGGGACGTCCCGGGCCGGCGCGCTGGTCAGCGTCTGGTCGACCATCCGCTACACCGCCGGCGCGAAGCCGTTGGCCCAGACCTGCAAGCCGACGACCAGGTCGTTCCAGGCGCCGGTCACGAGCAGCAGGCCGATGATCACGAGCATCGCGCCACCGGTGCGCATGATCGCGACGTAGTGCTTCTTCACCCACGAGAAGGCGGACATCGCCCGGCTGAACGCCAGCGCGGTCAGCACGAACGGCAGGCCGAGCCCGAGGCAGTAGGCGACCGCCAGGACACCGCCGCGCAACGCCGTCCCCTCGTTGAGGCCCAGCGCCATCACCGCGCCGAGGGTCGGCCCGATGCACGGCGTCCAGCCCAGCCCGAACAGCATGCCCAGCACCGGGGCGCCCGCGAGCCCGACTGCCGGCCTGCGGTCGAGCCGGACGTCCCGCTGCATCCACGGCAGGAACCCGATGAATGCCAAGCCCCAGCACGATGGTGATGCCGCCCAGCCAGCGCTGCAGCACGTCCTGGTTCTCGAGCAGGAACCCGCCGAAGCCGCCGAGCAGCACACCCGCACTGACGAACACCAGGGTGAAGCCGCCCACGAACAGCAGCGACCCCGCGACCAGCCGGCCGCGCCGCCGGCCCGCGTCGTCGAACACCTCGGAGGCCGACAGGCCGGTGCTGTACGCGAGGTAGCCGGGCACGAGGGGGAGGACGCACGGCGAGAGGAAGGACACCAGCCCGGCCGCCAGCGCGAGGGGCAGCGCGAGCAGTAGCGAACCGTCGGTGATCGTGCCGTTGATGCTCACGCGGACCCCTCGGCGACGACGTCGTCGACGACACCCTGCAGCACCGTACGGTCCGACCTGCCGAGGATCCTTGCCGCGACCCGGCCCTGCCGGTCCAGCACCAGGGTCGAGGGGATCGCCGACGGTGGCAGCGAGCCACGAAGGTCGAGCAGCACCCGCCCACCGTCGTCGTCGATGCTCGGGTAGGTGACGCCGAAGCGGCGCTCGTGGGCGCGTGCCGCGGCCGCGCCGTCCTTGGTGTTGACGCCGACGAAGGACACCCCGCCGTCCTGGGTCTGCTCGTGGACCGCCTGCAGGGCCGGCGCCTCAGCGATGCACGGCGCGCACCAGGAACCCCACACGTTCACCACGACCACCTGGCCGCGGTCGTCCCGCACGTCGTACGGCCGCCCGTCGAGAGTGGTGCCGCTGAAGCGCACGGCTCCCTTCCGGTCGCCGACCGCCACCTGGGTGACCGTCCCGTCGCCGGAGATGAAGCCCTGGCCCGGTACGGCGGCCGCGGGGCCGCCCGAGCAACCGGTCAACGCCAGCACCGCAGCCGCGACCAGGGCGACGGCTGCACGGCGGACAGGTCTGGTCATCAGGCTCCGGCGACGAACTTCTTGCCGGTGCCCGGTGCCGGCACGGGCAGCAGGTCGCGAGCCGGCTCCTCGTAGGAGACCGACACGAGGTCGTCGCCCTCGTAGGTGAAGGAGGTGAGTGAGGCCAGCGAGCACTGGCGCTTGCGCGGGTCGTGCCACAGCCGCCGCCCGGTCGCGAAGGACCGCGCCGTCCAGATCGGCAGCTGGTGGCTCACCACCAGCGCCTGGTGGCCGCGCGCCGCGTCGCGGGCCGCCGCGATGGCGGCCAGCATCCGCTCGGCGATCTCGGTGTAGGCCTCGCCCCAGGACGGCCGGAACGGGTTGCGCAGGTGCACCCAGTGGGCCGGCCGGGCCAGCGAACCGTCACCGACCCCGAAGGTCTTGCCCTCGAAGACGTTCCCGGCCTCGATCAGCCGATCGTCGGTAGCCACCATCAGGCCGAACGCCTCGGCGCTGGGCAGGGCCGTCTCCTGGGCCCGCTCCAGCGGCGAGGACACGACGTGCGTGACGTCCGTGCCGCGCATCCGCTCGGCGATCCGCACGGCCATCTCCCGGCCGAGGTCGGAGAGGTGGAAGTCGGGCAGCCGGCCGTAGAGCACACCGGTCGGGTTGTGCACCTCGCCGTGGCGCAGCACGTGCACCACCGTGGTCTCTGTCATGCGTTGTCCTCCGGGGTGGCGGCCGCCGCGGACCGCGCGGCGTGCGGCAGGGCGTCGGCGACCTGTGCCAGGGCGGCGTCGTCGTGGGCGGCGGAGACGAACCAGGACTCGAAGGCGGACGGCGGCAGGTAGACGCCTCGCTCGAGCATGGCGTGGAAGAACGCGGTGTAGCGGAAGGTCTGCTGCCGGCGGGCACCGGCGTAGTCGACGACGGCGTCCGGCCCGAAGAACACCGAGAACATGCTGCCCGCGTGCTGAACCCGGTGCGGCACACCGGCCGCCGAGAGCGCGTCGCCGGCCAGCGCGCCGAGCTGGGCCGCCGCCTTGTCGACGTGGGCGTAGACATCGTCGGTCGCGGCCCGCAAGGTGGCCAGGCCGGCGGCGGTCGCGACCGGGTTCCCGGACAGCGTGCCGGCCTGGTAGACCGGCCCGACCGGGGCCAGGTGGCCCATCACGTCCGCCCGGCCACCGAACGCCGCGGCGGGCAGCCCGCCGCCCATCACCTTGCCGAAGGTCATCAGGTCGGGGGTGACGCCCTCGAGGCCGAACCAGCCGGCCCGGCTGACCCGGAACCCGGTCATCACCTCGTCGCTGACGAGCAGCGCGCCGTGTGCCCGGCACAGCTCGGCCAGACCGGCGTTGAAGCCCGGCAGCGGCGGGACGACGCCCATGTTCCCCGCGGCGGCCTCGGTGATGACGCACGCGATCTGACCGTGATGCACCCGGAACGCCTGCGGCGACGGCGTCCAGGTCGTTGTAGGGGACCACGACCGTGTCGGCCGTGGACGCGCCCGTGACACCGGGGGTGTCCGGCAGCCCGAGAGTGCGCGACACCCGAACCGGCCGCGGCCAGCAACGAGTCGACGTGACCGTGGTAGCAGCCGGCGAACTTCACCACCTTGGTGCGGCCGGTGAAGCCGCGGGCCAGCCGGATCGCGGACATGGTGGCCTCGGTGCCGCTGGACACCAGCCGCAGCTGCTCGACGGGCTCGACCCGGTCGACGATCTCCTCCGCGAGCGCGACCTCCCCCTCGGTCGGCGTGCCGAAGGACGTGCCCAGCGAGACGGCGGCGTGCACGGCCTCGACGACCGCCGGGTGGGCGTGCCCCAGCAGCAGCGGTCCCCACGAGCAGACCAGGTCGACGTACTCGCGTCCGTCGGCGTCCACGACGTACGGGCCGTGGCCCCGGACCATGAACCTCGGGGTGCCGCCGACGGCCCGGAAGGCGCGTACCGGCGAGTTGACCCCGCCGGGGATGACCGCGCCGGCCCGGGCCATCAACGCCTCGGAGACCGGCGCGTCGTACGGGTAGGTCATGCGAGGAGCCCGGCGGCTTCGACGGCCCAGTAGGTCAGGACGATCCCGGCGCCGGCCCGGCGCACCGAGGTGAGCGTCTCGACGATGGTGCGCTCCCGGTCCAGCCAGCCCTGAGCGAAAGCCGCCTCGGCCATCGCGTACTCGCCGGACACCTGGTAGGCCGCGACCGGGACTCCGTGCAGCGCCGCCTCGTCGGCCACCCGGCGCAGCACGTCGAGGCAGGGCAGCGCCGGCTTGACCATCACGATGTCGGCGCCCTCGGCGAGGTCGAGCGCCAGCTCGCGCAAAGCCTCGTCGGCGTTGGCGGGGTCCAGCTGGTAGGTCCGGCGGTCGCCCTGCAGGGTCGACTCGACGGCCTCGCGGAACGGGCCGTAGAACGCCGACGCGTACTTCGCCGTGTAGGCGAGGATCGACGTGTCCTGTCGGTGGTCGGCGTCCAGCGCAGACCGGACCACCCCGACCTGGCCGTCCATCATCCCGGAGAGGCCGAGCACGTGGGCACCCGCGGACGCCTGGGCCATTGCCACCTCGGCGTAGCGCACCAGCGTGGCATCGTTGTCGACGCTGTCCACTCCGTTGACGCTTGTCAGGACACCGCAGTGCCCGTGGTCGGTGAACTCGTCGAGGCACAGGTCGCTCATCACGACCGTCGCGTCGCCGACCTCGGCGACCACGTCGCGGATCGCGACGTTGAGCACACCGTCGTCGTCGGTGGCGCCGCTGCCGGTGGCGTCTCGCACCTCCGGCACCCCGAAGAGCATCAGGCCTCCGACGCCGGCCTGCACCGCCTCGGCCGCCGCCTTGCGCAGCGAGTCGCGGGAGTGCTGCACCACCCCGGGCATCGACGCGATCGGTGCCGGCTCGGACAAGCCCTCGCGCACGAACATCGGCAGCACGAGGTCTGCGGCCGCAGGTCGGGTCTGCGCAACCAGACGGCGCAGGGCCGCCGAGCTGCGCAGCCGGCGAGGCCGGCCGGCCGGGAACGGTGCAGGGTGCACGCCGTGCCTCAGGTGGCCTTGCGACGGGCGGTGGCGCGCTTCTGCGACGGGCGCAGCACCGGCTCACCGGCCGTGACCGCAGCCGCCCGCAGCGAGTTGCCGTACTCCGCGAGCGCCGACGCGAGGTCGGCGACCGCCGGGGTGGCCGCGAGGACGTCGACCCGCAGGCCGTGCTCCTCCGCGGTCTTCGCCGTGGCCGGCCCGATGCACGCGATCACCGTGGAGGTGTGCGGCTTGCCCGCGATCCCGACCAGGTTGCGCACCGTGGACGACGACGTGAAGACGACGGCGTCGTACCCGCCGCTCTTGATCGCCTCGCGGATCGGCGCAGCCGGCGGCGCGGCGCGCACCGTCCGGTAGGCGGTGACGTCGTCCACCTCCCAGCCGCGCTCGACGAGCCCCGCCACCAGGTTCTCGGTGGCGATGTCGGCGCGCGGCAGGAAGACCCGGTCGATCGGGTCGAAGACCGGGTCGTAGGGCGGCCAGTCCTCCAGCAGCCCGGCGGCCGACTGCTCGCCGCTCGGCACCAGGTCGGGCTTGATGCCCCACGCGAGCAGATCGGCGCCGGTCTGCTCGCCGACCGCCGCGACCTTGATGCCGGCGAACGCGCGGGCGTCCAGGCCGTACTCCTCGAACCGCTCGCGGACGGCCTTGACGGCGTTGCGCGAGGTGAACGCGACCCACTCGTAGCGGCCGGTCACCAGCCCCTTGATCGCCCGCTCCATCTGCTGGGGCGTCCGCGGCGGCTCGACGGCGATCGTCGGGACCTCCTCGGGCACCGAGCCGTAGGAGCGCAGCCGCTCGGAGAGCGCGCCGGCCTGCTCCTTGGTGCGCGGCACGAGCACCCGCCAGCCGAACAGCGGCTTGGTCTCGAACCAGGACAGCTTGTCGCGCAGGGCCACGGTGTCACCGACGACGGCGATCGTCGGGCGGCGCCAGCTTGGCGGCCTTCACGTCGGCGGCGACGTTCTGCAGGGTCGAGGTGACCGTGCGCTGCGAGGTCGTCGTCCCCAGCTGGGTCATGGCGACCGGCGTCTCGGGCGCGCGGCCGGAGGCGACCAGCGCCTTGGCGACGTCGCCGATGCCCTTGGTCGACGAGAGCAGCACGAGGGTGGCGTTGCCCTGGGCTACGGCGGACCAGTCGACCGAGTTGCTGATCCCTTCGGCGACGTTGACGACCCGCACCTCGCGGTTCTTCGCCGACGTCAGCGGAATGCCGGCGTACGCCGGGACCGCGCTGATCGCCGAGACTCCGGGTACGACCTCGAACGGGATGCCGGCCTTCGCGCAGCCGACTGCTTCCTCGGAGCCGGTGGCGTAGAGGAACGGGTCGCCGTCGAGCAGCCGGACGACGCGCCCGCCACCCTTCGCCGCCTTGACGACGAGTCGGGCCCGCACGGCATGGCTCAGCGGCTGACCGTCGTCTCCGAGCGACCCGTCGACGACCTCGACGTCGTCGCGGCAGAACCGCCGGACGAAGTCGGCGTCCTGGGACTCGGTGACGACGACGTCGGCTTTCGACAGCAGCTCGACGGCTCGCACGGTGAGCAGCTCGGGGTCGCCGGGGCCGGCGCCGACGAAGGCGACGCAACCGATCGGTCGGGGCTTCCGGCTTGGGCTCTTGTCGGTTGTCTTCGGGCGTGTCACAGGACGCGCTCCCACATCAGATCAGCCGCACCCTCGGCGAGCAGGTCGGCCGCGAGGTCGCGGCCGATCCGTGCAGCCTCGTCGAGAGGTCCGGTGGCGGACAGCCGCACGCTGGCCGAGCCGTCGACAGCACTGACGACGGCTCGCAGGTACAGCTCGGGGACATGCTCGCCTTCGGCTGCTTCTCCGTAGGCCCCGACAGGGGCCGAGCAGCCGGCTTCCAGGGCGGCGAGCAGGGTGCGCTCGGCGGTGACGACGTGCCGGGTCGCGGCATCGTCGAGCACCTCGAGCAGCGAGGCGAGGGAGGCGTGCTCCGCGTTGTCCGGTGCACGGCACTCGATCGCCAGCGCCCCCTGGCCGGGGGCGGGAAGCATCTGGAGGGGGTCGATCACCTCGGTGACGGCGTCGAGGCGGCCCAGCCGGGCCAGCCCCGCGCGGGCCAGCACGACCGCGTCGACCACGCCGTCCTCGACCAGTCGCAGCCGGGTGTCGACGTTCCCGCGCACCTCGACGACCTCGAGGCCGTAGCCGAGCGCGCGCAGCTGGGCAGCCCGCCGCGGCGAGCCGGTGCCGACGCGGGCGCCGTCGGGCAGCTCGCCCAGCGAGAGGCCGTCCCGGGCGACCAGGGCGTCGCGCGGGTCCTCGCGCGGCGGCACGGCGACCAGCAGGATGCCCTCGGCCTCGGCGGTCGGCAGGTCCTTGAGCGAGTGCACGGCGACGTCGACCTCGCCGGCGAGCAGTGCGTCGCGCAGCGCGGAGACGAACACGCCGGTGCCGCCGATCTGGGCGAGGGCCTCCCGGCTGGTGTCGCCGTAGGTCGTCACCGGGACGAGCTCGACGGCCCGGCCGGTGCGGGCGGTGATCGCGTCGGCGACCAGCTGCGCCTGCGCGGTGGCCAGCGCGCTGCGGCGGGTGCCGAGCCGGAGGGCGGTCACGAGGCGGCTCCGGAGGGCGGGATCTCGGCCCCGACGTCGGCCCGGGTGACAGCCTCGACGGCCGCCGGGTCCAGCCCGAACAGCTTGTTGAGCGCGTCGGCGTAGGACTGGCCGCCGGGCTCCTCGGCGAGCTGCTTCACCCGCACCGTGGGGGCGTGCAGCAGCTTGTCGACGACCCGGCCGACGGTCTGCTCGATCTCGGCCCGCGCGCGCGGGTCGAGGTCGGGCAGCCGGCCGCCCAGGCGCACCAGCTCGGCCTGCACCACGGCGTCGGCCATGTCACGCAGGGCGACCACGGTGGGAGCGACGCTGGCCGCGCGCTGCCAGCCGAGGAACGCCGCGACCTCCTCGACGACGATCTCGCGGGTCGCCTCGACGTCAGCGGTGTGCTCGCTGGTGGCGAGCACCGGGGCCAGCGACTCGAGGTCGACGACCGTCACCCCGGGGATCTGGTGGGCGGCGGGGGCGACGTCGCGGGGCAGCGCGAGGTCGAGCACGACGAGCGGCCGGTCCGGGCGGCTTGCGACCGCGGCGACCAGCAGCTCGGCGGAGAGCAGGTGTCCCACGGCGCCGGTGCACGAGACGACGAGGTCGGCGCCCACCAGCGCCGCGGGCAGCTCGGTCAGCGGGACGGCCTCGCCGCCGACCGATGCGGCGACCCGCTCGGCGCGCTCGAGGGTGCGGTTGGCGACGACGACCCGTCCGGCGCCGCCCTGGGCGACGACGGTGGCGGACAGCGCGCTCATGGCGCCGGCGCCGACGACGAGCACCTCGGCGCCGTCCAGCGGGCCGAGGACCCGGCCGGCCACCTCCAGGCCGGCGGTGACCAGCGAGCGGCCGGCGCGGTCGATGCCGGTCTCGGTGCGGGCCCGCTTGCCGACCCGGAGGGCCTGCTGGGCCAGTGCGCCGAGCTGGCGGCCGGCGCTGCCGGCGTCCTGCGCGGTGCGCAGCCCGACCCGGACCTGCCCGAGCACCTGGCTCTCGCCGACCACCATCGAGTCCAGGCCGCAGGCGACCGAGAACAGGTGCGACACGGCGCGGTCCTCGTAGTGCACGTAGAGGTGAGGTGTGAGCTCGTCGAGGTCGACCCCGGCCCGCCGGGCCAGCAGCTCGGAGACCTGCGCGAGGCCGCCGTGGAACTTGTCGACCTCGGCGTAGACCTCGACCCGGTTGCAGGTCGACAGCACCATCGCCTCGGTCGCGTGGTCGCTGGCCAGCACGTCCTCGAGCAGCTTGGTGACCGCGTCGCCGGACAGCGCGACGCGCTCGAGCAGGTCGACCGGTGCGCGAGCGGTGGGACAGGCCCACGACGAGGACGCTCACGGGTTCATCACCCGCGCCAGCTCGGGGATGGCCGCCATGTCGTCCGACGCCGGGATCTTGCGCTGCTCGTGGAACGCCAGGATCTGCAGCTCGATGGACATGTCCACCTTGCGCACCTCGACGTCGTCCGGGACGACGAGGACGGTCGGCGCGAAGTTGAGGATGCTGCTGACGCCCGCGCCGACCAGCCGGTCGCAGACGCCCTGGGCCACCGCCGCCGGGGTGGCGATGACCCCGATGGCCACCCCGAGGTCGCGCACCATCCGCTCGAGGTCGGCCAGCGGCGCCGACCGTGAGCCCGGCGATCTCGGTGCCCACGATGTCCGGGTCGGCGTCGACCAGCGCCTTGATCTCGAACCCGCGGGAGGCGAAGCCGCCGTAGTTGGCCAGCGCGTGCCCGAGGTGGCCGAGGCCCACGATGACGACCGGCCAGTCCTGGGTCACGCCCAGCTCGCGGGAGACCTGGTAGACGAGGTACTCCACGTCGTAGCCGACACCGCGGGTGCCGTAGGACCCCAGGTAGGAGAGGTCCTTGCGCAGCTTGGCGGAGTTGACCCCGGCGGCAGCGGCGAGGTCCTCGGACGAGACCGTCGACACGCCCTCGTCGGCGAGGATCCCGAGCGCCCTCAGGTAGACCGGCAGCCGGGCGACGGTGGCGTCCGGGATGCCCCGGGAGGTGGCACGCGCACGCGAGACGCTGCTGGCGGCGCGGTCGAGGTTCGACCGCTGCGCACTCGTCTCAGGGCTGGTCACGGGACTCCCACTCGCCGGTGACCGGATGCCACCGTGGCGCCCGCCAGGTTAGGCGCTTGTGAACGAGAGCACAAAGTGAGCGAGCCGGCCCACCGGATCAACCGGTCAGCGCCGCCCGGAGCCGGGCCTCCGAGACCCGCCAGAAGTCGTGCTGCTCGCCGTCGACCAGGGTGACCGGCACCTGCTCCCAGTACCGGGCGCGCAGCTGGGGGTCGTCCAGGATGCTCAGCTCCTCGTAGTCCTCGCCCAGCTCGGCGGTGACCCTGGCCACCACCTCGCGGGCCTCGTCGCAGAGGTGGCAGCCCGGCTTCCCGATCAGCGTGACCCGGGGGCTCACAGCAGCTCCTCGGCGGTTCCCTCGCCCTCCCGCAGCCGGCCCTTCGCGACCTTGCCGGTCGCCGAGTGCGGGAGCGCGTCGACGACCTGGACGATCGTCGGCCACTTGAAGCGGGCCAGCCGGGTGGCGGCGTGCGCGGTGACGTCCTCGGGCCGCAGGGCGACTCCCGCCCGCGCCACCACGAACGCCTTGACCGCCTCACCGGTGGACGGGTGCGGCACGGCGATCACCGCGACCTCGGCGACGTCCGGGTGCTCGGCCAGGGCGTCCTCGACCTCGCGCGGGTAGACGTTGAAGCCGCTGACCAGCACCAGCTCCTTGCGCCGGTCGACCAGGAACAGGTCGCCGTCGCCGTCGGCGTACGCCACGTCGCCGGTGGCCCACCAGCCCTGGGCGTCCGGCCCGGCCGAACCGTCCGGCCAGTAGCCGGAGAACAGGTTCGGCCCGCGGACCACGATCTCGCCCGGGTCGTCGGCGGCGACCTCGGTGCCGACCTCGTCGACCAGCCGCAGCTCGACACCGGGCACCGGCCGGCCGATCGAGCCCGCCTTGACCCGCTTCGAGGCCAGGGTGCTGCTCACGACCGGGGCCGTCTCGGTGAGCCCGTAGCCCTCGTAGATCGGGCGGCCGACCTCGGTCTGCACCTGCTCGAGCACCGCGGGCGGCAGCGGGGAGGCGCCGGAGGCGAGCATCCGGACACCGCGCAGGGACTCGAAGGCCTCGGCGGCGGCCCAGGCGACGTACATCGGCGGTGCGCCGGGGATGTTGGTGACGCCTTCGGCCCGGACCAGCTCCGCGGTCGCCACCGGGTCGAAGCGCTCCACCAGCACTGCTGTCGCGCCGGTGGCGACCACCATGCCGAGGCCGGTGTTGAGGCCGTAGATGTGGAACAGCGGCAGCACGAGCAGCACGACGTCGTCCGGGCCCATCGGGCTGGGCTCGAGGGCCCGGCACTGCTCGAGGTTGGCCAGCAGCGCTCGGTGGCTGAGCATCGCGGCGCGCGGCTGGCCGCTGGTGCCCGAGGTGAACATCAGGACGGCGAGGTCCTCACCGCCGCGGTCCTGCGCCGGGGGTGCTCCCGCCCGGCGGCCGGCTGCGGTGACCGAGTCGAGACCGGCCGGGTCGATCAGCACACGGTGGGTGCCCGCCGACCGCCTCCTCGACGACGCCCAGCGTCGAGTCGTCGCAGAGCACGGCCTTGGCATCGGCCTCGGCGAGCAGCCGCGCGGTCTCCGGCGCGGTGTAGCCGGTGTTCAGGGGCACCGCGACCAGCCCGGCGCGCAGCACGGCGAAGTACGACGTGACGAAGGCCGGCGTGTTCGCCATGGCGAGCGCGACCCGGTCGCCTACGTGCAGGCCGAGATCGGTGCGCAGCCCGGCCGCGGTGGCGTCGACGTCGGCGTCGAGGGACTGCCACGTCGTGGTCCTCCGCTCGCCGCCGCGCGCCTGGTGCACGAGCGCGGTGCCCTCGGGACGACGGGCTGCGGTGGCACGCAGGACGTGCGCGAGGTTGGTCGGGTTCTCGCTGCCGGCGGCGCCCACCGGCGCAGTCTGGCACAGCCAGGTAGGGCAACTGGCCGCTACCGCCGTACGCTCACCCGACATGCGGCTGCGACGTTCCACCGGCGACGGCGCACCCGACGCCGACGCGGTAGCCGCCGGCCAGGCATCGGCCGCCGCCGCGGAGGTCGAGTCCGCGCTGCAGGTGCCGCTGGACCCCACCGCGGCCGCCTTCTTCGACGTCGACAACACCGTGATGCAGGGTGCGTCGATCTTCCACCTGGCTCGCGGCCTGTACGCCCGGGACTTCTTCACCGCCCGCGACATCGGCCGGTTCGCCTGGCAGCAGGGGAAGTTCCGGCTGCTCGGCCGGGAAGACATGAACAACGTGCGCGAGGCGCGCGAGACCGCGTTGTCCTTCGCCGCCGGCCACACCGTCGCCGAGCTCACGACCATCGGCGAAGAGGTCTTCGACGAGGTGATGGCCGCGAAGGTGTGGCCGGGCACCCGCGCCCTGGCCCAGATGCACCTCGACGCCGGGCAGCGGGTCTGGCTGGTCACCGCCACCCCGGTCGAGGTGGCCACGGTGATCGCCAAGCGGCTGGGCCTGACCGGTGCCCTGGGCACGGTCGCGGAGACCGAGGACGGCGTGTACACCGGCCGGCTGGTCGGGGAGATCCTGCACGGACAGGCCAAGGCGCAGGCCGTGACCGCCCTCGCGCAGCGCGAGGGGCTCGACCTGGGCGCCTGCTCGGCATACTCGGACTCGGCCAACGACATCCCCCTGCTCAGCCTGGTCGGCCACCCGTGCGCCATCAATCCCGATGCCAGGCTGCGGGCGCACGCCCGGGAGCACGGCTGGCGGGTGCGCGACTACCGAACCGGGCGCAAGGCGGTGAAGGTCGGGGTCCCGACGGCGGTCGCCGCCGGGGCGCTGGCCGGGGCGGTGGCCGCGGCAGCGTCGGCACGCCGGAAGGACCGCTGAGGGCGATCTCGGCCGATTTGGCCTTGGGGATACCGGTGGGTAACGTCGCACCGCCGCCCGAGACGTTCGTCACACCGGACCCGCGGGTATGGCCCGTCCAGAACGCCGCTTCGCCCGCCCGCGGAAGGGGGTCGACGTGCGCCGGCTGCTCGCTCCGGTCGCGCTTGCCGACCTGCGCGCCCTGACCGGCACGGTGACCTTCCCTCGCGCGGTCGTCCTGGCGATGGCCACGACCGGGCTCGCGGGCTCCCCGCCCGGCGGCAGGACGCGGTGGCGGGGACGTCACCGACGACCCCGAACACGACCGGATCGCCGGCCTGGTGACCCTGGCCCAGCAGGGCGACGCCGAGGCCTTCGGGATGGTCTACGACTGCTACGTCGACCAGATCTTCCGCTACCTCTACTACCGGGTCGGATCGCACGCCCTGGCCGAGGACCTCACCTCGGAGACGTTCCTGCGGGCACTGCGGCGGATCGACTCCTTCACCTACACCGGCAAGGACATCGGGGCCTGGTTCACCACCATCGCCCGCAACCTGGTCACCGACCACGTGAAGTCCAGCCGGTTCAAGCTCGAGGTCTCCACCGCGGACATGCTCGACGCCGACCGGGCCGACGACGGCATCGAGGCGCAGGTGCTGGACCGGCTGCAGAACGCGGCGCTGCTCGACGCCGTTCGCCAGCTCAAGCCGGAGCAGCAGGAGTGCGTCGTCCTGCGCTTCCTGCAGGGGCTCAACATCGCCGAGACGGCCGAGGTGATGTCCCGGTCCGAGGGGGCGGTCAAGCAGCTGCAGCTGCGGGCCGTCCGGGCGCTGGCCAAGCTGCTCCCGGAGCGGGCGTCATGACGCCGCGTCGCCAGGCCGTAACCGCCGCCCCGACGGGTCGTTGTCAGATCGGTCGAGTCCACGGGGACGGCCGGTACGACGAGCGGAGGGGGGCCGGCAGATGACGATGATCGTGTCGGCACGACGACGACGACAGGCGGACGACCTGGAGCGGCTCCTCTCGGGCGGCCGGACGAGCACGCCCCAGGCAGCCCGGGACCTGGCGCCGCTGGCCGAGCTGGCCCGCAGCCTGGTGCCCGCGCAGCACGCGCCGCCGGCCGAGTTCCGGTCAGCGCTGCGTGCGCAGCTGGTCGCCGAGGCGGCAGCCCGGGTGCCGGCGCCCGGAATCCCGCCCCAGCGGGCCCGACCCACCACCCCCGCCCGGGTCCGGCAGGCGGTCGCCGCCGTCGCCCTCGCCTCGGTCGTCACCGGCGTGGGGGCCGCGGCCGCGAGCACCCGGGCGCTTCCCGGCGACCCGCTCTACGGCCTCAAGCGTCAGATCGAGAACGTCCAGCTCGACCTCGCCCGTGGTGACCTCGGGCAGGGCCGCGAGCACCTCCAGCAGGCCGAGGCACGGCTGTCCGAGGCCGAGGCACTCACGGCCTCCGAGCGCGGATCGGACGCCGCCACCAGGGCCCTGGTATTGACGGCCCTCGACGACATGGACGCCGCTGTCGTCCTCGGCGTGGACGAGCTGACCATGGCTTATCGCGAGACCGGCGACGACGAGCCGTTGCTCGTGCTCGAGCGCTTCGTCACCGAGCAGCGCGAGCGGCTGGCCGACCTGATGCAGCTGCTCGATCCGTCGCTGCGGGACCGGGCCGAGACCATCGCCGAACGACTCGCCGTCCTCGACCGGCAGGTCGCCGCGCTGCTCGGCTCCCCGGTGGACTCCGCCCGCGCGGTCGCCGGAGCGGACCTGACCGCTTCCGGCGACGGCTGGGCCGTCGGCCGGCTGGTCGACCGGGCCGGGGCGACGGCGGCGAGCACCGGTGCGGCGCTCGGCGGACGGCGGGCTCGGCGCGCGCGGTGGCCGGACCACCAGCGGCACCGGCGCGAGGACGTCCGGAGGTCGGCGACGTGTCGGACGCGGTGACCGGCAGCGCCACGACAGCCGCGCCGGGTGGCACCGGCCCGGTCGGCGGCGTCGTCGGCGGCGTGATCGGCGGTGGCAGCACCACCAGCGGTCCGCAGCCCCCGACCGTCCCGACCCCGGTGCCGAGCGTCTCGGTCCAGCAGCCGCTGCCCACCCCTCCCCCGGTGGTCACTGACCCGGTGGGCTCCGCGACCAGTGCCGTGCCGCTCCTGCCGCTGCCGACGACCCCGGCCTGCGTCCCCTTGCCGCCCCTGACCAGCTGCTGAGCAACCGGGACCGCTATCTACCGGCGGGGTCTAGAAGAAGATCGAGCGGCGCGACATCAGCAGCCGGTAGAGGGTGTGCTGGATCGTCTCCCGCACCTGGTCGGTGAGGTTGAACACCAGCATCGGGTCGTCCGAGGCGCCGAGACCGAAGCCGTCGGTGGGCACCGGCTCGCCGAACTCGATGATCCACTTGCTCGGCAGCGGGATCGCGCCCAGCGGCCCGAGCCACGGGAAGGTCGGCGTGACCGGCACGTAGGGCAGCCCGAGCAGCCGGGCCAGCGTCTTGACGTTCCCCAGGATCGGGTAGATCTCCTCGGCCCCGACGATCGAGCACGGCACGATCGGCACCTGCGCCTTGAGCGCGGCCGAGACGAACCCGCCCCGGCCGAAGCGCTGCAGCTTGTAGCGCTCGGAGAACGGCTTGCCGATCCCCTTGAAGCCCTCCGGCCAGACCCCGACGACCTCGCCGCGGGCGAGCAGCCTCTCGGCGTCGGAGTTGCAGGCCAGCGTCGTGCCGCTCTTGCGCGCCAGCTCGCTGATGATCGGCGTCTGGAACACCAGGTCGGCGCCGAGCATCCGCAGGTGCCGGTGGGCGGGATGGTGGTCGAGCAACGCGATCTGGGTCATCATCGAGTCGAGCGGGATGGTGCCCGAGTGGTTGGCCACAAGCAGCGCACCGCCCTCGGACGGGATGTTCTCCAGGCCGCGCGCCTCGACCCGGAAGTAGTGCTCGTACAGCGGCCGCAGCGCCGCCAGCAGCACGTGCTCGGTGAGCTCGGGGTCGAAGCCGAACTCGTCGACCTCGACGTCGCCGGTCAGCCGGCGGCGGACGAACGCGAGGGCGGCCGCCGCCTTGCGCTCCCATTCCGGCAGCTCGGCGGCCGGGGCTGGCTCCGGCTCGGGCACCGCGTCGAGCAGCTCCTCGACCGCAGGTGCGGTCGGCCCGGCCGGGGCGCCGGTCCTGGCTCCCGTCGTACGACGTCGCGGCGACGGCGCCGGCCGGCTGGGCTCGGCCCCGGTGGCCGTGTCGTCCAGCAGCGGCGTGGCCCGACGGCGCCGGGACCGCTCGGAGGAGGCCCGCGACGCCCCTGCCGAGACCGCGTCCGCTGCCGAGGACCGGCGCGGCTCGTCGCCACCGATCGGGATCACCCGGGCGTCAGGCACGGCTACCGGTCCGGCTGGCGACGGTGTCGAGGGCGTCCACGACCTTCGTCTCGACCGCGCCCACGACCTCCGCCGACAACGGCCCGCGCAGGCCCTGCCGCTCGACGAAGTCGTCGAAGGCCTCCCGGGTGGAGTAGCGGGGCGTGAAACCGAGCACGTCCTTCATCCGGCTGGTGTCGACGACCCGCCCGTAGGACAGGAACCGCACCTGCTCGGAGGAGAAGTCGGCCACCCCGAGCCGGCGCAGTGCCTGCCCGATCCAGGGCGCCGCCGGCTGCGGGATCGGCAGCGACGGGTGGCCGGCCCGGCGGATGGCCTGCGACAGCGTCATCACCCCGTCGCCGGCGATGTTGTAGGTGCCGCCGTGGTCACCGAGCGTCGTGCGCCAGAGCACCTCGAGACCGTCGCGCTCGTGGATGAACTGCAGCCGTGGGTCGAAGCCGAGCACGGTGGGCACGACCGGCAGCGCGAAGTACGACGTGAGCGGCGTGCGGACCTTCGGGCCGACGAAGTTGGCGAACCGCAACGTGGTCACCGCGACGTCCGGGCGGCGCCGGGCGAACCCGCGGACGTAGCCCTCGACCTCGACGGAGTCCTTCGCGTACCCGGTGCGGGCCATCGCGTTCGGCTCGAGGTCCTCGGTGAACAGCGCCGGGTCCTGCGGCGACGAGCCGTACACCGCGGTCGAGGACTTGACCACGAGCTTGCGCACGCTGGGCGCCTTCTGGCACGCGGCCAGCAGCTGCATGGTGCCGATGACGTTGATCTCCTTCATCATCGCCCGGCCGCCCGCATCGAGCGGGGTGGCGAGCACCGCCATGTGCACGACCGTGTCCACCTCGGCCCGCGAGATGACCTTGCCGATCACCGGGTTGCGGATGTCGGCCCGGACGAACTCGGCGTCACCGAGATCGGTCTTGGGCGGGACGACGTCGACGCCGATCACCCGGGAGATGTCGGGGTCGGCCTGCAGCAGCTGGGTGAACCGTCCGCCGAGGTAGCGCGAGACCCCGGTCACCATGACGACCCGGCCCACTCACGCCTCCCCTGGCAGCTCGATGTTCGCTGGCTACTTCTTGTTACGACGCTGGACGCGTGTCTTCTTCAGCAGCTTGCGGTGCTTCTTCTTGGCCATCCGCTTGCGGCGCTTCTTGATGACGGAACCCACGAGGTGGACCTCTTCGGTGGACGGGACGGAGGAGCTGGCACGGATGCCGGGGGCGCACGCGGTGCGCCACGCCTGGGACCGAGCCTACCTGCCGCCGGTCAGAGGCCGCGACGCCCGGCGTCCGAGGTGGTGCCGGACCCAAACGTGACCTCGCTCACCACCGCTCGTTGGACCCTACGACACCCGAGGTCCGGACGTCGTCCGACCCGTCCCGTGGAGGAATCTGTGCGGAGATCACCGCGTACGCGTCACCTGCTGGCCGCAGGTGCAGCCCTGGCAGTCTCGGCAGCGATCCTGCCGACCCTGCCGGCCGGCGCCACGATGGCCGACCCGGTGCGTGGCGGCACCGGCGAAGGCTCAGCCGTCGACAGCCGCGCCGTGAAGCAGGCGCTGGCACCGACCCAGGCCCAGATCGACGGGGTGCGCGCGATCGTCGCCGCCGCCCCGAAGGGTGCCCGCGCGACGTGGGACCCGCGGTTCGGCACGCCGCGCAGCATCGTGGGGACCGGCGGCTACCTGACGGGCGCCCGCAGCGGCTCCGCGGTCGAGGTGGCCCGCGGGTGGGTCTCGGACAACCGCGCGGCGTTCGGCATGTCCGCCGCGCAGGTCGCCGCGCTCGAGGTCGACCGCGACCACTCCCTGCCGGGCACGGGCACCCGCGTGGTGACCTTCGCCCAGGTCTTCGACGGGGTCGCCGCGGTCCAGGGCGGCCGGCTCAACGTCGCCGTCACCAAGGACGGCAAGGTCCTCTCGTACGCCGGCAACCCCACGCGGGGCGCCGGGCTCACCGGGAGCTTCGCCCTCAGCCCGGCCCAGGCGCTGGCCACGGTCGCCGACGACCTCGCAGGCGCAACCTCGTTCACTCCCGATGCGACCGGCGAGAAGGCCGGCTACACGACCTTCGCGAAGGGTCCGTTCGCCGCGTCGTCGTACGTGAAGAAGGTGTCCTTCCCGACCGTCGACGGCGCCCGGGCGGCCTACCGCGTGCTCTTCGTCGAGGCGCTCGACGAGGCCTACGACACCGTCGTCGACGCGCAGAGCGGTGACATCCTGTTCCGCGACTCGGTCGTCGACCGCGAGTCCGAGGGCACCGTCTACGAGAACTTCCCCGGTGACGCGGGCAAGGGTGGCCAGCCGGTCATCCGCTCCTTCGGGCCGACCGCGGAGTCCCCCGGCGGCTGGACCGACCCGACCGGGCTGGCAGGGGCTCGGCGGCCCGACGACCTTCGGCAACAACGCCAACACCTACGCCAACTACTCGAACTTCCTGGTGCCGGCCGACCAGGGGCCGCGGCCGGTGAGCCCGACCAGCCAGTTCAACTACGCCTACGGCATGAACTGGCAGCGCTCCGAGGGCGCGGCGGTCCCGCCGTCGTACGCCCTGGACATGGAGCCGGCGGCCACCAACCTGTTCTTCCACCACAACCGCATCCATGACGAGTTCTACGACCTCGGCTTCACCGAGTCGGCCGGCAACTTCCAGACCGACGGCGGCGACCCGATCCTGGGCCTGGTGCACGCGGGTGCGGCCAGCGGCGGCGCCCCGACCTACACCGGTCGGGACAACGCCTACATGCTGACCCTGCCCGACGGCATCCCGCCGTGGAGCGGGATGTTCCTGTGGGAGCCGATCAACGACGCGTTCGAGGGCCCGTACTCCGACGGCAACTTCGACGCCAGTGTGATCGAGCACGAGTACGCCCACGGCCTGAGCAACCGCTACGTCGCCGGTGGGTCGGCGCTCGGCTCCCACCAGTCCGGCTCGATGGGTGAGGGCTGGGGCGACTGGTACGCCCTCAACTACCTCTACCGCGAGGGCCTGTACGAGAAGTCGGTCGTCGGCGAGTACGCAACCGGCAACGGTCAGCGCGGTATCCGCAACTGGGCCTACGACCTCAACCCGACCACGTTCGGCGACATCGGCTACGACCTGACCGGTCCCGAGGTGCACGCCGACGGCGAGATCTGGACCACCACCCTGTGGGACCTGCGCAAGAAGCTCGTCGCGCAGTACGGCGAGGCCACCGGCTCCGAGGTCGCCGCTCGTCTGGTCACCGACGCGATGCCGATCTCGGCCCCGGACCCGTCGTTCCTCGACATGCGGGACGCCATCCTCGCAGCCGACACCGACCGCTACCACGGCGACAACACCGACACGATCTGGACCGTCTTCGCCCACCGCGGCGCCGGGGCCTCCGCCTCGTCGGCGACCGGTGACGACACCGAGCCGCGGCCGGCGTTCGACCACGCCTCGGACTCCCGCAACGGGACGCTCGTCGGGACGGTCGTGAACTCCTCGACCGGTGCACCGGTGAAGAACGCCAAGGTGATCGTGGGCGAGTTCGAGGCCCGGGTGTCACCGCTGGTGCGCACCTCCGACGCCGGTGGCTTCGGCGCCCGGATGGCGGCCGGCAGCTACGACCTGCTGATCCAGGCACCCGGCTTCGGCGCCCAGACGTTCAAGGACGTCGCCGTGACCGCCGGGCGCACCACGTCACTGAAGCTCTCGGTCGCTCCCAACCTCACCTCGCTGGCCTCCGGGGCCACCCTGGTCGGATCCTCGAGCGAGGACGCCGGGCTGCCGGCCAAGTTCCTCCTCGACGACACGGCAGCGAGCGTGTGGAGCACGCAGAAGACCGCCACGCCCTACAACGCCGGTCCGGACCAGCGGGTGACGGTCAAGCTGGCCAAGCCGACGACCATCAGCCGGCTGCAGGTCAGCGCGTTCAAGAACACCACCGCCAGCCGGTTCGCGGCCCTGAAGGACTTCACCTTCCAGGTGTCCGACGACGGCACGCTGTGGAAGACGGTGAAGACCGGCGGCTTCGGCTACCAGGCTCCTCGTCCCACGGCGCCGGACCTCAACTACAAGTCGTTCACCCTGGCGAACCCGACGAAGGCCGGCTACGTGCGGTTCTTCGTCGACTCGGTCCAGGGCGAGACGACGAAGTACGCGCAGGCTGCCGAGCTGCAGGTGTTCGGGGCCGCCAAGAGCATCACCCCGGTGCCGCCGGCGCCGGACGCACCGTTCACCGACTCGGGCACCATCGCGGTCGGCAACCCGGTGATGGGCGACCCGACCGGTCTTCAGCACGTCAGCGGCGTGACCGCCAACGAGTTCGAGCAGACCTGCACTGCTCCGCCGGCGTCGCAGGGTGTGGACGCCTGGGTGTCCGCGCTGCCCAGCGGGTTCGGTGACGGCGTCCACACCGTCACGGTCACCGGCGAGGAGACGCCGGCCGGCCACGACATCGACCTCTACTTCTACGACGCCTCGTGCGCCATGATCGGGTCGATCGCCACCGCGGGTGCGAACGAGTCGGGGGTCATCCCCGGCGGCACGGCCTACGTCGTGACCCATCTGTGGACCGGCGCCGACGTGCCGTTCACGCTCACGGCGACCGACGCCGGCTGACCCCAGGGCAGCCAGCGCGGGGAAACGGCCCCCGCTCATCCCGACGGCAGGGGGATGGGCGGGGGCTCTCGCGTTCCTGGGCTCCTGCTAAGCCGTCTCGACGTACGCGTGGTCGAGGTAGTCGTGCACGGCCTTCTCCGGGACCCGGAAGGACCGGCCGACGCGCACGGCGGGCAGCGTGCCCGCGTGCACGAGGCGGTAGACGGTCATCTTCGACACCCGCATGACCGAGGCGACCTCGGCGACGGTGAGGAACGTGACCTCGGACAGAGGACGGTCTTGGGGACCTTGAGCAGCCATGACGCACCGGACCTTCAGCACGTCACGGGCACCGGCTTCCCCACCGGAGCACAACCAGGCGTACGCGCTCTGGGGGACAGGGTAGGTGCGGAAGTGCCTCGTGGGAAAGGGGTGACGGTCAGACCACCCGGTCGGACCCCCCACCGGGACCACCCGCCACGCTCACCGCGAGGCCCAGGACCAGCTGGTCGGCGGGCACCGGACGGCCGAGGAAGAAGCCCTGGGCCTGCCGGCAGCCGAGCCCGGCGAGCGCCGCGAGGGTCGCCTCGTCCTCGACTCCTTCGGCGATCACGTCCAGGCCGAGCCGGTTGCCCAGCGCCACCGTCGAGTCGACGATCACCCGGTCCCGCTCGCTGGTCGTCAGCGCGGCGACGAAGGTCCGGTCGATCTTCAGCTCGTGGACCGGCAGGTTCTTCAGGTAGGCCAACGAGGAGTACCCGGTGCCGAAGTCGTCGATCGCCAGCCGGATGCCGGCCTCGGCGAGCCGGGTCAGGACCGCGAGAGCACGCTCGGGGTCCTCCATGATCGTGGTCTCGGTGATCTCCAGCCCGAGCAGCGCCGCCGGGACCCCGTGGGTGCCCAGCGCGGTCAGCACCTTCTCGGCGAAGCCCGGCTGGAGCAGGCTGCGGGTCGAGACGTTCACCGCGACCGGGACCTCGCGGCCTTCGTCGCGCCACCTGCGGACCTGGGCCAGCGCCAGGTCGAGCACGAGGTCGGTCAGCGGGTGCACCAGCCCGGTGCGCTCGGCGACGGGCAGGAACGTCAGCGGGGCCAGCAGCCCGCGCTGCGGGTGCTGCCAGCGCACCAGGGCCTCGACCCCGAGCACCCGACCGTCCAGGTCGCACTTGGGCTGGTAGTGCAGGAGCAGCTCCCCCGCGGTGAGCGCACGCGCCAGGTCGGCCAGCAGGCCCAGCCGCTCGGTGCTGTGCTCGTCCAGCGCGGGGTCGTAGGCGCAGGAGCCGGCGTGGGTGCGCTTGGCGTGCTCCGCGGCCACGTCGGCATGCCGCAGCAGGGCCGGGCCGTCCGCCGCGTCGCCCGGGTGCACCGACACCCCGGCGCGCGCGTCCAGGGCCACGTCCAGCCCGCCGACCCGCACCGGGGCGCGCAGGGCGCCTCGCAGCACCTCGGCGTGCAGCCTCGCGGACTCCGGGCCGTCCACGTCGCGCAGCAGCACGGCGAACTCGTCGCCGCCGAGGCGGGCGACCAGGTCGTCCGGACCGGTCAGCGCGGTCAGCCGGCTCGCCATCTCGAGCACCAGCTCGTCACCACGGGCGTGCCCGAGGGTGTCGTTGACCTCCCGGAACCGGTCCAGGTCGAGCAGCACGAGAGCCACCGAGCGCGCCGGGCTGGCCACCGCGGCCGCCAGCTCGGCGTCGAGCAGCGAGCGGTTGGCCAGCCCGGTCAACCCGTCGTGCAGCGCCTGGTGCTCGTTACGGTCGGCCTCCTGCCGCAGCCGGCGGGAGGCCGTCGCGACCGTGCGGAACAGGCCGAGCCAGAGGACGACCAGGCCGGCGAAGAGCAGCGCGATCGCCCGGGTCGTGTCGGCCCGGATGCTGGCCTGCACCGGCTGGTAGGGCAGGTAGAGCTCGAAGACGCCCGCCGGCTTCGGGTTGTCGCCGTACAGGATCGGCACGTAGACCTCGAGCAGCGTGCCGTACCGCTCGAGCAGCGCAGCGTTGTCCGGCTCCTCGCTGCTGCTGATGATCTCGGCCTCGATCTCCCCGGCCAGCGCCTCCTCCAGCTCGTGGGACGGCGCGCTGCTCGGGTTGCGCGGCGTGGCGGTGTGCGGGTCGGCGGTGTAGAGCAGGTCGCGGTCGCTGTGCCAGATCTTGATCCGGGCGATCTCGGTGCCGTCCCGCGAGCCGCGTACCGCGCGGTCGAGAGCGGCCACCTTGGCGGCGGGCAGCGCATGGTCGAGGTCTTCCGCCGACAGCAGCGGCTGCACCGCGATCGTGGTGGTGAGGACGGCGGCTTCCTTGGCGGACTCGAGGCCGCGCGCAGCGATCATCGACGCCAGCAGCTGGGCCAGCGCCGCGCCGAGGACGACGACGAGCACCAGGCTGACGACGGCGAACCGCACGAGCAGGCTGGCGCGTCGGGCTCGGCGCAGGGTGTCCACACCTGGTACTCGACACTGACGGCCGGACCATGATCACCCGTTCGGGCGAAACCACGCTCAGGACAGCTGCGCGGCGTGCAGCAGGTACGCCGTCATGGGGGCGTAGAGGTGCGGCGGCACGTTGTCGTCGAGTGGCACCGAGACGGCGACCTTGCCCTCGGCCTCGCCGACGAACAGCGCAGGGTCGTTGCAGTCGGCGAACCCGACGGTGGTGATGCCCGCCTGGCCGGCTGCACCGGCCCAGCCGTGGTCGGCGACGACGAGGTCCGGCAGGGCCTCGGCTGCGTCGGCCGCGGCAGCCAGCAGCCCACGCATCGGCGTCGCGGAATGCGTGTGGTTGAGGTCGCCGGTGCTGCTGGCGACCGCGACGCCATGCAGGTAGCGCACGTGCCGGTCGACCCGGCCGAAGCGGGTCATCGACTGGTAGGTGAAACCTGAGCCGGGCTCGACGACGGTCGCGCCCGAGGTCCGGAGGGCTTCGGCGACCGCGAGGTGCACCACCAGGAGCCCGGCCGGGTGGCCGGTCGCGAGCAGCACGCGGGACCGGTCCCGGGCGGCCTGCCCGATGTGCTCGGCCATCCGGTCCAGGGCGTCCAGGGTGCAGTCCGGGTCGATCCGGTCGACACCGCGCAGGTGGCTGGTGTCGGGCGACACGCCGACCTTCTCGACCATCAGCGCCAGCACGTCGTCGAGGTTCCAGCGGCCGGTCGGCTCCAGCCCGAACATCGCCTTCGGGACGCGGCCGGCGAGCATGCCGTACTTCAGCAGGTTGTCCTCACGGCTGGTCGCCACGTCGCCCGCGATCCGGCTGCGGACCAGGTGCTCGCGCAGCTCGGCGCGGTCGGGTGCGGTCACAGGTGGAGCAGCCCGCCGAGCCCGTGGGCGGGGAAGACGGCACGCATCGTGGCGAGCACCGCTCGGTCGACGGCGTCCGCGGGGTCGTAGCCCGAGGACCAGTCCGGCCACGACGGGTCCGCACCGTCGGTCATCCGGGACGGTGCGGCGAGGCCGTACCGCTCCGAGACGAACTCCCGCCAGCCCTCCGGGACGGGAGTGTCCGGCGGCACCGGCGCACCGGCAGCCTCCGCCAGCAGGTGGGTCCAGGCCCGCGGCACGACCTGCGCCAGCTCGTAGCCGCCACCCCCGGTGGCCACCCACCGTCCGCCGGCGAACCGGTGTGCCATCTCGTGCAGCGCGGCGTACGACGCGCGCTGTGCGTCGATGGTCAGGCCCATGTGCGCCAACGGGTCCAGGACGTGGCTGTCGCAGCCGTGCTGGGTCACCAGCACGTCGGGCCGGAACTCCTCGAGCAGCGGCGGCACGACGGCATGGAACGCGCGCAGCCACGGTCGGTCGGTCGTCCCCGGCGGCATCGCGAGGTTCACCGCGCTGCCTTGCGCTCCCGCACCCCCGGTGTCCTCGGGAAACCCGGTGCCGGGGAACAGGTAGCGACCGCTCTCGTGCACCGACACGGTCAGGACCCGGGGCTCGTCCCAGAAGGCGCGCTCGACGCCGTCCCCGTGGTGCACGTCCACGTCGACGTACGCGATGCGCTCGGCGCCCTGCTCCAGCAGCCATGCGATGGCGACCGCGGGGTCGTTGTAGACGCAGAAGCCGCTGCCGGCGCCGGGCATGGCGTGGTGCAGCCCGCCCGCGACGTTGACCGCGTGCTCCGCCTCACCGGTCCACACGGCGCGCGCCGCCGCGAGGGTCGCTCCGACGACGAGGGCGGACGCCTCGTGCATGTGCCGGAACGTCGGGGTGTCCGCGGTTCCGAGGCCGCGGGCCAGGTCGGTGCGGGACGGGTCGTCGCCTGCCAGCTTCACCGCCTCGACGTAGTCCTTGTCGTGGACGAGCATGAGCTCGTCGTCGGTCGCGGGGTCGGGTCGGACCATCGTGAGGTTGGGCAGGTCGAGGACCCCGAGGTCGCGGGCCAGTCGCATCGTGAGGTCGACCCGCAAGGGGTTGAGCGGGTGCTCGTGCCCGAAGTCGTAGCCGACCAGCGCCTCGTCCCACGGGACGCACACCGAGCGGCTCATGCCTCGCACGCTACCCGGCGTCCCGGCTGCCCACTCCGCGCGTCACTCGGTGCGCAGCGCCTCGACCGGGTCCAGCCGGCCGGCCCGCCGCGCTGGGGCGACCCCGAAGAAGATCCCGACGCCCGCGGACACGCCGAACGCGAGCACCGGCGACCACCAAGCGATGACCGCCGGCAACGGCGACAGCGCGGCGACGAGCAGGGAGGAGCCGACACCGAGCCCGATGCCGATCAGGCCGCCCACGACGCAGAGCAGCACGGCCTCGATGAGGAACTGCAGCAGGATGTCCCGCTGCCGGGCGCCCAGCGCCTTGCGCAGCCCGATCTCGCGGGTCCGCTCCCGGACGCTGACCAGCATGATGTTCGAGACCCCGACGCCGCCGACGAGCAGCGAGATGGCGGCGATCGCCGCGAGCACCAGGGTGAGCAGGCCGAGGATCCGCCCGATCGTCCCGAGGATCTGGGTCTGGGTGACGGCCGAGAACTCCTCGCCGTCGTACTTGTCCTGCAGGGCCGCGACCAGCCGGCGTTGCAGCGACTCGACATCGTCGGCCCGCGGCGCCTTCACCGCTAGCGCGTCGATCCGGTCGACGCCGAACAGCCGCTGGGCGGCGGTCACCGGGATGTGCACCTCGGCGTCCCGGTCGACGCCGAACGTCGAGCCGACCGGCTCGAAGACGCCGATGACCCGGAACCGGACCCCGGCGACCGACACCTGGCGGCCCAGGGGGTCGACGTCGCCGAAGACCCGGCGCACGACCGTGGAACCGAGCACCGCGACCCGTCGGCGGGTGTCGACGTCGGATGCGGTGATGTACTCCCCGCGGGCCAACGGCCGGTCGAACACGTTCGGCACGTTCTCGTTGACCCCGTTGACGGTCACGAAGGTCTCCCGGCGACCGACGCCGACGTTCTCGCCGGACGCGATCGACACCGCGACCCGCCGGACGTCGCCGGTGACCCGGCCGAGCAGCTCGACGTCCTCGAGGGTCAGCCGGCTGACCGACGGTGCCGAGCCGAACTCGAACTTGCCCGGAACCACGATGATGATGTTCGAACCGAGGCCCTCGACCTGCTGCTCGACCTCCTGCTTCGCGCCGCTGCCCAGTGCCACCAGGACGACGACGGCCGCCACCCCGATGACCACCCCGAGCATGGTCAGCGCGCTGCGCAGCCGGTTCGCCCGCAGCGCGTCCAGCGCCACCCGGAACGCCTCCCCGCTTCTCACTCCAGCACCCCGTCGCGGACCCGGATGCGGCGTCGTGCCAGGTCGGCGATCTCGCGGTCGTGGGTGACGACCACGACGGCGACGCCGCGCTCGACGACCAGCGCCTCGAGGATGGCCATCACCTCGAGCCCGCTCGCGGTGTCCAGGTTGCCGGTGGGTTCGTCGGCGAGCAGCAGCTTCGGCTCCCCGACCAGGGCACGGGCGATCGCGACCCGTTGCTGCTCGCCGCCGGACAGCTGGCTGGGACGGTGGTCGAGCCGGTGCGCCAGGCCGACAGCGGTCAGGGCGGTCGCCGCCCGCTCCCGCCGTTCCGCGCGCGCGACGCCCCGGTAGACCAACGGCAGCCCCACGTTGTCCAACGCGCTGGTGCGGCCGAGCAGCTGGAACGACTGGAACACGAAGCCGATCGTGTGGTTGCGCAGCTCGGCCAGCTCGCTGTCGGACAACGTCGCCAGGTCCCGGCCGCCGACCCACAGCTGTCCGGACGTCGGACGGTCCAGGCAGCCCATCAGGTGCATGAGTGTCGACTTGCCGGACCCGGACGGGCCGACGACGGCGACGTACTCGCCCGGGTCGATCCGCAGGCTCACCCCGCGCAGTGCGTCGACCGAGACCCCGTCCAGCCGGTAGCTGCGCCGTACGTCGACGGCCTCGACGGCCGGGACGGCGTCGGTCACGGCACCTGCTGTCCGTCGCGCACCCGGTCGGCGCCGCGGACGACGACGCGTTCGTTCACCTCGAGCCCCTCGACCACCTGGACCCGGGACTCGCCCTGCGCTCCCAACCGCACGAGCCGTTCTCGCGCGACACCGTTTCTCACCACCCAGACGGCGTCGCGGCGTCCGTCGCGGAACACCGCGGCCGCCGGCACCGCCACGGCCCGCGCGACGGTGCGCACCTGGAGGTCGACGACGGCACTCATGCCCGGCCGGGGGGTCGGCGCGGCCGTTCCGCCCGGCGCCGTCCCGCGCCCCAGCGACAGCCGCACCACGTAGGTCACACCGCCGCGGCTGGACGTGGTCGGCGTCGGATCGATGCTTGCCACCGCGGCGTCGTACCGCGCGTCGGGCACCGCATCCAGCTCGGCCGAGGCCGGGACGCCGGCCCGTACGAGCAGCACGTCGGTCTCGTCGACCTGGGCGGTCAACGACAGCGTCGAGGTGTCGGTCACGGTGAGCAGCGGCTGGCCGGAGGTCACCGGGCGGTCCTCGGCGAGCACCGCGTCCACCGACGACGAGCCGGCGCCGGTCCCGGAGCCGCCGAGCAGGTCACCCGCCTGCCCCTGCAGGCTCTCCGGGAGCTGCCCGAGCAGTCCGGACGCCGTCCCGGAGCCCGGCCCGGCCGGCGGCGGCGACAGCGAGACGGTGCCCTCGATCGGCGCGCGCACGGTCAGGGCGGCCACCGCGCGGCGGGCGACGTCGAGGGCTGCCCTGGTCTGCACCCGCTGGGCCGAGGACAGCGCCGCGACGGCATCGGACAGGCTGCCGATCCCGGCGCCCAGCTGGCGGACCGCCTCGTCGGCGCTGGCCCGGGCCGCGGCGTACTGGGACTGGGACACCCGCAGGGCCGACAGGGCCTGGGTCCGGGCCGGCCCGAGCGGGATGCGCTGCGCGGCACGCCGGGCCCGGTCGAAGGCGCGCTGCGCGTCGGCATCGGCCGCCCGGGCGCCGGCCAGGTCGACCGGCGCGGGGCCCGACGTACCGGAGGTGGCTGCCCGGGCGTCGGCCCGCTGTGCCTGGCGGAGCCGCCGCCGGGCGTCCGGCGACTCGACGCGCAGCAGCACCTGGCCCGCGCGCACCTGCTGGCCCTCCCGGACGCGGAGGCGGGCGACCGTGCCGTCGGCCGGCGAGCTGACGGTCGCCGTGGCCCGGGCGGTCACCGTCGCGGGGGCCTCGACCACCTCGACGACGGTGGCCCGCCCGACCGCTGCAACCTCGATGGCCGGGTCACCGCCACCGGTGCAGCCCGCGAGCACGATCGCCACGGCCGAGGCAGTCGCCGCGACGCGCACGACAAGTCCGGCGGCGCCCACTTCCCCATCGTAGGGACGCGTGACGGGCCTTCGCCGGGTCCGCGTCGCCGAGGGTCAGGCCTCGAGGTCGGTCGCGACCGCGCGCAGGACGGCCGCCGTCTTCTGGGCCGCGGACCGATCCGGGTAACGGCCGCGGCGCAGCGTGTTGCCGACGCCGTCCAACAGCGTGATCAGGTCCTCGACGATGATGCCGAGGTCCTCGGCCGGCTTGCGGGTGCCGGCGGCCAGCGACGGCAGCGGGTCGAGCAGGGTCACCTTCAGCGCCTGCTCCCCCCGACGCCCGGCGGCGATGCCGAACTCCACCCGGGTACCCGCCTTCAACGAGGTGACCTCGGCCGGCAGTGCGTCCTTGTGGACGAAGACCTCGCCGCCGTCGTCGCGGGCCAGGAAGCCGAAACCCTTGTCTGCGTCGTAGAACTTGACCTTGCCGGTGGGCACGGGAGACCTCTGATCGTGTCGTGGAGCGAGGAGCGCGGCGGTGCGCGGAGCGCGGCCGTTCAGCCTACCCGGCGCGGGACGCGGACCCCAGTGCGTTCCTAGCGGTAGCGCCCGGGGTCGGACAGCAGCTCGTTCATCGCCCCGGACCGGAATCCGCGCGGATCGACCTCGACGTCGGGGAAGCCCGCCGCCCGCACAGCCGCCAGCACCCCCTCGCTGGCGGTGACCGCGCCCACCACCGCACGGTCGACCTCCACCCGGGCAACCTCGCCCAGGTCGCGGACCCGGACGTCGGCCGACTCGAGGCCCTCGGCGGCCAGCGCCGCGCGCACCGCCGCCTCGGCGTGCTCGACCCGGGCCAACCGGGCCGGCGAGATCTCCAGGCCGAAGGCCACCCGGCTGGACAGGCAGGCCGCCGCCGGCTTGTCCCAGGTACGCAGCCCCCAGTCCCGGCTGGCGGCCCGGACCTGCGCCTTGGTCAGGCCGGCGTCCAACAGGGGGGTGACCGCTGCGCGCTCGGCAGCGGCCCTGATGCCGGGCCGGAACCCGGCCCGGGCGTCGTCGGCGTTGGTGCCGGTCGCGACGTGGGCGACGCCGAGCTCGGCGGCCAGCGGCCCCAGGACGTCGAGCAGCTCGGCCTTGCAGAAGTAGCAGCGGTCACCGGCGTTCGCGCGATAGCCCTCCCGGCTCATCTCGTCGGTCGCCGGCAGCACGTGGCGGACGCCGAGGTCGGCGGCGAACCGGGCTGCCGCGTCCAGCTCGGACGCCGGCAGGCTGGCGCTCACCGCGGTCGCCGCGACCACATCCTGCGCACCGAGTGCCCGGACGGCGGCCGCGAGCAGGAACGCCGAGTCGGCGCCGCCGGAGAAGGCGACCGCCACCGAGCCGAGGCCGGCCAGCCGCTCGTGCAGGTCGTCGAGCCGGCGCTGCAGGACGTAGCCGTCCAGCCAGGCCGGGAACTCGGCGAGGTCGGCGAGGACGACGTCGGCGCCGGCCGCCCGGAGTTCGTCCGCGCCCACCGGTCCGGTGGGGACGCCGACACTGAGAACCCCCGCGGCCCGGGCGCCCGCGACGTCGCCGACGTGGTCACCGACGTAGACGGTGGCGCCGTGCTCGAGCAGGGCTTCGGCCTTCCCGGTCACGACGACCACGGTGCCGCCGTGCCGGCGTACGGCGGCGATGCCTGGCCGGATGTCGATCAGGGTCATGTCGAGGTCGAACCCGACGACGAGGGGTCGCACCCGGCCCAGGGTAGGCGGCTCAGGCGGGCGGGGCCTGCCGGGTTCGGTCGCGGTCGGTGAGGTCGACCTGCTCGTGTCTGCCCGGCGGCTCGGCGAGCAGCTCGACGAACAGCGCCCGGTAGTGGACGAACGCCTGCCGCAGCTCCTCGGTCGAGGCGTCGTCGGCCCGCTGGCCGACGTCGTGCGCGGCGCGGTAGTGCCCGGCCAGCTCGGCGTGGTCGGCGGCGACCAGGTCGGCCCGGTCCTCGACGTCGTCCAGCGGGTAACCGCGGTCGCGCATCACGTCACCCACCAGGACGTCGGCGTCCCGGGTGGCGCCGACCGGGTCGTCGACGAAGGCTGCCTGCACGTCCGACCACTGCCGCGAGTAGCGCTCCCGCTCCCCGGCGTCGAGCTCGCGGACCTCGGCCTTGTCGCGCACGGCCGCCACGTCCGACAGATGGTGCTCGGCCTCCCGCCGGCTGCCGCCCTGCTCCACCGCGCGGTCGTACTCGGGGCCGAAGCGCTCGCGCAGCGCCTCCCCTTCCTTCCGGCGGGACATCAGCAACGCGGCCAGCGCGGCGAGCATGAGCAGGATGACGACGACGACCAGGATCACGGCAGGGGTGGCGGACACGGGATGTACCTCCTCGGGACAGGAGGCACCTACCCCTCGTCCACCACCTCATGCGTGCCCGGACCGGCCCGGCGCTGGCCGGCGGTCAACCGGGCCGCGACCGGCTGGGTCGAGCGTCGCGCGTCGCGCCGCTCCCCCGCCCACCGCCGGTACATCGAGGCCTGGCGCACCGCCAGCTCCTTGGCGTACCGCGCGCGCAGCCACGGCGAGGGCCGCAGCCCCTGGTCGGACACCGGGTAGTCGTGCCGTCGCAGCCGGCGCGCCAGCACCGCCTCGAGCAGCCCCAGCTCCCAGGGCTCCAGGTCGCCCTGCCATGCATCGACGCGATGGCTGCCGACCGAGGATGCGAGGTTCCCGTGCCAGTGCTTGCCGGACGGCACGACGTGCCGCACCTCGCTCGGCCGCAGCATCGCGGGGTCGAAGTCCTCGGTGAGGAACGCGCACAGCCGGCGCAGCTCGGCCTCCGGGTCCGCCACCAGCGACTCGTACCGCAGGACGGTGAAGACGTCGGCCGGGAGCCGGCGCCGGTCCCGCCGGGCGCAATAGTCCGCCTGCGCCCAGGTCGCCATCGAGGCGACGCTGTCGTACGGCCACCACGGCATCGACCCGAGCGAGGCGACGGTGGCCCGCGGGTCGCGGACGATGTGGACGACCTGGGCGTCCGGGAACAGCCGCAGCAGGACGTCGACCTCCTGGAAGTACAGGGGCCGCTTGTCGCCCCACCGGGCCTTGCCGTGCAGGTCCGCGTAGGCCTGGAACACCGTCCCGAACGCCGACCCGATGGTCGGCGGGGCGGCCAGGATCTGCTTGCGCAGCGCCCGCGGGTCCAGGCCCAGGTCGCGCACCCGTGAGCCCTTGCGGGTGCAGGCCCGGGCCAGCTGCTTGCGCTGAGCCGCGGTCGACAGGTCGCCGTAGCGTGCCCTGGCCCGCCAGGTGGGCAGCAGGAACCGCGACTCCGGGGGCATCGACAGGCGCGGGTGCGCGTGGATCATCAGCGACAGCAACGTCGTCCCCGACCGTGGGCAGCCGACCACGAAGATCGGCCGGTCGCTGGTCACAGTACGGCGAGCGTACCGTGGGGCGGATGCCCACCTCCCGGCCGCGCAGCCTGGCCGACGACCTGCGCGCGCGCAACGACGTCGCACTCGTCTCCCTGCTGCGCGCCCGGCCGGACCTGCTGTCGCCGGTGCCCTCCGACCTCGCGTCGCTGGCCGCCCGGGCCGCGACCCGGCCGTCGGTCTCCCGCGCCCTCGACCAGCTCGACCGGTTCGGGCTGCAGGTGGTGGAGGTGCTGTGCGCGCTGCCCGACCACAGCACCGAGGACGACGTGCGCCGGCTGCTCGGTGCCGACCCCACCGCCGTCCTCGACCTTCTGCACGAGCGAGCCCTGGTCTACCGCGACGACGAGGGACGTCTGGTGGTCCCGCGCACGGTCGCCGAGGTCATCGGGCACCCGGCCGGCCTCGGACCGGCCGCCGAGCAGGCGCTGCACGGCTACGGCCCGGCCAGGCTCTCGCAGATCGCCACCGACCTCGGCATCGCGGCGACCGCTGACCCGGTGACCACCGCACGGTCGGTGGGCGAGGTGCTCGGCGACCGAGACCGGCTCGCCGCGCTGCTCGCGCAGGCACCCACCGGCGCGCCCGACGCCCTGGCCACCATGGTCTGGGGGCCGCCTACCGGCCACCTCGAGCGCGCCCGCCGCGACGTCGACGCCGGCAGCGCGGCCAGCCCGGTCGAGTGGCTGCTCGCGCACGCGCTGCTGGTCGCCACCGACACCGCCACCGTGGTACTGCCTCGCGAGGTCGCGCTGCATCTGCGGGGCGGCCGGGTGCACGAGGCGGCCGAGCCAGACCTGCCGGCCCTGGCCACCTCACCGGTCGACCCCCACCACGTCGACCGGGCGGCCGCCGGAGCCGCGGCCGAGACGGTGCGCCTGGTCGAGGAGCTGCTGGAGCTGTGGTCGGCCGAGCCGCCGAAGGTGCTGCGCACGGGTGGGGTCGGCATCCGCGAACGGAGCCGGGCGGCCGGCGCACTCGACGTCGACGAGTCCCGGCTGGCGCTGTTGGTCGAGACCGCACACGCAGCGGGCCTGCTGGCGGCGGGTGAGGACGTCGACGAGGTCTGGCTCCCGACACCGGCGTACGACCGGTGGCTGGACGAGCCAGTAGCCGACCGCTGGCTAATCCTCGCCGCGGCCTGGCTGGCCTCGACCCGGGTACCCGGGCTGGTCGGCGGCCGGGACCAGCGGGGCCGCACGCTGTCCCCCCTCGGCCCCGACCTGGACCGCACCGTTGCCCCCGCCGTCCGGGCAGCAGTGCTGGCCGATCTCGCCGAGCTGCCGGTCGGGACCGCCACCGCCACGGAGTCGCTGTCGGCCCGCCTGCGCTGGCAGGCGCCGCGCCGGGGCGGCCGGCTCCAGGACGACCTGGTCACCTGGACCGTGGAGGAGGCGCGAGCGCTCGGCCTGGCCACCGGCGGGGCGCTGGCCGGGCACGGCCGGCTGCTCGCCGCGGGCAACGGCCCGGCCGCGGTCACCGCGCTGGAGGCAGCGCTGCCGCAGCCGCTGGACCACGTGCTGCTGCAGGCCGACCTGACGGCGGTCGCGCCCGGCCCGCTGGAGCCGGCGCTGGCCCGGTCGCTGCGGCTGGTCGCCGACGTCGAGTCGACCGGGGGCGCGACGGTCTACCGGTTCACCGAGTCGACGGTGCGGCGCGCCTTCGACGCCGGCTGGACGGCCGGCGACGTCTCCGGCCTGCTCGCCCGGCACTCCCGCACCGCGGTACCGCAGCCGCTGACCTATCTCATCGACGACGTCGGCCGACGGCACGGCCGGGTGCGGGTCGGCGCCGCGTCCTCGTTCGTCCGGTGCGACGACGAGTCCACCCTCGGCGTCCTGCTCACCGACCGGCGGGCCGTGTCGCTGGGGCTGCGCCGGATCGCACCGACGGTGCTCGCCTCCGCCGCGGCGGCCGACCTCGTGCTCGACCGGCTGCGCAGCATGGGCCTGGCCCCGGCCGCCGAAGGTCCGGACGGCGCCGTGGTGGTGCGCCGCCCCGAGTCCCGGCGTACCCGGACCCGGCGTCCGCCGGCCAGGGTCGTCACGGCGCCACCGGCTCCCGGCGACACGCTGCTGGACGCGGCGGTCCGCGCGATCCGCGGCGGCGACAGGTCACGGCTGGTCGGGTCCCTCCGGACGTCCAGGCCGACCGCCGACGTGCTGGCGATGCTCACCCAGGCCGCGGGGTCCGGCGAGGCGCTCTGGATCGGCTACGTCGACGCCGAGGGCCGGGCCACCCAGCGGGTCGTGGAGCCGGTCGCCGTCGAGGGCGGCTACCTCAACGCCTACGACCACCTCCGGGGCGCCGTCCGGTCCTTCGCGGTGCACCGCATCACCGGTGTCTCGCTCCTGGACGAGGAGACCGTCTCGTGAGCCGCCCCGCTCCGTGATCATGAAGGTTCGTCCCCGCACTTGTGGGGGTGAACCTTCATGATCACCGGCCGGGCGGGTGGGCGGACGGGCGATTTGCGTGCGTGACCGACAATGGGACACGTGACCGACGGCCCGCTGATCGTGCAGTCCGACAAGACCCTCCTGCTCGAGGTCGACCACGAGCAGGCGGGCGAGTGCCGTCGCGCCATCGCGCCGTTCGCCGAGCTGGAGCGCTCGCCCGAACACGTGCACACCTACCGGCTCACCCCGCTGGGGCTGTGGAACGCCCGCGCGGCCGGCCACGACGCCGAGCAGGTGGTCGACGTGCTGCTGAAGTTCAGCCGGTACGCCGTGCCGCACGCGCTGCTCGTCGACGTGGCGGAGACGATGGCCCGGTACGGCCGGCTGCGGCTGGAGAAGCACCCGGTGCACGGCCTGGTCCTGGTCACCACCGACCGCGCGGTGCTGGAGGAGGTCATCCGGTCGAAGAAGGTCGCGCCGCTGGTCGGCAGCCGCCCCGACCCGGACACGGTGCTGGTGCACGCCTCCGAGCGCGGCCACCTCAAGCAGGTGCTGCTCAAGCTCGGCTGGCCCGCCGAGGACCTTGCCGGCTACGTCGACGGCGAGGCGCACCCGATCGAGCTGGTCCAGGACGGCTGGGCGATGCGGCCCTACCAGCGGGAGGCCGTCGAAGGGTTCTGGCACGGCGGCTCCGGCGTCGTCGTGCTGCCCTGCGGCGCCGGCAAGACCATCGTCGGGGCGGCCGCGATGGCCGAGGCGAAGGCGACCACCCTGATCCTGGTCACCAACACCGTGGCCGCCCGGCAGTGGCGGCACGAGCTGCTCAAGCGCACCACGCTGACCGAGGACGAGATCGGCGAGTACTCCGGGTCGCGCAAGGAGGTCCGGCCGGTCACCATCGCGACGTACCAGGTGATGACGACCCGCCGGAAGGGCGTCTACAGCCACCTCGAGCTGCTCGACGCCCGCGACTGGGGCCTGGTCGTCTACGACGAGGTGCACCTGTTGCCCGCCCCGATCTTCCGGATGACGGCCGACCTGCAGGCCCGTCGGCGGCTCGGACTCACCGCCACCCTGGTGCGCGAGGACGGTCGGGAGGGCGACGTCTTCTCGCTGATCGGGCCCAAGCGGTACGACGCCCCGTGGAAGGACATCGAGTCCCAGGGCTACATCGCACCGGCGGACTGCGTCGAGGTGCGGGTGACGCTTTCGGAGTCCGAGCGGCTCGCCTACGCCGTCGCCGAGCCGGAGGAGCGCTACCGATTCGCGTCCAGCACCGCGTCGAAGACCCGGGTGGTGCAGCAGCTGGTCGAGCGGCACCGCAACGACCAGACGCTGGTCATCGGGCAGTACATCGACCAGCTCGACGACCTCGGCGAACGGCTCGATGCGCCGGTCATCAAGGGCGACACCACGGTCAAGGAGCGGGAGCGGCTGTTCCAGGCCTTCCGGGTCGGCGAGATCTCGCTGCTGGTGGTCTCGAAGGTGGCCAACTTCTCGATCGACCTGCCCGAGGCGGCGGTGGCGATCCAGGTGTCCGGCACGTTCGGCTCTCGGCAGGAGGAGGCGCAGCGGCTCGGCCGGGTGCTGCGGCCCAAGGCCGACGGCCGCACCGCCCGGTTCTACGCGGTGACCGCCCGGGACACCGTCGACCAGGACTTCGCCGCGCACCGGCAGCGGTTCCTCGCCGAGCAGGGCTACGCCTACCGGATCGTCGACGCCGACGACCTGCCCACCCTCGACGCCAGCTGACGGTGCCGATTTACCCCGTCCGCGTCCGGGTGCTGGCCGACTGCTCGGCGTCGGCCATCGCGGCTGCGGTGGCGGCTGACCGCGACGAGTTCCTGCGCGCGACCGAGCGACTGGCCGGGCTCGACGCCGAGCAGGTCGGCCTGGTGCTGGGTTCGGTGCTGCGCTCGTTGCTCGAGGACCTGCACCCCGACGGGCTCTCCAGCGACGATGCGCAGGACGTGATCGTGCGGTGCGCCCGCTCGGCTGCCGGCTGGTTCCCGGAGGTCGACGTGAACGCGCTGGTGCTCGTGCTCAGCGGCGCACTCGGCCTGCACCCGCAGGAGGACGAACCGGTGACTGGTGACACCGCTGCACGTCGCCCGGCACGCCCCGCTGATGGTCGCCGACCTGCTGACCGCCGGCGACCGGTCGTACCCGCCGTACCTGCACGCAGCGCTGGCCGGGATCGCCCAGGCCGAGGCCAACGACCTCCCCTGAGGGCGTCGCACGCGGCAACACCACCTGCGGTGTCGGTGAGTTGGACCGGTCCGGGCGAGTGCTCGAACGGCACCGGGGCGGACTCACCTCGAAGCGGACCGGCTTGCGTCGCGTTCAGCAGACCGCAAGCAGGTCCGCTTCCTCGCTCCGAACAGCTCGGCTGCGTCGACCTGCAGGCCGAGCAGGTCACCGACCGCTCTCTCACCGGGCCCCGGTCGTATCAGGTAGTCAGCAGCCACCTCACACCTGGTTGACAGGTTCTTTCGCGACGGTGAGTCCACCACCAGCGAGGTCCCGACCATCAGGAGCGACGATGACGACGCTGCAACACCCACCGCTGGAACTGGCGCTCAGCACCACCCGCCCGGTCCGGCCCGGCAACGACGAGCTGTCCGGCCGGCTCGCCCAGCACCTGGTGGCCGGCGCGCTGGTGCGCAAGAGCGCGAACGACCCGGTGCCGTTCCCGGTGTGGTGGAAGGTCACCGACGCGCTGCGGGCCAGCGTCCTCGACACACCGGGCGACGCCGTCCCGGAGGTGGACGCGGCGGCCGCCGCGCTGCTCGCGCAGGTCCGCGGCCTCGCGGTCGGGCCTGCGGTCAGCCACCCGCTGCCCGCAGGCGATGTCGAGCGCTCGCTGCGGCTCGCTCAGGTCCTGCTCGCCCGGCTGGTCTTCGCCACCGCCCCGACCTCGCCGACGCTGCTGCACGTCCGGCTGGCCCGTCTCCGCCGGGCCCTGGTGGCCGCCACCCCTGGGTAGCCTGGGAAGGCCGTGACCTCCCCCACCCTGGCCGCCGAGCGCGCCTACCTCGCCGCCGCGCGCGCCGACCTGCGGGCGATGCGCGAGGCCACCCTCGCGCTGGACGCTCGGGGCGGCGACGCGGTCTCCGAGGCCTATCTCGCGGCCTCCCTGCACAAGCGGGCGCTGGCGCTGGCCGACGACCCGGAGACGCCGCTGTTCTTCGGCCGCCTGGACCTCGCGGCCGGCGACGAGCAGCGCTACTACGTCGGACGCCGCCACGTGCACGACGACTCCGGCGACCCGGTGGTCGTCGACTGGCGAGCCGGCGTCTCGACCGCCTTCTACCGTGCCACCCGGACCGAGCCGATGGACGTCGTGCTGCGCCGACGGTTCGGCTTCGAGCGTGGCGAGATCACGGCGTACGAGGACGAGCACCTGCTCGACGAGGACGAGGTCAGCGCCAGCAGCCGAATCCTCGCCGGCGAGATCGAACGTCCCCGGGTCGGGCCGATGCGCGACATCGTCGCGACCATCCAGCCGGAGCAGGACGTGATCGTCCGGGCCGACGTCGGCGAGACGCTGTGCGTGCAGGGCGCCCCCGGCACCGGGAAGACCGCGGTCGGCCTGCACCGCGCGGCGTACCTGCTCTACACGTTCCGGGACCGGCTGCGGCGCGGCGGCGTGCTCGTCGTCGGACCGAACTCCGCGTTCCTGTCCTACATCTCCGCGGTGCTGCCCGCCCTCGGCGAGGTGGACGTGAGGCAGGTGACCCTGGAGGAGCTGGTCGGCGGCCGGGTCGAGGTGCGCGCCGTCGAGCCAGCGGCCGTGGCCGCGCTCAAGGGCGACCCGCGGATGGCGCAGGTGCTGGACCGCGCGGTGCACGCGGGGCTGGCCGAGCCGACCGAGGCACTGGTGCTGCCGCGCGGCTCGCACCGGTGGCGGGTCCCGTCACACGAGCTGCGCGAGATCATGGCCGAACTACTCGCCCGGGACGTCCGCTACGGAGCGGCCCGGGCGATGCTGGCGCAGCGGCTGTCGCACGCGCTGCTCACCAAGATGGAGGCCGCCGGCGACTCGCCGGACGACCGGGTGCAGGACGCGGTCGCGCGCAGCACGCCGGTGCGCAAGGCCGTCGACGCGCTGTGGCCGGCGGTCGACCCGGCGCGGGTGGTGATGACACTGCTCTCCGACGCGGCAGCACTCGCCCGCGCCGCCGACGGCATCCTCGACCCGGCCGAGCAGGCGCTGCTGCTCTGGTCGAAGCCGCCGCGCGGTCCGCGCACCGCACCCTGGTCGCTGGCCGACGCCGTGCTGGTCGACGAGGCCGCGGACCTGGTCGACCGGGAACCGAGCCTCGGCCACGTCGTGCTCGACGAGGCGCAGGACCTCTCGCCGATGCAGCTGCGCGCGGTCGGGCGGCGGTGCTCCACGGCGTCCGCGACCGTCCTCGGCGACATCGCGCAGGGCACCACGCCGTGGGCCACCACCGACTGGGCCGAGTCCCTGGGCCACCTCGGCAAGCCGGGCGCCCACATCGAGGTGCTGCGCCGCGGCTACCGGGTGCCGGCCGCCGTCATCGAGTTCGCCGGCCGGCTGCTGCCGCACATCGCACCTGGCATCAGCCCGCCGGAGTCGGTGCGCGAGAACGACGGACGGCTCGACATCGTGGCAGCGGTCGACCTGCTGGACGTGGTGGCCAGCGAGGTACGCCGGGTGCTCGTCGAGCCCGGGTCGATCGGCGTCGTGGTGGCCGACCGAGACGTCGACCGCCTGAGCGCCGGCCTCGACCGTCGACCACGCGATCCTCGGCCGCGGCAGGACTCGCATCGCGTCACCCTGGTGCCGGCGACGCTGGCCAAGGGACTGGAGTACGACCATGTCGTCGTGGTGGAACCTGCCGCGATCGTCGACGGCGAGGCCTCGTCCTTCCAGGGGCTGCGCCGGCTGTACGTCGTCCTGACCCGCGCGGTGTCCGGGCTCTCGGTCGTGCACGCACGGCCGCTACCCGACGAGCTGGCAGCATGACGCGTCCGGCACCTCGCGCCGGCCTGGCTGGAGCCTGGCCCGCCGGGTGGAGGCTCGCGGCGACGTCGCCGGCGCGGGCGCCGGGCTGCTGGGACGCTGGGCCGAGCCGCACCGGGCCTACCACGACCTCGCGCACCTGTCCGAGGTGCTGGAGCGGGTCGACCTGATGGCTGCCGAGGCGGACCGGCCGGACGCGGTGCGGCTGGCCGCGTGGTTCCACGACGCGGTCTACGACCCGACGGCGGCCGACAACGAGGAGCGCAGCGCTGCCCTCGCGATGACGACGCTGCGGCTGCTCGGGGTCGACGAGCTGCTGCTGGACGAGGTGACCCGGCTGGTGCGACTGACCGCGACGCACGACGTCGGCCCCGACGACGCGAACGGCGCCGTGCTCTGCGACGCCGACCTCGCCGTGCTGGCCTCCGACGACCTGCGCTACGCGGCGTACGTCGAGGGCGTCCGCCGCGAGTACGCCCATGTCGACGACGCAGCGTTCGCCGACGGCCGCGCCCAGGTGCTGTCGACAGGCTGCTGGACCGGCCCGTGCTGTTCCGCACCGCGCACGGCCGGTCGGCCTGGGAGCAGCGGGCCCGCGCGAACGTCACCGCCGAGCTGGACCGGCTGCGCGCGAGCTGACCGAGCCGTACCCGGATGCGTTCAGGCGTCCAACGTCAGGCGCATCACCCAGCGCCACTTGGCGATCTGACGGTCGCGGGTGAAGCCGAACTCCGCGAACAGAGGTCTCGGGCCCGGTGTGGAAGTACGCACCGCGCTGCGGAGGGCGGTCCTCGACCTGCTCGGGGTAGGCCTCGACGACCCCGCCACCGGCGGCGCGGATGACATCCAGCGCGGCGGAGACGGCTGCTCGGGCTACACCGCTGCCTCGGTGGCCCTTGCCGGTGAAGATGCAACCGATGCGCCAGTCCGGCAGCTCCACGAGCTCCTTGCCGTACGCGCCAGGGTTCTTGATGTTGGGCAGCTCGGCCGGCGCTCCGTACTGGCACCAACCGACGCACTCGTCCCCTGCATAGACCAGCAGCTGGTGCACCGTGCCGGCGCGCACGTGCGCCTGCTTGGCCGCCTTGTTGTCAGGTGGGCTGCGAGTCAGCCCGTCGGTGTGGAATCCCATGCACCAGCACCCACCCCAGACGCCGTTGTTCGCCTCGACAAGACGAGCAAAGTCGTCCCAGGTGTCCGGGACAGTAGGCGGGTGCTGTACCCGCCGCGATCGGCCGCCATCGCGCCATGATGCCCGACCACGTCAGGCACCGGAAGACGCAGTGACCGGCGTGTCGGACGCGGACAGCGGGTCAGTGGCGGTGCGGGCGGCGCAGGCCGGAGGCGCGCAGCCGGGTGATCAGCTCGCGGCCGGTCGACCGGCTGCGCGCCAAGGGCGATCGCGGCATCCCGCAGCTCCTCGGGCAGGTCGTAGTGGTCGCCCTGGAAGCCGCGCCGCGGGATGCCCAGCGCCTCGGCCACGGCGTGCAGCTCGTCGTACGACGTGTCGCTCACCAGGTGGCACCAGAGCCGGCCGCGGAACGGCCAGATGGGCGTGTCGACGAGGATCGCCATGCCTTGATGGTGTCGCAGCGGACAATGGCGTTCGTGACCGACGCCCTGCTCGAGGCCCGCGCCCGCGTGCTGCACGACCTCGCCGCCTGCGGTCTGGACACCGCCGCGACCGTGTCGGTCGTCGACGAGGTGCTGACCGCCCGCCGCTGGTGGGTGGACAGCTGGCCGGACGGCGCCGTGTTCGTCACCTGCCTGGTGGCCCAGGACGTGCAGGAGGCGCTGCTCGACCAGGTCGGCCGGTGGCCGCTGTGCTCCCTGCCGCACGACGTCGGGGACGAGCCGTCGGCCCACGAGCTGCGGGTGACGCCGGACCTCGGCGAGGACCCGTACTGGGTCTGCGAGGAGGGCGGCGCCGTGGTGGCCCCGGTGGGAGCCCTGGGGCGGCCGGACCGATGAGCTCCGAGCGGTACGCCGCGGGCGTCGCCTGTGCACAACTCCCGGCCGCCGGCCGCGGAACTCCCTAGGTTCGTTCGGACACCGTAGCCCGTTCCGACAGGAGGTTCCGATGACCGCGTTCCGCGTCACCCCCGCCGAGCTGCTGAGCCTGTCCCAGCAGGTGCACGGCACGGCCGGCTCGATCGAGTCCGAGCTGGGCACCCTGCGCAGCCGGGTCCTGCCGATCAGCGGCACCTGGACCGGCCAGGCCCAGGACCGTTTCCAGGGCCTGTACGACGAGTGGAACCGCAGCGCCCAGGGCCTGCAGCAGGCGCTGGCCGGCATCAGCCAGCTGCTCTCCCAGGCCGGCCAGTCCTACGACGAGGCCGAGCGGCGCATCGCGGGCAGCTTCGCCGGCTGAGACCACGGGTGGCGCGGGGTCTGTGACACTCGGCGATCTTGGTCGCAACGATTCCGTCACGATCGCGCTCCGCCCCTCGGCACCGTTCGCTCCCTGCGGCAGCGTGTGGCCCGACCACACCGGGCCACGCACGCCCGACACGGGGGCGGGACGCGGGACTCGAGGAGGCGCTCGGCATGGCGGCAGGGTCGGTGACCGCCGCCGCCCTGCGTCACCGACCCCGCCAGGGCGCACTGATGGTCCTCCTGTCCGCGGTGGTGACCGCCGCGGCCGCCCTGGGCCCGCTCTACGCCCGTGCCGTCGAGCAGTCGGTGCTGCGCAACGTGGTGGCCGACGCGGACCCGGCGGACCGCATGCTCGTGGTCACCGACGCCTCGGACAAGCCGTCCGCGCCGCGCCGGCTGGCCCGGGTCGTGCACGGGCAGGTCCCGTCAGTTCGGGCCGCCCGTGGGCGGCGCCGAGGCGCCGGTCCGGGTCACGGCGCCTGACACCGACGACCTGCGCAGCAGGCTGACCAGCCGTGAGGACCTGTGCGCGCAGGTGACGGTGTCGGCCGGGCGCTGCCTGCGCGACCCCGGCGAGATCCTGGTGAGCCGGCGGTCGGCCGTCGACACGGGACTCGCGCCAGGTTCCGCGGTGACCCTGGTCGGCGGTGACCCGGCCGCAGGTGGGGTCCAGAGGCGCGCCACCGTGGTCGGCCTCTACGAGGTGGCCGACGCCTCCGCGCCGTACTGGGCCGGTCGCGGCCGGGCCCCGACCGCGGCCCGGCCGAGCGCGGAGGAGCAGTCGGCGCGCACCATCGACGACGTCTTCACCTCCTGGCCGACCCTCGCGTCCCGGCGCTGGCCCGGGCTGCGCTCACACCTGGACATCCCGCTGCGGGCGGACCGGCTGGACCTCGGCTCGGTGCCGACCCTACGGTCGGCCACCGCAGCCGTCGACGCCGAGGCCGCCACCCTCGGCGCCACCGCCACCAGCCGGATCGGACCGCTGCTGGACTCCACCACCAGCCAGCGCGACCAGGCACGCAGGGTCATCCCGCTGCTGGCCGTGCAGCTCGCCGTCCTCGGCATCGCCGTGCTGGCGTTCGTCTGCGCGGCCGCCACCGAGGCGCGCCGGCCGGAGATCGCACTGGCCCGGCTCCGCGGCCACGGCACGCTCGGCGCGGGCGTCATGCTGATACGCGAGCTCGGCGTGCTGGTCCTGGCCGGAGCCCTGCTCGGAGCGGCGCTCGGCTGGTTGGCCGCCTGGGTCGCGACCCAGCTGTGGCTGGAGCCGGGCGTGGTCCCCGAGGCCCGGTGGCCGGTGGCCCTCGCCGTCGGCGGCTCCCTGGTGGCCGGCCTGCTCGCCATCGTCGCCGCCGGCACCCCCAGCCTTCGCCAGCCGATCACCTCGCTGCTCCGCCGGGTCCCGCCCCGCGCGTCCACCCTGCAGGTCGGCCTCGTCGAGGGCGCCGTCGTGGCCGCGGCCGCGGCCGGCGTGGCGACCCTGCTCGCCGGCGACGGTGGGCCGGTCGCCCTGCTCGCCCCCGGGCTGCTCGCCATCGCCGGCGGGCTGCTGCTCGCGCAGGCCACCATCCCTACCGCCGGCCCGCTCGCCCGGCTGGCGCTGCGCCGCGGCCGGCTGCCGTGGGCGCTGGCCGGCCTGCAGATCGCCCGCCGCCCGGCGCTGCGACGGCTGATCGCCATCGTCACCGTCGCGTGCGCACTGCTGGTGTTCGCCGTCGACGCCTGGGCCGTCGCCGAGCGCAACCGCACCACCCGGGCGGAGGTCGAGGCCGGTGCAGCCGTCGTCCTCACCGTCGACGCCGACAGCTCGCTCGCCCTGCGCACCGCCCTGATGGACATCGACCCGAAGGGCCGCTTCGCGACTCCCGTCGTCACGGTGTCCTCCGCGACCGAGGTGGGGCCGCGCACGACCGCGGTCGAGCCCGCGGCGTTCGCCCGGATCGCCCGGTGGGGCCGCAGCGACGGGCGGCCCACCACGCAGGAGCTGGCGGAGATCAGCCCGCCGCGGCCGGCGCCGGTCGAGGTGCGCGGCGACCGGGTCGAGGTCGAGGCCACCTTCGCGGTCCGCGGCCTGCCGCGCGTCCGCGGGGGTCCCGAGCCGGCCCTCGGCGGCCCGGTGCGCCTCACCCTCGGGCTCAGCGACGCGAGCGGGGCCACCCGCCAGGTCGATCTCGGCCGGCTGCAGGAAGGCCGCCGCACCTACCGGGCGGCGATCGACTGCGCGGCGGGCTGCCACCTCGACCAGGTGGTCGTCGACCGCACGTTCGGCGACTTCGTCGACGCCCTCGTCGAGCTCGACGTGCTCGGACTGCGAGCCGGCACCGCGGGCTCGCTGGCGGCCGTCGACCTCGACAGCGAGCAGCTCGGCGCCTGGGAGTCGCTGCCCTGGCGCGCCGACGCCTCCGACGACGCCGTCGTGGCCGCGGGGCCGACCCTCAAGCTCAGCGGCACCTCCTTCGGCGTCCCGGTGGCCGCCCAGCGGCAGGACCGGCCGGTCGTCCCGGTCGCCCTCTGGACCGGCAACCTGCCCGAGCTCCCCTTCGCCCGGAGCCGGGCCGGGACCCACGTCCTGGCCCAGGATCCGGGAACCGGCGACGTGGCGTTCAAGATCGTTGGTCGGCTGCCGCAGGTGCCGCGCTCCGGGACCCGCGGGCTGCTCGTCGACCTGGCCGCGGTGGTCACCGGACCGAGCGCGGCCCCGGCCCAGACGTCGTACGACGTGTGGCTCGCCGCCGACGACCCGACCCGCGAGGCGGCGCTGCGCCGTGAGCTCGCCGCCCGCGGCCTGCCGGTGGTGGCCCGCGACACGGTCGGGACGCACGCCGAGCACTTCGCCAGCGAAGGACCGACCCTGGCCCTGCGCCTCGCGCTGCTCGCCGGCGTGGTGGCCGTGCTGCTCGGCGCCGCCGTGCTCGTCGTCGGCGTCGCCACCTCCGGCGCCAGCCGGGCCCGCGACCTGGCCGGGCTGCGGCTGGTCGGCGTCCCCGCCGGCGCCGTCCGGGCAGCCTCGGTCCGCGAGCACCTCGTGGTGGCTGTGCTGGGCGTTCTCGCCGGCGGGGCGCTGGGCCTGGTCGCCGCCCAGGCCGCGCTGCCGGACGTCCCGTTGTTCGCCACCTCGGCGGCCCGGCTGCCCCTGGTGCTCGACCCGGCATGGGGGCCGGTGCTCGTGACCGTCGGCGGCTGCCTGGTGCTGCTGTGCGCGGTGTCGGTGGTCGTCGGTCGAGCACTGGCCGCCTCGGCCGTCCCCGCCCGGCTGCGGGAGGGCCGATGACGGCGTCCCGGGGCGACCGGGGGACCACCCTTCGGCTGGCGTTCGCCGGGCTCTGGTTCCGCCGCAGCACGGCACTGATCGTGCTCGTGCTCGCGACCGTCGCGAGCGCGGCGTCGGTCGTCGCGCCGCTGTACTCGCGAGCCGCCGAGGCGTCGATCCTGCGCGACACCCTGCGCCGCGCGGACGCGTTCACCCGGTCGGTGCAGGTGGCGGTGCCGCAGGCCGGCTCCGGGGCGGGCGAAGGCGAGGCCCGCGACGGGACCTTCATGGTCGAGACGGCTCGCACGGTGCTCTCCCACCCGGCCTTCGGCCGGCCGCAGCTGGCGTATGCCGGCAACGGCACCTACTCGCCGACCGCGGGTCCGTTCACGGGTGGGCTCGTCGTCGGCAAGGTCGTCGAGCGGGCCGGGGTCTGCGCGCACCTCCCGCTCGCCGCCGGCCGTTGCCCGAGCGCCGCCGGCGAGGGCCTGTTCACCCAGCGCAGCCTGGCACTGCTCGGCGGAAAGGTCGGCCAGACCGTCGAGGTCGAGCTGGAGGAGTCCGCGACGGTCGAGGGCGGCGGCCTGCCCCCGGTGCTGCCGGTCACGGTCGTCGGCACGTTCGACCCGGTGCCGGTGGAGTCTGCGTACTGGGCCGGCCGACCGTACTTCTCGTCCTACTACCCCGAGGCGAGGACCCGCTCGCTGGAGTCCGTGCCGCCGATCGTGGACCCGGTCTTCCTGGGGCCTGGCTCGGCTGCGCTCGGCCAGATCACGACCTACACCGTCGACGTGCCGGTCCGACCGATCAAGGTGCAGCTGGAGGACGCAGCGACGCTGCGCGGGCAGATCCGCCGGCTGTCGAACACGACCGCGGGCTACCTGGTCACCACCGAGTCCCAGCTGCCGGCCGCGCTGGCCCGGGCCGACGAGGGCCGGGAGCTGGTGCGAGTCGCGGCGCCGCTCGCCGTCACCCAGCTGGTCCTGCTGAGCTGGTGGACGCTGTACCTGGTGGTCGGCTCGGCGACCGAAGAACGGTCTCCCGAGATCGGGCTGGCGAAGCTGCGCGGGATGGCCGCGCCGCAAACCAGGCGGTTCGGGCTGGCCGAGGTGTTCCTGCTGCTGCTGATCGCGGCGCCGCTGGGCACCCTGGTCGGCTACCTGGCGGTCCGCGGCTCGGCCGGCCGGGTGTTCGCCCCGGGCACCGAGGTCGTCGTGACCTGGCCGGTGCTGCTCACCGTTCTCGCCGCGGTCGCGGGCGGTCTGGTGACCGCCGCGCTGTCGTCCCGCCAGGTGTTCCGCCGGCCGGTCTCCGAGCTGCTGCGCCGGGTGCCGCCGCGGCGTTCGGGCAACCGGGCCGGCCTGGTCGACGGTGTCGTGCTGGTGCTCGCGCTGGCCGGAGTCGTGCAGCTGGTCAGCGACCGCGGCGGCCGGCCGAGCCCGGTGGCCCTGCTCGGCCCGGGCATGGTGGCGGTGGCCGGCGGGCTGCTCGCCGCCCGGCTGCTCGTGCGGGTGGCGCGCCGCCGTACGGCGTTGTCGCTGGTCCGCGGCCGGGCCGCCGGCACGGTCGGCTGGGCCGGGGTCGCCCGCCGCCCGGGCACCTCACGGATCGCGTCCGTGCTCGCCGTCGCCACCTGCCTGCTGCTGGTGGGGGTCCAGGCCTGGACCGTCGCGGAACGCAACCGGGTCGAGCGCTCGGAGGCCGAGACCGGCGCCGAGGTGGTGCTGCAGGTGCGGGCCGCCGACCCGCGGGCACTGCTCGACGCCGTCCGGGCCGCGGACCCCGACGGCGGGTACGCGATGGCCGCCGTGCAGGTCATCGACGAGCAACCAGGAGCCGGCGCTGGTCGCGGTCGACGCGACCCGGGCCGACCGGGTGCTCGGCTGGGGCTCGCCCGGCTCCCGCCCGGCGCGGTCGGTGCAGGAGACCCTGCTGCCGGACCTGCCGGACCCGCTGCGCCTGGCCCCGGGGCGGCTCGAGGTGACGGTCGACCTCACCGAGGTGGACAGCCCCTCACCGTTGCGCCTCACCGCCCGGCTGGACGAGCACGGCACCGTCGAGCGGGTCCCCCTGGGCGAGCTGCGACCCGGCCGGCACACCTACACCGCGGACCTGCCCGACGGTTGCACCGCGCCCGACTGCCGGCTGGCCGCACTGGCCGTGGACCACCCGGGCACCGACATCGGCAGCGCCACGGCCGCCCTGCTGATCGAGTCGGTCGGGCTGGCTCCCGCCGACGGGGACCGGGCCGAGCCGCTCGTCGACAGCTTCCGGGTGCCCAACGCGTGGCGCGCCGGGCCGCCGACCGTCGGCGGGCCCGAGCTGCTGCTGCGGCCCGGCGCCGCCCTAGAGGTCCGGATGAGGTTGCCCGGCGGCCCGTTCGCCGAGATCGTCCGCGGTGACTCGCCCGAACCGCTGCCGGCGCTGGTCGGTCGCGCCGCCGCACCAGCACCGGCCGCCGAGGGCGGTTCGCCGTTCGGCTCGACCACCGGCCTGTCCGGCGCCGCGACCCGCTACCGGGCGGCCGCCGTCGCCGACTACGTGCCGCGGGCCGGCGACGATGCCGTGCTCGTGGACCTCGGGCTGGCGCTGCGGCTGGACGACGACGCCGTCCTGGGCGACCGGCAGGTCTGGCTGTCCCGCGACGACCCGGACGAGGAGCGGGCGCTTCGGGCGGCGCTGACGAAGGCCGGCGTCGCCGTCGGCGGCCGGGCCACCCGCGGCGACCTGGAACGCAGGTACGCCGGCGACGGCGCGGTGCTGGCCCTGCGGCTGCTCCTGGTGTGCGGGGCGGCGGCCGTCGTCGTGGCGGTGGGCGCGCTGCTCGTCGCGGCGTACGTCGGGCGCCGGCAACGGGCCTATGAGGTCGCGGCCCTGCGGGTGGTCGGCGTCCGGCGCCGCACCGTGCGCTCGCTGCTGCTGCGCGAGAACGTCGGCACGGTGCTCGTCGCGCTGGCCTGCGGGGCCCTGGCCGCCACCGTCGCGACCTGGGTCGTGCTGCCCGCGCTGCCCCAGTTCGACGACCCGTCCCCGTTCGTCGACGTGCGCTACGCACCCGACGCCGCCTCAGCCTGGGCCGCCCTCGGCGGTCTCGGTCTGCTCCTCGTCGCGGTCGGCCTCGCGGTCGCCGCCCTGCAGCTGCGCAGCGGTCGCTCCGACCGACTGCGGGAAGGAGTGCGATGACCGGCATCCCGGTGTCCTGCCACGGCCTGGTCCACATCTACCGGCTGGAGGGCAACGACGTGGTCGCGCTGTCCGGCGTCGACCTCGACGTCGCCGGCGGCGAGGTGGTCGGCCTGCTCGGGCCCTCCGGGTCGGGCAAGTCGACGCTGCTCAACCTGTTCGCCGGGCTGCTGCGCCCGAGCGCCGGCCGGCTCACCGTCGGCAGCCACGAGATCGCCCGGATGGACGAGCGCGGGCTGGCCCGGATGCGAGCCGGTGACGTCGGGGTGGTGCTGCAGGGGGCGATGCGCAACCTGCTGCCCTACGCCAGCCCGGTCGACAACGTGCGCTTCGCCCAGCGCGGCGCCCGGCGGCTGGGCCGCGGCGGCGACGACGCCCTCGACGCCGGGCTGCTCCCCGATCCGCTGGAGGTGCTCGACCTGGTCGGTCTCGCCGACGAGGCGCGCACGCCGCTGACCGGGCTGTCACCGGGCCAGCGGCAGCGGCTCGCCGTCGGGGTCGGGCTGGCCGCGCGGCCCGGCCTGCTGCTGCTCGACGAGCCCACCAGCCAGCTCGACCACGAGGGCCGCGACGAGGTGCTCGCGGCGGTCGGCGACATCAACCGTGACCTGGGCACCACCGTCGTCGCGGTCACCCATGACCCGGAGGTCGCCGCGCGGCTGCCTCGCACGGTGACGATCCGGGACGGCCGGGTCGGCGCCGAGGGCCGGCGTGGCGAGGACTTCGCGGTGGTGGCCCGCGACGGCTCGCTGACGCTGCCGCCGGACGTGCTCGAACGGGTGCCGCCGGGGTCGCTGCTGCGGGTGACGATCGTCGACGAGGACGCGGTCCGGCTGGACCGCACCGACACCAGCGGCGGGAGCGCAGCATGACCGAGATCCTGGCCCGGGACGTGCACGTCGACTACGACGGCCACGAGGTGCTCGCCGGGGTCGACCTGCACGCGGTGCCCGGCCGGATGGTGGCGGTGACCGGACCGTCCGGTGCCGGCAAGACGACGCTGCTCTGGTCGCTGGCCGGCTTGGTGCACCCGAGTCGCGGCCAGGTCGAGGTCGACGGTGCGGTGCCGCGCAACCGGGACGAGACGAGCGCCGCGGGTGTCGTGCTCATCCCGCAGGACAACGCGCTGGCCAGCGTGCTGACGGCGTCGGAGAACGTCATCGTCCCGCTGCTCGCCGTCGGTGTGGACGCCGAGGAGGCGACCCTGCGCGCCGCTGCCGCGCTCGACTCGGTCGGGCTCGGCGCTGCAGGCGGCCAGCTGGTCGAGGAGCTCTCCGGCGGCCAGCAGCAGCGGGTCGCCGTCGCCCGTGGCCTGGCGCAGCAAGGCGGCGTGGTGCTGGCCGACGAGCCGACCAGCGAGCTGGACGCCGTCAACCGGGCCAGGGTGGTGCTGCTGCTGCGCGCCGAGGCCGACCGCGGCGCGGCCGTCGTGCTGGCGACCCACGACCCGGACGCCGCGGCCGAGTGCGACGCCGAGCTGCACCTGGACGCCGGTGAGGCGACCTGGGTCCGCCGGCTGCCCTGACCGTCCGGCGCTGCCCGGCCTCAGGCCGGGTCGGCGTCGATCGTGCGGGACATCCGCCAGCCCACGACCTGGCAGCCACGGGAGGCCCAGAACCGGGACGACAGCAGGTTCGTCGTGCGCCAGTCGGTGGCCAACCGGGTCACGCCTCGGGCGCGAACCGCGTCGATCACGGCGGCGGTCAGGGCCAGCCCCACACCGCGGCCGCGGGCCTGCTCGGGCACCGCGGCCACGCTGAGCTCGGCGTACGACGAGGCCATGAACGGCCCGTCGATGCCGTCGTACCAGATGGCGAAGCCGACGGCCGCGCCGTCGACCCGGGCCACCAGGTAGTGCGCCTCGGGGTCGGCCAGCTCCTCGCGGTGCGACTCCTCGAGCTGGTCGAAGAACTCCGCACCGACCCGGGCGAACACCGGCGAGGCCACCTGGTGCCGGCCGATGACCGGCGCCAGCGGCAGGATCTCGGCCAGGTCGTCGGGGCCGCCCGGCCGGACCTCGACGCCGGGCGGTACCGCGGCCCGCCCGGCGTCCGGGACGGTGAGATCGAGCACGGCGTGGGCCTGCTCGTGACCGAAACCGAGGTCGACCAGGGCGTCGTGCCGGGCCCGGTCGGCGGCGCGGACCACCGCGGTGTGGGTGCGGTGGCCGGCCGCGAACCAGCTGCCGGCCTGCGCGGCGTAGGCGTCGCGCAGCGCGGCCGGGTCGCCGACCAGCCCGAACACCGGTGCGGCCTGCGCACCGCCGGCCGGGCGGCCCAGCCAGCCGGCGACCACGGCGCCGTCACGGCGCAGGACGGTGCCGTCGAGGCCATCGAGCAGCGGCCGTACGGACGCGGGGTCACCGGTCACCGGGCCGAGCAGGTCGTCGGCCCGACGGTCGCGGGCGTGCTCTTCGGCCGCCAGCTCGGCGACCTGGTCGAGGTCGGCGCTGTCGAGCGGCGCGGCAGGTCCAGGCTGGGCGGCGGTCGTCGGCATGACGGGCACGTTAGAGGTGGCGCCTTGCAGCCGGCTTGGAGTTCTCCAGGTCGACCTGCGGTCCGCGCAGACGCCGACGGGCGGCCCCCCTCGCGAGGGACCGCCCGTCGGTGCGTTGGGTGTGCGGTGCTGCGGTGGGACTAGAAGTCCATACCGCCCATGCCGCCGTCGCCGCCACCCATGCCGCCGCCGGCCGGTGCCTTCTCCGGCTTGTCGGCGATGACGACCTCGGTGGTGAGGAAGAGGCCGGCGATCGACGCCGCGTTCTGCAGCGCCGAGCGGGTGACCTTGGCCGGGTCGATGATGCCGGCCTTGATCATGTCCTTGTACTCGCCGGTGGCCGCGTCGAGGCCGTGACCGACCTCGAGGTTGCGCACCTTCTCCACCACGACGCCGCCCTCGAGGCCGGCGTTGATGGCGATCTGCTTGAGCGGTGCCTCCAGCGCGATCTTCACGATGTTGGCGCCGGTCTGCTCGTCCGCGTCCAGGTCGAGCTTGTCGAACGCAGTGGTCGAGGCCTGCAGGAGCGCGACGCCACCACCGGCGACGATGCCCTCCTCGACCGCGGCCTTGGCGTTGCGCACCGCGTCCTCGATGCGGTGCTTGCGCTCCTTGAGCTCGACCTCGGTCGCCGCGCCGGCCTTGATGACGGCGACGCCGCCGGCCAGCTTGGCGAGGCGCTCCTGGAGCTTCTCGCGGTCGTAGTCGGAGTCCGACTTCTCGATCTCGGCGCGGATCTGGTTGACCCGGCCGGCGATCTGCTCGGCGTCACCGCCACCCTCGACGATCGTGGTCTCGTCCTTGGTGACGACGACCTTCCGGGCGCGACCCAGCAGGTCGACGCCGGCGCTCTCGAGCTTGAGGCCGACCTCCTCGGAGATGACCTGGCCACCGGTGAGGATCGCGATGTCCTGCAGCATGGCCTTGCGGCGGTCGCCGAAACCGGGCGCCTTGACGGCGACCGAGCGGAACGTGCCGCGGATCTTGTTCACGACCAGGGTCGACAGCGCCTCGCCGTCGACGTCCTCGGAGATGATGACCAGCGGCTTGCCGGCCTGCATGACCTTCTCGAGCAGCGGCAGCAGGTCCTTGACGGCGGAGACCTTGGAGTTCGCGATGAGGATGTAGGGGTCCTCGAGCACGGCCTCCATGCGCTCCGGGTCGGTGACGAAGTACCCGGAGATGTAGCCCTTGTCGAAGCGCATGCCCTCGGTGAGCTCGAGCTCGAGGCCGAAGGTGTTGCTCTCCTCGACGGTGATGACGCCTTCCTTGCCGACCTTGTCCATGGCCTCGGCGATCATCTCGCCGATGGTCGGGTCAGCAGCGGAGATCGAAGCCGTGGCCGCGATCTGCTCCTTGGTCTCCACCGGCTTGGCCATGTTGGAGAGCTCTTCGCTGACCCGCTCGACGGCCTTCTCGATGCCGCGCTTGAGCGCCATCGGGTTCGCGCCGGCGGCGACGTTGCGCAGGCCCTCGCGGACCAGCGCCTGCGCCAGGACGGTCGCGGTCGTCGTACCGTCTCCGGCGACGTCGTCGGTCTTCTTCGCGACCTCCTTGACGAGCTCGGCGCCGATCTTCTCGTACGGGTCCTCGAGCTCGATCTCCTTGGCGATGGAGACGCCGTCGTTGGTGATCGTGGGGGCGCCCCACTTCTTCTCCAGCACGACGTTGCGGCCACGCGGGCCGAGGGTCACCTTGACGGCGTCGGCGAGCTGGTTCATGCCACGCTCAAGGCCGCGCCGGGCCTCCTCGTCGAACGCGATGATCTTTGACATGCGGTTCCGGTCCTCCCGATCGGGGTGGAAACGGATCCGGTGGTGCCCGCGACGGACGGTCGGCGCCGCCGGCGACGTCGCCGGCCGGCACCGGCCTCACCTGGCCGGATCCGGTCGTTCTGTCACTCTCGTAGTCAGAGTGCTAAGACCAATGATTAGCACTCACCCCTGCCGAGTGCAAGCGGATCGGGTCGTCCCCGGACGCCGCGGACGCGGCCCCGGACGCAGGACGGCCCGGCCCCAGAGGGGGCCGGGCCGCGTCTGGTGAGGCTGGACCGCGTCAGACCGCGCGCACCGCGTCGGCCTGGGGGCCCTTCTGACCTTGCGAGATCTCGAACTCGACGCGCTGGCCCTCCTCGAGGGACCGGTAGCCGTCCATCTGGATGGCGCTGTAGTGGACGAACACGTCCTCGCCCTCGTCGACGGCGATGAACCCGTAGCCCTTCTCGCTGTTGAACCACTTCACTGCGCCCTGGGGCATCGTTCTTCTCCTGCTGTGCTGGGCCGACGGGCCCGCACCACACGGACCCGGGTCTGCTCGACCCGACCCGAGGAGGGTTGGGGCTCCGCGAACAGGTTCTTGGTGCACACGATGCTCGACCGAGCCGCAGCGTAGTGGCGCGCGCAGGCGCCGTCAGGACTTCGACGACATCGGTGACATCCACCGGGACGGGCTCCCGCGGGGTCAGGCCAGCCCGGTCGCCGTGAACGCAGCGGCCGAGGCCGGGATGGTGGCTCCCGGCCCGACGTGCGGCGCGACGGCGTCCAGGGTCTTGAGCCCCTCCCCGGTGTTGAACACGACGGTGTCGGCGTCCGGGTCCAGCTGGCCCGCCTCGAGCAGCTTCTTCAGCGTCGCCACGGTCACCCCGCCGGCGGTCTCGGCGAAGATGCCCTCGGTGCGGGCCAGCAGCCGGATGCCCTCGACCACTTCCTCGTCGGACACGTCCTCGACCATGCCGCCGGTGCGCCGCACGGTGTCCAGCACGTACGGGCCGTCGGCCGGGTTGCCGATCGCCAGCGACTTGGCGATCGTGTCCGGCCGGACCGGGCGGACGACGTCGTGGCCGGCCTTGAACGCGGCCGAGACCGGTGAGCAGCCGGTGGCCTGGGCTCCGAAGATCTTGTACGGCGATTCGTCGACGAGGCCGAGGGACACCAGCTCGCCGAACGCCTTGTCGACCTTGGTGAGCTGCGAGCCGGAGGCCACCGGGATCACGACCTGCTCCGGCAGCCGCCAGCCCAGCGCCTCGGCGACCTCGTAGCCGAGGGTCTTGGAGCCCTCTGCGTAGTAAGGCCGGACGTTGACGTTCACGAACGCCCAGTCCTCGTGGTCGCCGGCCAGCTCGGAGGCGACCCGGTTCACGTCGTCGTAGGTCCCCTCGACCGCGACCAGGACCCCGCCGTAGACGGCGGTGGTGACGATCTTCTGCTGCTCGAGGTCGGCCGGGACCAGCACGACCGAGCGGATCCCCGCCCGGGCAGCGGCCGCCGCCACCGCGTTGGCGAGGTTGCCGGTCGAGGGACAGGCCAGGGTGGTGAAGCCGAGCTCGCGGGCTGCGGCAAGCGCGACGCCGACGACACGGTCCTTGAACGAGTGGGTCGGGTTGGCGCTGTCGTCCTTGACCCACAGCGCCCGCATCCCCAGCGCGCGGGCCAGGTTGCGCGCCGGCACCAGCGGTGTGCAGCCCGGCTCGAGGTTCGGGACGTCGCGCACCGTCGAGGGGACCGGCAGCAGGTCCTGGTAGCGCCAGATGTTCTGCGGGCCGGCCTCGATGGACGCCCGGGTGACGGCGCCGAACTCGTAGGCCACCTCGAGCGGGCCGAAGCACTCGCCGCAGGCGTAGAACGGGCCGAGCGGCACGATGGCGCCGCACTCGCGGCAGGACAGGTGGCGGGCCGGACCGAGGTCGGGTCCTCCGGGCAGACTCACGGAGGGGGTCGACGACGTCGTCGGGGAAGCTGTGGCGGGGGCGCCGGCGGTCATGAGCGGAGGTCCTTCCTCATCTGTCCCGGCGACGCGATGCCCCGGGTCGGAGTTGGCACCGTGACCGCGCAGCGATGCTGCGTGGTGCGGTTGCCGGGGCTTCGTCGGGCCGTTCCCTCTGCCCCTCTGGATGAGCGGTCTTCAGTTGTGCCGACCACTGTAGGTCGCCTGCCCACGCGTCGGACAGCCGAGTCCCGCGCGCTGAGACGGCCGGCCCGTCCTGCACCGCTTCGGGCCACCATGGGGTGGACACGCGGTGGCGGGTTCGACAGGTGGTGAACGTCGTCAACCTCTCGACGCCGCTCGGCCTGCTCCTCGCGCTGGCCGGGCGGGCGCGGCTCTCCCGCGGGCCGGACGGGCTGCTGCTCGCGCGACGGCTCCGGCTCGGCGTACCCGCTCCGGCCTTCACCGTCGGCAACGTGGTGCTGATCCGGGTCGACGACGAGGCGCTGGCCCGGCGTCCCGGGCTGCTGCGGCACGAGGCCAGGCACGCCACGCAGTACGCCTGCTGCGTCGGCCCGGTGATGCTGCCGCTCTACGGGCTGGCGGCGGCCTGGTCGTGGCTGCGCTGCCGCGACCCCGCGTCGTACAACGTGTTCGAGGTCCGAGCCGGGCTCTCGGACGGCGGTTACCCCGACCGCCGCCGCCCGGCGCGAGCCGGCCGAGTTGCTTGATCACCCCGGACGGCGGGAAGGTGCCGCTCATGGCTTCGTCCGGCTCGGCCCCGTTGCTCGTCGCGTCCAACCGCGGACCGCTGTCCTTCGTCGAGCGTGACGACGGGACCCTGGAAGCCAGTCGTGGTGGCGGCGGGCTGGTGTCCGGGCTGTCCGGGCTCGGCAGCGACGGCGTCGTCTGGGTCTGCGCGGCGCTCTCCGACGGCGACCGGGTCGCGGCCCGCCAGGTCGCGGACGGCCGGCTCGACCGCAACGGGCACGACACCGGTGGCATGGCGGTCCGGATGCTCGACATCGACCCCGCGACGTTCCACCGCGCCTACAACGCCGTCGCCAACTCCACGCTGTGGTTCGTGCACCACCTGCTCTACGCGATGCCGACCTCGCCGGCCTTCGACTCCGGCTTCCGCCGCGAGTGGTCGTCCTACCAGGCCTACAACCAGGCGTTCGCCGAGGCGCTCGCCGCCGAGGCGGCGCAGGGCGCCAAGGTGCTGGTGCAGGACTACCACCTCACCCTGCTGCCCCAGCAGCTGCGCACGCTGCGCCCGGACCTGCGGATCGCGCACTTCTCGCACACGCCGTGGGCGCCGGTCGACTACTTCCGGGTGCTGCCGGGCGCCGTCGCTCGCGACACGCTGCTCGGGATGCTGGGCGCCGACCACGCGGGGTTCCACTCGATGCGCTGGGCCCGGGCGTTCGCGCAGTGCTGCGCCGAGGTGCTGGGTGCCGAGGTCGGTGACCGCCAGGTGACGTACGACGGGCACACGACCCGGCTCGGTGTGCACCCGCTCGGGGTCGACGCGGAGTCGCTGCGCGAGCGCGCGTACGCCGACGACGTCGAGACCCGGCTGACCACGCTGCGGCGCAAGCTCGGCGACCGCAAGCGCATCGTGCGGGTCGACCGAACCGAGCTGAGCAAGAACATCGGCCGCGGGCTGCTGGCCTACCGCGAGCTGCTGCGGCAGTACCCCGAGTGGCGCGGCAAGGTCACCCATCTCGCGTCGGCGTACCCGAGCCGTCACGACCTGCCGGAGTACCGCGAGTACACCGCACAGGTGCAGCGGCTGGCCGCCGACATCGAGGACGAGTTCGGCACCGAGACTGGCGGCCGATCGTGCTCGACGTCACCGACGACTACGCCCGGTCGCTCGCGCTCTACCGGTTCGGCGACGTGCTGCTGGTGAACCCGGTGCGCGACGGCATGAACCTGGTCGCCAAGGAGGTGCCGGTGCTGTCGGAGAACGGCTGCGCGGTGGTGCTCTCCACCGAGGCCGGGGTGGCCGACGAGTTCGGCGACGACGCGCTGCTGGTGAACCCGTTCGACGTTTCGGGCACCGCAGACGCCCTGCACCGGGCGCTGTCGATGGACGACGACGAGCGCCGGGCCCGCACCAGGCGGCTGGCCGCGGCCTCGACCCGGCTGCCACCGAGCGACTGGCTGGCCGAGCAGGTCGACGCGCTGGACCCGGTCCCCGACTAGGTCCGGCGCGAACCGATCCAGGTCGCTGCCGGCGGACGGCGGAAGGTGACGAGCAGCAGCAGCCAGCCGAGGACGGTGAACGGCAGGGCGGCCGCGAGGTCGAGCGACGACGACGCCGCGACCAGGCAGACCAGCGGCACCGCCCCGGCGAACACCAGCACCGTCGTCCGGCGCATCCGGCCGGAGAGCAGGCCGGCAGCCGAGGCGACGAGCAGGGTCGCGTACCACCAGACCCACGACGAGGTAGCTGTCGTCGGACGGCTCCGACGAGCCGCAGCACCCCGAGACGGCAGTGGCGGCTGCGCCGAGCATGACCGATCCGGCGGCCAGGAGGAGCAGCAGCACCGCGATCACCGTGACCCGGGCGGGCCGGGCCGTCGGCGGCAGATCGTTCATCGCTGAACGGCCTCTGCGAGCGCGCGCAGCAGCGCCACCACCCCGTCCGGGCCGTCGACCGTCAGGTCCGCCCGGTCGGCCAGCGCGGTCACCTCGGTCGAGCCGCTGCACACCAGCAGCCCCGGTGTCCCGGCAGCCCGCAGCGCGTCGACCTCGTCGAAGGCCGCGAGGTCGCCGAGGTCGTCACCGACGAACACGACCGCGGACGGTGCCCGTTCCCCCACCAGGCTCCGCAGCGCGTCGCCCTTGTCACCGCCGGCCGGCCTCAGCTCGAGGACGAACCGGCCCGGCTCGACGACCAACCCGGTCTCGGCGGCGAGCCCGGACAGCGGGTTCCGCAGCCGGTCCAGAGCGGCCTGCGGGTCAGCGGTCCGGCGGGTGTGAACGGCGACGGCCGCTCCTTTGTCCTCGACGAACGTCCCGTCCGGCGCGCCGGCCTCCGACAGCAGGTCGGGCAGCCGTCGCCGCGCGTCCTCGACCCCGGACAGCTCCACCGGGCCGCTGACCACGCCGGCCTCCCACCGCTGCAGGCCGTAGTGGCCCAGGACGACCAGGCCAGGGACCTCCGCGATACCGGCGTACTCGACGGCGACACCGGCGGGACGGCCGGTGACGACGGCGACCCGGGCCCCGGCCGATGCCAGCCGGGTCAGGACGGCGGGCACCTCGGGGTGGCCGCGCGCGGTGTCGGGGTCGGGCACGATCGGCGCCAGGGTCCCGTCGAAGTCCAGCGCGATGAGCGCGCCTGCCGGGTCTGCGAGCAGGGCCGCAAGCCCGGCCCGGCCGGCTTCCGTCGACGGCTCGGGCAGCGCCAGGGCCACCGGGTCAGCCCGGGTAGGAGTCGGTCACGACGACGGTGAGGCGGGTCGTCGACAGGTTGCCGAACCGCGGCCGGGTGCGCGGGTCGGTCGGCAGGCTCTCGGCAGCGGCCTGCGCCGCCGCCTCCTCGCCCTCCGGGTAGTAGACCGTGGTGGCGGGGACGATGCCGCGGAAGTTGCCGACCACAGGGACGGTCCAGCCCTTCCCGCGCAGGACGTCGGCGACCGAGCCGGCAAGACCGCCGCGGCTGGTCTGGTTGAGGACCACGACCTCGACGTCGCGCAGCGCGCCCGGCCGCTCGGTCGTCGCCTCGGCCGTCGTCGGGGCCGTGCTCTGCGCGGGGGTGGTCGCGGGGGCCGCGCTCGTCGTCGGGGTGCTGGACGGCGCCGTGCTCAGCGCCTCACGGGTTGCCGCGCCGGGCGTGGTCGTGGAGGCGGCCGCCCCCGGCTGGACCGGCTCCTCGCCCCGCCAGACGGCCAGCGAGGTGACCAGTGCGGTGACGGCGACGACGGCCAGGGCCGAGGGGATCAGGGCCGAGGCGGCGCTGCGACCGGTGCGGTGGGCGCCCCGTCTGCTGCGGGGTGGGGGTGAGCTCATGACGGGCTCCGACGGTAGCGTCGGTCAGACCTCGATGCCCAGTCGGCGGGCCGAACGGGCCCGCTGCCGGGCCGAGCGCAGCCGGCGGAGCCGCTTCACCAGCATCGGGTCGCTGGCCAGCGCCTCGGGCCGGTCGATCAGGGCGTTGAGCACCTGGTAGTAGCGGGTGGCCGACATGTCGAACAGCTCGCGGATCGCCTGCTCCTTGGCGCCGGCGTACTTCCACCACTGCCGCTCGAACGCGAGGATCTCCTGGTCGCGCTCGCTCAGCAGCGCCCCTGCTCCGGCCTCGTTCGGCCGGAAGGCGTTGGCGGCGTCCATGGCACTCCTCGGTTCACACGCGTCGTCACGCTTGTCCGGGCCATCGTACGGGCGAATCACACCGCTGTCATTCACCTGGGCGTGTCTGCGGCGAGCGGGTTCAGGGTGACCCCGGCGGCCCGGATCGCGTCGACCAGCCGCTCGTGCGGACCCACCCGCTCGCCGGACCAGACCACCGACCGGACCAGCTCGCCCTCGACCACCGCTCCCGGCTCCGCCACCGACGCACCGCCCGAGGCCGCCATGTTCGCCTGCAGGTAGTCGGCGGGGGTGCCGCAGTCGACCGCCGGCAGGTCGGTCACGGCGAGGTCGAGGCTTCCGTTGGCGTCCAGCTCCCGCCAGGAGACCTCGTAGAGCCCGGACGGCTCCGGCGCGAGGTCGCGCACCGACCACCACGGCAGCACAGCGGTCCCGACGTAGCGCAGGTCGTCGAAGTCGCCGCGGTCGCCGTCCCGGACGCAGAGCAGCCGCGGCCGCTGGCCGTCCCAGCCGGCCAGCAGCTCACCGACCGGGTCGCCGTGCGGGAAGAACGCGTCGGCGTTGGTCACCAGGACGGTGGCACCGTCGATCCACCCCCGCAGCTGCCCGAGCGCTCCTGCGGTGCCGAGCGCGCGCGGCTGCTCGGCGGACAGGTGCAGGTCGCGGTCGGCCACGGCGGCCCGCACCTGCTCGGCCAGGTGGTGGGCGTTGACCGCCGTACGCCGGACGTGCGGCGCCAGCCGCTCCAGCGCGAGGTCCAGCAGGGTGCGGCCACCCACCGTGCACAGCGGCTTGGGCCGTACGTCGGTCAGCGGCCGCAGCCGGGTCCCGGCGCCCGCCGCCAGCACCACACCCACCAGATCGGTCACGTCGGCCACGCTCTCACGCGGCGGGAATCCCGTCCGAGCGCCCCACGTTCTCCTCGACATGCCAGCCGTGACCGTCGATGACGTCCTGTCCCTCCCCCGCCTTCCCGCACCGGCCCTGGCTGCGGCCGACCGGCCGGTTCGTTCGGTGACCACCGCGCCGCGTGGCTTCGAAGGCGAGGGGTTCCCGGTGCGGCGGGCCTTCGCCGGCATCGACCTCGCGGACCTCGACCCGTTCGTGCACCTCGACCAGATGGGCGAGGTGGAGTACGCGCCGGGCGAGCCCAAGGGCACGGCGTGGCATCCGCACCGCGGCTTCGAGACCGTCACCTACATGATCGACGGCGAGATGGCCCACCAGGACTCCAACGGCGGCGGTGGCCTGATCAGCAACGGCGACACCCAGTGGATGACCGCCGGGTCCGGGATCCTGCACATCGAGACGCCGCCCGAGGCGCTGGTGATGAGCGGTGGGCTGTTCCACGGCTTCCAGCTCTGGGTGAACCTGCCGCGGGACAAGAAGTGGGCGCCGCCGCGCTACCAGGACATCCGCGGCGCCAAGGTTGGGCTGCTCGGGTCCGCCGACGGTGGCGCGCTGGTACGGATCATCGCCGGTGCGCTGCCCGGGGTCGGGGACGTGACCGGTCCGGGGTCGACCTACACGCCGATCACGCTGTCGCACGCCACCCTGCAGCCGGGTGCGTCGCTGACGCTTCCCTGGCGGCCGGATTTCAACGCGCTGGTCTACGTGCTCGCGGGGTCGGGCACCCTCGGCGCCGAACGCCGTCCGGCGCGGGCCGGGCAGCTCGCCCTGCTGGGTGCCGGCGACACGGTGACGGTGCGGGCCGACGCCGCCCAGGACGGCCGCAGCCCCGAGCTCGACGTGCTGGTGCTCGGCGGTCGGCCGATCCGGGAGCCGGTCGCGTGGTACGGCCCGTTCGTCATGAACGAGGAGTCCGAGCTGCGGCAGGCCTTCGAGGACTTCCAGGCCGGCAAGCTCGGCACCGTGCCCGCCGAGCGCTAGCAGCGCTGCCGCCGCCGGCTCGTGACCTCGTCCGGCCCGGCGTAGGGTCACCCGTATGGGCACCCTCATGGCCGTCCTGGCCACCCTCGCATTCTGCTCCTGCGCCGTCGGGTTCGTGGTCCTCAGCACGGTCCGGGCGGTACGTCGGCGGCTGCTCGGCCTGCGCGACAGGGCGGCCCTGCGGGCCCGGGCCCACGGCATCGGCCCGACCGCGGAGGTGGCCCGGCTGCGTCGCGAGATGGAGCGCTCGGTCGGCGGCGCACGGCGCGCCCTCGCGGCCGCCCGGGCCGTGCAGGCGCCCGTCGGCGACGTGCGTTCGCTGCTGGCCCGCCTCGAGCTCGCGGCACGCGCGGTCGACGGCGAGCTGCAGATGCTCGAGTCGCAGCCGGACCGGGACCGGCTGGCGGCCGGGCTGGAGGGCGCTCGGGTGCGGGCCGGTCTGGTCACCCGGTCGGCGGCCGAGCTGGTCGACGGGCTGCTGCGCGCCTCCGGGCACCGGGACGACGAGCTCTCGTTGCTGCACGCGGCATGCGCGCTCGAGGCCGAGGCGCTCCGCTCGTCCCGGCCGGCGTCGTCCCCGGACCTCGCCAGCCGCTAGGGCTAGGGGCGCTCGTCGACGCCGTACTTCTCGGCGATGGTGACCACGTGCCGGGGCAGCTTCCCGGTGAGGACGTCCTGCAGGGTGACGTCCTCGAGGACGTGGCGCAGGCTGCCGCGCACCGCGATCCACACGGTGCGCAGCGGCTCGGTCGGCCCGACGTAGGCCAGTGACGCCGGGCTGGTGTCCCGGACCGTGGCGAGCGGACCCTCGACGGCCCGGATCACGTCGGCGATGGCGATCTCGGACGCCGGCTTGGCGAGGAGGTAGCCGCCCTCCGGACCGCGACGGCTGACCAGCAGCTTGTGCTGCTTGAGCTGGCGCAGGATCTCGAGCAGGAACTTCAGCGGGATCTGCTGCGCGGTGGCCAGGTGCTCGGCCTTGACCGGCTCGACCGAGGCGTCCGAGGCCAGCTGGACGAGCGCCCGCACGGCGTAGTCGACCCGGGCTGTCACGCGCATGGCGGACACTCTCTCAGGACCCGAGCCGGAGCCGGCCTCCGGTCGCCCTGCGGCAGGCGCGTCGCCTCAGGCGTCGAAGTCCAGCTCCAGCTCCTCGGAGACCGGCACCGACTGGCAGGCGAGGACGAAACCGGCCTCGACCTCGTCCGGGTCGAGGGCGTAGTTGCGCGCCATCGACACCTCGCCGGAGACCAGGCGGGCCCGGCAGGTGCCGCAGACCCCGCCCTTGCAGGCGTACGGCGCATCGGCCCGGACCTCGAGCACCGCGTCCAGCACCCGCTGCCCGGTGCGCGGCACGTGCAACGTCGTGGCTCGCCCGTCCAGGGTCACCACCACCGTGCTGGTGCCAGCAGCCCGGACCTGCTCCGGCGACACCGACTCGCGCGGCGCCTCACCTTCGACGTGGAACAGCTCCGCATGGACGCGCGCCGAGTCGACCCCCGCGTCGAGCAGCACCTCCCGGGCACCCTCGACCATCGCGAACGGTCCGCAGAGGAACCACACGTCGACGGTCTCGGGCGGCACCAGCGCAGCCAGCACCCGGCGCAGCCGCGGCGGGTCGAGCCGACCGGTGAGCAGCTCGGACTCCTGCTGCTCGCGCGAGAGCAGGTGCAGCAGCCGGAACCGCTCGGGGTAGCGGTCCTTCAGGTCCGCCAGCTCGTCGAGGAACATCACCGAGGCCGCCGTCCGGTTTCCGTAGACCAGGGTCACCGTGCTCCCCGGCTCGACCTCCAGCACCGTCGCCACGATGGACAGCACCGGCGTGATGCCGCTGCCCGCCGCGACCGCGCAGTAGTGCCGGGCCTGGGTCGGCTCGACGTGCGGGGTGAAGCGCCCGGTCGGCGTCATGACGTCGACCACGTCGCCGACCTTGAGGATCGAGGTGGCGTGCCCGGAGAAGACGCCGCCGTCGAGACGCTTGACGCCGATGCGCAGCGTGCGACCGGGAGCGGGTGCGCAGATCGAGTAGTTGCGGCGCACCTCGGCCCCGTCGAGCTCGGTGCGCAGGGTGAGGTGCTGGCCGGCGTCGAACACATACGCGTCGGCCAGCTCGTCCGGGACCTCGAAGGTGATGGCCACCGCGTCGTCGGTGAGCGGTTCGACGGCCGACACACGCAGCGGGTGGAACGTGCCGTGCCGTCGACCGGTGTCGACGACACCCGTCGTCGCGGTGATGTCGGTGGTCATGCTCAGATCGCCTTGAAGTGGTCGAACGGCTCGCGGCACGCGGCACAGACCCACAGCGACTTGCACGCCGTGGATCCGAACCGGCTGCTCTCCCTGGTGTCGGCGCTGCCGCACTGCGGGCACCGGACCGAGAGGGACACCGGCGACCGGACCCTCGGAGCGGGTACGCCGGGACGGTGGCGCGATGCCGTACTCCTGCAGGGCCCGCCGGCCGTGCTCGGTCATCCAGTCGGTGGTCCAGGCCGGGGACAGCACGGTGCGGACCTCGACCCGCTCGAAGCCGGCCTGCCGGACGGCCGTCTCGACGTCGTGCCGGATGACGTCCATCGCCGGGCAGCCGGAGTAGGTCGGGGTGACGGTGACGGTGACGGTGCCGTCGGCGGTCAGCACGACGTCGCGCAGCACCCCGAGGTCGGCGATGGTCAGGACCGGGACCTCGGGGTCCAGCACGGCTGCTGCGGCGGCCCGCGCGTCGGCGAGTGTCGCGGTCAGGACGCTCACCAGGACGCTCCGGGGTGGGCACGGTGCAGGTGCTGCATTTCGGCGAGCAGGAAGCCCAGCGACTCGGTGTGGATGCCGCGCCGACCGCCGCCGGGGGGCGTGCGCAGCCCGTCCGGCCGGGTGAGGGTGGCCTCGTCGAGGACCCGGTCGACGTAGGCGTCCCAGCCCGCGCGCAGGGTCGAGGCGTCGGCCGCGACGCCTTCGGCCACCAGGGCCTGCTCGACCTCGTCGGTGCCGAACAGCTCGTCGGCGTAGGGCCACACCCGGTCGAGGCCCGCCTGCATCCGGCGGTGCGACTCGTCGGTGCCGTCGCCGAGGCGCAGGACCCACTGGGTGGCGTGGTCGCGGTGGTAGTCGACCTCCTTGACCGCCTTGCCGGCGACGCCGGCCAGCGTCGGGTCGGCGCTGGCGGTGAGGCGGTCGTACAGCGCGAGCTGGTAGGTCGAGAACAGCAGCTGGCGGGCCATGCTGACGGCGAAGTCGTCGTTGGGCAGCTCGACGAGGTGCACGTTGAGGAAGTCGCGCTCCTCGCGCAGGTAGGCCAGGTCGTCCTCGCTGCGGCCGGCGCCCTCGACCTCGCCCGCGTAGGAGAGCAGGGTGCGGGCCTGGCCGAGCAGGTCGAGGCCGATGTTGGCCAGCGCCACGTCCTCCTCGAGCTGCGGCGCGTTGGTGACCCACTCGCCGAGCCGGTGGGACAGCACGAGCGCGTCGTCGCCGAGCCGCAGCGCGTAGGTGGCGAGCGCGGGCATGGGGTGACTCATAGGTGCTGGACCTCAGCGGGGATGTCGTAGAACGTCGGGTGCCGGTAGGCCTTGTCACCGGCGGGGTCGAAGAAGGAGTCCTTCTCGTCCGGGCTGGAGGCCACGATCGCCGCGGCCGGGACGACCCACAGCGAGACGCCTTCGGACCGCCGGGTGTAGACGTCGCGTGCGTTGCGCAGCGCCATCGCCGCGTCCGGCGCGTGCAGGCTGCCGACGTGCTGGTGGTTCAGCCCACGCCGGGAACGCACGAAGACCTCCCAGAGCGGCCAGTCACGCTGGGTCGTCGGCTCGCCCTGCCGGCTCATGCGGCACCGACCGAGGGACGACGGCCGGCCTGCTTGTCGGCGTACGCGCCGGCTGCCTCGCGCACCCACGCGCCCTCGTCGTGGGCCCGGCGGCGGTGCTCGATACGGGCCGCGTTGCACGGCCCGTCGCCCTTGAGCACCGCGAAGAACTCCGACCAGTCGATCGCACCGAACCGGTAGTGGCCGGTCTCCTCGTCGAGCTGCAGGTCGGGGTCGGGCAGCGTCAGGCCGAGGACGTGTGACTGCGGGACCGTCATGTCGACGAACTTCTGCCGCAGCTCGTCGTTGGAGAACCGCTTGATCCCCCAGGCCATCGACTGCGCGGAGTTCGGCGACTCGTCATCGGGCGGGCCGAACATCATCAGCGACGGCCACCACCAGCGGTCGACGGCGTCCTGGGCCATCGCCTTCTGGGCGGGCGTGCCGTGCGAGAGCGTGTGCAGGATCTCGAAGCCCTGCCGCTGGTGGAAGGACTCCTCCTTGCAGATGCGGACCATCGCGCGGGCGTACGGCCCGTAGGAGCAGCGGCAGATCGGGACCTGGTTGACGATCGCGGCGCCGTCGACCAGCCAGCCGATGGCCCCCATGTCGGCCCAGGTGAGGGTCGGGTAGTTGAAGATCGAGGAGTACTTCTGCCGGCCGGCGTGCAGCAGGTCGAGCAGCTCGGCGCGGTCCACGCCGAGGGTCTCGGCGGCGGAGTAGAGGTAGAGACCGTGACCGGCCTCGTCCTGCACCTTGGCCATCAGGATCGCCTTGCGGCGCAGGCTGGGGGCCCGGGTGATCCAGTTGCCCTCCGGCTGCATGCCGATGATCTCGGAGTGCGCGTGCTGGGCGATCTGGCGGATCAGCGTCTTGCGGTAGCCCTCGGGCATCCAGTCCCGCGGCTCGACCCGGTCGTCACCGGCGATCAGCGCGTCGAAGCCGGCCTGCTGGGCAGTGCTCTCGTCGTCCACGGGGCGGAGTCTAGGCGAGGGATGTGACACCGGCCAAGCCATCAGGGCCGTTTGTGTCACATGACGGTCACGATCACCGAGCGGGAGCACGTCCCTACGCTGTCGGGGTGCTGACACCGCAGGAGATCGCGCGACGCAGCGCGGAGGCCATGCTGGCCGGCGACCAGGCCTCCCTCGGCGCCGGCGTCGAGCTGGTGGACGTCGGTCCGGGGCACGCGACCGCGACGATGACGGTCCGGCCGGACATGGTCAACGGGCACGACATCGCGCACGGCGGCTACGTGTTCCTGCTCGCCGACACGGCGTTCGCGGTGGCCTGCAACAGCTACGGCCAGAGCACGGTGGCGGGCGGCTGCGACATCGCGTTCGTCGCGCCGGTGCGGGCCGGTGACCGGCTGACCGCCGAGGCACGGGAACGGCACCGGGCCGGCCGCAGCGGCATCTACGACGTGTCGGTGGCCCGCGACGACGGCACCGTGGTGGCCGAGCTGCGCGGTCGCAGCCGCACGATCGAGGGCACCCTGGTGCCGCAGGAGGAACGATGAGCGAGGCATACCTCGTCGACGGCGTGCGCACCCCGATCGGCCGGTACGGCGGGGCCCTGGCAGCAGTACGTCCGGACGACCTCGCGGCGCACGTGCTGCGCTGCCTCGTCGACCGCCTGCCGGGGGTCGACTGGTCGGCCGTCGACGACGTCGTGCTCGGCTGCGCCAACCAGGCTGGTGAGGACAACCGCAACGTCGCGCGGATGGCGCTGCTGCTGGCCGGGCTGCCGGAGACGGTGTCCGGCACGACGGTCAACCGGCTGTGCGGGTCCGGTGCGGACGCCGTGGCGATCGCCGCACGGTCGGTGCGTGCGGGTGAGGCCGACCTCGTGGTGGCCGGCGGCGTCGAGAGCATGAGTCGGGCGCCGTTCGTGATGGCCAAGGCGACCTCGGCGTACGACCGGTCGGTGGCGGTGCACGACAGCACGCTGGGGTGGCGGTTCGTGAACCCCGAGATGGAGCGGCGCTACGGCATCGACGCGATGGGCGAGACGGCGGAGAACGTCGCCGCCGAGCGCTCGGTGTCTCGGTCCGACCAGGACGCCTTCGCGCTCCGGTCCCAGGAGCGCACTGCGAAGGCGACGGCTGCCGGTCGGCTCGCCGAGGAGATCGTCCCGGTCACCGTGCCGGCCCGCCGCGGCGACCCCGCGGTGGTGTCGGTCGACGAGCACCCCCGGCCGACGACCCTCGAGTCGTTGGCCGGGCTGCGGCCGGCGTTCCGGTCCGGCGGCACCGTCACGGCGGGGAACTCCTCGGGCGTCAACGACGGCGCGGCCGCCCTGCTGGTGGCCTCGGAGCGGGCGGTCACGCGCTACGGGCTGACGCCGCTGGCTCGGATCACCGGGGCCGCGACGGCCGGCGTACCGCCACGGGTGATGGGCCTGGGTCCGGCACCAGCGACCCGCAAGCTGCTCGACCGGGCCGGGCTCGGTGTCGGCGACATCGACGTCGTCGAGCTCAACGAGGCGTTCGCCGCCCAGGCGCTGGCCGTGCTCCGTGAGCTCGGCCTGCCCGACGACGCCGAGCACGTCAACCCGAACGGTGGCGCGATCGCGCTCGGCCACCCGCTCGGGATGAGCGGGGCCCGGCTCGCGCTCACCGCGGCCGTCGAGCTCGGACATCGCGATGCCCGCCGGGCAGTCGCGACGATGTGCATCGGGGTCGGTCAGGGCATCTCGGTGCTGCTGGAGCGCTAGCGTTATCGACCCGTAACATCTGCGCCATGTCCCGCCGGGCGGCAGCGCTCCCCTTCACGCTGAACATCGCCATCACCAACGCCTGGGTGAGCCAGCTGTTCGACCAGGAGCTGCACAAGCGCGGCGTCGCGCCGTTCCAGAGCGGCACGCTCACCGTGATCCACCGGCACCAGCCGGTGACACCCTCGGACCTGCAGGCCGTCATGGGCGTGCCGTCGACGACCCTGCGCAACCGGGTCAACGAGCTGGTGGCCGCGGGGCTGGTCGAGCGGCTGCCGAACCCGGAGGACGGCCGCTCGCACCTGCTGCGGACGACCGCCGCCGCGAAGGACGTGTTGCGGGCCTCGGCTGCCGCCGACCGTCAGGTGCAGAGGATGCTGGCCCGCCACGGCGTCGACCCGGCCGGCGACCTCCAGGACGACCTGAACTCCTTGCGCGATGTCGTGAAGGGGCTGGTCACCGAGCCGCCGCCCCAAGGCAGCGGCTCGCTGACGACCGGCCCCTGGTGAGCGAGAAGGGGCAGAGCGCCCTTACGGGCGGACGAACAGGTCGCCGTACGGCCACGACCCGAACGGCGCCCACAGGTAGACGCGACCGTCCTTGCCCGAGGCCGACCCGACCTTGGAGCCGGCCAGCCGCTGGTCGCGGCCGAACCGGGTCGGGACGACCCAGACCTTCTCCATCGCCTCCTTGTTGAGCTGCTTCCAGAGCTCGGCCTGCGCCTGCCGGTCGGTCGAGGCCTTGGCCTGCGCCGACTTCTCGTTGAAGTCCTTGTCGTCGACCTGGGAGAGGTTGAACCCGCCGTTGGGGGTGAACAGCTCCGGGATCACCGTCGAGGCGTTCGACCAGTCCGGACCCCAGCTGGCCCACACCAGGTGCCCCTCCTTCGCCGGGTCGAGCACGATGCCGTAGAACTGCCCGGCCTCGATCGGGTTGGGCGTCACCTTGATCCCGGCCCTCGCCAGCGAGCCCGACGAGCGAGGCCGCCTGCTTGTCGTTGACGGTCGTCTGCGGGTAGTCGTAGCGCAGGGTCGGCACCGGCTTGCCGGAGTCGGCGATCAGCTGCTTGCGCCGCATCGGGGTCGCCGGTGTCGGGCACCTCCTGGCCGAGCAGACCGCTGAACATCCCGGACGGCGCGTAGTCGCTCGGCAGGTTCGGCTTGACGACGCCGTCGCCGAGGTCGCCGGCGAACTGGCCGCCGGCCACGGTGCGCAGCTGTGCCCGGTCCATGGCGAGCGCGATCGCCTTGCGGTGCTCGAGGTCGGGCACCTTGGTGGTGTTGATGGCGATGTAGCGCACGTAGGGGTCGAGCTCGTTGGTACGCCGGTCGGCGAAGCGGTCGTCCTTGAACACCGTGGCGAGGTTGCTCGGATCAAGCGGGTCGCCCTCGGTCAACGCGCGCTGGTCGTCGCCGGCGTCCTGGATGAGGCGCTGGTCGATCACGGTCGTGTCGAGGCCGAACTTCACGACGATCTGGTCCGGGTGCGCCGGCCGGTAGTCATCGGTCTCACGGTTCCAGTTGTCGTTGCGGATCAGCACCAGCTGGCTGCCCTTCTCGTACGACTCGATCTTGTACGGGCCGCTGGACACCGGCTTGTCGTCGTACTTCTCGCCGGTGTCCGCCGACTTCGGCACCGGGCTGAAGGCCAGCAGTGTGACGGTGTAGTTGAAGTCACCGACCGGCTGGTTCAGGTGGAAGACCACGGTCTTGTCGTCGGTGCACTCGACCGCCCTGTCGAAGGCCGCCTGATCGTTGTCCTTCGTCACGTAAGGACCCTTGTAGACCGAGTTGCCGTCCTTGTCGGTGGGGATGTCGAGCAGCGAGATCGCGTAGGTGGGGCCGTCGGTGATGACGTCGGTCGCGAAGGTCCGGGAGACGCCGTACTTCATGTCCGTCGCAGGTGATCGGCGCGCCGTCCTCGAAGGTCACGCCGTCCTTGAGGGTGAACGTCCAGGTCTTGGCGTCTTCCGACGACGTACCCGTGTCGGTCGCGAGGTCCGGGACGAGGCCGGTGGACTCCTCGCCGTCCGGGCTGTACTTGTACGCCGTGAGGGTGCGCTGCAGGTAGCCGTTGGCGAACGCCAGGTCCTCACCGGTGTAGTTGCGCTGCGGGTCGAGGTGCTGCAGCTGGTCCTGCAGAGTCAGGAAGGTCAGGGTGCCGCCGTTGACGGGTCCGTCGGCGGCGCCGTCACCTCCTCGGCCGCCGTCGTCGCTGCCGCCACCGCAGGCGGCGAGTGTCAGAGCCAGGGCAGCCACAGCGGCCAGCCCCCGTGCCGTTCTGGTCGTGCGCATCATCGACACTTCCCTCCCGGTCGGGTGCCCGAAAGGTAGCGCCGAATGGCGGTAGGTGGATCACGCGAAAGCCAACCGATGTCGACTCGTGACAGCGCCGTTACCGCAAGATCGTTGTTGCTGTTCTAGCGTGGGAGCAGGCCGAACGGTCCATGTCGCTATGGCTCGTGGCACCCGGCATTCCGCTTGTGGACAAAGGGTTTCCGGTAGGGGGGTTGTGTCCGACCCGTCTGCATAGGTTCGTCGTATGCATTCGGTGGTCGAGGTCGGTCTGGGCGCGGAGATGGTGCGCCTGGTCGCTGATGGCCCGGCCGACCTAGCGGCGGTCGGCTGGCTGTCCCGGGTCGACCCGTACTCGCTGAATTCTGATGACCGGGTGGATCTGATCCGGGCCTGGGAGCGGGTGGAGGCGATGGTCGCCGGCCGCAAGCAGGCAGCGCTGGCCGCGGTCGATCGAGGCGACCGAGGCGGTGCCGGGGGCCGGCCGGCGGCGAGGAGGGCCCGGTTCGAGATCGGCGGCGGCGCTGCGGCTGCTCGCCCGGGCACGGCCGGTGAGCGGACGGATGGTCGCCCTCGACTGCGCGACCGGCTACCCGACGTCGCTGGTCCGCCCTGCGCGACGGCGAGATGTCCTACCTGCAGGCCGCGCACCTGGCCGGCGCGGTGGCGCGACCTGCCCGATGGCAGGCCGCCCGGGTGGCTACCCGGGCACTGGGCCGCGCGCCGGACCAGACCCTGAGCGAGTTCAAGCGAACCGTGCGGCGAGCTGTCCTGTCTGTGGACCCGCAGTCAGTAGCCGACCGGCACCGCACCGCGGTCGCCGCCCGGACCATCGAGGCGATGCCGCAGCCCGACGGCATGCAGTCGTTCTGGCTGACCATGCCCGCCGGGGTCGCCAACGACGTGTGGGACACCCTGACCACCCGCGCCAAGGCCACCCAGGCGCTGCTGCGGGCCGGCGCCGGCGACGACCCCGGCCTGGACGCGCTGCGGGTCGACGCCCTGGTCGACGCCATCCTCGGCGACCACGAACCCGCAAACGGGGGCACTGGGCGGCTGCCGAAATGCACCTGCGGGGGCGCGCAGACCGCCGCCGTCGTCATCGACCTGCCCACCGCCCTCGGGCTGGCCGAGCACCCCGGCGAGATCCCCGGCTACGGCCCCATCCCCGCACCACTGGCCCGGGAGATGGCCGCCGACGGGACTGGATCCGGTGGACCACCGACCCGCACACCGGCCAGCTCCTGGACCGCGGCGCGAAGACCTACCGGCCCTCCGACAAGATGCGCGCCTTCATCGCCGCCCGCGACCGGACCTGCGGGTTCCCCGGCTGCAACCGGCCCGCCCAACAATGCGACTGCGACCACGTCGTCACCTTCGCCCACCACGGCCAGACCATCCGGGTCAACCTCGGCCCACTGTGCCGCCAGCACCACAACGCCAAGACCCACGGCCTCTGGAAACTCAGCTACGACCCCGACACCGGGGTCAAGACCTGGACCAGCCCCCTGGGCAAGACCTACACCAAGAGCACCGACCCACCCTTGACGTGATGCGTTCGGGAAGCGGCCGCGGCCGGATCGATGGTCCGCGCGACATCCGGCACAACCGGCTGCTGGCTAGTGTGCGTCCAGTGGACAAGGCCGAAGTCGTCACACTCTGCGGCTCCGTGCGGTTTGCGGCGGAGCACCTTGCAGCGCACCGGCGGCTGTCGCTCGAGGGATGCGTGGTGCTGCTCCCAGCACTGCCGGTCGCGGACCAACGCGAACCGCTCCTCCCGGCAGACCTGCTGGGGTCGCTCCACCGGCGGAAGATCGACATGTCCGACCGCATCCACGTCGTGAACCCGGACGGATACGTGGGGCCGTCCACCGCCTCGGAGATCGCGTACGCCGAGACGAACGGCAAGCGAGTCACGTACGAGCACACACGTGACGGTCAGGGGCCCTGACAGCCTCAGGCGACGGTTCGATCGTTCTTCGCGGCGGACACGTCGACGCACACGACTCCCTTGTTGCCGTCCTGGTCTGCGATCACGGTGAGCGAGGGTGCGTCGCTGTCATCGACGACCTTCCCACCCGCGGCTAGGGCGGCGGCGATCCTGTGCGCGGCCACTTCGGGCGCCACGTAGACCTCGATGTGGAACCGCTGGCGCGGGCTCTCGTGGTCGTCGGCGTCCCCGAACCACAGGTTCGGCACCCGACCCGTGGCGTCCCGGATCTCGTCGCCAGGGGTCCCGTGGCCCTGGGCCTCGGCGTTCCCGGTCAGCAGGGCGGCCCACATGGGGGCGATGGCCGCGGACTGCGCCGTGTCGAGCCCGAGCTCGACGACGCTGACCGAGGCGGGATCTGCGTCGATCTCGTTGTCGGCAGCGATCTGGGTGATCCGTCGCGCGAGGTCGACGTCCTGCTGGGTCACCCACTCGATGACGTACTCGGTGCCCTCGTCGTCGCGGTAGATGGCGTCGTCGCTGCTCAGCTTAAGGTCGACGTAGCCGTTGCCGATCGACACGCTCGGGTGGTGCCCGATCGCGTCGCCCGCCTCGCCCACCGCGGTGACGAACCGTGCACCGGTGCCGAAGTCGTCCACCAGGTAGCGGGCATGCAGTCCTTGGGCCAGCTTGCGCCAGTCGGTCAGGTCGGCCGCGGCGATCTGTTCGCCCTTCAGCATGTCCATGGACGCGGACCGTAGCCCCCGACTCAGCCGCAGCGCCAGCGCCCCACGCCTACAAACGCCATGCCCGCGGCGGAAGCCTCTCGGTAGGTTGCCGACACCGAGCGCAACGGGAGGAACGAGATGACCACGATGGGGAACCTGCCCGAGGTGGTGTCGCGCGAGGAGTGGCTCGCGGCGCGCAAGGACCTGCTCACGAAGGAGAAGGAGCTGACCCGGGCTCGGGACCGGCTCAACGCCGACCGCCGTCGCTTGCCCATGGTCCGCATCGACAAGCCGTACACGTTCGAGGGGCCGGACGGGACGGTGAGCCTGCTCGACCTGTTCGACGGCCGGCCGCAGCTGGTGATGCACCACTTCATGTTCGGCCGGACTGGGACGAGGGATGCTCGAGCTGCTCATCGGCCGCCGACGGGATCGGCCGGCTGCGGCAGCTGCACGTGCGCAACACCACGCTCGTCGCGGTGTCACGGGCGCCCTACCCCAAGCTCGCCGCGTTCCGGGAGCGGATGGGCTGGGCAGTTCCCCTGGTACTCGTCGTACGGCAGCGACTTCAACTACGACTTCCACGCGACCCTCGACGACCGGGTCGCCCCGGTGCTGCTCCACTTCCGCACCGAGGCCGAGCTCGCCGAGGCGGGGACGCCGTGGACGGGCGGGCCGTGGACCGAGGACATGAACGACTCCGAGCTGCCGGGCATCAGCGCGTTCCTGCAGGTGGACGGCGAGGTCTTCCACACCTACTCGACGTACGGGCGCGGGATCGAGGAGTTCCACAACGGCTACCACTACCTCGACCTCACCGCCCTCGGCCGTCAGGAGGAGTGGGAGGAGCCGGCGGGACGCGCCGAGCCGCTCGGCCTGCAGGTCGGCGGCCCGGCCATGCGCCTGCCCGACGAGTACGACGTCTGAGCGCCGCCCGCCGGCGCGGGCCGCTCAGACCGTGAAGTCGACACCCTGGGCCAGCGGTAGCTCGCCGCTGTAGTTGATGGTGTTGGTCGCGCGCCGCATGTAGGCCTTCCAGGAGTCCGAGCCGGACTCGCGCCCGCCGCCGGTCTCCTTCTGCCCACCGAACGCGCCGCCGATCTCGGCTCCTGACGTCCCGATGTTCACGTTGACGATGCCGCAGTCGGCGCCGTCCGCCGCCATGAACCGCTCGGCCTCCGCCTGGTCCGAGGTGAAGATCGAGGACGACAGCCCCTGCGGCACGCCGTTCTGCAGCGCGATGGCCTCGTCGAGGTCGCTGTAGGTCAGCACGTGCAGCAAGGGAGCGAACGTCTCCCGGCGTACGACGTCGCCCTGCCGGGCGGCCCGGGCCACCGACGGGGCCACGTAGTAGGCGTCGGGAGCTGCATCGGCCAGCTGCCGGTCACCACCCACCAGGACCTCGCCGCCGTCGGCTCGTACGTCGTCGAGTGCCGACTGCAGCGCGGAGTAGGCCTTCTCGTTGACCAGCGGCCCGACGAGGGTCCCCGGCTCGAACGGGTTGCCCACCGGCAGCCGGCGGTACGCGGCGACCACCTTGTCCAGCAGCGGGTCGGCCACGCTCTCGTGCACGATCATCCGGCGCAGCGACGTGCAGCGCTGGCCGGCGGTGCCGGCCGCCGCGAACACGATGCCGCGCACCGCCAGGTCGAGGTCGGCCGAAGGGGTCACGACGGTCGCGTTGTTGCCGCCGAGCTCGAGCAGGCTGGTGCCGAACCTGGCCGCGACCCGTGGTCCCACCGCGCGCCCCATCCGCACCGAACCCGTCGCGCTCACCAGCGGCACGAGGGTGTTGTCGACCAGCCGTTCCGCTACGGCAGCGTCACCGAGGGCGAGCTGACCCAGCCCCTCCGGCGCCCCCACATCGGCCGCGGCCCGGTCCAGCAGCGCGGTGCAGGCGAGCGCGGTGAGCGGGGTGAGCTCGGAGGGCTTCCACACCACCGTGTCGCCGCAGACCAGCGCGACCGCGGTGTTCCACGACCACACCGCCACCGGGAAGTTGAACGCGCTGATGACGCCCACGACACCGAGGGGGTGCCAGGTCTCCATCAGCCGGTGACCGGGCCGCTCCGACGGCATCGTCCGGCCGTAGAGCTGCCGGGACAGGCCGACCGCGAAGTCGCAGATGTCGACCATCTCCTGCACCTCACCGCGCGCCTCCGAGCGGATCTTGCCGACCTCCAGCGACACCAGGTCGGCCAGGTCGTCGAGGTTCTCCCGCAGCAGCTCGCCGAGCCGCTTGACCAGGGCGCCGCGCACCGGCGCCGGCGTGACCCGCCAGGTCAGGAACGCCTCGTGAGCGACCGAGACCGCCCGGTCCACGTCGTCGGTGCTCGACCAAGGGACCGGCAGCAGGTCCGCGCCGGTCACCGGGGTCCGCGAGCCGGCGTCCCCCCGCAGCGAAGCCACGTCGACGCCGCAGCGTCCCAGCGCCTTGCGGGCCAGGTCGCGCAGGTCGTCCGCGTCGGGCAGCGTGGTCGTGCTCATCTCAGCTCTCCTTCGTCGCCAGCGCCTCGCGCAGCGCTTCGGTCCCGAGCAGACCGTACGGGTCCAGCACCCGCTTGACGGCGGCCAGGGTCGCGCGGGCGGCGGGCGGCTCGTGCGCCGCCCACCAGGCGATGTTCGCCGGGCCCAGTCCGTGCTCGGCGGAGAACGACCCGCCGTGCCGTTCGACCAGCGCGTACACCGTCGCGCGCAACGGAGGACGCCGCGGCCGGGTCGTGGTCGGGGGGCAGCACGACGTTGAGGTGCAGGCCGCCGTCGCCGACGTGGCCGAAGTCGGCGAGCACCGCACCGGGCACCTGCCGGCGTACGACGTCGGCCGCCTCGGCCCGGGCAGCGACCAGGGCAGCCCGCGGCAGCGAGACGTCCATCCCCAGCACGCGTTCCGGCCCGTGCCAGCGCCTCGCTCACGCCGTGCCGCAGCCCCCACGCCCGCTCGACCGGCAGCACCGCGGCGTCGTCGACCAGGTCGCCGAGCGAGTCCAGCGCAGCGAGCAACGCGTCGCGCGCGCCGTCGCCCTCGGCCTCCACCAGCAGCGCCAGCTCCGGCTCCCGACCGGGGAACGGGTCGCTCACCGCCTCGACGTGCTGGACCGTCAGCCGCAGCGCCTCCCCGGACAGCAGCTCGAGCGCACCGAGCCGCGGTCCGAGCACCCGTTCCAGGGCCGACACCACCTCGAGCAGGGCACCACGGGGCAGCAGCAGTGCCGTTGCCCGCTCGGCCGGCCGGTGCTCGAGCTCCAGCGTGGCCGCGGTCACCACACCGAGCAGCCCCGCCGATCCGACCATGATGTCGGTGAGCCGCAGCGAGTCGTTCTTCTTGCGCAGCGGCCGCAGGTCGCCGAGGACGGTCGCGTCGTCGTCGGCCAGCACCACCTGGACGCCGAGCAGCCGGCGCCGGACGTCGCCGTGCCGCAGCACCCGGCAGCCACCCGCGTTGGTGGCGACCACCCCGCCCACGCTCGCGTCGGCCGACAGGTCGACCGGGAGCTCCAGCCGGTGCGGCGTGACGGCCGCGGCCACCCCGGACAGCAGCACTCCCGCGCCTGCGGTCACCGCCCGGTCGTCGACGTGCACCTCCAGCGGCGACACCAGCCGCTCGGTGCTCAGCACGCCCACCGAACCACCGGTGCCGGGCACCGACGCGCCCACCAGCCCGGTGTTCGCCCCCTGCGCCACCAGCGGCACCCGGTGCTGCACCACCCACCGCACGACGGCCCGCACCTGGCCCAGGTCGGCCGGCCGCGCCACGAAAGCGGCCCGGCCGCGGGCACCCCGCCACGGCTGCTCGTACGCCGACAGGTCGTCGTCCGGCCCCAGCACCGCTCCCTCGGGCAGCTCGGCCGCGAGCGACCGGACGTCGAGGGTCATGGCATCGTCCCGAGCGCCGCGCGCACCTGCGACCACGACTCGTCGACCTGGTCTCCGTAGAGCCGCATCGGGTCGTTCACGTCACGGCCGAGTGCCCCGGCCAGCCACTCGACGTCCCGCTCGACACCGGCCATGCTCGCGTCGGCGCTGCCGTCGTCGGTCAGGTTGGAGTGGAAGATGCCGGCAGCGGAACGGGGCAGGAAGTCCTCGTAGACGACCGGCTCGAGACCGACCCAGCCGCCGTCGACCAGGTCATCGGCGCCATCCGGTGCGCGGCGGCCGGCCCGGGCCAGCGCAGGCGCCCCTGCCGCCACCGCGGCCGTGAACCACGCCAGCCCGGCCCGCGCCAGCTCCCGCTCGGTGCCCGGCATCGCGGCGGACCAGGCCGCCGGGTCGGGAGGCAGCTGGTCGACCACGTCACGTCCGGCCGGCGTGAGGGCGATGCCGCGCGCCTCGACCTCGCCGAACCGCACCCGCAGCTCTCCCGGGGCGACCCGGCCGTCGGTCTCGCGCATCAGCCGCGGCTCGGCGAGGGCCCGGAACGACGTCTGGCGCAGCAGCACGTCCGGCCCGTCCCACCGCGGCGGCCCCTGGATCTCGTCGATCATCTCGACTCCACGCTGCTGCATCCGCCGGTAGAGCAGGTCGATGTCGAGCACCCTCGGGGTCAGGTGGTTGACGTGCGTGCTCGCGACACCGGCGATGTCGGCGGCCACGCCGGAGACCGCGGACAGCTCGTCGTACCAGGCCCGGTCGATCGGTTCGGAGGACAGCGCGAAGGCCGCGGTCGCCAGGTCGACGAACCGGTCGGCCCGGTCGCCGGCGAGACCTCCGTCGGCCGCGGCACCGTCGGCCAGCTCGAGCAGCTCCGGCGGGAACAGGGACCGCTGGTCGACGAAACGCTGCACCCGCGCCTGCAGGTCGGCGTCGAAGAACCGTCGGTCCTCGGGCACCAGCACCGAGGTGAACACCCGGAACGGGTTGCGCGCCAGCTCGGCGCGCTCGACCGGCCGGAACGCCGTCGACACGATCGGCAGCGGCGTGGGATCGGCGTCCCGCAGGTCATAGAACCCCACCGGCGCCATGCCCATCGCGGCGAAGAGCCGCCCGACCTGCGCGAGCTCGCGGGGACTGCCGACCCGGATCGCGCCGTGCCGCTCCGCGGTCACCCGGTCGATGCTGCCGAGGCGCTCGGCAGCACTACCCTCGCGGTCCAGGACCTCACGGTTGACCTGCTGGGCGACCTCGACCAGCGTGGTGTACGCCGGCACCTCACCGCCGTACATGACCGACAGCCGGCGGGCGAACTCCGCCCGCAGATCGGTCGAGGTCGAGAAGGCCATGGAAGGAGCATCTCGTGACCCGCTGGACCGACGCCACGGGCGGGGGCGGCGGACGCGACTACGCGGCCCGGTTCGATGCCCTCGCGGCCAGCGGCGCCGACGTCCATGGTGAGGCCACGCTGTGCTCAGCGCTGGTGCCTCCCGGATCCCGGGTGCTCGACGCCGGCTGCGGCACCGGACGCGTCGCGATCCGGCTGGCCGAGCTCGGTTACGAGTGCACGGGTGCCGACGTCGACTCCTCCATGCTGTCGGTGGCCCGGGAGCGGGCACCCGACCTGGCCTGGGTCGAGGCCGACCTCGGCACGCTCGACCTGCTGGCGGCCGGGCACCCGCCGTACGACCTCGTGGTGCTCGCCGGGAACGTCGTGCCGCTGGTCGCACCCGGCACCGAGCCGACCGTGGTCGGGCAGGTCGCCAGGCACGTGCGACCCGGCGGCTTGCTCGTGGCCGGCTTCGGGCTGGACCGCGCGCACCTGCCGCCGGCCGCCGCGCTGCTCGACCTCGCCGACTACGACGCGTGGTGCGTCGACGCCGGCCTGGTGCCGGTCCGCCGGCTGGCCACCTGGGACGGCCAGCCCTACGACGGCGGCGGGTACGCCGTCAGCATCCACACCCGCCCGGCCTCAGCCGACGGAATGACGCCCGCGTAGCCCGACCGGCCACCAGACCCTGTCGTCGAGCTCGTGCACCAGAGCCGGCACCAGCAGCGAGCGGACGATCAGGGTGTCGAGCAGCACGCCGAACGCCACGGCGAAGCCCAGCTCGGCGAACGGCACCAGCGGCAGCACACCCAGCGCAGAGAAGGTGGCGGCGAGGACGACGCCGGCCGACGTGATGACCCCGCCGGTGACCGCGAGGCCCTTGAGCGTCCCGCGCCGGGTGCCGTGCAGCTTCGCCTCCTCGCGTACTCGCGTCATCAGGAAGATGTTGTAGTCGATGCCCAGGGCCACCAGGAAGACGAACGCGAACAGCGGGAACGACGGGTCGGCTCCGGCAAAGCCGAAGACGTGGGTGAACACCAGCGCGCACACGCCCAGGGTGGCGAAGAACGAGAGCACCACCGTCGCCACCAGCAGCAGCGGCGCGACGACGGCTCGCAGGAGCAGCGCGAGCACCAGGAAGATCACGACGAGGATGGCCGGGATGATCACCCGGTTGTCCCGGGCCGACTCCACCTTGATGTCGTAGACCACGGCGGTGCCGCCGCCGACCAGCACGTCGGTGCCGACCTCGTCGACGGCGGATCTCAGGTGCAGCACTGCGTCCTCGGCCTGCGGACTGTCCGACGCCGAGGTGAGCACAGCCTGGACCTGCACCTTGCCGTCGACCACCTTGGGCGGCCCCGGCGCGTCGGTCGGTGCGGCTGACCCGGCTGCAGTCGGCGGGGCATCGGTGACCAGCTGCGCGTCGGCAACGCCGTCCGACGCCGCGCACCAGTTGAGCAGCCGGTCCGCGTCGGCCTCGTCACCGATCACGCTCACCGGCACCCCCGATCCCGCCGGGTAGTGCCGCGCCAGCACCTTCTGCCCCTTCACGGAGTCGACGTCGGTGGTGAACTGCTCCGCCGTGGTGAGCCCGTCGGCGTCGAGCTGGGTGGTGAACAGCGCAGCGCCGGTGAGGGCCAGAGCAGTTGCCAGCCAGACCGCGCGGGGCCGGCGGCCGACCAGGGAGGCGACCCGGCCCCAGATCCCCCGTTCGTGGTCGACCACATCGTCGTGCCGCGGCACGAAGGGGAAGAACCAGTAGCGGCCGAACAGCATCAGCAGCGCCGGGAGGAACACCAGCATCGAGACGACGGCGCAGGCGATGCCGATGGCGCCCACCGGGCCCAGCGACTTGTTGCTGTTGAGGTCGGACAGCAGCAGGCAGAGCAGGCCGAGGATGACGGTGGCGCCGGACGCGACCACCGGGGGAACCGCGCCACGCAAGGCGCCCTTCATGGCAGTCGCCCAGGAGTCCTCGCGGTGCAGCTCCTCCTTGAACCGGCTGATCAGCAGCAGGGCGTAGTCGGTGCTGGCGCCGAGCACGAGCACCGAGAGGATGCCCTGGCTCTGCCCGTCGACGGTGAGGGCCCCGGCCTTGGCGACCAGGTAGACCACGGCCTGGGCCAGCACCAGCGCCATACCGGCCGCCATCAGGACCGGCAGGAAGACCGGGCTGCGGTAGATGAGCAGCAGGATCACCAGGATCACGCCGACCGTGGTGAACAGCAGCTTGCCGTCGATGCCCTCGAACGCGGCCGCGAAGTCGGCGAACTGTCCACCCGGTCCGGTGACGTAGCTCGGCAGGCCGTCGACGGCCGCGGCGTCGGCGACGTCCTCGACGATGCCGGGGAGGGTCTCGAACGCCGAGTTGTCACCCGGGAGCGGGAGGACGACCTGCACCGCTTCGCCGTCCGCGCTGGGGATCGGCGGAGACGGCTCCCCGGCGACGCCCTCGACCTCGGCGAGCCGGTCCCGTGCCTCGCCGATGGCAGTCAGATCGGCGTCGCTGAGCCCGCCGCTGCGGCGTTCCCAGACGATCAGCGCGGGGATGTCCTGGTCACCGGCGAACCGGGTCTCCAGCTCCAGCGATCTCGTCGACTCGGCCGAGTCGGGCAGGAACGCTGCCTGGTCGTTCTCGGTGACGCTGCTCAGCTTCCCCGACAGCGTGCCCGCGACCGGCGCCACGACGAAGAAGGCGACCAGCAGCACGACGGCCGGCAGCAGGACCCGCCGCCAGTTGATGCCGCGGCGCCGCGGCGCGCCTGTGGCCCGCCGGCTCCGGGCGTGCCTCCGCCTCGACCAACCGGTCCTCGTTCGCCACCGTGTACCTCTCCTCTGCTCAGCCGACTCCCGCAATGCTCTCTGGGCCACGCGCACTGCGGAACTCAGGCCCTACTGGAGCAGGCTGACGCCGCGAGCGATCACGATGACCGACAGCATCAGCGCCGACACCGACTCGGTCGCCATCAGCATCTTGGCACGGTGCGAAAGCGGCATCGTGTCGGTCGGGCTGAACGCCGAGGAGTTGGTCACCGACACGTAGAAGTAGTCCAGGAAGGCCGGCGACCAGTCCGACTGGGCGGCCGACCTTCTGGCGACCTCGTCGATCGCGTCCTCGTCCTCGTCCTGCGGGAACCTGAAGTCGGCCGGCGGCAGCTGCGAGCGCGGCTCCCGGGTGCGCAGCACCGGCCCGCCCCGGTCGATCTCCCAGTAGGCCAGAGCGAACACGATGACGTTCGTCAGCCAGACCTGAGCGGCGCCGATCAGCAGGGCACCGCCGTTCTTGGCCGAGCCGTTCACCAGCATGTCGACGAGCAGGACCAGCGCGACGGTGTTGGCAGCGGCGATGATCAGGAGCAGGCCGATCGAGACGGTGCGGAGCTGCCGCGTCTCGCGAGTCATCCGGCGCGGGTTGCCCACCAGCAGCGGCACCAGCAGGACTACCTCCAACGCCGGGATCAGGTAGCGCGGACCGAAGACCAGCGCGCTCGGCAGCGCGGCGTACAGCACCACTGCGGCCACGACAGCCGCCGCCGCGGCGTACCGGGACTCTCCCGGGTGCTCCCGCTTCGCGGCGCCCCGGGTCACCGGGTGCCGCACTCGGGCCGGGACGGCGACGTCATGGGTGTCAGGGTGACAGCGTCGCGCGCGCCGACAGCGCAGGCGCGCACAGCAACGGCGCCCCCGGCCGAGAGGTCGAGGGCGCCGCTGGTGGGGGGTCGTCGGTGCCTAGCCGCGCAGCCCGTTCATGTTGGCTGCGCTGATGGCCGTGAAGCGCAGGGAGCGGCCCGGGTCGGCAGCTCCGCCGGGGGCGTTGTCCTGCTCGTAGTTCGGGTTGTGCGAGCCCTTGGCGCCCTGGCCGCGGAGGAACGTGGCGTAGTCGATGTCGGCGGTGGGGTCACCGAACGGGACCATGGTGTATCCGTTGCCCACGCCAAGTGGATCGGACGTGCGGTCGCCGTCCTTGGCGTGGTACAGCGGGTACCGATGCGTCTGCTTCGCCACCGTCTCCAGCGGGTCGAAGATGTCCTCGACGCGCTGCCCGTTGACGTCGTACCGCCAGCGGTGCTGGTGCTGGGCCACGTGAGCCCAGTAGATGTCCATCTCGACGACGACCAAGTTGGGGTCGGTGACGTCCAGGTAGTGCTGCATGAGTCGCTTGCCCGACTCCGCTCGCACCTGCGTCGGCGCGATCGGGGCACCGGTGACGCGGTCCTGGGTCACGGTCACGAGCGGCCCGTCCTGCAGGAAGTTGTACGCGGGGGAATGGTTGTGCGTGTACATGTGGATGCCGAACTGGTTGACGCTGATCTCGTTGAGCGCCGTCCACTTCTCGCCCGCGATTGTCCATGCCTCGACGTTCCTGTTGTTGGCACTGGTCGGGTCGCTGCCCGTCCCCAGGTAGGGCGTGCCCAGGATCGCCCCGAACTCGAGCTCGACGTTGAACCGGTCGCGGTCCAGCTGGGTCATCGTGGCGCCGGCGCTGCTCGGTCCGTCCCAGGTGCCCGGGATGAAGCCGTGGTTGCCGATCGCCTCCAGGCCGTTGTCGTCCAGGAAGCCGCGCAGGGTGCGTGCGTAGGCGAGGTACGCCGCGGCGGACGCGGCCGTGACCGCGCCTCCCACGACCGGGTTGGGCGCCGCTCCGCCGGGGTTGTTCGCGTTCTGCCCGTAGCCGGCGAACTCGACCTGCTCGATGCCGACCTTGGCGAAGTACTCGAAGAGCTCCTTCCAGCCGCCGGGCAGCGGCACCAGCGGGCCCAGGTCGGTCGGGTCGGCCGGGAAGTTGGCCCCGCCCAGCCAGCCCATGGTCGGCGACCCGCTGGCGATGCCCAGCCGCCCCGGGACGTCGCGCTGGGTGTAGGTGATCGTGCCGACCCGCTCCTTGGGGATCAGCCGCCCGTTCGCGGTGCCCGGCTTGGGTACCGCGAAGGCGCTGACCGGGCCCAGAGGAGCCAGGGCGACGGCGGCGGCGCCGCCGACACCGAGCCGGAGCATCGTCCGACGGCTGAGGTGGTGGTTCGAAGCCATCAAAGCCTCCTGGTGCACTCCCTCGGGAGAGCACATCGACCGGATTGTCCGTGCCCGCATCACGGTCGAGTTGCTCGGACGTTAATGGCTTGTATCGGAGTTGGAAAGGCCTTTCGGCGAGAAATCTCAAAAGTTTTGCCGTGCACCGACAAAGTCGGTCAGCTGCTCGTGAAGGCGGCGTCGAAGGCGGCGGCCGGCGGGTCGAAGGCCAGCCGCCGGACGAACTCCAGCGCCTCGGGAGCACCGAGCAGGCGGTCCATCCCGGCGTCCTCCCACTCGATCGAGATCGGGCCCTGGTAGCCGATGGTGTTGAGCATCCGGAAGCAGGCCTCCCACGGCACGTCGCCGTGCCCGGTGGAGACGAAGTCCCAGCCGCGCCGCGGGTCGGCCCAGGCCAGGTGCGACCCCATCCGGCCGTTGCGGCCGTTGCCCACCTGACGCTTCGCGTCCTTGCAGTCGACGTGGTAGATCCGGTCCTTGAAGTCCCAGAGGAAGCCGACCGGGTCGAGGTCCTGCCAGACGAAGTGGCTGGGGTCCCAGTTGAGCCCGAACGCCGGTCGGTGGTCGACCGCCTCCATCGCGCGCACCGTGGTCCAGTAGTCGTAGGCGATCTCGCTGGGGTGCACTTCGTGCGCGAACCGGACACCCTGCTCGTCGAACACGTCGAGGATCGGGTTCCATCGATCGGCGAAGTCCTGGTAACCGGCCTCGATCATGGAGGTGGGAACCGGCGGGAACATCGCCACGGTCTTCCAGATCTTCGAGCCGGTGAACCCGACGACGGTGTCGACGCCGAGCCGCTTGGCCGCGCGCGCCGTCGTCTTCATCTCCTCGGCAGCGCGTTGCCGGACTCCCTCGGGATCGCCGTCGCCCCACACCCGGTCGGACAGGATGCCGCGGTGCCGCTCGTCGATCGGGTCGTCGCAGACCGCCTGCCCGGTGAGGTGGTTGGAGATCGCGAAGACCTTCAGGTCGTGCTTGGCCAACATGTCCAGCTTGTCCCGGACGTAGCCGTCGTCCTCCGCAGCGGCGACGACGTCGAGGTGGTCGCCCCAGCAGGCGATCTCGAGGCCGTCGTACCCCCAGTCCGAGGCGAGGCGGCACATCTCGGCGAAGGGCAGGTCGGCCCACTGCCCGGTGAACAGGGTGATCGGTCGCGTCATGTCCTCATGCTCCTACTCGCTGCGCGGTGTGTCCGCGATCCGCATACTCGAAAGGCGGTGGGGGCGCCCCATGCGGGGAGGCGCCCCCACCTGCTCGGAGGGCAGCCGCGTTGTCGGCGACTGCTGCAACGCGGCTAGGCCGGCCGCTGCGCGACGCTCAGCCCGGCAGGTTGCCCCGGGCCCCGGTCGTCGACGTTCTCCCAGCCGCTGCCGTGCGCTGCTGAGCGCTCGACGGCGGCCAGGACACGTTGCACCTGGAGCCCGTCGGCGAACGACGGGGACGGAGTCTGTCCTGTGCCGATGGCCTGGACCAGGTCGACCACCTCGTGGGTGAAGGTGTGCTCGTACCCCAGGCCGTGACCGGGTGGCCACCAGGCCTGGAGGTACGGATGGGTGGGTTCGGTGACCAGGATCCGCCGGAAACCCGCGGTCTCGGCATCCTCGCTGTGGTCGTGGAACTGCAGCTCGTTCATCGCCTCGAAGTCGAACGCGATGCTGCCTTCGCTCCCGTTGATCTCCAGCCGCATCGCGTTCTTGCGGCCGGACGCGAACCGGGTGGCCTCGAACGAGCCGATCGCCCCTGTCGCGAACCTCGCGAGGAAGAGCGCGGCGTCGTCGACAGTGACCTCGCCGGTGCCCGAGCCTCCGGACGCGGCCAGCCCCGACGACGCCTCCGGCAGCGGGCGCTGCCGGATGAACGTCTCGGTGAGACCGGTCACGCCGGAGATGGGGGCTCCGACGACGTACTGCGCCACGTCGATGATGTGCGCTCCGATGTCACCCAGAGCACCGGAGCCCGCGCGGTCCTTCTGCAGCCTCCACACCAACGGGAACGACGGGTCGACGATCCAGTCCTGCAGGTACTGCGCGCGGACGTGCCGGACGGTGCCGACCCGGCCGTCCTGGACCAGCCGCCGGGCGAGCGCTATAGCCGGCACCCGGCGATAGTTGAAGGCCACCATCGATCGGACGCCTCGCGCCTCGGCTGCCTGGGCGGCCTCGACCATCGCCTCGGCCTCTTCCACCGAGTTGGCCAACGGTTTCTCGCACAGCACGTGCTTGCCGGCTTCCAACGCTGCGATCGCGATCGCGGCATGGGTGTCGCCCGGAGTGCAGATGTCGACCAGTTGGACGTCGTCCCGCGTGAGCAGGCGACGCCAGTCGGTCTCCACCGATGCCCAGCCCATCCGCTCGGCCGCAGCTGCCGTGGCCACCGGATCACGACCGCAGAGCACGGTCATCGCCGGGGCGCACGGCAGGTCGAAGAATCGACCTGCCGTGCGCCAGGCCTGCGAGTGGACCGCTCCCATGAAGGCGTACCCGACCATCCCGACCCCGAGGGCGGGAGCGCTGTCGGTCATTGCTTTCCCTTCGCCGGTCCGTACAGGGTCAGGACTCGAAGCAGAGCGGGAGGTACTCCTCCACGTTGTCCTTGTTCACCACGGGGGCGTTGAGGACGACGCGCTTCGGCACCTCGACCTGAGCGAGGTCGGACATCCCCTTGCCCTGCGCGATCAACCGGGCCAGCTTGATTCCGTCCGCGGCCTGGGTCGGCGGATAGAGCACGGTGGCCTCCATCGTGCCGTCCTGGATCCACCCCATCGCGTTGCACGAGCCGGCACCGCCGATGAACGAGAACTCGTCACGGCTGGCGTTGTCGAAGGCCGCCTTGACGCCGACGCCCTGGTCGTCGTCGTGGTTCCAGATGATGTCGATCTTCGGCGCGGCCTGCAGCAGGTTGGACGCCTGCTCCTCGCCGGACTCGACGGTGAACTCGGCCGCCACCCGGTTGTCGACCTCCTCGCCGCACGTCTTCAGCGCGTCGGCGAAGCCCTTCGACCGGTCCTGCGTCAGAGGCAGCGCGTCGATGCCGGCGATCTCGGCGATGACCGGGTTCGACAGGTTCTTGTCCGCCTTGAGCTGGCAGGCATACGTGCCGGCCGAGACGCCCATGCCGTAGTTGTCGCCGAGGACCGTGGAGCGGGCCGCGAACGGCGAGGAGAACTCGCGGTCGACGTTGATGACCGGGATGCCCGCCTCCATGGCCTTGATCGCGACGTCGGTGAGGGCGGCACCGTCGGTCGGCAGCAGCACGATCGCGTCGACCTTGTCGTTGATGAAGGTCTCGATCTGGCTGATCTGCAGGTTGGCGTCGTTGGTTCCCTCAGCCTGGCGGAAGTCGATGTCCTCGTACTTCTCGGCCTCGGCCTTGGCGGACGAGTTGATGGCGGCCAGCCAGCCGTGGTCGGACTGCGGGCCGGAGAAACCGATGACCACCGTGTCGCCGGCGGCGTCGTTGTCGCTGGCGGCGTTGTTGGTGTCGCTGGTCTCGGTGGAGTCGGCGGACGGCTCGGGGTCGTTGCTGGTGCAGCCCACGAGCACCGCCGTGGTCGCCAGCAGGGCACCGCTGGCCATGAGGATCCGCCTCAGCGGAGTGGTGGGACGCACGGACATGTACTTCTCCTTCAGGTTGTCCGGCCGGTTGGCCGGTTGTCGCCGGGTCGTGGACTGGATGGGGCTCGGGCAGGGACTGGGCCCGCAATGGGGATCGGTCAGGTGGATCCGCGGCTGCGTCCCACGTGCTGCTGCAGCAGCACTGCAGCCACGATGATCACGCCCTTCGCGACGTTCTGGGTGGACGAGTCGAGGTTGTTGAGCGTGAAGACGTTGGTCAGCGTGGCGAAGATGACGACGCCGAACACGGTGCCGACGATCGTTCCGCGACCGCCGCTGAGCAACGTGCCGCCGATGACAACGGCGGCGATCGCGTCGAGCTCGTAAAGCGTTCCGTGCGTCGAGCTGCCGGTGGTGGTGCGCCCGACGAGCATGACGGCGGCGATCCCGCAAGCGAGACCGAGCAGGATGTAGAGCATCGCCGTCTGCCGGCGTACGTCGATTCCGGCCAGCCGGGCGGCCTCGGCGTTGCCGCCGACGGCCAGGGTCCGTCGTCCGAACGTGGTGCGGTTGAGCAGCACCCAGCCGATCGTCGCCACGACCGCAAAGATGATCACCAGTACCGGTACGCCGAGGACGTCGTCGCGGAAGAAGTCGGTGAAGCCGCGGACCGTGACGATCTGGGTCCGCCGCTCGGCGATGATCTCGGCCAGCCCGCGCGCTGCCGCCAGCATCGCCAGAGTGGTGATGAACGGTGCGATGCCGCCGTACGCGATCAGTAGGCCGTTGATCAGCCCACATCCCATGCCGACCGCGATGGCCGCGAAGACCATGAGCGACCAGTGCGAGTCGGTCGCCATCGTCTGCGTGGCGACAGGTCGTCGACCAGACCGAGGAGAGCGCGACGATCGCACCCACCGAGAGGTCGATGCCGCCACCGGTGATGACGAAGGTCATCCCGATGCTGACGACGCCGATGACCGAGGCGAACCGCAGGATCGTGAGCATGTTGTCGAAACTGGCGAACCGGTCCCCGGCGGTGATGATGCCGACACGATCAGGATCAGCAGGGCGATGACCAGCCCGAGGTTGCGGCCGACCGAGCTGCCCATGACCGTGGCGAACAACGACTCCTGGGCGTGCTCGGTCTCGGCGGCTGCGGCCTCGACCCGGCCGTGCTCGTCGGGTGGCGGGACTTCCGCGCTGGGTGCTCGTCGGTCGCTCACGTCGGAGCTCCTTCCATGACCAGGTCGAGGACCTGGTGTTCGTCAATGGCCGCCGCCGGCCCCTCGTGCAGGATCCGCCCCTCGCTGATGACCAGCACGCGGTCCGCGAGGCCGAGGACCTCGGGCACCTCGCTGGACACCACGACGACGGCGACGCCGTTGTCGGCGAGTCGGCGGACCAACGCGTAGATCTCGCTGCGTGCGCCGACGTCGACACCGCGGGTCGGCTCGTCGAGCAGCAGCACCCGGCAGCCGCGAAGCAGCCAGCGGGCCAGCACGACCTTCTGCTGGTTGCCGCCGGAGAGTGTGCGCACCGGTCGCTCGACCCCCGCGGGCCGGACGTCCAGCGACTCCGCCTGCTCCTTTGCCGCTGCGTGCTCGTCACCGCGCCGGACGAAACCGGACCGGGCGAACCGGCGCAGGCTGGCCAGGCTGATGTTGCGCGTGACGGACTGGTCGAGCAGCAGACCCTGGCTCTTGCGTTCCTCCGGCGCGAGGCCGACACCGGCACCGACGGCCGACCCCACCGACCCGTTGCGCAGGCGCTTGCCGTCGACGGTGACCTTGCCGACGCCGGCCTTGCGCGCCCCGTAGATGGTCTCCAGGATCTCGGAGCGGCCGGACCCGACGAGGCCGGCGAGCCCGACGATCTCGCCGGCCCGCACCGAGAAGGTCACGTCGGTGAACTCGCCCGCCCGAGAGATGCCCTCGACCTCCAGGACCGGCTCGCCCAGCGTCGCCGAGGCGTCCTGCTCGGGGAACACGAACTCGATCGAGCGGCCGGTCATCAGCCGGATCAGCTCCGCGGTCGGGGTGTCGGCCACCGGCAGGCTGGTGGCCACCGTACGGCCGTCCTTCAGGACCGTGACCCGGTCGCCGATCTCGCGGATCTCCTCGAGGCGGTGCGAGATGTAGACGACCGCGACACCTTCGTCGGTCAGGTCGCGGATGACGCGGAACAGGTTCTCGACCTCGCCCGAGTCCAGCACGGCGGACGGCTCGTCCATCACGATCAGCCGGGCGTCGTGGGACAGCGCGCGCGCCATGCTCACGATCTGCTTACCTGCGGCGGACAGCCGGCCGACCTCACGCCCCGCCGGGATGTCCGAGTGGCCGAGCCGCTTCAGCAGGTCGCGCGCAGCGGCCCGGGTCGCTGCCGGCCGGGTGAACCCGGCGTTCGTGTCCTCGTGGCCGAGGAAGATGTTCTCCGCGACCGAGAGGCCGTCGACCAGGTCGAGCTCCTGGTAGATCGTGGCCACGCCGATCTTCATCGCGGCGACCGGGTTGCTGAGCCGGACCGGCTCGCCGCGCCAGGTGATGGTGCCCTCGTCGGGCTGGTGGGCACCGGCGAGCACCTTGATCAGGGTGGACTTCCCGGCGCCGTTCTGCCCGAGCAGCGCGTGCACCTCACCGGGCCGGACGTCGAGGTCGACGCCGTCCAGCGCACGCACGCCGGGGAACACCTTGACGATCCCCGACATGGTGAGCAGCGGCTGTCCCGACTGGGTCTCAGTCATGGGTCAGCACCGTGTCCGAGATCATCCGCGCGGCCCCGACGACGCCGGCCTGCGGGCCGAGCTCGGAGAGCACGATCGGGAGGTTGCCGGTGGCCAGCGGGAGCGAGCGGCGGTAGACCACGCTGCGCAGCTCGGCGAGCAGGGGGTGCCGAGGCCGGCGGCCACCTCGCCCCCCAGCACGACCATGCCGGGGTTGAAGAAGCTCACCAGCCCCGCCAGCAGCAGGCCGAGCCGGTGGCCGCCGTCCCGGACCAGCTCGACAGACGCCTGGTCGCCCGACGCGGCGGCGGCGGCGACGTCGGCACCGGTCAGCCTGCCGGTCGCGGCCAGCCGCTCGGCGAGCATGTCGGACCGGCCCGCGCGGGCCGCCTCGGTGGCGTCCCGCGCCAGCGCCGCACCGCTGAAGTGCGCCTCGAGGCAGCCGACGTTGCCGCAGGTGCAGACCGGCCCCTCGTCGTCGACCCTGATGTGGCCGATGTCGCCGGCGCTTCCGCTGGCACCGCGGTAGACCTGGCCGTCGACGACGATGCCGCAGCCGACGCCGGTACCGATCTTGACGAAGAGCAGGTCGTCGACGGTGCGGGCCAGGCCGGCGTGCATCTCGCCCAGCGCCATGATGTTCACGTCGTTGTCCACCTGCACCGGGCAGCCGAGGTGCTGGGAGAGCACGGACCGGACCGGGTACTGGTTCCAGCCCGGCATGATCGGCGGAGCGACCGGCACGCCGTCACGGAAGGAGACCGGTCCGGGTACGCCGACCCCGGCACCGTGCAGGTCGACGGCCAAGCCGTCGGCACGAAGCTTGCCGACGAGGTCGAGCACCACCGCGAGGACCGCGTCCGGGCCGTCGCGCACGTCGATCGGCTCGGCCACCTGCCCCAGGACGGTCAGCCTGCCGTCGGTGACCGCGACATCGACCGAGGTCGCGCCGATGTCGACGGCGAGGAAGCGCAGGCGCGCGGCCAGTCCGACGATGGCCGACCGGCGCCCGCCCCGGGAGGCCGCCAGGCCCTGCGACTCCACCAGACCGATCTCGGTGAGCCGGTCCAGCTCGACGGCGAGCTTCGACCGGGACAGGTGGACGGCCTCGCCGAGCTCGGCGCGGCTGATCGGCCCGTCGTCGCGCAGCAGCCGGAGCAAGGCGCTCTGGTGCGCGTTCTCGGGTCGCACGGACACTCGCCTCACGCGACCCGCCTCGCTCTTGCTCCGCCTGTGACCCGTGCCACAGGGACTGGCCAGGAACCTAGACCGTGAACGTCCGAGTTAGGAAGAGGTTTCGTCGAATCTCGTCATAACTTTTTCTGAAGCTGGGACAAAGTCCGTTCCGGTCGGCCGGCGACGTCCCGCTCGCGCCAGGCTTTGTCCCATGACTCGGCAAAAGTTTGAGATAGATCCGACGAAGGGCTTCCCAGGCCGGGCCAGAGCGATTACCGTCCGGGTCGCTCGACTGTGGTGCGGGTCACAGTCGCGAAACGCCGACCCGCACCCCGCCTCGAGGTGCCGAGCAGGAAGCACCCGCCATGAGACGACTCGTCACCGCAGCCTTCGCCGCCGCCGCCCTCGTCGCCGGCCTCGTGTCGGCCACGGCCGGAAGCACGACCGCGGCCGCCGGCCTCGCGGCGCCCGCCGCGGTCAGCGCAGACCGCGCCGGGCCGAAGTACAAGGTCCTCGTCCTCGTGTCATCGACGTACACGAAGACCCAGAAGACAGGGGTCCAGGAGCTTCGGCAGCGGGGTCTGGACCAAGGGTTCACCATCGAGGTCACCAGTGACACGAGCCTCGTGACGGCGGCAAACCTGACGAAGTATCGCTCCGTGGTCTTCCTGAACACGACCGGCGACTACCTCACCGACGCACAGCAAGATGCGTTCGAGGCCTATTACGCCGCGGGTGGCGGCTTCCTGGGCATTGGCTCTGCCGTCGAACTCGAGCCCGGCTGGCAGTTCCTGACCGACGTCCTGGGCTCCCGCGCCGCAGCTGTGAGCGAAGCCAACCCAAGCAACCCGCTGCCCGCACAGACCGTGACGAACAAGGTCGCGGACCGCGTCCACGACGCGTCCAAGAGCCTGCCGGAGTACTGGAACCTCACCGACAGGTACTACAACTGGACGTCCAACGTCCGCGGCCTCAGCCACGTGCTGACCACGGTCAGCGACGCCCCCTTCGACAAGACCGGTGACGGGCCGACGATCAACGCGCTCACCGGGGGCACCATGGGTGCCGACCACCCCGTGACCTGGTGCAAGGACTACAAGGGCGGACGCTCCTACTACACCAACCACGGCACAACGGACGCCGCCTGGTCCAACGCGAACCTGCTGAACGAGCTCGTCGGAGCCATCGCCTGGACCGCGGGCGCGTCCGACCCGGCCTACAGCGACTGCGGCGCGACCGTGCTCGCTAACTACGAGCAGACCAAGATCAGTGGTCCGCCGAACCTGCTCGAGCCGATCGGTTTCGACCAGTTCCCGGACGGGCGGATCATCCAGACCGCGCGCACCGGCACCGTGCGTCTTCACAACCCGACGACAGGCACGACTGCGGTCCTCGCCAACTTCGGCGACGCCAGCCTGCCGACGACGCAGCGGCTCTACACGAACAGCGAGGACGGCCTCTACGGGCCGGCAGTTGACAACAACTTCGCGACCAACAAGTGGGTCTACCTCTACTACTCCCCGCAGACCGTGGTGGACGTGAAGCTGTCGGACGGCTCGCGCGTCACGCAGACAACCCCGACGACAAACTCGCCGGCCACCGCGCCGTCGAAGACGGCTTGGGATCCGTGGGTGGGCTACTTCCAGTTGTCGCGCTTCAAGTTCGTCGACGCAACTGAGACCACACCGGCGCAGCTCGACCTCAACTCGGAGCAGCAGATCCTCAAGGTCTCGAACAACCGCCAGGAGTGCTGCCACGTCGGCGGCGACATCGACTTTGACAAGCACAACAACCTGTGGCTCGCCACCGGCGACGACTCGCCGGCCGGCGGCGTGGGCGGCGGCGGCTTCGGGATCTACAACGACCAGCTGACCGACGAGGCGCAGACCGTCCGGGTAAACAACGCCACCGGCGGCACGTTCACACTGACCTTCAACGGACAGACGACTGCGCCGCTGGCGTTCAACTCGACTGCCGCCCAGATCGACGCGGCGCTCGAAGCCCTCAGCAACACGGGCGTGAACACCTTCACGGTTGCCGGCGGTCCGGTGAACACGGCCAACGCGACCGTGACCTTCCGTCGCGCACTGGGGCAGTCCGACCAGTCGCAGCTGACCAGCGATGCGTCCGGTCTGACCAGCGCGACCACAGCGACCATCGCGCACAACACCACCGTGATCGGCGGCTGGTACCAGCGGCCGACCGGCGACGACCGCCGCTCGACGATGAACACGAACGACCTCCGCGGCAAGCTGCTTCGGATCAAGGTCAAGGACGCGGACATCGCGGCCGGGGAGGCCAACAAGGCCAACTTCGGCAGCGGCGGCGCCTACACGATCCCGGCCGGGAACTTGTACCCGCTGGTGAACGGCCAGCCGCAGGCCAAGACCGCGCCTGAGGTCCACTCGATGGGCTTCCGCAACCCGTTCCGGTTGCAGGTCGACGAGAACGACGTCGCCTACGTCAGCGACTACTCCCCCGACGCCAACAGCCCGCAGCGCAGCCGCGGACCCGCGGGCGTCGGCCGCTTCCAGATCGTTCGCAAGCCGTCGAACTACGGCTACCCGATGTGCTACTCGAGCAAGCTCGGCTACTACAAGTGGAACTACAACGAGTCGGTTCCGCTCAACGACCCGCCCCAGCCGATCGACTGCGGCGCGTCACCGTTCATCAACGACTCCCGATGGAACCTCGAGGGCGGCCCGGGTAACGAGATCGGCCTGCGCGAGATCCCTCCTGTCAGCGATGTGGACATCTGGTACTCGTACAACGACAACCGCGCGGTCAACCCGTTGGGGACACCGTGCTTTGCCCACTACGCGACGACCCCCGGCCCCATCGCGCCTGGGTCCAGCACCGAGTGCCCGCGGCTGTTCCCCGAGCTGTACACCGGCGGCGTGGGTCCGCACGGGATCGCCAAGTACAACTACGACGCGGACAACCCGAACCCGCTGAAGTTCCCGCCCTACTACGACGAGTCGGTGATCCTGGGCGAGTTCACCCAGGACACGCTGCGGGAGATGAAGACCGACGCGAACAACCACCCGCTCAAGATCAACTCGTTCCTGAACTGCGGTGGCGTCGGCACCAGGCCCGCAACGAGCCCGTTCGAGTGCGACAACCCGATGGACATGCAGTTCGGCGCTGACGGCGCCTTCTACCTGTTGACGTACGGCGACGGGTTCTTCGCCGCCAACGCTGACGCAGGCATGTACAAGTGGCAGTACGTCAAGGGGACACGGGCACCCAAGGTTGTCCTCACAGCGGACCGAACCGATGGACCAGCGCCACTGACGGTCAACTTCTCCAGCGCCGGATCGGTGGATCCTGATCCAGCTGACTCGATCAGGTTCGAGTGGGACTTCGGCGACGGCACCGCGCACTCTGTCGATCCCAACCCGACGCATACCTACGCGGCACGTGGGCGCTACACGGCCATCCTCACGGTCACCGACTCCTCCGGGAAGTCCAGCTCCCAGAGCACCGTGATCACGGTCGGTAATACGAGCCCGACCGTCGTCGTGAACACACCGGTCGAGGGCGGCACGTTCGCCTTCGGTGACAACATTCCGTTCACGGTCACGGTCACCGATCCTGAAGACGGTGCGATCAACTGCGCCGAGGTCGCGGTCACCTTCGTGCTCGGTCATGACACGCATGGGCACGCCGAGGCGACGGTGAACGGCTGCTCCGGCACGCTGCCGACCGACGAGGAAGACGTCTCGCACGGCGGCAACGTGTTCGGCGTGGTCAGTGCGACCTACACCGACCATGGCGTGGGCAACGACAACGTGCAGACGTTGAGCACCACGGCACAGAAGCAGATCCGTCAGAAGAAGCAGGAGGCCGAGGTCGCCGTCAGCCAGTCCGGCACGAATGTCGCGGCGACGACTGACGTCGGCGGCGGTCAGCACCGGGGCAGCCTCGCACCCGGTGACTGGATCCAGCTGAACGGTCCGTTCAACTTGGTGAACATCAACTCGCTCACCTTCCGGGTCGCCGACACGGCTGCCGGGCGAGTCGCCGGCTCGCCGCTGGCGGCGGTCGAGCTTCGGACCGGCTCGGTCACCGGGCCGATCGTGGACACGTACAACCTGGTCTCGACCGGCGGCACAGCTACCTGGACAAGCCAGACGTTCCCGATCTCGTTGGCGGGGACGAACGAGCTGTTCCTCGTGTTCCGCGCTGTCACCGGTGGCCAGACCGGCAACAACCTCTTCAACCTGAACTGGACCGAGTTCGGCGGGGCCGGGATCGGAGTGGCCCCCTAAATCGAGCACAGGGAGGGCCTGGGTGGCAACCAGGCCCTCCCTGCTCATGCGCACGACATTCGGGACCCAATAGCGAGAAGAGAGAGAGTTCCTCATGACCAACGAAAGCAACCTCAGCCGCCGGAAGTTCCTCGGCGCAGCCGCCGGTGTGGCGGGCGTCGCCGCCATCGGCAGCGCCGTCCCCGGTGCGCTCTCCAGTGCCACCGCGGCCTCAGGGAACGCCGTCGGCGAGCGCCTCGTCCCGCCGGGGAAGCTGGGCCTCCAGCAGTTCTCCGTCCGTGACGCTATCACCCGACGCAGCATCGCCAACAGCGTCGCCAACGGGCTGACACCCACGCGTGGTTACCTCGGCGGTCCGAACTTCCCCGCCGACCCCACCGACCTCGGCCCACTGGTCGACCTGCCCGGCGGATTCGCGGAAACGTTCGAGTACCTCGCGGGCCTCGGCTACCGCGGCTTCGAGTTCTTCCAATTCTCTCAGAACATCAACGAGCTCGGCCGCCAGCCAACGCCGGCAGAGATCCGCACCTACCTCGACAATGCCGGCCTCGCGTCGTTCGGCACGCACACCGGCGGGCTCGGCTCGGGCCTCACCGGCACGGGTGGCAACTCGCTGTACAACCCAACCACTGGCGGCCTGTCGGCCGGCGGGCAGACCCAGCTCGACATCGCCGCCGCGCTCGGCCACACCATGATCGGCACAGCCGGCGATCCGACCAACCAGTCAACCCTCGCGAACGGTGCCACCACGGCCGGGTGGACCGAGATGGCCCACCGGGCGAACGTGATCGGCCAGATCCTGGCGGACAACGGCATCCGGTGGTACTGGCACACGGAGCAGAACGGTTGGCAGTTCTTCACCACGCCCGGCCTCGAGCGCACGCACCGGATCGACTGGTGGAACGCCAACACCGACCCGAGCCTGGTGAACTACGAGCCGGACATCCTGCACTCCTTGGCCGGTCGCGCACGCTTCCCAGACCCGGTCGACGGCAGCAGGTGGGATGCGCTGGGCTTCTGGACGGCCAACTCGCACCGGCTGGTCGGGTGGCACGTCAAGGACGGCAGCCGGATCGTGCCGGCCCCGGCCCCCACCGCAAACCCGTTCACCCAGAACGTGGAGCGGCCACCGACCTTCGTCGGAGCTCCCTCGGCCACGAACATCGGCCGGGACGTCATCTACGCGGGCGAGGGCTCGATCGGGCAGGGCTACCCCGTCGATCCCGACCCGGCCGTCGTCGGATTCAAGCGCATCTTCGACGAGGTCGGTGAGAAGGGCTCCCGGTTCTACATCATCGAGAGCGACGGCGCCATCGGGAGCGCAGCGGACTTCGGCCGGTCCTTGCGGCACGCCAAGATCTCCATCGCGAACATCATGGGGCTGCGTGGCGGTCACAAGGGCAACGGGCGCAGCACCGTGTCGGATGAGTCAGAGTTCGAGAGTGTGGGACAGGTGGCGGGCTGACGCACATGCGTTCGACCCTGACCCGCCTTCTCGCGGGCACGCTGGTCGGGGCGGCGGCGATCTTCGCCGCGGCCCCGGCCGCGTTCGCGCACGGTGACCCGTCCACCCACTCCCTCGAGCAGGACGTGCTCTACCCCGCCGTCGCAGACCGCCCCACGCCGGAGACCGAGCTGGCGCTTCTGGGCCTGCTCTACGCCGCGCGAGACAACGGCTACCCGATCAAGGTGGCTCTCGTAGCCAACGCTCAGGACCTCCTCGACCCCTCGATGCTGAACCGACCGCAGGATTACGCCGACTACGTCGCTGGTGAGCTGAGCCGCAGCCGGCCGCTTAGCGGTCCAGTCCTGGTCGTGAGCCCGATGGGTTACGGGTTGGCCGGGAACGTGCCAGGCGAGAGCGGCGACCTGCGACTACTAGAGCCTGGCGAGAGCAACACCTTGGTCGCCGGGCTCGGGCCCGTGGCCGGCGAGGGCGGCGAGGCGCTTGCGATTGGTGCCCAGGCGGCTACTCGCAAACTGGCCGCCGATGCAGGTCATCCCTTGCCCACCGTCGTCCCTCCGGCCGAGCCACTGCAGGCAATCGCGCCGACCAAGGCAGCGGACGGCGGGGGACCGGACCTGTGGCTACCGCTCGGCGTCTTCGTCGGGGTCTTCCTCTTTGCGGCGCTCGCCTACGAGGCACAGCGCCGGTTCACGGCGTCAGATAAGACCGAGACGGTCGAGGGTGCGACCGGAACGCTTGAGGCCAGCTCCCGATGACCTCCCCTGCCCGCCTCGCTGAGGCGCCCAACACCTACCCAGACCATGCCAACCCAGTAGAGAGAAGCCAACCATGAGTCCCCTCCGCAACCTCCGGCGCCGGCGCGTCGTAGCACCCTGGCTGGCCGTCCTTCTCGGAGCCGTGGTTGTCCTCGGGACCGCACTGCCGGCGGCAGCAGCAGACTCGGTTGCCCCGGTCCTCGACGTCGCGACGTTGACACCCGCGCCCGAGGGCAACAACAACTGGCGTTTCGGACCGGCGACGCTGAACCTGTCCGCCACAGACGACGTCGCGGTCGACAAGTTCGAGTACTCCCTGGACGCCGGCCTGACGTATATCGAAGTGCAGGTGGCTGACGCGCCTGCTGCGACCGCGACAGCCGTCATTTCGCAGGAGGGCAACACGACGGTCCGTTATCGCGCCGTCGACACGTCCGGCAACGTCTCCATCGGCGTCGTCACGAACACGACCATGGCCCAGCCGTCCGCGGCGGGGGCGACCGCGATCCGTCTGACCAGCACGACGGGGCGAGCGGTCGGCGACGTCCTGGTGCTCGACACGGGCGCCCTCCAGGAGACGGCGACGATCGCGAGTATCCCGACACCCGCCCCGGCATCGCCGGCTCCCAACGTGGTGCTTGCGGCACCGCTCACGCACGCGCACGCTGCCGGTGCCGCGGTGGCCGCTTCACCGCTGTACCGGACGATTGCGGTGCTGATCGACCGCCACGGGCCAATCGCGACCTGGGCAACTCAGCCCACGACCCTCCAGGCCGCTGCGTCGGCGGGTGCGACCGGCGTCAGGCTGGCAAGCACGACCGGCCGTGTGGTCGGCGAAACCTTGCAGATCGACCAAGGAAACAACGCCGAGACTGTCACGATCGCGAACATCGTTGATCCCGCGCCCGCAGCGCCGGAGCCGAACATCACCCTGAGCTCTGCCCTGACGAAGTCGCACCTGTCCGGCGCGGCCGTATACCTGCCTGCGATCATCGACGGCAAGATCCTCCAGTCGAAGACGCTGACTCCGCTGCGCACCGATCCGCGCCGCCGCGACGTGACCGATACGGTTGCCAACGGTGCGGGAGGAGCGGCCATCCGCAGGATGGTGGTCGACGGGGAGATCGTGATCCCGAAGCCGCTTCCGCTGAACACGCTGACCGTCGGGAAACACACGCAGTCAGTCGCTCTGCAGGACACGGCTGGCAGCGTGGCCAAGTACACGAACACGTTCGCCGTCACGACCTCGTTCGACGACCTGTCGACAGTGATCGACCAGTTCGCGAACAACGCGCTCAACTCGACGCTGAACGGTGCAACCGTGGCGGGCGCGACCGCGCTCCGTTTCGCGGATGCGACTCGTTACGGTTTCCGGGCCGGGCAGACCCTTGTGGTCGACTCGGGCGCCAACCAGGAGACCGTCAGGATCGGTCGGGTGCTCAGCCCGCCCGCCACGCTGAACACAACCCTGTCCGCTCCTGCGGCAGCGGGTGCGACCGAGGTCCGGCTGGCGAGCTACACCACCGCGACGACCGGCGGGCCGAACGCCCCCACGGTCAACGGTCCGGTCGCCGGTCAGCCGATCGTGCTCGACACAGGCGCGAACCTGGAGGTCATTTCGGTAGCCCGGCACATCGTTCCGGTGCCGGCAGCGCCGGCTCCCAACGTTGTCCTCAGCGCTCCGTTGGCCAAGGATCACGCCGCGGGAACCACCACGGCTCCAACCACCGTGGTGCTCGACGCACCGCTGTCCCTGGCGCACGCGACTGGAACTGCGGTGTTCAACCCGCGGCCGCTGATCTCCGCAAGTGCAGCATCGACGCTGCACGCGCTGCTGACCACGGCTGACGAGCAGGCCGACGCGGGATCGGTGAAGACTGCTGTCGCGACACTCAACCGATTCAAGGCAGCTGCCCAGTCGCAGGCCAAGGCCGAGAAGGCAGCCCTGACCAGTGCCGCCGACGCCCTGATCGACCAGGTCAAGGGCGGGTCGGTGGACACATCCGGAACTGGCGTCACCGTCGGACCGGTGGACCCGGGTGACCAGGCCCTGCGGGTGTTCTGGAATCCCACGACGTTCACGGCCAACCCGGGCGCAACGTACAAGATCCTCGTCAACGGGCGCTCAGGCGGTTTCCGCCACCAGGCCATCGTGGACACCCACGCGATGTTCCAGAAGCTCGGCGCCGAGAACGGCTTCGACGTCGACATCTGGGACCCGAATATCAACCAGAACCCCGGCCGGCAGGCGCCAGCAGGTGTCTCCCTGCCGACGAGCCCGCTGCTCGACCTGACCGCTCTTATGGAGTACAAGACGATCGTTCTCAACTCGACCGTCGGACGGGACAATGCCGGGATGACCGCGGTGGAGTACGCGAACCTCCAGTCCTACGTCCGGGCCGGCGGCGGTGTCGTGGCCATCCACGGGGCGATCGACTCGATGCAGAACGTGCCGTGGTTCATGGATCTGGTCGGGGCGGGCTTCACCAACCACGGCAGCAACGCCGGCGGGATCCTGATCGACACGGACTCCGGCGGGCACGTGGAGCTCCGCTCCGCGGACCCGAGCCACCCGGCGACGAGCGGCATCTCCAAGCCGTTCTTCACGGTGGAGGAGCTCTACAACACCAACCGCAACCCGGTCGAGCTCGGAACCGTGCACCCGCTCGTCTACGAGAACGAGGACACCCTCGTCGGTCAGATTGGTTACGGCACCGGTGCGCTGATGAACACCGACCAGCACGCGATGACGTGGTGCCGCAACTTCGAGGGCGGTCGTTCGTTCACGAACGCCCTCGGCCACAGCTGGCAGTACATGACCGAGCCGTGGTACCAGACGATGATGCTGAACGCGGTCGAGTGGACCGCGGGCAAGACCTATGCCAACTGCGTCACCTACGTCGAGGTCGCCGACCTCCTCGCTGCCAAGGCAGCGTCCGGCGATGTCACCCCGGCCGGCAACGCCGCCCTCGGTGACCTCCTCGCCACGGCGAGGGCGGACTTCGACCAAGGCAGCTACCAGAAGGCTGTCGTCAGCCTGAACAGGTTCGTCGAGGCGACCGAGGACCCGGCCAATGGCAGCCCGACTGCCCTGGCCGAGCTCAACGCCAAGGGACTGGAGCTGATCTCCTGGGCCAAGGGTCTGAAGTAGCCGCACCGCACGGCGCCGGACCGGTGGCAGCAGTGCCACCGGTCCGGCGCTGCTGAGGCTGCAACGGCGCCGTCGCCACCCGCGTGCTGGCCGCGTCTGCGGGCCATCTGTTGCCGGAGACCGTCCCGCCGGCCCAGCCGGCCTCCGGCGCAACGGGCCGCGGGCTAGGGGCCCCGGTCACGAGTCGGCCGGCAGGCGGCCGGCGACCGCCAGGGCCGCGACAGCAGCCCCGCGCGCACCGGCCATGTCCAGGTGCGGGATCAGCTCGACCGTCGAGACGACCCGCTGCTCGGCCCGAAGGTGGGTGGCTTCGACGATCCTGCCGACGAACCAGTCGCGGAACGAGGGCTCGGTCTCCACCACGCCACCGCCCACGAAGTAGGCGTGCGGGTCGGTGAAGTTCGCGGCGAGGGTGAACAGCCGGCCGAGCGCGGTCGCCTGCTGGGCGAACACCTTCAGGGCGAGCTCGTCCCCGTCGGCGGCCAGGCCGCGCACCGACTTGGCCGCCGCCTGACGATGCTCCATCGCCGCGAGCGGGTGGTCGGGGTAGCGGGACAGCCAGTAGGGCAGCAGGTTCTTCACGATGCCGGTCAGCGAGGCCACGCTCTCCACGTCTCCGGCGTTGCCGCAGTTGCACATCGGCGTCGGCTGGTCGGGCTCGAGCAGCCCGGCCATCGGGATCTGCACGTGGCCCAGCTCGCCGGCCATGCCCGCGGCTCCGCGGACGACCTGGCCGCGCTCCACGACCCCGCCTCCGAGCCCGGTCCCCACGATCGCCGAGACCGACGACCGGTGGGTCGAGTCGGCGCCGAAGTGCTCGTGGTGGGCGTAGAGCGCGGCCGCGTTGCCGTCGTTGTTGTAGACGACGGGCAGCCCGAGCCTGTCCTCCAGCGCACCGCGGACGTCGAAGCCCCACCACTCGGGGTCGGAGAAGTTGGTGGCACCGCGGGAGGAGATGACGCCGTCGGCACTGGCCGGGCCAGGGGTGTCCAGCCCGACGGCGCGGACTGCGGACCGCTCGACGCCGGTCGTCGCCAGCACGGTCTCGAGGGCCTCGACCATGGCCTCGACCGCGACCGCCGTACCTTCCACGACCCGGCTGGGCACCTCGACCAGGCGGTCGACGAGGAAGTCGCCGGCCGAGGTCAGGACCGTCGCGTTGTTGGCGGTGCCACCATTGTCGAGACCGACCACGACCCAGGGTGCGGGACGTGCGGCAGGGCGGGGGGAGGTCATGGCGCCAGCGTGGCACGAGGCGGGCGGGTGCGGGGCGCCGAGGTCACCTCGACGGACCGATCGGCGACCTGGTCACGGCACCGGATCCACCCGGACGGCGACCCGACGGATGTCGGCCGGCGGGACGCCGGCCGGCTCCCAGGGCCGGACCAGCACCAGGAGCAGGTCGTAGCTGCCGGCCCGGTCACCCCGGATGCTCAGCGCGCGTCGCGCCGGGCCTCCGACACCTGCCGAGGCCGTCGGCGCTGCCACGTCGTCGGAGACGATGGTCAGCCCGTCGGGGACATCGGGCACGACCCACCGGTAGCCCGCGCCGGGCAGGTCGGCGACGGCCAGGTCGACGACCTCGCCCTCGCGCAGCACCATGCTTTGCCCGGGCTCGACCTGCTCTTGGTCCTCCGGCCGTTGACCGTCCATCGGCTCGCTCCTACCGTCGAGGCGTCGAGAGGGGGCGGGGATGGCAACCACGCGTACTCGCAGGTCGAGCAGCACGACCGCCAAGGCCGGGACGACGCGGATCCTGAACTGCGTGCCGTCGCCGTCCACCGACAGCGACTGGCGGCTCCACAACGCGGAGGATGCCGGGTTGCTGGCTTCCTCGGCAAGGGCCGCGCCACGGTCGAAGGATCTGCGGGAGGACACCTGGTGGAAGGTCGGCGACCAGGGTGCCACCGGCGCGTGCGTCGGCTGGGCCTCGACCGACTCGGTGCTGCGCTGGCACCTCGTCCAGGCCGGCCGGCTGGCGAAGAACGAGCCGCTCTCGGTGCGCTTCCCATGGATGGCGGCCAAGGAGACCGACCAGTTCGTCGCGCAGCCGACCACCTTCATCGAGTCTGACGGCACGTCGCTCAAGGCCGCCCTGGACGTGTGCCGCAAGTGGGGCGCCGTACGCGACACGGTCCTGCCGTTCCGCACCGGGGCGCTGTACGTCGGCGAGGTCGCGACCTTCTACGCCATCGCGACCCAGCTCAAGATCGCGGCCTACTTCAACCTCGGCACCACCCTGGCCGGCTGGCGGACCTGGCTGGCCGGCAGCGGCCCCATCCTGACCCGGCTCAGCGTGGATGCGACGTGGGACAACGCGACGGCCACCAAGGGCAAGCTCGCCACCTACAAGCCGTCCACCGCCCGTGGGGGGCACGCGGTGGCACTGGTCGGGTACACCTCGACCGGCTTCATCGTGCGCAACAGCTGGGGCACCGGCTGGGGGGACAAGGGCTATGCGTACGCGAGCAACGCGTACGCAGCCAAGGCGTTCACCGAGGCGTACGGCGTGGCTCTGTAGACGTTGGCAAACCACTGGCAAAGACATTGCGTGACTTCTTGTCACGCCTGGTAATCGGGCGCACTGTCGGGGCAAGCCAGGGGAGGCCGCGTGGTGGGACGACGCCGCCCGGGGGGGCAGCAAGGGGTCAGGGACGACGAGCACGCCGACGCGGTGGTCATCGGGTCGGGGTTCGGCGGTTCGGTCGCCGCGTACCGACTGGCGGAGGCCGGGCGCACCGTCGTCCTGCTCGAGCGCGGGAAGCCCTACCCGCCGGGCAGCTTCGCGCGGACCCCGGCGGCGATGGGCCGCAACTTCTGGGACCCGAGCGAGGGCCTGCAGGGCCTGTTCGACGTGTGGACCTTCCGCGGCCTCGAGGGCGTGGTGTCCAGCGGCCTCGGCGGTGGCTCGCTGATCTACGCCAACGTCCTGCTGCGCAAGGACGAGAAGTGGTTCGTGCACGAGTCGCCGGTGCCGGGCGGCGGGTACGAGAGCTGGCCGCTGAGCCGAGCCGACCTGGACCCGCACTACGAGCGGGTCGAGCAGATGCTGGGCGCGACGCCGTACCCCTACCCCGCCACCACGAAGACCGCCGCCCTGCGGGACAGTGCGGCCCGGCTCGGCCTGGACTGGCAGCTGCCCCCACTGGCCGTGACGTTCGCGGGAGGGCCGGCGGCCGACCCGGTCCCGGGCGCCGCGATCCCGACCCCGGCGTTCGGCAACGTTCACGGTCGGCCGCGGACGACCTGCCGGCTCTGCGGCGAGTGCGACATCGGCTGCAACGACGGGGCGAAGAACACTCTCGACCACACCTACCTGTCGGCGGCGGCCCATCACGGCGCCGACCTGCGCACCCGCCACGAGGTCCGCGGCTTCGGACCGCTGCCGGGCGGGGGGTACGAGGTCCGCTACGTCGTGCACGACCCGGCAGACGAAGGCCGGCCGACCAGGACCAGCGCCAAACCGCTGCACCGCATCACCTGCGACCAGCTCGTGCTCGGGGCCGGCACCTTCGGCTCGACCTACCTGCTGCTGCGCAACCGCGGCGCGTTCCCAGGGATGAGCCGCACCCTGGGAACCCGGTTCTGCGGCAACGGTGACCTGCTGTCCTTCCTGCTCGATGCCTCGGACCCCGGCGCCCCGGGCGGCCGCCGGCGCATCGAGGGCAGCCGCGGAACGGTGATCACCAGCGCGATCAGGGTCGGTGACGCGCTGGATGGCGACGGCTCGACCGGACGCGGCTTCTACGTCCAGGACGCCGGCTACCCGGTCTTCGCCGACTGGCTGGTGGAGAGCACCCAGCTGCCCGGGCAGGTCCGCCGGCTGGCCCGGTTCGCGCGCAACCGGCTGCACCGGCGGCTCGGCGGATCACCGAAGACCGGCATCTCCGCCGACGTCGGCGCCCTGATCGGGCCGGGCCACCTCTCGGACGGGTCGCTGCCCCTGCTCGGCATGGGCCGCGACGTCCCGGACGGCGTGATGCGGCTGCGCAAGGGACACCTCGAGGTGGACTGGACCACGACGTCCTCGGAGGCCTACTTCGAGCGCGTGCGCACGACGATGCACGCACTGTCCGACGACCTCGGGGCGCGGTTCCAGGACAACCCCCTGTGGTGGACCCGTCGCGTGGTGACCGTGCACCCGCTCGGCGGCGTGCCGATGGGGCGGCACGTCGCCGAGGGGGTGTGCGACGACAACGGCGAGGTCTTCGGCTTCCCGGGCCTGCACGTCCTCGACGGATCGATGATGCCGGGACCGGTCGGCGCCAACCCGTCGCTGACCATCGCCGCGGTCGCCGACCGGGCGTGCGACCGGATCACCGCCGAGCGCACCCGCTCCACGCGTCGCCGCGACGTCGGCGTGATCACCCTTCCCGAGCAGACCGGCACCACGGACCGCCGGGTCGGACGCACTGCGCACGCGACCAACCTCTCGTTCACCGAGGAGATGAAGGGGTTCCTCGCCCTCGACGTGGACGACCCCGCCCGAGGCGCCGAGCTCGGCCGTCAGCTCGGGCAGCGGCTGATGTTCCACCTCACGATCACGGCAGAGGACGTCGACCGGTTCGTCGTCGATCCCCGGCACCTGGGAAACGCGACCGGATACGTCGACTGCGACCTGTTCGGCGGCCGGCAGCCGGTCCAGCGCGGTTGGTTCAACCTGTTCACCCGGGACGGCGACGACACCCGGCGCCGGATGCTCTACCGGCTCCATTTCGCCGACTCGGGCGGCAACCCGTTCACCCTTGTCGGCCACAAGGACGTCCACGACGACCCGGGCCTGGACGTCTGGGCCGACACGTCCACCCTCTACGTCCGTGTCCACTCCGGTCACGTCGAGCCGGGAGCCAACGACGAGGGCCGGGTCGTAGCAGCGGGTGTCATCACCATCCACCTCCCGGACTTCATGCGTCAGCTGACGACGTTCCGCACCGAGGGGCCGCAGCCGGTGCACGCCATGGAGTCGTTCGGACGGCTCTTCCTCGGCCAGCTGTGGGAGGTCTACGGACCGGCCTTGAGCGGGGGCCGGAGATGACCGACCGTCCCGCGAGCCGAGCGCGGAAGCGGCCCGCAAGCCTGGACGCGCTGCCCTTCCCGAGGCACCCCGCCGTGCGCTGGTTCGACCCGCGCACCCTGCTGCTGACCGGCAAGCTGGTGGCCCTCTCGTCGGTGTTCGGGACGTACGCCGACAAGCGCGAGACGCAGGCCACCTCGGCGACCGAACCGTTCCACGACCACTCGGGACCGGACGACACCTGGGTCGACTACGTCAGCGACATCGGCGACGGCTTCAACGCCACCTACACGCTCGCCTACCTGCTGGCCCAGCCGAAGCTGGACGTGCGGGTGCCGGACGGCGAGGACACCGTGCCCACCAGCCGCGGGTCGGTGCTGGTGATGGGCGGCGACGAGGTCTACCCGTCGGCGTCGTCACGCGCGTACGAGGAACGGACCAAAGGTCCGTACAACGCCGCGATGCCGCACTCCGACGACCCGCCCGCGCTGTTCGCGATCCCCGGCAACCACGACTGGTACGACGGGCTGACGGCCTTCCTGCGGTTCTTCTGCCAGGGCGGCTGGGTCGGCGGCTGGAAGACCGAGCAGCGCCGCAGCTACTTCGCGGTGAGGCTGCCGCAGCGCTGGTGGCTGCTCGGCATCGACATCCAGTTCGACACCTACATCGACGCCCCGCAGATCGAGTACTTCCGCACCGTCGCCCGCAACATCAAGGACGGCGACGGCGTCATCCTGTGCAACGCCAAGCCCAGCTGGGTCGAGGGCGGCAAGCCGAACTCCAAGGCCTACGCCACCCTGGACTACTTCATCACCGTCGTGCTGGGCAAGAAGCAGGACCAGGTGCGGCTGATGCTGGCCGGGGACAACCACCACTACGTCCGCTACGCGGAGGTGGACGGCGAGCGCGCGCTGATCACCTGCGGCGGCGGCGGGGCGTACCTCTCGGCCACCAGCCTGGACAAGGACGGCCTGTCACTACCCCCCGGCACCCTCAACGCCGACATCGTCGACCCGCCGGCCCCGTCGTCGTTCGTCTGGCGGGCGGCCTACCCCAGCCCGCAGGAGTCACGCCGTCTCGCGCTGCGGGTGTTCCACCGGCTCCCGGGGCGCAACCCGTGGTTCGTCCTGCTGATGGCCGCGGTCCAGTCGCTCGCGGCCTACGCGCTGGTCACCAGCCTGCACCGGCGAGCCACGGGGTCGCCGGCGCTGGCCGAGACCTGGGCCGGCCTGACCCCGTCGTGGTCGCTCCTGCAGGCGCTGCGGGAGCCGCGCTGGGGTGGTCACGGCACTGGTGCTGGTCGGGGCGATGGTGGTCTTCTCCAAACGCGGCGGCCCTCGTGGCGTGGTGGCCGGATTCGTGCACGGGGTGGGCCATGCCGGCGCCGCGGTGCTGGCGACGCTGGCCGCTGCGGCGGTCGACGTTCCGTCCGGATGGCCGGACGAGGGCCGGGTCGCCGCACGGCTCGGCGTCGCGGCGGGCGTGGGCAGCGTGGTGGCGACGATGGTCGTGGCAGCGTTCCTCTACGTGGCGGGCAGATGGCTCGGCCTGCACCTGAACGAGCTGTTCAGCGCCCAGTCCGACGAGCACCGCAAGTCCTTCCTGCGGATGCACATCCGCGACGACGGCAGCCTGGTCGTGCACCCGGTGGCCGTGCCCAGGGTCGCGACCCGGTGGGACATCCCGACCGGCGGCGGCGAGGGCGACCCGTGGATCCTGCCGCGGACCCCGGTCGCGGTGCAGCTCATCGAGGCCCCGCTCGTCATCCGTCGAGAGGTGCCGGCATGACCGTGACCACCCCTAACCGACCCACCACCCGGTCCGACCACCGCACCGAGGTCGTGCCGCTCACCGCCCTCGACGGGCGGCCGCTGACTGTCGTGCACGTCCAGGGCAAGCACGCACCCTCCCGCGGGCCTGTCCTGGTCGTGCACGGCGCCGGTGTGCGGGCCGAGCTGTTCCGGCCACCCCTGCCCCGCACCTTCGTCGACGCGCTCCTCGACGAGGGCTGGGACGTGTGGCTGCTCAACTGGCGTGCCTCGATCGACCTCGACCCGGTGCCCTGGACGCTGGACGAGGCCGCCGCGTACGACCACCCGGCCGCGGTACGCCACGTGCTCGCGGCGACGGGCGCGGACAGCCTCAAGGCCGTCGTGCACTGCCAGGGGTCCACCTCGTTCACCATGGCGGCGGTGGCCGGGCTTCTCCCCGAGGTCGACACCGTCGTGAGCAACGCCGTGTCCCTGCACCCCGTCGTGCCGCGGTTCTCGACCTTCAAGATCGGCAGGATCTCGCCGCTGGTGAGCAGGGTGCTCCCGCACGTCTCGCCCGCCTGGGGCGACAAGCCCGAGGGCTTCCTGTCGCGCGCGCTCGTGCTGCTCGTCCGGGCCACGCACCACGAGTGCGACAACACGGTGTGCCGGATGGTCAGCTTCACCTACGGCACCGGCTGGCCGGCGTTGTGGTCGCACGCCAACCTCGACGAGGCGACCCACGACTGGGTGCGCGGCGAGTTCGCCGAGGTGCCCTTCACCTTCTTCGCCCAGATGCACCGCAGCATCCGAGCGGGCCACCTGGTGCCGGTGCAACCCCTCGAGGGCCTGCCCACCTCGTACGTCGCGAAGCCGCCCGCCACGGATGCGCGCTTCGTCTTCCTGACCGGCCAGGACAACAAGTGCTTCCTGCCGGAGAGCCAGCAGCGGTCCTTCGAGTTCTTCGCCCGGCACCGCCCCGGACGTGACGCCCTGCACCGCTTCCGCGGCTACGGCCACCTGGACGTGTTCCTGGGACGCGACGCGGCGAAGGACACCTACCCGGTCATCCTCGAGGAGCTGGCGCGATGACCACGACAGGAACCAGTGCCCTGCTGCCCCTGGTTCGCGGCCTGCTCACCGCCGTGCCGACCTCGGTCCCGCGACGGCAGCGGCGCCTGGCCGGCCGGCGGGCACTGGTGGACGGCATCTCGTTCACCATGCCGGTGAACTCCGAGCAGACCCCGGCCCTGATGGCGGCGTTCCCGGTCGACGGAAACGCGGCCGCCCGACTGCTGCCCGGCAACGAGCTGCACCCGGTTCGGCTGCCGGGCGGCCGGGGGCTGCTGGTGGTCACTGTCGTCAACTACGAGGTCACCGACATCGGGCGCTACGTGGAGTACTCGTTGGCGGTCGCGTGCACCTTCGGCTCCCGTCCTGCACCCCCTCTGCTGCCCGGCCTGCTGCGTGGTCACTACGGCACCGGTCAGTTCGTGGTGGACCTCCCGGTCAGCAGCGAGATCTCGGTCAAGGGCGGCAAGGGCATCTGGGGGATGCCCAAGCACCAGGCCAACCTCGACTTCGTCATCACCCCGACGACGGTGTCCAGCCAGTACGACGTCGACGGGCAGCTCGGCGCCCGCATCGAGATCGACCGGCCACCGCCGACCGCCCTGCCCCTCGACGTCGGCGCCGCCAACTACTGCGTCTTCCGCGGCATGGTGATGCGGTCGTCCATCTACTTCCAGGGCGCCGCCGACGTCGCCTTCGGGCGCCGGGCGCGAGCCCGCCTCGACCTCGGTGACGCACCCCAGGTCGCTCCGCTGCGCGACCTCGACATCGACCCCGACCCGGTCTTCACCGCCTTCCTGCCGTCGACCCGCGGGGTGCTCGACGATCACTTCGAGTGCTGGTTCCTCACCTCGGACCACCCGGAGAGCGTGCCCTCCGACGGCCTCGACTCGGTAGTCGACCTCGGGCTGTCCGAGGAGTGGCTCGACCCGCCCAAGGTGCGGGTGGGAGGCGCGCGGTGAAGGCCACCCTGCTGGTCGCCAACGCGGTGTACTTCCTGTTCGGCGCCTCCATGTACATGGGCACCATGTGGGTGCTGCGGTTCTTCCTCTATCCCACCTGGCGGGTGCTGACCCCGGACAACGTCGCGCAGCACTTCGGCGTACCGACCATCCTGGCCACCAAGTTCTTCACGGTCGTGGTGCCGCCGATGTTCCTGTCCGGCATCGTGCTCGTCGTCAGCGAGTGGGGCGACGCGCTGGTCTGGGTGTGCGCGGTCTGCCTCGTCGGCCTCGTGGTGCTCACCTACGTCGGCCAGGGGATCATCATCCCGGTCAACAAGAAGATCCGCGGCGGGGAGTACGACGGCCCGGCCGGCCTCACCCCGCTTCTGATGCGCTGGATGCAGCCTGAACAACATCAGGTTCGTCGTCTCCACCATCACCTGGGCCGCGATCGTCTGGTACCTCGTGGCCAAGGGCGACCTTCACGGGGCGCTGGGATGAGCCCCGTCGAGCGCCTGCTGGCCGACCCGCTGCGCGGCGTCGTCGCCGCGATCAGCGCGCTGACCGTGCTCTCCGGCCTCGCCCAGCTGGTGCTGCCGGGCACCGTGCTGGACCTGCTGGATGCCGACTCGACGCCGACATCCCGGCACTTCTTCGCCATCGTCGGCATGTTCATGGCCGTCGTCGGCGCGGTCACCCTGCAGGCCCTGCTGTCCGACCCCTCGCCGCCGTACGTCGTGCTGTGGTGCGCAGTGCAGAAGCTCGGCGCCTTCGCGGCCGTGTCGGTCGGGGTGGCGCGCGACCTGTTCGGCCCAGTCGCCATCGTGGTGGCTCTGTTCGACCTGCTGACATCGGTGCTGGCGGCTGCCCTGTGGCACCGGCTGCGCAGGACGACCGTCGTACGCCGGGAGCAGGTGCCGGCATGAGGCGCTCCCTGGTGCTGGCCGGCGGCGGGATGCGGGTCGCCTGGCAGACCGGCGTCGTGCAGGCCCTGACCGAGCACGGGCTGGAGTTCCAGCACGTCGACGGGACCTCGGGCGGGATCATGACCGCCGGGATGCTGCTCTCCGGTCAGCAGCCGGCCGAGATGGCCCGCCGGTGGTCCGACCTCGAGGTCCGTGACTTCAGCTCGCCGCTGCCGTTGCGTGACTACCTGCGCGGGCCCTGGGCGCTGCCCGCTCTCGGGGACGCGGACGGTGTCGTGCACAAGGTCTTCCCGCACCTCGGGATCGACTGCGAGGCGATCCGGGCCTCGACGGTGGAGGGCTCGTTCAACGTCGTCGACTTCGTGACGAAGACGTGCGTCGCCGTGCCGCACACCGAGGTGGACGACCAGCTGCTGGCCGCCGGGATGTCGCTGCCGCTGGTCATGGCGCCGCTCAAGCGCGGGGGCCGGGTGTGGACCGACGCGGTGTGGGTCAAGGACGCCAACGTCACCGAGGCGCTGCGACGGGGCGCCGACGAGGTGTGGCTGGTGTGGTGCATCGGCAACTCGCCGTACTGGGGCGACGGCCCGCTGGAGCAGTACGTGCACATGATCGAGATGAGTGCGAACGGCGCGCTGTTCGCCGAGCTCGACGCGGCCGAGGCGGCCGGCAGGTCGTTCCGGCTGCACGTCGTGCGACCGAAGCACCCGCTGCCGCTGGACAGCGAGCTGTACGCCGGTCGGATCAGCACCGACACCCTCGTTGCCTGGGGCTACCGCGACGCGTGGGACTACCTCGACCAGGCCGATCCGGACGGTGTCGCGCACGACGCGACCTGCACGGCGATGACCGAGCCCCGCGTCGGGGTTCGTCTCACCGAGCGGCTCCGAGGGCAGGTGGGCCACGAGGACCTGACGCTGCACGTGACCGCGGAGCTGGTGCCTGGACGACCAGCAGGCCGCCGCTCCCGCACGCGTCGTCGGTCACGTCGACCACGCACCGTGGGGCGGTCGGGTGCTGCTCGCCGACGGTCGGCTCGAGGTCGACGGTCCCGCCGTGGTCTACCGGGCCCGGGCCCGGGTGGGCGGGCAGTGGGTGGACCTCGAGGCCGCCCGCGAGCTCGCCGACGACGACGGCCTGGACGCCTGGGCCGACGCCACCACCGTGGCATTCCGCGCGACCAGCGGCGAGTCCGCGACCCTGCGGCTCGGCCCGCTGGACGCGGCCCGGGCGCTGGCCTCGGCCGAACCGGTCGGCGCGCACGGCGGGCTCGACCGCGCCGGCGCGCTGGCCCGCCTGGGCCGCACCGGCCTCCGACGCGTTCTCACGACGTACGCCAGATGAGAGGAAGGGGGCCCCGATGACTGCAGCGACCCCGCAAGAAGGTCCGGGTGCACACCGTCGCTGTCGGCGTGCAGGTGCTGGAGACGCGACTCGACGTCGCGGTCGCCCAGGGCCTCGGGCCGGACCAGCATGCGGCCGCCGACGGCGTACGCCGGCTGCTCCGCCGGGCCGAGGAGGCGGCCTACGGGATCGACCCGTCTCCCGGGCCGATCACCCGGTGGTGGGGCGGCGCCCTGGTCGAAGCCGGCTACCAGAACCTGCACGCCGCCCGGGCACAGATGATCGACGTCTACGACGACGCGGAGATCGAGGCGGAGATCCCCGCCGCAGTTGCCAGGTCGCAGCAGACCCTGCACCGCGACGACCCCCGAAGGCTGGTGGTCGACTTCCTGCGCAGCCAGGCGGTCGCCCGGCAACGGGCCTTCCTCCGTCGGGCCATCGAGGACGCGTACGACGCGCTCGACCGGCAGCACGAACGGCTGCGCAGCTTCCGGAACATCATCCTGCTGCTGGCGCTGTGCATCGCGGTGCTCATCGGCGCCACCATCGCCGTGGTGTGGACCAACCCCGTCTTCATGCCGCTGTGCTTCGACTCGGACGTGCTCGGACCGGACGGGAACCCGCTGCTCAACTGCCCGACCGGCGAAGGCTTCGGCTCACCACACGGCAACGACATCGTCGTGGTGTCGCTGCTCGGCCTGCTGGGTGGCGCCCTGGCTGCGGCCATGTCGATCAGGAACCTGCGTGGCACCTCGACGCCGTACGACGTGCCGGTGGCGCTCGCGCTGCTCAAGGTGCCGCTCGGCGCCTTCACGGCGGTCGTCGGTCTCGTGGCGATCCAGGGCCAGTTCATCCCCGGCCTGTCAGCGCTGGACTCCCAGCAGCAGATCCTGGCGTACGCGCTGGTCCTCGGATACGCCCAGCAGGTGTTCACCTACTCGCTGGACCGCAGGGCGCAGACGCTGCTCGACGGGTTGCCGGCGAAGGACGCGTCGACGGCGCCTCCCGGCGGCGCGGTCCTCGTGGCCCCTGCGGCAGAGACGCCGGCGGTGAGCCGCGACGACCTTGCCGGGGTACCGCAGCAGTTCGCCCGGAACGGCACCAACGGGGACGCGCCGAGACCGCCGCAGACCATCGACCTCCCGCAGGCCGAGCCGGAGTTCCAGCCGCCCCCGCCGGTGGATGACGACGACGCGATCCAGGACGACGGTCGGATGACGATGCCGAACGTCCCCGCCGGGGACCACCGCTGATGCGCACCTACGCCCAGGCGAAGGAGTTCGCCCAGCAGCAGCACCGCAGCGGTTCCGCGGGATGGTTGAACCTGTGCCAGATGTTCTCCCGGCAGTGCGTCGGGGCACCACCGTTCGGGGCCTCTGCCCGCGAGGCGTTCAACAGCACAAAGCCGGAGCACCGGCACAAGACCACGCCACCTCCCCCGGGGTCGATCGCCTACTACGGTTCGCCCGACCACGGTGCCGGCCACGCCGTCTTCGCCGTCAACGGCGGGTTCGTCTGGTCCAACGACATCCTGCGCCGGGGTCGCATCGACCGGGTCCGCTGGAACGTGTTCGAACACCGGTGGAACCTGCCGTTCCGCGGTTGGATCGACGCGTGCCCGGCCGGCGAGCTGCCGGTGCAGCGGGACCAGGAACAACCGCGGTACCGGCAGGGAAAGCGGGTCTACAGCAGCAAGATGCAGCTCGACCAGGACGACTCGGACAGCGTCTGGAACCTCCAGGTAGCGCTGACGGCCCGGGGCTTCGAGTTCGAGGAGGGCCCGACGGGCTACTACGGCAACCACACCCGGCGATGCGTCGCGACGTTCCAGCGTCGCCGCGGCTGGACGGGGGCAGGCGCGGACGGGTTGGCCGGACCGATGACCATCGACAAGCTGGGCCTGGTCTGGGTCGAGGGCTGAGCGTCGACGGGCTCAGGCCGGGCGGATACCGACGTACCGGGTCTCGAGGTACTCCTCGATGCCCTCCCGGCCGCCTTCCCGGCCGAACCCGGAGTGCTTCACGCCGCCGAACGGTGCGGCCGGGTTGGACACCACGCCCTGGTTGATGCCGACCATGCCGGTGTCGAGCTGCTCGGCGAGCGTGAGCATGGTCGAGAGGTCCCGGGTGAAGGCGTAGGCGACAAGGCCGTACTCGGTGTCGTTGGCCTTGCGGAGGGCCTCGTCGGTGCTGCTGAACGTGGTCACCGGGGCGACCGGGCCGAAGATCTCCTCCCGCAGCATCTCGGCGTCGTCCGGTACGTCGGCCAGCACGGTCGGGGCGTAGAACCAGCCGCGGTCGCCCACGACATCGGCCCCGGTGAGCACTTTCGCGCCGCCGTCCACCGCGCCCTGCACGAGCTCGGCGACCTTGTCCCGCGACGTCTCGTCGACCAACGGGCCCACCTGCACGCCGTCCTCGGTGCCGCGGCCGACCCGCAGCGCGGCCATCCGGTCGGCCATCCGCTGGGCGAACTCGGCGGCGACGCTCTCGTGCACGATGAACCGGTTCGCCGCCGTGCACGCCTCGCCCATGTTGCGCATCTTCGCCAGCATCGCGCCGTCGACCGCTGCGTCCAGGTCGGCGTCGGCCATCACCAGGAACGGGGCGTTGCCGCCGAGCTCCATCGACACCCGGAGCAGCTGCTCGGCCGACTGCTCGACCAGCCGGCGGCCGACCGCGGTGGAACCGGTGAAGGTCAGCTTGCGCAGCCGCGGGTCGCGGATCAGCGGCTCCATCACCCTGCCGCTGCTGCTCGTGGTGACGACACTGAGCACGCCCTCGGGCAGCCCGGCCTCGCGCAGCAGGTCCGCCAGCGCAAACATCGACAAGGGCGTCTGCGCGGCCGGCTTGACGACCATCGTGCAACCGGCCGCGACGGCGGGGCCGATCTTGCGGGTGCCCATGGCCAGCGGGAAGTTCCACGGCGTGATCATCAGGGCCGGGCCGACCGGGCGCTTCATCGTCATCAGCCGGGTCACGCCGTCCGGCGAGGTGCCCCACTGCCCCGCGATGCGCACCGCTTCCTCGCTGAACCAGCGGAAGAACTCCGCGGCGTAGGCGACCTCACCGCGGGACTCGGCCAGCGGCTTGCCCATCTCCAGGGTCATCAGCAACGCCAGGTCGTCGGCCCGGGCCGTCATCAGCTCGAAGGCCCTGCGCAGGATCTCGCCGCGTTCGCGGGGCGCGGTCGCGGCCCAGGACTCCTGGGTGGCCACGGCGGTGTCCAGTGCCAGCAGGCCGTCCTCGACCGACGCGTCGGCCACCTCGGCCAGCGCCTCGCCGGTCGAGGGGTCGTCGACCAGCAGAACCGCTCCGCCGGTCGCCGGCCGGCTCGCGCCACCGATCCAGAGGCCGGTCGGGACGGCACCGACGACCGCTTCCTCACGTGCAGTGGACGACGACGTGACAGTCATGAGCGCAAGGTACCCGGCTGCCCGAGCCGCGTCGACGCTGCGTCGACGAGGACCCGGAACACGGTCGGGGGCAGACGGCGTCCGAGGTGCCCCCTCAGTAGCCGCCGCGGCCGTAGCCGTTGCCTCCGCTGCCACCGGCGTCCTTGACCCAGTCCCCGGACGGGGCGACGACCCACCAACGGCCGCCGGACAGGTTCTTGCCCTGACCGGTGGCCTGCCCAGGTTCCGCATCGCCGGCGTAGGTGTACATCGGCCACCCGTCCACGGTGAGCTGGGTGGTGCCGTCCGAGCGCTTGGTGGTGCCGAGCGTCGCGGAGATGCCGTCCGGGTGACCGAGCGCGCCGGAGCCCGCCTTCACCGGTGGCCAGGACGTCGCACAGCTGTCGTCGCAGTTGGAGCGGCCCTTCACGTCGGCGGCAAAGGCATACATCGTCCGTCCGCTGCGATCGACGAGGACAGTGCCGACGTCGGTCCTGCCGGTGGCGACGATCCCGCCACCACCGGCAGCGGCCGAGTTCTCGGTGTCGGTGGCTCCGCCGGAGCCGCAGGCGGCGAGCAGCAGGGCACCGGTGGCGCCCGCTGTCCACGACGCCAGGCGCGAACGCCGGAAACCGGATGCTGTGCTCATGGCCGGACCTCCTGGGTCTACCCGGAGACACGGGCCCCGGCGCCCGCCGGTTCAACCGGAACGGGTGCCCGTCACCGGCAGGGTCACCAGGACCACGCCGTCTCCTCGGACGACCTGCAACGAGGTGATCGAGCGCAGCGGGAAGCTCGTCGTACCGGTGACGCTCGCCTGGCCCTGGTAGGTCGCGACCCAGGTGGCGGCCACCTCGTGCTTGCCGGCGTCGTCGCGGGCGACCAGCCGGCACCTCTCGCCGGGGCCGACGCCGCCGAGCACGAGGGTGAGCTGCGTGCCGCTGGCTGCGCGCGCCAGGGTGACCCGCGCGCTGACCGAGGTCTGCGGGTCGGTGCCGTCGACCACGATCGGCCGCCCGGCGACCGGCGGCGAGCCCGGCCCGGCGTCATTCAGCAGGCCCGGCAGCAGCAAGGCGGCGACGACGACGGCTGCTGCCGCTGCGCCCACCGCCGCGAGACGCAGCCGCCGAGCGCGGGACCGAGCGCGGGCAGCGGCGACGACCCGTTCGGAGAAGCGTGGCGGCGGGGACGGGAGCCCGGCTGCCGCGTCGGCCGGGTCCACCCGGTGCAGCAGACCGGGGAGGACGGCGAGCTCGGCGAGCTCGGCCGCGCACCGCTCGCAGCCGGTGAGATGCGCCTCGACGGCCGGTCGCTCCTCGGGGTCGATGACTCCGAGGACCAGGACGCCGAGTGAGAGCCGGACCCGCGGGCAGTCCATCGCCCCGACCTGGCCGGTCACGAGATCACTCCGCGCTCGACGAGCGCGCCCCGGAGCGCGCGCAAGGCGTAGTACGTGCGGGACTTCACGGTCCCTTCCGGGACGTCGAGGGCCACGGCCGCCTGACGCACCGACCGTCCGCGGTAGAAGGTCTCGACGAGCACCGCCCGGTGGGCCGGTGTCAGCTCGGCCAGCGCCTCGGCCACGACCCAGGACTCGACGGCCAGGTCGATCTCGTCGTCGACCGCCGAGAACGGCACCTCCGGGAGCTTGTCGGTGACCTCGAACGGCCGGGCCCGGCGGGCCCGGGCCTGGTCCCGGACCACGTTTCGCGCGACCGTCAGCAGCCACGCGCGGGTGGACCCACGGTCCGGCGCGAGGGCGTCGGGGTGGGTCCAGGCCCGGATCAGCGTCTCCTGCACGACGTCCTCGGCGTGGGCCCGATCGCCGGTGAGGTGGCTGGCATAGGCCAGCAGCACGGCGCTGTGTTCGTCACACAGGCGCGCCAGCGCTTCCTCGTCGACCCGCGCAGCCTGCCGGCCGCGGGCGTCCCGCCATGCCGCCACAGTGCCAGGAACGTGGCCCCGGTCGGTCCGGTTCACCGGCCGCTCCCTCGGCCCGTCACCGACCGCGGGTCAGAAGGCTTCGTCATCGCTGGGGTCCCGGGCGCGCGCCGGCGACTCGTCGGCAGCGGTCGCAGGGCTCGTGGGCGACCCTGACGAGGGACGACGTCCGGGCTGCAGGAAGGACGAGACGTCGGCCAGCCGGATGTCCGGCTCCACGCCGAAGTCGCGAAAGATCCGGACGGTCAGCGGCACGTCGTTGTCAGCGGCATGCGACTGCGCGAGCGCGCTGTCCCACAGGGTCAGCATCTGCCACACGCTGTCGCCGAGGTGGACGAGGATGGCCTGCCGCAGGAACGGCGCCTCGTCGAAACGGCGCGCGAACAACGTCTGGAAGGTGACCTGGAACGCCTCGATCCGTGCGGGGTCCACCCGCCCCGTCGTGGTCGTGAGGATCAATGCCATGGGCTCCCCATCGGTCGGACATCTCATCGTGGACCCTGGCCCGCCCGGTGCGGAAGGCCACCGGCGACACCCGCACTGGTGGCTGCTCCTCGCCCGAGGTCACGTGCCGACGTAGGCAGCGAGGTGCTTCCCGGTGAGGGTGGAGCGGGCGGCGACGAGGTCGGCGGGTGTGCCCTCGAAGACGATCCGGCCGCCGTCGTGGCCGGCGCCGGGGCCGAGGTCGATGATCCAGTCGGCGTGCGCCATCACCGCCTGGTGGTGCTCGATCACGACGACCGACTTGCCGGAGTCCACCAGCCGGTCGAGCATCGCGAGCAGGTTCTCGACGTCGGCCAGGTGCAGCCCGGTGGTCGGCTCGTCGAGCACGTAGACGTCGCCCTTCTCCGCCATCTGGGCGGCCAGCTTGAGGCGCTGGCGCTCGCCGCCGGACAGCGTGGTGAGCGGCTGGCCCAGCGTGAGGTAGCCGAGCCCGACGTCGGCCAGCCGGTCGAGGACCTTGTGCGCGGCCGGTGTCGCCGCCTCGCCGTCGCCGAAGAACTCCTCGGCCTCGGTCACCGACATCGCCAGAACCTCGGCGATGTTCCGGCCGGCCAGCGTGTACTCCAGCACCGACGCCTGGAACCGCTTCCCCTCGCACTCCTCGCAGGTGGTCGCCACGGTGGCCATCACGCCGAGGTCGGTGTAGACGACGCCGGCCCCGTTGCAGGCCGGGCAGGCGCCCTCGGAGTTCGAGCTGAACAACGCCGGCTTCACGTCGTTGGCCTTCGCGAACGCCTTGCGCACCGGCTCGAGCAGCCCGCTGTACGTCGCCGGGTTGCTCCGTCGCGAGCCGCGGATCGCGCCCTGGTCGACGACGACCACGCCGTCGCGGCCGGCGACCGAGCCCTGGACCAACGAGCTCTTGCCGGAGCCGGCGACGCCGGTGAGGACGCAGAGCACCCCGAGCGGGATGTCGACGTCCACGTCCTGAAGGTTGTGGGTCGACGCGGCACGGACCTCCAGCGCGCCGGACGACGGGCGCACCGAAGCCTTGAGCGACGCCCGGTCGTCGAGGTGCCGGCCGGTCGTCGTGTCGCTCGTCCGCAGCCCCGCGACGGTGCCCTCGAAGCAGACGTTGCCGCCCTCCGTGCCGGCGCCGGGACCGAGGTCGACGACGTGGTCGGCGATCGCGATGGTCTCCGGCTTGTGCTCCACCACGAGCACGGTGTTGCCCTTGTCCCGCAGCTGCAGCAGCAGCTGGTTCATCCGCTCGATGTCGTGCGGGTGCAGGCCGATCGTCGGCTCGTCGAAGACGTAGGTGACGTCGGTGAGCGACGACCCGAGGTGGCGGATCATCTTGGTGCGCTGCGCCTCTCCCCCGGACAGCGTCCCCGCCGGCCGGTCGAGCGAGAGGTAGCCCAGCCCGATCTCGGCGAACGAGTCGAGCAGGTGCTGCAGCCCGGTGAGCAGCGGAGCCACGGACGGCTCGTCGAGCGACCTGACCCAGTCGGCCAGGTCGCTGATCTGCATCGTGGAGACGTCGGCGATGTTCTTGCCCTTGATCTTCGACGACCGGGCCGCCTTGCTGAGCCGGGTGCCGTCGCACTCGGGGCAGGTCGTGAAGGTGATCGCCCGCTCGACGAAGGCGCGGACGTGTGGCTGCAGCGTGTCGACGTCCTTGGAGAGCATCGACTTCTGGATCTTCGTGATCACGCCCTCGTAGGTGAGGTTGATGCCCTCGACCTTGATCTTGGTCGGCTCCCGGTAGAGGAGGTCGTTCGAGCTCCTTCTTGGTGAACTTCTCGATCGGCTTGTCCATGTCGAAGTAGCCCGAGCCGCTGAAGATGCGGCCGTACCAGCCGTCCATGCTGTAGCCGGGGATGGTCAGCGCGCCCTCGCTCAGCGACTTGCTGTCGTCGTACAGCGCGGAGAGGTCGAAGTCGGAGACCGAGCCCATGCCCTCGCAGCGCGGGCACATGCCGCCCTGGTAGACGACGTTGCGCACCACGTTCTTCTCGACCCGGCCGCCGGCCTTCTCGGTGCTCATCACCCCGCTCGCCGTCCGCGTCGGGACGTTGAACGAGAACGCCGTCGGCGAGCCGATGTGCGGCTTCCCGAGCCGGCTGAACAGGATGCGCAGCATCGCGTTGGCGTCGGTTGCGGTGCCGACGGTGGACCGGGTGTTCGCGCCCATCCGCTCCTGGTCGACGATGATCGCCGTCGTCAGGCCCTCCAGGAGATCGACCTCCGGGCGCGACAGCGTCGGCATGAAGCCCTGCACGAAGGCGCTGTAGGTCTCGTTGATCAGCCGCTGCGACTCCGCGGCGATCGTGCCGAACACCAGCGAGCTCTTGCCCGAGCCGGAGACGCCGGTGAACACCGTCAGCCGGCGCTTCGGGAGCTCGACGCTGACGTCCTTGAGGTTGTTCACCCGGGCGCCCTGCACGCGGATCAGGTCGTGGCTGTCGGCGCCGTGCGGCGCAGGCGACTGTGTGTTCGTCCTTCTGGTCGTAGGCACTCGTCAGCCTTCGGGAAGAGCAGCAAAGTCACGCTTGGCCTGCCGGTACCACCCCATGCCTGCTATCGGGTTCTTCCACCTGCCCTGCATCTCCTTCAACGCACTCTTGTGCGTCTCGTCACCACTGGCGACCACGTCCTTCAGGTGGCGATCCTGCGCCTTGATGACATCGTTGGCGGTCTCCCCCTGCAGTGCGAGATCGCACGGGCCGCCGAGCTGCTTGCACGTCATCGTCTTCATCAGCATCAGTCCCTCTGGTCGTCGGACGGCTCACGGCAGCTCCTGGATGCGGATCAGGTTGCCCGCGGGATCGCGGAAGGCGCAGTCGCGGATGCCGTACGGCTGCTCGGTCGGCTCCTGGACGACCTCGGCGTCGTTGGCCTGCACCTTCTCGAAGGTGCCGTCGAGGTCCTTGGTGGCCAGCAGGATCCAGCCGTAGGTGCCCTTGGCCATCATCTCGCCGATGGTGCGGCGCTCGTCGTCGGTGACGCCGGGGTCGACGGCCGGCGGTGCGAGCAGGATGGAGGTGTCGGGCTGGTCGGCGGGGCCGACCGTGATCCAGCGCATCGTGCCGGTTCCGACGTCGTTGCGGACCTCGAAGCCGAGGGTGTCGCGGTAGAAGGCCAGCGAGGCGTCCGGGTCGTCGTGCGGGAGGAAGCTCGTGTGAATGGTGATGTCCATGGCGTCCAGGCTAGGTGCGGCTCGGTGACCGTGCTTCTCGATTCCTGATCGGTCTGGTCACCTGCTTCGCCACGCAGGACGGCATGCCCTGCCGTCGCGCGCGCGGCCTGGCGCCGGTAGATGCTCGGCGGCACGCCGACCAGCTCGGTGAAGCGAGTGCTGAAGGTGCCCAGCGACGAGCAGCCGACCGCGAAGCAGACCTCGGTGACGCTGAGGTCGCCACGACGCAGCAGCGCCATCGCGCGCTCGATGCGCCGCGTCATCAGGTAGCCGTACGGCGACTCGCCGTAGGCCGCCCGGAACTCGCGGCTGAGGTGCCCGGCCGACATGTGCGCGCCGCGGGCGAGCGCCTCGACGTCCAGCGGCTGCGCGTACTCCCGGTCGATCCGGTCGCGGACCCGGCGCAGCCGGGCGAGGTCGCTCCGGCGCTGCGACGCGTCGGATCTGCTGGTCACCTGCTCGATGGTGCCACGTCACGCCGGAGGCTGCCCGTAGACTCGTGCGCTGGAGTCAAGTGGCGGCGCCTTGCCGCGGCTCAGCTCTGGCCGGAGTGGCGCAGTGGTAGCGCAGCCGCCTTGTAAGCGGCAGGTCGTCGGTTCAATCCCGACCTCCGGCTCCTAGTGCCGGCGAAGGACCAGGACGGTCACGTCGTCGTCGTGGGTCCTCTGCGCGGCGGCCGCGGAGACGATGCGGGTCAGCAACCTGTGCGCATCGTCCTGCCACTCCGGGCCGGCCGCCTGGAGGATCCGGTCGACGCCCTCGTCGATGTCCTCGCCTCGCCGTTCGACCAGGCCGTCGGTGATCGCGACCAGAGACGCGCCCCGGGGAAGTTGCACGGTGAGGGCCTGCCGTTCGCTGCCGCCGACGCCGAAGGGGGTCCCGCCCAGGGTGGTGGGCAGGACGCGGTTCCCACCAGCGTCGATCACCAGGGGTGGCAGGTGGCCGGCGCTGGCGATGGCGACCTCGCCGGTCCCGGGCTCCACGAGCAGGTAGACCGCAGTGACGAGCTGCGGCAGGTCGAGTGCCGCGAAGAAGTCGTCCACCCGCCGGAAGACCTTGACCGGGTCGGGGTCCTCGATGGCGTAGGCGCGGATGGTGGACCGGACCTGAGCCATCGAGGCGGCCGCCTCGAGTCCACGGCCCATCACGTCGCCCACGATGGCGGCGATCCGCCCGTCGCCGACCGGCACGACGTCGTAGAAGTCACCTCCGACCTCTTCGTCACCAGCAGGGCTGTAGTACGTGGCGACACTCCACCCGTCGATCGACGGCAGGTGCTCCGGAAGCAGCGCCCGCTGCAACTGCAGCGCGGCAGTGCGCTCGGCCTGGTAGAGCTCGCCGCGTTGCAGGGCCTGCGCGGTCTGGGCCGCCAGCGCGAGGACGAAGCCGCGTTCGTCCGCATCGAAGAGCTTCTGGACGGTGAAGCTGAACCGCAGGGCCCCGAGAACCCGGTCAGCCACGACCAGGGGGACGGCGCACATCGCCAGAGTCGAGGCTTCGAGGCCGCGCAGGGCCGGGAACTCTCGATCCCGCTCCTCGCGCGTCTCCAGCCACACGGCCCGGCCGGTACGCAGAGCAGTGGCCGCCGGCAGGGGCGCGTCGATCGGCTCCTCGCGGAGCGCCGCGACCAGCACGCCCTCGTAGCCCACCGCGCCCGGGACGGTGAGGTGCTCCCCGTCCTCCGACGGCACGAGGAGACCTCCGCCGGAGGCACCGAGGGCCTCGACACCGGCCGACACCACCACCGCGGCAACATCCTCGGGAGTCCGCGCCTGGACCAGCGCCGCCGTCACGCGTTGCAGGCGCAGAGCCGGCTCACCCGTCCGGTGCGCCAGGGTGAGTCGGCGGATCTCCACGACCAGCAGCTCTTCGAACGGCGGTGCCGGCTGAGGTGTTCCGCCGGCTGCGAGCTCACGAAGCTGCTGGATGACCGCCTCGACGTACCACCGGCGGAACAGTCGATGGTCCGGCTGCGTCTCCAGCGTCAACAACCTGGCCGCACGCGAGTACGTGTCCGCCTCGTCGAGCGCTGCGAGGTAGGCCTCGCCCGCGTCGGCGGCCGACAGCGGCAGGCGCAGCGTCAGCCGGGTCCGCCGCTGTCCGAGAGCGGCAGCCGCCAACGCCTGCCGCTTGATCGCATCACGGGCGTCGCTGAAGGTGTCGACGACGGTCTCGATCAGCCGCATGTAGTGCTCGGGCAGCTCGGCCGACCCGCCGGCCGGCTTCGCGAGGGAGAACTCGCGCACCAGGTTGTCCATGTGCGCCTTGGCCTCGATCAGCAGGTCCGTCGGAACGTCGCCCAGGACGACGGTGAAGCGCTCCTCGTCGACCTGCACGTCCTCGTCGGCCCAGCCGGCCAGGTCGCCGTGGTCCTGCTCCGCTGCCAGTGCCCCGTCACCGGAGAACTCCGCCCACACGGTCTTGCCTGGTCCCGGGCCTCGGTCGACCCCCCAGCGGAGGCCACGGCCTCCACCAGCGCGAGCCCGCGACCGGTCATGTTGCTCGTGCTGCGCGCCGCTCGCACGGGGACGCGTGAGCTGCCGTCGCGGACCTCGACACGCAGCGCCTCGAGGTCGCCACGGACGCAGACCGCGACGGGAGCAAGCCCGTGCTGCTTGGCGTTGGCCAACAGCTCGCCGGCGACCAGCACGGCGTCGTCCACGAACTGGCTGCCCCCGCGGGCGACCACGTGCTGCGCGACGAACCGCCGACCGATGCCGACCGCTTCCGGGCGCTCGTCCAGGACCAGGCAGGCCGCCTCGTCGTCGACCGGAGAGTGCCCTGGCCCCGCCAACTGTCCTCCTCAGAACACCTCGTCACCGACTGTCCCACGTGGATCGCCGCGCGCGGCGCCCATTGTCAGCCCGGAGCCGCCAGGCACCAGCCGCCCCGCGGGCAGGGCGCTCGGCTCCGGTGGATAAGTCTCACCCACCAGCCTCCTAACGCACTCAAACCCCAGCCGTCGGCCGCGGGAAGTCAGGGCAGAGTCGATCTCGACAGCACCGGGAACCCATCACGGAGGACCTCATGCGCACCGCACTGGCCGTCGCCGCCCTCAGCTCCGCCCTCGTCGTCACCGGCGCCCCCCTCGCCCAGGCCAGCGGCGGTGACGAGGGCCGCATCATCCGCACCGGCTCCTGCAGCGGCTCCGCCGACTGGAAGCTCAAGGCCAAGCACGACGACGGTCGCATCGAGGTGGAGTACGAGGTCGACGCCAACCGGTCCGGCCAGACCTGGCGGGTCCGCATCTTCGACAACGGTGTCCGCGTCGTCGCGACCACCGCGACCACCGGCGGTCGCAGCGGCTCGTTCAGCATCGAGCGCAAGGTCGCCAACCGGGCCGGCAGCGACGACTTCGTCGCCCGTCAGCCACAAGCTCTGCCCCTATGTTCAGCGCGCGGTGATTTCGCTGACGGAGAAAGGCGTTCCGTTCGAGCGGGTCGACATTGATCTCGACAACAAGCCCGACTGGTTCCTGAAGATTTCGCCGCTCGGCAAGGTGCCGGTGCTCCAGGTCGGCGACAAGACTGTCTTCGAATCCGCCGTCATCCTCGAATATCTCGAAGAGACCCAGCCAAATCCGCTCCATCCGAAAGATCCGCTGACCCGCGCGGAGCATCGTGCATGGATCGAATTCGGATCCGCCGTTCTGGGCGATGTGTGGGGGCTGGAGACAGCCACCGATGAAACGACTTTCAAGACGAAGGTAAAGCAGGCGACCGACAAGCTTGCACGGCTGGAGTTGCGCCTCGTTGCGACGCCTTGGTTCGACGGCGACAAGTTCTCGCTGGTCGATGCCGTGTTCGCGCCGGTCTTCCGTTACTTCGATACGATCGATGAGATTGGCGATTTCGGCATTCTCGCCGACAAGCCGAAGATCGCGCGCTGGCGCAAGAGCCTGCGCGAACGGCCGTCAGTCGTCGCGGCTGTGAGTGCCGAGTATCCGGCACTGTTGCGGGCCTTCATGAAGAAGCACAAGTCGTACCTTTCCCAACTGGACGAGCGTGCTGCTGCTTAAAGGCGCAAGTCCAGTTACAAGAATGGCGCGGAATGATCCCTCATCCGCGCCATTTTTGTTTTGAGAAGAAAGTTGTGGTCAGCGGACGTTGGCGAGCCGCATGTCGAGATAGGACGTCACCGATCTCCATCAGCGGCTCCAGCTTGTCGACGAAGAAGTGATTGGCGCCGGGAATGATCTGCTGGTCGATCACGATGCCCTTTTGCGTCTTCAGCTTCTCGACCAGCGTCGTGACGTCCTTCGCCGGCGCGACGATATCCTTGTCGCCATGCACGATCAGGCCCGACGACGGGCAGGGCGCAAGGAACGAGAAGTCGTAACGGTTCGGCTCCGGCGCGATCGAGATGAAGCCTTCGACCTCGGGACGGCGCATCAGAAGCTGCATGCCGATCCAGGCGCCGAACGAGAAGCCGGCGACCCAGCAGGCGCGCGCTTCCGGATTGATGGTCTGCGCCCAGTCGAGTGCCGACGCTGCATCCGACAATTCGCCGGTGCCGTGGTCGAACTAGCCCTGGCTGCGGCCGACGCCGCGGAAGTTGAAGCGCAGCACCGAGAAGCCGCGTGCCACGAACGCGTAATAGACCTGATAGACGATCGGGTGGTTCATGTTGCCGCTGAACTGCGGATGCGGATGCAGCACCATCGCGATCGGCGCGTTCTTCTGCTTCGCCGGATGATAGCGGCCTTCGAGGCGGCCGGCAGGGCCGGTGAAAATAACTTCAGGCATCAATCGTTCCTTCTGGAGCGATCGTTGGTGCGCAAGGCGGTCTGGCCGATGCGAAACGGGAGTCTCGCGCGTGTTGTCAGCCGCGCGGAGGGCGCGATGAACGGGGGCCGCGTTCTAGCATGGGGCGAGGGGCAAAAAGCAAGCATATTGAGCAGTGCAGACGACGTGGTCGCGGCCCGAATTGCTGCTTAGTTTCATGCAATCGTGGGCTAAAGCGCTTCAGATTGAACCGGATCGTCGTGACATCATGCGCAAGCGGGCCTATCTCGACTGGAATGCGACCACGCCGCTGCGCCCGGAGGCGCGTGCGGCGATGGCGGCCGCGTTCGATGTCAGCGGCAATCCGTCGTCGGTTCACACCGAAGGCCGTGCGGCCGCGCGACTGATCGAGGACGCGCGCGCCGCAGTCGCGGCGCTGTCGGGCGCGATGTCGCGCAATGTCGTCTTCACCTCCGGCGGCACCGAAGCCAATGCGCTGGCGCTGACGCCGGGATTGGCCGCGGCAAGCGGCGAGCCTGTGCAGCGGCTGATCGTCTCGGCGATCGAGCATCCGTCGGTGCTGGCGGGCGGGCGATTTCGCCGACGGCGCAGATCGAAGTCGCGCCGCGTGACTGGCGACGGGCGTGGTCGACCTCGACGCAGCTTGCGGCGTTGCTGGCAGGGCGGCCGCCGGCGCTGGTGTCGGTCATGCTGGCGAACAACGAGACCGGCGCGATCCAGCCGATTCCCGAGGTTGCGGCGCTTCGTTCATGAAGCCGGCGGCATCCTGCATGTCGATGCCGTGCAGGCGTTGGCAAAAATGCCGCTCAATATCAAGCGAACTCGGCGCCGATCTTCTGACGGTTTCTGCGCACAAGATCGGCGGCCCAAAAGGCGTCGGCGCGCTGATCGTGGCCGACGGCTCGTACGGGCTTGCAGCGCAGCTGATCCGCGGCGGCGGTCAGGAGCAGGGCCGCCGGGCCGGAACCGAGAATGTCGCCGGCATTGCAGGCTTTGGCGCGGCCGTGAGCGGCCGCGATCGGCGCTCGCGGCCGAGAGCAACGCGCGCATGAACGGCCTTCCGACCGGCTGGAGACAGGGCTCAGGGCCATCACTGGCGCGGTGCGATCTTCGCCGACAGGTGTGCCGCGCTTGCCGAACACCACCCTGTTCGCAGCGCCCGGCATGCGGGCGGAAACCGCCGTGATCGCCTTTGATCTCGAGGGCGTTGCGGTGTCGTCGGGATCGGCCTGTTCCTCGGGCAAGGTCCAGCCGTCGCATGTGCTGCAGGCCATGGGGGTCCGACCCGCCCTGATAGCGGAGCGATTCGTCTCAGTCTGGGCTGGGACACCACGGAAGCGGACATAGATCGGTGTCTAGAGGCTTGGAGAAAGCTCTCAGGTGTATTAGGTAAAGCTGATGAAACACGGGCTTGAACGGTTCTAACCTTCACGCATTGCGTGAGTCAGCCCCGTACAACTTGAGCGGATCCACCGCGGTCCTTGAAACCGCGAGCGGAGGATAGAAATGCCTGCCGTCCAAGAGACGGTCGATCGGGTTCGCCAGATCGACGTCGATCAATATCGATATGGATTTGAGACCATCATCGAATCCGAGAAGGCTCCGAAGGGCCTTTCGGAAGACACCGTCCGATTCATCTCGGCGAAGAAGAACGAACCGGAATGGATGCTGCGAGTGGCGCCTTGAAGCGTATCGCCGCTGGCTGACCATGGAAGAGCCGACCTGGGCGCGCGTCCACTATCCGAAGATCGACTATCAGGATCTCTATTACTATTCCGCGCCGAAGCCGAAGAAGACGCTCGGCGTCGCTCGACGAGATCGATCCGGAAATCCTGAAGACCTACGAGAAGCTCGGCATTCCGCTGCGCGAAGTCAGGAGATGCTGGCAGGCGTCGTGCGCCCTGAAGGCGAGCGCCGCGTCGCGGTCGATGCCGTGTTCGACTCGGTGTCGGTCGCGACCACGTTCCAGGAGGAGCTGAAGGCAGGCCGGCGTGATCTTCATGCCGATCTCGGAAGCGATCCGCGAGCATCCCGAACTGGTGAAGAAATATCTCGGCACCGTGGTGCCGACCTCCGACAATTATTTCGCGACGCTGAACTCGGCGGTGTTCTCCGACGGCTCGTTCGTCTACGTGCCGCCGGGCGTGCGCTGCCCGATGGAGCTGTCGACCTATTTCCGCATCAACGAGCGCAACACCGGCCAGTTCGAGCGCACGCTGATCATCGCCGACAAGGGCGCCTACGTCAGCTACCTCGAAGGCTGCACCGCGCCGCAGCGCGACGAGAACCAGCTGCATGCCGCCGTGGTCGAACTCGTCACGCACGACGATGCCGAGATCAAATATTCGACGGTGCAGAACTGGTATCCCGGCAACGCCGAAGGCAAGGGCGGCATCTTCAACTTCGTCACCAAGCGTGGCGACTGCCGCGGCAAGAACTCCAAGATTTCGTGGACGCAGGTCGAGACCGGCTCCGCGATCACCTGGAAATATCCGAGCTGCATCCTGCGCGGCGACAATTCGCGCGGCGAGTTCTACTCGATCGCGATTTCGAACGGCTATCAGCAGGTCGATTGCGGCACCAAGATGATCCATCTCGGCAAGAACACGACCAGCCGCATCATCTCGAAGGGCATCGCCGCCGGCAAATCGCAGAACACCTATCGCGGCCTCGTCTCCGCGCATCGCAAGGCGACGGGCGCGCGCAACTTCACCGCCTGCGACTCGCTCCTGATCGGCGACAAGTGCGGCGCGCACACCGTGCCGTATATCGAGGCGAAGAATTCGTCGGCGCTGTTCGAGCACGAGGCGACCACGTCGAAGATTTCCGAAGACATGCTGTTCTACTGCGTGCAGCGCGGGCTTTCGCAGGAAGAGGCGGTGGCGCTGGTCGTCAACGGCTTCGTCAAGGACGTGCTGCAGCAACTGCCGATGGAGTTCGCGGTCGAGGCGCAGAAGCTGATCTCGATCTCGCTGGAAGGAAGTGTCGGATGACCGCGTTACTTGAAGTCAAAGGCCTCAAGGTTCGGGTGGAGGATAACGAGATCCTGCACGGTGTCGACTGACGTGAACCAGGGCGAAGTGCACGCCATCATGGGGCCGAACGGCTCCGGCAAGTCGACGCTGAGCCACGTCATCGCCGGCAAGCCGGGCTACGAGGTGACCGAGCGGCGAAATGCTGTTCAACGGCGAAGACCTGCTCGAGATGGCGCCGGACGAGCGCGCCGCCAAGGGCGTGTTCCTCGCGTTCCAGTATCCGGTGGAAATTCCCGGCGTCGCCACCATGACGTTCCTGCGCACCGCGCTGAACGCGCAGCGCAAGGCGCGCGGCGAGAGCGAATTCTCGACGCCGGATTTCCTGAAGAAGGTGCGCGAAGTCGCGGCCTCGCTGAACATTCCGCAGGACATGCTGCAAGCCGTGGCGTCAATGTCGGCTTCTCCGGCGGCGAGAAGAAGCGCAACGAAGTGCTGCAGATGGCGCTGTTCGAGCCGAACCTGTGCATTCTCGACGAGATGGATTCCGGTCTCGACATCGACGCGCTGCGCGTCGCGGCCGACGGCGTCAACGCGCTGCGCTCGCAAGGAGCGCGCGATGGTCGTCATCACCCACTATCAGCGGCTGCTGAACTACATCATGCCGGACTTCGTGCACGTGATGTCGAAGGGCCGCGTCGTGAAGAGCGGCGGCAAGGAGCTGGCGCTGGAGCTCGAGAAGCCCGGCTACGCGCAGTTCGAAGACAAGGCGGCCTGACGTGACGCAATGCATGAACGTCGCATTGGTCAAACAACGACGTGGAGCAGGCGCTCGGCGGATCTGTTCGCCGCGGCGCGCTGCCGCGCTGCCGGGCGACAGGCGCTGTCGCGGACGTGCGCGCAGCAGCGCGTTCGACGACTTCGCGCGTACTGGCCTGCCGCATCGCCGCATCGAGGACTGGAAATACACCGATCTGCGCGCGCTGATGCGCGAGGTCGCGCCGCTGGCGGCCGCGCCCGACCAGGCGGCGCTGGCCCGCGCCGCGAAGGCGCGTGAAGGCGCACGGCATCGACGGCACGCGGCAAGCTGGTGCTGGTCGACGGCGTGTTCGCGCCGCAAGCTGTCCGATCTGGCGGCGCTGGAAGGCGGCGCTCAGCATCCGCTTCGCTGCGCGACATGCTGGCAGGATACGGCAACGACGGTGCGTGCCGATCTGCTGCGGCCAGATCGCGCCGATGCCGATGATCGCGCTGAACGCGGCGCTGGCGACCGATGGCGTCGTGATCGACGTGGCCGAGGGCGTCGCGCTCGCAAAGCCGCTGCACATCGTGCACGTGGCCACGACACGCCGGCGTCGCGCTGTTCACGCGCTCGCTGGTGCGTGATCGGCGAAGGGCGCACGCGTCACGCTGGTCGAAAGCTTCGTCGCGCCGAAGGCGCGAAGGCTATCAGGTCAACGACTGCGTCGTGATCTGGATCGGCGACGGCGCACGAGCTTCGATCATGTGCGCCTGATGGAGGACGCGCGGCGATGCCGTCAACATCTCGACCGGCGTCGTCACGCTCGGCGCGAAGGCCAAGCTCAACACCTTCAACCTGACCAGCGGCGGCAGCGTCAGCCGCTATCAGGGCTTCATCGCGCTTCGCCGGCGAGGGCACGCGAGCTCGAGACCTACGGCGTCAATCTGCTGAGCGACACGCCAGCACGGCGACACCACGCTTGTGGTCGATCACGCGGTGCCGCACTGCGCCAGCCGCGAGGTGTTCCGCGCGGTGCTGGACGATCGCGCGCATTCGGTGTTCCAGGGCCGGATCATCGTCCGTCCCGACGCGCAGAAGACCGACGGCAAGATGATGACCCGCGCGCTGCTGCTGTCGGACGAGGCCGAGGCCGACAACAAGCCGGAGCTCGAGATTTTCGCCGACGACGTCACCTGCGGTCACGGCGCGACCGCGGGCGCGCTGGACGAGAGCCTGCTGTTCTACCTGCGCGCCCGCGGCTTGCCGGAGAAGGAGGCGCAGGCGCTGCTGATCCAGGCGTTCGTCGGCGAGGCGATCGAATCGATCGTCGACGACAGGCTGCGCGACGTCGCGATCGCGGCGCGAGCGCTGGCTGGACGACGCGAGGCTGATCGATGCATCCGGCGGTCGCCAACGGTACCTACGACGTCGCACGCGTGCGCGAGGATTTTCCGGCGCTCGCGCATGAAGGTCTATGGCAAGCCGCTGGTCTATCTCGACAACGCCGCGTCGGCGCAGAAGCCGAACGCCGTGCTCGACCGCATGCAGAAGGCGTACAAGTCCGAATACGCCAACGTGCATCGCGGCCTGCATTATCTCGCCAATGCCGCGACCGAAGCCTATGAGGGCGCGCGCGACAAGGTCGCGCAATTCCTCAACGCCGAAGCGCAACGAGGAGATCATCTTCACGCGCAATGCCACCGAGGCGATCAATCTCGTGGCGTCGTCGTTCGGCGGCGAGCCGATGATCAAGGAGGGCGACGAGATCGTGCTCTCGATCATGGAGCACCATTCCAACATCGTGCCGTGGCATTTCCTGCGCGAGCGGCAGGGCGCGGTGATCAAGTGGGCGCCGGTCGACGACGAAGGCAACTTCCTGATCGACGAGTTCGAGAAGCTGCTGACGCCGCGCACCAAGCTCGTCGCCATCACCCAGATGTCGAACGCGCTCGGCACCATCGTTCCGGTCAAGGACGTGGTGAGGCTCGCGCATGCGCGCGGCATTCCGGTGCTGGTCGACGGCAGCCAGGGGGCGGTGCATCTGGCCGTCGACGTGCAGGACATCGACTGCGATTTCTACGTCTTCACCGGCCACAAGCTGTACGGCCCGACCGGCATCGGCGCGCTGTACGGCAAGCACGAGCAGCTGGTCGCGATGCGGCCGTACAAGGGCGGCGGCGAGATGATCCGCGAGGTCGCGCGAGGAGTCGTCACCTATGGCGATCCGCCGCACAAGTTCGAGGCCGGCACGCCCGCCGATCGTCGAGGCGATCGGCCTGGGTGCTGCGATCGACTACGTCAATTCGATCGGCAAGGAGCGGATCGCCGCCCACGAGCACGATCTCCTGACCTATGCGCAGGACCGGCTGCGCGAGATCAACTCGCTGCGCATCATCGGCACGGCGCGGGACAAGGGCGCCATCGTCTCGTTCGACATGAAGGGCGCGCATCCGCACGATATCGCGACCGTGATCGACCGCTCCGGCATCGCGGTGCGGGCCGGCACCCATTGCGTGATGCCGCTTTTGGAGCGGTTCAACGTCACGGCCACGTGCCGGGCGTCATTTGGCATGTATAATACCCGCGCCGAGGTCGAGCCCTGGCGCAGGCGCTGATCAAGGCCGGGAGTTGTTCGCATGAATGACAGCCAACCAGACGCCGCGACGACCGGCCGCCGAGGCTGACGAAGCCCGCGCAACATGCACGTCCAGTCGGCGCTTGCCGCCGGAGGAGACCGAGCGGCTGGCCACGGACATCGTCGCCGCGCTGAAGACGGTGTTCGACCCGGAAATCCCGGCCGACATCTACGAGCTCGGCCTGATCTACAAGGTCGACATCAAGGACGACCGGGCGGTCGACGTCGAAATGACGCTGACGACGCCGAATTGCCCGGCGGCCGAAGAGCTGCCGACCATGGTCGAGAACGCGGTGGCGAGCGTCCCGGGCGTCGGCGCGGTCGACGTCAGCATCGTCTGGGAGCCGGCCTGGACGCCGGACCGGATGTCCGACGAGGCGCGGCTCGTCCTGAACATGTGGTGATTTGACGATCGTTATCGACTCGGCATGTAATCTGGATCTGATAGCGCGGCATTGAATTGCCGACGGAAATGACCAAATGACTGCTATGACGCCAAGCACACCGACACCTGCCGCCAAGCCGCGCGCCCCGGCCGCAGGTGATGCGGCTGACGGAGCTGCGGCGTCGCGCGTTCGCGAACTGATCGGCGCGCGCCGACTAGCAGATCGTCGGCCTGCGCGTCGGGGTCAAGAACGGCGGCTGCGCCGGCATGTCCTACACGGTGGAATATGCCGACGAGATCAAGCCGAGCGACGAAGTGGTCGAGGACAAGGGCGTCAAGATCCTGGTCGATCCGAAGGCCGTGCTGTTCCTGCTCGGCACCGAGATGGACTTCAAGGCCGACAAGATGGCGGCGAAGTTCGTCTTCAACAATCCGAACCAGACCGGCGCCTGCGGCTGCGGCGAATCGGTTCAGCTCACGCCCGCCAAAATCGACGGCTAAGATCGGGCACGTCCGGATCTCTAGTTCGCGTATTCTGATCGCAAACCGGTTCCCACTTTTGCGGAATACGCGAATGGACCGCGACTATCTCATCGATCTTTTCTCAGAGTTCGGACCCGTCGTTCTGCGCCGGATGTTCAGCGGCTACGGCATCTTTGCCGACGGCGTGAACTTCGCCATGGCGCTGCGCGCCGGCATCATCTTCCGGGTCGATGAGATGACGATCCCTCGCTACGAGGCCGAGGGCGCAAAGCCATTCCAGTACGAGACCCGAAACAAGACGGTTGTCGTGAAGTCCTATCGGCATCTGCCGGAGCGGCTCTACGACGATCCGGAGGAACTGGCGGTCATGGGCGCGCGAGGCCGTTGGCAGCGGCGAAGCGCGCCGCCGCCAAAAAGCCGCGCCAGAAAACGGGCGAGTCCGGCGAGCGGCTGAACCGAAAAACTGCGAAATCCGAAAGACGCGTAAAAGCCGAAGACCCGCCGCCCGAAAGAAGCTGGTCCCGAGCCGCGAAGAAGGCTGCCCGCGAAGACGGACGAAGCGTCAGGCGACCTGGATGCGATCGACCGGCGAGAATTCCGGATCGGCTTCGCAGATGACGCGGTTGCGGCCGTTGCGTTTGGCGGCATAGAGGCAGGCATCGGCGCGCTCGATCAGCGTGTCGGCGTCGTCGCCGCGGCTGCAGCATCGACACGCCGACGGAGATCGTGACGCGGCCGAGAATTTCGCCGGTCGATTTCTTCTTCAGCTCCTTCGACATCACGGCGCGGCGGATGTGGTCGGCGACCGTCAGCGCCTGGCGCAGCGCGGTGTTCGGCAGCACCACGGCGAATTCCTCGCCGCCATAGCGCGCGGTGATGTCCTGGCCCTTGATGTTCTGCTTCAGCGACATCGCCGACCAGCCGCAGCACCTGGTCGCCGGTGAGGTGGCCGTAGTTGTCGTTGAACGACTTGAAGTAGTCGATGTCGAACATCATCAGCGACAGCGGCTCGCCGCGCTCGCGCGCGCGTGCGCACGGCCTCCGCGAGCGCGCGATCGAAATATTTGCGGTTGCCGAGCGAGGTCAGGGGATCGGTCAGGCTCTCGGCGCGGATCGCCTCGAGGCTATGCTGCAGGTTGTTGATCTCGCTCTTCGAGGCGGCGAGGCGCGCTTCCAGCGCCTTGTTGGTGTCCTGCATCTCGCGCGTCGACTGCATCAGCGCTTCGACCACGGCGCTTGACCTGACTCGCGGTCGCTGGCGTTGGCGAGCTTCTGCGGTGGCGCCTGTCGAGGCTGTCGCCGTAGCGTCGCGGTCGATGCCGAGCGCGTCGGTGATCAGCGTCATCACGTCGTCGATCTCGTTGACGACGCGCGCGCCGACCTTGTCGATGCGGTCGGTGGTCGCGAGTCTGGGAAAGATAGGTGTCGTAGATCTGCTCGAGATCGGTTTCGGTCAGCTTGCCGTTGCGGGCCAGCGTCTCGTTGATGATCTTGTTCAGCGCGGGATTGTAGCCGGTGGCGTAGACGTACCAGATCTCGTAATTGCGCGGCACGGCGGTCTGCCGCAGCGACCTGATCTGCCCAAGCGCGACCTCGGCGAACGCCATGGTCCGTTCATGTTCGTCGAGCAGTCCAATCACGTTGCGTCCCCGCAAGCCGGGCTCATGCTCGCCCGGTCGCCGCAAAATGCAGCATAAATCTGTGGCGACGTTAAGGGACGAGAGTGAATGACGGTAAACGGGTGAACCCGCAACGTGTAGCTGGCTGCGGCCGATTCAGCCGCGGGCGCGGACCGGCCGCAGCAGGAAGGCCGGCAGATGCGAATGGTCCGCCGGCTCGGCATGCTCGTGTCGGCGCGGCTGCGGGCGGCGGCGTTGCGCGGCCGATCGACGGCGGCTGGCGGCAGCGGTGCGGGCTTCTGTCGCAGCGGTGCGCGCGTGTCGCGGCCGGCTGAGCCTGGTCGCGGCTTGCGGGGCTTGCTTGCGCGCCGCCGCGGCGTGCCGCTGCGGACTCGCGGCGCGGCCTTGCTGCGATCGCTGCCGATGCGCGCTCGGCGTCGCTGCTCTGCGCGGCGCGTCGCGACGGCGCGCTTCGTCGGCTGCGTCGCAACCGGCAAGCCGTCGGCGCGGGAATCGGTCTGGCCGGTCAGCTTCTCGATCGCGGCGAGCGACTTCTCGTCGCGCGGCGGCTGACGAGCGAGATCGCGGTGCCGAGCGGCCGGCGCGGCCGGTGCGGCCGATGCGGTGGACGTAGTCGTCGGGATGATGCGGGCACGTCGAAATTGAAGACGTGGCTGACGTCGGGAATGTCGAGGCCGCGGGCGGCGACGTCGGAGGCGACCAGCAGCGGCATCTCGCCCTTGCGGAATTGGTCCAGCGCGGCCGTGCGGGCCGACTGGTCCATGTCGCCGTGCAGGGCGACCGACGCTGAAGCCGTGCTTCTGCAGCGATTGTGCAGGAGCGCGACTTCGCGCTTGCGGTTGCAGAAGATGATCGCGTTCTTGAGGTCCTTGGCGGCGCGGAGCAGCTGCCGCAGGGTTTCGCGCTTCTCGTGCGGCTCGCGGCCGACGGCGACCAGCGACTGCGTGACGGTGACGGCGGTGGTGGCCGGCTTCGAGACTTCGACGCGCTCCGGATTGTGCAGGAACGTCTCGGTGATGCGGCGGATTTCCGGTCGGCATCGTCGCCGTGAAGAACAGCGTCTGGCGGGTGAACGGGACCAGCTTGCAGATGCGCTCGATGTCCGGGATGAAGCCCATGTCGAGCATGCGGTCGGCTTCGTCGATGACCAGCAGCTCGACGCCGGTGAGCAGCAGCCCGCCGCGCTCGGTATGATCGAGCAGGCGTCCCGGGCGTTGCGATCAGCACGTCGACGCCGCGCGTCAACTTGGTGTCCTGGTCGCCGAACGAGACGCCGCCGATCAGCAGCGCGACGTTGAGCTTCTGGCCGGCGCCGTATTTGTCGAAGTTTTCCTTCACCTGGGCGGCGAGTTCGCGCGTCGGCTCGAGGATCAGCGTGCGCGGCATGCGCGCCCGGGCGCGGCCTTTTTCCAGCAGCGTCAGCATCGGCAGCACGAAGGCGGCGGTCTTGCCGGTGCCGGTCTGGGCGATGCCGAGAACGTCGCGGCGCGCGAGCACGTGAGGGATCGCTTGTTCCTGAATGGGGGTCGGGGTGGTGTAGCCGGCGGCCGCGACGGCGGCGAGAACCTTGTCGGACAAGCCGAGATTGGAAAAGGACATTGAGCCTCTAGTTCGAAATCGCCGTTCTGATTCTGGAAAGTATCTGTCGCGCTCACCCCGGAACGGCACGCTCTTAAAGGCACGGGGAAGGACGATAATTCGCCGACAGCGCGGCTGGTCAGGAAATCGCATTATCGATTCTGGCCGCGTTGCAGCGGAACATAGGCTCGATCCCGCGAAAGTCAATGAATTTGAGGGTTAAACGGCGGAAAAAGCTTAATATCGACAATAAGTTGAAGGGATTTTCGACGCTCTCGAGCCACGGCTTGGGTGAACCGCGCTCTCATGTCCTGGACGACTATGACATACTGGCTGCCGGAACCGGGCGATCTTGCTCGCGCTGGCGGGCTTAGGGGACAGGACCATGATCGACATTCGGATCAGAACCTGGCTGGTCTTGCGGCCTCGCTATGCTGGCGATGGCGTTTGCCGCGCCTGCGCATGCTGAAAAGCGCGTGGCGCTGGTGATCGGCAACAACGACTACCGCAACGTGCCGCGCTGACAGAAAGCGGTGAACGATGCGCGGACCATGAGCGATGCGCTGAAGCAGCTTGGCTTCAACGTGCTGTTCGCCGAAAACCAGACACGTCAGGCGTTCAGCGAGACCATGCTGGCGTTCGACAAGATCGATTGAGCCGGGCGACACCGCATTCTTCTTCTTTGCCGGGCATGGATTTGAAATCAACGGGCAGAACTATCTGTTGCCGACCGACATCGCAGCGGTCACGCAAGGCCAGGAAGAGTTGATCCGCGATGGCGCATTCGCTGCCGAACGGGTCATCTCTCGGCTTCAGTCCCGCGGGGCGCGGACGTCGATCTTTGTGTTCGATGCCTGCCGCAACAATCCCTTTCGAGGCGACCGGTACGCGCGCGCTGGGCGGCAGCGGCGGCCTCGCGCCGATCTCTCCGCCGGAAGGCGTATTCGTGATCTTCTCTGCGGGCGCCAAGCAGACTGCGCTCGACCGCCTGAATGACAACGACCCCAATCCCAATTCGGTGTTTACGCGCAGCTTCGTACGTGAGCTTTCGCAGCCGGGACTCAACCTCGTGCAGATCGCAAAGCGGACCCAGTCCGACGTTCGCCAGATGACGGCGGCGGCGAGCCGGATGCAGACGCCGGCTTACTACGACCAGATCGTCGGCGACTTTGTTTTGCGTGCCGGCGAAGGACAGCGAGCGCGCCATTGCGGTCGAGCCGCAGGTGCAGGTGGCGGCGTTGCCGGTACAGCCGGCGCCGCCCATCGTTATCGACAACGGCAACGCGCCGATTGCGAGCTTCATGCGCCACAACGGCGGATGGTCGATCGCGTTCTCGATCGCCGACCCAACGCTGGCGATTTCCTGGCGGCTCGGCGAGAGCGGCGAGTTCAAGGAGACAGGATTTACCGACGCGCTCGACCCGCGCACGCGGCGGCGGATGCCGAATCCGTCGATTGAGTCGCCGAACGATGCGCCCGCTGCGACCATCCAGGTGCGCTATGTCGATCCGAACGGTCGAGATGCAGGGACCGTTCCCGATCAAGTTCGATCCCGAGGCGGCGCTGGTCGCCAGCCATCGCAAGCTGCTGGACATGACCGCGAATCGAGCTGGCTGGCGTTCGGCGGTTACAGTGGCCCGCTGGTCTACTACACGCAATCTTGTCCGTATCGCTGCGCGATCGGGCAGATGCGGATCGGCATCGATTCCACGGTCCCTGACAAGGTGATAAGATCCCGCCGTGCGAATGCCCAAAGACCCGTCGGCGATTCCGGAAAACGCGGCGTCCTATATGAAGATGCCGCCGAACACGAGATCCGTTTCGGTCGAATTGACCTATCAGGACGGCAGCCTGTCGGAGATCAAGAACTTCCGGCGGTGACAGGCCACGATGACCGAGGGCGCGCGACGATGGCCGTAGCATCGGATAGCCCAACCGCTCATTCGCTCGCGGTGCAATGCTGCATCGTGGGAGGCGGCCCAGCGGGAATGATGTTGGGCTATTTGCTTGGCCGCGCCGGAATTAAAACGGTGGTTCTGGAGAAGCACGCCGACTTCTTTCGCGATTTCCGCGGCGATACGGTTCATCCTTCGACCATGCAGGTGATGCAGGAGTTGGGGCTGCTCGACGATTTTCTGAAGCTTCCGCATCAGCAATTGACACATATGCAGGGCGTGTTCGGCGCGACGCAGGTCCGGATTGCCGACCTGTCCCGACTGAAGACCGCGTGTCCTTTTATTGCGCTCATGCCGCAATGGGATTTTCTCAATTTTCTTGAGAGCAAGGGCGCGCTCTTTCCGTCGCTCCAGATCATGAAGAGCACCGAGGCCATCGAACTCGTCAAGAACGGCGCGCGCGTTACTGGCGTCGTTGCCGCCACGCCGCGAGGACCGCTTCATATTTCGGCTGATCTCACGGTGGCCTGCGATGGCCGTCATTCGATTTTGCGGGAGCAGGCCGGCCTCAAGGTCGAGGATATAGGTGCGCCGATCGACGTGCTCTGGTTTCGCGTTGGAAAACTCAAAGCCGACAGCGACGGTATATTCGCGCGCCTGCATCGGGGTCAGATGATGGTCACGATCGATCGGGACGATTATTGGCAGTGTGCGTATGTCATTGCCAAGGGCAGGATCGACGATCTCAAGGCGCGCGGGCTCGATGCATTTCGCTCCAGCGTTGTATCCATGTCGCCCGTCCTGCGCGGACGCATCGGCGACATTAAAAGCTGGGACGATGTCAAACTGCTGACGGTCCGGATCGATCGGTTGACGCGCTGGGCGTTGCCCGGCTTGCTCTGCATCGGCGATGCGGCGCATGCGATGTCGCCGGTCGGCGGCGTCGGTGTCAATCTTGCGGTGCAGGATGCAGTTGCTGCGGCAAATCTTCTCTCCGACAAATTCGGCAAGGGCGCGCCTTCACTCAAAGATCTCGAACAGGTTCAGCAACGCCGATTGTTTCCCACGCGAATGACGCAGGCCATGCAGACGGTTATTCAGGATCGCATCATCAATCGCGCGCTGTCGGGCGAAGACCTGAAGCCCCCGCTTGCTGTCCGCTTGATCACCGGGGTGCCATTGTTGCAAGGGTTGACGGCACGATTGCTCGGCATCGGGGTGCGGCCGGAGCACGTGCAGTCAAGGACACTAGCGGAGATCAAATCATATCGTAGCGATGCCGCCTAGTTGCGCCGCTACACGTCCAGCAAATCGTCGCTGGCAAACTCCGCCTTGTCCGGAAATGAAGGCGAAGCGGGCTTCGGCCTTGGCGCCCATCAGGCGCTCGACGGAATCCGCGGTGTCCTCGCGGTCGTCCGGCAGCAGCACCACGCGCAGCAGGGTGCGCTTGGTGGGATCCATCGTGGTTTCCTTCAATTGCGCCGGCATCATTTCGCCGAGGCCTTTGAAGCGGCCGATCTCGACCTTGGCGTTGGCGTGGAATTCCTTCTTGATCAAGTTCGTCGCTGATGCTTTTCGTCGCGCGCGTAAAACGTCTTGCCGCCGTGCCTGAGGCGGTAGAGCGGCGGCACGGCGAGATAGAGGTGACCTTCGTCGATCAGCCGCGGCATCTGCCGGTAGAAGAATGTGATCAGCAGCGAGGCGATATGCGCGCCGTCGACGTCGGCGTCGGTCATGATGATGATGCGGGAATAGCGCAGGTCTTCCTCGCGATAGTGCGCGCCGTGCCAGCAGCCGATCGCCTGCATCAGGTCGGAGAGCTGCTCGTTGGCGGTGAGCTTGTCCTTGCGCGGCCGATGCGACGTTGAGGATTTTTCCGCGCAGCGGCAGAATCGCCTGCGTCGCGCGGTCGCGCGCTTGCTTGGCGCTGCCGCCGGCGCAGTCGCCCTCGACGATGAAGAGTTCGGAGCCTTCGGCTGCGGTGTTGGAGCAGTCGGCGAGCTTGCCGGGCAGCCGCAGCTTCTTCACTGCGGTCTTGCGCGAGATTTCCTTTTCCTGCGCGGCGGCGCAAACGCTCGTCGGAGCGCTCGACCACGAATTCCAGCAGCTTGTTGGCCTGCAGCGGATTGCCGGCGAGCCAGTGATCGAACGGATCCTTGATGGCCTGCTCGACGATCTTCTGCGCTTCCGCGGTCGCCAGACGATCCTTGGTCTGGCCCTGAAATTCCGGCTCGCGCACGAACACCGACAGCATCGCGGCCGCGCCGACCATCACGTCTTCGGACGGTGATCGCGGCGGCGCGCTTGCCCTGGCCGACACGCTCGGCGTGATCCTTCAGGCCGCGCAGCAGCGCGCGTGCGCATGCCGGATTCGTGCGTGCCGCCGTCCGGCGTCGGGACGGTGTTGGTGTAGGACGACAGGAAGCCGTCGGCGTCCGCGGTCCAGGCGACCGCCCATTCGCAGGCGCCGTGCGCGCCGGTGCGTGCCGGACTTGCCCGAGAAGATGTCCGGATGCACCAGCGTGTCGGCGTGGATGGCGGCGGCGAGATAATCCTTCAGCCCGCCCGGGAAATGGAAGGTGTCTTCCGCCGGCACGTCCTCGATGCCCGCAGCAATTCCTTGTCGCAGCTCCAGCGGATTTCGACGCCGCCGAACAGGTAGGCCTTCGAGCGCGCCATCTTGAACAGGCGCTGCGGCTTGAAACAGCGCCTTGGCGCCGAAAATCTCGCGGTCCGGCTTGAAGCGGATGCTGCGTGCCGCGGCGGTTGTGCACCTTGCCGAGCTCTTCGAGCTTGCCCTTCGGCATGCCGCGCTCGAACGTCATGTCTGTAGAGCTTCTGGTTGCGCGCGACCTCGACCTCGAGCAGCGTCGGAGAGGGCGTTGACCACCGACACGCCGACGCCGTGCAGGCCGCCGGAGGTCTCGTAGACCTTGGAGTCGAATTTGCCGCCCGCGTGCAGCGTGCACATGATGACTTCGAGCGCCGACTTCTTCTGGAAATTTCGGATGCGGATCGACCGGGATGCCGCGGCCGTTGTCGGTGACGGTGAGATAGCCGTCGGCGTCGAGCTCGACTTCGATGAAGGTCGCGTGGCCGGCGAGCGCTTCGTCCATCGAGTTGTCGATGACTTCGGCGAACAGGTGATGCAGCGCCTTCTCGTCGGTGCCGCCGATATACATGCCGGGCCGGCGGCGCACCGGCTCCAGCCCCTCGAGAACCTCGATGTCGCCCGCGGTGTAGCCGGCCTCCGCGCCGACGGGCTGGCGGTGGCCTTTGCGGCCGAACGCGGCTTGCGATCCGACGAAGCAACAGGTCGGCGTCTGTCTTTTCTTTCTTTTTCAATGGCTTCGGCATATTTCTTAAATCTTGATACTGCGTGATCGAAAGCGCGAATCGTTGGCTGTTACTATGCCATGGATCGGCGGTAAATGTGACGAAGGCGGTTCCCATACACGGCGGGTGCTCCCGTGCTATGCGGAATAGGGGAATCCGCATGTGCAATCAAAAGAGCCGGAATCGGGCATTGCATGATTTTGAAGAAAGACAGCGTGGCATGCGACTTCGTGCGCGACCATCAGGCGTGGGCGGCGCCGGTCGTTTTTGCGCTGGCCTTTGCTGAATCCCTCGCATTTCTGTCGCTAATGGTTCCCGGGCTGGGCGGCACTGGTCGGCATCGGCGCGCTGATGGGCGTCAGCGGCATCAGTTTCTGGCCGGTCTGGATCGCGGCGGTCTGGGCGCGGCTCTCGGCGACTGGGTCTCCTACTGGATCGGTTTCAAGTTCAAGGACGCATGGCCCGCATGTGGCCGTGTCGCGTTTTCCGGACATGCTGCCGCGCGCCGAAAGGTTATGCAGAAGTGGGGCGTGCTCGGCATCTTCATCGGCCGATTTTCGGACCGCTGCGCGCAACCGTGCCGCTTGCCGCCGGCATATTCGAAATGCCGTACTGGCGTTTTCAGTTTGCGAATTTCTCGTCGGCATTTCGTCTGGTCCGCGGTCCTGCTGGCGCCCGGAATCTTCGGCATCAAAATGCTGATGTGACAGCGCGTCTTTTCAAATTCAAACTCTTCGTGAGCCGGGAATAGCTGTCGTGAAGGCGTGTTAACGTAGGCGTTGTCCATGACTCACACGCCTTGCAAGTGACTCGCAACAAGCGGCACGCGTGAAGCACTGACAGCGAGGTGCCAGAAGTGCGGACCCAATTCATGGAGAGCTTTCATGGAATTGACACGACGTGATGCGCTCACCGGCGCGGCGGCACTTACGGCTGCCCCACTGTTGCCCGTTATTCCCGCGAAAGCCGCGGCACCCGTTACCGGCAAGCAGACGCCAGTTTCTATCGTTACAAGGTCGGCGATACCGAGGTCACGGTCATCTCCGATGGTGCCAGCACCTTCCCGCTCGGCGAAATTATCGTTCTCAACGCCAAGAAGGATGAGATCAGACGCTGCGGCTCGAGAAGGCATTCCGTCCGCGCGACAAGATGACGATCAATTCTGGACCGCTTGTGTCAATACCGGCTGAAAGCTGATCGTGATCGATACCGGCAACGGTCCCGGGGCTTACGTCAAAGCAAAGGAACAACGGCTCAATTCGCAAGCAATTTTGCCGCTGCTGAAATCGATGCCAAGGCGGTCGACATGGTGGTGATCTCCCATTTCCACGGCGACCACATGAACGGATTGCTGACTGCCGACAATCAGCCGGCGTTCCCGAATGCCGAAGTTCTGGTACCGGCCACCGAGTGGAAATACTGGATGGACGACGGCGAAATGAGCCGCGCTCCGGCGGGCCGCATAGAAGGACTGTTCAAAAACAACCGCCGCGTCTTCGATGCAGGTCTGAAAAAGAAGGTTACGCCTTACGAGTGGGGCAAGGACGTTGCTCCGGGTTTGATTGAGCGTGTCAGTCCATCGGTCATACGCCAGGCCATACGTCGTTCGTTTTGTCGTCCGGCGCGGACAAGGTTTTCATCCAGTCGGATGTCCACCAATGATCCAGATCTCTTTGTGCGCAATCCCGGCTGGCACCTGATGTTCGATCAGGACCCGGGCACAGGCCGAGACGACCCGGCGCAAGGTCTACGACATGATCGCCGCCGACAAGATGCGCGTGCAGGGCTTCCACTATCCATTCCCCGGCCTGGCCAATATCGAGAAAGACGGCAGCGGCTATCGCTGGGTGCCTGCGCGCGTGGAGATCCGTCCATCTAAGGTGGTGGGATCTTGACTTGACGGGAACTGGGCGCGGACCTATGTCCGCGCCCATGATCAACGCATCTACCATCCTGTTTTCTCGCCGCCGCCGCGTTCTCGCGGTATCGGCGGCTGATCGCGTCTGATCGTCGTCAATGCCGCCGGATATGGTCCGCGGCATCTTGTTTCTCCCCAAAACTTGCCGCAAGACCTGCTCCGGTAGCGTTGTTTTTGAACTCGCTCCGGTAAGGACTTAATCATGGCTGAGAAAAAGAAGATCGGCATCCTTGGCGCCTCCGGTTACACCGGGGCTGAACTCGTCCGGCTGCTGCTGCGTCATCCCCGGGTGGAAATTGCCGTGCTGACCGTTGACCGGCGGGCCGGGCAGGATGATGGGCGATGTGTTTCCCCAATTCGCGCCGTATGATCTGCCGCGTCTGGTGACCATTGATGAAGTCGATTGGGCAATGGCCGGATTCGATCTCGTGTTCTGCGCGCTGCCGCACGCCACGACGCAGAAGGTGCTGAAAGACGTCTTCGCCAAAGCACCCGACATCAAGATCGTCGATCTGTCGGCTGACTTCCGGCTGGAAGATCCGGCGGGCTTATGCCAAGTGGTACGGCCACGAGCATCATGCGCTCGAGCTGCAGAAGGAAGCCGTCTACGGGCTGGTGGAGATCTACCGGCGCGACATCAAGAAGGCGCGGCTGGTTGCCAGATCCCGGCTGCTATACGACATGCGCGCAACTGCCGCTGATCCCGCTGCTGAAAGCCAAAGCCATCAAACCGGGCAAAATCGTCAGGGGGGAGGAGGGAGGGAGGGAGGGAGGGAGGGAGGGAGGGAGGGAGGGAGAGAGAGAGAGAGAGAGAGAGAGGGGAGGGAGGGGGAGGGAGGAGGAGGAGGAGGAGAGAGGAGGAAGAGAGAGAGGAGGAGAGAGAGAGAGAGAGAGAGAGAGAGAGAGAGAGGAGAGAGGAGAGAGAGAGAGAGAGAGAGAGAGAGAGAGAGAGGAGGGGGGGGGGGGGGGGGGGGGGGGAGAGAGAGAGAGAGAGAGAGGAGAAGGGAGGGAGGGAGAGAGAGAGAGAGAGAGAGAGAGAGAGAGAGGGAGGGAGGGAGGGAGAGAGAGAGAGAGAGAGAGAGAGAGAGAGAGAGAGAGAGAGAGAGAGGGAGAGAGAGGGAGAGAGAGAGAGAGAGAGAGAGAGAGAGAGAGAGAGAGAGAGAGAGAGAGAGAGAGAGAGAGAGAGAGAGAGAGAGAGAGAGAGAGAGAGAGAGAGAGAGAGAGAGAGAGAGAGAGAGAGAGAGAGAGAGGAGAGAGAGGAGAGAGGAGAGAGAGAGGGAGGGAGAGAGAGAGAGAGAGAGAGAGAGAGAGAGAGAGAGAGAGAGAGAGAGAGAGAGAGAGAGAGAGAGAGAGAGAGAGAGAGAGAGAGAGAGAGAGAGAGAGAGAGAGAGAGAGAAGAGAGC
>CAVRTI010000004.1:0-90605 GCA_963723975.1 uncultured Actinomycetota bacterium
CCTGTACTGACCAGCGAGGTTGGTCAAGCGGGTGATGGGTGTGGCCTTGCCGATCGCGGTGTGGGGTCGGTGGTGGTTGTACTGGTGGATCCATGCTGGCAGGGCGGCCGGCGGGCGGTCTCGTGAGTTGTAGAACCGCCGAAGGCCCAGCCCTCGGCCAGGGTGCGGTGGAAGCGTTCGATCTTGCCGTTGGTCTGGGGCCGGTAGGGCCGGGTCTTCTTCGGCGTGATCCCGAGCTCGGCGCAGGCGTCGCGCCAGGCGTGGGACTGGTAGGCGGAGCCGTTGTCGGACAGGACCCGTTCGATGGTGACGCCGCGGGCGGCGAACCAGGCCACGGCGCGGCGCAGCACGCCGATCGCGGTGGCGGCGGTCTCGTCGTCGTGGATCTCGGCGTAGGCGACGCGGGAGTGGTCGTCGATGCACGGTGTGCACGAAGGCAGTGCCGACGTCGGGTCGCGGTCGGTTGCGCGGCTGTGCCCGGCGGTCGCGGCTCGGTGCGGCTGCCCTGCGGCTCGTCCGACGTAGCGCCAGCCGCCGCCGTCGGGGATGTTGCCGAGCTTCTTGACGTCCACGTGCAGCAGCGACGCCGGGGTGGCGTGTTCGTAGCGGCGGATCGGTTCGCCGGTGACCCGGTCGATATGGGAGAGCCGGTTGAGCCGGCAGCGGACCAGCACCGCGTGCACGGTGGAGGGCGGCATCGACCGAGCTCGGTCGCCGATCGCGACCGGGCCCAGCCGCTGCTTCCACCGCAGGTGCACGATCTTGCGCACGACCGGCTGCGGGGTCCGGTTCGGGACGCCGGTGCGGGCGCGAGGAGCGGTCCACCATGCCCGGCCGCGCCGAGCTCGCGGTACCGCTCCGCCCACCGCTTCGCGGTCGGCCAGGACACGTCGAACCGCTCGGCGGCCCGGGCGACCGGCCAGCCCTCATCGACGACCAGCCGGGCCAGCCGCAGCCGTGCTCGCGGGGTCAGGGCAGCATTAGCGTGGGACACGAAGACCTCCTGGTCGTGGAGCGGTTCCTCAGACAGCTCCACTCCACGCCAGGAGGTCTTCGCCCATCAAGATCAATCAGATCGTGTCGTCACACGACCTCGACCAACGTCCCTGGTCAGTACATCTACTCGCCGTCTCGGCAGCCGCCCGGCGCTGGAGTCGGTCAACGGTTGCTGGGTGCGGCGAACTCACGGCACCCAGCAACCGTTGATCACGCCAGCGTGATCAACGCGGGCTGAGCGGCGGCGGCGGCAGCGCGTACGGCGGTCAGGTGGCCGGCAGCTCGACGCGACGGTGGTTGATGATGTCCCGCAGGTCGATCAGCGGCGCCGGCGCTCCGGTCAGGTAGCCCTGCACGCTCTCGTAGCCCAGCCCGCGCAGCACCCGCAGCTGGTCGACCGTCTCGACCCCGGACGCCAGCGGGTGCCGCCCCGCCGCCTTGGCCGCCGTCGCGACCGCCGCCACCACCGCGCCGTCCTCCGCGTCGTCGACGCAGCCGGCCACGAACGTCCGGTCCACCTTCAGGGTGTCCACCGGCAGCCGGCGCAGCCCGGCCAGCGACGTCCCGCCGGAGCCGAAGTCGTCGATCGCCAGCCCCACGCCGAGCCGTCGCAGCCGGTCCAGCTGGTCGACCAGCCCCGGCCCGGCCTCCGGCAGGTCCTGCTCGTGCATCTCCAGGTACAGCCCGCGGGCCTGCATCCCGGCCCAGGTCAGCAGCGTCGCCACCGTGTCGGCGAACCCCGGCCGCGCCACCTCCTCGGCCCACACGTTGACGCTGACCCGCAGCGACGGGTCGTGCCAGCCCGCGGCGTCGGTGATCGCGGCCCGCAGCACCCAGTCGGACAGCGACCGCGCCAGGTCGGTGCCCGCCACCCGGGGCAGGAAGTCCTGCGGCATCAGCATCCCGAGCCGCGGGTGCGGCCAGCGCAGCAGCGCCTCGAGCCCCATCAGGTGCCCGTCGACCCGCACCACCGGCTGGTAGTGCAGCTGCAGCAGGTCGGCCTGGATCGCGTGCCGCAGCTCGGCCGCCAGCCCGCGGCCCTCCCGCGGGTCGCCGTTGAGGTCGTCGGCGATCGAGTCGTCGGCCACCACGAACGCCAGCTCCGGGTGCTGCTTGGCCTTCAGCATCGCCAGGTCGGCCAGCCGCAGCAGCGCCTCGCCGGTCTCGGCCCCGGGGCCGGCCACCGCCACGCCGATGCTCGCCGACACCACGAGCTCGCGGTCCCGTACGGCGACCGGCCGGCCGATCCCGTCGCGCAGCCGCTCGACCAGCCGGGCCAGGTCGTCGTCGTCGCCGAGGTCCTCGCAGACCACCACGAACTCGTCGCCGCCCAGCCGGGCCACCGTGTCCCCGGAGCGCAGCGCGCCGAGGATGCCGGACGCCACCGACACCAGCACCTCGTCGCCGATGTCGTGGCCGAAGGTGTCGTTGACCTCCTTGAACCTGTCGAGGTCGAGGAACAGCACCGCCACCCGGTCCGAGGTGCGGTGCGACCGGATCAGCGCGGTGTCCAGCCGGTCGCGCAGCAGCCGCCGGTTCGGCAGGTTGGTCAGGCTGTCGTGCAGCGCGGCGTGCAGCAGCATCCGCTCGGTGTTGCGCCGGCTGGTCGCGTCGTCCAGGCAGACCAGCGTCGCGCCGGGCCCGGCCTCCGGCATGTCGACGGTCGTGACGATCGCCCACAGGTCGTGGCCGCGGGCGTGCCGCAGCCGGCGCTCGGTGGTGCCGATCCGCAGCCGGCCGATGTCCTCCGGGGCGACGTGGTCGTGCAGCTGGCTGCCGACCAGCGCGCCCGCCGCGTACCCGAGGTAGCGGCCGAGGGCGTCGTTGACCTCGATCACCCGGCCGCCGCCGTCGACCACCGCCATCGCCACCGGGCTGCGCCGGAACACCGGCCCGAACTCCGCGGCCGGCGGCCCCCCGCCGGGCGCGCCGGAGGAGGCCGCGGCACCAGCCGGGCCCCCCTGGACGTGGTCGTGGGTCAGCACTCCTCCCCCCTTGCAACGGCTATCCTCCCGTCACGGAGGGTGAGAGGAAACCTGACCCGCGCAGAGTCACTCCAACGGCGCGCGAGTCACGAAAAGGTCAAGTCCGATCACTGAGCGTAATCTACTCGCGCGGCCGGAGCCACCGGCTGCCGTACGGCGGCAGCCGGACCTTCAGCCGGCCGCCCTTGTCGGTGGTCACCGACCGGGTGCCCAGCGGCTCGACCAGCTCGACCGGACCCCGCCCGCTCGGCAGCCGGACCGCCGCGGTCACCGCCTGGTCGGCCAGGTTGTGCAGCACCACCAGCGTCCGGTCCTCCCACACCACCTGGTGCGCCAGCACCGACGGCGCCTCGCAGGCCAGCAGGCTGAACGTGCCCCAGCCCAGCTCCGGGCACTCCCGGTAGACCCGGATCAGCGACCGGACGAAGGCGTGCAGCGACCCCGGGTCCGGCCGCTGCGCCTCGACGTTGACGCCCTTCGGCCCGAGCTCGCCGCGCACCACCGGCGAGACGAGGTCGGCGGCTGCGTGCGGTGGAGAACCCGCCGTTGCGTCCCGCGGTCCACTGCATCGGGGTCCGTACGGCGAGCCGGCCCTCGGCCGCGAGGTTCTCGCCCATCCCGATCTCGTCGCCGTAGAAGACGACCGGTGTCCCGGGCAGGCTGAACAGCAGCGACAGCACCAGCCGCAGCCGGTCCTGGTCGCCGTCCAGCATCGCGGCCAGCCGGCGGCGCAGCCCGCGGTCGTAGACCTGCATCGTCTTCTTCGGCCCGAACGCCGCGAACACCTCGTTGCGCTCGCCGGCGGTGAGCCGGTCGAGGGTCAGCTCGTCGTGGTTGCGCAGGAAGGTCGCCCACTGGCAGTCCGCCGGGATCGAGGGCCGGGCCTCGACGGCGTGCGCCAGCGGTGCGGCGTCGCCCCGGGCCATCGACAGCCACAGGTTCGCCATCGTGATGAAGTCGAACGCCCCCGACAGCTCCGGCGAGCTGCCGGTGCCGAAGAAGGCCTTCTGCTGGTCGTGCGGCAGGTTCGCCTCGCCGAGCAGGAACGTCTCGCCCTTGCGCCGGCCGAGGAACGAGCGCAGGTCGCGCAGGAACTCGTGCGGGTCGGGCAGCCTCGCCTTGCTCGCCTCGTCGTCGGTCTGCAGGAGGGCGGGCACGGCGTCCATCCGGAAGCCGTCGATGCCCAGCTCGGTCCAGAAGCCGGCGATCCGCGCGATCTCGTCGCGCACCGCGGGGTTCGACACGTCCAGGTCCGGCTGGAAGCGGTAGAAGCGATGCAGGTAGTAGCGGCCGCACTCCTCGTCGTACTCCCAGATGCTGGTCTCCTCGCCGGGGAACGCGACGTCGGCCGGCGCGACCGGCGGCGGGTCGTCGGACCAGACGTACCAGTCGTGGTACGGCGAGTCCGGGCCCTGCCGTGCGGACTGGAACCACGGGTGCTGCACCGAGGTGTGGTTGGGCACCAGGTCGGCGATCACCCGCATCCCGCGGTCGTGGGCGGTGCGCAGGAACTCGACGACGTCGCCGAGGGTGCCCAGCCGCGGGTCGACGGTGTAGAAGTCGGCGATGTCGTAGCCGTCGTCCTGCAGCGGGCTCGGGTAGAACGGCATCAGCCAGATGCAGGTGACGCCGAGGTCGGCCAGGTAGTCGACCTTGCGCGACAGTCCCGCGAAGTCACCCCACCCGTCGCCGTTCGAGTCGGCGTACCGCTTGACGTCCACGCAGTAGACGACGGCGTTCTTGAACCACAGGTCGCTGGTGTCGGTGATGCGCACGTCGCGGTGCCTACCCCGAGCGGCGGTGCGGCACCCGTCCACAGCCGGCGGGACTTGGCGGCGGCCTGTGGACAACCCGGCCGGCGGTCGGCGCGGGTTTCCCTAGCGTCGTCGGCATGAGCCTCATCCAGGTCGACCCCCAGCTGCTGCAGCTCACCGGCAGCCGGCTGCGGGACGCCGTGGCCGTCGCCACCGAGGTGGCCGCCGAGAAGGGCACCCTCGCGGTGCTGGCCGACGACGCCGGGCACGCCGGGCTCACCGAGGCGGTGCACACCTTCCTGTCGAGGTGGGCGCACGGCCTGGGCTGCCTGGTCGAGGACGCCGAGACGCTGGCGTCGATGCTGGCCGACTCCGGCGCGGTCTACGTCGACGTCGAGACCGCGATCGCCGGCGCCGCGTCACCCGGAGGCTGTCGATGACCGGGCCGGCCGGCTTCGAGACCACCACCTACTACGTCCAGCGGGTGCCGGGGGAGGCAGGGCTCCGGCGATCGCCGCGCTCGGCCCACCGGGTGCCGGATACGTCGCGCTGTACTCCTCGCTCGAGGCGCTGGCCGCCCAGGTCGGTGAGTGCGACTGGGCCGCCGCGCCCGGCGCCGACCTGCTCGAGCTGGTGCCGCCCGGCTACGGCGTCGTGGTCGACCCGGGCGGGCCGCACCCCGCCGTGCTGGCCGCCTGGGCGATCACCCGCGGCGTGGTGATCTCCGGGGCCGGGCGATGACCGGGGTCCTGTACGCCGGCGCCCGGCCCGACGACCTGGTGCCCGGCAACCCGGCCGACCTCGACCGGCTGGTCGCCCGGTGCCGCAGCGTCGCCGACGGGCTCGGCGGAGCGGCCGCCCGGCTGCGGGCCATCGACGCCGGCGAGTGGGTCGGGCCGGCCGGCGACGCGTTCCGCGCCGTGGTCGACGTCGAGCCCGGGCGCTACGACGACGCGGCCGCCGCGTTCGGCGCGACCGGGTCGGCGGTGCGCGGGTACGCCGCGGTGCTGCGCGACGCGCAGGGCAGCGCCCGCATCGCGGTCACGCTGTTCGAGCAGGCCGCGACGGCCACCGCGCGCTGGTCGCAGCAGCAGGACGGTCCGGCGTACGACCCGGGTGCCGACGACCGCAGCCGCGCCGAGGCGCTGCTCGCCGACGCCCGCCGGCGGGTCGCCGACGCCGGCGCCGCCGCGGCCCGCACGATCAGCGCCGCCTGGGCCGACGCGCCCCGCGAGCCGCACTGGTGGGAGAAGGCCGGCCACTTCGTCGCCGAGATCGGCCGCGGGGCGTGGGAGGCGACCGCCGGGATGGTCGAGTTCGCCTGGTCGATATCGACGGTGCGGATGATCGTCGACCCGGAGGGCTGGGCCAGCGACATGCAGGCGCTCGGCACCGGCCTGGTCTACGGCGTCACCCACCCGGTCGAGCTCGGGAAGGCGCTGGTCGACTGGGACACCTGGCAGGAGTCGCCGGGCCGGGCGATCGGCCACCTGCTGCCCGACCTGCTGCTCACCCTGGCCACCGCCGGTGGCGGGGCGGCGGCCCGGGGTGCCCGCGGTGTGCAGGTCGCTCGACGACGTCGCCGACGTGGGCACGACCTTCCAGCGGCTGGACCGCCTCGGCGAGTCCGGGCAGCGGCTGACCTACCTGCAGCGGGCCCGCAACCAGCTGCGCGGCGAGCACCTGCCGGAGCCGAACCTCGCCCCCGACTCGCCGGCCGGGCTGGCGGCGGCCTGGCAGACCGGTCCGACCTATCCGCACGCCGACCGGTGGTTCAACGCGCGGCTGGGTGCGGGCGACGAGATCGGCGCGGGGAGCGTGTCGATGAACCCGGACCTGCCGTTCAGCGGCTTCGCGGTGACCCGTGACGTGGTCGAGGACGTCGGCACCGATGCGCAGCGGCTCTACGAAGGTGTGCAGGCGCAGCCCTGGCGCGGCACCTACCGCGACCAGCTGACCGTGTTCCGGGCGACCGGCGAGGTCGACGTGGCGGTGAGCTACGCGCTGCAGAACACCAAGCACGGCGCGGGCGGCCTGCGCCAGCTGTACCTGCCGGAGATGCAGCGGCTGGTCGACGACGGCGTGCTCGAGGTCGTCGAGCGGCGGGCGATGCAGAACCTCACCGCCCGGGTCGGGCCTCCGGTGGCGGCACCGTGACCAGTCCGGGAAGGATGGCGCCCATGACCGACGACGAGGACGACCGCGAGGTCATCGAGGCGACCGACCGCACCGGTGAACCGGCGATGAGCCACCTGGCGCCGGTGATGCTGGCGCTGGTCGAGGCCGGCAACCGGGTGAGCCACCGCAACGACAACTTCGGGTTCATCCCGCAGCCGCACGGCTGGACGGCGTACCTCGACGAGCCGATCGACTTCGATCTGGTCGAGCGGCGGTTCGTGCTGCCGCCCTCGATCACCCTGGACCGGGAGAAGGACCAGATCCTCGACTACTACAGCCAGGCCTACGTCATCGGCGGCGACGGCCAGCGCCGGATCCGCGCGGAGAACGAGGCACCCGGCTGAGCGTCGGGCACCATGGCTGGTGTGCTGCGTGACGAGCAGGCCGAGGTCGATCGTGACGCCCCTGCCGTCGAGCTGCTCGGGGCGGCGCTGACCGGGTTCCTGCAGGCGATGGACGACAACCTGCCCGGCGTGCTGGCCGACGCCGACTCCGAGGCGCTGCACGACTTCCGGGTCGCGGTCCGGCGGACCCGGGCCACGCTGAAGCTGGGCCGGCCGGCGCTGCCCGACGCCCTGCGCGACCGGTGGGAGCCCGAGCTCAGGTGGCTCGGCACGCTCACCACACCGGTGCGTGACCTCGACGTCGTCGCGCTGGAGCTGCCGACGATGAGCGGCTGGCTGGCCGCCGCCGACGTGGCCGACCTGGCGGCGCTGGCGGCGTACCTGAACCGGCGGCGGGCGGCCGAACGTGAGGCCCTGCTGCTCGGGCTCGGCTCGGAGCGGTTCGCTCGGCTGCGCTCGGAGTGGGGCGAGACGGTCGCCGGGCTGGCGACCTCGTCGCCGGACGCCGGCGCCCGGCCGATGTCGGTCGGCGAGCTGGCGACGCGCAGCATCTCCCGGGCCGGCGTCCGGGTGCTGCGGGCGGGGGCCGGCATCCGGGCCGACTCGCCGGGCGCCGACCTGCACGCGCTGCGGAAGCGGGGCAAGGAGCTGCGCTACGCGCTCGAGGTGTTCTCGCCGGTGCTCGAGAAGAGCCCCCGCAAGCGGGTGGTCGACGACCTGAAGGGGCTGCAGGACGTGCTCGGGCGGTTCCAGGACGCCGAGGTGCAGCTGCGGGTGCTGCGCGGGTTCGCCGAGACGGAGGCAGGTGAGGCACCGGCCGAGGCGGTCCTGGCGGTGGGGGAGCTGATCGGCCACCTGGCCGGCGTCGAGGCGGCCGCGCGCCAGGAGCTGGACGCCGGCTTCGCGCGGTTCGCCGGCAAGGGCAGCACCCGGCTGCTGAGGTCGCTCGCGTCGTCCTAGCCCGTCGTCCTAGGGTCAGCAGAACCCACCGCTGCGCGCCCGCAGGAAGGCGAGCCCGGCGGCGTCACCGGCGCCGTAGCGGGCCAGCGGAACGTCGGTGTCCTGCCGCACCGGGTACATCATCTGGCCGGGGTCGTCGACGTGGTCCAGCCCGAAGGTGTGCCCGAACTCGTGCATCGCGAGGGCTTTTGCCTCCTCGACCGAGGAGACGGACAGGAAGTCCGCGGACAGGATCGCCCAACCGAAGAAGCCGGTCCGGGAGAAGTACTGCGGTCCGGCGCGACCGGTGGTGTTGTAGGACTGCCCCGGGACGTAGCCCACCGTCGGACTGTCGTAGACCGGGTCCCGCGACGTGTCGAACGTGACGACGAGCTCGTTGTCGTAGGCGAGACGCAGGGGGTCGAACGTCGCTGCCGGCGCGCTGATGGGCGCACCCATCACCATCGGGTACCCGGACGCGGCGGCGGCCTCGTTCATCGCGTAGGTGAGGGCCTCGCGCGCCGCGTCGGTGGAGTAGCCGGCCCGGGACGCCCCGGTGTAGTCCACCCGCACCGTGACCACCCGGGTGTTGCAGTACGAGCCGGTGGACTTGGACACCTCGTAGACCGCGTAGCTGGACGGCGAGCCGGACCGGGGCGGGCCCGGGGGGACTGTCGCCAGCGGCGGAGGCAGCGGGACCGGATTCGCCCGCGGCGGTGAGAGCCGGGACGCGTCCAGCGCGTAGTAGCCCTTGCCCGTCGCCCGCCAGGTGTATCCAGGCCTCGACCGGTACGTCCCGTCCCGCTGCTGGATCCGCGCCCCGTTGCCGGCGGTGCGCTTCACGGTGACGAGCACGGTGCGGCCCTGCTGACACACCGTCTTCTTCGTCACGACGCGAGTAGGTCCAGTACGTGCACCGGTCCATCCATGCCCGGCGGGCGACTCCCACCCGCGGCGCCCGCGCCCTGACCCGCGACCCGTCGAGCATCGCGGTCCTGGTCGCGGCCCGGTAGCGATACGGCCCGGTGCGCCAGGTGCCGGTGTCGGCATCGCGCACCGCGACCTCGAGCACCATGTTGTTGTACGCCGTCACCAGCAGCTGTGCGCGTGGGTAGGTCGCGGAGCTGCGGCAGCGGGTTCCCGAGAGCTTGGTGTAGCTCCAGCGGCAGCGCTGGACCCGGCCCTGCACGATGCTCTCGCCGTCCGGCAGGGACAGCCGGTGCAGGCGCGCTTCGCCGGAGGCCCGGGTCGCGAGCGCCGTTCCCGCGACGGGCCCCGCGAGCAGCATGCCTGCCATCGCGGCGGTGACGGCGGCGGTCAGCCGGAGGCGTACCCGGCCGGGGCGACCCGGCCGGACGTGTCGCTGGCGCATCCGCCACCTCTCCTGTCCGGCCCGGCTCCTGCGCCGAACCCTAGGCACCATGCTGGCGCCTGTCAGCCCAGCCGGGCGGCGGCCGGGGTCCGCGGCGCCGACGCCGCGCTGAGACGTCACCGTCTGGTCATCACGGCGGACGGTCGGTGTTCACGGTCCGGTTGCCTTCGCCGACGACTGTTCGCCTGTGAGAGTCCTCAGAGTTCTCGGTGTCCTCGAGCCTGGGGGTGCCCAGCTCTCGGTGCTGCGGCTGGCCCGGGCCCAGACGGCTCTCGGCGTCCGGACCCACCTGGTCGCCGGGGATGCGACGCCGCAGGGCATCGCCCTGGCCCGGCATTTCGGTTTCGAGGTGGAGGCACTCCAGGTCCACGACCAGATCGAGGACTCGTCACGTCAGTGGACCCCGGACTCGCTGTTCGCCCGATGGCTGACCGCGCACCTGGGTGACGCCGACCTGGTGCACGCGCACATGTTCGGCGCCTGGTGGGCGGCCAGCCGCGCGGTGACGGCGGGCATGCCGCTGGTGGCCAGCGAGCACAACGCGCTGAGCTGGCCGTTGGGCGACCACAGTCGGGAGGCTGCGGTGAGGGCGGACCGGGTGGACCGGTTCTTCGTCCACGGCCCCAGCCCGCACGCGCACATCCGGGACCTCGGCGTCGACCCGGCCCGGCTGTCGCCCGGTCGGTCCGCGATCGCCGTGCACACCACGGCCCGGCCGGGACTGGTACGCCCTCGCCTGACGTTCACCGGGCGGCTCCGGGCCGACAAGGGACCGGATCTGCTGCTGCGAGCGCTCGCCGAGATGCACGAGCCGCCGGTCACCTACCTGGTGGGCGACGGCCCGATGCACCGGGAGCTGCGCCGGATGGTCGACGACCTCGGGCTGCAGCGGAAGGTCCGGATGACCGGCTGGAGCCAGGAGCCGGCGCGCTACGTCGTCGACGCGACGGTGCACGTCGTGCCCAGTCGAGAGGAGGCGTGGTCGCAGAGCGCCGTCACGGCACTCGCGCTCGGCGTACCGGTGGTGGCGACCAGCGTCGACGGCCTGCCGGTCACCCTCGCCGACCGCCGTGGCCTGTTGGTGGCACCGCAGCCGGCCGCGTTGGCGTCCGGCATCCAGACCGCTCTCGACGGCCGGGCCGACCTCGACCTCGAGGCCGGCAAGCGGTACGCCGCGTTGTTCAAGCCGGCGCAGATCGCGTCGGACTACTTCGAGGCCTACCAACAGCTACTCCGGCGACGGGTCCCGGTGTGAGTGCGCAGTCGTCACCGAGAACTTCACCGGGTGGTAACTGCGTCCGGGCGTCCTCGTCATCACGGCAGTCGACGCTGAGACCATGACGCCGTTCGTGGTGACATGGTTCCGGATCAAGCACAGCAAGCGCGGCCGACGGGTCTGCCACTGCTGGATCTGCACCAGCTGAGGATCGGAAGGTTGGTTCACTAAGCCCCAGCAGCGATCCGTCGCCGCTGGGGTGTCGTGAACAGGCCGTTGACGGGGGCGGCGTATCGGCCGATCATCACGATGCCCCCGTGCACCAGCGGCGATTGCCGAGGCCCCTCATGAGCACACAACGACGCCCCATGTCCGTTGCGGTCGCGGCCGCACTGCTGCTCGCCGGCCTGGTCACCGGCAACGCCGGGTCTGCCGAGGCGGCGCCGAAGGCCAAGGCCGCCTGGAGCTCCTGCTTCCGGGCTTTCGGCCCCTTCCAGTGCGCGGCGGTCGGCGTCCCGCTCGACTACGACCGGCCGAACGGCGCGCACATCTCGATCGCGATGGTCCGGCTCCCGGCGGCGAACCCGGCGCTGCGCCAGGGCTCGATCTTCATCAACCCGGGCGGGCCCGGCGGCTCTGGTGTCGACTTCGCGGTCGACGCTGCGCAGTTCCTTTTCACCCAGGACGTGCGTGACCGGTTCGACATCGTCGGGTTCGACCCCCGAGGCGTCATCCGAAGCAACCCGCTCCGCTGCTTCGGCACACCGAAGCAGTGGGACGCCGCCTTCGCGCCGTTCCCCTTCCCCACCACGGCCGAGGAGGTCGAGATCTGGAAGGCAGGCGACCGCTACCTCGACGCTGCGTGTGCCCGGCGCGGTGGCGCGATCCTCGACCACATGTCGACCGCGAACGTCGCGCGTGACATGGACCGGCTGCGCCAGGCGGTCGGGGACCAGAAGTTGACCTACTACGGCGTGTCCTACGGGTCGATGCTCGGCCAGACCTACGCCAACATGTTCCCGCACAGCTTCCGGGCCCTTGTCATCGACGGCGTGCTGGACCCGATCGCCTGGACGACCGGGGCACCCGGCGAGCAGAACCTCCCGTTCTCGACCCGGCTCCGCAGCGACGTCGGCGCGCAAGAGACGCTGGGCGAGTTCTTCCGGCTCTGCGACGCTGGCGGTGCCGCCTGCCCGCTGTCCGGTGATCCGGGCGCTGCGGCGCGCTACGCCGCCCTGGCCGACAGGCTGCGGGCCGGGCCGATCGCCGTACAGGACCCGGCGACCGGGGAGGTGTTCGACTACCTCTACTCGTACCTGATTGGCGACACGCTCGGCGCGATGTACAACTCGTTCAGCTGGCCGGAGCTCGCGCTGTTCCTGGCCTACCTCGAGTCGCAGGCTGCTCCCGCCACCCTCGGTCGCGCCCTTTCCGCCGTACGCGGGACACCGTCGCTCGTACGGTCGTCGAAGGAGCTGTCGCGGACCGCCGCCGGCTACGTGACCAAGCGGGGCTTCCCGCACTACCCGAACTTCGTCGAGGCCTTCCCCGGCGTCGCCTGCGCCGACTCCGAAAACCCGTCGTCGTACGACGCGTGGGTTTCTGCCGGCGCCGCCGCGGACGCGGCCCATGGCTACTTCGGCCGGCTCTGGACCTGGGCGTCGGCGATCTGCGCCGAGTGGCCGGGCGCGGACGCCGACCGCTACGTGGGCCCGTTCGACACCCGGACGGACAGCCCGGTGCTCGTCGTCGGCGCGAGGTGGGACCCCGCGACGCGGTACCAGGGTGCCGTGATCGCCCACGACCTACTGCCGGGCTCGGCACTGCTCACGGTGAACTCGTGGGGTCACACCTCGCTGTTCACCTCAGCCTGCGCCGACGCGGCGATCGCGGCCTACCTGATCTCGACGACGACGCCTGCGCCGGGGACGGGTGCCACCAGGACCTGGTGCCGTGGGTCGACTTCGGTTCCGGCGGCCCGTGAGGCCCGACCCCGCCGGATACGCTGGGACCGGGTTCGGCCATGAGTGGGCCGGCTCCCAGGGCCTCTAGCTCAATGGCAGAGCAGCAGACTTTTAATCTGTTGGTTGCGAGTTCGACCCTCGCGGGGCCCACACAGCGTCGAGAACTCATGATCGTGAGGACGATCGGCGCATCGGGGGGCCCAGATCGCCTCACGATCATGAAAAGTCGGCGGACCGCGGCGAGAGCTGGCTGCAATTCTTGCGGCTGCAAGTGCGCCGCAAGTGGATCGCCAGTCGGCGGGAGCACGGTGGGTCCACGAGAAGGAGGACCCATGTCCCGTTACACGCTGATCTGCCCCGAGTGCCACGCCGAGAACTCGCTCTCCGCGCGCCGCCTGATGGTGCGGGTCGACGAGGGCACGGCCACCTCCGGTGAGGCGCTGTTCACCTGCCTGTCCTGCCAGGCGACCGTCGCCGTCGAGCTCGACCCGGCCGCCGTCGCCGTCCTGGTGATGGGCGGCGTGACCCACCTGAGCCTCTCGGTCCCCGCCGTCGAGCACCCCGAGCCGGCCCCCGCCGGGCCCACCCTGACCCATGACGACCTGCTCGACCTGCACCGCGAGCTCGACCGCGACACGTGGTTCGACCAGCTGGTCGGGCCCGACTGCTGAGTCATCTCGACCCGGTCGGTCAGGTCGGCCGGGTAGCCGCTCGCGACCGGGACACCGTCGTCAGCAGCTCGCGTTCCCGGGCCGGGAAGTCCGGGACGTCCAGCCCCCGCTCCACCCGGTCGCGCAGGAAAGCCAGCTCGGTGGCGGCGTGCTGGAAGTCCCGCAGGGCCCGCGCGCTGCCCGCCGCCGTACCGGGCCTCCATCCAGTCCAGCGCCTGCCGTCGCTTCTGCAGCGACGCCAGCATCGGCACGTCCTGCGGGTCCAGCCAGCCGGCGTCGACGTACGTCGGCAGCCGCGCGGCGACCGTCGCCCCCTCGCGTCGCCGCGACCAGGCCGCCAGCGCGATGGTCAGCGCGAACGCCGGCACCATGATCAAGATGTAGCCGGTGAAGAACCCGGACAGCCCGGACAGCGACGACAGGTTCCAGGCCCCGTGCAGCAGGACGGCGAGCAGGTAGCCGCCGAGCGGGGCGAGCAGCCGGGTCGACGGGTTCGGGGTACGGGCCGCGATGCCCAGCCCGATGCCGGTCATCGCGGTGAACAGCGGATGGGCGAACGGCGAGAAGACGCCGCGCAGGACGAAGGTGAGACCGGCGGCGAAGAACCCGGTGGTCAGGCTCTGCTCCTGGCCGGCCAGGAAGGCCCGGCCGAAGTAGAGGACGTTCTCGGTGAAGGCGAACCCGACGCCGGACAGCCCGGCCAGCACGATGCCGTCGACCACGCCGTCGAACTCGTGGCGCCGGAACAGCAGCACCAGCAGCACCGCCGCGCCCTTGGCCGCCTCCTCCACCCACGGCGCGACCAGCACCGCGGTCGTGTCCATGCCGCTGCCGCCGCCGGTCCGGGCTATCGCGATCACGCTGGCCGTGTTGAGGACCGCCGCGGCCAGCGCCGCAACCGTCGCGCCCCAGAAGAACGCGAACAGCATCACCCCGCGCGGCTCGGGCTCGTAGCGGTCCAGCCAGCGGAGCGCGCCGATCACCACCGGCAGCGGCAGCAGGGCCAGCGACAGCCCGATCAGGAAGCCGGTCACGCCGGTGTCGTGGGTCACCGACCCGAGGACGAGCAGCCCGCTCGCCCCCATCAGCAGCACCAGGAACCCGATCAGCAGCACCCGACGCAGGCGGGACCAGCTGTCGGAGTGGCGCACCGGATGAGCCTAGCCAGCCGGCCGACGACCGCTCGATCTTTCGCCCGCCCGGCCGGGATTGCCGCGTGACCGACCGGGCATGCCTGCCGCACGGTGGGGGCTGGCACACGGCAGGGGACGCCAGCCCCCACCACCTCGTCGCCCGGACGCTACGGTGCCGCTCATGGCCCTGCCCCATGCCGCCGGGTCCACCCCGGTCGACCCACGTCGCGTCGCCGAGCTGACCGCGGCCGAGAACGAGCGCTTCGCGAGCAGCCACCCCCGCAGCCGCGAGCTGTTCGAGCGGGCCCGGGCCGTCATGCCCGGCGGCGTGCCGATGAGCTGGATGGTCAAGTGGCCCGGGGCGTTCCCGGTGTTCGTGGCCGAGGCCGCCGGCGCGCACTTCCGCGACGTCGACGGGCACGACTACGTCGACCTCTGCCTGGGCGACACCGGCGCGATGACCGGGCACTCGCCGGCGCCGACCGTCGCCACGGTGCGTGACCAGGTCGGGCACGGCATCACCGCGATGCTCCCCACCGAGGACTCGGTGACTGTCGCGGAGGAGCTGCGCCGGCGGTTCGGGCTGCCGCTGTGGCAGTTCACCCTCTCGGCCACCGACGCCAACCGGCACGTGATCCGCTACGCCCGGCACGTCACCGGCCGGCGCAAGATCGTGGTGCACGACTACTGCTACCACGGCAGCGTCGACGAGACCTTCGCGACGCTGGACGCCGACGGGCGCACGGTCGCCCGGCGCGGCAACATCGGGCCGCCGGTCGACCCGTCCGAGACGACCTGGGTGGTCGAGTTCAACGACGTCGACGGCCTGGAGCGGGCCCTCGCGAGCGGCGAGGTGGCCGCCGTGCTGGCAGAGCCGGCCCTGACCAACGTCGGCATCGTGCTGCCCGACCCGGGCTACCACGACGCGCTGCGCGAGCTGACCCGGCGGTACGACGTGCTGCTGGTCATCGACGAGACGCACACCCTGTCCGCCGGTCCGGGCGGCTACACCGCGGCGCACGGCCTGCAGCCGGACTTCATGACGATGGGCAAGGCGATCGCGGGCGGCATCCCGGCCGGCGCCTTCGGCATGACCGAGGAGGTCGCCGCCCGGATCGCCGCGTCGGTCGACCTGGAGGACATCGACGTCGGCGGCATCGGCGGCACGCTGGCCGGCAACGCCCTGTCGCTGGCCGCGATGCGCACGACGCTGACCGAGGTGCTCACCGAGGAGGCCTTCGCCCGGATGCTGCCGCTGGGTGACCGCTGGGCCGACGGCGTCGACGCCGGCATCGCGGCGTACGGGCTGCCCTGGCACTGCAACCGGCTCGGCGCCCGCGGCGAGTACACGTTCACCCCCACCGCCCCCCGCACCGGCGCCGAGGCCCACGACGCCGGCGACTTCGCGCTCGAGCAGCTGCTGCACCTGTACGCCCTGAACCGGGGGATCCTGCTCACGCCGTTCCACAACATGGCGCTGATGTCCCCGGCGACCACCGAGGCGGACGTCGACCGGCACACCGAGGTCTTCGGCGATCTGCTAGCCCACCTGGTCGGTCCGCATACGTCTAAGTGAGCATGGGTGAGCGCTCCGTCACCCCGGGTGGGCCCCCCAGGAAATGACCCGGGCGGGTCATGGTGGCCCAAACCCGGTCATACCTAGGGTGGGGAAAGACAGCCCCAGCCCCAGCACGAGGAGGCCAGCCCCGTGGTCCCGAGCGGCGACGCGCGCCTGCAGGACCCGCAGGTGCTCGACGAGATCGAGCTCTACGGCGAGCTCGTGATCGCTGCCTCGGCCTCCGAGGAGCCGATGAGTCGCGCGGAGATCGACCAGGTGCTGGGGCTGAACCGCCGCAAGGGAGAGTCCCGCACCGCCTGATCGCGGGCCGCTCCTGCGTGGTGCCGATGCACCGCCTCGCCGCCCCGGATTGCCGTGCTCGCCCGTGGTGGCCCTAGCATCCTCCCGGACGCTGATCACCCCCTGTTCCTGATTCCCCCTCCGGGAGACCCCGTGCGTTTCAGCCCGCGCAACAACACCTTCTACGCGATGTTCGCCACCTCGGGGCAGAACCTCGTGACCGGCGCCGGCCTGCTCAAGGAGCTCCTGGGCGCCGACCCGGCCGACCGGAAGCAGATCGCCGAGCGGATGCGCGCCGCCGAGCACGCCGGCGACGAGGCCACCCACGCGATCATGCGTGAGCTGAACGAGACCTTCGTGACGCCGTTCGACCGCGAGGACATCTACCGGCTGGCGTCCTCACTGGACGACGTGATGGACGCGATGGAGGCGGCTGTCGACCTCGTCGTGCTCTACCAGATCGGTGAGCTGCCGCCCGAGATCGCCGACCAGGTCGACGTCCTGGAGCGCGCCGCCGAGCTCACCGCGGCGGCGATGCCGCGGCTGCGCGGCATGAAGGACCTGACCGAGTTCTGGATCGAGCTGAACCGGCTGGAGAACCAGGCCGACCAGGTCTACCGGCGGATGCTCGCCCGCCTGTTCGGCGGCGACTACGACGCGCTGACGGTGATGAAGCTCAAGGAGGTCGTCGACCAGCTCGAGGCTGCCGCCGACGCCTTCGAGCACGTGGCCAACACGGTCGAGACGATCGCCGTCAAGGAGTCCTGACCGGTGGAGCTAGCCGCCATCATCGCGGTCATCACGATCGCGTTGATCTTCGACTACACCAACGGCTTCCACGACGCCGCCAACGCGATCGCCACGTCGATCTCGACCCGGGCGCTGACGCCGCGGGTGGCACTGCTGCTCGCCGCGGTGATGAACTTCGTCGGCGCCTTCCTGGGCACCAAGGTCGCCAAGACCGTCTTCTCGGTGCTGGAGCCCCCGTCCGGCGATCATGCACTGGTCGTGGTGTTCGCGGCACTCGGCGGGGCGATCACGTGGAACCTCATCACCTGGTACCTCGGACTGCCGTCGTCCTCGTCGCACGCACTGATCGGCGGTCTGGTCGGTGCCGGCCTCGCCGGTTCGGTGTCGGTGCAGTGGGGATCGGTCGTCGAGAAGGTCGTCTACCCGATGCTGCTCTCGCCGCTGGTCGGTGGACTGCTCGCGTTCCTGGTCATGATCGCGATCCTGTGGATCTTCAAGGACAAGAAGCCGGGGCCGACCAACCGTGGCTTCCGCATCGCCCAGACCGTCTCGGCGTCAGCGATGGCGCTCGGCCACGGACTGCAGGACGCGCAGAAGACGATGGGTGTCATCGTTCTCGCCCTGGTGGCCGGCGGCTACCAGAAGGACTTCCACATCCCCTGGTGGGTCGTCGTGATCTCGGCCGGCGCGATCTCGCTCGGCACCTACTCCGGTGGCTGGCGGATCATGCGCACGCTCGGCCGCCGGATCATCCAGCATCGACCCGGCTGCGGGCTTCGCGGCCGAGACGGTCGCGTCCTCGGTGCTCTACACGACGGCGTACGTCTTCGAGGCGCCGATCTCGACCACCCAGACCATCACCGGCTCGATCATGGGCGCCGGCGCCTCGCGCGGCCGTCGGGCGGTCCGCTGGGGGGTCGCCAGCAACATCCTGGTCGCCTGGGTCTTGACCATCCCGATGGCCGCCCTGGTGGCCGCGCTCACCTACGAGCTCGTCCACCTCATCGTCGAATAGATCCTCGTGATCATGAAAGATGGTCCCCGTACTAATGGTGCAGAAGCTTCATGATCACGGGGTCTGGGTGCGGGCGACCCGTCAGCCGAACCGGCCGGTGATGTAGTCCTCGGTCCGCTTGTCGGCGGGGTTGCTGAAGATCTTGGTCGTCTTGTCGAACTCCACCAGCCGTCCGTGCCGAACCGCCTGTTCGTCGACATCGGCGGTGAAGAACGCGGTGCGGTCGGACACCCGGGCAGCCTGCTGCATGTTGTGGGTGACGATCACGATCGTGTAGTCGCGCACGAGGTCGTGCATCAGGTCCTCGATCTTCGCCGTCGCGATCGGGTCCAGGGCGGAGCACGGCTCGTCCATCAGGATCACCTCGGGCTGCACCGCGATCGTGCGGGCGATGCAGAGCCGCTGCTGCTGGCCGCCGGAGAGCGCCAGGGCGCTGTCCTTGAGCTTGTCCTTGACCTCGTCCCACAGCGCCGCCCCGGTCAGCGCGGCCTCGACGATCTCGTCCAGCCCCTTCTTCACGCCGTTGACCCGCGGACCGTAGGCGACGTTGTCGAAGATCGACTTGGGGAACGGGTTGGGCTTCTGGAAGACCATCCCGATACGCCGGCGCACCTCGATGGGGTCCACGTAGTCGGCGTACAGGTCCTCGTCGTGGTAGGTGATCTTCCCGGTCACCCGGGCGCCGGGAACCAGGTCGTTCATCCGGTTGAAGCAGCGCAGGATCGTGCTCTTGCCGCAACCCGAAGGCCCGATCAGCGCGGTGATCTCACGGCGTCGGACGTTCATCGAGACGTGGCGGACGGCCTGGTAGTCACCGTAGAACACGCTGACGTCGCTCATGCCGAAGACCGAGCTGATGGATGTGGCGAGCTCGGGGCGGTGGGCGGCTGCATCAGCCGTCATGGGTCTGGCCTCCTGGCCTGGGGACGTCGTGGAGAGGGTCGGACGGATGGACGACGTCGCCTGCGCGGACGTCTCGGGTGACGATGCCATGTTCACCAGCGCCTCTGGAACTTGTTGCGGAGGTAGATCGCCACCGAGTTCATGGCGAGCAGGATCACCAGCAGCACCACGATCGCGGCGGACGCGAGGGGCACGAACTCCTCACGCGACTGCTTGATGAAGTCGTAGATCTGCACCGGCAGGACCGTGAACTGGCTGAGGACGCCGTCGGGGTTGAACGAGATGTAGGCCAGGGCGCCCAGCAGCAGCAGCGGGGCGGCCTCCCCGATGGCACGGGACAGCGCGAGGATCGAGCCGGTCGCGTGCCCGGCACGGCTGCCGGGAGGATCTGCTTCCAGATGGTCTGCCACTTGGTGGCACCCAGCGCGAGCGAGCCCAGACGGATGGAGCTGGGGACCGCCCGGATGGCCTCCCGGGCCGAGATGATCACCACCGGCAGGACGAGCAGACGACAGGGTGACCGCTGCAGCGAGGACGGTCAGCCCGAGACCCAGGCCGCGGGCGATGACGCCGAGGCCGAGGATGCCGTAGACGATCGACGGCACCGCCGCGAGGTTCAGGATGTTGATCTCGATGACCCGGTTCCACCACTTGGTCTGGTCGGCGTACTCCTCGAGGTAGATCGCCGACATGACCCCGATCGGAACGGTGAACAGCGCCGTCAGGCTGATGACCCACAGCGTGCCGGTGATGGCCGACTGCGCGCCGGCGGTCTCGGGCCGCAGCGTCGACGGCATGTTGCGCAGCAGGTTCATGTCCAGCCGTGGGGCCGCGGTGTACACGACGTACACCAGCAGCGCGGCGAGGAACGAGACCGCGATCAGCAGCGAGAACTGCAGGCAGACCCGGAACACGGTCTCCCGCAATGGCCTCCTCGTGCCACGCAAGGAGTCGCGGGAGGCGTTCTGCGGCCTCGACAGGATGGTGGTCACTCGTACACCTCACGGAACTTGCGGACCAACCTGATGCTGAGGAGGTTCAGGGCGAAGGTCATGATGAACAGCAGCGAAGCCACGGCGAAGATGGTCTTGTAGTCGAGCGATGCCGACCGGTACGTCGCCGGAGCCGGCTGGGCGATGAAGGCCGTCATCGTGAGCATGCCCTCCAGCGGGTTCCAGCCCAGGTTGGCCTGACCGCCGGCGGCGATGGTCACGATCATCGTCTCGCCGATCGCCCGCGAGAGGCCCAGCACGAAGGCGGCGATGATGCCCGAGATGGCCGCGGGCACGACGACCCGCGTCGCGACCAGCATCTTGGTGCTGCCGAGCGCATAGGCGCCGTCGCGCAGGCTGCGCGGCACGGCGGACATGGCGTCCTCGGACAACGACGCGACCGTCGGGATGATCATGATGCCCATGACGAAGCCCGCCACCAGAGCGTTGAAGACCCGGGGTCCCTCGCCCAGCGGCCAGATGTCCTGCAGCAGCGGCGTGATGCCCTTGAGGGCAAAGAATCCGTAGACGACGGTGGGGATACCGGCGAGGATCTCGAGCACCGGCTTGAGGACCTTGCGGGTGCGCTCGGCTGGAGTACTCGCTCAGGTACACGGCGGCGCCCAGGCCGAGCGGGATGGCGATGGCCATCGCGACGAGGGTGACGACGAAGGTGGCGATACCAGTGGCAGCACGCCGTACGACTGGCTCGGCGAACAGCGGCGCCCAACGCGTCCCGGTGAGGAACTCGGTGAACGAGACCTCGCGGAAGAATTCCTCGGTCGGGATACAGCGACGGCGATGAGGATGCCAACCGTTGTCGCCACCGAGAGCAGCGCGGCCAGCAGCAGCAGCGAACTCGATGATGCGCTCGCCGTAACGCGGCCGTGACCGCCGCAGGGATGGTCCCTGCGGCGGTCACCGAGCCCGGCGGGGCTGGTCGGACGCCATCGTCATTCCGGCGATGGCGTCGTAGGCCGACTTGGCCTTGGTCTTCTGCTCGTCGGTGATCGGGATGAACTGCGCCTGCCTTCGCGATGTCGGCGTCGTTCTCGAGGTAGAAGTTGAGGAACGCCTTGATCCTGCGGCTTGTCCACCGCCGGCCTTGGACGGATAGATGAACAGCGGCCGGGACAACGGGGCGTAGGTGCCGTCCGGCGCCGTCTCGACGCTCGGCGCGACGCAGCCATCGCCGCCGTCGATCTTCAGCGCCTTGAGCTTGTCGCTGTTCTCCTCGAAGTAGGTGAAGCCGAAGTAGCCCAGGCCACCCTTGCTGCCGCGAAACGCCCTGGTCACGAGACGTTGTCGTCCTCGGCGGCGTAGTAGTCCTCCGGCTGGCCCCTTCCTTGCCGTTGATCTCTTCGGTGAAGTAGTCGAACGTGCCGGAGTCGGTGCCGGGTCCGAAGAGCTTCAGCTTCTCGTTCGGGAAGCTTGGGGTCGACGTCCTTCCAGGAGTTCACCTTCGAGCCCTGATCCCAGATCGTCTTCAGCTGTCGGTCCGTCATGCAGTCGATCCAGTCGTTTTCCTTGCTCACGACGATGGTGAGGGCGTCGTTGGCGACCTGGATCTCGGTGAACTCGATGCCCTTCTCCTCGCAGATCGCCTTCTCTTCGTCCTTGATAGAGCGGGAGGCGTCGGAGATGTCGGTCTCGCCGGCGCAGAACTTCTCGAAGCCACCGCCGGTGCCCGAGGTGCCGACCGTCACGTTGACGCTCTTGTTGCTCCTCTTGGAAGAGCTCGGCGGCGGCGTCGGTGAGCGGGGCGACGGTGCTGGAGCCATCGACCTTGACGCTGCCGGACAGCTCGCTGCTTCCGTTGCCGCCGGCATTGGCCGTGTCGGTGTTGTTGCTGCCACCACAGGCGGTGAGGACCAGCGCCCCGGCGACCAGCGCGGTCGCGAGGCGGGAGAAGCGGGTGACCTTCACGGTGATGTCCTCCAGGACGTCTTCGGTGTCGTCGTGACACTGCGGACGCTAGGCAGGGGAGGTGACGCGATGGCCCGGTGGCGGTGAACGGAGGGTGAACAGCGGATCAGCCTTGCGGGTGAACCGGACGGCCCGCAGCGTCAGGCGTGACGGGGGTCACGGCTGAACATGACGTCGGTCTCCCAGCGGGTGAACCCGAGGCCGGTGTAGAGCCGGATCGCCGCGGCGTTGCCGGCGTCGACGTAGAGCATCGCGTCCGGCAGGCCGCGGTGCCGAAGGTGGCGCAGGCCGACGAGGGTGAGGGCCCGCCCCAGGCCGGTGCCCCGCTCGGCGGGGTCGACCCCGACGACGTACACCTCGCCGATCGGGTCGTGCCCGTGACCCTCGTGCGCGTGCGGCCCGTCCGGGTGATCGTGGTGGTCGCCCTCCCCGCCGTGCACCTTCGTCCAGTGGAAGCCGACCAGCCGGTCGCCGCGCTCGGCCAGGAAGAAGCCGTCCGGGTCGAACCACGGCTCGGTCTCCCGGCGGCGCAGGTCGGACAACGTCAAGGACCCCTGCTCCGGGTGGTCGCGGAACGCGGCGGCGTTGACCCTGACCCAGGCCTCGTCGTCCCGGCCCGGCTCGAAGGTGCGCACGGTGAGCCCGACCGGCAGCTCGGCCGGCGGGAACGCGGCGTACAGCGACCGGCGCATCTGCCACAGCGACCGGGACTCCCGGAAGCCCAGTCGACGCGGCGAGCGCGGCAGCTCCGGGATGGTCGCCGTGCGCCCACAGCCGCAGCCGACCGTCCTTGGTCTCGGCCAGGGTGGCGGACACCAGAGCCCGCCCGATCCCCTTCCCGCGGTGCGCCGGGTGGACGACCAGCTCGGCACTGGCTCCGGCCACCTCGTCGGTGACGTCGAGGTGGCCGTAGGCCTGCAGCGTGTCCGCCGACCAGGCGAGCACGTTGCGCACCCGTTCGTCCCCGCCGTACCGCAGGTGCAGCATCACGTGCTCGGACAGCGGACGTACGCCGTCGGCCTCGGTGGCGGCCTCGACCAGCGCGCTCACGGCGCGCACCTCGTCGGCGTCGAGCGGGCCGACGACCTCGAAGCTCGTCACCGGCCGAGCCTAGGGGACGAATCGGTCCGGACCGGCCGGCAGAAACCCTGTCGCGGCAGGTGCCGCTGCACTAGGTTCCTGCCCACCACAAGTCGCATCCCGAGGAGCCACATGTCCGGACCAGGACCCCTACGCCGCCGCATCACGGTGGCGCTCGCCGTCGCCGCAGCCGGCGGCGCTCGCCGTGCTGCCCGCCACCAGCGCCATGGCCGGCACCCCCGAGCTGACGAAGTACAACAAGAAGCGCATCCCGGTCCAGCTGCTGTCGTTCAACGACTACCACGGCCACCTCGAGGCCGACTCGGGCGGCGACGGCTCGGTGACCTTCGAGGGCAAGTCGATCCCGGCCAACGGCGCCTCCTACCTGTCGACCCACCTGAAGCAGCTCCGCAAGGGACACCCCACCAGCCTCACCGTCGCTGCCGGCGACCTGATCGGCGGCTCGACCTTCACCTCGGGTGTGTTCCACGACGAGCCCGCAGTCGAGACCCTGGACGCGATGGGTCTGGACGTCTCCAGCGTGGGCAACCACGAGTTCGACGAGGGCGTCACCGAGCTCCGTCGGATGATGAACGGTGGCTGCCACCCGGTCGACGGCTGCTTCCAGCAGGACGCTGCCGGCAAGGACATCGCCTTCCCAGGCGCCGACTACAAGTACCTCGGCGCGAACGTGGTCAACACCAAGACCAACAAGCCCGCGCTCCCGCGCTACTGGATCAAGAAGGTCGGCCCGACCCGGATCGGCTTCATCGGCATGACGCTCGAGGGCACCGACAGCCTCGTCTCGCCGTCCGGCATCGCCGGCTACGACTTCACCGACGAGGTGAAGGCGGGCAACATGGCGGCGAGGGTCCTGAACAAGAAGGGCGTCAAGGCGATCGTCGTGATGATCCACGAGGGCGGTCTGCAGACCGGCTCGTACAGCGCCTGCGTCGAGATGTCCGGCCCGATCGTCGACATCGCCTCGCGGCTCACCTCCAGGGTGGACGCGATCGTCACCGGTCACACGCACCAGCCCTACGTCTGCAACATCAAGGACCCCAAGGGCCTGCCGCGGATGGTCACCAGTGCCATGTCCTACGGCCGGATCATCACCGAGACCAACTTCAAGATCAACACCAGGACGGACGAGATCGTCCGCTCCAGCGTCTCCTCGCTGAACCACCTCGTCACCCGTGACGTCCCGCAGGACCCGGCGCGTCCGCGCGATCGTGGAGAAGTGGGTGGCCAAGGCGGCCGGCCCGGGCAACCGGGTGGTGGGCACGATCAGCTCGGACATCAAGCGCGGCGCGAGCCGTGGTGTCGAGTCCTCGCTGCCCAACAACATCGCCGACGCGCAGAAGGAGTCGACCGGCGCCCAGGTGGCCTTCATGAACCCCGGTGGCGTCCGAGCGGACTTGCTGGTCGGCGGGATCTCGTCCGGTGAGCTGCCCGGTCAGGTCACCTACCGGGAGGCCTACAACGTCCAGCCGTTCAGCAACATCCTGCAGACCTTCGACATGACCGGCGCGCAGATCGAGCAGCTGCTCGAGCAGCAGTGGGTGCGGGGTCGTGCCGGTGGCGAGGTGTTGCGACTGGGCATCTCCGACGGGTTCACGTACTCGTGGTCCGCGTCGGCACCGTTCGGCAGCAAGGTCGACCCCGCGTCGATCAAGCTGAACGGCACCACGCTCAACCCGGCCGCGAACTACAAGGTTGCCGCCAACAACTTCATCGCGGACGGCGGCGACAGCTTCACGGCCCTCGTCAACGGCGCTCCGCGCACCGGCGGCAAGGTCGACCTGGACGCGCTGATCGACTACTTCAGGGCACACCCGGGCGTCGGCCCGGCACCTGCGACGCGGAGCACCCAGCTCCCGTAGCGATCGCCACGAGCCAGACACGGGCGCCCCCGCGGGTCACCGCGGGGGCGTCCGCGCGTCCGGGGTCAGGAGACAGGTGCCGGCGCGGGGGCGGGCACGGTCGACGGCGCGTCCTGGGGGTCCTTCGGCAGCACGAACCGGTAGCCCACGTTGCGCACCGTGCCGATCAGCGTCTCGTGGTCGGAACCGAGCTTGGCGCGCAGCCGGCGCACGTGGACGTCGACGGTGCGCGTGCCGCCGTAGTAGTCGTAGCCCCAGACCTCCTGCAGCAGCTGGGCCCGGCTGAACACCCGGCCCGGGTGCTGCGCGAGGTACTTCAGCAGCTCGAACTCCTTGAACGTCAGGTCGAGCACCCGGCCCTTGACCCGCGCCGTGTAGGTCGCCTCGTCGATCGTGACGTCGCCGCGGCGGATCTCGGTGAGCTCGTCCTCGCTGCCCGTCCGGCTCGCGAGCCGGCCGATCGCCAGCCGCAGCCGGGCCTCGACCTCGGCCGGGCCGGCCGTGTCGAGGATGACGTCGTCGATGCCCCAGTCGGCGGTCATGGCGGCCAGGCCGCCCTCGGTCGCCACCAGCAGCACCGGGCAGTCGACCCCGGTGGTGCGCAGGATGCGGCACAACGAGCGGACGTGCGGCAGGTCGCGGCGCCCGTCGATCAGCAGGGCGTCGGCCGGCGGCGCCTCCAGCAGGGCCGAGACCTCGGCCGGAGCGACCCGCAACGAGTGCGACAGCAGGCCCAGTGCGGGCAGCACCTCGGTCGAGGGCTGCAACGTGTTGGTCAGCAGCAGCAACTGGCTCACGGGCACCTCCCCACGTCGTCCCGGGTCACAGTTCACCATGATGGTGCCCCCGGGAGGCGGATCCGTCCGCACCCCGAGAAGGCTTTACGCAGCAGTAACACGCCCGTCACACGGCGGCCCGAGCACGCAGGAGGTGCGGCAGTGGCGACTGGGACGATCCGCTACTGGGCCGGCGCCCGCGCCGCCGCGGGCACCGCCGAGGAGCCGTTCGACGGCGACACGCTCGGAGCGGTGCTCGACCAGGCGGCCGGCCGCCACGGTTCGGCGCTCGCGCGGGTCCTCACCGTGGCCAGCTTCCTGGTCGACGGCGTGCGGACCAGCCGGGACGCGGTGCTGCCGGACGGGGCGACCATCGAGGTGCTGCCGCCGTTCGCCGGCGGCAGCCGGTGACCGCTGCCCTCGCCGCCCTGGCGCTGTCCGCGGCCCTCGTCCTCGGCTGGCCTCACCGCGACCCCGGTGCTGCTGATCGCCGTGCTGCTCGTGCAGGGCCTGCTGGTCGCCGGCTGGTTCCCGGCGCTGCGCGTCCCCGGACCGGTCGGGGGCCGGGTGGTCGTGGCCGCCGCCGCGGTCGCGGCCGACCTCGCGGTCCTGGTCGCGGACGAGACCAGGCCGCTGGAGCACGTCGCGCCGGTGCTGGCCCTGGCCCTGCTCGCCGCCCTGGTCCACCAGCTGGTCCGCCGGGACGGTCGGGTCGAGCTGACGGCCTCGCTGACCGCGACCGGCGCGGCGGCGGTGCTGGCAGGGCTCGCCGCGGCCTGGCTGGCCCTCGACGTCTCGCGGGCCGGCGCCGGCCTGCTGGTGCTCGCGGCGGTCGCGGCCGCCGCGGCCCCGCTCGCCGACCTCGCGGCCGGCGCGGCCGGGCTGGGGCGCTGGGTCGGGATCCTCACCGCGGCCGCCGTCACCGGGGTGGCCGCCGTCGCGGTGGCCGCCACGACGAGCGTCTCACCCGGCCTCGCCCTGGCGGCCGGTGCGGGCGGGGTGGTCGCCGCCCGGCTGGCGGTCCTGCTGGCGGACCGGGCCGGGGCGCCGCACCCGCTGCTCACCGCTGCACTGCCCGCCGTCCTCGTCGCGCCGCCGGTCTACCTGCTCGGCCGGGTGCTGGTCGGCTGACCGGCACGACCCCGGCGAGGGAATCGGTCGCCGGTGCGCCGGGTTGGCCCTGTCATGGGAGAGCTGCTCGCCGTGGCGGTGACGCTGCTGCTCGCGACCGCGGTCGGCCTGTGGCTGCAGCGGTCCGGACGCCGGCTCGGCCGCACCCAGCGCCCCGGTCCGACGGGCCACCGGGAGGTCGTCGCCGCCGCCGAGCTCGGTGCCGCGCTGGGCGAGCGCGCCACCCTGGTGCAGTTCTCCACCGTGTTCTGCCAGCCCTGCCGCGCCACCCGCCGGCTCCTCGACGAGGTGAGCCGAGCCGTCCCGGGCGTCGCCCACGTCGAGGTCGACGCCGAGAGCAACCTGGAGCTGGTCCGCCGGCTGGACGTGCGCCGGACCCCCACCGTGCTGGTGCTGGACGCCGCGCGGCGGCATCGTCCGGCGGGCCAGCGGCCAGCCCCGCAAGGCCGACGTGATCGCCGCCCTGGGCGAGGCCGTCGGATGACCGTTCGTCTCAGTACCTGGAATCGCTCGTGCCGAAGCGTGGACACGTCTAGCATCGACGCCGTGAGCACGGAGCTGACCCGTCGCCGCGCAGTCGACCTGCTGCGCACTGCGACCGCGCTCTGTCCGGCCTCCTGACACCAGACGCCCCCCGTCCCGCTCTCGTCAGGAGCACCCCGCCATGTCCGCCCTTTCCTTGCACGCCGTCCGCGTTGCCGGACCGTCGCTCGTCGACCCCCGCGGCCCCCGCTTCGGTGCCGCCGTCACGACGGTCGTGCTCGCCGCGGCCCTGCTCACCGGCTCGGCCTGGCTGCTCGCCGCCCAGGCCGTCGTCTTCGCTCTCGGCGCCGCCGGCCGCTCGCCGTACGGCGTGCTCTACGCCCGTCTCGTCCGTCCTCGCCTCGGCCCGCCGGCCGAGCTGGAGGACACCCGTCCCCTTCGGTTCGCCCAGGCCGTCGGCCTCGCCTTCGCGGCCATTGCCCTGGCCGGCGTGGCGATGTCCACTGGGACGGTGACCCTCGTCGCGGCCGCCGCCGCATTGGCGGCCGCCTTCCTCAACGCAGCCTTCGGCATCTGCCTCGGCTGCGAGGTCTACCTGCTGGCGCGCCGCGCCACGTCCCAGGCCATCGTCCGCACGGTCCCCAACGACCGCCCCGCCCACTCCCGCACGGAGGTCCCCGCATGAGCGCCAGAGACACCGTCCTGGTCGACGCCGACTGGGTCGAGTCGCACCTCGACGACCCGAAGATCGTCCTCGTCGAGGTCGACGAGGACACCACCGCCTACGACAAGAACCACATCAAGGGCGCCGTCCGGCTGGACTGGAAGAAGGACCTCCAGGACCCGGTCCGTCGCGACTTCGTGAGCAAGGCGCAGTTCGAGTCCCTGCTGTCCGAGCGCGGCATCGCCAACGACGACACCGTCGTGCTGTACGGCGGCAACAACAACTGGTTCGCGGCCTACGCCTACTGGTACTTCAAGCTGTACGGCCACGACGACGTGAAGCTGCTCGACGGCGGTCGCAAGAAGTGGGAGCTCGACTCCCGCGAGCTCGTCGACGGAGCCGTCACCCGCCCCGGCACGAAGTACACCGCCAAGGAGCAGGACCGCTCGATCCGCGCGTTCCGCGACGAGGTCGAGTCGGCGATCGGCCAGAAGAACCTGATCGACGTCCGCTCGCCGGACGAGTTCGCCGGCCGGCTGGCCGCACCCGCACACCTGCCGCAGGAGCAGGCGCAGCGCAACGGCCACATCCCGACCGCCGCGAACATCCCGTGGTCGCAGACGGCCAACGACGACGGCACCTTCAAGAGCGACGACGAGCTGAAGAAGCTCTACGAGGCCAAGGGGGTCGACTTCGGCAAGGACACCATCGCCTACTGCCGGATCGGCGAGCGGTCGTCGCACACCTGGTTCGTGCTGCACGAGATCCTCGAGCAGCCGAACGTGAAGAACTACGACGGCTCGTGGACCGAGTGGGGCTCGCTGGTCGGCGTGCCGATCGAGCTCGGGGACCAGCCCTGATGTGCGGCGCCAAGCGCGGCGGGCCCTCGACCGAGGGCCTGAGCCTGACCGAGGAGGCCGTCGTGCAGGGCGTCGTCCTGCGCGGCGACGAGCCGGTGTCCGACGCGTACGTGCGGCTGCTCGACGGCGGCGGCGAGTTCACCGCCGAGGTGCCGACGTCGGCGACCGGGCAGTTCCGGTTCTTCGCCGCGCCCGGCACCTGGACCCTGCGCACCCTGGCGCCCAGGTCCGAGCCGGTCGACCGCACCGTGGTCGCCCAGCGCGGCGAGGTCGCCGACGTCGAGGTGCTGATCGGCTGAAGTCGGTCCGACCCCTGGCCGATGATCACGGTATGGGCCGTCGGTGGGGTTGGGTCGTGGCAGGCCCCGTGCTCGCGCTGGTCGCCTGCACGGGGCTCTCGCCGTCGTACGCCGGGTCGAGCACCGTGACGGGTGACCCCGCGGCGCCGGCCCGGGCGTTCACCGCGCGGGTCGAGCGGGTGGTCGACGGCGACACGCTCATCGCGGTACGCCGCGGCGAGCGCATCCGGGTGCGCCTGATCGGCGTCGACGCCCCGGAGTCGGTCAAGCCCGGCGCTCCCGTCGAGTGCTGGGGGCCGGAGGCCTCGCGGGTGCTCACCCGGCTGCTGCCGGCCGGCACCCAGGTGCGCGCGGCGTACCAGGACGGCGGCCGGCGCGACATCTACGGCCGCGACCTGTGGGACGTCTGGCTGCCGGACGGCCGGTTCGTGCAGGCCGTGCTGGTGCGCCGCGGCGCGGCCGACGCGGTGGCGTACCGGCCGCAGGTCCGCTACGCCGACCGGCTGGCCGGCATCGACGCGGTGGCCACCGCTGCGGGCCGCGGGCTGCACGGCGCCTGCGGCGGCTGACCCGACGTAGACTCGGGCGGGTGTTCGCCACCGTCGTCATCGCCCTGCTGGTAGCGGCGTTCGTGCTGGTGGCGGGCGTCGCGCTGTTGGTGGTCCGGCGGCTCTGGTCCGCGCTCCGGCGACGCCGGCCAGGAGGGTTGAGCGACCCCGTGGAGATCCGTCCCGACATGCCGCCGCAGGTCATCCCGCTGTCCTGGCTGCTCGGCACCTGGCGCGGCGTGGGTGTCGGCGGCTACCCGACCGTCCCGGAGTTCCGGTTCGGCCAGGAGCTCACCTTCGCCGAGATGCCGGGCAAGCCGTTCGTCCACCACTTCAGCCGCAGCTGGCTGCTGGACGACGAGGGCGCCGAGGTGCGGCCGCTGGCGCAGGAGACCGGCTACTGGCGGCCGGAGGCCGACGGCAGCCTGGAGCTGTTGCTCGCGCACCCGACCGGCTTCGTCGAGATCTGGCTGGGGTCGGCCGACGGGGCGAAGATCGAGCTGCAGACCGACGTGGTCGCGCGGACCGAGACCGCCAAGGACTACACCGCCGGGCACCGGCTGTACGGCCTGGTCGAGGGCGACCTGCTGTGGGCCTACGACATGGCGGCGGTCGGCCAGCCGCTGCAGCCGCACCTGTCGGCCACCCTGCAGCGGGCATGAGGACCCGATGAGCGCCCCCGACCTGCAGGCCACCCTCAAGGCCAAGGGCTACCGGCTGACGCCGCAGCGCCAGCTGGTGCTGGACGCCGTGGCCGGGCTCGGGCACGGCACCCCGGACGAGATCTGCGCCGAGGTGCAGCGGTCGGCACCCGCCGTCAACCTCTCGACGGTGTACCGCACCCTCGAGCTGCTCGAGGAGCTCGGCCTGGTCACCCACGCGCACCTCGGCCACGGCGCGCCGACCTACCATGCCGCCGGCGGCGACCACCTGCACCTCGTCTGCCGGGTCTGCGGTGCCGTGATCGAGACCGACGTCGAGCTGGCCGACGCCCTCGTGGGTCGGCTGGCGGAGCAGCACGGCTTCGAGACCGACGTCGCCCACTTCGCGATCTACGGCCGCTGCCAGGGATGTGCCCGATGACCAGTCCGCTGCTGGACCGACCGGGGGCGGTCGCCGCCGACCCGCCCGACGCCGGTGTCGCCGCGCACTACGGCGACCCGTTCCGGGAGCAGCGGGCGTTGGTGGCCGGTGAGGCCTCGGTCGACCTGTCGCACCGTCCGGTGGTGCGCGTCTCCGGACCGGACCGGCTGAGCTGGCTGCACTCGCTGACCTCCCAGCACCTCGAGCACCTCGCGCCCGGTGTGCCGACCGAGGCGCTGATCCTCTCGCCGCACGGCCACGTCGAGCACGCGCTCTACCTGGTCGACGACGGCGAGGCGACCTGGGCGCACGTGGAGCCCGGCACCGCCGAGGGGCTGGTCGGCTACCTGGACCTGATGCGGTTCTGGTCGAAGGTCGAGGTCGAGGACCTCTCCCCGGCGTACGCCGTGGTGCTGACGCCCTCGGGGGTGCCTGGTGCGCCGTCCCGGGTGACCGCGCACGGGGTGGAGTCGTTCGTGCCGCGCGCTGACCTGGCGACGGTGCTCGCGGGTCCGCTGGCCGGCATCTGGGCGCTCGAGGCGCTGCGCATCGCCGACGGCCGGCCGCGGGAAGGGCTGGAGACCGACCACCGGACCATCCCGCACGAGATCGGCTTCCTCGACACCGCCGTGCACCTGGACAAGGGCTGCTACCGCGGGCAGGAGACCGTCGCGCGGGTGCACAACCTCGGCCGGCCGCCGCGCCGGCTGGTGCTGCTGCACCTGGACGGCAGCGAGTCGGTGCTGCCCGCCCCGGGGGAGCCGGTGCTGCTCGGCGACAAGGCCGTCGGCCGGGTCACGTCGTCCGCGCGGCACTACGAGCTCGGCCCGGTCGCGCTGGCGGTCGTCAAGCGCTCGACACCGGTCGACGCGGCGCTGGTCGCCGGTGGGGTCGCCGCCGCCCAGGAAGTCGTCGTCCCGGCCTGACCGGCCGGCGTCGACCACGTAAAGCACGCGCGCGGACCCTTCAACACGCGTGCATACGTGCTGTGGCGTCCGCGGGCGTGCTGAGGCCGGTCAGATCTCGAGGAGCAGGGTGACCGGGCCGTCGTTGACGAGGGCGACCTGCATGTCCGCGCCGAACCGGCCGGTCTCGACGTGGGCACCCCTGGCGCGCAGCGTGGCGACGACATGCTCGACCAGCGGCTCGGCCACCGGTCCGGGTGCGGCGGCGTTCCAGGTGGGGCGCCGGCCCTTGCGGGTGTCGCCGTAGAGGGTGAACTGGCTGATGACGAGCAGTGGAGCCCCGGTCTCGGCTGCGGACCGCTCGCCGTCCAGGATCCGCAGCTCGTGCACCTTGGCGGCCAGCCGCTCGGCGGTCTGCTCGGTGTCGTCGTGGGTCACCCCGACCAGGACGCACAGGCCGGCTGCCGGCAGCCGGCCGACGACCTCGCCGGCCACCCGCACGCTGGCCTCGCTGACCCTCTGCACCACGGCTCGCACCGGCCCATGATCGCCGGTCAGCCGCGGCCGAAGAGACCCTTGCGCTTCTTCTTCGGGTCGACGGCGGGTGCCGGCGCCGGCGGGCGCGGCGACGAGGGCGGTGCCGGCGGCGGGCTGTCGTCCATGCCGAAGCCGAGGCTGGACAGCTCGCGCAGCAGCATCGCGGTGTCGGCGTGGTCCCGGGCCACCATCGGGGCGGGGCCGGTGTCGACGGCCTCGGTCTCGGCCACGGCCGGGGCGGCCTGCTCGACGGGCGCCTCCTCGACGACCGGGGCCGGTGCCGCTGGTGCCTCGCGGTTGAGCTCGGTCAGCAGGCTGGCTGCATGGGCGGCGCTGTTGACGCCGTCGTGGGCAGGTACGTCGTCCAGCGCGGCCGCGAGCTCGACGGCGAGCTCGGCAGCCTCCTGGGCTTCGAGCTGCTCGGCCTCGGCCTGCGCGACGGCGGCCCGCTCGATCTCGGCCTGCTCGGCAGTGAGCTGCGCGGCCATCTCGGCGGCGTGCTCCGCCCGGGCGGCCTCCTCGGCGGCGGCCTGCTCGGCGGCAGCGGCCTGCTCGGCGGCAGCGGCTTCCTCGGCCGCTGCGGCTTGCTCGGCGGCAGCTGCCTCGGCCGCAGCGGCTTCGCTCGGCCGCAGCCCGCTCGGCGTCCTCATCGGCGATCCGGGCCGCCTCGGCGGCGGCGATCGCCTCGGCGGCGTCCGCCGCGGCGCGGTCGGTCTCCTCGCGCTCGGTGCGGGCAGCCTCCTCGCGGGCGATCCGCTCCGACTCGGCGCGCACGGCCGCGGCCTCGGCCTCGCGGGCCCGCCGCTCGGCCTCGGCCGCCAGCTCGCGCTCGGCCTGCTTCCGCGCCTTCCGGAGCTCGGCCTGGTGCCGGGCGGCCGCCTCGGCCGCCCGGGCCGCCAACCACTGCTCGTGCTCGGCCCAGGCGGCCGGCTCGGCGATCGTGCGCTGCTCGCTCAGCCACAGCTGGTGGTCGGCCCAGGCATGGTCCTCGGCGGCGGCGCGCTCGGCGTCCAGCCACTGCTGGTGGTCGGCCCAGGCATGGTCCTCGGCGGCGGCGCGCTCGGCGTCCAGCCACTGCTGGTGATCGGCCCAGGCCAGCGGCTCGGCGTCGGACCGCGCCTGCACGAGCCACGCGGCGTGGTCGGCCCAGGCCGGCTCCTCGGCGGCGGCCCGCTCGGCGGCGAGCCACGCGTGGTGCTCGACCCAGGCGGCTGCCTCGGCAACCGCACGCTTGTCGGCGAGCCACGCGGCGTGGTCGGCCCAGGCGGCTTCCTCGGCAGCGGCGCGCTCGGCGGCCTCCTGCTCGCGCCGGGCCTCCTCCTCGGCAGCAGCGGCCTCCGCGGCGGCCTCGGCGGCGGCCGCCTCGGCCAGCGCCTTCTCCTCCTCGCGCGCACGACGGCGCGCCTCGGCGCGCTCCGCACGGGCGGCAGCCTCCTTGGCGGCCAGCGCTTCGAGCTCACGGTGCAGGATCTCGGCCTCTTCCAGCCGCTTGGCATCCGCGGCGGCCCGGCGCTCCTCGCGCTCGCGCTCCTCGGCTGCGACCCGCTCGCGCTCCTCCTGCTCGGCGCGCTGCTGGGCCTCGCGCTCGCTCGGCCGCGACGCGCTCGCGCTCCTCCTGCTCGGCGCGCTCAGCCTCCTCGGCCGCGAGGCGCTCGCGCTCCTCCTGCTCGGCGCGCTCGGCCTCCTCGGCCGCGAGGCGCTCGCGCTCCTCCTGCTCGGCGCGCTCGGCCTCCTCGGCGGCGACGCGCTCGCGCTCCTCCTGCTCGGCGCGCTGCTGCGCCTCGATGCGCTCGCGCTCTTCCTGCTCGGCGCGCTCGCGCTCCTTCTCGGCGGCCCGGGCCAGCGCCTCGACGCGCTCGCGCTCTTCCTGCTCGGCGCGCTCGCGCTCCTTCTCGGCGGCCCGGGCCAGCGCCTCGGCACGGTCCCGCTCCTGCTGCTCGGCGCGCTGCTGGGCCTCGTGGGCCTCCTGGGCCGCTGCCTCGGCGCGCGCCTGGGCCTCGTCGGCAGCGGCGCGCTCCAGCGCCTCGGCCGCGGCCCGATCACGTTCTGCCTGCTCGGCGCGCTCCTGCGCTTCCTGCGCCTGCTGCGCGGCCTGGGCCTCCAGCGCCTCGCGGGCCTCGAGCTCCTCGAGCGCGACGACCGGCAGCACCAGCTCGACACCGCCGTCGTCGGCGGGCTCGACCTCGGCCACCTCGACCGGCTGCCGCTGCACGGCCACCAGTCCGGCCTCGACCAGGCGCATGACGACCTGACCGGCCTCGAACAGCGTGAACCCGCACTCGGCGGCCAGCTCGGTCACGCTGCGGGTGCTGTCCACCTTGCAGAGCAGCGCCCATTCGTTCGGACCGAGGGCGACCTCGTCCGAGGGCGAGGACGCCGCCAGCAACGGCACGGCGTCCGGGCCGCCGGTCGCGTCGAGGATGGTCTCCCAGGTCGTGGCGCGGTGCCGCAGGTCGTCGAACAGCTCGGCCACCGGCGTCGGCGGGGCGACGTCCTGGCGGGTCTTCTTGTTCTTGCGGAACTTCCAGGCGGTCACCGGCCAGCCCAGCAGGTCGGTCAGGGCGTCCTTGAGGTGCTCGACGACGAACTCCTCCACCACCGAGAGCTCGACGTAGCCCAGGTGCACCAGGAGCTCGCCCAGCCGCCAGCCCTGCAGCTCGGTGCGCTGGATCTCCAGCGCCTCGGCGAGGGCCTCGGGGGTCAGAGCGCCGCGGGACATCAGGCGGACGCCGAGCATCACCCGCCGACCGGGCACGCTGACGGCGTAGACCTGGCCGTCCCGGAGGTAGACCTCGGCCTCGTCGCCTTCCTGGTCACGAACGAGCAGGCAGCCGGTAGCGCCGGAGTCCGCCAGTTCGTGCAGCACGGCCTCGACGGTGTGGGTGAGGAGGGCACCCTCAGGCACGAGCTACCTCCTTCCCCGAGTCTGGTCAAAGCGTGACAGGTCCACCCGGGTGGGTCGCGCGTGTCGACGCTCCCGGTTCCTCCTTCGCATCGGCAGGACCGGGCGGAGTGTTGAGCGCGCTCCGGGCACCAGTTCGTGCTACCCGGGACCTCGATCGCCCGAGTCACCTCCGGCGTACGGCCGGGACATGACACGATGCCGGGGTGGCACCTGCTCGCACGCTGATCACGGTCGCCCCGACCGGGGCCGAGACCGCCAAGTCCGACGCTCCGGCGCTGCCGGTCACGCTCGACGAGCTGGTGGCGTCCGCGCGGGCCTGCGAGGCAGCCGGCGCCGGCCTGGTGCACGTCCACGTCCGGGACGACGACGCACGACCCACGCTGGACCTCGGCCGGCTGCGCGCGACCGTCGAGGCGCTGCGCGAGGCGACGTCCCTGGTCGTCCAGCTGAGCACCGGCGGGGCGGTCACCGACCCGCTGGAGAACCGGCTGCGGGTGCTCGAGGCCGAGCCGGACTCCTGCTCCCTGACCTGCGGCACGGTCAACTTCGGCGACGACGTGTTCCAGAACCCGTGGCCGTTCATGGCCGAGCTGTACCAGCGCACCCAGGCCGCCGAGGTGGTCCCGGAGTTCGAGCTGTTCGACCTCGGGCAGGTGGCCTCGATGCAGCGCCTCCTCGACACCTACGGGGCGCCGTACGGCGGCCAGGTCCACTGCGACCTGGTGATGGGCGTCCCCGGCGGCATGCCGGGCACCGCCGGGGCCCTCGTCGCGGCCGTGGCCGCGCTGCCGGCCGGCTGCTCGTGGTCGGCGACCGGCATCGGTCGTACGTCGTTGCCGGTGGCCCTGGCTGCTCTCGCGGCCGGCGGGCACCTGCGGGTGGGCATGGAGGACACGCTGACCTTCGCCAAGGGCCGCCCGGTGACCGGCAACGAGGAGCTGGTGGCCCGGGCCGCCGAGCTCGCCCGGCTGGCCCAGCGGCCGCCGATGACCACCGACGAGACGCGCGCGCTGCTGCGCGTCAAGGACCGCACGTCCGTGACCGCAGGGGAGTCCCGATGAGCCAGCACGAGCCCTACCCGAACGGCCGCCGCCGCATCGACAAGGTGCTGGGTGAGGGCTTCGCCGACGGCCTCGCCGACCTCGACCTCGACGAGCTGCGGGCCCGCCGCCGCGAGGCCGAGCAGGAGGAGGCCGACCTCTCCTACCTGCGCCGGATGCTGCAGGGCCGGATGGACATCCTGCGCGCCGAGCTGGCCCGCCGGTCCGGCGGCGGCGAGAAGATCTTCGAGCACCTGTCCGCCGTCCTGGCCGACTCCGCGCGCAGCGACCACGGGCTGGGCCGCTACCTGCGGGTCGAGCCGTCCCGGGTCGACGAGCACCGTCGGTCGGTCGAGCAGCTCATCGCCGACGTCGGGGTGTCCGACGTCGAGGGCCACTCCGACGACGAGGTGCGCGAGTCGCTGGGCCGGATCGAGGAGTTCGAACAGGCCGTCTCCGACGACCGTCGCGCCGTGCAGGTCGTGATGGACGCGCTGACCGCCGAGGTCGCCGCACGGTACAAGAGCGGCGCCGCCAGCGTCGACGACCTGCTCGCCGAACGCTAATCCCCACGAGATCGCTCGCAAGCTCACGATCCCGCGGGGGCCCCGAAATGCACGAAGGCTCCGCCCTGCTCGCCGAGGTCGTCCGGTCCGGCTTCGTCGAGGGCCACCACCGCGGCAGCCTGCTGGCGCTGGCCGCCGACGGCAGCCGGGTGCTCGCCCTGGGCGACCCGGACGCCGCGATCTTCCCGCGCTCGTCGAACAAGCCGGCTCAGGCCGTCGGCATGCTCGAGGCCGGCCTCGACCTGGACGGCGAGCTGCTCGCACTGGCCTGCGCGAGCCACTCCGGCGAGCCGTTCCACATCGACGGTGTACGCCGGGTGCTCGCCGCCGCGGGGCTGGACGAGACCGCGCTGCAGACCCCGCCGGACTGGCCGGTCGACGAGACCGAGAAGCACGCCCTGATCGCCGCCGGCGGCCACCAGGCGCCGGTGCTGATGAACTGCTCGGGCAAGCACGCCGCGATGCTCGCCACCTGCGTCGCCAACGGCTGGCCGACCGACACCTACCTCGACGCCGAGCACCCGCTCCAGCAGCAGCTGCGGGCGACCGTCCAGCGGCTGGCCGGCGAGCCGATCCCGGCCACCGGCGTCGACGGCTGCGGGGCACCGCTGTTCGCGATGTCGCTGGCCGGGCTGGCCCGCTCGTTCGTCGCGATCGCCACCGCGCCCGCCGGCACTCCCGAGCACCGGGTGGCCGAGGCGATCCGGACCTACCCCGAATGGCTCGGCGGCACCCGGCGCGACGTGACGCAGCTGATCGCCGGGATCCCCGGGCTCGTCGCCAAGGACGGCGCCGAGGGTGTCTACGCCGCAGCGCTGCCGGACGGCCGGGTGGTCGCGCTCAAGGTCGACGACGGCCAGCAACGGGCCCGGCCGCCGGTCATGGTCGCCGCGCTGCGCGCCCTCGGCGTCGACGCACCGGTGCTCGCCGAACTGGCCGAGACACCGCTGCTCGGCGGCGGTCAGCCGGTCGGCTCGGTCCGCGCGGCCTTCGACGCCTAGGGTCGAGTCGACGTGAGCACCGACCCCGTGCGTGACGACGAGGTCCGCCTGCCCGGCGGGCCGCGGCTCGCCCTGCGCCGCGCCGACGGTCCCGGTCGCCCCTACCTGCTGGTGCACGGGCTGTCGTCCAACGCCCGGCTCTGGGACGGGGCGGCCCGCCGGCTGGCTGCCGCGGGGCACGAGGTCGTCGCGGTCGACCAGCGCGGCCACGGCCGGTCCGAGCAGGCCGCCGACGGCTACACGACGGCGCAGTGCGCGGCCGACCTCGCGGCGCTGTGCAGCGAGCTCGGTCTGACCGGGGAGCGCGCACCGGTCGTGGCCGGGCAGTCCTGGGGCGGCAACGTCGTGCTCACCCTGGCAGCCGAGCACGGCGGAGTCGCCGGCCTGGCCCTCGTCGACGGCGGCTGGATCTGGCTCGGTCAGCGTTACCCGACCTTCGAGCAGTGCTGGGCCGAGCTGGCGCCGCAGGTGCCGCAGGGGCTGACCCTCGCCGAGCTGCGGGAGCGGTTCGGCAGCTGGCTGCCGGACTTCCCGGCCGAGGGCGTCGACGCCCAGGTCGCCAACCTGGTCGAGGGGCCGGACGGCTATGCGGTCGCCCGGCTGACCCGCGAGCACCACCGCGAGATCCTGCGGTCGCTGTGGTCCGACGACCCGCGCCCGCTGTTCCCGCGCGTGCAGGTGCCCACGCTGGTCGCCGTCGCGGTGGCCGCCGAGGGCGAAGCGCACGAGGGCGTGGAAACAGCAGCGTCGCTGCTGCCCGACTCGACGACCTCGCTGTACGTCGGGGCGCACCACGACCTGCACGCGCAGCACCCCGACCGGATGGCAGCCGACCTGCTCGCCCTCGCCGCCCGCGCCGACGGGGTGCTGACGTGAGCCGGCTCGTCGTCATGGGGTCCGGCGAGACCGCGCCGACCATGGTGCGGGTGCACCGCGAGGTGTTCGCGGCCTGCCCGCCCGGACCCGCGGTCATGCTGGACACCCCGTTCGCCTTCCAGACCAACCGGGCCGAGCTGGTCACCCGCACCCAGGGCTACTTCGCGCAGAGCCTCGGCCGCGACGTCGAGGTCGCCGTGTGGTCGGGATCCGACGGCTCGGCGCAGGAGGAGAAGTCGCTGGCCCTTCTCGACCGCGCGTCGTGGGCCTTCGCCGGGCCGGGCAGCCCGACGTACGCCCTGCGCCGTTGGCGCGGCACACCGGTGACGGCCGCCCTCACCGGCGTCGTACGCCGGGGCGGCACCGTCGTGCTGGGCAGCGCCGCCGCCCTGACGATGGGCAGCCACGCCGTGCCGGTCTACGAGATCTACAAGGTCGGCCAGGACCCGGAGTGGGCCGAGGGCCTCGACCTGCTCGGCACGCTGACCGGAGTCGCCGCGGCCGTGATCCCGCACTACGACAACAAGGAGGGCGCGACCCACGACACCCGGTTCTGCTACCTCGGCGCGGACCGGCTCGCGGTGCTGGAGGCCCAGCTGCCCGACCACGTCGGCGTCCTCGGTGTCGACGAGCACACCGCGGTCGTGGTCGACGTCGAGGCGCGCACGATCACGGTTGCCGGCAACGGGGTCATGAGCGTCCGCCGGCGCGGCGACACCCGCACCTTCGCCGCCGGCGAGTCCTTCGGGCTCGACGTGCTGTCCGCGATGCTGCGCGGCGAGCAGGTGGGCGATGTGGCCGCGGCCTCGCCGCCGGTCCGGTCGGCCGCCCCCGGGTCGGCCGCCGACGAACCCGGGCCGGCGCTGTCGTTGCGGTCCGAGGCCGATCGCGCGCGCACCGCGTTCGAGACCGCACTGGCGCGGCGCGACGTCGACGGCTGCGTCGCAGCCGTGCTCGGGCTGGAGGAGGCGCTGGCCGAGTGGCAGGCCGACACCCTGCAGAGCGACGACGCCGACGAGGCGCGCCGGGTGCTGCGCGCCCTCGTGGTCCGGCTGGGTGAGCTGGCCGAGCGCGGCGCCGCCGACCCGGCCGAACGGGTGGCCCCGTTCGTCGAGGCGTTGCTCGCCGTCCGGGCCGCGGCCCGCGATGCGAAGGACTTCGCGACCTCCGACCTGGTCCGCGACCGGCTGGTCAGCGCCGGGGTCGAGGTCCGGGACGCCGGCGACGGCACGTCCTGGAGCCTGACCTCCTGACCGCTCCCGGTGGTGCAGGTGGGCGGCCGGGTCAGAGGGCGCGGATCCGGTTGTTGCGCGCGTCGTGGGTGAGCTCGGCCAGCCCGAGGGCCTCGAGCAGCGGCGGCAGGTACATGCCGAACCGACCCCGGTAGCCCTTGCGCAGCCCGTACCAGCCGCCGACCGGGTTCTTCTCGTCGCGGCCCCAGGCCTCGACGGTGCCGGCCGCCGCGTCCTTCTTCTCGTCGGCGGCGCCGAGCGGCACCCAGTCGGCCTGCTCCCGCAGCCAGGCGTGCAGGTCGTCGATGGCCCGCAGCTGGTAGGTCAGCTTCGTGCCGCCGACCTGGCAGACCAGGGCGGGCGGGTCGGCCTCCTCGTCGCGGTACATCGTGTACTCCCCGGCGCCGGGCGGAGTCCGGAGGATCCAGGGGTCACCCTTGGTGCCGTTGCCGTTCGCCATGCGTCTCTCCCTCTGCCGGGTCAGCCGAGTCTGCCACGTGTGACCTGCGCCACGTGTGAGCGGTGTCACCCGAAAATGTGCTTGCTGGGTGCTTGCCACAGTTAGCACTTGGGGTATGAAGGAGTCATGGCAACGTTGAAGGTCGGCTCGTTGGGTGACTACATCCGCGAGCAGCGCGAGTCGGCGCAGGTGTCGCTGCGCCAGCTGGCGAAGTCGGCCGGGGTGTCCAACCCCTATCTGAGCCAGATCGAGCGTGGGCTCAAGAAGCCCAGCGCCGAGATCCTGTCGCAGATCGCGAAGGGCCTGCGGATCTCCGCGGAGACCCTGTACGTCCAGGCCGGCATCCTCGACGAGCGCGAGGTCGGCCAGGTCGTGGGCGCGGTGCTCGCGGACCCGACCATCGGCGAACGACACAAGCGCGTGCTGATCGACGTGTACGAGTCGTTCCGCGCCGAGCACGCGGCCGAGGTCCTGCACACCAAGGCGGCCTCCGCGCCCGAGCGAAGAAGCCGCAGCGAAGAAGACCGCGACCAAGAAGACCGCGACCAAGAAGACCGCAACGAAGGCCACCACCCAGTCCGCCAAGAAGAGGAGCACAGCATGACCCTCACCACGACCATCACCCGCAGCAAGCCGTTCTACGTCGCGGCCGGTGCGACCGACCTCGCCGTCAAGACCCTCCGGACGGCCCCCAGCCGGATCCCGTCGGTGAAGATCCAGCGCCGCGACCTGGAGAAGGCCGTCGCGACCGTCGGCCAGCAGGCCGTCACCCTGCCGGTGCGCGCGCAGGCCACCGCCGTCGGCATCGCCGGCGAGGTCACCGACCGTGCGGACGCCGTCTACGGCGACCTGCTGACCCGCGGCCGCAAGGTCGTCGGCCGGATCCGCCGCCAGAAGTCCACCCAGGACCTGAAGAAGGACGCGACCACCACGGCCCGTCGTTCCAAGGCCACCGCCACCACGGCGAAGAAGTCCGCCGCGGCGACCCGCACCACCGCCAAGAAGGCGACCAAGCGCACGACCACCACGGCCAAGAAGCGGGCGACCACGACCCGCACCGCCGCCAAGGGCGCCAGCACCTCGGCCCGCAAGACCACCAAGTCCGCGGCCCGGGCGACCAAGGCCGGCGCAGCGAAGGTCGGCAGCTGACTGCTGCAGCACCAGCGTCATGACGACGGCCCGTCCCCTCGTGTGGGGGGCGGGCCTTCGTCGCGTCCGTTCGGCAGGTCGGTGCGCGTGCGGCCGTCGTCGCTCGTCGTGACCTAGTCTCTGCGGGATGGACATCGTCGGCAGCGTCCAGCAGGGTGTGCTGCTCCTGCTCGGGATCGGTTCGTTCGCGCTCACGGGCTTCGCGCTCATCGACGTGCTGCGCCGCCCGGGCGGGCTGTTCCCGCAGGTGGGCAGGCTCGCCAAGGGTGCCTGGATGGGGATACTCATCGCGGCGTTCCTGATCGCGCTGTTGTCCCTGACCCAGGTGCTGACCGGTTCCGGGAACCCCCTCGGGCTCCTCAACGTCATCGGCGTGATCGCCGCGGGCGTCTACCTGGCCGACACCCGGCCGAAGCTGAAGTCGCTCGGTGGCGGTAGGGGGTCCGACAACGGGCCCTACGGGAAGTGGTGACGCAGGGCTCCACCAGCGCGCACGGTCGCACCAGCCGGCTGGAGCTGGCCGACCAGACCCTGCGCGAGTGGGACGCGACCGTCCTCGACGCCTCGCCCGAGGCGATCGTGCTGGACCGCTCGGCGTTCTACCCCGGCGGTGGCGGCCAGCCGCCCGACCACGGCGTGCTGCTGTGGGGCGGCGTGCAGACCCGCGTCGTCGGCGTGCGCAGGGGCGAGGACCTCGAGCTGCTGCCGGCCGAGGGCGACCCGGTCCCGCCGGTCGGTACGCCGGTGCGCGGTGCCGTCGAGGACACCCGGCGTACCGCCCTGATGCGGACCCACTCCGGCCTGCACCTGCTGTCCGGCGTGGTGCTGCGCGACTTCGGGGCCCTGGTCACCGGCGGCAACATGGAGCCGCTCGAGGCAAGGATGGACTTCAACCTGCCCGAGGTGCCGGAGGGCTTCAAGGACCTGGTCGCCCAGGCGTGCGCCGTCGAGGTGGCCGCCGACCGTGCCATCGAGGTCAGCACGCTGCCCCGCGACGAGGCGTTCAGCACCCACCCGGACCTGATCCGCACGGCGACCAACCTGTTGCCGGCCGAGCTCGAGGTCGTGCGCATCGTCGACATCGTCGGGCTCGACACCCAGGCCGACGGCGGCACCCACGTCGCGTCCACCCGGCAGATCGGCCGGATCGAGGTCGTGAAGGTCGAGAGCAAGGGCAAGGGCTTCCGCCGGCTGCGCGTCCGGCTGGTCAGCGACGGCTGACCCAGACCATCAGCGGCTTGCCGTAGAACTCCGCGGACACCCCGCGCAGCTCGAGCCCGAGCCGGCGGCAGACCGCCTGCGACGCGGTGTTCGCCTCGTCGGTGAGCGCGAGCACCTCCGGCAGGCCGGCGGCATGCGCCCGGTCCAGCGCGCCGCGGGCCACCTCCGTCGCGTAGCCGTGGCCCTGCGCGTCCGGGTGCAGGTGCCAGGCCACCTCGACCGGAGCCCCCGGCTCCTCGGAACCGTCGACGGTCACCAGCGCCACCGTGCCGACGACCTGGCCGGTGTCGCGGACCTCCACGGCCCACCAGCCGCACGGGCCGGACTGCTCGGCGTTGCGCCGGCGTCCGCGGGTGATCCGGTCGTGGGCCTGCTCCGTCGATGCCATCGGCGTCGGCACCGAGCCGAGGAAGCGCACCACCTCGTCGCGGGAGTACATGTCGAGCATCCGGGCGGCGTCCTCGTCGCGCCAGTCGCGCACGAGGAGCCGGTCGGTCTCGAACGCGGGAGCGGGCTGCGGCAGTCTGGTCACGTGGACATCGTGGCAGTGCAGGGCGACATCACCGACCAGGACGTCGACGCGGTGGTGAACGCCGCCAACTCCTCGCTGCTCGGCGGCGGTGGGGTCGACGGGGCGATCCATCGCCGCGGAGGTCCGGCGATCCTGGCCGCCTGCCGCGAGCTGCGCGCGACCTCGCTGCCCGACGGACTGCCGGCCGGGCAGGCGGTCGCCACCACGGCCGGCGACCTGCCGGCCCGTTGGGTGATCCACACCGTCGGGCCGGTGCACTCGGCGTCCGAGGACCGCAGCGCCGTCCTCGCCTCGGCCTACCGCGAGTCGCTGCGGGTCGCCGAGGAGCTCGGCGCTTCGACGGTCGCGTTCCCCGCGGTCTCGGCCGGGGTGTACGGCTGGCCGATGGACGACGCCGCGCGGATCGCGGTCGAGACGGCGCGCGCGCATCAGCCGCGGACCGTGCGCGAGGTGCGGTTCGTGCTCTTCGGCCCCGACGCCTACGCCGCCTTCACCGCCGCCCTCGCCTGACCCTGACCCTGACCCCTGACCCTGACCCGCCCCGCCCCCCCCCCGCCCCCGCCCCCGCCCCCGTTTCTCCAGGATCGGAGAGCGAACGTGGCTCGAGACGCCACAAACGCTCTCCGATCCTGAGGTTTCGGGGGCTGGTTGGGCGATCAGCTGCTGCGGTGGACCTTGTGCTGGGCGGCCTGGGCGAGCGGCCGCACCACGAGCAGGTCGATGTCGACGTGCGGCGGCCGGGTGACGCACCACGCGACGCAGTCGGCGATGTCCTCGGCCGTGAGCGGTGCGTCGACGCCCTGGTAGACCTTGGCCGCCCGCTCGGCGTCACCACCGAACCGCTTCAGGGCGAACTCGTCGGTGGCGACCATCCCGGGCGCGATCTCGCTGACCCGGACCGGCTGGCCGCTCAGCTCGAGCCGGAGGGTCTCGGCGAGCGCGGCCGCGCCGTGCTTGGCCGCGGTGTAGCCGCCGCCGCCCTCGTAGACGATGCGTCCGGCCGTCGATCCCATCACCACGACGTGACCCTGCCCGCTGGCCACCAGGGCCGGAAGCAGCGCCTGGGTCACCTGCAGCGCCCCGATCACGTTGACCTCGAACATGGCTCGCCAGTCCTCGGGGTCCGCGTCGGCGACGGGGTCCATCCCGAACGCGCCGCCGGCGTTGTTGACCAGGACGTTCAGCTCGCTGCCGACCTCCCGTGCCAGCGCGGCCACCGAGTCGGCCGAGGTGACGTCCAGCGTCACCGGCCGCAGCCGGTCACCGAGCTCGTCGTGCAGCGCGTCGAGCCGCTCGCGGCGCCGGGCCGCCGCCATGACCCGGAAGCCCTCCTGCACCAGGCGGCGCGCGGTGGCCGCCCCGATCCCGCTGCTGGCACCCGTCACGACCGCGGTCCCGCTGCTCATCCCGGCATCCTGCCAGGCCGCCCCGGGTGCGACCGGTTGCCCGGCAGGGGAATCGGGAAGGAGCCGCCGGGGTTGAACCATCCCGGCGGGCCCCTGCGCCCGAAGGAGTCCGCAGACGACGGCTTGGAGGTGTCCGGACGTGACGATGGCGGTGATGCCGGCTCGAGGTCGGGTGCCGCGCCGGGTGGCCATGGTCAGCGTGCACACCTCCCCGCTCGACCAGCCGGGCACCGGTGACGCCGGCGGCTTGAACGTCTACGTCGTCGAGCTGTCCCGCCGGCTGGCCGCGCTGAACGTCGAGGTCGACGTGATCACCCGGGCCACCAGCTCCGATCTCCCGCCGACCGCCGAGCTCACCCCCGGCGTCACCGTCCGGCACGTCACCGCCGGCCCGTTCGAGGGCCTGGCCAAGGAGGACCTGCCGGCCCAGCTGTGCGCCTTCACCTCCGGGCTGATGCGGATCGAGGCCGGCCGCCCGACCCGGCTGGTACGACCTGGTGCACTCCCACTACTGGCTCTCCGGCCAGGTCGGCCTGGCTCGCCGCCGAGCGGTGGGACGTGCCGCTGGTGCACTCGATGCACACGATGGCCAAGGTCAAGAACCTCACCCTGGCCGTCGGCGACGACCCCGAGCCGGCGGCCCGCGCCATCGGCGAGGCCCAGGTCGTCGAGGCCGCGGACCGGCTGGTCGCGAACACCGACGAGGAGGGCCGGCAGCTCATCGGCCTCTACGACGCCGACCCCGACCAGGTCGCCGTGGTGCCCCCGGGCGTCGACCTCGACCTGTTCTCGCCGGGGCCGCGGTCCGCCGCCCGCCGGCGCGCTCGGGCGTGCCGGAGGACGCCTACCTGCTGCTGTTCGTCGGCCGGATCCAGCCGCTCAAGGCCCCCGACGTGCTGCTGCGGGCCGCCGCGCGGCTCGTCGAGCTCGATCCCTCGCTGCGCGACCGGCTGGTGGTGGCGGTCGTCGGCGGTCCGTCCGGCAGCGGGCTGGCCCGGCCGGAGTCGCTGCAGTCGCTGGCCGCCGAGCTGGACCTCACCGACGTGGTGCGCTTCGTGCCGCCGGTGCCGCAGGACGAGCTGCCGCAGTGGTACCGGGCCGCCGACGTCACCGTCGTCCCGTCGTACAGCGAGTCGTTCGGCCTGGTGGCCATCGAGTCGCAGGCCTGCGGCACCCCCGTCGTCGCGGCGTCGGTGGGCGGGCTGCGCACCGCCGTCGCCGACGGCTTCTCGGGCGTGCTGGTCGACGGGCACGACCCGAGGGAGTACGCCGGGGTGCTGGGCGAGCTGGCCCGCGACCCGGCCCGTCGCGCGGCCCTGAGCCGCGGCGCGTTGCTGCACGCCGGCCGGTTCGGCTGGGCCGCCACGGCCGCCGGGATGCTCGAGGTCTACTCCGACGCGCTGCTCGACCACGAAGTGCGTCTGGCGCTCGCGGTCGGCCGGTGACCCCGGAGCAGGACACCGCCGCCGACGTGCTGCGCTCGGCGCTGGCCGAGCTCGAGCACGAGGAGCCGACCCCGGGCACCTTCGTCGTCACCCTGCCCGGCGAGAAGAAGCTGAAGACCACGGTGAGCCTCGTCGTGGGCGCGCACAGCCTGTCGGTCAACGCCTTCGTCTGCCGCCGCCCGGACGAGAACGTCGACGGTGTCCACCGCTGGCTGCTCGAACGCAACACCAGGCTCTACGCCGTGGCGTACGCCGTCGACCACCTGGGCGACATCTACCTCAGCGGTCGGCTCTCGCTGCACGCGGTCACCGCCGAGGAGATCGACCGGCTGCTCGGCTCGGTCCTCGAGGCCTCCGACGGACCGTTCAACGTGATCCTGGAGATGGGCTTCGCCTCGGCGATCCGCAAGGAGTGGGCCTGGCGCACCTCGCGCGGCGAGCCGACCTGGAACCTCGAGGCGTTCCGCGGCCTCGCGCCGGACGACGCGCCGCCGCCGGCCTGAGGCAGCCCGAGGCAATCGCTCGACGGCAGGTGGACACCCCGACACCCTCCGACCGGGCATCTGGCAGGCTCGGCCGCATGAGCGCGACGACGTACCCGCTGGTCCTGCTCCGCCACGGCGAGACCGAGTGGAACGCCAAGAACCTGTTCACCGGGTGGGTCGACGTCGATCTCACCGCCAAGGGCGAGGCCGAGGCGGCGCCGCGGCGGCGAGCTGCTCGCGCGAACGCGGCCTGCTGCCCGACGTCGTGCACACCTCGCTGCTGCGCCGCGCGATCCGGACGGCGAACTCGCGCTGGACGCGGCCGACCGGCAGTGGATCCCGGTGCGCCGCACTGGCGGCTCAACGAGCGGCACTACGGCGCCCTGCAGGGCAAGGACAAGAAGGAGACGCTGGAGGAGTTCGGCGAGGAGCAGTTCATGCTCTGGCGCCGGTCCTACGACACCCCGCCGCCGCCGCTGCCCGACGACGACACGTGCTCCCAGGTCGGCGACGCCCGCTACGCCGAGCTGCCCGACGAGATCGTGCCGCGCACCGAGTGCCTCGCGGACGTCGTGGAACGGATGCTGCCCTACTGGTACGACGCGATCGTGCCCGACCTGCAGGCCGGGCGCACCGTGCTGGTGGCCGCGCACGGCAACTCGCTGCGGGCGCTGGTCAAGCACCTGGACGGGATGTCCGACGAGGACATCGTCGGGCTGAACATCCCCACCGGCATCCCGCTGCTCTACCGGCTGGACGCGGACCTGCACCCGACGGTGCCGGGTGGCGAGTACCTCGACCCGGAGGCCGCCGCGGCCGCGATCGAGGCCGTCAAGAACCAGGGCCGCTGACGCCGCCGTCGCGGACCGGAGGCGACTTCGTCTGAGCCCGTCGCTTCCGATCCGGAATTCGGCCGACGGTCAGGCCGGCTCGCCGACCCTTGCGGCAGCTGGCCGGTGACCAGGTAGACGACCCGGCGGGCGACCGAGACGGCGTGGTCGGCGAACCGCTCGTAGTAGCGGCCGATCGAGGTGACGTCGACGGCCTGCTCGACGCCGAACGGCGAGCTCTTGTCCAGCAGCTCGGTGAACAGCTGCCGGTGCAGGGTGTCCATCTCGTCGTCGTCGCGCTCGAGCTCGAGGGCCGCGGCGACGTCCTGGCGGGCGATCACACTGCCGGTCTTGGTGACGAGCCGCTGGGCGATCTGGCTCATCTCGACGATCGTCGAGAGCAGCTCGGGAGGCACCGCCGACTCCGGGAAGCGGCGCCGGGCGACGCGGGCGACGTGCAGTGCGAGGTCGCCCATCCGCTCCAGGTCGCCGCTCATCCGCAGGCTGGTGACGATGGTGCGCAGGTCGGTGGCCACCGGCTGCTGACGGGCCAGCAGGTCGAAGGCCCGCTCGTCCAGGTCGTCGCGCAGGGCGTCGACCGCGTCGTCGGCCGCGATGACGCTCTCGGCCAGGGTGAGGTCGGCGTCCAGCAGTGCGGTGGTGGCGCGGCTGATGGCCGATCCCACCAGCCGGGTCATCTCGACCAGCTGGCCGGTGAGGGCGTCCAGTTCCTCGTGGAACGCGTCGCGCATGGATCACCCTTCGTCGTCACCCCAGGAGGGCAAGCGTGTGGTCGACGCCCGCAGCGTGCCAGCCGGGTATGAACCGATGCCCTCCCGGAGGTGAACAGCAGCCCAACCCTGGCACGGGACGGCCCTCGGCGGGGCGATCGGGGCCGGCGCGCACCTACCATCGGTGCCGTGGACGCGTTGCTCACCGGGCTCGTGGCCGTCGTCGGCGTGCTGGTCGGCGCCGGTGCGGTGCTGGCGTTCCGGGCCAGCGAGCGGGCCGAGCGGGCGCTCGACGTGGCCCCGCCGCCGCCGACGCTGCCGTCCGGCGCGTCCGAGGTGCTCGCGCTGCTGCGCTCGCTCGACGGTCGTGCTGGACGCCGCGGACCAGGTGATCAGGGCCAGCCCGGCGGCCTACGCCTTGGGCATCGTCCGCGCGGAGCGGCTGCTGGTGGACGACCTGGTCGACCTGGTCCAGGCGGTGCGCCGGGACGGCGGGATCCGTGAGGTCGAGCTGGAGCTGCCGCGCGGGCCGGTCGGCTCCTCGACCCTCAGCGTCCTGGCCCGGGTCGCCCCCCTGGGCTCGACCCACGTGCTGGTGCTGATCGAGGACCAGACCGAGGCCCGGCGGGTGGACGCCATCCGCCGGGACTTCGTCGCCAACATCAGCCACGAGCTCAAGACCCCGGTCGGGGCGATGTCGCTGCTCGCCGAGGCGCTGGCCGACGCGGCCGACGACCCCGAGGCGGTCGCCGGTTCGCCGGCCGGATGCAGCACGAGTCGGAGCGACTGTCCCAGCTGGTCCAGGACCTCATCGAGCTGTCCCGGCTGGAGAGCCACGACCCGCTCAAGGACCCCCAGCCGGTCAGCCTGGACGACGTCGTCGCGGACGCGATCGACCGCAGCCGGCTGACGGCCGAGGCGCGCGGGGTCGCGCTGGTGTGCGGCGGGGAGCGCGGGCTGAAGGTGATGGGCGAGCCCGGCAGCTGGTCACCGCGCTGGGCAACCTGGTCGACAACGCCGTGAACTACGGCCCCGAGGGCAGCCGGGTCGCGGTCTCGGTCGCCGAGGCGGACGGGACCGACGGCCACCTCGCCGAGATCAGCGTGACCGACGAGGGCCCGGGCATCGCCGAGACGGAGCGGGACCGGATCTTCGAGCGGTTCTACCGGGTCGACTCGGCCCGGTCGCGGGACACCGGCGGGACCGGGCTCGGGCTGTCGATCGTCAAGCACGTGGCCGCCGACCACGGCGGCGAGGCGACGGTGTGGAGTGCCGAGGGCACCGGCTCCACGTTCACGCTGCGGCTCCCTGTCGCGGCCGGGTCGGAAGGGCGCACGTGACGAGGATGCTGGTGGTCGAGGACGAGGAGTCGTTCCCCGACGCGCTGTCCTACATGCTCCGCCAGGAGGGGTTCGAGGTCGACCTGGCCGAGACCGGGCCGGACGCGCTGGAGGAGTTCGACCGGCGCGGCGCCGACCTGGTGCTGCTCGACCTGATGCTGCCGGGACTGCCCGGCACCGAGGTGTTCCGCAGCCTGCGGGCGCAGTCCAACGTACCGGTGATCATGCTGACCGCCAAGGACAGCGAGATCGACAAGGTCGTCGGGCTCGAGATGGGCGCCGACGACTACGTCACCAAGCCGTTCTCCGCGCGTGAGCTGGTCGCGCGGATCCGGGCGGTGCTGCGCCGGCTGGCCGAGCTCGAGGACCTCGCGCCGGCGACCCTGGAGGCCGGGCCGGTCCGGATGGACGTCGAGCGGCACGTGGTCAGCGTCGGCGGCCAGCAGGTGCCCATGCCGCTCAAGGAGTTCGAGCTGCTCGAGCTGCTGCTGCGCAACGCCGGCCGGGTGCTGACCCGCGGGCAGCTGATCGACCGGATGTGGGGGGCGGACTACGTCGGTGACACCAAGACCCTCGACGTGCACGTGAAGCGGCTGCGGGCGAAGATGGAGCCGGACCCCGGCAACCCGCGGCACATCGTCACGGTGCGCGGGCTGGGCTACAAGTTCGAACCCTGAGCCGGTACGACGGGTGGTGGCCCGGCCGGCTACTCGCTGAGGGTGGTGGGGCCCGGCGTGACCGATGCGTAGTCGCCCTGGGCCGGGACGACCACGGTGCGGATCCGCAGGGGCTCGGACCTCGCGAAGGTCAGCCGCAGGGTGATCGTCTCGCCGGGCAGGGCGGTGAGGGCGCTGATCGTCGCCGACAGCCGGGTGTCGGCGCCGAGCCGGACCGCCGACCCGGCAGGAAGCGCGCCGTCGCCGGTGAGGTCGACCGTGCCGTCCGGGCTGGTGAGCCCGGTCAGCTCGTCGTCGCGGTCGCCGCGGTTGGCGATGGAGGCGCTGACGACCCCGGTCGAGATGCCGGCGCTGGCGACCACCAGGGCGTTCTGCACCCGCAGGTCGCCGGCGTCGGCGAGGATGCCGTCCGAGGGTGCGTACTGCTGTCGGGACGTGGCGTCGAAGCCGGCCCCGCAGCCCGCGAGCAGCGCGGCGGCGAGGGCGGCGGTGACGGCGATGGCCGCGCGGCGTACCGGGGCTCGGCGAGTGTGCTCCACGGGGAGGAAGCGTAGCGACTCCTCAGCCCAGGTCCGGTGCCCGGGCGACGAGCAGCCCGACAGCCAGCACCGCCGTACCGACGGCCAGCAGGAACGGCAGCCGGCCCGGGGCGCGGCGCGAGCCCGACACCGCGGCCCCGGTCGCGCAGCCGGTCGCCGCGCCGAGTCCCACCCAGGCCCACCACGGAGGCCGCCCCGGCCCGACCGTGACGACCAGGACGGCTGCGGTCAGCAGGACCGAGCCGCCGACCGCGGCCCGGGCAGCGCCGAGGCGCTGCGGCAGCCCGCGCACGCCGGCTGCGAGGTCGGCCTCGACGTCCGGCACGACGTTGAGGAAGTGCGCACCCGTGCCGAGCAGGGCACCCGCGAGCAGCAGCCAGACCGGCGGGGCCGGGTGCCCGGGCAGCCCCAGGGTGAGGAACGCGGTGAGCAGCGCGAAGCTCGCGGCGTACGGCAGCCACGACCACACGGTGCGCTTGACGCCGACGTTGTAGGCCCAGCCGCCGGCCACCCCGGCCAGGTGGGCGACACCGGCCCGCCACCCGCTGGCCAGCGACAGCGGGACGCAGGCTGCTGCGGACAGGCCGCAGGCGAGGGCGACGACGCGCGGCCGGACTGCTCCGGTGACCAGCGGTTTGTCCCGGCGACCGGCCACCAGGTCGCGCCCGCGGTCGACCAGGTCGTTGCACCAGCCGATCGACAGCTGGCCGGTGAGCACCGCCGCCGCGACCAGCGCGCAGCCGCTCAGGGAGCGTCCGGCGGTCGCCGACACGGTCGTGGCGAGCGCTGTCACGGCCAGGCTCGGCAGCGGGTGGGCCGAGCCCAGCAGGCCTCTGGACAGCACGCTGACGCGTCCGGTGTCAAGCCCCTGACCTGCGCAAACGGGTCTGGGATCGGGCGGAGTGATGCGGGTCACCGTGTTATTCTGGGGTCCGCGAAAGGGGTCTGACACATATGACGTTCAAGGTCGGCGAAACGGTCGTCTATCCCCACCACGGGGCAGCGCTCATCGAGTCCATCGAGACTCGAACCATCAAGGGTGAAGACAAGCTCTACCTGGTGCTCAAGGTCGCCCAGGGCGACCTCACAGTCCGGGTCCCTGCCGAGAACTGCGATCTGGTGGGCGTGCGTGACGTCGTCGGCCAGGAGGGTCTCGACAAGGTCTTCGAGGTGCTCCGCGCCCCGCACACCGAGGAGCCGACCAACTGGTCTCGTCGCTACAAGGCGAACCTCGAGAAGCTCGCGTCCGGTGACGTGATCAAGGTCGCCGAGGTCGTCCGCGACCTGTGGCGCCGCGACAAGGACCGTGGCCTGTCGGCCGGCGAGAAGCGGATGCTGGCCAAGGCCCGCCAGATCCTGGTGAGCGAACTGGCCCTGGCCGAGCACACCAACGAGGACAAGGCCGAGGCGATCCTCGACGAGGTCCTCGCGTCCTAGCACCTCCGCACCACGCTCACGTGCCGCCGCCCCCTCGGGGTCGGCGGCACGTCGCATCTGCGGCGCCGGCGTCGACCAGGTGCCGCCCTTGACCGGGCAGTCGCGCCGGGCTGTCGTAGCGCGCTGGCTAAGGTCGTCCCCGTGATGGCCCCCCGACTGCGTCGTGTGCCCAGCGCCGTGGTCGAGCTGCTGCGGCTGTGCGTGGTGGTGTTCTTCGCCGGCCTCGGCTACTACGTCGCCGAGCTGTTCGACAACGACGGCGAGCCGGTGCTGGGTGCGTTCAGCGTCCTGGGCATCGGCGTCGTGCTGGGGTCGGCCCTGGGCTACGTGCTCGGCGGCGTGCTCGGCCGCGGCACCGTCACGGCCGTGCGGGCCACCGAGGCGACCCTGCGCGAGACCTCGGCCGAGCAGATCGTCGCCGGCGTCGTGGGGGCCGTGATCGGCGTACTGGTCGGCACCGGCGTCACCTGGCCGGTGCTGCTGCTCAACCGGCCGCTGCTGACCTTCCCGATCTTCGCGTTCGTCCTGGTCTCGCTCGGGCTGCTCGGCTACCGGCTCGGCACTGCCAAGCGGGAGGCGGTCCTCGGCATGTTCGGGACGCGGGTCGGCATGGCAGACCGACCGGTGCCCACGGTTGCGCTGCCCCGGGTGCTGGACACCTCGGTAGCGATCGACGGCCGCATCGTCGACGTGGTCCGGGCCGGGTTCGTGCACGGGCTGATGCTCGTCCCGACTCCCGTGCTGGGCGAGCTGCAGGGCCTGGCCGACGCCGGTGACGACCTGCGCCGCGCCAAGGGCCGCCGCGGCCTGGAGGTGCTGGAGACCTTGCGCCGCGAGCCGGGCATCGACGTCGAGGTTCTCGACGACGAGGTGCCGGGAGTCCACGAGGTGGACGCAAAGCTGGTGCGGATCTGCCTGGACCGCGGCGCAGCCCTGCTCACCCTGGACACCAACCTGGCCCGGGTGGCGGCGCTGGCCGGCGTACGGGTGATGAACCTGCACGCGCTGGCGATGTCGTTGCGCCCGCCCGTCGGAGCCGGCGACGAGGTGGGCGTGCTGCTCATCAAGGCCGGCAAGGAGGCAGGTCAGGCGGTCGGCTACCTCGACGACGGCACGATGGTCGTCGTCGAGCGGGCCCGTGACCAGGTCGGCCACGAGGCGCAGGTGCGGGTCACCAGCGTCTTGACGACGGCCAACGGGCGGATGGTGTTCGCCAGACCCGCGGCGGAGGCGCTGTGACCGCTCCGGTCGTCGCGGCCGTGGTGCCGGCGGCGGGGCGCGGCGAGCGGCTGGGGACCGGCATCGCCAAGGCGCTGCACCTGCTCGGCGGCGAGCCGATGCTGGCCCACTCGGTGCGCACCTTGGCCGCTTCGCCGGTCGACCTCGTCGTGGTCGCCGTGCCGGCAGGACGAGCCGAGGAGGTGCGGGCCGTGCTCGCCTCGACGCACGACGGTGCCGAGCTGGAGGTCATCGAGGGCGGTGACAGCCGCAGCGAGTCGGTGCGCCGGGCGCTGGCGGCGCTGCCCGGCTCGGTGCAGGTCGTGCTCGTGCACGACGCCGCCCGGCCGCTGGTGCCGGGCCGGCTGGTCGACGCGGTGATCGCCGCCGTCCAGGACGGCGCGGACGCCGTGGTGCCCGGGCTGCCGGTGGTCGACACGGTCAAGCAGGTCGACGCCGAGGGCGCCGTGGTGGCCACCGTCGACCGGTCGGTGCTGCGCGCGGTGCAGACCCCGCAGGGGTTTCGCCGGGCGGTGCTCGACGCGGCGTACGGCGGCGCGGAGTCGGGCGAGGCGACCGACGACGCCGGGCACGTCGAGCGCGCCGGCGGCCGGGTGGTCGTCGTCCCCGGCGCCGAGGAGGCGTTCAAGGTGACCCGCCCGCTGGACCTGCTGCTCGCCGAGGCCGTGCTCGCCCGCCGGGAGGCCGACCGTGGCTGAGCTGCCTCGCGTCGGCACCGGGGTCGACGTCCACCCGCTGGAGACCGGCCGGCCGATGCACCTTGCCGGCCTGCACTTCCCCGACGAGCCCGCCGGGTGCGCGGGCCACAGCGACGGCGACGTCGCCGCGCACGCGGCCTGCGATGCGCTGCTCGCAGCCGCCGGGCTCGGCGACCTCGGCTCGGTGTTCGGCACCGACGACCCGCGGTGGACGGGTGCCAGCGGCACCGCCCTGCTCGCCGAGGCGGCCCGGCTGGTCCGCGAGGCGGGCTTCGAGATCGGCAACGTGTCGGTGCAGGTGGTGGGCAACCGGCCACGGCTCGGCCCGCGCCGCGACGAGGCTGAGATCGCGCTGTCGACCGCGGTGGGCGCCCCGGTGTCGGTGTCCGCGACGACCACCGACGGCCTGGGCCTCACCGGCCGCGGCGAGGGCATCGCTGCGATCGCCTCGGCGCTCGTGGTCAACGCCGCGTGGCCCCGCCAGTAACCTTGACCGGGTGACCTTCCGCCTGTACGACACCGCCACGCGGTCGGTGCGCGACTTCGTGCCCCTCGTCGAGGGCAAGGTCGGCGTCTACCACTGCGGGCTCACCGTGCAAGGCGCCCCGCACATCGGGCACATCCGCAAGGAGGTCGTGTTCGACGTCCTGCGTCGATGGCTCGAGCGCTCCGGGCTGCAGGTGTCGATCATCGCCAACGTCACCGACATCGACGACAAGATCCTGACCCGGGCGGCGGAGGGGGGCACCGACTGGTTCGCGCTGGCCTATGCCAACGAGCGCGCGCTGCACGCGGCGTACGACGTGCTGGGTTGCGTGCCGCCGACGTACGAGCCTCGGGCCACCGGCCACATCACCGAGATGGTCGAGCTGATGGGTGAGCTCATCGAGCGCGGCCATGCCTACCCGGCCGACGACGGCTCCGGCGACGTGTACTTCGACGTGCGGTCCTGGCCGGAGTACGGCGCGCTGTCCAACCAGCGGATCGACGACATGGCGGCCGCCGAGGACGCCGACCCGCGCGGCAAGCGGGACCCTCGCGACTTCGCCCTCTGGAAGGGCCACAAGCCGGGCGAGCCGGAGACCGCGTCCTGGCCCACGCCGTGGGGCCGCGGCCGGCCGGGCTGGCACCTGGAGTGCTCGGCGATGGTCGGCAAGTACCTCGGGCCGGAGTTCGACATCCACGGCGGCGGCCTGGACCTGCGCTTCCCGCACCACGAGAACGAGCTGGCCCAGTCGACCGCGGCCGGCCGGCCGTTCGCGCGCTGGTGGATGCACAACGCGATGCTCAACCTCGGCGGCTCGAAGATGAGCAAGTCGGTGGGCAACACGATGCTGGTGTCCGAGGTCGTGAAGCGGGTGCGGCCGATCGACCTGCGCTACTACCTGGTCGCGTCGCACTACCGCTCGATCGTCGAGTTCTCGTGGGAGGCGCTCGAGGAGGCCGCGGCCGCCTTCGGTCGCATCGAGGGCTTCGTCCGCCGGGCGCACGAGGTGCTCGGCGGCGAGGCCGGCCCGGCCGACGGCATCCACTGCGCCGACTTCACCGAGGCGATGGACGACGACCTGTCGGTGCCGGCTGCGCTGGCGGCCATGCAGGCGGTGATCCGGGAGGGCAACAAGCTGCTCGCCGACGGCCCGTCGGGTGCGCTGCGCGGCACCTGGTCCTCGACCCGGGCGATGCTCGACGTCCTCGGCCTCGACCCGCTGTCACCGACCTGGGCGGGCTCCGGCGCGACCTCGGACCTGCACGGCGTCGTCGACCGGCTGGTGGCCGTCGCGCTGAACGAGCGGACCGAGGCCCGGACCCGCAAGGACTGGGCCGCCGCCGACCGGGTGCGTGACGCGCTGGCAGCGGCCGGTGTCGTGGTCGAGGACACCCCGAACGGTCCGCGCTGGACGCTGGCCGACACCGCGATCGAGGAGACCCCCTGATGGCCGGCAACAGCGAACGGCGCGGCGCGAAGCGCGTCACGGGGTCGAAGAAGGGCCAGACCGTCGGCTCCGGCGGACAGCGGCGCAAGCAGCTCAAGGGCAAGGGACCGACGCCCAAGGCCACCGAGCGGCCCAGCCACCCGGCGCACCGCAAGGCGCGGTCAGCCGCCAAGCGTGCCGCCAAGCCGGCCGGCCGGTCCGGCGGTTCCCGGACCTCTGGCAGCAGCCGTTCGCGCGACACCGGCACCGGTCCGGAGTGGGTCGCCGGTCGCAACCCGGTGGTCGAGGCCTTGCGCGCCCACGTGCCGGCGACCGCGCTCTGGGTCGCGGAGCGGATCGACTCCGACGACCGGGTCCGCGAGTCGATGAAGATCGCCAGCCAGCTCGGCGTACCCCTGATGGAGGCCTCCCGGACCGAGCTGGACCGGGTCGCCGGTGCGAACCACCAGGGCCTGGCGCTGCAGGTGCCGGCGTACGAGTACGCGCACCCCGACGACCTGCTGGCCCGGGCCCAGGAGGCGGACGAGGCTCCGCTGCTGGTCGCCCTGGACGGCGTCACCGACCCGCGCAACCTGGGCGCGGTGCTGCGGTCGTCGGCAGCGTTCGGCGCGCACGGCGTGGTGGTGCCGGCCCGACGGGCGGCCGGCGTCACGGCGACGGCGTGGAAGGTGTCAGCCGGCGCCGCGGCGCGGGTGCCGGTCGCCCGGGCGACGAACCTCACCCGCACGCTGCAGGCCTACCGGGACGCCGGGCTGTACGTCGTGGGCCTCGACGGCGAGGCGGCGGTCGACCTCAGCGATGTCGAGGTCACGGACGAGCCGGTGGTGCTGGTGGTCGGGTCCGAGGGCAAGGGGCTGTCCCGGCTGGTGCGCGAGAACTGCGACGTGGTCGCCGCCATCCCGATCGGCTCCGCCGCCGAGTCGCTCAACGCCGCCGTCGCGGCCGGCATCGCCCTCTACGAGATCTCCCGCCGCCGCGCTGCTGAGCCGACAGGGTTAGTCGTCGGCGTCCTCGACGTACGGGTCGGCCTCGACCGTCGGGCTGCCGATCCGGGACCCCAGCACGGCCCGCTCGTCCGGCTTGTGGGTCAGGACGTCGGTGACGTACGAGCGTGCCGCGGGCAGCAGTCCGACGTCGCGACCCTCGCGCTCGGACAGGAACCACCGGTGCTCCAGCACCTCGTGGAAGATCTCGGCGGGCTCCAGCTTGCCGCGCAGGTCCTTCGGCACCGCCCGCACCACCGGCTCGAACGAGTCGTCGACCCATCGGTGGGCGACGATCTCCTCGGACTCGCTCTGCACGTCCTTCGCGGCGCGGTAGGCGTCCAGGTCGTTGAGCAGCCGGCGGGCCTGGTTCTCCTCGACGTCGAGGCCGGTGAGCCGCAGCAACCTTCGGCTGTGGTGGCCGGCGTCGACGACCTTCGGCTCGAGCTGGACGGTTCGGCCGTCCATGTCGGTGACGATGTTGAGCTCCGCGACGTCGAAGCCGAGCTCGTTCAGCCGGCGGATCCGCTGGTCGATGCGGTAGCGCTCGCCGGTGTCGAAGGTCTCGGCTCCCAGCAGCTCCAGCCACAGGTCGCGGTAGCGCGAGGCCACCAGGTCCGCGGTCTCGACCGGGTCGATGGAGGCGTGCAGGAGGCCGCCGGCCTCCAGGTCGAGCAGCTCACCGGCGATGTTGGTGCGGGCCAGCTCGACGTCGTACCCGCGCTGGCCTTCCGACAGCGAGCCGTGCATCTCGCCGGTCTCGGCATCGACGAGGTACGCCGCGAACGCGCCGGCATCGCGCCGGAACAGCGTGTTGGAGAACGAGCAGTCGCCCCAGTAGAACCCCGCGGTGTGCAGTCGCACGAGCAGCGCGGCGAGGGCGTCGAGCAGCCGGTTGGCCGTGTCGGCGCGCAGCGTCGAGGAGAACAGCGCCCGGTAGGGCAGCGAGAACTGCAGGTGCCGGGTGACGAGGGCGGGGTCCAGCGGCTGACCCTGGTCGTCGACCCGGCCGGACACCACCGCCACCGCTTCGACGGCGGGCATCTCCCGGCGCTCCAGCTGCCGCAGCAGGCCGTACTCGCGCAGCGCGGCGTTCTCGGCGATCTCCTTGACGGCGAACACCGCCTCGCCCAGCCGGACGAAGCGCACCACGTGCCGGGACAGGCCACGCGGTAGCGCCACCAGCTGGTCCGGCGGCCAGTCCTCCAGCGGGGTGCCCCAGGGCAGGTCGAGCAGCGCGGGGTCGCTGGGTGCGGCGAGCAGCTGCAGGGCCATGGGGACCATGGTGCCTGCAGCCGCCCGCCGGCGACTCAGGAGGGCGGGTGGCTCAGCTGGGGAGCCGCTCGCCGGTGGTGGTGGAGAACAGGTGCAGGTGGCCCGGCTTCGGAGCGAAGTTGACCGTCGAGCCCTTCTCCGGCGGCTTGCGGCCGTCGACCCGGGCGATGACGTCGAGGGCCTGACCGTTCACGTCGGCGGTGCCGTAGACGTAGGCGTCGGCGCCGAGCTCCTCGACGAGGTTCACCGTCGTCTTCAGGCCCTGGCCGTCGCCGACGAGGTCCATGTCCTCGGGGCGGACCCCGATGGTGACCTCGCGACCGGCCTCACCGACCTTCTGCGCGGTCTCGCGGGGCACGTCGATGTGGCCGTCGCCGAACTTCACCGAGCTGCCCTCGAAGGGCACCGTGAGCAGGTTCATGGCCGGCGAGCCGATGAACCCGGCCACGAAGACGTTCTCCGGCTTGTCGTACATGTCCCGCGGGGTGGCGACCTGCTGGAGCACGCCGTCCTTGAGCACCGCGACCCGGTCGCCCATCGTCATGGCCTCGACCTGGTCGTGGGTGACGTACACGGTCGTGACGCCCAGCCGGCGCTGGAGCGCGGCGATCTGGCTGCGGGTCTGGACGCGCAGCTTGGCGTCGAGGTTGGACAGCGGCTCGTCCATCAGGAAGACCTGCGGCGACCGGACGATGGCCCGGCCCATGGCAACGCGCTGCCGCTGACCACCGGAGAGCGCCTTCGGCTTGCGGTCGACGTACTCCTCCAGGTCGAGGATCTTCGCGGCTTCCTTGACCCGCTCGGCGATCTTGTCCTTGGGCTCGCCGGCGATCTTCAGGGCGAAGCCCATGTTCTCGCCGACGGTCATGTGCGGGTAGAGCGCGTAGTTCTGGAACACCATCGCGATGTCGCGGTCCTTGGGCGCGAGGTTGGTGACGTCGCGGTCGCCGATCCGGATCGCACCGCCGTTGACGTCCTCGAGCCCGGCGAGCATCCGCAGGGAGGTCGACTTGCCGCAGCCGGAGGGGCCGACCAGGACGAGGAACTCGCCGTCACCGATCTCGATGTCGAGCTTGTCGACCGCGGGGCGCTCGGAACCCGGGAACAGCCGGGTGGCCTGGTCGAAGGTCACAGTTGCCATGAGGGAAATCCTTCCACCGGCAGGTACGTGCCGGACGATCCGTTGTGGAGGGTGGGCGTGACGCAGGGTGACCGTAACCCGGGGGCAATCTCCTGTCCACGGTTCGGTGGTCGCGATCTGTCGTGACCCAATTGTTACCGCGTCACCTGTTGCCGGACGGTTGCGTAAACGTTTACATCGGGTTACCCGGGACGCGGGGGCGCCAACCATTGGCAGCGCCCGGACCGGACCTGGTCGAGAGAGGGAGCAGTGCGCATGGGATCAACGAAGGCACGTCGCGGTGTGACCGCGTTCGCCGTCGTTCTGAGTGCCAGCCTCGTCCTTGCCGCCTGCGGCGGCGACGACGGAGGTGACGGCGGGACGGACACCGCCGGCGGCACCTCGCCGGGCGAGGGCAAGGCGGAGTGTGCGGATCTGACGCAGTTCGGTGACCTGACCGGCAAGGAGGTCTCGATCTACACCTCGATCGTGGCGCCCGAGGACGTGACCCAGAAGGACTCCTACAAGCTCTTCGAGTCGTGCACCGGTGCGACGGTGAAGTACGAGGGCTCCAAGGAGTTCGAGGCCCAGCTGGTCGTCCGCGTCAAGAGCGGCAACCCGCCCGACCTCGCGATCGTGCCTCAGCCCGGCCTGCTCAACACCCTGGTGACCGACACCGGCAAGGTGAAGGAAGCCCCCGAGTCGGTGTCGGCCAACGTCGACGAGTGGTGGGGCGAGGACTGGAAGAACTACGGCACCGTCGACGGCAAGTTCTACGCCGCCCCGCTGGGTGCCAACGTGAAGTCCTTCGTCTGGTACTCCCCGACGTTGTTCGAGGAGAAGGGCTGGACCGTCCCGACGACCTGGGACGAGATGGTCACCCTCTCCGACACGATCGCCGCATCGGGCATGAAGCCCTGGTGCGCCGGCATCGGCTCCGGTGAGGCCACCGGTTGGCCGGTCACCGACTGGCTCGAGGACGTCCTGCTGCGCGACGTCGGTCCGGACGTCTACGACCAGTGGGTCGCGCACGAGATCGCGTTCGACGACCCGCAGGTCGCGTCCGCGCTGGACCGGGTCGGCGGCATCCTCAAGAACGACAAGTACGTCAACGCCGGTATCGGTGATGTCAAGAGCATCGCGACCACCACGTTCCAGGACGGCGGTCTTCCCGTCGCCAGTGGTGAGTGCGCCATGCACCGTCAGGCCAGCTTCTACGCCAACTTCTTCCCCGAGGGCACCACGGTGGAAGAGGGCGGCCAGGTGTTCGCCTTCTACCTGCCCACGACCAACGAGGACAACGGCAAGCCCGTCCTCGGTGGTGGCGAGTTCATCGCCGCGTTCAAGGACACCCCGGAGGTGCAGGCGTTCCAGACCTACCTGTCCTCGGACGTCTGGGCCAACGAGAAGGCCAAGGCCACCCCGGGTGGCGGCTGGGTCAGCGCCAACAAGGGCCTGGACGTGAACAACCTGGTGAGCCCGGTCGACAAGCTCGCCGGCGAGATCCTCCAGGACGCGGACGCCGTGTTCCGCTTCGACGGGTCGGACCTGATGCCCGGCGCCGTCGGTGCAGGCTCCTTCTGGAAGGAGATGACGTCCTGGATCACCGGAAAGAGCACGAAGGACGCCCTCAGCGGGATCGAGAAGTCCTGGCCCGCTTCCTAGGCCGGGTTCCGACGGGGTCTCGACAGCGGACCCCGGACGTGAGGTAGTAGCCCCAGGGAAGGGAGTGCGACGGAGACGTCGCACTCCCTCACCTGGTGGCGCGCAGTCCTGCAGCCCCAGCACCGCTCCCACGCTCGGCCATCGAGGAGGCACTCCGGATGTCGGCAGGCGAGAAGTTCGTACAAATGGTCTTCGCCATCGCGGCCTTCGTGGCGGTGATGGGTGTCGTTCTGTTCCTTGCCGATCGGGTGCGTTCCCGGCGCGGCGAGACGCTCCAGACCATCGCCTTCGTGCTGCCGGCGACGGTCATGATCGCGGTGGGCCTGCTCTATCCGGCCATCAAGACGATCTACCAGTCGTTCAAGAACAGCGGAGGAAACTCGTTCGTCGGCTTCGACAACTACAAGACGATCTTCACCAGCTCCGACCAGCTCACGGTCCTGCGCAACACCGCGATCTGGGTGATCGTCACCCCGGTCGTCGCCACGCTCATCGGACTCGTCTACGCCGTCCTGATCGACAAGGCCAAGGTCGAGAAGGTCGCCAAGGCACTGATCTTCCTGCCGATGGCCATCTCGCTGGTCGGCGCGTCGATCATCTGGAAGTTCGTCTACGACTACCGGGCCGCGGAGAACGAGCAGATCGGTCTGCTCAACCAGATCCTGAAGTCCGTCGGGCTCGACACCTACCGGTTCCTCCTCGAGGACCCGTGGAACACGCTGTTCCTCATCGTCATCATGATCTGGGTGCAGGCGGGCTTCGCGATGACGGTGCTCTCGGCTTCGATCAAGGCCATCCCTGATGACATCGTGGAGGCGGCACGGCTCGACGGCGTGAGCGGCTTCCGGATGTTCCGCTTCATCACCGTGCCGAGCATCCGGCCGTCCCTGATCGTCGTCCTGACGACGATCAGCATCACGACGCTGAAGGTCTTCGACATCGTCCGGACGTCGACGGGTGGCAACTTCAGCACCAGCGTCCTGGCCAACGAGTTCTACACACAGAGCTTCCGGGCGTTCAACACCGGGCTCGGGGCGGCACTGGCATCGCTGCTGTTCGTCCTGGTGATCCCGATCGTCGTCTACAACATCCGCCAGATGCGACAGCTGGAGGCACGATGACCGCGCCCACCGCCGAGGTCGGCACGACCACCTCTGCCAAGCCGGCCAGCACCGCGTCGCAGGAGGCGAAGAAGCGCCTGACCTCGCCCTGGGCGTCGCTCGCGGCGGCCGTCATCGCGATCCTGTGGACCATCCCGACCGCCGGGCTGCTCATCTCGTCGTTCCGGCCGGAGAACGACGTCAAGAGCAGCGGCTGGTGGACCTGGTTCACCGATCCCAACGTGACGCTCGACAACTACGACGCGGTGCTGAACGGCAGCGACACGGACCTCGCCACCTACTTCGTCAACTCGATCGTCATCACGCTGCCCGCGGTCATCATCCCGATCACCCTCGCGACGCTGGCGGCCTACGCCTTCGCCTGGATGAAGTTCCCCGGGCGGGACACGCTGTTCGTCGCGGTCTTCGCGATGCAGATCGTCCCGATCCAGGTCACGATGATCCCGTTGCTCACCCTGTACGTGAACCCGCCGTTCGGGCTCCCGAGCCTGGCCGGCTCGGACGCTCCGGGTGGCGGCTTCTACACGATCTGGCTGTCGCACTCGATCTTCGCGCTGCCGCTGGCGATCTTCCTGCTGCACAACTTCATGAAGGAAGTCCCGAACGAGCTCATCGAGGCGGCCCGGGTCGACGGCGCCGGTCACGTCAAGATCTTCACCAAGATCATGCTTCCGCTGATGACCCCGGCCATCGCGGCGTTCGGCATCTTCCAGTTCCTCTGGGTCTGGAACGACCTGCTGGTGGCCCTGGTCTTCGCCGGCGGCAACCAGGACACCTCTCCGCTGACGGTGCGGCTGGCAGAGCTGTCCGGCACCCGCGACCAGGCCTGGCACCTGCTCTCGGCGGGCGCGTTCGTGTCGCTGATCGTCCCGCTGATCGTGTTCCTGAGCCTGCAGCGCTACTTCGTCCGGGGGCTTCTCGCCGGCAGCGTCAAGGGTTAGGGCGTGAGTCCGGGCCGGCCGGCATGCACGAGGTCCGAGAACCACCGGTACGACGATTTGGGGGTGCGGTGCTGGTCGACCCGGTCGACCTCGACCAGCCCGAACTTCTTCGTGTAGCCCTCGGCCCACTCGAAGTTGTCGAGCAGCGTCCAGGCGACGTAGGTGCGCACGTCGGCGCCCGCTGCCCGCGCCCGCTCGACAGCGGCGATGTGCTCGCGCAGGTAGGCGGTCCGGTCCGGGTCGTCGACCGACCCATCCGCGGCGCGCACGGTGTCGTCGTAGGCGGCGCCGTTCTCGGCGACGACGAGCGGGAGGCCGGTACGACGGTGCACGTCGACGAGCAGCTCCTCGAGGCCGCGCGGCTCGACCTCCCATCCCATCGCGGTGAGGGGCGGGCGGGGTGCGAACCGAAGACCCTCGACCCCGGGTAGGCCGAGGTGTCGAGCCCGACGCCGCCCTCGTTGGCACCGCCGGTGTCGGCCCGAGCGGGGGTGTAGTAGTTGACGCCCAGCCAGTCGACCGAGCCCCGGACGAGGGCGAGGTCGCCGTCGCGCACGACCGCGCTGTCGTCCAGCGGCGGCGCCAGGGCGCGCAGCCGCTCGTCGTACGCGCCGTCGACCAGCGGACCGAGCCAGATCCGGTTCTGGATCGCGTCGACGCCGTCGGCCGCGACAGCGGCCTCCGCACGCTCCGGCCACACCGGCATGAGGTTCAGCACGATCCCGACACCGTCGCTCCCGGCCTCGTGCAGGCGGTTCGCGGCCAGGCCGTGGCCGAGCAGCAGGTGGTGCGCGGCGCGATGCGCGGCAGCGGGCTCGCGGCGGCCGGGGGCGTGGACGCCCGCGGCATAGCCGAGGAAGGCCGAGCACCAGGGCTCGTTGAACGTGGCCCAGACCTTCACCCGGTCGCCCAGGTGGTCGTGCACGATGGCCGCGTAGTCGGCGAACCGCTCGGCGGTGGCCCGCTCGGGCCAGCCGCCGGCGTCCTCGAGGGGCTGCGGCAGGTCCCAGTGGTAGAGCGTGGCCATCGGCGCGATGTCGCGCTCGAGCAGCCCGTCGACCAGCCGGTCGTAGTACGACAGCCCGCGCGGCTCCACCGCCCCGCTGCCGGTCGGCTGCACCCGCGGCCAGGCCACCGAGAAGCGGTAGTGCCCGACGCCGAGCCCCGCGAGCAGGTCGAGGTCCTCGTCGAGCCGTTCGTAGGACGCGCAGGCCACCGCACCGTCGCTGGCGTCGCGGATGGTGCCCTCGCGGGCCGTGAACGTGTCCCAGATGGACGGGCCGCGACCGTCCGCCGTCACCGCGCCCTCCACCTGGTAGGCGGCGGTGGCCGCGCCGAAAGTCAGGGGCGCCCCGGCGGGCAGGTGGCTGCTCATGGGAGCCACCGTACGACGGGCGCCGGACGCGGCACGGGGCGTTCCAGGTGACGAGCATCAAGGACGTCGCCCGTGAGGTCGGGGTCTCGACGGCCACCGTGTCGCGCGCCTTGCGCGGACTTCCGCGGGTGTCGGAGGAGACCCGCATCCGGGTGCTGCAGGTCGCCGCCGAGCTCGACTACGTCCCGTCCCCGAGCGCCGCCGGGCTGGCCAGCGGTCAGACCCGTGCGGTCGGGGTCATCGTTCCCTTCGTGACGCGGTGGTTCTACGCCTCTGTGGTGCAGGGGGCCGAGGAGCTGCTGCGTGAGGCCGGCTACGACCTGCTGCTCTACAACCTCGGCGGGGACAAGGATGCCCGGCACCGGGTCTTCCGCACCCACCTGCTGCGCAAGCGGGTCGATGCGGTGCTGGTGCTGAGCCTCACCCCCACCGACGACGAGGTCGCGGCGCTGACCAGGCTGGACCGACCGGTCGCCGTGGTCGGCGCGACGGTGAACGGGTGGGCGAGCGTCCGGATCGACGACGGCGCGACGGCCCGGATCGCGATGCGTCACCTGATCGACCTCGGGCACCGCAGGATCGGCTACGTGGGAGGCTCCCTCGAGGAGCAGCTGGACTTCGCCGCACCGCTGGACCGGCTCAACGGCTATCGCGCCGCGATGGCCGAGGCCGGGTTGCCCGCGGACCCGTCCTGGGAGGTGATCGGCGACTTCACCGTCCGGGGCGGCCTCGCCGCGACCCTGCTGCTGCTGGAAGCCGACCCCCGACCCACCGCCGTGTTCGCGGCCTCCGACGAGATGGCGGTCGGGGCCGTGCACGCGGTGCGCCAGCTGGGGCTGCGGGTGCCGGAGGACGTGTCGGTCATCGGCATCGACGACCACGAGATGGCCGAGTTCTTCGAGCTGACCACCGTCGCCCAACCGGTCCACGAGCAGGGTCAGCTCGCCGCGAGCCTGCTGCTGGAGGCTCTCGACGACGACTCCGACCGACCGGCGCACCCCCCGGCGATCACGGTGCCCACCCGGCTCGTCGTCCGGTGCACGACTGCGCCGCCACCGCCCGAGTGACGGTGCCGGCTCAGTCCTCGAGCACCACCCAGGCGTAGGACCACGCCGGCAGCAGCAGCTCGCGCTCGCCGAGCTCGACGCCGGGACTGCTCAGGACCAGGCGGGCGCCGGCTCCCGAGCCGGGGAGCGCCGCGGCGCGAGGGAGCCGGACCGGGTCGTCGGCGAAGGCCGCCAGCGCCACCAGCCGGGCACCGCGGGGGTGGCGCCGGACGTAACCGAGCACCCGGTCGTCGCCGACGTCCAGCAGTACGGCGGCCCTCGCTGCCTCGCAGGGAGACCTGGGCGGCCCGCACCCGGGCCATCTCGGCGAGGCCGCCGAAGACCCGGGCCTCGACCGTGCCGGGGTCGGTGCGGCGGGCGGCTGCCGGCCAGTCCATCGGCGGCCGGTGCAGCCAGCGGTTGTCGGCGGCATGCTCCGGGTCGTCCGCCCAGTGCGGGTCGTTGCGCTGGGCCAGCTCGTCGCCCATGTACAGCAGCGGTATGCCGCCGTAGGAGTAGACGACGCTGTAGAGCATCAGCAGCCGAGCCAACGGCGACCGCTGTCTCCACGTCGTCGCCCTCGGCCAGCGCCGCCTCCAGACCGCACAGCGAGGCGGCGCTGCCGGAGATCCGCCGGTCGCCGGTCCGCGGGTTCGCCTGGAACACGGCCCCGCGGGCGAACGAGCCGGGGTGGCTGCCGGCGTAGAAGTCGCTCAGGAAGGACCGGTGGGCGTGCGGGTCGATGCCGCAGGCCCAGGCGTCCTCGTCGGAGATGGCCCAGCCGATGTCGTCGTGGCAGCGCAGGTAGGTGACCCAGGACGTCGACGGCGGTGCGGGCCGCATCCGGGACAGCGCCGTGCGGGCCAACCGCACGTCCCGGGTGGCAAGCGACGACCAGAGCAGCACCATCAGCTGGTTGTGGTAGGCCAGGTCGCACTCGGGGTGGAACCGCTCATGAGCACCGAGGTACAGCACCAGCTGCTGGGGAGCGACGATCGCCTCGGCCTTGAACGCGACGCCGGGTGCCGCCACGGTGACCAACGCGCGCAACGACCGCAGCAGCAGGTGCACCTCGGGCTGGTTCTGGCTGTCGGTGCCCACTCGCTTCCAGAGGAAGGGCGCCGCGTCCAGCCGCAGCACGTCGACGCCGCGGTCGGCCAGGCCCAGCATGGTGCCGAGCATCGCCGCGAACACGTCGGGGTTCGACCAGTCCAGGTCCCACTGGAAGCTGTTGAACGTGGTCCACACCCAGCCGACGCCGTCGACGTGGGTGAAGCTGCCCGGCGCCTGGTCGGGGAACACCTCGGGCAGCGTCGACTCGTAACGGTCCGGCTCCGAGCGGTCCGGGTAGATCCGGTAGAACGCGCGGTACGTCGGGTCGCCTGCTGCCGCTGCCTGCGCCCAGGGGTGCTCGGCCGCGGTGTGGTTGAGCACGAGGTCGACGCACAGCGCCATGCCGCGCCCGCGCAGGTCTGCCGCAAGCGACTCCAGGTCGGCCATGCTGCCCAGCCGCGGGTCGACTGCGGCGTAGTCGACCACCGCGTAGCCACCGTCGTTCTCGCCCTCGCGGGCCCGGAGCAGGGGCATCAGGTGCAGGTAGGTGACGCCGAGCTCGGCCAGGTAGTCCAGGCGCTCGCGTACGCCGGCGAGGTCGCCGGCGAACCGGTCGGCGTATGCGACGTAGCCGAGCATCCGGGCCCGCTGGAACCAGCCCGGGTCGACCTCGCGGCGCCGGTCCAGGATGCGCAGTGCGACCGGCCGGGCCAGAGCGGCCTCCACCACCCGGTCGACGAGCGGCCGCACCAGCGCGATGAGCGCATCGAGATCGGAGTCGCCGCCGTACAGCCGGTCGAGCGGCTCGACGAGGTCCAGGTGATGCTGCTCGAGGCGAGCCACCAGACCCTCGCCCTCCACCTGTCCGAGCGCCGCGACGGCGCGGGCACGGACGTCGGGGAGCAGAGCGGCGAGCACCGCGTGGGCGCGGGACCGCTGCTCGGGACCGGACGGGTAGGCAGGCATCACCGAGGATCGTAGGGCGGTAGGTTCGGCCGCGTGGACTCCGTCGTAGCGGTCGCCGGTGAGGTGATCACGGACCTGGTGCCGGCCGGTGCGGACGGCCTCTTCCAGGCGGCTCCGGGTGGCAGCCCGGCCAACGTGGCCGTCGGACTGGCCAGGCTCGACGTCCCGGCCCGGATGCTGGCCCGTCTCTCGGACGACGTTCTCGGCCGGCGGCTCAGAGCCCATCTGCAGGCCAACGGTGTCGACCTGTCGCACAGCGTCGCCGCCGCCGAGGCGTCGTCGCTGGCGATCGTCGCGCTGCAGGACGACGGCTCGGCGGCCTACGACTTCAGGGTCGACGGCACCGCCGACTGGCAGTGGACCGACGACGAGCTCGCGACCGCACTCGATGGTGTCTCGGCGCTGCACGTCGGGTCGTTGGCGGTGACGACTCCTCCCGGTGGTGCGGTCTTGCGACGGCTCGCGGCCCGCGCAGCCGACTCGGCGACGGTGTCGTTCGACCCGAACGTGCGGCAGCTGCTGATGGGCCCGGCCGAGGAGGTGCTCGGGGTCGTGCACGAGCTGCTCGCCGTCGCCGACATCGTCAAGGCCAGCGACGAGGACGTGGCGTGGCTCGAGCCCGGCCGGACGGCCGAGGAGGTGGCGGCGGACTGGCTCTCGCACGGACCGGCGTTGGTCGTCGTGACCCTCGGTGGCGACGGCGCGGTGGCTGTCGGCGCGGCGAGCGGCACGGTGCGTCGGCCGGGCGCGCGGGTGGACGTCATCGACACCGTCGGCGCAGGGGACTCCTTCATGAGCGCACTGCTGGCGGGGCTGGCCCGTCGCGACTTGCTGGGTGCTGCCCGACGTGCCTCGCTCCAGGTCCTCCCGCCCGGAGAGGTCGGCGCCCTGCTGGACGAGGCGATCGCGGCCTCCGCGATCACGTGTTCACGGCCTGGCGCAGACCCGCCGCGGAGCGGCGAGCTGACCCGTGCCTAGAAGGTCAGCCGACCGACGCAGCGCTGACCGCTGGACAGGTCGCGTGCCCGGGCGACGAAGCTGTCGCTGCCGGCCCGGTTCGCGACCTTGCGCTCGATGCTGAAGGAGCCGCTGCGACCGCCGGTGGTCGCCGTGATGGCCACCACGCGGACACCGTCGTCGAAGACCCGGACCCGCCAGGCCTGACCGGACCGGTTGGAGTCGACCTCGTACTCGACCTCGATTTGACCATCGTCGTGCTTGGCCTTGAGCTTCCAGTCGGCCGTGCCGCTGCACGCGCCGGTCCGGATGATGCGGCCGTCGTCACCGCCGCTGGCCTGGGCGAACGGGGCGCCGGTGACGACGAGGGCGGTGCTGAGTGCGGCGACGGCGAGGGCGGATCGCATGATGTCCTCCGGGATGGGTTCTCTGTGCTGACGTCGTCGACTGTGCCGCGCAAACCCGTGGTTGTGGCCGGGGTTAGGAGTGCGTTAGGGGCCGGGTGGGTGAGACTTATCCCGCAGGTGGCCGGACGGCTGCGCCCCGGATCGACTCTGGGCTGCCGCTCAGAGCTGACGACATGACCGGGTGGTCCCTCGACGGCACTGGTCAGCTTTGCGCGGCGTGCCAGAATGAGGGCGGAACGGCCTCTTGCCCTGACTGCGTTCAGCAAGAGCTGCTTTCCCGCCGGCGTGGCGCAACTGGTAGCGCACCCGACTTGTAATCGGGCGGTTCGCGGTTCGAGTCCGCGCGTCGGCTCTGTAAAGCCCCAGCCCAGGGGCCGAATGGCCTTGACCCGACTGCGGCCAGGTCGAGGTTCGGGGACGACAGGGTAGACCACACCCCGACCACGTAGCCCGTCCCAACCGAGGCGCGTCCACTCTGCGCAGTCCGGCCTAAGCCCTGGCGGTCAGCCCCGTCCGGCCTGTAGCGTCAGCAGTGTTGTAACCCGCAGGTGGGTACCCCGTGACGCCGTCAACGTCATTGGGTCAGCGCGAGAGCCAGACCAAGAGCAGGTCCGCAACTGACGCGGACGACCTAGAAGCAGAGTCTGGCCGCCACTACTGCACGGTTTGAGGTTCTCTCGCAGGTAAAGCGTGAACGCAGAAAACGCCGAGCGCGGAGTCCTGATCCCAGGGCTTCCTGGCTCGGCGTTTGTCGTTCCAGGAGCCCCCTTTTGAGAGGGGCCATCCGTGGCTACCAGCAAGACATCCGCGAGAGATCGCTTGATCTCCGATACCGAGGCTGCCGAGTTGCTCGGCGTCTCGCCCACGACCGTCAGGCGCATGCGTCTCATAGGGCACCCTCACCAAGGTTCCGGTTCGAAATCTGGCCCGCCTTCGTGAGTCTCAGGTTCTGGCGTACATCGCAGGCGGTGAGCGGTGATGGCCTGCGAGCACTGCTCCGTGACGGTGTCCGACGCAGACTGGGCCACCATCGCCACATCCACTCAGTTGATTGACCTGGCGCTTGGCCGCAAGAAGGACACGGCCGACACCAAGTTCGCTCGCAAGGAACTGCGGCGGCTGTTCGCCGTCGTAGAGCGCGTATCCAATGGGGGCACCACATGAGTGCCATGACGGATCACGTGCATGCCTGCTTTCTCGCCGACGGCAATGAGGCGGGCGCAAAGAAGTGGGCGGAGTCGTCCATGGGTGTCGGAGGGACTTCCCCGGCCATAGCACGGAATGGATCGATGCGTACATCGGACGGCTGCTCCACTACGCGGCTCACAGTGGCGACATGACCGAGGCACCGGGAGTCGCCCGCCAGGTGACAAGCCCCGGCGATCCGCTCGGTTGCTGCCGACACAGCCCTTCCCGAGCGGATCGCCGGTCCTCGACAACTGACGTTGATTCGTGCGCACGGAGTCTTCCTTGCGGATTCGGCCGACGCCTCTGTTGCCTGAGTAGCGGCGAGCGCAGACGACAAACACAGGGAGCACCAACATGTTCAGGAACCAGCACGGGCGGCGACATCGTCCGTACGACAGTTGACGGAGTCAGCATCGCTGACATCTGGGCCGACTTTGTGGCGACGCTGCACCTGCGCAACACCGCGCAGGACAGCCTGCGCAGCATCCTGACGTTCACCACCACGGCAGCGGGAGACAAGGTCCCGCAGACCTCGACACCTGGACGACTTCGAGGACGCGCATGAGTTCGGGGTGCCTCACAGCGTCCGCGCCGGGATGACCATGCTGACGCTCGGGTTTAACCTCAAGGACCGCGACCTCGCGGCTCGCTTCACCTGGCGATTCCTTCGGGACGCTGACCGCACTCAGGTGGACGCGTGCACCAAAGCGGCCCTGGACGCAGACAACCCCAGCTTTCCAGGCATCCTCGGGCGCTCCTCAACAACACCACCCGGACCAACCCCGAGGGGCTGACCATTTGTCAGCCGCTGTGGAACAACGACACCACCGTCCCGCCGGAGTGGAACGGCGTGACGTTCGCCGGCACCCACAACCACTACATCGTCAGCGGGTCGGCGACCTTCGACGGCGGCGACATCGGGACGCCTACCAGGCGGTCGCCCACCACGGCTATGGCAGCCGCGACGTGGGCGGCCGGGTGGTCGTCTTCCTCAATCAGGTGCAGGCGGACGCGGCTCGCGGCTTCGCCAAGGGCGCGGCGGCGACGGACCCATACGACTTCGTTCCTGCTGGCAACGTGGACCCCGCTACCTCACGGACAAGATCCTCGTCGGATGAACGGCCTCCGCCAACGAGGTCGGGTCAGCATCTTTGGTCAGTACGGGCCGGCGCTGCTGAGCGAGACCCTTCCTGGTGCCACAACGGATACGTCGTGGCCGTCGCTACGTTCGGAAGCAACGACCAGCGCAACCTGATCGCGTTCCGGGAGCACCAGCGGCCGGAGTACCGAGGGCTGCGCCAGATCCCCGGCACCTCCTCGGAGTACCCGCTGCAGGATTCTTACTACACCCGGACCTTCGGGACCGGTGTTCGCCAGCGGGGCGGCGCCGCCGTGGTGCAGGTGAAGGCGTCGGGGTCCTACGACATTCCGGCCGCGTACGCGACGGTCATCGCCTGATGGACGCGGCGACCTCGCGGCACGACCGCGAGCCTCGACAGTGCACCAGTCCGGTGGAGTGGGCCGAGCGGCAGTAGCCAGAGAACGACCACCTCCTCAACAACCGCGCATCGAGCAGGACGAACTCGACGCCAGCGCCGCGACGCGCGATGAGCGCAACAGCGAAGACGCGCATCTCGTACCCAGCTGCCGACCTGGTGCTGTGCCTGACCCCGGACACGGACCTGGCTCGGCCACTACGCGGCGCTAGGCGCCCGACTAGGCGGTCTGCGACCACCACGACGGGCAGAGCGGCCCCGTTGCGGGTCTGCTCCCCCTGATGGCCCCGCCACAGGTCGTCGCCCTGGCGCTGTGTCGAGGCTGCCTAGGTCTCCTGGCCACCGCGTACCCCCAGGCGACCTTCGTCTTCCCCGACGTGACACCCGACTCTCCGGAAGGAACAACCCGGTGAACACGACGACACCAACACACCACCCGAGCCCGCCTCGCTCGGGACTGGCCGACCGTCGCGACCGGCTGAGAGTACCAGGTCAACAGCACGGGCGCACCGCAAGGCCATCGAAGCCGGCGAGGTCATCGCTGGCGGCTGAACGTCCAGAGGGTCGAACCAGAGTCCTTCGCGGCCTGGCTCGCCGGCAGACAGAAGTAGCCAGTCAACACCTCGACGGGCCGAGGTCTGAACGACCTCGCCCGCCGCAACACAAAGGAGAACCCAATGCCCACAACCCTGCAGACCGCCCGGACCACCTGGCAAGGCGTCTGGGTCAGCACCCACTACGACGTTGACGAACGACCCCTGGGTAAAGCCGCCCGGCGTGTGACGAAGGAACTACGACGACTCGGGAAGCGGATGCCCGCGACAGTGCTAATCGCCGCGATGGAGCGGCGCGGAGTGGCGAACCCGGAAGGGCTACTACTCGACGCGCTGGGACGAAGCGCCCTGGGCCCTCCGCGTCCATGACCGGCTATGACGTCACTCGGCCCCACGCGCGAAGGAGGCGTGGGGCCGAGGGGTGCGCTGGTTGGGGGGCGCGGCCCACCGTCACAGGAGGCAGCCCAATCGTTACACGCCTTTGGCACGACCTGCAATGACGAGGCTCGACCTGACCAGACCCATTGATATTCAAGGCTTTCCCGTCCTGGCGCATCGCCCGATGCGTCCCGCACAGTAGTTGTAAACGGCGGGTGGTTCCCGCCTCGGCAAACAAGTAGTTCACCGTCACTTAGGAGTATTCAGTGCGCCAGATAGAGACCGTCGCCGAGTCGGGTGCGGTAAAGGTGCGTAGGTGGGAGAATGACTCAGCAGTGCTCGGCGCTCTGTCCCGTTCACGAGGACAAGTCGCCCTCGACTGCGAATCGCCGTGGGTGAGGACGGCCGGGTCACGCTGTACTGCCACGCGGGGTGTGAGTACGCCGCCGTTCGCGCAGCACCCCGCTCGCGCGGCGTTCCCGCCAAGATCCTGGGACCGGCCCCGAAGATCAAGGCGAACGATCGGAAGCCTCCGCGCCAGCGGGTCAGGCGCAAGGACAGCGGCAGGCCGCTGCCGAGTGATGGTGACGTGCGCAAGTGGCATCGTCGGCTGCGGCGTGACGATGACCTGCACATCAAGCGCGCCTTCTTGCGGGAAGGGCCAGGGCTTCGCGTGAGCACTCTGATGCGCCGGGAGATCGGGCACCACTACAAGCGGTTCACCCTGCCGATTCGCGGGACGCAGGAGGACAACGCGATCAACGTCCGTCAGTACTCACGGTTCGGCGTTGACGGCAAGATGCTGAACTGGCCCGGCCACGGTGAAGCGATCCTGTACCCGCTGGACTCTCTGGAAGATGGCGACGTCACCGAGCCGGTGCTGCTGTGCGAAGGCGAACTGGACGCACTGCTCGGCCCGGGCAGTACGGCTTTGTGGCTCTCACCGGGACCGGCGGCGCGAGCACGGTGCCCGCAGACCTTGAGCCGCTGCGGGATCGCTCGGTGTACCTCGTCTATGACTGCGACGACGCCGGCCGAGAGGGTGCCCGGAAGATGGGCGCGGCCCTTGAAGAGGTGGCGAAGGTAGCTTTGTTGTTGACCTGGGGCTCGGGCCGGGCGAGGAGTGGGGATTGGTTCGTCACCCACGGGCGTTCGGAAGACGAACTGGTCGAACTGCTGGAAGCCGCGGACCCCTACTCGGAGTACGACCTCGGCGGCGACCTGTACGTCACCCTCGCGGACATCGTGGAGACAACGCTTCGCTGGCTCGGGGCCGGACGAATCCCGGCAGGCAAGTTGACGATGTTGGAAGGTGACCCCGGCCTCGGCAAGAGCATGCTCTGGGCCAAGATCGTCGCCCATGTCACGACCGGTGACCCGCTGCCCGGTGACGGCGTTCTCAACGACCCGGCCGACGTGCTGGTGATCTGCGCCGAGGACGACCTGAACGACACCATCACCCCACGACTCCGAACTGGTCTGCAGGAGCCGACCTCCGGCGCGTGCATTCCATGACCCTGGCCAGAGACGAGAACGGCCACCTATCCCGCTGAGCATCCCGGAGGACCTGCCCCGAACTGCGCCCAGCCGTTCGGAAGGCAGGCGCGGCTCTGGTGATCTTCGACCCGGTGACGGCCTATCTCAGCGAGACGATCAACAGCGGCAATGACGCCAGTGTGCGGCGGGCGTTGACCCCGCTGGCAGAGATCGCACAGACCACCGGTGCAGCCGTCGTGATGATTCGCCACCTCAACAAGCAGGGCGAACTGAAGGCGCTGTACCGAGGCGGCGGATCCATCGCGTTCATCGGCGCGGCACGCAGCGGCCTGATCGTGGACAAGCACCCCGAGCAGGACGGCGTCGTCGTGCTGGCCCAGACGAAGTCCAACCTCGCGCGAGGCGTTCCCGCGTTGACCTACACCGTTGACTCGTGGGCCGAGGACAGCACCATCCCGGTCGTCGCCTGGGGCGAAGAACTGGACATCTCCGCCGAGGACTTGCTGCGAAAGCCGGATGGCCGCTTGGACGCCCCATCGCGAGACGAAGCGGTGGAGTTCCTCAGACAACTGCTCGCCGACGGGCCAGTCGGGACAGCTCGAAGTCAAGAAGGCGGCATCCAATGCGGGCATCTCCTGGCGCACCGTGGAGCGAGCCAAGAAGCGCGCGATGGTCCGTGTTCGCGCTGCGCGCGGCGACGACGGGCGCATGAGCTCTGTGGGGAGTGGTTCATTCCACGACTGCACATCCTCCGCGAGGAGGACGAATCCTGCTGGTCCGGACAGAGGTCTGGCCGGAACTTTGGCCTGAAATACCAGGGTGCCTACCTAGTTGTTGGCGGTCTGGGGCGGTGTGGTGTGCAACTTCGGGACCAGACCGCCAAAGACCGCCGTGGTTTGCCTAGGCACCCTGGTTGTTCCCGGGCGAAGTTCGGCGCCGAAGTTCCGCATCCCAGGAATCACGAGACACGAGAAGGAGAAGTCATGAGCAAGGGAAATCGAACAAGACGCGTCGCGGCAGGGCTGCTGCCAGCGCCTCAGAAGTGTTCGGCGCACAACCGGGACGGAAGCCCATGCGGGGCGTCACCCATACGAGGCGCGAAGGTGTGTCGGATGCACGGTGGAGCCAGCCCGCAGGTGCGGGCGAAGGCCGCTGAGCGGCTCCGGGAGGGCATCCTGCCGATGCTGACCCGGCTGTGGGGATCGCCCACGACGACACGAGTCGCACGCCGTACAACTGGCAGCGGTCCGCGACTGGCTGGACCGCAGCGGCATGAGGGAGGCCATCAGCTGGAGGTCACGATCCTGCCCTGGGAGCGACTGATCGACGGCGTTGTCAGCGAGGTGGACGACGAGCAGATCGCGAGGGTGGCCCGAAGGGTCAGCGGTGACGAGACGACCTGCCGGTACTCGAAGGCGAAGTGGTCGAAGACGAGGTGACACCCTGACCAGCGCCCCCGCCCACGACCCGGCGAGCCGCCCATCCCCAGCCGTCGCAGGGAGGAGCGGGCTAGTGCGGTAGTCGGTTGACGCGAAACCACCGTTCGCGTCCGCTCTACCAGGGACTCTGAACTTCTGGCGTCGATCTTCTGCACCCTGGCTCGCGCCGGCGGCTCAGAGCGCCGCCACCAGCAAGGAGGCAGCATGACCAGCACCACCCACCAGCCCACGTCAGCCGACCACGGACCCGTAGACGCCGACCAGGGCGACGAACAGGCCCCCGCAGCCCCGCAGGCCGAGCACAGCCCGGCCAGCCCGTCTGGCGTCGGCTGCGGCAGAGCCCTGGCGCGGGCACCGCGCCCTGTACCGGCGCGCCGCACCGGGACCTTGCGGCAGGCTCGACCTACTGGCCCCCGGCACCACGGCCCGCGAGGAGGCCGAGTGGTGGACTGGCGGCTGGACGAGGGCGCGACGATCAGGACCTGGCCCCCGAGGTCGGTTCCGACCGCTGACGGTGCGCCGCGCACTGTGGGCGCTCGACCTGACCGAGGCCATCGAGGACGGCGACCTCGACGAGCTGTACGACGCCGACAGCGACCAGCTCGTGATCAGCACGTCCGACACGGACGAGGACGAGCAGTGAGCCGCCTCGCGCACCTGCTGCGCTACGCGCTGGTCCGACTGCGCTACCGGATCAAGGGCATCCCGTACGGCCGGACGGCTCTGACTGACCCCACGAACGCGGGCGGGCGCATCCTCAGCGACGAGGAGGCGGACCAGTGAACGTCGTGGCCTACCTCCGAGTGAGTACCGCCGAGCAGGTGGACACGCTACTGGGTCTCGCCGCGCAGCGCGCCAAGATCCGAGGCGAGGCCGACCACAAGGGCTGGACCGTGACCTGGTGTGTTGACGAAGGTCTCAGCGGCAGCCTGCGCAAACCGCCCGGCTTGAAGAAGGCCCTCGCGCTGCTGAAGGCCGGCGAGGCCGAAGCACTCGTGGTCGCCAAGATGGATCCACTCGCGCGCTCGGTCCTCCAAGCCAGCGACGTACTCGAGACGGCCCGCAAGCAGAAGTGGTCCGTCATCGTGCTGGACCTCGGGATGGACCTGACCACGCCGCACGGCAAGGCGATGGCTCAGATGCTCGCGGTGTTCGCGGAGTTGGAGCGCGAGATGATCGCGCAGCGCAACTGGCGACGCCCTCGCCGCCGCCAAGGCGAGAGGTCAACGTCTCGGCCGTCCGCGCACTACGAGCGATGCCGTCGTCGCCCATGTCGTACAGCTAGCGCCTCGACCGGCCTGACCGCCCGCCAGATCGCCGCCACCTTGACCACCGCTGCCGTCCCCACGACACGCGGCGGCGCGGCCGTCTGGCGGGCCAGCAGCGTTCGCCGGGTTCTCAATGGCCACGTCCTCGATCAGCACGCCATTGCCGTCCTCGATTCGGACGGTTCGAAGAAGGAGTCAGATAGCCATGCCCAGATCATCGAGTATCCGCAAGCGAGAGCGAGCGAAGGGCGCGGTGTACGAGGCGCGCTACCGCGACACGGACGGACGGCTGCGCGGTCGGACGTTCGCCCGCGAGAAGGACGCCAAGGTGTTCCTGACCACCGTGCGCGAGCAGGTGCAGTCCGGCGACTACACCGACCCCGGTCTGAAGAAGACTCGCTACGAGGTCGTGGCTGCACAGTGGCTCGCGACTCGGACCAAGGTCCGACCGACCACGGCAGCCAACTACCAGCGCACCCTCGCGAAGCACGTCCTCCCCCGAAGTGGGGGACAAGGCAGATCGGCAGCGTGACCGGTGGCGAGGTCGAGGCGTGGGTGCACGGGCTGGATGAGACACCCGGCAACGTCAAGCACATCTTCTTCGTGACGCAGGCGGTGTTCCGGTACGCGGTGAAGCGGCAAATGATCCGGTCGAACCCGTGCGCCGAGATTGACCTCCCAACGGCCGGAGCGCGGCGAGGACGAGCTGACCGACACAAGGCCGGTTCCTGTCGAGGGACCAGGTCGAGCGCCTGGCCGACGAGCTGGCGACCGTCGAGCCGGTCTACGGGCTGCTGGTGCGCTTCGCTGCCGGGACCGGTCTCGCGGGCCAGCGAGATCGCCGGCCTCCGCATCAAGGATCTTGATCTGCTGCATCGTGAGGTCCGCGTGGTCCGCACCGTGAAGAAGGGCGGAGCCAACGTCTGGCTGGTCGAGCCGCCGAAGTCCAAGCGGTCAAGCCGGGCGGTTCCGATCCTGGATGACGACCTGTTCGCGGCCGTGACCGAGCACCTGGCCCGGCACCCACGTCGTCATGACCCCGAGGCCGCGGTGTGGCCGGGGCGGCGCAGGGGAGGGCAAGTCGGAGTTCTGACGTACGGCGACGACGAGGCCCCGCACTATTGGGATCGGGTGTCGTTTTATCGCAACCACTTTCGGCCCGCCCTCGCGGGCTTGGGGCCGCCGTGCGCTGGTCGCGACGGTTTGGGGTTTCACGATCTGCGGCACACCGCCGGGTCGCAGTGGGTGGAGGACGGGCACAGCATCGTGTACGTGAGCCGGTGGCTCGGCCACGAGTCGGTGGCGTTCACGGACAAGGTCTATACGCACCTGGCCGAGCGCCCGGACTGGGCCTCGGCGGTTGAGAGGACTCGTGCGGCCAAGGCGTCAGGCGGCAACGTCGTGCCGCTGCAGACTGTCAGAGGGCAGCGGTAGAATGAGAGTGAACCCTCTGCTCAGGCTAGGGGTTGGGGTACCCAGTTCGACTCTGGGCGTTCCGTTCGCACTGATTGCTCTCGTTGTGCTTGTGCTCGTACGACTCGTAAGTCTGGCCCTAGTTTCTGCAAAGCCGGGAGTAGTTCGGAGCAAGTTGAAGGGAGTGATGCTGATGGCTTCAAGAATGTTCGTTTCAGTAGTGTTGGAGACGGCGTGGGCAATCGGCACGAACGTGATGGCGGGGCCGCTACTCCTAACCTGAGCAGAGGGCGACACCGAGCAGTGAGACGACCCAAGCGGGTGACTTAGCCCACGCCAATTGCGTGTTGTGGCCTAGCCCGCCTGCCCAACTGTGGTTGTATGGCCACGCGGACCCGGATCAGCGAGAAGAGCCCCTGGGCTCTGGGCGTCAGCCCTAGCTGTTCCGGGGTCTACGCACTTTTCGGGGTCTTGGCCTTCGGGCCGTCAGTAGTAGGTCGATCCCCACTTGAAGTAGTCCCACTCCGAGCGGACCTTGGCTCCAGGGGGGGTCGCGGGCCGCGTGTCAGTTTTCTCCCAGGCACTGTCTCACTGCCCAGACGGCGTAGTCGGCGGCCTGGGAGACACGGGTTGCTCTCTACCGGCCAGAAGGCGACCTTGCGGGGCACCCCGACATCGGTGCACTGGTTGACGACGCTTTCGACCGCGGACTTGAAGGCTGCCCGCTTCCTCTTGGTACCGATGGATGCCGCGACGATCATCAACTCATCGCCCGGGTGGATGTACTGCGGCGCCAAGTACTTGAAGTGGAACCACCAGGCGTACTGATAGAAGCGCGGCTCGCTTGCCCGCAACTGAGGCTGCGACTTGGCCTTCTCCAGCAGGGTGACGTCGACCTTGAAGTCGTGCGGGCTCAGCACCTTGAAAACGGCATCGCGAACAGCCTGCGGGTCTTCGGTTGCGTGGAGGGCGAAGTCATGGATGACGCCGTTCCAGGCGGCTTCCGCTTCAGGGCGAGCAAGTCGGCTTCCAGCGCGGCCACGGCGTCATCGCCCTCGATCATCAGAGTGCCCACTGAGAAGTACTTCGTCGCCCCCGAGTACCGCCCCGGATGTCCAGTCGAAGTTGCCGCTCTCGTCAGCGAACAGATACTTGCGAGCCATTCCGATCGAACCTCCATGATCATCTCGTCGGTCGCTGGATCGATGACCCTGGAGGCGGATGCAGGGCAGCCACTAGTGCCCCCGGTCAATCCGTGGGGCGACCCTCGGGTAGGGTCTCCTGCGTCCCGCAAAAGCAACGTAGAGGCCCTGCTGCCGCAGTCTGCTTCGGCTCAGGGCCTTTGCGATTTCCTGGGCCATACGTTACCGCCATCTGATGACAGATTCTCGTATGCACAACCGCTGTGCTTGCAGGTCAGAGGGCATGCGCCGTAGTTATCCACAGGTCGTGTCCACACCGTCCACGGGGATGACCTCGACCATCCACACGGTTCTCCACAAGCTGGTCCCCACGGTTCTCCACGGTTCTCGTCGGGACCGAGTGCCTTTGGCCATCGAAAGTCCGTGGCCGTTGTGCTGACGCCGACACACCAGCGAGTATCGAAAATGAGACGCACGTCACATTCGTTACCGCCGTGCTAACTCACCATGTGAGCGCCGGCTCTCACACTGCTGTGCTTGGCGCGCTTTAGGCCGACGCCGCACATCCAACCCATTCGCGCTCTACGCTCCGCGCATGAGCAAGCGGGGGGCCCTCGTTCTAGTAGAAATACGTAGTCGAGAACCAAGAACAAGGCAAAAGGCTACGTATTGCTACAAGAACGAGGGCCCCCCGCTTGCTCATGCGCGGAGCGTAGAGCGCGAATGGGTTGGATGTGCGGCGTCGGCCTAAAGCGCGCCAAGCACAGCAGTGTGAGAGCCGGCGCTCACATGGTGAGTTAGCACGGCGGTAACGAATGTGACGTGCGTCTCATTTTCGATACTCGCTGGTGTGTCGGCGTCAGCACAACGGCCACGGACTTTCGATGGCCGAACTCACTCGGTCCCGACGAGAACCGTGGAGAACCGTGGAGAACCGTGGAGAACCGTGTGGATGGTCGAGGTCATCCCCGTGGACGGTGTGGACACGACCTGTGGATAACTACGGCGCATGCCCTCTGACCTGCAAGCACAGCGGTTGTGCATACGAGAATCTGTCATCAGATGGCGGTAACGTATGGCCCAGGAAATCGCAAAGGCCCTGAGCCGAAGCGGACTCCGGCAGCAGGGCCTCTACGTGTCTTTTGCGGGACGCAGGAGACCCTACAAGAGTGTGGCCCCCACGGATTGACCGGGGGCACTAGTGGCTGCCCTCGTCTGCCTCCGGTCTCGTCGGTCCAGCGACCGACGAGATGATCATGGAGGTTCGATCGGAATGGCTCGCAAGTATCTGTTCGCTGACGAGAGCGGCAACTTCGACTTTCGAGATCCGGGGCGGTACTCGGGGGCGACGAAGTACTTCTCGAGTGGGCACTCTGATGATCGAGGGCGATGACGCCGTGGCCGCGCTGGAAGCCGACTTGCTCGCCCTGAAGCGGAAGCTTCGCCTGGAACGGCGTCATCCATGACTCCGCCCTCCACGCAACCGAAGACCCGCAGGCTGTTCGCGATGCCGTTTTCAAGGTGCTGAGCCCGCACGACTTCAAGGTCGACGTCACCCTGCTGGAGAAGGCCAAGTCGCAGCCTCAGTTGCGGGCAAGCGAGCCGCGCTTCTATCAGTACGCCTGGTGGTTCCACTTCAAGTACTTGGCGCCGCAGTACATCCACCCGGGCGATGAGTTGATGATCGTCGCGGCATCCATCGGTACCAAGAGGAAGCGGGCAGCCTTCAAGTCCGCGGTCGAAAGCGTCGTCAACCAGTGCACCGATGTCGGGGTGCCCCGCAAGGTCGCCTTCTGGCCGGTAGAGAGCAACCCGTGTCTCCAGGCCGCCGACTACGCCGTCTGGGCAGTCAGTCGTGCCTGGGAGAAGACCGACACGCGAGCCCGCTACGCCTCTTGGAGCCAAGGTCCGCTCGGAGTGGGACTACTTCAAGTGGGGATCGACCTACGATTACGGCCCGAAGGCCAAGACCCCGAAAAGTGCGTAGACCCCGGAGCTGTGAGGGCTGACGCCCAGAGCCCAGGGGCTCTTCTCGCCTATCCGGGTCCGCGTGGCCATACAACCACAGTTGGGCAGGCGGGCTAGGCCTCAACACGCAATTGGCGTGGGCTAAGTCACCCGCTTGGGTCGTCTCACTGCTCGGTGTCGCCCTCTGCTCAGGTTAGGAGTAGCGGCCCCGCCATCACGTTCGTGCCGATTGCCCACGCCGTCTCCAACACTACTGAAACGAACATTCTTGAAGCCATCAGCATCACTCCCTTCAACTTGCTCCGAACTCACTCCCGGCTTTGCAGAAACTAGGGCCAGACTTACGAGTCGTACGAGCACAAGCACAACGAGAGCAATCAGTGCGAACGGAACGCCCAGAGTCGAACTGGGTACCCCAACCCCTAGCCTGAGCAGAGGGTTCACTCTCATTCTACCGCTGCCCTCTGACAGTCTGCAGCGGCACGACGTTGCCGCCTGACGCCTTGGCCGCACGAGTCCTCTCAACCGCCGAGGCCCAGTCCGGGCGCTCGGCCAGGTGCGTATAGACCTTGTCCGTGAACGCCACCGACTCGTGGCCGAGCCACCGGCTCACGTACACGATGCTGTGCCCGTCCTCCACCCACTGCGACCCGGCGGTGTGCCGCAGATCGTGAAACCGCACGCCGTCGCGGCTGGCGCACGGCAGCCCCACGCGGGCGACGGCGGGCCGAAAGTGGTTGCGATAAAACGACACCCGATCCCAATAGTGCGGGGCCTCGTCGTCGCCGTACGTCAGAACTCCGACTTGCCCTCCCCTGCGCCGCCCCGGCCACACCGCGGCCTCGGGGTCATGACGACGTGGGTGCCGGGCCAGGTGCTCGGTCACGGCCGCGAACAGGTCGTCATCCAGGATCGGAACCGCCCGGCTTGACCGCTTGGACTTCGGCGGCTCTACCAGCCAGACGTTGGCTCCGCCCTTCTTCACGGTGCGGACCACGCGGACCTCACGATGCAGCAGATCAAGATCCTTGATGCGGAGGCCGGCGATCTCGCTGGCCCGCAAGACCGGTCCCGGCAGCGAAGCGCACCAGCAGCCCGTAGACCGGCTCGACGGTCCTTTGCTGGTCGGCCAGGCGCTCGACCTGGTCCCTCGACAGGAACCGGCCTTGTGTCGGTCTGCTCGTCCTCGCCGCGCTCCGGCTGCGGGGAGGTCAATCTCGGCGCACGGGTTCGACCGGATCATTTGCCGCTTCACCGCGTACCGGAACACCGCCTGCGTCACGAAGAAGATGTGCTTGACGTTGCCGGGTGTCTCATCCAGCCCGTGCACCCACGCCTCGACCTCGCCACCGGTCACGCTGCCGATCTGCCTTGTCCCCCACTTCGGGGTAGGACGTGCTTCGCGAGGGTGCGCCGGCAGTCGGCTGCCGTGGTCGGTCGGACCTTGGTCCGAGTCGCGAGCCACCGTGCAGCCACGACCTCGTAGCGAGTCTTCTTCAGACCGGGGTCGGTGTAGTCGCCGGACTGCACCTGCTCGCGCACGGTGGTCAGGAACGCCTTGGCGTCCTTCTCGCGGGCGAACGTCCGACCGCGCAGCCGTCCGTCCGTGTCGCGGTAGCGCGCCTCGTACACCGCGCCCTTCGCTCGCTCTCGCTTGCGGATACTCGATGATCTGGGCATGGGCGATCCGACTCCTTCTCGAACCGTCCGAACCGAGGACGGCAATGGCGTGCTGATCGAGGACGTGGCCATTGAGAACCCGGCGAACGCTGCTGGCCCGCCAGACGGCCGCTACGCCACGTGTCGTGGGGACGGCAGCGGTGGTCAAGGTGGCGGCGATCTGGCGGGCGGTCAGGCCGGTCGAGGCGGAAGCGGTACGACATGGGCGACGACGGCATCGCTCGTAGTGCGCGGACGGCCGAGACGTTGACCTCTCGCCTTGGCGGCGGCGAGGGCGTCACGAGTGCGCTGCGCGATCATCTCGCGCTCCAACTCCGCGAACACCGCGAGCATCTGAGCCATCGCCTTGCCGTGCGGCGTGGTCAGGTCCATCCCGAGGTCCAGCACGATGACGGACCACTTCGCTTGCGGGCCGTCTCGAGTACGTCGCTGGCTTGGAGGACCGAGCGCGCCAGTCCATCCATCTTGGCGACCACGAGTGCTTCGGCCTCGCCGGCCTTCAGCAGCGCGAGGGCCTTCTTCAAGCCGGGCCGGTCGGCGCAGGCTGCCGCTGAGACCTTCGTCAACACACCAGGTCACGGTCCAGCCCTTGTGGTCGGCCTCGCCTCGGATCTTGGCGCGCTGCGCGGCGAGACCGAGTCCGCTGTCCACCTGCTCGGCGGTACTCACTCGGAGGTAGGCCACGACGTTCACTGGTCCGCCTCCTCGTCGCTGAGGATGTGCCCGCCCGCGTTCGTGGGGTCGGTTAGCGGCGTGTGCCCGTACGGGATGCCGTGGAGCCGGTAGCGCAACCGGACCAACGCGTAGCGCAGCAGTACCCGAGGCGGCTCACTGCTCGTCCAGGGTGTCGGACGTGCTGATGACGAGCTCGTCGCTGTTCGGGTCGTGCAGGTCGTCCAGGTCGCCATCCTCGATGGCCTCGGCCAGGTCGAGAGACCACAATGCGCGCCGCACGTTCAGCGGTCGTACGCCAGCCTCGGCGGCAACGTCCTTGATCGTTGCGCCGGTGTCCAGCCGGTACGCTACCACTCGGCCACTTCGCGCACTTCGGGCCGGGGCGCGAGGTAAGTGAGCCTGCGCACGGTGCCGGTGGCGCGCTGCCGGTACAGGGCCACGGTGCCTGCGGCCAGGGCGTCGGCCAGGGCCGACTAGACGGGCTGGCAGGGGTGGTGTCGGCCTCCGGGGCTACCGAGGCGTCTGCGTCGGCCAGGTCGGCGTCTACGGGCGCGTGCTCGGGTGCCGTGGGCGGTGGGGCGGTGCTGGTCATGCTGCCTCCTTGATCGTCGCGGCCCTCTGAGCCGCTGGGGCGAGCACATGCGGCCTGAAGAGGCCGAAAGTTCAGAGTCCCTGGTAGAGCCGGGAACCGGCGTTTCGATTTCGCTAGCCGCGCCTCAGACCGCGCCCTCGCCGGCGACGGCTAGGGATGGGCGGCTGCGCCGAGGCGCGGGGCCGGGGACGCGCCAGGGTGTCCGGCTCGGCTGGGTCGGCCAAGTCCGTGACCTCCAACTCGACCAGGTCCTTGTACTCGTCGCCGCTGATACGTGGCTAGCGCGGGCCAGTTGGTCGTCCGATACCTCGCTGACGATGCCGTCCACGATGGCCTTCTGCCATGGAGCCTGCTCAAGCAGAATCTCCAAGCGCTGGCCTGGGGAGTTGCCGCCCCGGTTGAGCAACGCCTCGAACGCGCCACGTTGAACGGCTCCGCTGACGTGCCATCATGAGCGATCTCCCACGGCCGGGTCAGATCTGCTGGCGCCCCCCGGGCAATGCTCGGCCGGCTCTTTCGGAGCACCTGTGGGGCGCTCCCGCCGTGCATCCGGCACACCTTCGCGCCTCGGATGGGTGACGCCCCGCATGGGCTGCCGTCGCGATTGTGCGCCGAGCACTTCTGAGGCGCTGGCAGCAGCCCTGCCGCGACTCGTCTTGTTCGGTTCCCCTTGCTCATGACTTCTCCTTCTCGTGTCTCGTGATTCCTGGGATGCGGAACGGCGGCGCCGAACTTCGCCCGGCAACAACCAGGGTGCCTAGGCAAACCACGGCGGTCTTTGGCGGTCTGGTCCCGAAGTTGCACACCACACCGCCCCAGACCGCCAACAACTAGGTAGGCACCCTGGTATTTCAGGCCAAAGTTCCGGCCAGACCTCTGTCCGGACCAGCTGTATTCGTCCTCCTCGCGGAGGATGTGCAGTCGTGGGGTTAACCACTCCCCAGAGAACCACGCGCCCGTCGTCGCCGCGCGCAGCGCGAACACGGACCATCGCGCGCTTCTTGGCTCGCTCCACGGTGCGCCAGGAGATGCCCGCATTGGATGCCGCCTTCTTGAATTCCAGCCGTCCCGACTGGCCCGTCGGCGAGCAGTTGTCTGAGGAACTCCACCGCTTCGTCTCGCGATGGGGCGTCCAAGCGGCCATCCGGCTTTCGCAGCAAGTCCTCGGCGGAGATGTCCAGTTCTTCGCCCCAGGCGACGACCGGGATGGTGCTGTCCTCGGCCCACGAGTCAACGGTGTAGGTCAACGCGGGAACGCCTCGCGCGAGGTTGGACTTCGTCTGGGCCAGCACGACGACGCCGTCCTGCTCGGGGTGCTTGTCCACGATCAGGCCGCTGCGTGCCGCGCCGATGAACGCGATGGATCCGCCGCCTCGGTACAGCGCCTTCAGTTCGCCCTGCTTGTTGAGGTGGCGAATCATCACGACGGCTGCACCGGTGGTCTGTGCGATCTCTGCCAGCGGGGTCAACGCCCGCCGCACACTGGCGTCATTGCCGCTGTTGATCGTCTCGCTGAGATAGGCCGTCACCGGGTCGAAGATCACCAGAGCCGCGCCTGCCTTCCGAACGGCTGCGCGCAGTCGGGGCAGGTCCTCCGGGATGCTCAGCGGGATAGGTGGCCGTTCTCGTCTCTGGCCAGGGTCATGGAATGCACGCGCCGGAGGTCGGCTCCGGCGGACGGAGTTGTGGGGTGATGGTGTCGTTCAGGTCGTCCTCGGCGCAGATCACCAGCACGTCGGCCGGGTCGTTGAGAACGCCGTCACCGGGCAGCGGGTCACCGGTCGTGACGTGGGCGACGTCTTGGCCCAGAGCATGCTCTTGCCGAGGCCGGGGTCACCTTCCAACATCGTCAACTTGCCTGCCGGGATTCGTCCGGCCCAGAGCCAGCGAAGCGTTGTCTCCACGATGTCCGCGAGGGTGACGTACAGGTCGCCGCCGAGGTCGTACTCCGAGTAGGGGTCCGCGGCTTCCAGCAGTTCGACCAGTTCGTCTTCCGAACGCCCGTGGGTGACGAACCAATCCGTGACGTCCTCGCCCGGCCCGAGCCCCAGGTCAACAACGAAGACTTCCTTCGCCACCTCTTCAAGGGCCGCGCCCATCTTCCGGGCACCCTCTCGGCCGGCGTCGTCGCAGTCATAGACGAGGTACACCGAGCGATCCCGCAGCGGCTCAAGGTCTGCGGGCACCGTGCTCGCGCCGCCGGTCCCGGTGAGAGCCACAAAGCCGTACTGCCCGGAGCGAGCAGTGCGTCCAGTTCGCCTTCGCACAGCAGCACCGGCTCGGTGACGTCGCCATCTTCCAGAGAGTCCAGCGGGTACAGGATCGCTTCACCGTGGCCGGGCCAGTTCAGCATCTTGCCGTCAACGCCGAACCGGTGAGTACTGACGGACGTTGATCAGCTTTGTCCTCCTGCGTCTCGGCGAATCGGCAGGGTGAACCGCTTGTAGTGGTGCCCGATCTCCCGGCGCATCAGAGTGCTCACGCGAAGCCCTCGCCCTTCCCGCAAGAAGGCGCGCTTGATGTGCAGGTCATCGTCACGCCGCAGCCGACGATGCCACTTGCGCACGTCACCATCACTCGGCAGCGGCCTGCCGCTGTCCTTGCGCCTGACCCGCTGGCGCGGAGGCTTCCGATCGTTCGCCTTGATCTTCGGGGCCGGTCGCAGGATCTTGGCGGGAACGCCGCGCGAGACGAGTGCTGCGCGAACGGCGGCGTACTCACACCCCGCGTGGCAGTACAGCGTGACCCGGCCGTCCTCACCCACGGCGATCGCAGTGGAGGGCGACTTGTCCTCGTGAACGGGACACAGTGCTGAGCACTGCTACGTCATTCTCCCACAAACGCACGCCTTCCCCCACACGACTCGGCGACGGTCTCAATCTGGCGCACTGAATACTCCTAAGTGACGGTGAACTACTTGTTTGCCGAGGCGGTAACCATCCGCCGTTTACGACTACTGTGCGGGACGCATCGGGCGATGCGCCAGGACGGAAAGCCTTGAATATCAAGGGGTCTGGTCAGGTCGGGCCTCGTCATTGCAGGTCGTGTCAAACGCGTGTAACGATTGGGCTGCCTCCTGTGACGGTGGGCCGCGCCCACCAGCGCACCCCTCGGCCCCACGCCCCTTCCGTGCGTGGGGCCGAGTGACGTCATACGCCGTCATGGACGCGGAAGGCCCAGGGCGCTTCGTCCAGCGCGTCGAGTAGTAGCCCCTCCGGGTTCTCCACTCCGCGCCGCTCCATGGCGGCGAGTAGCACCGTCGCGGGCATCCGCTTCCCGAGCGTCGTAGTTCCTTCGTCACACGCCGGGCGGCTGGACCCAGGGGCGTTCGGCAACGTCGTAGTGGGTGCTGACCCAGACGCCTTGCCAGGTGGTCCGGGCGGTCTGCAGGGTGGCGGGCATTGGGTTGCTCCTTTGGGGTTGCGGCGGGCCGGGTCTGATCACCCGGCCCGCCGAGGTGTTGACGGACTACTTCTGTCGGCTGGCGAGCCAGGCCGCGAAGGACTCGGGCTCGACCCTCTGCACGTTCAGCCGGAAGGCGATGACCTGTCCGGCGTCGATGGCCTTGCGGATCGCGCGGCCATTGACCTGGTACTCGTGGGCAGGTCGCTGATGGTCGGCCAGTCCCGGGCCAGGCGGGCTCGGGTCAGAGTTGCGTCGTGCGTGTTCATCGGGTGATTCCTTCCGGGGAGTCAGGGGTCTCGTCGGGGAGGACGAAGGTCGCCGGCGGGGAGGCCGCGTCCAGCACACCGAGCGCATACGGACACAGCGCCAGGGCCACCACCTGCGGCAGCACCACCGCAGCGGCAGCAGACCGGCAACCGGGCCGCTGTCCCCGCCGTGGTAGTCGCAGACCGCCCAGTCGGGTGCCAGGGCGCGTATGGCCGCGCCACGTCCACGCCCGGGGTCAGGCTCAGCACCAGCGTCGGCGGACGGGATCAGGAGATGGCGTCCTCGCCGTTGCGGTCCTCGGCGGTCCGGCCGATCGGCGGCGAGCACGACCTTCTCGATGCGCGAGTTGTTAAGCAGGTCGGCAGTTCTCCGGCCAGAGCGTCTCGGCCCAGCCACCGCACTGGACCACTGATCCAGGCTGGCGGTCGCGGCCGTGAGGTCGGACCGTCCATCAGGCGATGACCGTCTGGTACGCGGCCGGGATGTCGTACGCCCCGGACGCCTTGACCTGCACCACGGCGGCGCCGCCGCGCTGGCGGACACCCGTTCCGAACGTCCGCGTGTAGTACGAGTCCTGAAGCGGGTACTCGCTGCCGTTGCCCGGGATCTGACGGAGGCCCCGGTACTCCGGCCGCTGGTGCTCGCGGAACGCGATCACGTTGCGCTGGTCGTTGCTGCCGAAGGTCGCGATGGCGACGACGTAACCGTTGGGCACCAGGACGGTCTCGCTGAGCAGGGCCGCGCCGTACTGGCCGAACACGCTGACCGAGCCCACGTTGGCCGGAGGCCGGTCTCCCACGAGCATCTTGTCCGTGAGGTACGCGTCGGCGTTGACCGGAAGGGATGAAGTCGTACGGGTCGGTCGCCGGCGTGCCCTTGACGAAGCCCCGAGCCGCGTCCGCCTGGACCGGGTTGAGAAACACGATCACCCGGCCGCCACGGTCCGGGCTGCCGTATCCGTGGTGCGCGACGGCCTGGTAGGCGTCCCGGATGTCGCCGCCGTCGAAGGTGGCCGACCCACTGACGATGTAGTGGTTGTGCGTGCCGTCGAAGGTCACGCCGTTCCACTCGGGCGGGACGGTCGTGTCGGCGTTCCACAGCGGGAGCACCGTCAGGCCCTCAGGGTTCGTGCGGGGGTGTTGTTGAGCAGCGCCCCGAGCACGCTCTTGAAGATCTGGGCGTTGTCCGCGTCGAGGGCGCTCTGGTGCACCGCGTCGATCTGCGAGCGGTCGGCGTCCCGAAGGAAACGCCAAGTGAAGCGCGCCGCCAGGTCGCGGTCCTTGAGGTTGAAGCCGAGAGTGAGCAGGGTCGTCGCCACCCTGATCGCGTGGGGAACGCCGAACTCTGAGGCGTCCTCGAAGGCGTCGGTGTCCGAGGTCTGAGGGACCTGGTCGCCGGCTGCCGTGGTGGTGAAGGTCAGGATGCTGCGGAGGCTGTCCTGCGCGGTGTTGCGGAGACGCAGCGTCTCCACGAACTCGCGCCCAGATGTCAGCGATGCTGACTCCGTCAACCGTCGTTCGGACGATGTCGCCGCCGTGTTGAGAAACCCCTTGCCATGATTGGTGCTCCTTGCTGTTTGGTCTGTGCTCGCCGCTACTCAGGCAACAGAGGCGGCCGGCCGAATCCGCAAGGAAGACTCCGTGCGCACGAATGAACGCTCAGTTGTCGAGGACCGGCGATCCGCCCGGGAAGGGCTGTCGGGCAGCAACGAGCGGATCGCCGGGGCTTGTCACCTGGCGGGCAACTCCCGGTGCCTCGGTCATGCTGGCCACTGTGAGCCGCGTAGTGGAGCAGCCGTCCGATGTACGCATCGATCCATTCCGTGCTATGGCCGGGGAAGTCCCTCCGACACCCATCAACGAGTCCGCCCACTTCTTTGCGCCCGCCTCATTGCCGTCGGCGAGAAAAGCAGGCATGCACGTGATCCGTCATGGCACTCATGTGGTGCCCCCATTGGATACGCGCTCTACGACGGCGAACAGCCGCCGCAGTTCCTTGCGAGCGAACTTGGTGTCGGCCGTGTCCTTCTTGCGGCCAAGCGCCAGGTCAATCAACTGAGTGGATGTGGCGATGGTGGCCCAGTCTGCGTCGGACACCGTCACGGAGCAGTGCTCGCAGGCCATCACCGCTCACCGCCTGCGATGTACGCCAGAACCGAGACTCACGAAGGCGGGCCAGATTTCGAACCGGAACCTTGGTGAGGGTGCCGTCTCCGACGCATGCGCCTGACGGTCGTGGGCGAGACGCCGAGCAACTCGGCAGCCTCGGTATCGGAGATCAAGCGATCTCTCGCGGATGTCTTGCTGGTAGCCACGGATGGCCCCTCTCAAAAGGGGGCTCCTGGAACGACAAACGCCGAGCCAGGAAGCCCTGGGATCAGGACTCCGCGCTCGGCGTTATATGTGTTCCCGCTGTACCTGCGAGAGAACCTCAAACCGTGCAGTAGTGGCGGCCAGACTCTGCTTCTAGGTCGTCCGCGTCAGTTGCGGACCTGCTCTTGGTCTGGCTCTCGCGCTGACCCAATGACGTTGACGGCGTCACGGGGTACCCACCTGCGGGTTACAACACTGCTGACGCTACAGGCCGGACGGGGCTGACCGCCAGGGCTTAGGCCGGACTGCGCAGAGTGGACGCGCCTCGGTTGGGACGGGCTACGTGGTCGGGGTGTGGCTAGCCTGTGGTCCCCGAACCTCGACCTGGCCGCAGTCGGGTCAAGGCCATTCGGCCCCTGGGCTGGGGCTTACAG
>CAVRTI010000005.1:0-19918 GCA_963723975.1 uncultured Actinomycetota bacterium
AGGCGGTCGCCGACCTGATGCGCCGCCGCGCCGCCGCGCTCCCGGCTTCCTAGGTCCCGCGGTGGACAGGGGGCGGGCTGGTCCGACCTGGCCCGGGCTGCTCACGACGCTGCTCGGCGGCACCGACCTGACCGCGGCCGACACCGCCTGGGCCATGGAGCAGGTCATGCTCGGCGAGGCCACGCCGGTGCAGGTCGCGGGCTTCGTGGTGGCGCTGCGGGCCAAGGGCGAGTCGCCCGACGAGGTCACCGGGCTGGTCCGGGCGATGCTCGACGTCGCCGCCCGGATCTCCGTGGCGGGGCCGGCGGTCGACACCTGCGGGACCGGTGGCGACCGGGCGAACACGGTCAACATCTCCACGATGTCCGCGATGGTCGTGGCCGGCACCGGCGCCCGGGTCGTCAAGCACGGAAACCGCTCCGCCTCCTCGGCCTGCGGCTCGGCCGACCTGCTCGAGGCGCTCGGCGTGGTGATCGACCTCGAGCCCGCTGCGGCCGCCGACTGCCTGGAGCGCACCGGGGTCGACCTTCTGCTTCGCCCCCAAGTTCCACCCGGCGCTGCGGCACGCGGCGGTGCCGCGCCGCGAGCTCGGTGTCCCGACGATCTTCAACGTGCTCGGCCCGCTCGCCAACCCGGCCCAGCCGTCGGCGCAGGCGGTGGGGTGCGCGGACCCGCGCCTGGCCGGGGTGATGGCTCAGGTGCTGGCCGACCGCGGCGCCTCGGCGCTGGTGTTCCGCGGCGACGACGGCCTCGACGAGCTGACACCGATCACCACCTCGCGGGTCTGGGTGGTCCGCGACGGCGCGGTCACGACCGAGCAGCTGTCTCCCGAGGACGTCGGGCTGGAGCGGGCCGCGCCGGACTCGCTGCGCGGCGGCGACCCGGCCCACAACGCCGAGGTCACCCGGCGGTTCCTGGCCGGCGAGGGTGGCGCGGTGCGGGACGCTGTGCTGCTCAACGCGGCGGCGGCGCTGGTGGCGCTCGAGCCCGGGGACGGCCCGTTGGCCGGCCGGCTGCGCGACGGGCTGTCCCGGGCGGCCGAGTCGGTCGACAGCGGGGCGGCGTCGCGTTCGCTGGCCGGCTGGGTCGAGACCAGCAGGGCGCTGGCGGCCGGCTGACCGGCGTACGTCCTGGCGATCTAGTCGGCGCCCTCGACGCCGAGCGAGAAGGCCGCGTCCAGGTCGTGCTGGGAGTAGGTGCGGAAGGCGATGTGGGTCTCGGTCGCGCGGACGCCGTCGACCTTGCTGAGCCGGTCGGCGATGACGTCGGCCAGCGCCTCGTGCTCGCGGACCCGCACCATCGCGATGAGGTCGGCAGCGCCGGTGACGGAGTAGACCTCGCTGACGCCGTCGAGCGCGGCGATGGCCTCAGCCACCTCCGGGATGCGGTCGGACTCGACGTGCACGAGCACGATCGCGGTGATCACCGAGGGCCTCCGGGGACGGTACGACGAGTGGCCGCGAGCCTAGCGGGTGGGCCCTGCTCGCACGCGCTGCCGCTGCCGCGCGTCACCAGTCAGGCGATGCGGCTGACGGCTGCGCCCGGCTGGTGCACCGGTCGGATGTCGCGCCGGCTCCCGAACGGGTCGAGCTGGTCGCGCCCGGTCGCCGCGGCATCGGCCCAGAGGGTGACACCGCCGGCGCCATGGGCCGGGCAGGACCAGGTGCCGGTCAGGTCGACCAGCCGGGTGCCGGGCTGCTCGAGCCAGCGCAGCACGCACTCGGTCTCCTCGGCCGACGCGGCGGGGGTCGGCCCGTGGCCGGCCACGACCAGCCTCGCTGGCGGCGACCAGCGCGGCGGCGACGACGCCGAGGGTCCTCGGCCCGGCCGGCTACCGCGGCGCCCGCGAGCCGGCCGTGCCGCACCACGACGATCTCCCAGCCGCCGTGCTCGACCTGCCGGGCGGCGACCACCTCGGCGCAGCCGGTCAGCGCGGACACCCGCTGCAGCCGCGCGGCCGCCCGGACGAACGCGGCGACCCGGTCGCGGTGGACGGCGGCCTCCTCGAACCGCTCGACCTCGGCGAGGCGGGCGACCTTGCGGCCCAGCGCCTCGACGACCGGGCGCACGTCGCCGAGCATCGCCGAGCGCGCGGCCTGGACGTGGCCGGCGTACTCCTCGACGGACTCGCGGCCGTCGCAGGGCGCGCCGCAGCGACCCATCTCGGCCAGCGCGCATGCCGCTGACGGGCGGCGCGGCGAGAGCCGGCTGGTGCACTGGCGCAGCCGGAACGCCTCGTGCAGCGCCGCGGTGGCGAGCTCGACCTGCCGGGCGCCGGAGAACGGCCCGAGGTAGGTGGCGCCGTCGTCGCGCACCTCCCGAACCCGGGACAGCCGGGGGAAGGCCTCGACCGTGAGCTTGAGCCACAGCGCTCGCTCGGGGAACCGGGACCGGCGGTTGTAGCGCGGCTTGTGCTGGGCGATCAGGCGCAGCTCGCGCACCTCGGCCTCGAGCGGGGTCGCGCACACGACGGGTCGGACCACCGCGGCCAGGCCGACCATCTCGGCCATCCGGCCGCGGGTCTCGCCGGCCGTGAAGTAGCTGCGCACCCGGGACCGGAGGTCCTTGCTCTTGCCGACGTAGAGAACCTCGCCGCGCTCGTCGACGAACTGGTAGACGCCCGGCAGGTGGGGCAGCGACTCGGCGAGGTGCCGCTTGGCGCGCTGGGCCGGGGAGACCCTCGAGGAGAACGTGGACAGCTCGTCCAGCGAGCGGACCCCGAGGTTGCCGAGCCGCTCGAGCATCCCGTGCAGGACGTCGACGGTGGCGCGGGCGTCGGACAGCGCGCGGTGGTCGGGGGTGGTCTGCGCGCGGAACAGCCGGGCGAGGCTGGCGAGCTTGCAGTTGGGGGCCTCGTCGCGGGTGACGACCTGGCGCGCGAGCCGGGCGGTGTCGAGGACCCGGTTGCCGGGCCAGTCGTGGCCGGTGGCGGCGCACGCGGCCTTGAGGAAGCCGATGTCGAACGGCGCGTTGTGCGCGACCAGCACCGCCTCGGCGCCGACGAACTCGAGGAACGCGGGCAGTGCGGTGCCCAGCCGGGGTGCGCCGGCCACCATCGTGTTGCTGATGCCGGTCAGCACCGAGATGAACGGCGGGATCGGGACGCCCGGGTTGACCAGGGTCTGGAACTCGCCCAGCCGCTCGCCGCCGCGGACCTTCACCGCGCCGATCTCGGTGATCTCGCACGCCTGCGGCGACCCGCCGGTGGTCTCCAGGTCGACGACCACGAAGGTCACCTCGTGCAGCGGCGTGCCCAGCTCGTCGAAGGTCGCCTGGACGGCGACCGGGGGAGCGGGCATGGACCTGACGGTAGGCAGCACCGTGGACACAATCGCGCAGGCGCACCGGTAGCGCTGGCCGCGCCGGACCTCGAACCGGACCGGCCGGGTGCGGCGTGCCGCGACTTCGCGGTCCACTCCGGCCGAATCGCTGAGGGGAACAGCCGAATCGGACCGGCTTGCGGCCTGTTCGGCGCCACGACAGCCGGTCCACTTCCGCGGGGCCTCGACGGGCGCGCCGCAAGCGGACCGGCTTGCGGCCTGTTCGGCGCCACGACAGCCGGTCCACTTCGGCCGGACAGGTCGACGACCGGGAGGTCGCGAGGCTCCGGCCCGTTCTCCCGGCGTACGCCGGTCAGAGCAGGCCGGTCGCGCCGAACCCGCGCCAGGCCAGCGCCGCGCCGAGCAGGACCACCGCGACGGCCGTGAGTGGCGGCGCGATCCGGAGCAGCGGGGCGAGCCGCGAGGCCGGATGGCTGAGCAGGCGCAGCTCGGCCCGCTCCCTCAGCCGCATCACCAGCAGCCCGACCACGGCCAGGGTGGCCGCCATGCCCAGGCCGAAGGCCACCACCAGCACGACCCCGAACCAGGCGTGCCCGAGCGCCACGGCACCCAGCAGCACGAGCAGGGCCGACGGGCTGGGCAGCAGTCCGCCGGCCAGACCGATCGCGATCAGGCCGCGGCGGGACGGCGCCGCTGCTGCTGCCGGCTCGTGCGGGTGCGGGTGCTCGTGCGGGTGCGGGTGTGGGTGGTCGTGCGGGTGCTCGTGGGGGTGGTCGTGCTCGGTGTCCCGGACCAAGATCCCCACAGCTGCATGATCAACGGCGGGTGAGGCGTGCGGGCCCGCAGATCCCGGCGTCGCGCCGACCAAGATCCCCGAAGTTGCATGATCAACGGAGGGTTGGTGGGGGGTGGTGGTGTGGGTGTGCGTGTGGGGGGTGCCGAGGAGGCCGTGGGAGTGGGTGCCGTCGTGATGCACCTGGGTCCTGCGGGCCGCGGCGTCGCGCAGCAGGGCCAGCCCGACGAGGACCACCAGCACGCCGCTGACCAGGCTGAGCCAGGGATAGACCCGGGCCGGCACGAACGCGGTACCCGCGCTGACGAGCAGGCCCAGCGCCAGGACGCCCGCCGTGTGCGTCGCCGTCACGGTGGCCCCGACGGTCGCGGCCGCGCGCAGCGCCCCGTCGCGGCGGCCGGACAGGTAGAACGCCATCACCGTCTTGCCGTGACCGGGTGCGACGGCGTGCGCCGCGCCGAGGGCGAGCGCAGCCAGCACGGCGGCCAGCCCGAGCAACGGGTTGCCCTCGGTCCGGGCGAGCAAGCCCTCGAACGCCAGCGTGAGGCGGTCGGCGCCGCGGGTGAGCGACTGCTCGGGCGCCTCAGCCGAGTCGTCGGTGCCCAGCCGGGGCCCGCCGGGGCTCACCGCGAGCCGCACCGAGCTGACGTCCAGCGGGTCGCTGAGCAGGTTCTCCGGGTACGCCGTGAGACGGGCGCTGCGGGATCGCTTGGGTGCGTCCGAGCGGGACAGCGTCGTGCCGTCGCCCCGAGCGGTCATCTCGCGCCAGCCCACCTCGCCGCCACCGGCGCCGTCGACCAGCTGGACCGCCGTGGTGGCCGCGATCACCGCCGGGGCGCGCAGCCCGCAGTCCAGCCGCAACGTCGCCAGACCGGCCTGCCCAGGCACGGTCCGCGCGCTCGAGCTCCGGACCGTCAGGTCCGCGCGCCGGCCGTCGACGGTCAGCCGGAGCGAGCGGGCCGCGCCGCGGCACTGCTCGGTGGCCCAGGTGCCGAGCTCGGCCGGGGACAGCGAGCCGTTGCCGTCGGTGTCGATCGCTGGGGTGCGTTGGGTGGTCGGGATCTCGGCCAGGTCGACGACGTGGTCGACAGTGATCGTGTCGCTCGTCACCACGACGCCGCTGTACCGGTTGATGGTGAAGTTGCCCAGCGGGTGGGCGCTCGCCGTTCCGGGCAGCCCGACGACCACCGCGACGGTGGCGGCGACCACTGCCCCGAGCCGCACCGCGAGCCGGCTCACCGGGCACCGCCGAGCAGGGCGCTGATCTCGGCCTCGCGCCAGGGACTGGCCCCGGCGTCGAGGCGGAGGGCGGAGCGAAGGTGGCCCGCCGCCGCCGGCAGCCCGAGGGCCGACTCGACCGCGCCGAGGTGGAACAGCAGCCGGGGGTCCTGGGTTCCCAGGCGGGTCGCGAGCCGGACGTAGCGCAGGGCCTGCCGGTCGCGACCGGCGGCGTGCAGTGCCCAGCCCAGAGCGTCGGCCGTGTGGATCGACCGCCGCTGCGCCCAGGCCCCCCGGGCCGCCGCCAGCGCGTCGGTGGCGGACCCGTGGTCGGCCTGGAACACGGCGGTCTCGAGGTCGGTGGACACGCCGCTGGCGGCGAGCAGCCGGGCGGTCGCGGTGGCGACGGCGTACTGCTGCGCGGCCTGCTGCGGGCGGTCGGTCGCCTCGTACAGCTCGCCGAGCTCGACGACGTACTCGGTCAGCGGCAGCCGAGCGACGACCCGGGTGTAGGCGCGCTCCGCGGCGGCGATGTCGCCACGGGCAACCGCGAGTCGCGCCCGCCCGGCCAGCGCCGGCAGGTAGGTCGGGTCTGCGTCCAGCGCGTTTCGGTAGTGGTGGGCCGCTGCGACCGGCCGGCCCTGGGCGCGGGAGAGCTCGCCGAGATGGAAGGCCGCGAAGGCATACGACGACGCGCTGGTCCCGGCTGCGTCCATCGACAGACGCATCAGCCGTCGTGCTTCGTCGAGGTCGCCGCGCAGCTCGGCCTGGTAGGAGAGGCGGGCGAACGTCGAGGGGCCGGGGTCGAGGTCGTCGGCGTTGCTCGCGGCGCGGGCCGCGGCGTCGTAGCGGCCCAGCTCGGTGAGGGCGTCGGACCGGACCGCCTCGGCCTGCGCGCTGTAAGGGTTGACCTGCAGCGCGGCATCGGAGGCGCGCAGCGCGGCGCGGAAGTCGTGCCGAGCGGCCGCGAGCGCGCCGCGTGCGGTCAGCATCACCGAGTCGCCGGGGGCCAGCTGCGCGGCTCGTGCCAGCGCCTGGTCCGCCTTCCGGTAGTACGTGGGGTCGGCCGTGGTGCGGGCCTTCTCGACGTAGGCCATGGCCAGCGTCGACCAGGAGCGGTGGTCCTCGGGGGTGGTCGTGAGGCGGGCCTGCAGGGTCGCCACCACGTTCGTCCGGTCGGCGAGGGCGGCAGGGTCGATGCCAGGCGTGGGGCGGGCGGCGGCGGGGGCCGGCACCGGGCGCGGGGTCGGGTCGTCGCCCGGCAGCCCGGCGGCGCCCACGGTGACCAGGACCGCGAGCCCGAGTGCGCTGGAGGTGAGGAGCAACGGCCGGAGCAGCGGTCGCATGCGAGATTCCCTTCTGGGTGCCTGTCGAGCGGCGCGTTCCGACGGATCCGAGGTGCCGGAACCTGTCGGAACGCGCCACTCGACGTGGGGTTGGTCAGCCCGTGGTTACGGCTTCGACGTCTTGGTCGTCGAGCCGGTGTGCGGGAGTCCCAGGAACGGGAAGGTGGTGCCGAACGCGGTGTCGTTCGCGTTCACCCCGTCACCCAGGTCGTTCGGGCTGCCGATGAGCTCGCCACCGACGACCTGGAGGGCGATGTCGAGGACGTCGTCAGAAAGCCGGCGACCGTTCGGGAAGCCGTTCTTGTCCCCGCCGATCACGCCGAGACGGCTGTCGGGCTGACCCGCCTGCCACTTGGTGTTGAGCCGCAGGTACTCCGCGGGACGCTCCTTGCCGACCGGGTTGTTGATCCCGGGAATGCCGGTCAGGAACACCTGCACCAGGTCGTTGCGGTTCTTCACCTTGATGTCGGTGCCGCAGACCGCGTTCAGGGTCGCCGCGAGCTCCGAGTTCTTGACGAACGGCAGGGCCGCAGCGTCCTGACGGGGCTTGAGCGAGTTGAACGTGTCCTTGACCTGGTAGGGGATGACGACCTCGTTCACCAGGGGCTGGCCCAGGCGGGAGATCTGCTTGTACGCGCCCCGGGCGTTCTTCCGGTCGGTCGTGCTCCAGATCCCGACGACGGACTTGTTCTTCTTGGCGAGGTCTCCACGAGGCACCTGCAGGGCGACGCTGTTGACGTTGAAGCCCTCCAGGCTGTCGTGGCCGGCCTCGGTCATGCAGTCGCCGCCGTAGAGCACGTCGAACACGCGAAGGTCGAGGAAGAACGGGTCCTCGGCCTGACCGGCGTACGACTTGCGGCTCTTGTTGTAGGTCTTGACAGCAGCGTCACGCAGCGCCGCGTAGTTCGGCATGCCGGCGTCACCGACGTGCGAGGGAGCCACGGGAGCGTTGTTCAGGACCGTGCGAACCTTGTCCGGACCCTTGCGGACCGTGGTCCGGGTGAGGTCGTACTGCTGGCGGAAGAGCAGGTTCTTGTCCTTCAGCGACGTGACCGGCCCGTTGTTGTAGAGGAAGGTGCCGTTGCCGGTGAAGCTGTCCGACTTCTTCGGGGTCCGGGAGTTGCGGAACTTCCAGGTGTAGATGATGTCCGGCTTGGCGTCGCCGTCGTTGTCGATGTTGATCTTGTACCTGGCGTCCGTCGCCCACGGGTAGAAGTTCGGGCCACCACCGGGCTCGGAGAACGGCGCCCAGTTCGCGATCAGGTTGACCTTGCCGTCCGACTGCGCGAAGGCGTAGACGTCGGTGTTGTCGTATGCGGGCTGGCCGGCGATCGCCGGGGCCTCGCGGTGGCTCGAAGCCGTCGAGGTGGTGGGCGCCAGAGCAGCGACACCACCGCCGACGACCATCGCTCCCACGCCGAGCAGTGCAGTCGCCCGGGTCTTCCGGGTTCGTCTCGACCGAGACATGGAGTTCCTCCCTTGTAGAGGGGTTGGGACCCGTCCTCGTCGTGACGGGTGTCACACGAGTGGGTACAGCGGCACGTTCGGGGCCGCCGTGCACCCCGGATTGGTGGGCGGTCCGAGCAATTAGGCTGCCGAGCGTGACGAGCCCCTCGGTGCCGAGCGCCACCACCCGCTGGCGGTGCACCCGGTGCGGCAACCTGACGCGCTTCGACGTGACGCGTCGGGCCCGCACCCGCGAGTTCCTGCACGTGGACCTCTCGGGCGAGGCCGTGGTCGAAGAGCGCGAGGTCCTCGAGGAGGCGGTCGAGAGCGTGCGCTGCCGATGGTGCGACGGGGTCGGCACGGTCGAGCTGGTGCCGCGGCCGGACGACGGTGGTGGCGTCCCCGACCCTGGCCCGACGCCGCTGACATGAGCAGGGAGCCGGGCTGGGACGGCCCGCTGCCCGAGGCCGTCCGGTCCCGGGTGGTCGCCCTCGCGGCCGACACCCTCGGTGCCCTGCCCGAGGACGACGTGCCGGCCACGCTCAAGCGGTTCCGGTCCTGGGCGCCGCAGCACCGGCGTACCCGCGCCGCCACGCCGCTGGCGGCCGCGGTGGAGCGGGACGTGTCCTTCCGGCACCGCGTCGCGGCGGTGGCCCGCGCCGCGCTGCCCGACCTGGCCGAGGCGCTGGCCGCCGGCTCGCCGCCGCAGGCCGCCGACCCGGTCGAGGTGGCCGCCGTGGCCTACCTGGCCCGTACGCCGGGCTGGGCCGCGCTGGTCGAAGCCGCGGCGGCAGCGGCCGAGCGGGCCGGCGCCGAGGCCGGCACCGCCCGGGCCGCCGAGGACCTCGCACGGCTCGAGGCCACCCTGGTGGCCGAGCGCGCCCGGCACCGCGACGAGCTGGCAGCCGCGCGGTCCGAGGTGGCGGCGGCGGCCGACGAGGTGGCGGCGCTGACCAAGGCGCTCCGGGAGGAGAAGGGGGCCCGGCGTCGGGCCGAGCGCGCCGTCACGAAGTCCGGCGGAGTCGGCCGCCGCGGCGCGGACAGCGGCCGGTGAGGCCGTCGAGCTGGCTGCCGACGAGGTGCGCCGGGCGCGGCTGCGGGTGGCCGAGGCGGAGTCGGCCCTGCTGGCCTCCCGCCGGGCCGTGCGCGAGGGGCGCAGCCTCGAGGACATCCGGGCGCGGCTGCTGCTGGACACCGTGGTGGAGGCCGCGGCTGCGCTGCGCCGTGAGCTGGCCCTGCCGCCGGTCAGTGCCCTGCCGGCGGACCTGGTGGAGGCCGACGTGCCGGGAGAGGCGGTCACCGCCGCCGAGCGTGCCCTGCTCCCCGACGACCCCGCCCTGCTGGACCAGCTCGTGTCGCTGCCGCAGGCGCACCTGATCGTCGACGGCTACAACGTGACCAAGACCGGCTTCCCGGACCTGTCGCTGGAGGAGCAGCGCAACCGGCTGCTGACCGGCCTGTCCCACCTCGCGGCCCGCTCAGGCGCGGAGGTCACCTGCTGTTTCGACGGGGCAGCGCTCGAGGGGCGGGTGCCGGCCGCGACCGCTCGGCGGGTGCGGGTGCTGTTCAGCAGGGCGGGGGAGACCGCTGACGAGCTGATCCGGCGGCTGGTCCGTGCCGAGCCGCAGGGACGGCCGGTGTGCGTGGTGTCCAGCGACCGTGAGGTGGCCGACGGCGTCCGCCGGGCCGGCGCCCGGCCGGTCTCGGCGGCCGCCCTGGTCCGCCGCCTCGACCGTGCCTGACCTCACCGTCGGCCGCTGTCGGGAGGGTTGTGTCCGGGGGCCTTCGTAGCGTCGCTCGCAGACGACATCGGAGGTGTGCTCGTGATCATCGACTGCGACAGCTGCGAGGTGCGCGGCCTGGCGTGCGGCGACTGCGTCGTCAGCGCGCTGCTGGGCGGGCCGCCCGGCGAGATCGACGACGGTGAGGCGGCGGCGCTCGAGGCGCTGGCCGGCTCGGGTCTGGTGCCGCCGCTGCGGCTGGTGCTGCCGGTCGAGGTGGTGCGGCACCGGCCGCCCGATCAACGGCCGGCCCAGGCCGGCTGAGCAGGGCCTGAGCGGACGCCGGTTCGGGTGCGAGGCCGCCTCCCGGGTGTCCGAATCGTGGGCTCGAGGTCCAGTTTCGGGCTGATCAGGTCGAGGACCTAGCACGACATGGTCCTCGTCCACAGAAGGCGCGCCGGTGAAGTTGAAGATCACGAACTGGTCACGTAGGGTCCGCCCCCAATGACCGGTATCTCCCCACGGCACCTGGCCGCCGGCCTGGTGCTGGCAGCTCTCGGCGTCAGCATGCTGCCCGGTTCGGCCGCCGCCGAGCCCAAGCCGAGCCTGGGCGAGGTCCAGCGCCAGGTTGACGACCTGAACCACCAGGCGGAGCAGGCTGCGGAGCGCTACAACACCGCCAAGGTCGACCTCACCGAGGCGACCCGGCGGCTGCGCTCGGTCCGCAACCAGTACGACGTGACCCAGCGCCGGCTGGACGAGATGCGGACCCTCGTCGGCCGGATCGCCGTCGCGTCCTACAAGGCGGGCGGCATCGACACCAGCGTCCAGCTGCTGCTCTCCGACAACCCGACGGTCTTCCTGCGCCAGGCCAGCGCGCTCACCCAGGTGAACCGCCGCCAGGACGCGGTGCTCGAGGGCATGGAGGCGGCCCGGCTGCAGGCTGCGGTCGACCGCAAGGCTGTCGCCGAGCAGCGGGCCAGGGCCGTCGACCTCCAGGCCAAGATCGCCGCCGAGAAGCGCACCGTCGAAGCCCGGCTCGCCACCGCGCGCGGCCTGCTCGGCCAGCTCGAGGCCAAGCAACGGGCCCGGCTGGCCTCGATGCGCCAGGTGGCCGTGCAGCGGGCGCTGGGAGCGCGCTCCGACGCGATGCGGGCCTCCCGGTCATCCCGCGGCGGCGACTTCCCGACCTACGACGGGCCGGCCACCGGCCGCGCCGCCGAAGCGGTCCGGACGGCGTACGCCCAGCTCGGCGACCCCTACTCCTGGGCCGCGGCGGGGCCGAACGCGTTCGACTGCTCGGGCCTGACCATGTACGCGTGGGCTGCGGCCGGCGTCTCGCTGCCGCACTCGTCCTCGGCGCAGTACTCGGCGGTGCAGCACGTGTCGGTGGCCGACCTGCAGCCCGGGGACCTCGTCTTCTACTACAGCCCGATCAGTCACGTCGCCATCTACATCGGCGGCGGCCGCGTCATCGACGCGCCGTACCCGGGCGCTGAACGTGCACGTCACCGGGCTGCACTCGATGCCGCTCGTCGGTGCCGGCCGCCCCTAGGCCGACCCGCACCTAGCATGACGGGGTGCAGCAGTACGACGACCGGGGCGCCGCGGTCGAGCCACCCACGCCGGCAGCGCCGATCCCGGCCCGTCGGTCCCACCGCGCCGTCCGCCGGTCCCGGCGCGCCGTCCTTGTCCTGGTCGGCCTGCTCGTCGCCGTAGCCCTCGGCCTGGCGCTCGCGCTGGTCGCCGGTCGGCTGCTGCTCGCGGACGACGACGCCGCGCCCGGGGGTCCGGCCGCTCCTACCGCGAGCGGCTCGGCCAGCCCCACCGACCCGGGCGCGACCCGGGCGCAGGCGGTCGAGGAGCTGCTCGACCAGCGCGCCCGAGCCGTGACGGGGCGCGACCGCGACCTGTTCCTGGACACCGTCGACCCGGGAGCCGCGGACTTCTTCGACGGCCAGGCCGAGCTGTTCGACCGGGTCAGCGGCCTCGAGCTGGCCACCTGGGGGTACCAGGTGACCGGCGACGGCCCCGGTCTGCCCGCCGCACGGGCCGCGGCGCTGCCACGCAGCGCGACCATCGTGCGGGTCCGGCTGACCTACCGGCTGGCCGGGACCGAGACCACCACCGACCGCGAGCAGTACCTCACGGTGGTACCACGGGGCGGTCGCTGGCTGGTGGCCAGCGACACCGACGGGTCCGCGAACGGGTTCGACACCGAGCGCGACCTGTGGGACCTCGGGCCGATCCGCAGCCTCCGCGGAGACTCCAGCCTGGTGCTGGCCGACACCCGGGGGGCGAGCCGGGCCGAGATGCGCCGGCTCGCCGGGGAGGCCGACCTTGCCGTGCGCGACGTCGACGAGGTCTGGACCGAGGACTGGTCCCGCGTGCCGGTGGTCATCCTGCCCCGCAGCCAGCAGGACATGGCCACCCTGATCGGCAGCGACGGCGAGGGGCTGGCGCAGATCGCGGCGGTGACGACCGGCTCGTTCGAGTCCGGGCTCAGCCGGGGGGACCGGATCGTGATCAACCCGGCAGCCTGGGACTCCCTCGGCGAGCTGGGCCGCCGGGTCGTCATCACCCACGAGATGACCCACGTGGCCACCCGCGCCTCGAGCGTGCAGAGCGTGCCGATCTGGCTGTCCGAAGGGCTTCGCCGACTACGTCGCCTACCAGGCCACCCCGGTGCCGACCGTGATCGTCGCCAGCGACATCTTCGACGACGTGCGGGACGGCGACGCACCGCGGCAGCTGCCCGACGACGCGGACTTCGATGCCTCGCGAGGCGACGTCGCGGCGTCCTACGAGGGTGCCTGGCTGGCCTGCCGGATGATCGCCGAGCGGTACGGCGAGAAGCGGCTGGTCCGGTTCTACCGGGCCATGTCGGACAGCGCGGGACCCGGCTGGCCGGACGAGACCGCGGCAGCCCTCGGCATCAGCCGGCGGGACCTGGTGCGCGACTGGAAGGCCTACCTGCGCGAGAAGGCCGCGTCTTGAGCGAGGCCGGCATCCCGGCCCCGGCACCACCGCCCCGCGGCCGGCAGCGCCCCGGCGCGCTGCGGCGGCTGGTCGACCTCTTCGTCCTGTGCGGGTTCGCCGTGGCGCAGCCGGTTCTCGATGTCTTCGGTCGGGCCGGCGAGGCGTTCGTGTTCCGGCACGTCGACCGTGGCGGCGTGTTGTTCTTCGCGGCTGTCGTCGTCCTGGTCCCACCGCTGCTCCTGTGGGGCGTGGAGTCGCTCGTCGCACGGGTCAGCGACTCTGCGGGCTTCATCGTGCACGTGGCTCTGACCGGGGCGCTGTGGGTCGTTCTCGGCATCGAGGTGCTCGGGCGGATGGACCAGCTGGGCACGGTTCCGGTCCTCGCCGGCGGCTTCCTCCTCGGCTCTGGGGCGGTGCTCTGCTTCCTCCTCTGGAAGGAGTTCCGGCTGTGGATCCTGTTCGCCACCCCGGCGCCGCTGGTGTTCGCGCTGATCTTCCTGCTCGTCTCGCCGGTCAGTGCACAGGTCCGGCAGTCCGAGACCGTCCCTGCCAAGCGGGTCACCGTGGGCACGCCCGCACCCGTTGTGATGCTGGTGCTGGACGAGCTGCCGCTGCGGTCCCTGGTCGGCAGTGACGGGACGATCGACGCGGAGCTGTACCCCAACTTCGCGGCGCTGCAGGGGCAGACCGACGCGTTCCTCAACGCCTCGAGCAACGCGTGGGCCACGACCTACTCGGTGCCGAGCCTGCTGACCGGTCGGCTTCCGGCGGGCCGGACCATCCCGGTCGCCACCACTCATCCGGACAACGCCTTCACCCTGCTGGCTCGCTCGCACGAGCTGCGCGTGAACGAGCTGCTCGGTCTGTGCCCTGAGTCGCTCTGTCCCCTGCCCGAAGGCTCAGGGATCCTGCCGCGGGGGACGGGCGAACTGCTGCTGGACGGGATGGCGGCGTTCTGGCGCATCGTGCAGCCGGGCACCGCGGGGGACGACCCCAACGGCGCCCTGTTCGGCGAGGCGAACGCCGCGATGAAGCAGGCGTCCGGATCGACCCCGTTGAACCTGGGAGGCTCCCGGCTGCTGGCACCACCGAGGTTCGTGGACTTCCTCGACGACCTGGACCGGCCGAGCGCCGGCGGACGGCCGTCCTTCACCTTCCTGCACCTGCTGATCCCGCACTCGCCCTGGGTGCTCCTCCCGGACGGACGCCGCTACCGGACGCCCGGCGACCAGCTCCGACCCCTCGGGCTCACGGGTGACACCTGGGACGAGGACGGCACCTTCGTCGCGCTGGGACGGCAGCGCCACGTGCTCCAGACGCAGTACGCCGATCGCCTGGTCGGCGAGGTGGTACGCCGGCTCAAGGCGAACGGGCAGTGGGACCGGTCCGCCGTCGTCATCACCGCCGACCACGGCGTCGCATTCACTCCTGGCGCGCCGCGTCGCCAGACCACGAGCAGCAACCGCTACGAGCTCGCCTGGGTGCCGCTCTTCGTCAAGCGGCCGCGCCAGCTCGAGGGCACGACCAGGTTCGACGACGTGCAGCTGATCGATGTCCTCCCCACCATCGGCGACCTGCTCGACGTCGACATCCCCTGGCGGCTGGACGGTCAGTCGGTCTACGGCTCGCCGCGCGTGGACACCGAGGGCCGGACGTTCTTCGCCCGTGCCGGTCACTCGCTGGACCTCGACGGTGGCTGGGGCCTCGAGCAGACGCAGCAGAAGTCGATCGGGAGCTTCGCTGCCTCCCGCGGCGACCCCCTGCGCGTCTACCGGGTCGGACCCGACAGCGGCTGGGTGGGCCGGCCCGTCAGCAGCCTGACGACCGAACCAGCCGACCCCGAGCGGTCGGCGACCCTCGAGGACGCCGACGCCTGGGAGGACGTCGACCCGGCGGCGGACCAGCTCCCCGCCTACGCAACCGGCCGGCTGGACGACCCCGACGGGACTGCCATGAGAGTCGCCATCGCGCTCAACGGGGTGGTCGCCGCCGTGAGCCCGGTGTCGGCCGGCAGCGCTCCCGGCCAGTACGCCGCGCTCCTGCCGCCGTCTCTGCTGAGGGCGGGAAGGAACGACATCACGCTGTACGGCGTCGGGCCGGACCGGCGCCTGTCGCCGATCGACGTGACGGGGGACTCGTGAGCAGCCGCAGCGCACTCGTGGTGACCACCGTGGCGCTGGCTGCCGTCCTCGCTGTTGCCGCAGCCCTGCTGATCCCCTGGCGGCCGCTGCCCCTGCACGGTCTCGCACCCTCGCCGGTCGACGCGGCCAGGGACTTCAGCGCGGCGCAGATCGCCCGCGAGAACGCGTTCCACGCTGCCGTGCGCCCACCGGCGTACGCCTCGCTGGCTCTCGGCCTGCTGATCGCCGCGGTGCTGGGCTTCACCCCGCTGGGAGCCCGCCTGGTGTCGGCGGTCGCGGCGCCGTTCGGGGGCGGGTGGTTCGCCCGGGTCGTGGTGGGGACGGTGGCCCTCACCCTGCTGGGCCGGGCGCTCACCCTGCCCTGGGACGCGTGGAGCGAGTCGGTGCGGCGACGCTACGGCCTGTCGACACGTGGCTGGGGGTCGTGGGGCCTCGACGTCGCGAAGGCCTACGGCGTCGGCCTGGTGCTCACCCTGGTCGTCCTGCTGCTGCTGGTCGGTCTCGCGCACTGGCAGCCGGAACGCTGGTGGGCAGTCGGCGCGGCGGTCGGCGCGCTGCTCGTCGTCGTCGTGTCGTTCGCCTACCCGGTGGTCGTCGAGCCGGTGTTCAACAAGTTCACCTCGATGGAGGCCGGGCCGCTGCGCACGTCGCTGCTGCAGCTCGCGCGCGAGGACGGCGTACCCGTCGACGACGTGCTGGTCGCGGACGCCAGCCGCCGTACGTCGTCGCTGAACGCCTACGTCTCGGGCATCGGTGCGACCCGCCGGATCGTCGTCTACGACACGCTGGTCGACACGGCGTCGCCCGAGCAGGTGCGGCTCATCGTGGCGCACGAGCTGGGCCACGCCAAGGAGCGCGACGTCGTGTGGGGCACGTTGCTGGGCGCGACTCGGCGTGGCGCTGGTCGTCTGCGTGCTCGCGCTGCTCGGCCGGTGGGCCTGGTTGCTCGCGCGGGCCGGTGTCGACTCCCTCGGCGACGGCCGCGCGGTGGCGCTGCTGATGGCACTGGTGGCGGTGCTCGGCTTCGTGGCCGGGCCGGCGCAGAACCTGATGTCGCGACGGGTCGAGACCCGGGCCGACGTGCACGCCCTGGACCTGACCCGCGACCCGGCGGGCGATGGTGGCGATGCAGCGCCGGCTGTCGACGACCAATCTGTCCGACCTCGACCCGTCGCCACTGGTCTTCGGGCTGTTCGCGACGCACCCCACCGGCCCGCAGCGGATCGCGCTGGCGCGCGACTGGGCCCGGCTGCACGGACGTGCCCGTGCCGCCGGGCCTGCCGCGAGTGACCCGCACCCTCGTCATCACCAACGACTTCCCGCCGCGGGTCGGCGGCATCGAGTCGTTCGTGCTCGCGATGGTGCAGCGGATGGACCCGGCATCGGTGGTCGTGCACACCGCCCGGCAGCCCGGGGACGCGGCCTTCGACGCCGGCCTGGACTTCCCGGTGGTCCGGGACCCGTCGCGGATCATGCTGCCGACGCCGGCGATCACCACGCGGTCGGTCGGCGATCGCGCGGGACATGGGCTGCGACTCGGTGTGGTTCGGCGCGGCCGCGCCGCTGGGACTGATGGCCTCGGCGTTGAAGCGGCGGGCCGGCGTACGTCGGACCGTGGCGACGACGCACGGGCACGAGGTGTGGTGGGCGAAGGCGCCGGGGACCCGGCAGCTGCTGCGCCGGATCGGCGAGACCAACGACGTGCTCACCTACCTCGGCGAGTACACGCGGTCGCAGGTCGCGCGCGCCCTGTCGCCGGCGGCCGCGGCGCGGATGGTGCAGCTGACGCCGGGCGTCGACACCGAGGCCTTCCACCCGTCGGTCGACGGCCGGCCGGTGCGGGACATGTACGGCCTGGGCGACCGCCCGGTGGTCGTGTGCGTCTCACGGCTCGTCGAGCGCAAGGGCCAGGACACGCTGGTCCGGGCGCTGCCGCTGGTGCAGCGAGTCGGTGCCCGACGCGGCCCTGCTGCTCGTCGGCGACGGTCCGATGCGCGAGACGCTCGTACGGCTCGCTGCCGAGCTGGGCGTGACGGCGTGACGTCGTGTTCGCCGGGGCGAAGCCGTGGGCCGAGCTGCCGCCGTACTTCGCGGCGGGCGACGTGTTCTGCATGCCGACCCGCACCCGCAAGGCGGGCTTCGAGGTCGAAGGCCTCGGCATCGTCTACCTGGAGGCCTCGGCGACCGGGCTGCCCGTCGTGGCCGGCGACTCGGGCGGCGCGCCCGACGCAGTCCGTGACGGCGAGACCGGCCATGTCGTCGACGGGACGACGCCGAACGGCTGCACCCGGGCTCTCGTGTCCCTGCTCAACGATCGAGCAGAGGCGCGGGCGATGGGCTCGGCCGGGCGGGCATGGGCTGTGCAGCGGTGGCGGTGGGACTCGGTGGTCGGTGCGCTCGAGGCTCTGCTCCGTCCCCCTCACTGACGGTGTCGGGCCATCGATCCGGGGCGAGCGGCTGACCGAAGCTCGAGGAGCATCAGCGCCGCTAGAGCGGTCAACATGACGTTGCGCAACAGCAAGACAGCCACCCCGACCGGCTGGAGATGGATCAGCTCGTCGAACAGCAGGGGGTAGACGAGATGTGTCGTTGCGCACGTACCAAGAATCAGCACGACCAGCCAGCCGGGCCGACGTGGAGGCGAGACGGCGAGCAGCATGGCGGCGAGCGGGATGACCCACATGAGGTACTGAGGGCTCAGGACTTTCGAGAAGATCAGCAGTCCCGCCACAAGGGCGATGCCTGCGACCCGGGCACCGAAGTCGCGCTCAGTCCTCGGCAGTCGTCGGAGCAGAACGAGCACACTGGACGCCGAAGCCGACCCCCAAGATGCCGAAGATCATCTCCACGGTGCCCGTGCCCAGTGCTTCCACCTCCCAGGCTCCAAATGCGAACACTGTTGATACCTGAGCACCCGCAACTGCCGTCAGAGCAACCAGCGACCCCGGGACAGACTCGAGGTGCAGGCCACGGTCAAGAGTCCATGTCACGGCGCCCCAAGGGTCACCCGCCACCACGAGCGACGGCACCACCACCGCGGCCATCAAGCAGCTGAGCGCGGCGACCAGCGCCCGCCGGCGGCGGTGGGCGAGCATCAGCACGCTGGGCAGCAGGACGACAGGCCACAGCTTCAGGGCGATCGCGATGCCGAGCCAGGCACCCCGCCGAAGGGAGCTGGATCGGGCGCTCAACGCCATCGCGGCAGCGACCGCAGGAAGCAGGTCGAAGCGAGTCCAGATGAGTCCTCCGAGCAACGCCGGGGCGACGATCCAAAGGATCACCGCGGCGTTGGGCGCCGTATCCGCACCGGCGTTGAGCACGACACGCAGGAAGAGGAGGTCGACGGCGGCCATGGCTGCGATGAAGATCGCGACATACAGCACGGGAGACGGCGCCCAACCGATGCACAAGAGGAGAAGCTTTGCCAGCGGCGGGTACTCATCCAAGGGTCGCTCCGGTTCTCCTCGGGGAAGACAGTGCGTGCCCAATCGGCGTAGAGCCCGACGTCGCTCCACGCTCGACGGTCCCTGTGCCAGCCCAGCGAAAGCGCAAACATCGCCGACCTGCTGACCAGCCACAAGAGCACTGCCCGGCGCTCGGTCAGGCGCAGGCTCATCGGCCCGCTGCCAGACGCACCCGCGTCAGTCGCCTGGGAGGTCATCCCTGAACCAGCAGGACGAAGTCGCCGTCGCGGATCTCCTGACGCCAGCCGTCCAGGAGGAGGAGATCGCGAAGCGGACTGGTTCGGTCAACGACCACGACGTCCGGACGCAAGCGGGAGATCTCAGCTTCCCAGTTGCCCCGAGCGTTCATGAGGTCGCTGTGGCGGCGGATCCGGGCATTGCCGTATCTGTCTGCCCGGCCGTCGATGGCCAGCCGCACCCGCTCCCCGCCGAACTCGCGGAGGTAGCCGCTCAGGTTGTACGGACCCATGACCCTCAGGTCTGCGTGCTTGGCCTTGAGATGACCGGCGATCCGGGCCGGGAGCTGCTCCGGTGTGGTCGGCTGCCCCGCATAGAGCAGGCCGAGTGCCACGGCAACCGCCAGTGCTGCGCTGATCAGGAACGACCGGGGAAGTGTGGCCGCCGTGCGCACCCTCGGCAGTGCGGCGGTCAGCGCGCCGCCCACGAGCGGTGTCAGGAGCACGCTCGCGATGACGGCGTTGCGGAAAGCCATCAGCCCGAACGCCGTGACGACGACCGCGAGACCAGGGCCCGGAGATCGACCCGCACGGCGGGTCGGCTCCAGCCCGCGAGCAGGATCAGCATGCAGCCGGCCAGACCCCAGGCGACCGGTGAGTAGAGCGCGGTGTGCTGCCACTCGGTGATCTCTCCAGTCGACGAGCTGATCTGCAGGGGCGCCAGCAGGAGCTCGGTCCGACGGGCGTCACTGCACCGGCCACGAGGCAGCCTGCGCCCACCGCGAACGGCCGCCATTCGACCGACCGCTCGAGCAGCCGGATGCCCCCCGCAAGGAGGTACAGCGCGGGGACGAGGATCCACAGACCGTGCAGGTTGGCCCAGAACCAGGTGAGAGGAACGGCGAAGAGCGCAGGGGGCAGACGGCCGTCGTCCAGCCACCGACGAACGGCCGGCAACGAGGCTGCGCACAGCACCAGAGAGAACGTCTGTGGTCTGTCCTGCAGCACCACCGCCGCCGGAAGCCCGACGACGCACAGTGTGGTAGCGGCCACCCAGGGGCGTAGTGCCGGTGCAGGAAGCTGCCTAGCAACGCGAAGAAGGCGAGTGCGAGGGCGAACCGGAGTGCGATCAGGCCCTGGTAGCCGAAGGCCCCGACGATGAGCGCATAAGCGACCTCGGCCAGCCACGCGGTCGGGAACCAGTCCCGTACGCCGTCGGTGTAGGCGATCGGGTCAGCGCCGATGTCGAGACTGCGATGGTCGAGCCAGACCTGGCCGAGGACCCGGTGCCAGTAGATGTCCGGGTCGATGTTCGCGTAGGCCGCGACGGCCGCCCCGAGCGCAGCAACCAGC
>CAVRTI010000006.1:0-414147 GCA_963723975.1 uncultured Actinomycetota bacterium
TGTGGGCCTACACCGCGTCCTGCCACTCGTGCCGCCACATCGTCGGCGGCCGGCTCAAGCACTTCTCCGCGCATCCGGTCGCGCTACCGCACCTGGACCCTGGTCTCCCGGCTCAACGCCAAGCACGTGGAGACCACCTGATCACGCTCGGCACGCTCGCCTTCACCGACTTCTATGTGATGGCGGTCTCGGCCGGGTGGATCGACGACCTCCGATTCATCGACTGACGCGCCCGCCGGACGAGACGACGGACAAGAGGATGACCTGCCGATGACCGAGATCGAGCGCCACAGCTACGACGTCGTGGTGATCGGCGCCGGCGGCGCCGGCCTGCGCGCCGCCATCGAGGCCCGCCTCCAGGGCAAGCGGACCGCGATCGTGTGCAAGTCGCTGTTCGGCAAGGCGCACACCGTGATGGCCGAGGGCGGCGCCGCCGCAGCAATGGGCAACGTGAACTCCAGCGACAACTGGCAGGTCCACTTCCGCGACACGATGCGCGGCGGCAAGTTCCTGAACAACTGGCGGATGGCCGAGCTGCACGCCAAGGAGGCTCCGGACCGAGTCTGGAGCTTGAGACCTACGGCGCGCTGTTCGACCGCACCCCGGACGGCAAGATCAGCCAGCGCAACTTCGGCGGCCACGAGTACCCGCGGCTCGCCCATGTCGGTGACCGCACGGCCTGGAGATGATCCGCACCCTGCAGCAGAAGATCGTGTCGCTGCAGCAGGAGGACCAGCGCGAGCACGGCGACGCCGAGAGGATGCTGAAGGTGTTCGCCGAGGGACGGTCACCGCACTGCTCAAGGAGCGGCGAGCGGGTCAGCGGCGCGGTCGGCTACGCGCGCGAGGACGGTGCCTTCGTCGTGTTCGAGGCGCCGGCCGTGATCCTCGCCACCGGCGGCATCGGCAAGTCGTTCAAGGTGACCTCGAACTCCTGGGAGTACACCGGGGACGGCCACGCGCTGGCGATGAAGGCCGGGGCGACGTTGCTGAACATGGAGTTCGTGCAGTTCCACCCGACGGGCATGGTCTGGCCGCCCAGCGTGAAGGGGATCCTCGTCACCGAGTCGGTGCGTGGTGACGGCGGAGTGCTGAAGAACTCCGAGGGCAAGCGCTTCATGTTCGACTACGTCCCCGCCGTCTTCCGCAAGCAGTACGCCGAGACCGAGGAAGAGGCCGACGGCTGGTACGAGGACCCGGAGAACAACCGGCGACCCCCCGAGCTGCTCCCCCGCGACGAGGTGGCCCGGGCCATCGACTCCGGGTGAAGGCCGGCCACGGCTCTCCCGCCGGTGGCGTCTTCCTGGACATCGCCTCCCAGCTGCCGGCCGACGCGAATCCGCAAGAAGCTGCCCTCGATGTACCCGCAGTTCAAGGAGCTGGCCGACGTCGACATCACGGCCGAGCCGATGAAGGTCGGCCCCACGTGCCACTACGTGATGGGCGGGGTGGAGGTCGACCCGGACACGGCGGTTGCGGTAGTACCGGCCTGTTCGCGGAGGGCGAGGTGGCCGGCGGCATGCACGGCTCGGAGCGGCTCGGCGGCGACTCGCTGTCCGACCTGCTGGTCTTCGGACGCCGGCGGGCATGGGCGGCACGCAGTAGTTCGACGGGACGAGCCGCCCGGCCGGCGGTCACCGACCGCGACGTGGACGATGCCCGCCGGGAGGCCGAGGCGCCGTTCGCCGGCAGCGACGGCGAGACCCGATCGCGATCCACGCCGACCTGCAGGGACCATGAAGACCTGGTCGGCATCATCCGCACCAAGGACGAGGTCGAGCAGGCGCTCGCAGGCTCGAGGCGCTCAAGGTCCGCGCCGGCAAGATCTCCGTCCGGGGCGACAAGGTGTTCAACCCCGGTTGGCACCTCGCCCTCGACCTGCCCAACATGCTCATCGTCTCGGAGTGCGTCGCGCGGGCAGCGCTGATCCGCGAGGAGTCGCGAGGCGGCCACACCCGCGACGACTTCCCCGCGATGAGCCCCCAGTGGCGCAAGGTGAACCTCGTCTGCCGACCCGACGGCGACGGCGTCGAGGTGACCCGGCGGCCGCTGCCCGTGATGCCGCCCGAGCTGCTGTCCCTGTTCGAGCGGGACGAGCTGAACAAGTACATGACCGACGAAGAGCTGGCGACCCTGCCGGAGGAGAAGGCCTGATGGGTTACAACGCGCGCTTCCGGGTCTGGCGCGGCGACGACGCCGACGGCGAGCTCGAGGACTTCACCGTGGAGGTGAAGAGGGCGAGGTCATCCTCGACATCATCCACCGACTGCAGGCGACCCAGACCCCGGACCTCGCCGTCCGGTGGAACTGCAAGGCCGGCAAGTGCGGCTCCTGCAGCGCCGAGGTCAACGGCCGGCCGCGGCTGATGTGCATGACCCGGATGAGCACGTTCACCGAGGACGAGGTGATCACGGTGACCCCGCTGCGGCCTTCCCGGTGATCAAGGACCTCGTGACCGACGTGTCGTTCAACTACCAGAAGGCCCGCGAGGTCCCCGCCTTCGCCCCGCCGGCCGACCTCGCTCCCGGCGACTACCGCATGCAGCAGGTCGACGTCGAACGCAGCCAGGAGTTCCGCAAGTGCATCGAGTGCTTCCTCTGCCAGGACACCTGCCACGTCGTGCGTGACCACGAGGAGAACAAGGAGTCCTTCGCCGGCCCCCGGTTCTTCATCCGGCTCGCCGAGCTGGACATGCACCCGCTCGACGCCAAGGACCGCAAGCGCGAGGCCCAGGACTCCCACGGCCTCGGCATGTGCAACATCACCAAGTGCTGCACCGAGGTGTGCCCGGAGCACATCAAGATCACCGATAACGCGATCATCCCGATGAAGGAACGCGTGGTCGACACCAAGTACGACCCTCTGGTGTGGATGGGCGCCAAGATCCCGCGGCGTACGGCGATGGCAGCGGGCCGCAGCCTGTCCTCCGGCGACACGGAGGCGGCCGAGTCGCAGGCACGCGCCCGGCTGCGCGACAAGCCGTCGGACACCGCCGCGCTGCGGACGCTGGCCGAGTCGCTGCGCGCGCGGGGGCGGTTCGCCGATGCGTCGGACGCGTCCCGCACCCTGGTGGAGCACATCGGTCGGGGCCGGACGGCCCGGATGGACGCCCTCTCGCTGCACGCCTGGATCCTGCTCTGCGCCGTGGAGGCCGGCCAGCTCCCGCTGGAGCGGATGGAGGACGAGATCGCCGCCGCGGTGCAGCAGGCACAGCGGCTGGCCAGCACCGGGACGCTGCTCGCCGGCACCCATGCACTGCACCAGCTGGTGCACGGCAGGCTGTCCGAGTCGGTCGGGCATGCCCGTGAGGCCATCGTCTGGGACCGTGACCGGTCGACCCGGGCCGACGACCTGGTCACCCTCGCCGAAGGGCTGGCGGGGTTGGGCGAGAGCGAGGAGTCGGCGTCGGCGATGGCCGAGGCACAGCGGCTGTGGCCGGACAACCCTCGCCTGGCGGGGGTGCGCGCCAATCTCGAGGAGATGAACGTCCCGACCTCGTGACGGTGCGGCTACCCGGTCGCGCCACGGCCGCGGTCGCCAATCGCGCTCCTTGGGAGCATGCTGGGAGAGCCGGTGCGGTGCCGGCGAAGAAGGAGGTGGCTGCCGTGAGTTCGGGACTGAATGGGTGACCATGCACGCTGGGAACGGATGCTGTTCGATGCCGACCTCGAGCGCGCCGCGCAGCCCGACCGGATATGCGCGCTTTGCGTGCAGATGTTGGGTGTGACAGGGGCGGGGATCTCGATGATGACGGCGGCGGGCAACGGTGGAATCGTCTGCTCGACCGACGACGTCTCGGCCCGGATCGAGGACCTGCAACTGACCCTGGGGGTCGGTCCGTGCATCGACGCGATGGGCCGCGGGGCACCGGTCCTGGTGGGCGACCTGATCGAGCCGGGCGACGTCGCCGTCGCGAGGTGGCCGGCCTTCATGGAGGGCGCTGCCGAGGCGGGAGTTCGCGCCGTGTTCGCCTTTCCGCTGAGGATCGGCGCCATCACTGTCGGCGCGCTGGATCTCTACCGCGACCAACCGGGCGAGCTGGACGGTGACCATCTTCCGGCCGCCCTGCTGGCAGCGGACGCGGCCGCTCTCGCGGTCCTCAACCTCGACTCCCCTCACCCTCCCGGTGCGTGGGACCTGGATGCGCGCACGCTCTACCAGCCACAGGTGCACCAGGCCACCGGCATGGTGCAGGTGCAGCTGGACATCAGCATCGAACATGCCTTCCTGATGCTCCGGGCGCGAGCCTTCGCGGCTGAGCGGCCCCTCATCGATGTCGCGATCGACGTCGTCGATCGTCGGCTACGTTTTTCGCCGGAGGACTCATGAGCAGCAACATGCCGGACGCTCGCCGGGACGTCCGCGCCCGAGAGCAGGCACTGGCCGAGGTCTTCGTCTCCCTCGCCGACACCCTGGTCGTCGACTACGACGTCGTCGACCTGTTGGACCAGCTCGTGGCGGCATCCGTCGACCTGCTCGGCGCCACGGCAGCCGGACTGCTGCTGGACGACCAGAAGGGCAACCTCGCGGTCGTCGCCTCGTCGAGCGAGGAGACCCGGTTGCTCGAGATCTACCAGCTGCAGAACAACGAGGGACCGTGCCTGGACTGCGTCCGGACCCGCAGCGTGGTGGTCAGCGACGACCTCGCCGCCGATCGCGACCGGTGGCCGGTCTTCGTCCCGGCTGCGCTGGACGCGGGCGTCCGGTCGGTCGTGGCGGTCCCCTTGCGGCTGCGGGACGAGACGATCGGCGGCCTCAACCTCTTCCACAGCGGCACTGAGCCGGTCACCGAGGAGGACCAGCGGCTGGCCCAGGCGCTCGCCGACGTCGCAACGATCGGCATCCTCCAGCAGCGCTCGGCGCACCGCAGCTCGATGATGGCCGAGCAGCTCCAGCACGCGCTCAACAGCCGGGTGGCCATCGAGCAGGCGAAGGGTGTGTTGGCCGAGCGGAACGGCATCGGGGTCGAAGCTGCCTTCGACGCACTGCGCCGTCACGCCCGCAACCACAACCTCAAGCTCACCGATGTCGCCCTCGCCGTCGTCCGTGGCGAGATCGCCCCACGGGGCGACACCGAGCCGCCGGCCGGCTGACCGCCGCGAGGCCACCCGCTCAGGCGGTGTGGAAGCCGAATGACTTGCTCACCCGCCGAACGGGTGAGGACGGGAAGCCCCAAGAGCCGATGGACAGCGCAGACGCCCCGGCCGATGCTGGGCGGGCCGGCGAGCCGAGAGGCAGTTGGGGGGCCTGGGGGGTGGCCCTCGACTCGCCGGCAACAGCGACGGCCCGCGTCCCTCCCGGGGGGGATGAGAAGCACGCGGGCCTGGCCCCGTGCGGGTGCGCAACCCGCCGGGGTTGACTCTCAGAATCGCCGTCCGGTCTCACTCGGTCAAGAGCGACGGACCCCTCAGTCAGTCCGCTCCTGTGAACGTCCTCGACTCCGCGCGGGCCACGAGCTGCCCGCAGCGCTGGCAGCTGGCTGTGCACCCCGGCGCGAAGGCGGTGAAGATCACCCAACCGCTGATGTCCGCACCGCACAGCGCCACGGCCGCGGTGGGCACACCCGCGATCCGCGGGACGGCGTGCTGAACCCCGACCGGCTGCGTCGTCGCGAGCAGGTGCCAGCCGCGCCGCGCCTCCACTGCCGGTGGACCGGGCCTCCCGATGATCGCTGCGATCTGATACATGGCGTCACGCCCTCTGGGGCGACCCCGGCGGGGAGACCCGCGAGCGGCCGGCACCCCAGTGTGCGCCTTCGATCACGAAAGGTTCGACAGCACTCGCAAGTCGTAGCGTGGGCACACCCGGCGCGGTTCTACCGCGGACAGTCATGCTGGGCGTCGGCTCGTTCACGAGCGCGCTCTGCATCGCCGGGCCCATGGTGCTGCAGGGATAGCAACGGTAGCTCGAGGACCCGGCCGACCCAGAGCAACTCGTCGTACCAGTGGAGCTGGCAGACGACGACGCCCGCTCCGACGTCGACCCGGACGAGCGCGCGCTTGCGGCCGTTGTCGCTGTACTCCCAGAGCACCGTGCCGGATACCCAGCGGCCATGGTGCTCAAGGCCGACCGTTGCGCCGTGCACCCGTCCTCCAGCTGGCGGCGCCGCGCGGTTCCCTGGCCCCCACGGAGCGGAGCGCGGCGCCTACTCCGGAGCATGTGACGGGGGGCGCAACCTGTCTATAGGCGGATCGGAGGACACCCGAGCACTGCTCGCGTGGAGGACGCCACGCACGGTGATGCCTTCGGTCTCGGTCTTACAACCGTAGGCGGTAGGTCTTTCCCGCCGTGCCCCGTATGAGCAGGGTGTGGGCGTTCCGGGGTCCATTGCCGCTGAGCCGGACTTCACCGAGCCTGACGACGTCGCGGTCGACGGAGACGCCGTTGCGAACGATTCGGGCTGCGGCGCCGTCGGGCGCCACGGTCCGGCAGCGCACCGTGAAGCCGTCTGCTTGTCGGGTGAACCGGCACTGCGAGATCGTCGGCGCGGGCACCGAGGCCGACGCACCGGCGTACGACGCATACGGCACCAGCCGGACCCGCAGCCGGTTCAACTTCTCCGTGCTCGTGCGGTGGAGGGTGAACCGCCCGGTCGGGCCGACGAGGGCCCGGCCGACGGTGAGCCAGCGCCGGGTGGTCACCGAACGCCCCCGGAGCAGGACGGTGGAGTTCTGCAGCCGTTCGACGCTGGTGAAGGTGCCGGCCGCGATCGTCCCGACCCGGCCGGTGACCCGGCGCGGAAGCGCGGACAGGGTGGCCCGCGGACGGTTCACCCGTAAGGCCGTAGCGACAGGGGAAGGCCCGGAGACCGTGCCTGGGGCTGGGGCTGGGCCGGAAGCTGAGGGGCTCACGACGAAGGTGCGCTGCCGGACGAGTTGGGAGCCGTCGCTGAGCATGGCGGTAGCGGTGGCAGTCCAGGTCCCGGCTCCGAGGGTCAAGGGCAGGCGCCAGCCGCCGGCGAGGTCGACAGTGGCGGCGTAGGTGCGCCCCCCGATGCTGACCTGGACGGCGCTGACCCTCGGCGGCTGGGCCGCGCCCACCACGGGTGGCAGCCCGGCGGGAGATGTCACCTGGAAGCAGGACTCCCCCGACACTTCGGAGAGCGCCCGCAGGTCACTGGAGGGGCGGCAGCCCACGTCGTTGGCGATCGCGAAGCTGCGCAAGTGCACTCCGGAGGCTGCCAGGGCGTCGATGGTCGACTGGCTCGCGTTCCCGCCGCCGTCGGTGAGCATCATGATGTACTTCGGGCCGCTCGGTGCCGTGCGGAGCGTGCTCAGGGCGGTGGCCACCGCCGGGTCGTACGACGTGCCGGGGACCGGATCGCGCCGCAACGCCGTCACCGCCGATACCAGCAGGTTCTGACCGCCGGCGGAGGTCGCGCCTGGGGCCACGAAGTTGACGGCCGGGGAGGCCCCAGGCTGGAGGTTTATCGCGGAGGCACCCCCCGCGAAGGTCTCCAGCGACACCAGGGAGGGGGCCGCCGACGACGCGAGGCCCGCGTTCAGGGCCTTGACCGCACCGATCTCGCAGTCGAAGGCATCCCCGACCACGCTGTCACCGTTCTGGTTGTCCCCGGGACCGCCCGAGACGCCGTCGGCGTTGCAGTCGAGCCCGGAGGGAGTCTTCGTCGACTGCGACACGTCGACCAGGTAGAGCACGGTGGTGGTGGCTGGCGACCCGATGCTGACCATGCCGCGCAGCTCCACGGGACCGGCCCTGACCGAGCCAGGGTCCTGGAACGTCAGGGTCGCGGATGCCGCGCGCGCCGCCGGGATGACCGTCCCCATCGCGGCGGTGACCACGACGGAGGCGAGCATGGCAGAAGCAGCCGCCACTGGGCGGCGGTGGTCGAAAACGCGCATGGATGCCCCCATTCCACGCGACGAGCCCCCCGGCCCCGCTGGCCGACTCTCAAGCCGTCTGTCGCATGCCCAGAATGTGCACCAGCCCGCCGGCCCGCCATCGTCCGAACGGCTGACCCGATGAGCTCGGTCGGTGGTCAGCACCACCCGCGTGCCCAGCCCGCGTGAGCCGTCACGCGCAGACAACTCCGTCGCCGTCAGCGTCGGTGTACCACTCGTACTCGGGATCGCTATGAGGCGGTGGTGGACTCGATCCGAGGCGGGGCCAGCCACATGTCTTGAGCTGCGCCTGGAGGAACGTGCGCTCGACCCGATTCACCTCGCGCCGCCCCTCCGATCCACACTCTTTCTCTGTACACTTCAGGATCTGAGACGTACAGTTGACGTATGGCTACTGAGATGCCCGTCACCGAGGCACGTGAGCGGTTCAGCGAGCTCGTCGAGACGTCTGCGCACGAACCCGTCTTCCTGACCAAGCGCGGCCAGCGTCAGGCCGTCGTCATCAGCACGGCCGAGTACGAGCGACTCATGGAGGCCGACGAGGACGCCGAGGATCTCGCGGCCGCCGACGCGGTCATGGCCGAAATCATGGCCGGTACCCCGACGATTCCGTGGGCCAAGGTCAAGGCCGACCTCGGGCTGGCATGACCTACACGGTCGAGATCTCGACCTCGGCGGCGAAGTCGATCGCCAAGATCGAGAAGAAGACACGACTCCGCGTCATCGGCGCGATCGAACTCCTCGCCGTCGACCCCCGGCCCCCTGGCGTCAAGCTTCTCCGGGGCGGTGAACAAGGCCGTTGGCGAGCGCGCGTGGGCGACTACCGGATTGTGTACACAGTCGAGGACGACCGTCTGATCGTCCTCGTTCTCCGAGTGGCTCACCGCCGCGAGGTCTACGAACGCTGAAGACAGCTCGCAACCGTCTCGACGACTCGACAAGAGCCTGCGTCGGCTCAGAGCTCCGCAGGCAGATCACGGAGCCGCAACCCGCAGGTAGGCAGTTCGGCGCCCTGGCGCCACGGACCCGACATACAGCCAGAGTGACATTGGGTTCGTCCGCCTCGTCAGCGTGATGCGTCACGCAGATGACGACGGAGGCCCAAGCATGGGTGCATCTCGCTCGCGTGTGTTGAACATGGACCTTCAGCGCCGCAGTCCGCCGGCCCAGGGACCATGTCCTCGCAGCCCATCACACGTTGAAGCGGAACTCCACGACGTCGCCGTCCTGCATGACGTAGTCCTTGCCCTCGATGCGGACCTTGCCGCGGGACTTCGCGTCGGCCATCGAGCCGGCGTCGACCAGGTCGCCGAACGAGACGACCTCGGCCTTGATGAAGCCGCGCTGGAAGTCGGTGTGGATCACACCCGCGGCCTGCGGAGCGGTCGCCCCGACCGGGATCGTCCAGGCCCGCGACTCCTTGGGCCCGGCGGTCAGGTAGGTCTGCAGACCCAGCGTCCGGAAGCCGACGTGCGCCAGCTGGTCGAGGCCGGACTCCTCCGCGCCGAGGGACTGCAGCAGCTCGAGCGCCTCGTCGTCGGGCAGCTCGGAGAGCTCGGACTCGATCTTCGCGTCCAGGAAGATCGCCTCGGCCGGTGCGACCAGCCCGCGCATCTCGTCCTTGAATGCTTCGTCGCCCAGCTCGTCCTCGTCGACGTTGAACACGTAGAGGAACGGCTTGGCGGTCAGCAGGTGCAGCTCGCGAAGGTCGTCGAGGTCGATGCCGGCGGCCGCTGCACCGGCGTACAGCGTGGTCCCGCCCTGCAGCAGCTCCTGGGCAGTGACCACGTCGGCCACGATGGACGTCTTGCTCTTGTCCTTGATGAGCCGCGACTCCTTCTCCAGCCGCGGCAGCGCCTTCTCGATCGTCTGAAGGTCGGCCAGGATCAGCTCGGTGTTGATGGTCTCGATGTCGGACTTCGGCGACACGTCGCCGTCCACGTGCACCACGTTCGGGTCGCGGAAGGCGCGGATGACCTGGCAGATGGCGTCGCTCTCGCGGATGTTGGCGAGGAACTTGTTGCCCAGGCCCTCACCCTCCGACGCCCCGCGCACGATTCCGGCGATGTCGACGAAGGACACTGTGGCCGGCAGCTGGCGGGCCGAGCCGAAGATGCCGGCCAGCGTGGCCAGTCGCGGGTCAGGCACACCGACCACACCGACGTTCGGCTCGATAGTGGCGAACGGGTAGTTCGCAGCGAGGACGTCGTTCTTGGTCAGGGCGTTGAAGAGGGTCGACTTCCCGACGTTGGGGAGCCCGACGATCCCGATGGTGAGGGTCACGGGCGTCAAGGGTACGGCGGCCGGCGCGCCTGGCCGAATCGCGGCTGTCGGCGACAAGCTCGGCCGCGTGCTAGTCCACGCGCATGGCCACCGCGGCCGGCATCCGTGCCGCTCGCCGGGCCGGGTAGTAGCCGAACACGAGCCCCACGACGAACGAGGTGCCCAGAGCCGTCAGCAGTGACACCGGGCTGATCAGGCTCGGCCAGTCGGCCAGGTTGCTGACGATCTGCGCGCTGCCGACACCCACGCCGAGACCGATGACGCCACCGGCTGCGCACAGCGCCAAGGCCTCGATCAGGAACTGGCGCTGGATGTGACCCGGCTCGGCACCCACCGCCTTGCGGATCCCGATCTCCCGGGTCCGTTCGGTGACCGAGACGAGCATGATGTTCATGATCCCGATCCCGCCGACGATGAGGGCGATGGCCCCGAGCCCGAGGGTGAGCGTCTCGAACGTGGACGTCGCGGCCTGCGCCGTCGTGATGATCTCGGTCTGGTCCTCCGTCCCGAAGTCCTCACCGCGACCCGGCAGGATGTGATGCCGCTCGAGCAGCAGCTCGTCGATGGAGTCCATCACCTGCGGAACGAGGGCCGCACTCGCGGCCTGGACCGAAGCCGAGCGCACCAGCTCGCCCCCGAAGAGCACTCGCTTGGCCACCGTCAACGGCACGAAAGCCTGGTTGTCGAGGTTCTCGTCGCCCAGGGTTCCCTTGCGGGTGAACACGCCGACAACCACGAACTCCCGGTTGAGCACCCGGACCGTGCGGCCCACAGCGCTCTGGCCCGGGAACAGCCGCCCGGCCGGCTTCTCGCCGAGGACGATGACCTGTCGCCCGAAGCGGGCGTCGTCGGGCGAGAGCAGCCGGCCTTGTCCGGGCGCGTAGTTGTGCATCCGCTGGTACAGCGAGGTGATGCCGGAGACGACTGCGCTCGCCTGAACCCGACCCGAAGAGACGCCCAGACCCTCGACGTTCTGCCGTGGGGCTACGCCCGTGACGCCCGGCAGCGCGGCGACGGCATCGAGGTCGCCCTGGCTGAGGGTCCGGTCGGTCAACGACTCCCTCCCGTCCGGCTGTATGACGAACTCGCCGTCGAGGATGATGATGTTGGGACCCAATCGGTCGAGGTCGTCCTCCACGCCCGCCCGGGCGCCGGCGCTGATCGCCGTCAAGGCCACCAGGGACGCGACTCCGATCACGACTCCCAGCGTGGTCAGCACACCGCGCAACCAGTTGGTGCGCAACGCCCGCAGGGCGAGCCCGACCTGTTCCCGGGGGTTCATGGCGCTACCGGCTGGGGCCCGGCGACCGTTCGGTGCGCCCCCCGGACGCGGGCTTCCTCGGCATCGATCCGGCCGTCCAGCATGTGCACGATCCGGGTCCCGCGTTCTGCCACCTCGAGCGAGTGCGTGACCGTCACGACAGTGGCACCTGCATCGTGCACCTTGGACAGCAGGTCCAGAACCTCGTCCGCGCTCTGGGAGTCGAGGTTCCCGGTCGGCTCGTCGGCCAGGATCACGTCGGGACCGATGACGATGGCCCGAGCCACCGCGCACCGCTGCTGCTGGCCCCCGGAGAGCTGGCTCGGCAAGTGATCCGCCCGGTCGGCCAGCCCGACCGCGGTCAACGCGGCCATCGCCCGCGCATGTCGCTGCTGCTTGGGCACCCCCATGTACACGAGCGGCAGTTGCACGTTCTCCACCGCCGTGGAGCGACCCAGCAGGTTGAACCCCTGGAACACGAATCCGATCCGTTCCCTGCGAACCCGCGCCGCCTCGCGCTCGTCAAAGCGTGCGACGTCCTGCCCGCTGAGCCAGTACTCACCGGACGTGGGTGGCTCGAGGCAGCCGAGGATCGACAACAACGTGGTCTTGCCGGAGCCAGACGGACCCATGATGACGAGGAACTCCCCGCGCTCGACGTTCAGATCCACGCCACGCAACGCCTCGACCGGAACCGCGGCCGACTCGAAGCGCTTGCGCAGCGCCGAGGTCCGGATGACCATCACGCCTCATCGGAGGCCGGCAGGACCACCTTGTCGCCCACCCGTAGTCCGGACCGGACCTCGGCGTACGCACCGCCGACCAGCCCCAGCCGGACCTCGCGCTCCTGGACATCGCCGGATCTGGTCCGCACGGAGACCGTCGCGGTTCGTCCCTCCCGGTCCTGGATGGCCTTCAGCGGGAGCCGGACGGCGTCCGCCACGCTCGCGGTGAGGACGCGCGCACTGACGCTCATCCCCGGGCGGAGCCCGGTCGGCTCGTCGATCGACATGATGACGGGGAAGGTGACGACGCCGCCGCTGTCCGCTCCCGTGAGAGCGACGTCGATGACCTTGCCGGTGAACTGCTGCCCTCCCAGCGCGTCCGCGCCGATCCGTGTCGCCGCCCCGATCGTCGTACGGCTCACGTCGAACTCGGTCAATGCCACGTTGACCACCAGGTTGTCCAGGTCCTGGACCCGGGCGAGCGGCGTCGTGGCGTCAACGGCCGCGCCGACGTCGGTCAGCAGGCTGGTGACCGTGCCCGATGCCGGCGCTCGAACGACCAGCCGGTCCTCGAGGCGACGGGCGAGACGCACCTGTTCGGTCGCCACCCTGACCCGGAGGCCGGCCAGGGCCAGCTCGGTCTTGGTCGCCGGAGCTCCCCGCTGGCGCAGGACGGCCAGGTCGGCCCCCGCTCGCGCGACATCGGCCTTCGCAGCCGACAACACCTCGGGCGGCGGGTCGAGGAGCGCGCGCCAGCCGGCTCTCGGCCGCTGCGACCGCCGACTCGGCCGCCGCTGCGGCCTTGCCGCCGGAACCGCGCACGGTCGCCAGGTCCGCCTTGGCCTTGGCCAGCTCGGCGCGTGCGGTGCTGACCGTGTCGGCCGGCGGGCGGTGCAGCCGGTCCAGCCTGCTCTGCGCGGCGGTCACCGCGAGCCGTGCCGCAGACAGCGCCGCCGCGGTCGGCGGGACGGCCGGCTGGTTGAGCGCCTCGCGATCCGCTAGGGCCCGGGCCAGGTCTGCCTGCGCCAGGGCGATGCCCGCCGCGACGCCGAGGCGCCTCCGCGTTTGCCAGCGCCGCCGTCGCGGCTGCGATGACTGCGTCAGCCGCAGCCACCTGAGCCGCAGTGGGGCCAGCGGCCGGGCGCTGCAGCGTCTCCAGCTCGAGCTGGGCCTGCGCTACGTCGAGCTGGGCCGCGGCGAATCCGCCGGGTCGGGGGCACCGCTGAGCAGCTGGAGCTTGCGCTCGGCGGCGATGACGGCCTCCTCGGCGGCCGCGACAGCGTGGGGATGACTGTCCTTGGCCGCACGCGCGGCCTCCAGGTCCGCTGCCGCTGTGGCGACCTCCTGCTGGGCGGTGGCGAGGTCGGCCTTCTGCGGGCTACCGGTCAGCCGGGACAGCTGGGCCTTGGCCGCGACGACGAGACTCCCGGGCGAGCGCCAGCTCTTCCGGCGTCGGAGGCAGGCCACGGGTCGGATCCTGGACCTTCTTCTGCGCCAGGTCGAGCTCGGCCGAGGCGAGCTCGTGCCGGGCCTGGATCACTGCTGTTTCGGCCGCACCGTCGTCGGCGATCTCGGCCAGCGCCTCGCCGGCCTCGACCTCGTCCCCGACCTTGACGAAGAGCGCGGTCACATGCCCGGTCACCGGTGAGAAGACAGCCTCGGAGACCGCCGGACCCGCCGGCGTCGACTGCCGCGTCACCGCCAGAGGTCGGCACGGCCTGGCGGGCCGCGTCGGTCAGGGTCGCGACGCGACCGACTCCCCCGACGGTCACCGAGATCGTCCCGCGGTCGATGGTGACGACGTCGCCCGGCGCAGCGTTTGCCCCGCCGCCTTGGTTGACGGCCCACACCCCCCCACCGCGACGGCGAGCACGACGGCCGCCGAGGTGACTGGACGTCGGGACATCGTCGCTTCCATGTGCCGACCGGCGATCATGACGGCGTCCCCTCGTGACGCGCGGCTCGGCGGCGCGACCGCACGACTCGGTGCAGCGGCCCACCAGCAATGGGCTCGCGGGCCGCTCGACACTGTCGGTGGTCGGCACGCCGTCGACTCCCGACGGCACGCGCGAACGCAGTCTGGTTGCACACGTCGATTCCTGCACCACATGGCCGCCCCCTGGCAGGTACGCACCGCCAGCGACGATGACTGCGGACGGTGCCCTTTGTTTGTATGCCGAACACCACCGACTCATCAATGGTCGCTTGTAACTACGGCTGTACGTCGTCTGCCCGAGATGCAGCGCGGATGCGTGCTGGTGTCGCGCTAGAGCCCGACCCGGTCGATGGGCAGGCTGCCACGGGGATCTGCGCTTGCCGGGGTCGCCCGGTCGTCCGCGACGGGCTGTACCCGCCATCCCGGAAGGGCGAAGGTGAACGTGCTGCCGCCGTTCGCCCCGTCGTCGACCCGGATCGAGCCGCCGTGCGCCAGCGCGATCTCATGACAGATCGCCAGGCCGAGGCCGCTGCCGGCCCGCGGGTGGCTCGGATCGCCGTCGGCGCGGTAGAAGCGGTCGAACAGATGCTTGCGGTCCTCGTCGGAGATGCCCGGGCCCTCGTCGGAGACCGTGACGCCGGCCTGGCCGTCGCGCCGCCAGCTGCTGACGCGGACGCTGCCGCCCGGCTCGGTGAACTTGATCGCGTTCTCGATGAGGTTGGTGATGGCCAGGTGCAGACGCTGCGAGTCGGCCTGGACCTCGCACGGGTCGCCGTCGACGAACAGCGTGACCTCCTTGGCCACGGCCAGGAGTCGCAGCGGGCGAGCCGCCTGCTCGACGACTTCGCGGAGGTCGAGCGTGATCGTGAGCAGCTGGAGCTTTCCCTCCTCCACTGCCGCCAGCGCCAGCAGGTTGTCGACCGCTCGACTCACCCGGTCGACCTCCTCACGGGCACTCTCGAGCACCTCACGGGCCGCGGGTGGCAGGTCATCACCGCGGAGGCTGACGTCGAGCTCGGCGCGCATGACGGCGAGCGGCGTCCGGAGCTCGTGCGACGCGTCGGCAACCAGCCGGTGCTTGTTCATCACGCCCTGCTCGATCCTCGCGAGCATGGCGTTGAGGGTGACCGCCAGGCTCCGCACCTCGTCGTCGGAGGCAGGCACGGCGACCCGATCGTGCAGCTGACCGGCGCCGATCTGCTGGGCATCCGAGGTCATCCGTTCGACCGGGCGCAGAGCCTTCCGGGCGAGCCAGTACGCCGCCGGCGTGGTGGCGGCCAGCACCGCCGGCCCGGCGAGAAGGAGCAACAACAGGAGCCGGCCTACCGCCTCTTCGGCCCGCTGCAGACTCAGGGCGACCACGAGCACCATGTCCTGGTCGTCGAACCGGACGGAGGTGGCGCTGATCCGGAAGCGCTGGTTGGCGTCGCCCAGGCGGGCCTGGAACACGTCGTCACCCCCCGACCGGGCGGCGGCCTGAACCGATCGAGCGAACCAGCGGGGCCGCACCGGCTGCCACACCGAAACCGGCCAGCACCTCGCCCTGTGCGTCGAGCAGCTGGGCTCCGTCCGACGGCGGAACACTCGCAGCCGCCGCATCGAGGAACTCCTCCAGCTGCTCGGTGTGCTGCGAGATCGACCTCGTCGCCATCCTGGTCCTGGAGGTCCTCGATGAACGTCCGGGTGATCGTCGCCGACGCCACCCGAACGTCCTCGTCGATCGCCTGGCGCAGGTCTGCCCTGAGCTGAACGACCAGGTACGACCCGAGGAGCGCGATCATGGTCGCGAGCACGAGGGCGTACCAGAGGGCCATCCGGACCCGGATCGACAGGCTCATGGCAGCTCCAACAGGAATCCCTTGCCTCGCACAGTACGGATCAACCGGCGTCCGCGCGGGCGTTCTAGCTTCCTTCGCAGGTAGCCGATGTAGACATCGGCGATGTTGGGCGACCCCTGGTACTCGTCCGTCCACACCTCGTGGAGGAGCTGGCGGCGCGAGACCAGCTGGCCGGCGTTGCGGGCAAGCACCTCGAGCACGTCGAACTCCCGTGCGGTCAGCTCGACCTGCTGGCCCGCCCGCGAGACCAGCCGGGTCGAGGAGTCGACGTGCAGCTCGCCGACTTCGATGACCCGGGGATGGGTCGACGGGCCGCGACGGACGAGCACCCGGAGCCGAGCCAACAGCTCGCCGAAGTCGAACGGCTTGACGAGGTAGTCGTCGGCCCCGTGGTCGAGCCCACGGATTCGGTCCGAGACGCTGCTGCGTGCAGTCAGCATCAGCACCGGAACAGAGTTGTCGGCGAGCCGGAGCTGCTCGCACAGGCGTCAAACCGTCCAAACCCGGGAGCATCAGGTCCAGGACGAGGACGTCGTACTCCCCCACCAAGGCCTTCGCGAGTCCGTCGGTGCCGGTTCGTGCGACGTCGATCTCATAGCCCTCACGGCCAAGACCGCGGCGTAACGCGCGCACGAGCTTGGCGTCGTCCTCCACCAGAAGTACACGCATTGACCACTCTTCCGTACGTCATTCGCAGGTTGACGGGTCGACGTCGCCAGCGCACCGTTGCCCAGGTTCCTAAGTGTTCTCTAAGTATCCGGGTCTCGCGATCCTGTGGGGGTGTAGGACACATGCGCGTTCTGCTTCGTGGTGCACTGCACTTCCGACTCATTGTGCTCGGAATTGCCGCAGCCGTCCTCGTGTTCGGCGTCGCGCAGCTGCGCAGCGCCCCGGTCGACGTCCTGCCGGAGTTCACACCGCCGTACGCCGAGGTGCAGACCGAGGCCCTCGGGCTGTCGGCCGACGAGGTGGAGCAGCTCATCACCGTCCCGCTCGAGGCGGACCTGCTCAACGGTGTCGAGGGCATCGAGGTGATCCGATCCGACTCGGTCGCCGGCCTGTCGTCGATCGTGATGGTGTTCCGCCGAGGGCACCAACATCTACCGGGCGCGTCAACTGGTGGAGGAGCGGCTCACGCAGGCGCACGCGCTGCCCAACGTGTCGAAGCCCCCGACCCTGCTGCAGCCGCTGTCGTCGTCGAACCGGGTGCTTATGATCGGGCTCTGGCGTCGGAGAAGCTCACCCCGATCGAGCAGTCGGTCATCGCGCGGTGGACGGTCAAGCCCCGCCTGCTCGGCGTGCCCGGCGTCGCCAACGTCTCGGTCTGGGGCTTCCGCGACCAGCAGCTGCAGGTCCAGGTCGACCCGGCAGCGGCTGCGTGAGCAGGGCGTCACGCTCAACCAGGTCATCCGCTCCGCAGGCAACGCACAGGTCGTCTCCCCGCTGACGTTCCTGGAGGCGTCCACGCCGGGCACCGGCGGCTTCGTGGAGTCCCCGCAGCAGCGTCTTCAGGTGCGGCACATCCTCGAGAAGATCGCGGACCCGGCCGAGCTCGGGAAGGTGCCGGTCGACGGCACGGGCGGACGACTGCAACTCTCCGACGTCGCGGACATCGATCGTCGACCACCAGCCGCTGATCGGCGACGCCGTCGTCGCGGGCGGTCCAGGGCTCGTCCTGGTCGTCGAGAAGTTCCCGGGCATCAGCACAGCCGAGGTGACCGACGGCGTCGAGTCCGCTCTCGAGGACCTTCGACCTGGGCTGTCGGGGATGCGCACCGACACATCGAGTCTTCCGGCCCGCCTCCTACATCGACGCTGCGATGGACAACCTCAGGTCTCGCGGTAGTCGTGGGCGCGCTGCTGATGCTCTTGGTCCTTCTGGCGCTGCGCTTCCACTGGCGGCGGTCCTCGTCGCGGTCGTCGCCGTGCCCGCTGTCGCTCGTCGTGGCCGGGCTGCTGCTCGACGTTCATGGGGCAGGGGTTCAACGCCATCGCTCTCATCGGGCTCGCGGCGGGTGTGGCGGTCGTGGTCGACGAGGCGATCACACCCACCGACCGGGTCGTCCGTCGCCTGCGCGAGCACAAGGCCAGCGATGCGACTCCTGGTCAGTCACGTCCGTGGTCCGGGACGCGATCGCGGAGATCCGCCGCCCGCTGACTGTACGCGACGATGATCGTGCTGCTGGCCATCGTGCCGGTCGCGGTGATGGGTGGCCGGCCAGGCGCGTTCCTCGCCCCGCTGGTACTGGCCTATGTCGTCGCAGTCATCGCTGCGATGCTGGTCGCTCTCACCGTCACGCCGGTGCTCACCGCGACGCTGTTCGCACGGTGGCAGCCGAGCAGCGACCGCTCGCCCGGGTTCGGTCGGGTCGGGGCGGGCTACCGCTCTGCGTTGAGGCGCTTCACCGGTGGGCTGCGCGGCGTCCTTGGTCGTGGCCGGCGTCTGTGTCCTCCTCGCCGCCGCGGCGATACCGTTCCTCGGTCTGTCGCTGATCCCGACGTTCCAGGACCGGGACGTCCTGGTGCGGCTGGACGGGCAGCCCGGCACCTCCAACCTGCGCATGACCGACATCGCCACCGAGGTGGCCCGGAAGCTCCAGGACGTTCCCGGGGTCAACAACGTGGGTGCCCATGTCGGCCGCGCCGTCACCGGCGACCGGGTCGTCGACGTCAACCAGGCCGACGTCTGGGTCAACCTCGAGTCGGGCGCCGACTACGACGCGACCCGCGACGCGATCGACGCCGCCGTCGCGACGTCCAGGACGTCGACACCGAGGTCGTCACCTACTCGACCGAGAACCTCCGTGACGTGGGCGCACTGATGAACGGCGAGAACCAGGTCAACGGGCCGGGACCTCGACGTCCTGACCGGTGTCGAGCACCCACTCGTCGTCCGGCTGTTCGGCCAGGACCAGGAGATCCTCCGCGACGAGGCTGACCGGATCCAGAAGCTGATGGCGAATGTCGACGGTGTCGTGGACCCCGTCGTCGATGCCCCGCTCGTGCAGCCCATCGTCGAGATCGAGGTGGACCTCGACCGCGCACAGACCTTCGGCATCACCCCGGGTGCGGTGCGCCGCGCGGAGGCCACGCTGTTGCAGGGCATCCAGGTCGGCAGCATCTTCCAGGAGCAGAAGGTCTTCGACGTCGTCGTCCAGGGTGCACCCAGCATCCGCGGGAGCGTCGAGAGCGTACGGGACCTCCTGATCGACCGCCCGGACGGCGGCCACGTGACCCTGGGCCAGGTCGCCGACGTCCGCGTCGTCGACTCCCCGGCGGTCATCCGCAGGGACGCCGTCTCGCGCCGGCTGGACGTCGTGGCCGACGTCAGCGGCCGCAGCGTGGGCGACGTCGCTGCAGACATCGAGAGTCGGCTCGCCGAGGTGGCACTGCCGCTGGAGTACCACGCCGAGGTGCTGGACGACTCGACGTCGAGCGAGATCGGTGTCGGTCGGGTCGCTGGGTTCGCGCTCGCGCGGCAATGGCGCAGCCTTCCTGCTGCTGCAGGCAGCGTTCCGAAGCTGGCGGCTCGCCGGTCTGATCATCGTCACCGTTCCGCTCAGCCTGGTCGGCGGGCTGGTAGTGGCGCTCATCGACGGCGCCGAGCTGTCCCTGGGCTCGCTGCTCGGGCTCCTCGCCGTGCTCGGACTGGCGACCAGGACGAGCATTGCCCTGGTCACCGACATGCAGGCCCGTGAGGGACGCGGCGAGGACGCACGCGAAGGGGTCGTCCACGGCGTCGCTGCGGAGCGTTTCGTGCCCGTCATCACGACGACCGCGGCGCTGGCGGCCTTCGCTGCTGCCCGTCGCCGTGCTGGGTGGCCGGCCAGGGCTGGAGCTGCTGCATCCGATGGCGCTGGTCATGCATTGGCGGCCTGGTCACGGCGTGCGTGGTGACGCTGTTCATCGTTCCCGCCTTGTACCTCCACCTGGCGCCGGCTGCGACCGGTAGCGCCGGACTGAGGACGAGCGGATCGACCTCGAGCCCGGCCGCGAGCCGGCGGCTGCGTGGCCGAGGCAGCGCACGGCCGCGACCGTGGTGTCGCCCGAGGAGGCGGTGAAGTGACCCGGCTGCCCGGCGGCACCGTCGTCGCGGCGCTGGCACTGGTCGCCCTGACGTCGCTGCTCTCCGGCTGCCAGCGAGGCCGAGGTCGCGTCGTACAGCAGCGGCTACGAGCCCTCGCACGTCAAGCAGGTCGCGGATTCGGACGTCCCCGAGGTGACGTTCACCAAGATCGGGGCCGAGCAGGTCGACCTCACGACGGTGCCGGCGACGCCAGGTCGGCGGGCAAACCGTCGTGCCGTACGCAGCGCTCATCTACGACGGTCAGGGCGCCCCGCACGTCTACACAGCCACTGACGACCTGACGTTTCTTCGCACGCAGGTCACCGTGGACCGCATCGAAGGGGACTCGGTACTGCTGACTGACGGACTCGATCCGGGAACCAACGTCGTCACCGTCGGGGCAGCTGAGGTATGGGGCGCTGAGCTCGAGATCGCCGGCGGGCACTGAAATGGGCGAAATGGGCGGGGAGGTCCACTGATGCGTCACATCGTCGGTAAGAGCCTGCGGTTCCGGTGGCTTGTGGTTTTCGCCGCCGCCGCACTCTTGGTGCTCGGGTTCGCCGAGATCCCGAACACCAAGGTCGACGTCTTCCCGGAGTTCGCGCCGCCCCAGGTCGAGATCCAGACCATCGCCCTCGGCAACTCGTCCAACGAGGTCGAGCAGCTGATCACGGTCCCGATCGAGGAACAGCTCAGCGGCATCGAGGGCCTGAAGGAGATGCGCTCCAAGTCGGTGGCGCAGCTGTCCTCGATCCGGCTCATCTTCGGCAAGGGGACCGACGAGCTCCTGGCCCGACAGCTGGTGGCCGAGCGCCTCTCCGGGACGACCGCCACGCTTGCCGACATGGGCTAGCCCGCCCTACATGATGCCGGCGCTGTCGGCGACCAGCCGCATCATGAAGATCGGTCTCACCTCCGAGAACCTGAACCTGATCGACATGTCGACCGTCGCCTACTGGAAGATCAGGGCGCGCCTGCTGCGCGTTCAGGGCGTGGCCCAGGTCAACATCTATGGCGAGCGGCTGCCGCAGCGCCACGTGCAGGTAGACCCGGCCAAGCTCGCCGAGCACGGCGTCACCCTGCAGCAGGTCATGGACGCCGGCTCGGATGCCCTCGACGCCGGCCTGCTCCGGTACTCCGACGGCGCGGTGGTGGGCACGGGCGGCTTCATCGAGGCCGGCGACGCGCGAATGAACGTCCGGCACGTCCAGCCCATCACGGAAGCTGAAGACCTCGCCAAGGTGCCCGTCGTCGAGCGCGACGGCAAGACCCTGCGGCTCGAGGACATGGGTCGGGTCCTCGTCGACTCCGGGCCGATCTGGGGCGACGCCGTCATCAACGACGGCGAGGGCCTGATGCTCATCATCCAGAAGTTCCGCGGCGCCAACACCATGGAGGTGACCCGCGGCGTCGAGCAGGCCATGGAGAAGATGGCTCCCGGGCTGCCCGGCATCGAGGTCGACACCACGATCTTCCGGCCTGCCACGTTCATCGAGCAGTCCATCGACAACCTCACCAAGGCGATGTATCTCGGCATCCTGCTCGTGATGCTGATCATCATCGCGTTCCTCTTCGAGTGGCGGACAGCATTCATCAGCCTCATCGCGATCCCGCTGTCGCTGGTTGCCGCGTTGCTCGTCCTCGACGCCCAAGGGATCACGGTCAACGTGATGGTGCTGGCCGGGCTGGTGGTCGCCATCGGCGTGGTGGTCGACGACGCCATCATCGACGTCGAGAACATCGTGAGACGACTGCGCCAGGCCAAGGCCGAGGGGTGGGACACCTCGACGTTCAAGATCGTCCTGGACGCATCGGTGGAGGTCCGGACCGCCATCACGTACGCAACCCTCATCAACGTTGTCGCGGTCGTGCCGGTGCTGTTCCTGGAGGGACTGTCAGGGTCGTTCTTCCAGCCACTCGTGCTCTCCTATGCGCTGGCCGTGCTCGTCTCGATGGTCGTCGCCCTGACACTGACACCCGCGCTGTGCCTGCTCATGCTCTCGCGCGGCAAGCTGGTCCGGCGCGAGTCACCGCTGCTGCGGGTGCTCAAGGGCGGCTACCGGGCGGTGCTCACACCGCTGCTGCGCCGCCCGAGCCCGGCGATGGCGACCGCCCTCGCCCTCACGGTGGCTGGGGCACTGGCCTTCCCGACTCTCGGCAACCAGCTGCTTCCCAACTTCAAAGAGCGTGACTTCCTGATGCACTGGCTGAGCCAGCCAGGCACCTCCGCCCCGGAGGAGTACCGGGTTTCCGTCGCGGCCTGCAAGGACCTCCAGGAGATCCCGGGGGTGCGCAACTGCGGCGCGCACATCGGGCAGGCGCTGCTCGCCGACGAGGTCTACGGCGTGGACTTCGGCGAGAACTGGATCAGCGTCGAGCCGGGCGTGGACTACGACGACACCCTGAAGTCGGTGCACAAGACGGTCGAGGAGTATCCGGGTCTTTACCGCGACGTCCAGACGTATCTCCGCGAGCGGATCAAGGAGGTGCTCACCGGCACCAGCGAGTCGATCGTCGTCCGGATCTACGGCCCGGACCTCGCCACGCTGCGCGAGACGGCGCACACCATCGCGGAACAGATCGCCGACATCGACGGCGTGATCGACGCCCATGCCTCGCTTCAGACGGACCTGCCGCACATCGAGGTCGAGCCCGACCTGGCGGCTGCCCGGGCGCACGGGCTGACGCCCGGTGAGATCCGCCGTCAGGCCTCGACGATGATCGCGAGCGAGGAAGTCAGCGACATCTATGCCGGCGGCCGTGCGTACGACCTCCACGTGACGTCGATCCCCGAGGCGCGGGACAGCCTCACCGACGTCGAGAACATGTCGATCGACACACCGAGCGGTGGCCGGGTCCTGCTCAAGGACGTGGCGGACGTCCGGATGGGGCCGACACCTAACGCCGTCCTGCGCAACCAGCAGTCACGGGTCATCGACGTCGGCGCCAACGTCTCGGGCGGAGACCTGGGCGCGGTCGTGGAGTCCGTCGAGGAGCGCCTTGAGGGGGTCGCGTTCCCGACCGGGTACCACGCAGAGGTGATCGGTGAGTCCACCGAGCTGAACGCCGCGCAGGACCGGCTGTCCCTGTTCGGTCTCGCGGCCCTCGCGGCGATCCTCCTGCTGCTGCAGGCCGCCTTCGGCAGCTTCCGGCTCGCGGCGTTGACCTTCCTGCTGCTGCCGATGGCTCTCGTCGGTGGCGTACTGGCTGTCTGGTTCGGCGACGGGGTGCTGTCCCTCGGGTCCCTGGTCGGCTTCCTCGCCGTCTTCGGGATCGCGGCACGCAACGGGATCCTCATGATCAGCCACTTCCAGCGGCTGGAACGCGAGGAGGGTCAGACGTTTGGCCCCGAGCTCGTCCTGCGCGGTGCGATGGAGCGCCTGGCGCCCATCCTGATGACCGCCTGCGCCACCGGTCTGGCGCTGGTCCCCCTCGCGGTCGCCGGCAGCATCCCCGGCCACGAGATCGAGCACCCGATGGCCATCGTGATCCTGGGTGGCCTCCTCACCTCGACCCTGCTCAACCTCTTCGTCCTTCCGTCGCTGTACCTGCGGTTCGGGCGCAGCCGCAAGGACGCGTCAGGCCGCGCCGACCGCCGTCATGGCATAGGCAGTCGCGACCGGCCCGCGAACTGGTGTCGCTGCGGGGTTGTGTCCGGGGTCTGCGCGACCCTGCGGGCATGGAGATCGTTCTGCTGCTCATGGGTCTGGTGCTCGGGGTCACTGTCGGCTGGCTGGTGGCCCGTTCCCGCGGCGCGGCCGCCGAGGCCGAGGTGCGGCTGCTGCGTGAGCGGCTGGCTGTGTCCGACTCGGCGGCCCACCGCCGCGACGACGTCGCGGTCACGGTGGCTCCGCTGCGCGAGGCGCTCGGGAAGGTCGAGACCCACCTGCGCGAGCTCGAGACCGCCCGGGTGTCGGCCTACGCCGCGCTGTCCGAGCAGGTCGGGTTCATGCGGTCCACCGGCGAGGACCTGCGCGACCAGACGTCCTCCCTGGTGCATGCCCTGCGGGCACCGCAGGCCCGCGGCCGGTGGGGCGAGATGCAGCTGCGGCGGGTCGTCGAGCTGGCCGGGATGGTCGAGCACTGCGACTTCACCGAGCAGGCGACGGTGACCACCGACCACGGAGTCCTCCGTCCCGACCTGGTGGTCCGGCTGGCCGGCGGGAAGCAGGTCGTGGTCGACGCCAAGGTCTCCCTCGCTGCCTACCTCGATGCCGCCGAGTCCCGCGACCCCGATCGGGTGGAGGCCCGGATGCTGGCTCACGCCAGGCACCTGCGGGAGCACGTCAAGGGCCTGGCGGCCAAGGAGTACTGGCGGTCCTTCGAGCCGACGCCGGAGTTCGTCGTGCTGTTCGTCCCGGGCGACTCGTTCCTGGCGCCGGCACTGGAGCGCGACCCGCAGCTGCTCGAGGATGCGATGGCGGCGAAGGTGCTGATCGCCACCCCGACAACGCTGATCGCGATGCTTCGCACGATCGCCTACTCCTGGCAGCAGGAGGCGCTGACGGCCAACGCCCGCTCGGTCTTCGAGATCGGCCGTGAGCTCTACCGGCGGCTCGGCAAGCTCGGCGACCACGTCGACAAGGTCGGCCGAGGGCTGTCACGGTCCGTCGAGGACTACAACGCCATGGTCGGCTCGCTCGAGCGCACCGTGCTCACCCAGGCTCGTCGGATGGCCGACCTGCAGGTCACCGACGCCGAGCCTCCGCGCCCCGACGCCACTCGACTCGGTCCCCCGGCCGCTCAATGCCCCCGAGCTGCTCGACGCCGTCAGCCGGCCGGAGGACGCCCGGCCACTGCGCTCGCTGCCCTAGGCGGCCCCGGGCGTGTCCGTCGCGGCCCGGGCCGCCCAGCCGCTTACCGTGTCTCGGGTGACGATGACGACCGACACCGCGGGGACGGGCCCTGGGCCCGCCGCACCGCTGGAGACCGGGTCCGCCGCGCTGACCACCACGACCGATGCCCCTGCCGCCACCTCGGTGGTCGTCACTACTCCCCCGCAGCCCGGCCCCGGCCTGCTCGGCCGCGCCCTCGCCGAAGGCGTCACCGGCCCGGCGGTGGTGGCACTGTCCGCCCTCCTGGTCACCGCCGGCGCCCTGCTCGACCTCCGCCGGGACGCCACGCTCGGGCTCGCGACGGGCCTGGCCTACCTGCTGGCCGCGGTCGCCGCACCGGCCGTCGTGCGGTTCCGCTCGCTGGCGACCGCCGCCGTGCTGCCGCCGCTGCTGTTCGTCGGCGCCGCCGCGCTGATCGCCCGGACCGGCGGCCAGAACCGCGGCAGCCGTGAGGTCGCCCTCGACGTCGCGACCACGCTGGCCCTGTCGGCGCCGCTGCTCTTCGGCGGTGCGGTCGCCGCAGTGGTTGTCGTGCTGGTGCGGATCGGCCGACGCGTGGCCGCCCGCCGCTAGGACGCACCACTCAGCCGTCGGCGGCGGCCTTGGCCTTCATGTCGCGACGCAGCTCGGGCGGCAGGGCGAAGAGCACGCTCTCCTCTGCCGAGCGCACCTCCTCGACGTCGGTGTAGCCGCGCTCGGCCAGCCAGTCGAGCACGCCACGTACCAGGATCTCGGGCACCGAGGCACCGCTGGTGAGGCCGACGACCGCAACGCCGTCCAGCCAGGCGTCCTCGAGCTCGGAGGCCTTGTCGACGAGCCGGCTGTCCTTGGCCCCCATCTCGAGGGCGACCTCGACCAGACGCACGGAGTTCGACGAGTTCGTCGACCCGACCACGATGACCAGGTCGGCGCCGACCGCGATGTCCTTCACGGCGACCTGACGATTCTGGGTGGCGTAGCAGATGTCGTCGCTGGGCGGGTCGAGCAGCGCTGGGAACCGCTCGCGCAGCCGGCGCACCGTCTCGAGCGTCTCGTCGACCGACAACGTGGTCTGCGACAGCCAGGCCACCTTCTCCGGGTCCCGGACGACGATGCTGTCGACATCGGCCGGGCCGTCGACCAGGTGGATGTGGTCGGGCGCCTCGCCGGTCGTGCCGACGACCTCCTCGTGGCCTTCGTGGCCGATGAGCAGGATGTCGTAGTCGTCGGCGGCGAACCGGACAGCCTCGTGGTGCACCTTGGTCACCAGCGGACAGGTGGCGTCGATGGTGCTGCAGCTGGCGGGCCCGGGCCTGCTCGTGCACGACGGGGGCGACGCCGTGCGCCGAGAAGATGACGGTGGCGCCCTCGGGCACCTCGTCGTTCTCCTCGACGAAGATCGCGCCCCGGTCCTGCAAAGTCTCGACCACGTGCTTGTTGTGCACGATCTGCTTGCGGACGTAGACCGGCGGGCCGTACGTCTCCAGCGCCTTCTCGACGGTGATGACCGCGCGGTCGACGCCGGCGCAGTACCCACGAGGGGCTGCGAGCAGGACACGACTTGCCGGGCGATCGCGCATCACTCCATGGTAGGTCGCCGTGCCGGTCAGCCCCGAACCGGCGGATAGCCTGCCCGGATGGCGACTGGAGACCTCGGCGGAGAAACCCGTCCCTGTACGCCAGGTGAGCCAGCTGATGGCGCAGTGGATCGGGCGGCTCGGCTTCGTCTGGGTGGAGGGGCAGATCGCCCAGCTCTCCCGGCGTCCCGGCCAGCGCACCGCGTTCCTCACCCTGCGGGACAGCAGCGCGGACATGTCGCTGACCGTGACCTGCTCGGTGGCGCTGCTCGACGGGCCGGCGGCCGGGCTCACGGAGGGCGCGCACGTCGTCGTGCACGCTCGCCCGCAGTTCTACGCGGCGCGCGGCACCCTGTCGCTCCACGCCGACCAGGTCCGCCAGGTCGGCGTCGGCGAGCTGCTGGCCAGGCTCGAGCACCTGCGCTCGGTGCTCGCCGCGGAGGGCCTGTTCGCCGCCGACCGCAAGCGACCGCTGCCGTTCCTGCCGGGCGTCGTCGGCGTCGTCTGCGGCCGGGCGTCGGCGGCCGAGAAGGACGTCGTCGAGAACGGCCGCCGGCGCTGGCCGGCGGTGCGCTTCCGGGTCGAGGAGGTGGCGGTGCAGGGACCGACCGCCGTCACCGACGTCACCGCCGCGCTGCAGCGTCTGGACGCCGACCCCGAGGTGGACGTGATCGTCGTCACCCGCGGCGGCGGGTCGCTCGAGGACCTGCTGCCGTTCTCCAACGAGGCGCTGGTCCGCGCTGTGGCGGCCTGCCGGACCCCGGTCGTCAGCGCGATCGGCCACGAGGCCGACACCCCGCTGCTCGACCTGGTCGCCGACGTCCGGGCCTCCACCCCGACCGACGCGGCCAAGAGGGTCGTGCCCGACGTCGCCGAGGAGCTCGACCGGGTCGCCCAGCTCCGGCGGCGGACCGAGGCCGCGGTGCGCGGGCTGCTCGACCGCGAGGCCGCCGGCCTGCGCTCCTTGCGCAGCCGGCCGGTGATGGCCGACCCGCACAACCTGCTCGTCCCCCGCGAGCAGGAGGTGACGGCGCTGCGCGACCGGTGCCGACGGGTGCTCACCGCCGCCCTGGACCGGGCCGGCGACAACCTCGCGCACACCAGGGCCCGGGTGACCGCGCTGTCTCCCGCGGCGACCCTGGAACGCGGGTACGCCGTGCTGCAGCGCGCCGACGGTGCCGTCGTACGCCGGGCCAGCGAGGTCGCGGCCGGCGACCCGCTGCGGGCCCGGCTGGCCGAGGGCGAGGTCGCCGTGGTGGTCCAGCCGTAGGGTGGCCGCCGTGCCCGAGGAAACGACCGACCCCCGACCGACGTACGAGCAGGCCCGCGAGGAGCTCGTCGACGTGGTCCGCCGGCTGGAGACGGGTGCTGCGACGCTCGAGGAGTCGCTGGCCCTGTGGGAGCGCGGCGAGGCGCTGGCGGCGATCTGCCAGGAGTGGCTGGACGGCGCCCGCGCGAAGCTCGACGAGGCCGTGGCCCGCGACGGCAGCGGGACCGCTCGGTCCGGCTAGCGGGTCGGCAGCGCGGCGGCGAGGGCGCGCAGCTCCCGCCAGGACGCGCTGCCGGCGACCACCGTGGTGACCGGCTCCGCGTCGAGCACGAAGGCCCGCGGCGCGTGCTCGCCGCCCTCGAGCCGGCGCCACGGAGACACCGCCGATCCGGACTGTCCCGGCGGCATCGGCGTCGCCGACGAGATGGTCGAGGAAGCCCTCCGGGCCGCCGTCGCTCTGCTCCAGGGCGGCGTAGTCGCCCTGCGGCGTGACGAAGCCGATGTGCCAGGTCAAGGCGTCGCCCGCCCGGCCGGTGCGGGCGCTGGTGGCGCGCCAGGCGCGCGGCAACCCGACCGGCGCCAGGACGTCGTACGGCGCCCGGTCACGTGCCTGGTCCAGCGCTCCGCTGTAGTCGATCCGCCGCGCCTCGGCATCGGGCTCCGGTTGGGCGTTGAGCGCCACCACGACGAAGACGAGAACGAGGACGACGAGCAGCGAGCGCACCATGTCGGCCGCGGTCTCCCGGCCGCGCCGGCGGCTCGGGGCCGGGTCGGGCGCCGGGGCCGTCGCGGTGGCCGGCTGCTGGTCGCTCACCCCGCCATCCTCCCCGACCTGGCGAGGCCCGGGGTCAGGCGGGGTAGACCGTGGTCTCGGTCGCCTTGACCGTGGCCCAGACCTCCGAGCCGGGCCGGAGCCCCAGGTCGGCGACCGCCAGCGGCGTGACGTCCGCGACGACGGGAACCGTGCCGTCCAGCGCCACCCGCACGGTGTCGCCGTGCGTCTCGACCGAGGTCACCCGCCCGGGCCAGCAGTTGCGGGCGCTGCCCTCGGGCTCGCGCCGGTGCAACGCCACGGCGCTCGGCGAGAACGAGACGAACACGTCGCCGTCGGCGTGGCCCGCGGAGGTCAGCGTCTCGCCGCGCGGCAGGTCGACCCGGCCGTCCACGGCACGGCCGCGCAGCAGGTTCAGCCCGACCAGCCGGGCCACGTAGTCGGTTCGCGGGTGCGCCGCGATCTCCCGGGGCGTGCCCTCCTGCACCACCCGGCCGTCCTCGAGCACGACCAGCCGGTCGGCCAGCACCATCGCGTCCAGCGCGTCGTGGGTGACCACGACCGCTGCGCCGTCGTAGCCGGCGAGGTGCCGCCGCAGGTCGGCGCGCACCTCGAGCCGGGTGCCGGCGTCCAGCGCGGCGAGCGGCTCGTCCAGCAGCAGCAGCCGGGGGTCGGCGGCCAGCGCCCGGGCGAGAGCCACCCGCTGCCCCTGCCCGCCGGAGAGACGGCGCGGTCGCTGGCCGGCGTACCCGGCCATCCCGACCCGGTCCAGCCAGGCGTCGGCCCGCGAGCGCGCCTCGGCCCGGGGCACGCCGCGGGCCCGCAGCCCGAACGCCACGTTCTCCCGTGCGGTCAGGTGCGGGAAGAGCAGGTAGTCCTGGAAGACCACACCGACCTCCCGCTGCTCGGGTGGCACCCGGACCCGGGCCACGGTGTCCTCGACCACCCGGCCGCCCAGCCGGACCAGCCCGTCGTCGACCGCCAACAGACCGGCCAGCAGGCGCAGCGCTGTGCTCTTGCCGGCGCCGTTCGGACCGAGCAGCGCGACCACCTCCCCGGACTGCACGGCGATCGCGAGGTCGAGGTCGAACGTGCCGCGCCGCACCCGGAGCTCGGCCTCGAGCTGGGCGTGGCTCACGCGGTGGGGGTGGTCAGCCATCGGTCCCTCAGTCCGGCCAGCACGCCGACCGACACGAGGAGCAGGACCAGCGACAGCGCCACGGCGGCGGCGGGGTCCTGCTGAAGGGTGAGGTAGACCTCGACCGGCATCGTCCTGGTCGTGCCGGGGAAGTTGCCGGCGAAGGTGATGGTCGCGCCGAACTCGCCGAGCGCCCGGGCCCAGCAGAGCACCGAACCGGCTGCCACCCCTGGCGCGACGAGCGGCAGGGTGACCCGGCGGAACGTGTACCAGCGGGACGCACCGAGCGTGGCCGCTGCCTCGTCGTACCGGCGGTCGGATCCGCGAAGAGCGCCTTCGACGGCGATGATGAGGAACGGCATGGCGACGAACGCCTCGGCCACGACCACCGCCGCGGTGGTGAACGGCAGGGTGATTCCGAAGGCCTCGTCCAGCGGCCTGCCCACCAGTCCCTTGCGGCCGAGCGCAGCGAAGAGTGCGACGCCGCCGACGACCGGCGGGAGCACCAGCGGCACCAGGACGAGGGCGCGCAGCACGCTGCGGCCCGGGAAGTCACCGCGCGCCAGGACCCACGCGAGCGGTACCCCGAGAACCAGGCACAGCAAGGTGGCCGAGGTCGCACAGATCAGGGACAGCCGCAGCGCGGTCAGCGACTCCGACCGCGTGAGCACGTCGCCCAGCGTCGTCCACGGCGTGCGGACCACCAGCCCGATGACCGGGACGACCAGAAACAGCAGGGCCAGCGCTGCCAGCGGAACCAGCGGGGCGGGAAGTCCGGTGGTTCGCCGGGGGCGGCGCGCGACCGCGCCGGTATGGGTGCTCACGGCAGCCGGAAACCGGCCTCGGCGAGCACCTTGCCGCCGGCCGCCGACCGCACCAGGTCGACGAAGGCCTGCGCCGCCGCGGCGTTCGGGGCTTCGGCGAGCACCGCGATCGGGTAGTCGTTGACGGCCCCGGTCGCCTCCGGGAAGTCGATGCCCTCGACCTTGTCGCCGGCCGCGAGCACGTCGGTCGCATAGACCAGGGCCGCGTCGACCTCCCCGAGGGTGACCTTCGACATGGTGGCCTTCACATCCGCCTCCAGGGTGTCCGGAGCCGGCGTCACCTTCGCCGCGGCGAAGACCTTGTCGGCCGCAGCACCGCAAGGGACCTCCGGTGCGCACAGCGCGATGACGAGGTCCTTCCTGGCCAGGTCGGCCAGCCCGGTGACGCCGGCAGGGTTGCCCGCCGGCACGGCGATCTCCAGGGTGTTGCGGACGAAGGTGACCGGTTCGTCGGCGGTGTCGCCGGAGTCGGACACCAGCGCCATGGTCGTCAGGCTCGCCGAGGCGAAGACGTCAGCCGGAGCGCCCTGCTCGATCTGGGTCGCCAGCTCGGAGCTCGCCGCGAAGCTGAACGCCACGTCGGCGCGGGGATGCTGGGCCTCGAAGGCCCTGCCCAGCTCGGTGAACGACTCGGTCAGCGACGACGCCGCGAGCACGACGACTTCCCCGGAGATCGCCGAGCCGTCCGCCGCGCCGTCGCCTCCGCCGCAGCCGGCCAACGCGACCATCGGCAGGACAAGGGCGAGGCGGACCGCGCGACGGGCGAGCCACATCAGCGGGCCTGCGGGATCTCGACGACCACGTTGGTGGACTTCACTGCAGCCACCGCCAGGACGCCCGGCTCGAGGCCCAGCTCGTCGGCGGCCTCCCGGCTCATCAGCGACACCACCCGGTGCGGACCGCACTGCAGCTCGACCTGGGCCATCACGGTGTCCCTGGTGACCTTGGTGACGATGCCGCGGAACCTGTTGCGCGCGGACTGCGCGACGACGGCGCCCGGTCCGTCGGTGTCTGCCAGCGACAGCGCCGCCGCGGCCAGCACCCGCCCGTCGATGCCCTGCCGGCCGGACGGGTGACGGGTCGTCTCCAGCCGGCCGGCCTCCGCCCAGCGACGGACGGTGTCCTCGCTGATGCCGAGCAGCTCGGCCGCCTCGGAGATCTTGAGCACGTTCACGAGAACAGACCCTATCGCCGCATCCACGGGTCATGGAAGCCTGCCCATCGCCGCATCTGCGGCTTTCGGAGCAGGGCTCGGGGCGCCGATACGATCGCGGACACGACGTACGCCGACGAGGGAGCCTGCGCACGATGACCGAGACGCCCGATCCCACCACCGCCCCCAAGCCGCTGGCGACACCGCTCGAGGTTCCGGACCGAAACCTGGCCCTCGAACTCGTGCGGGTCACCGAGGCGGCCGCGATGGCCGCCGGCCGCTGGGTAGGTCGCGGCGACAAGAACGGCGCGGACGGCGCGGCGGTCAACGCCATGCGCCAGCTGATCCACACGGTGAGCATGAACGGCGTCGTGGTGATCGGCGAGGGCGAGAAGGACGAAGCACCGATGCTGTTCAACGGCGAGCGGGTCGGCGACGGCAAGGGCCCGGAGTGCGACGTCGCGGTCGACCCCATCGACGGCACCCGCCTCACCGCGCTGGGTATGGGCAACGCGCTGTCGGTGATGGCGGTCTCGCCACGCGGCTCGATGTTCGACCCGTCGGCCGTGTTCTACATGGAGAAGCTCGCCACCGGCCCCGAAGCCGCGGACGTCGTCGACATCCGGCTGCCGGTCGCCGAGAACATCCGGCGGGTGGCCAAGGCGAAGCACGAGTCGCCGTCCGACGTCACCGTCGTGATCCTGGACCGCCCCCGGCACGCGCAGATGGTCGAGGACGTGCGCTCTACCGGGGCCAGGATCAAGTTCATCACCGACGGCGACGTCGCCGGCGCCATCATGGCGGCCCGCGAGGGCACCGGTCTCGACCTGCTGGTGGGCATCGGCGGCACTCCCGAGGGGATCATCGCCGCCTGCGCGATCAAGACCCTCGGCGGCGTGATCCAGGGCCGGCTCTGGCCGGCCGACGACGACGAGCGGCAGAAGGCGCTCGACGCCGGCCACGACCTCGACCGGGTCCTGGTGACCGACGAGCTGGTGCACGGTGAGGACGTGTTCTTCGTCGCCACCGGCATCACCGACGGCGAGATGCTCAAGGGCGTGCGGTACGGCGGGGGCGGCACGGTCCGCACCCACAGCATCGTGATGCGTTCGCGCAGCGGGACGATCCGGATCGTCGACAGCGAGCACCGTCTGGACAAGCTGCGCGCCTACTCCGCCATCGATTTCGAGGGCACCACCTGAGTCAGCCGGCGTCCAGGACCTCCTGCACGGCGTCGACGACGGCCTGTGGCTGGTCCTGCTGGATGAAGTGACCGGCGCGGTCGACCCGACGCACCTGGCCCTGCGACGACAGCTCCGCCCACTGCTGCTGGCCGCCGGTCCACGCCGAGTCCAGGGCCGCCGCGTCACGAGGCCGCAGCTCACCGCCGAAGTCACTGATGCTGTGGGTGAGGGCGATGAGCGGGACGTCGCCGAGCGTGCCGAACGCCTCGGCGTCGGCGAACGCAGCCTCGCCGTCCAGGTGCTCGGCGTTGCGTTGTGGCTCCATCAGCTGCTGGAGACCGCGACGCACCTCGCTGCCGCGAGCAGGACCGGTCGGCAGGACGTCGAGCGCGGTCTCCACGTAGCCCGGCGGAGTCGCGTCGACGAGGACCAGCCCGGCCAGGTCGTCGGCGTGGTCCTGCGCCCACGTCACGGCGACCATGCCGCCCAGGCTGTGGGCGACAAGGACGACCGGGCGCCGCAGCCCGAGCTCGTCGACGACGCCGTCCAGGTCGTCGGCCATCCGCGCGAATCCCTGGCGTCGGGGTGCGGCCTCGCTGCCGCCGACACCGAGGCGGTCGTACGCGCAGACCCGGGAGAAGCTGCCGATCCGGGCCTGGACGTCGTCCCACGAGTCGTCCAGCGCGGTGTCGAAGCCGGCCACCAGCAGCACCGAGGGGTCCTTCCTGTCACCGGCGCACCGGGTCGCCAGCGCCTTGCCCCGCACGGTGACCTGCTCGACGGCCTCGAGCGCGACGTCGGACCCGCTGCTCGCGCCGTCGGAGGTCGCTGACCCGGAACCGGGACCGGACCCGCCGGTGAGGTCGCAGGCCGTCAGGAGCACGAGGGCGAGACCCGCCGCGGCCACTGCTCGCCTGCTCGCTCCGCCGCGCAACGCTGTTCCCGTCTCCTCGCCGTCAGCCGGCCGGCGGTCGCTGCTGCCGCTCGTGCTGCTCGTGCTGGTGGATCGCGTCACCGGCGTGGACCGGGTCCTCGAGCGCCTCGGCGTCCTCGTCCAGGTGGGCCGCGTCGGGCAGCGGCTTGTCCGGACGGGTCTCGCCCTGTTCCGGCGTCGGGCGCTCGCCCTGCTCGGCGGTCATGTCCGCACGGTACGGCACCCGGGCACGACGAAGAACGGGTCGCCTACCCTGGCCGCGGTCGTACCGTCGTGCGGCCGCCGCACCGAGAAGCCCCGAGGACCGTCGACGATGACCGAGTTCGCCTACTCCGACTTGCTGCCGCTGGGTCCCGACGAGACCGAGTACCGGCTGGTGACCGACGAGGGCGTCGAGACCTTCGAGGCCGGAGGTCAGCAGTTCCTGCAGGTCGCGCCGGAGGCGCTGACCCGGATCACCGACGAGGCGATGCACGACATCGCCCACTACCTGCGGCCGGCCCACCTCACCCAGCTGCGCCGCATCGTCGACGACCCGGAGAGCAGCGGCAACGACCGCTTCGTCGCGTTGGACCTGCTGAAGAACGCCAACATCGCCGCGGCCGGCGTGCTGCCGATGTGCCAGGACACCGGCACGGCGATCGTGATGGGCAAGAAGGGCGAGCGGGTGCTGACCGGGGGCGACGACGCCGAGGCCATCAGTCGCGGCGTGTACGACGCGTACACCCGGCTCAACCTGCGCTACTCGCAGCTGGCCCCGCTGACGATGTGGGACGAGCAGAACACCGGGTCCAACCTGCCGGCCCAGGTGGAGATCTACTCGACGCCCTCCGCGGCGGACCCGGCGTACAAGTTCCTGTTCATGGCCAAGGGCGGCGGCAGCGCCAACAAGTCGTTCCTGTACCAGGAGACGAAGGCGGTGCTGAACCCCGAGCGGATGCTCGCCTTCCTCGACGAGAAGCTGCGGGCCCTCGGCACGTCCGCCTGCCCGCCGTACCACCTGGCCATCGTGGTCGGCGGCACCAGCGCGGAGTACGCCCTGAAGACGGCGAAGTACGCGTCGGCCAAGTACCTCGACCAGCTTCCGACCCAGGGATCCCCCGCTGCGCACGGGTTCCGCGACGTCGACCTCGAGGCGGAGGTCCTCGAGCTGACCCGAGGGTTCGGCATCGGAGCGCAGTTCGGCGGCAAGTACTTCTGCCACGACGTCCGCGTCGTGCGGCTCCCCCGGCACGGAGCCTCCTGCCCGGTGGCCATCGCGGTCTCCTGCTCCGCCGACCGGCAGGCACTGGGCAAGATCACCGCCGAGGGAGTGTTCCTCGAGCAGCTCGAGACCGACCCGGCACGGTTCCTGCCCGACACCACCGACGAGCAGCTCGACGCCGACGACAGCAACGTGGTGCGCATCGACCTGACCCGCCCGATGGAACAGGTCCGCGCGACGCTGTCGGCACTGCCGGTCAGGACCCGGCTGTCGCTGTCCGGGCCGCTGGTCGTCGCCCGGGACATCGCGCACGCGAAGATCAAGGAGCGGCTGGACGCCGGCGAGCCGATGCCGTCCTACCTGCGCGACCACGCCGTCTACTACGCCGGACCCGCGAAGACGCCCGCCGGGTACGCCTCGGGTTCTTTCGGTCCCACGACGGCCGGCCGGATGGACTCCTACGTCGCGCAGTTCCAGGCCGCCGGTGGCTCGTTCGTCATGCTGGCCAAGGGAAATCGCTCAGCCCAGGTCACCGAGTCGTGCCGGACCCACGGCGGGTTCTACCTCGGCTCTATCGGCGGCCCGGGCGCCCGGCTGGCGCAGGACTGCATCAAGAGCGTCGACGTGGTCGAGTACGCCGAGCTCGGCATGGAGGCGGTCTGGAAGATCGAGGTCGAGGACTTCCCGGCGTTCGTCGTCGTCGACGACAAGGGCAACGACTTCTACGCCGAGACCTCGCAGCCGGTGGCCCTGACCATCGGCCGCGGGCCGACGGGCTGACAGGTTCGCGCGCGCCCGACTTCACGACCTACAGGGGCCCGTGGCCGTCGGTCAGTCGTGCGGGTAGCGCTCCGCGATCTCGGCCGCCTCGTAGCGCGTGGCGACGTCCAGCTTCCGCAGGATGTTCGACACGTGCACGCTCGCCGTCTTCGTGCTGATCACCAGTGCCTTGGCGATCTCGCCGTTCGTCCGCCCGGCGGCGAGGTGGCCGAGGATCTCCCGCTCGCGCCCGGTCAGGGTGGCCGCGGGGCCGCCGGCGCCGGCAGCGACGCGTTGTGGAGCACGCAGGTCGATGCGGGTCCGTCGGGCGCTGGCCTCGACCTCCGCGAGCAGCGGTCCGGCCCCGAGCCGGCGGGCGTCGTCGGCGGCCTGCCGCAGGCTCTCGGCCGCTCCCCCGAGGTCCCGGTCGGCGACCTGCGCCTGGGCGAGCCGCCACCGCGCGTAGCCCAGAAGGTAGGGCCGTTCCGCGCCGGCCAGTGCCGCGACCGCCGTGCGCCAGGGCGGCACCCCGGCTGCCGCGCTGTGCCGGGACCGCTCGGCGGCGCACAGCGCCCGTACCTGCTGCGGCCGCGAGCCGGGCAGGGCGGTCGGCCCGCAGGCTCGCTCGACCAGGCTGTCGACGACCGCGGCCGTCTCGTCCCAGCCGGCGCCGCCGGGAGCCCCCGAACCGGTCCGGCGACGCGCGTCACCGACGTCGGCCAGGGCGCGGGACCCGAGCCAGGCCAGCGGTGCCGACAGCGCGAGCAGCCGGTCGGTCGCGGTGCCGGCGAGCTCAGCAACCGCGGCCAGCGCCGCGTCCGGGTCTCCCCGCCACAGCAGGGCCTCGGCCTGCGCCTCGCAGCGCAGGACCTCGAGCACCGCCGGGAGGCGGTGGACGTCTGCGAGGTCGGCGTCCAGCCGGTCCCACTCGCCCCGCAGCGACGACAGCCGGGCCCGCATCACCAGCGCGTAGTCGCGGTTGGCCCCCTGGACGTGCCTGGTGTGCGCGAGCGCGGCGCCGAGGAAGGCCTCCGCCTCGTCCCACCAGCCGTAGGTGAGGGAGAGCTCCGCGCCCTGCGAGCTCAGCCATGAGCCGTACCGGATGCCCAGGCCACGCTCGGTCACCGCCGCGACGCCGGCGGCTGCGGCGTCGACGCCCTCGCGACCGAGACCGGCGCAGCTCAGGCAGTCGACCAGGTTGCTGTAGGTCTGGCCGACCAGCTCGGGCTCGCCGTCGGCCAGCGCGAGCGCTACTGCCTCGCGGGCGTCCCGGACCAGGGTCTCGGCAGCAGGCTGGACGGTTGTCCTGATCACCAGGGCGCGGGCCACCGCCGCGCCGTCCCCGGTGGCCCGCGCGATGTTCACCGCCTCGTCGGCCAGCGGCTCCCAGTCGCTGCCGCCGCCCGCCCAGTCGAGGACGTGCACCAGGCCGGACACTACGACCCCGCGCGCCGGAGTCGGCGGGTCCGCCGGCACCAGGTCGACCGCGCGCCGGGCCGCAACCAGGGCCGCGTCGGTCCGGCCGTCATCGAGCAGGAAGCGCGCGTACTGCGCCTCGAGCAGACCGAGCCGCACCGGGTCGACCTCCGGATCGGCCTGCAGCCAGGACCTGACCCGCTCGATGATCTCCACGGCGTCGATGTCGTGGTCGCAGATCGCCGCGATCGAGGCGGCTCGCGAGAAGACGTCCACGGCGTCGGCACCGACCAGCGCCTCGGCGTCGGGCACCGCCGGCCACAGCCGGCGCACCCGGTTGTACTGGCGGTGCGCCTCGTCGTACGCGTAGACGTCCTCAGCCGCCTGGGCGGCGCGCAGCGACCAGGACAGCGACCGCCGCGCGTCGCCCGCCCGGTCGGCGTGCTCGGCCACCTCGCCGGGCCGGACGTCGGCCACCTGCTCCAGGGCGTCGACCAGCCGGGCGTGCACGGCCCGTCGCTCGCCGGGCAGGAGGTCGGCGTAGATCGCCTCGGCCAGCAGTGCGTGCCGCAACGACACGCAGCCGTCCGCCTCCACGACGAGCAGCTGAGCGCGCACGCCCTCGTCGATGGCGTCGTCCACCGAGGTGCCCGACCCGCTGCCCGCCGCGACCGAGGCCAGCAGCGCCGGGGGAACCCGCTCGCCGGCCGCAGAGACCGTGCGCAGGACCTCCGCCGTTCCCGTCGTGCAGGCCCGGCTGCGGCGGACCAGCACCTCGCGCAGGCTGGCCGGCAGGGTGTCCTCGTCGCCGGCCAGCGCGGCGCGCATCAGGGCCTCGGCGGCGTACGGGTTCCCGTGGGACCGGGCATGGATCCGCGCGACCAGCGAGTCGCCGAGCAGGAACCGGGGGTCGCCGCCGAGCAGGTCTCTCAGCTGGGTCCGGGTCTCGACCAGGGTCATCGGGCCGAGCTGCGCCTCGATGACCTGCGGCCCGCGGCGTACGTCCTGGAGCCATTCGCCGAGGACCTCGTCGACCTCATCGGGCCGGAACGCGACCACGAGGGCGAGCCGCTGCCGGTCCAGCGCCGCGCACAGGTAGGCGAGGACCTCGAGGCTGGCGACGTCCGCACAGTGCAGGTCGTCGAGCACCAGGACGGTCGGTCGCAGCTCGGCGGACCGGTCGAGCACCGAGGAGACTGCGGCGATCAGCCGCGCCTGGTCGGACGGGCCCTCCCGGCCGACGCCGAGCTCCGGGAGCAGCAGGCCGAGGTCGCCAGGGTCGTTGCCGAGCACCCGGGGTACGTCGGCGCGGGGCAGCCGGGCGAGCAGCGAGCGCAGCGCAGCCACCAGCGGCGCGTACGGGATGCGGCCGCCGAGGAAGCCGACCCCGACCCCGCGGCAGACCACCGTGCCGACCGGCAGCTGGGACACCACCTCGTCGAGCAGGCGGGTCTTCCCGGCGCCGGCCTCGCCGGAGATGAGCGCGACGCCGGGCTGGTCGTCCGCCGCCGCCGTGACGAGAGCGAGAACGCGGGCGAGCTCGCCGTCGCGCCCGACGAAGGCCTGACGTCGCGGCATCGGGACACAGTCGCGCTGCAGGGGGACTCCCGTCAACGGCTCTTCTGAGGTAGCGCAGGGCAGATCTGAGGTGGTTCGCCCCATGCATGCCGGGTCTGGATGTCCCAGAGTGAGCGCAGGTCACCGGGATCCTCCGGGGACCGGGGGGACGCTCACGGGGGAGCCACGGGGGCACGCACGGGGACGGTCCGCTCGCCCGGGGGAGGCGGCGGGCCGGGTGCGCGCGACAGCGGCCGCGGCGGGAACCACCGTCGCGGCCGCTGCCTGCGTGCGTCGTGGCGCCGGTCGTGGGATAGGACTGGTCCTATGAGCGACGACTTCCGGACCGAGCACGACTCGATGGGCGAGGTGCGGGTGCCCGCTGCCGCCCTGTGGCGGGCGCAGACCCAGCGCGCCGTCGAGAACTTCCCGATCTCCGGCATTCCGATCGACCGGGCTCTGATCGGTGCGCTGGGCTCGATCAAGGGAGCCGCCGCCGACGTCAACGCCGAGCTCGGCGTCGTCGACGCGGACATCGCGAACGCGATCCACGACTCGGCCGCCGAGGTCGCTCGCGGGGACCACGACGCGCAGTTCCCGATCGACGTGTTCCAGACCGGCTCGGGCACCTCGAGCAACATGAACGCCAACGAGGTCATCGCCACCCTGGCGACCGCGCGCCTCGGCCGTGACGTGCACCCCAACGACCACGTCAACGCGTCGCAGTCGTCCAACGACGTGTTCCCCTCGGCGATCCACATCGCCGCCACCCGCAGCGTCGTCCGCGACCTGGTGCCCGCGCTCGAGCACCTCGAGGCGTCGCTACGGCGAAAGTCCGCGGAGTTCAGCGAGGTCGTCAAGAGCGGCCGGACGCATCTGATGGACGCGACACCGGTGACCCTCGGCCAGGAGTTCGGCGGCTACGCCGCGCAGATCCGGTACGGGATCGAGCGGGTGCAGTCGACGCTGCCCCGGGTGGCCGAGCTACCGCTCGGCGGCACCGCGGTCGGCACCGGCATCAACACCCCACCGGGTTTCGCGGCCCGGGTGGTCGGCCGGCTGGCAGAGGACATGGACCTGCCGCTGACCGAGGCGCGCGACCACTTCGAGGCGCAAGGCGCCCGGGACGCCCTCGTCGAGCTGTCCGGCCAGCTGCGCACGGTCGCGGTGTCGCTGACGAAGGTCTGCAACGACCTCCGCTGGATGGGCTCCGGTCCGCGCACCGGTCTGGCCGAGATCGCGCTGCCGGACCTGCAGCCCGGGTCGTCGATCATGCCCGGCAAGGTGAACCCGGTGATCTGCGAGGCGACGCTGATGGTGTGCGCGCAGGTGATCGGCAACGACACAGCAGTCACCGTCGCCGGCGCGTCCGGAAGCTTCGAGCTCAACGTGATGATGCCGGTGCTGGCGCGCAACGTGCTCGAGTCGTTGCGCCTGCTTTCCAACGCCTCGCGGCTGCTCGCCGACCGGTGCGTCGACGGCATCACCGCCGATGTGGAACGGTGCCGCGAGATGGCGGAGTCGTCGCCGTCGGTTGTCACGCCGCTCAACCGCTACATCGGCTACGAGGCGGCCGCCAAGGTGGCCAAGCAGTCGTTGTCGGAGCGCAAGACGATCCGCCAGGTAGTGCTGGAACGCGGGCACGTCGACCGCGGCGAGCTCACCGAGCAGCAGCTGGACGAGGCTCTGGACGTGCTTCGCATGACGCGCCCGTGAGCCGACCCGCGTACTGGCAACCGGGCGAGACGATCCTGTGGCGCTACACCCGGCCGCGGCATCCGAGCGAGTCTCTGCGACCGATGCGCGTCGTGCGCGACGACGCCGACGGGCTGGTGGCCTGGCTCGCCCCCGGTACCCCGCTGCTGCGGCCGGTGCTCGCCGACGGCAACGACCTGCGCTCGGTGCCGGTGGCCGAACGGTTCGACGTCGACCGGCATGGCCGCGCGAACCGGCTCGACAACTGGCGCGGCCACGGCGTCCTCAAGGTCGCACCGGCCGGCGTGCCATGGTCGGTGTGGCTGTTCCGGGAGCAGCAAGGCTTCCGCGGCTGGTACGTGAACCTCGAGTCGGTGCACGAGCGAGCGGACCACCAGGTCGTGACCGAGGACCACGTCCTCGACGTCGTGGTGACAGCGGACCGCCGGGCCGAACGCAAGGACGAGGACGAGCTGGCAGCCGCCGTCGCAGCCGGCCGGTTCACGGCGGCCGAGGCGGCGGCGATCGAGGCTGACGCCGCGGCCGTCGAGGACGTCGTACGCCGGTGGGCGCCGCCGTTCAGCGACGGCTGGGAGGACTGGGTGGCCGACCCGTCCTGGCCCCGACCCGAGCTTCCACCGGCCTACCTGGCCGAGGCCGCCTACCGCTGCGGTGGTCAGTACCAGCCCTGCGACGGAACGTCGACCAGGCGCCGCACGGCGTGCCGTAGCTGTCGTTGATGTAGGCCAGGCCCCACTCGATCTGGGTGACGGCGTTGTCCTGCCAGTCCGCGCCGTACGCGCTCATCTTGGAGCCGGGCAGCGCCTGCGGGATGCCGTATGCGCCGGAGGACGGGTTGCTGGCGTGCACCTCCCAGGACGACTCGCGCTCCCACAGGGAGGACAAGCAGGAGAACTCGCCGGCGCCCCAGCCATAGCGCTCGGACATCATCGCGGCGGCGATGCGCTGCGGGTTGCCGTCGTACGACACGGAACGGGAAGCCGAACGGGCGGCGCGATCGCGGCGCTGGCGCGCCTCCCGGGCGACCGCGGCAGCCTGACGGCGGTGCCGCTCCTTCAGCTTCGCGAGCACGAGACCGGCGGGCCGGTCGGAACGGGTGACCGACGCGCCTTCAGGGAGCGGGCCGACGCGGGTCACGACGGTGCCCGCCGTCCGCGGCTCGCCCTCGGCCGGCCAGGCGGCGATGCCGAGGGTCACGGCTGTTGCTGCTGCGGCCACGGTCGCCGCGGCTGCGGTCCCCCGGATCGGTGCCTTCCTGTTGCGGTGCGTCACGCGCTGTTCCTTCCGGCGCAGGCCTGCCACCTCATGCGTGGCGGGCTTGACGTCACCCCGGTCGCCGGCCGATCGGGCCGGGACGTCACGCAGGTCGTCATCTGTCGAGCCGGCTGTCTACGTCACTGTCAGTGACGGGGCCGTGACCTTGACGTGCGGGGTCTTACCACCTGAGAGTGCAGGAAGTCCCAGGCAGATAGCCAATTTTCGGTACGTGGGCTCGGTCACACCAGCTGGTGCAACCTACTGAACGCCGAGATCCCGGTCACGATGCGTGACCGGGATCCCGGAAATGCGGGGATAAAGGCGGGTAGCGCGCCCCGGCCTCAGGCCGGCAGGTCCTCCAGCATCTCGGTGACCAGCGCCGCGATCGGCGACCGCTCGGAGCGCGACAGCGTCACGTGCGAGAACAGCGGGTGCCCCTTGAGCGCCTCGATCACCGAGGCGACGCCGTCGTGCCGGCCGACCCTCAGGTTGTCCCGCTGCGCCACGTCGTGGGTGAGGACCACCCGCGAGCCGGCGCCGATCCGGGACAGCACGGTCAGCAGCACGTTGCGCTCCAGCGACTGCGCCTCGTCGACGATGACGAACGCGTCGTGCAGCGAGCGGCCGCGGATGTGGGTCAGCGGCAACACCTCGAGCATGCCGCGATCCATGATCTCTTCGACGACATCGCCGGTGACCAACGCGCCGAGGGTGTCGAACACCGCCTGGCCCCAGGGGTTCATCTTCTCCGACTCGCTGCCCGGCAGATAGCCGAGGTCCTGGCCCCCGACCGCGTACAGCGGACGGAACACCACCACCTTGCGGTGCTGCTGGCGCTCCATCACCGCCTCGAGCCCGGCGCACAGGGCAAGCGCCGACTTGCCGGTGCCGGCCCGGCCGCCGAGCGAGACGATGCCGATGTCCGGGTCCAGCAGGATGTCCAGCGCGATCCGCTGCTCGGCGCTGCGGCCGTGCAGCCCGAACGCGTCGCGGTCGCCGCGGACCAGCCGCACCTGCTTCTCCGGCGTCACCCGGCCCAGCGCACTGCCCCGGTCGGAGACCAGCACCAGGCCGGTGTGGCAGGGCAGGTCACGGGCCTCGACCAGGTCGACTCGGTCGGCCTCGTACAGCTCGTCCACCAGCTCGCTGGGCACCGCCACCTCGGCCATCCCGGTGAAGCCGGCGTCGACCGCGCCCATGCCGCGGTACTCCTCGACGGTCAGCCCGACCGCGCTGGCCTTGACCCGCATCGGGAGGTCCTTGCTGATCAGCGTGACGTGCGCGCCCTCCTCGGCCAGGTTGCGAGCCACCGCGAGGATCGTCGTGTCGTTGTCGCCGACCCGGCCCGCGGGCCGGAAGCCGGCCGGCAGCACCGTCGGGTCGGTGTGGTTGAGCTCGACGCGCAAGGTGCCGCCTCGCTCGCCGACCGCGACCGGCTCGTCCAGCCGGCCGTTGGTGACGCGCAGGTCGTCGAGCAGCCGCAGGGCCTGGCGGGCGAAGTAGCCCAGCTCGGGATGGGCCCGCTTCGCCTCGAGCTCGGAGATGACGACGACGGGCAGCACCACCTCGTGCTCGTCGAAGCGCAGCAGGGCGTGCGGGTCAGCCAGCAGCACACTCGTGTCGAGGACGAAGGTGCGCTGGCGGTCGGCAGTAGCCACGTGGGGTTCCCCTTACACCCGCACCCGAACGTGCCGGCTGCAGGTGCCGATCGCGCGCGGGTGAGTTCCGATGACCGGGACCAGGCCCGAGAGCCGGTCGCCGGCCCTCTCTCCTGCTCGATCAGAGACTGATCGACGCATGCGCATCAGCACGGAGTGGGCCTCCCGAGCGTCCGGCGCGGATGCCGTCCGCTGGTTCCGGACGGTACGCCGGGCGGGGGCACCGGACCGGCCGACACGCGGACCGTTCATCCATTCGCCCGTCGGCGCCGCTCAGCCGCCGAACCGCCGGTTGCGCGCGGAGTAGGCGCGGATCGCGCGCAGGAAGTCGACCTTCCGGAAGTCCGGCCAGTAGGCCTCGCAGAAGTAGAACTCCGAGTGCGCGCTCTGCCAGAGCAGGAAGCCGGACAGCCGCTGCTCGCCGGACGTCCGGATCACGAGGTCCGGGTCGGGCTGGCCCTTGGTGTAGAGGTGCTCGGCGATGTGCTCGACGTCGAGCACGTTGGCGAGGTCCTCGATCGTGGTGCCCTTCGACGCGTGCTCGTGCAGCAGCGACCGCACCGCGTCGGCGATCTCGCGCCGACCGCCGTACCCCACGGCGACGTTGACGTGCAGGCCCGGCACCTCGGCCGTCCGCGTCGCGGCGTCCTTGAGGGCGCGCGCGGTGTCGGCCGGCAGGAGGTCGAGGGCGCCGACCGGATGCACCCGCCAGCGGCCGGCCACGGCGATGTCCTCGACGAGGCCCTCGATGATCGCCAGGAGCGGGGTCAGCTCGGACGCCGGGCGGTTGAGGTTGTCGGTCGAGAGCAGCCAGAGGGTGACGACCTCGACACCCACCTCGTCGCACCAGCCGAGGACCTCCTCGACCTTGTCGGCGCCGGCCCGCCAGCCGCGCGACTTGGGGGCGCCGGAGGCCTTGGCCCACCGCCGGTTGCCGTCCAGGATCACGCCGACGTGCCGCGGGATCTGGTCAGGGTCGAGCGAGGCCGCGATGCGTCGGGCGTAGAAGCCGTACAACAGGTCTCGCACGATCGCTCAGGGTAGACCTGCCCCGCGGGGCATCCGGTGCTCACCCGGTGCGCGTTCGGCGAAGATCCGTACTGGTTGGTAACTTACGGTGCCGTAGGTTATCGTGACGCGGTGACCCCCACTTCCGACCCGCACGGCGGCATAGTCGACGAGGTCGTCCGCGCGGTCAAGCCGAAGCTGCGGGGATGGCTGCACGCCGGCACCTTCCCGCTCTCGGTGGCCGCCGGCATCGTCCTCGTGGCTCTCTCCGGCGGCACCGACGAGACGATCGCCAACGCCGTCTTCGCCCTCAGCACGGCCCTGCTCTTCGGCACCAGCGCGCTCTACCACCGCGGCAACTGGTCGCCCGGGGTCGAGCGCCAGCTCAAGCGCTTCGACCACTCCAACATCTTCCTGATCATCTCCGGCACCTACACGCCGTTCGCCGTCATCCTGCTGCGCGACCACGGCGGCGACACCCTGCTCTGGATCGTCTGGGCCGCAGCACTCGGCGGCATCGCCTTCCGGATCCTCTGGGTGGGTGCGCCCCGCTGGCTCTACACACCGATCTACCTCGCGCTGGGCTGGGTCGCCGTCTTCTACATCGCCGACATCTACCGGACCGGCGGTGCCGCGGTGGTCACCTTGCTCGCGGTGGGCGGCCTGCTCTACAGCGTCGGCGCGGTGGTCTACGCGATCAAGCGGCCGAACCCCTCGCCGCGCTGGTTCGGCTTCCACGAGGTGTTCCACGCGTTGACCCTCGGCGCGTACGTCGTGCACTACGTGGCCGTGTCGCTGGTGACCTACCAGCACTGAGGCGAGTCGCGCTGTCGGAGTTCCGGAGGCCAGATACTCCTGACCATGGCGTACGACGAGGAGCTGGCGAGCCGCATCCGTTCGGTCGTCGCGGGTGCGAGCGGGCTCACCGAGAAGCGCATGTTCGGCGGCCTAGCGTTCCTGATCAACGGCCACATGGCCGTCAGTGCCAGCAGCAAGGGCGGCCTGCTGCTCCGTGTCGATCCGGCGCAGACGGAGGCTCTGGTCGAGGAACCGCACATCGGACGCTTCGAGATGCGGGGCCGTGAGATGGACGGCTGGCTCCGTGTCGATGCTGAGGCGGTCGAGACCGACGCCGAGCTGCGGAGCTGGGTGCGCCACGGCGTCGACTACGCCCGGTCACTGCCAGCCAAGTAGACGCACCACGACTACCGCCATGACCAGCCGGACGCCGAGCCCGAGCAACGCGCAGCCCAACTCAACTCCCTCCCCAGACCACCCGGCCGCGACCGGCGCTGACGGCGCCTTGCCAGGCGTCACGAGACCCGACGGTCATCCGGCTTGGTCGGGACCCTGCGCGCGCACCCGCTCGACCTGCTCCATCGCCGACCGCAGCTCGCCGAGCCATTCCTCGGCGTTGCGACCGACCAGCCGCACCGACCAGGCCAGCGCCTCGGACCGCGACCGCGCGACGCCGGCCGCGACCAGGGTGTCGAGCACCATGCGCTCCGGCTGCCGCAGCCGGGTCATCACCGGCACGGCCAGGTGGGTGAACAGCGCCCGGCGCCCGTCGACCTCGACGCCCCAGGCGACCTTGCGGTCGAACCGGTGCTCGGCCTCGCGGGCGATCGCCATCCGCTGCTCGCGGGTGTCCTCGCGGAAGCTGCGGGCCCGCCCGTCGGCGGCGGCGGCTCGCTCGGCGTCCGAGGCGTCCGCGGCCACCTCGGGAGCAGGCAGGGTGCCGACCACGGTGATCTCCTCGCGGTCGACCCGGACCTCGGCGGGTCCGGTGAACCAGTCCTGCGGCAGGCGGCCGGTGAACCAGCCGCGCACCGTCCCCGTGGTCTCGTCCACGTTCTCGTTCTGCGTCATGCAACGATGATTACAGGATTACAGAGCAATGCCAAGGCCTGTTCACCGTGGGCGGACCGGCAAGCGGCGTAGACCCATCGCTCCGCCCGTGGTCGCTCTGACTCCTGGACGCCAACGTGGCGTGAGAGGCCCGAGCGGCGTCCTTCTCGCCACCCGGACATCACCCGCCCCGTTCGTGTCCCTGGGTCAGATCTGCGTCAGCGCAGGGACGCGGCCAACACCTGCGCGTCGGTCGTCGGCGCGGTCGCACACGAAGTGCCGGCAGACGTACGCCGTCGGACGGCCGGCCACCAGCGGCCGGTCGGCGAGCAGCGGTACGACCGGGTCGGCGGGCGCCTGCGGGTCGCCCGGGACGACGACCGCGCCCGGTGCGGTGCCCATCAGCGCCGACCTGTGCAGCGCCTCCGTCGCCGGGTCGCCGGTCGGACCGAGCACCGCGACCTCCCGCGGCCCGTCGAGCAGCGCCTCGGCCACCGCCAGGCCCCATCCGGCGAACCGGGCGTGCCGGGCCAGCCCGGTGTAGACGCCCAGCGCGCGCTCCGCGGCATCGCGGTGCCGCCCGGACCCGGTGACCGCCGCGTAGGTGAGCAGCGCTCCCGCCGCGGCCGACCAGCCGGCCGGTGTCGCGTTGTCGGTCGGGTCCTGCGGCCGGCGCATCGCCGACAAGGCCGACGTCGGCCCGGTCGTCGGCCGTGTCGTAGAAGCCGCCGGCGCCGTCGGCGAAGTGCTCGAGCACGGTGTCGAGCAGCTGCCCCGCAGCCGTCAGCCAGCGGGGGTCGCCGGTCACCGACAGCAGCGACAGCAGGCCCTCCGCGACGTCGGCGTGATCTTCCAGCACCCCGGCCGGCTCGCCCACCCGGCCGTCCCGGGACACCCGGCGCAACCGGCCGTCGACCAGGTGCACGTCCAGCAGCAGGTCTGCCGCCGTGACGGCCGCGGCAACCAGGTCCGGCCGGTCGAGCAGCGCGCCGGTCTCCGCGAGCCCGGCGATCGCGAGCCCGTTCCAGGCCGCCACCACCTTGTCGTCGCGCGCCGGCTGCGGGCGAGTGGCTCGCGCCGCCAGCAGCCTGGCCCGCACCTCGGCCCACCGGGCTGCGTCGTCGGGGTCGGCGAGCAGCTGCAGCGTCGACGACCCGTGCTCGAACGTCCCGCCCGGCGTCACCTCCAGCAGCCGAGCGGCCCACGCGCCGTCGTCGTCGCCGAGCACGTCGACGAGCTGCGCCGGCGTCCAGGCATAGGTGAGGCCCTCGACGCCCTCGGTGTCCGCGTCCAGCGCGGAGGCGAAGCCGCCCTCCGCGGTGCGCAGCTCGCGCACCATCCAGTCGGCGGTCTCCAGAGCCACCCGCCTGGCCAGCGCCGACCCGGTGGCCCGCCACAGGTGGGTGTACACCCGCAGCAGCAAGGCGTTGTCGTACAACATCTTCTCGAAGTGCGGCACGACCCATCCCGCGTCGACCGAGTAGCGCGCGAATCCGCCGGCGAGCTGGTCGTAGATGCCGCCGCGGGCCATCGCCTCGCAGGTCTGCTCGACCATCCGCAGGGCGTCGGGGTCGCCGGTCCGCGCATGGTGGCGCAGCAACAGCTCGAGCACCATCGACGGGGGGAACTTGGGAGCGTCGCCGAAGCCGCCGCGAACGACGTCGTACGACGAGGACAGCGAGCGCACCGCCTCGTCGAGCAGCTCCGCGGACGGCGGCGGCGTGCCGTCGGCGGCAGCGACGACGGCGCGCTCGGCAAGACCGTCGACGATCCGCTGCCCGGCCGCGACCACCTCCTCACGGCGTTCGCCCCAGGTCTGCGCGACCGACGCGAGCAGCTGGCGGAAGGACGGCATCCCGTGCCTGGGGGTCGGCGGGAAGTACGTGCCGCAGTAGAACGGCCGGCCGTCGGGAGTGGTGAAGACCGTCATCGGCCAGCCGCCATGGCCGGTCAGCGCCGTGGTGGCCTCCATGTAGACCGCGTCCACGTCGGGGCGCTCCTCGCGGTCGACCTTGACAGCCACGAAGTGCGCGTTGAGGAAGGCCGCTGTCTCGGCATCCTCGAACGACTCGTGGGCCATCACGTGGCACCAGTGGCAGGCGGCGTAGCCGATCGAGACGAGCACCGGCACGTCCGCGGCGGCGGGCCTCGGCGAACGCCTCGTCACCCCACGGTCGCCAGTCGACGGGGTTGTCCTGGTGCTGCAGGAGGTAGGGCGAGGTGCTGCCGGCCAGGCGGTTGGGCATCTCCCCATCTTGCCCGGCTAGCCGGTGCCTACACCTCGCGGCGGATCGCCCGGGCGATCCGTCTGGCGTCGATCGCCAGCTCGCGGAACATGCCGCTGATCGGGTTGGTGTAGCCGGTGAACCACATGCCGGGTGCGGCCGGGTCGGTCCGCGCGCCGGTGACCCGGGGACCTCCCGCGGGGTCCAGCACGCCGAGGTGGCCGACGAGCGGCTCCAGCCCGCGGCGGTACCCGGCGGCCACGATGACGGCGTCCGGCGAGACCCGGTCACCGTCGGCGAGCACGACGTCCCGGCCGTCCAGGTCGACCACCGCCGCGACCACCTCGACCTGCTGCCGGCGTACGGCGTCGATGAGACCCACGTCGATGATCGGGATGGCGCCGTCGCGGACGATGCGGGTGTAGACCCCCACCTCGGGTCGGGGCAGGCCGAGCCCCGCCAGGTCCGGCACGGTGGCCCGCTGCACCACCCGGATCATCCGGTCGACCACCGGCGGCGGGACATGCCGCAGCAGCACGCTGACCGCCTGGGAGGGCAGGCCGCCGACCTCCCGGCGCACGATGTTCGGCGGGGTGCGCACCGCGAGCCGGACCTTCCGGGCGCCGCCCTCGACCAGGTCGACGGCGATCTCGGCACCGGTGTTGCCCGCCCCGACGACGAGCACGTCGCGACCCGCGTAGGGGACGGCGTTGCGATAGGTCGATGCGTGCAGCAGCTGTCCCGAGAAGCCGTCCCGGCCTGGCCAGTCGGGCAGCACCGGGGTGTGGTTGTACCCGGTCGCGACCACCACCTGGTCGGCCGGCAGGTCACCGCGGTCGGTCCGCACCAGCCAGCCGGTGCCGGCCCGGTCCAGCAGCCGGACCTCGGTGCCCAGCCGGGTCCTGAGGTGGTGGTGGGCCGCGTACCGCTCGAGGTAGTCGACGACGTCGTCCCGGGCGACATATCGCCCGAATCTACGCGGCATGCGGAGACCGGGCAGCTGGGACAGCTGCCGCGCGGTGTGCAGGTGCAGCCGGTCGTAGTGCCCTCGCCAGCTGGCGCCGACGGTGTCCGCACGGTCGACGACCAGCGGGTCGACCCCGTGTCGGCGCAGCTCGGCCGCCACCGAGAGCCCCGCGGGGCCCGCACCCAGCACGACGACGCGCTCGCGCACCTGCCCGCCTCTCCGGCCCGGACGGCCGATCCGGACCGATCATGGCCTGGCCTCCGACGGCCCGCACTACCCACCGGGGGGATCAAGTCCGGCGACCACGCGCCGATAGGGAACGGGACGCCCGGAGGCGGGCCAGCGGCAGAGGGGTGCGACGAATGGGTGGCAGGGGTCCGGCAGCGCCGTTCCAGGGTGCGCTGATCGGCGGAGCAGCTCTGCTCACCGCCATCTACCTCGTCACGCCCTCGACCGCTGCTCCGCTCGAGCCTGTGGGCCGTCCTCGCCGTCCTGGCCGCGGTTGCCGTCGTCCTCGTCACGCACCGCACCCAGGCCCGGGACCGCCTCCCCGGCTGGCTGCTGGCCGCCGGCATCGCCCTGCTCGGCGTGGGCTACGCCGTCTCGGTGGCCGGGCCGGAAGGCCCGTCGTTCGCCGACCCTCCTCGCCTGCTCGCCTACGCGGTTCTTGCGGGAGCGGTGACCGCCTTCCAGCGCGACCGGATCCGGCACGACCGCGACAGCCTGCTCGACGCCCTGGTCGTGACGGTGGCGGCGGCGCAGGCCGGCTGGATGGTGGTGATCGACCCGCTGGTCCGCGACACCGACACCGACCCGCTCACCACGCTCACCACTGGCGCCTACCCGCTCGGCCACCTGCTGGTCCTCGCCGTCGCGACCCGGCTCGGCTTCGCCGTGGTGGGCACGGCCGACGCCGCGGCCCGGTTCGTGCTGGCTGCGCTCTTCACCGGGGTCGCGTCCGGGCTCGCGGCCGAGATCACCGACCGGCCGGAGCTGGCGGCCGGCTGGTTCGTCGCCTTCGCCTTCGTCGTCCTCGCCGCCATGGACCCGGCCATGGCGCATCCCCGACCCGTCACCGGGAGCGCCCGGCTGACCTCGGCCTGGCGCTTCGTCGTGCTGCTCGGGCTCGCCTGCCTGGTCTCGCCGGTGCTGGTCGTGACCCATCCCTTGGGCGACGGCGTGTCCGCCGCGGTGGTCGTGCTGGGCAGCGCCGTGATGCTCTTCGTTCTCGCGCAGCTGCGCATCGTCAGCCTCCTCGGCAGGCTGCGCCGCACCCTGCACCGCGAGCAGGTGCTGCGCACCGCCACCGGACCCCTCGTCGGGGCGGCCGACCGGGGCGGGGTCCGCGATGCGGCGCTCGCCGCCGCGATCGACCTGCTGGACCAGACCGGTAGCCGCTCCTGGCGGGTCGACGGCGACCCCGGGGGCACGGTGGCGCAGGCCACCGAGGACGCCGACCTGGCGACCTTCCTGGACGCCGCGGAGCTCACGCTCTTCCCCGAGCACGAGCAGGGGATCGACGTCCTGGCCGGCCCCTCGCTGCTGCACGCCACGCTGGGCGTGCCCTCGACCTGGTCCCTCGTGCTGGTCGCCCTTCCGGCCCGCGGGCAAGCACGCGAAGGCGCGGTGATCGCGGTCGAGCAGCCGCCCTCACCGCGCACGGTGTCCGCACTGCAGTCGCTGGCTTCGACGATGCACCTGGCGCTGGAGCGCCTCGACGTCGGCGAGATCATGGTCGAGCGCCGTGCGGAACGACGGCTCCGGCTGATGCTGCAGTACGCCTCCGACGTGATCTGCATCCTCGACCACGACCTGACGATCGTGCACGTGACCCCCGCGGTCGAACCGATCGTCGGCCTGCCGGCTCCGGAGCTGCTCGGCATGAACTGGCTCGAGATCATCAGCGGCGTCGACCGCGAGGCCGCACGCGACCTGGTCAGCCTCGCCCAGGGCGGCCGGCCGGCCCGCGGCGAGATCCGCCTGGACAGCGAGGACGGCAGCATCCGGCACGTGGACGCCGTCGTCACCGAGGTCATCGACGAGGACCTGATGGGTTTCGTCGTCACCTGCCACGACATCACCGATCGGCACCAGCTCGAGGAGCAGCTCACCCACCAGGCCTTCCACGACGCACTCACCGGGCTCGCGAACCGGGCGCTGTTCCGCGACCGGCTCGGCCACGCGATGGCCCGGGCCCGAGGCACCGGCGGCTATGGCGTGCTGTTCATCGACCTGGACGACTTCAAGACGGTCAACGACAGCCTCGGCCACGCGGCCGGCGACGAGCTGCTCCGCGAGATGACCGGCCGGCTGCGGCTCTGCCTGCGGGACGGCGACACCGCCGCGCGGCTCGGTGGCGACGAGTTCGCGATCCTGCTCGAGGACGTCGACGGTGACGACCACTGCACCGACATCGCCCGCCGCCTGCTCGAGGCTCTGTCCCAGCCGTTCGAGATCGGCGGCACCGAGGTCACCACGGGAGCGAGCATCGGCATCGCGGTCGGCCAGGCCGGGCCTGCATCGCCCGAGGACCTGATGCGCAATGCCGACCTCGCCCTGTACGACGCGAAGAACGCCGGCAAGAACCGGTTCGCCGTGTTCGCGCCCACCATGCACGAGGCCGCCCTGGCCCGGCTGTCGATGACCAGCGACCTGCGGCACGCCATCGAGCGCGGCGAGCTCGTCGTGTTCTACCAGCCGCTGGTCGACCTCGCGTCGGAGAAGATCATCGGGCTGGAGGCTCTGGTCCGCTGGGAGCACCCCACCCTCGGCATGCTGCTGCCCGGCCAGTTCATCTCCCTCGCCGAGGAGACCGGGCTGATCGTGCCGCTCGGCCGGATGGTCCTGCACACCGCGCTGCGGGACACCGTCCACTGGCAGCGCGACCACGACACCCACAGCGAGCTGCACATCGCGGTGAACGTCAGCGGCCGGCAACTCCAGGACCCGGGCATCGTCGAGGACGTCCGCCTCGCTATCCGGGCCAGCGGTATCGAGCCCTCGACGGTCGTCCTGGAGATCACCGAGAGCGTCCTGCTGCCCGGCGACGGCGTCATCGTCGAGCGACTGCACGCGCTGGCCGCTCTCGGCGTGCATCTCTACATCGACGACTTCGGCACCGGGTACTCGTCGCTGTCCTACCTGCAGATGCTGCCGGTCGACGGGCTGAAGCTGGCCCAGGAGTTCGTGGAGCAGCTGCCGGGCACCGACAGCGAGTCCGGACTGGTCCGCACGATCCGGGACCTGGCCGGCACTCTCGGGCTGGCGGCGGTCGTCGCGGAGGGCATCGAGCGGCCCGAGCAGTGGCGTTCGCTGCTGTCGCTGGGCTACAGCGTCGGCCAGGGGTTCCACCTCGCAGTGCCGATGCCGGCCGAGCGGATCCCGACGTTCCTGTCCGGCCTGGAACGCCCCGGCGACGGCGGCTGGGAGCGCTCGGTCGAGCGGGCTGCGAAGGATGCTCAAGACCGGTCGGCCGCGCACGCGCTGTCGGCCGCGCAGGAGGACTCAGCCGTCCGCTGAGCCGCGGTCCTCGCGGGTGGTGCCGTCGGGCGGGTCCTGCCCGGCGGGCGGCTCGTCGTCCGGCAGGTCGATCTTCTTGATCTGGCGGTTCATCGACCGGATCAGCAGCCAGGTGGCCACGCCGAGCGACGCGACCACGAGGAACCCGATCACCCCCGGGTTCACACCGTTGTCCTCGACCGCCCGCAGCACCAGCAGGCTCCACCGGCCAGGAACGAGGGCGGTCATCGTGCCGCCGCGGTTCCGCGGATGCCGGCGAACAGGTCGTCCTCGGGAGTCGGGGCCTGCACCGTGGAACGTGCCAGCTCGAAGTCCTCGGTCGGCCACACCGCACGCTGGATCTCGAGCGGGCAGTGGAACCACGGCCCGTCGGGGTCGACCTGGGTGGCGTGCGCGAGCAGCGCCCGGTCGCGGACCTCGAAGTAGTCACCGCACGGGACGTGCGTGGTGATGTTGCGCTCCTCGCGGTCCTCCCAGTTCTTCAGCCACTCGCCGTACGGCGACTCGAGCCCTCGCGCGAGCATCGCCTCGTGCAGCGCGGTGGTCCGTGCCTTGGTGAACGTCTGGTTGTAGTAGAGCTTCAGCGGCTGCCAGGGCTCGCCGGCCTGCGGGTAGCGCGCCGGGTCGCTGGCGGCGTCGAACGCGTGCACGGCGATCTTGTGGCACATGATGTGGTCGGGGTGCGGGTAGCCGCCGTTCTCGTCGTACGTCGTCATGACGTGCGGCCGGAACGACCGGACCAGGCGGACCAGCGGCTCGGCGGCGACCTCGACGTCCATCAGACCGAAGCAGCCCTCGGGCAGCGGGGGCAGCGGCTCGCCCTCGGGGAGCCCGGAGTCGACCCAGCCGAGCCAGTCCTGGCGAACGCCGAGGATCTCGCGGGCGCTGTCCATCTCCTTGCGCCGGACATCGGCCAGGTTGGCGAGCACGTCCTCGTCGTGCGCCAGCTTGGGATTGAGGATCGAGCCGCGCTCCCCCCCGGTGCAGGTCACGACGTGCACGTCGACGCCTTCGGCGACGTACCTGGCCATCGTCGCGGCACCCTTGCTCGACTCGTCGTCGGGATGCGCGTGGACCGCCATCAACCTCAACTGCTCGCTCACGGGACAATCATTCCGCACGAGTCCGGCACCCCACGTCAACAGGTACCCAGGTGACCTCGCAGACCTCCCCGACCTCCGGCCGCTACGGCGCCGCACCGAGACGCCCGAGACCGGGCCTCGTGGCGGCCCTGGTGGTGCTCGCTGCCGCGTTCCTCGGCTGGGTGGTGTGGGCTGCGCTCGCCGCGTCGGCACCCGGAGCCACCGGACAGGTGACCGGCTTCCGGGTGCGCGGCCCGCACGCCCTGGCGGTCGACGTGACCATGGGGGGCGACCGGGGGCCGGTCAGCTGCACGATCCGGGCGCTGGACGCCACCCGGGACGTGGTGGGGGTCACCACGGCCCGGGCCCGGGTGGGATCCTCCGGGCGGGTGGAGACCCGCGTCGTGGTCCGGACCCGGGCGAGGGCCGTCGCGGCCGAGGTCAGCGGCTGCACATCAGGCGCAAAGTAGACGTGACCCACCCTGCCGTTGTTAGCCTCGAAGTCTTCACCCGCGACACCGGTGGCCCGGTGCATGATCCTCGACGCCTGAAAGGAGCCTGCCGTGACCGACACTCAGAACGTCACCTGGTTGACCCAGGAGGCCTACGACCGGCTCAAGGAGGAGCTCGACTTCCTCTCCGGTGAGGGCCGCGCCGAGATCGTCAAGCGCATCGAGGCCGCCCGCGAGGAGGGCGACCTCCGCGAGAACGGCGGCTACCACGCCGCGAAGGACGAGCAGGGCAAGCGCGAGGCACGGATCCGCCAGCTGCAGCAGCTGCTGGACTCCGCCCAGGTCGGCGAGGCCCCGAAGGCGCCCTCGGGTGTCGTCGCGCCCGGCACCGTCGTGACCGCCAAGGTGGGCGGCGAGACCATGCGCTTCCTGCTCGGCTCCCGCGAGGTCGCCGGCGACGGCATCGAGGTCTACTCCGAGAAGTCGCCGATGGGCGCCGCGATCAACGGCAAGCACAAGGGCGAGAAGGCGACCTTCGCCGCGCCGAACGGGACCAAGGTCGACGTCGAGATCGTCGACACCGAGCCGTTCGCCAGCTGACCGTCAGCTGCCGATCGGCCAAAGATCGTGAGGGGATCCGGCCGTCGACGACTGCCGGATCCCCTCACGATCTTCCTGCTAGCGGTCGGCTGGCGGCCTTGCGGTACTGCCGCACCGACAGCGGGATGAACACCGCGAGGATCAGCGCCACCCAGATCAGCGAGTACGGCACCGGGTGCTGCATCGGCCACACGTCGGCCGGAGGCAGCTTAGGGCTGGTGTTGCCGAACGCCTCCCGGGCTGCCTGGGTCACCGACGACACCGGGTTCCAGTTGGCGAAGGTCCTCAGCGGACCCGGCAACGTGCTCGAGGGCACGAACGTGTTCGCGATGAAGGTCACCGGGAAGATGACGATGAACGCCGCGTTGTTGACGATCTCGGGTGTGCGCACCAGCAGTCCGACCCAGGCCATCACCCACGAGACCGCGTAGGCGAACAGCAGCAGCACCACGAACCCGAGGACGGCGTCGAGGAACGACGTCCGGATCCGCCAGCCGACGATCAGGCCGGCGATCGCCATCACGAACAGGCTGATGATGTTGATGGCGACGTCGCTGAGCGTGCGTCCGAACAGCACCGCTGACGGCGCCATGGGCAGCGACCGGAACCGGTCGATGATGCCCTTCTGCAAATCCTCGGCCAGGCTGTACCCGGTGAACGTCGAGCCGAAGACGACGGTCTGCGCGAAGATCCCCGCGATGAGGAACTCCTTGTAGCCGACACCGGGCACGTCGATCGCCCCACCGAACACATAGGCGAACAGCAGCACGAACATGATCGGCGACAGGGTGGTGAAGACCAGCAGGTCGGGGACCCGCTTGATCTTGATCAGGTTGCGCTTGGTGATGACCGCCGAGTCGGTGACGGCTTCGGTGAGGGCACTCATCGTGCGGCCACCTCCTTGTCCTGGTCGTCGCTGCGATCTCTCGCCGGCGGGATGTCCGGCCGGTCAGCGGTTTGGTCGTCGCCGCTCTCCGTCTGCTCGGCCGCGTGCCCAGTGAGACTGAGGAAGACGTCGTCCAGCGTCGGCCGACGCAGCCCGACGTCCTGGACAGTGACCCCAGCGGCGTCGAGCTCGCGGATCGCCGCGACCAGCACCGCCGAGCCACCGTCGACCGGCAGGGTGACCCGGCGCCCGTCGCGGTCGACCTGTGCCGCACCGGTGCCGAGCCGGGACAGCGCCCCGCGTGCGGCCGCGCCCTGGGCCGGGTCGGCCAGGGTGAACTCGAGCCGCTCACCGCCCACCTCGGCCTTGAGCTCGTCCGAGGTGCCCTCGGCGATCACCCGGCCGTGGTCGATGACGGCGATCCGGTCAGCGAGCTGGTCGGCCTCCTCGAGGTACTGCGTGGTGAGCAGCAGCGTGGTGCCGCCGCGCACCAGGTCGGCGATGACGTCCCACATGCCGAGCCGGCCACGCGGGTCGAGCCCGGTGGTCGGCTCGTCGAGGAACAGCACCGGCGGCTCGGCCACCAGCGCAGCGGCGAGGTCCAGCCGGCGTCGCATGCCACCGGAGTAGCCCTTGGCCGGGCGGCCACCGGCCTCGACCAGGTCGAACCGCTCGAGCAGCTCGTGCGCGCGCTCGCGGCTGCGGACCCGGCCCAGGTGGTAGAGCCGGCCGACCATGTCCAGGTTCTCGAAGCCGGTCAGGTGCTCGTCGACCGCGGCGTTCTGGCCGGACAGGCCGATGATCCGGCGCAGCTGCCGGGCCTCCCGGACGACGTCCAGCCCGTTGACGGTGGCCCGCCCCGAGTCCGGCTCGAGCAGAGTCGTCAGGATCCGGACGGTGGTGGTCTTGCCGGCGCCGTTCGGGCCGAGCAGGCCCAGCACGGTGCCCTCCTCGACCGTGAGGTCCAGGCCGTCCAGCGCCGTTACGTCGCCGTACGTCTTGATCAGGCCCTCGGCCACGATCGCGTTCGTCATCCGGTGCTCCTCGGTTGGTGCTGGCTTGCGTCTGTCGATCCTTGTCCACACCTCTGACACCGGGTGAGCCGGTTTCTCATCGCTGTGGTCGGTCCTGAGTCAACGCGATGTATCGCGTCTTAGGCACGATACATCGCGAGATGCCGCTGTCAAACGCCGGGCACGATGTCAGCTGAACACGAGCGGGTACCCCGCGGCGCGCAGCCGAGCCAGCACGTGGTCGCAGTGCTCCTCGCCGCGGGTCTCGAGCTGCAGGCGGACCTCCACCTCGTCGACCCGCAGCCGCGGGTCGGTGCGCATGTGCTCGACCTCGAGCACGCTGGCGCCGGCCTCGGCCACCTCGGCCAGCAGCTGCACCAGCGCCCCCGGCTGGTCGGAGATCCGCGCCCGGAAGGACAGGTATCGGCCGGCGACCGCCAGGCCGTGCCGGAGCACTCGCATGAGCAGCAGCGGGTCGATGTTGCCGCCGGAGAGAACCACCGCCACCGGTGGCTCGAACGAGCGCGGGTCGTCCAGCAACGCGGCTACTCCGGCCGCCCCGGCCGGCTCGACGACGAGCTTCGCCCGCTCGAGACAGAGCAGCAGGGCTCGCGACAGCGACTCCTCGGACACCGTGACGATCTCGTCGACGAGCTCCCGCACGAGGGCGAACGGCACCGTCCCGGGGCAGCCGACCGCGATGCCGTCGGCCATCGTCGCCATGCCGTCCAGCGGAACCGGGTGGCCGGCCGCCAGCGACGCCGGGAAGGCAGCCGCACTCTCGGCCTGCACGCCGACGACGCGGACGTCCGGCCGGATCGACTTCACTGCCAGCGCGATGCCGGCGAGCAGGCCGCCGCCGCCGGTGCAGACCACCACCGTGCGTACGTCGGGTACCTGCTCGAGGATCTCGAGCCCGACGGTCCCTTGGCCCGCCACGATGTCCGGGTGGTCGAACGGGTGCACCAGGACCGCACCGGACTCCTCGGCAAAGGCCTTGGCGGCCTGCAGCGCCTCGTCGACCGAGGTCCCGTGGAACCGCACCTCCGCGCCGTACGCCTTGGTCGCCTGCACCTTGGGGATCGGCGCGCCCTCCGGCATGAACACCGTGGAGGTGAGGCCGCGCAACGAGGCGGCGAGGGCGACACCCTGGGCGTGGTTGCCGGCGCTCGCGGCGACGACACCGTGCGCGGACTCCTCCTCGGACAGCCTCGCGATCCGGGTGTACGCCCCGCGGATCTTGAACGAGCCGGCCCGCTGCAGGTTCTCGCACTTGAGCCAGACCGGCCCGCCGACCCGTTCGGACAGCGGCCGGGACCCCTGCACCGGCGTGTCCCGGATGACCCCATCGAGCAGCGCGCGGGCGGCCTTGACGTCCTCGATCGTGACCGGCAGCGCGCGCATGGCGGTCAGTGTGCCAGCCCCGTCACGTGGCGGGACCGTCCAGGAAGGCGAGCACCGACGCCGTGAAGCCGTGCAGGTGGCTTCGCCCTGCGACCGGCCCGATCTCCCCGGCCGCGAAGAACCCGGCCACCCCGGCGGCGCTCAGGCCGTCTCGGACGGCGAGCACGTCGTGGTCGGCACTGCCGAACAGCGCCGCGCCCCGACCGGTGCAGGAGAACAGCAGCGCGCCGGCGACCCCGGCCGGCACCTCGTGCAGCAGCGCCTGCAGGTCGGCGTCGGCACTCTCGGCGTCACGCACCTGCAGCTGCACGGTCTGGCCCACGCCGACGACGTCTCCCACCACGAGCCCTGCCGCGTTCGGCGTCGGCCCCCACGACGCCGCGCACCAGGAAGTCGCCGAGGCCGTGCTCGTCGGCGTACTCGTCCATCGCGACGCCGAGCTGCAGCCCGCTGGACACCATCGCCTGCTCCTCCGGCGGCAGCGCCGCGAGGACCTGCTCGATCTTCTCGACAGCCGGTCGGCCCGCGAGCCCGAGCACGACGTTGCCGTCGGCTGCCGTCACCGTCATGGTCGGGCCCACCGGCCGGCAGCCCTGGCTCACCACGGTCCGGTGGGCCAGGTCGCCACCCAGCAGCAGCCCGACGGCACCGCGGTCGTGGACGACGCCGTCGACCAGCAACCGGGTCGAGCCGGGGCCGCGCAGCCCGGACGCGTTGCCGCCGCTGATCGGCAGCCCGGGCAGGACGTCGTGCGACTGCTCGACGAACGCGTCGACCGGGAACGAGTACGGGTCGACGAGCAGCACCGCTGCGCGGTCGTCCGCCCGGCTGGTCGGCATCCCGACCACCGCGATCGTCTCCGAGGTGCGCAGCACCTCGAGGTGGAACGACCGCAGGTGCACGCCCGGCAGCCGGGCCAGCCAGACACTGACCGACGACGTGAGCTCGACGCCGCGTCCGCCGCCGATCACTCCCGGCGCGCTGCAGCCCAGGACCGTCGACGCGCCGGTGAGCTCGCCGGCCCGTTCCAGCGCGGCCGCGACGTCCGCCGGCTCCGGCCCGCAGACGAAGACGAGCGCAAGGTCCGGTGTCGCGCCGCCGAGAGCAGTGAGCGCGTGGGCGGTCGCGTCCTCGGCGGCCCGGACGAGGTCGGCGTCGACCGCGATGCCGTCGCCGCAGCGGACCCGGGTACCCACCATGGCGCCCATCCTCGCGCTGCGGTGCGCCCCTGGGAAACCGGTGGCACCCGACGTACGGTCGAGGGCGTGACCGACCGCCCCACCGCGACCACGCTCGGAGAGCTGCGCGCCTCCGGACACCACCACCGGCCCGTCAAGACCGAGGTCCGTGAGAACCTGCTCGTCCTGCTGCGCTCCGGCCGGCCGCGGTTCGAGGGCATCGTCGGCTTCGACGAGACCGTGCTTCCGGCCCTGGAGCGGGCGCTGCTCGCGGGCCACGACGTCGTCCTGCTCGGTGAGCGCGGCCAGGGCAAGACCCGGCTGATCCGGACCCTCGTGACGCTGCTCGACGAGTGGACGCCGGTGGTCGACGGCTGCGAGATCAACGACCATCCCGAGGTGCCGGTGTGCGCGCGGTGCCGTCGGCTGCACGGCGAGCTCGGCGACGAGCTGCCCGTCGGGTGGCAGCACCGCAGCGAGCGGTACGGCGAGAAGCTGGCCACCCCCGACACGTCGGTCGGGGACCTGATCGGCGACATCGACCCGGTCAAGGTCGCCGAGGGCCGAACTCTCGGCGACCCGGAGACCGTGCACTTCGGACTCGTGCCGCGGACCAACCGCGGCATCTTCGCCATCAACGAGCTGCCCGACCTGGCGGAGCGCATCCAGGTGTCGCTGCTCAACGTGCTCGAGGAACGTGACATCCAGGTGCGTGGCTACGCCTTGCGGCTGCCGCTGGACGTGCTGCTCGTCGCGACCGCCAACCCCGAGGACTACACGAACCGCGGCCGCATCATCACTCCGCTCAAGGACCGGTTCGGTGCCGAGATCCGCACCCACTACCCGGACCTGCTCGATGACGAGATCGCCGTCATCCGCCAGGAGGCCGACCTCGCCGCGATCGTGCCGGACTTCCTGGTCGAGGTCGTCGCACGGTTCACCCGTCACGTGCGCGAGTCCCCCGCGGTCGACGCACGGTCCGGTGTCTCGGCCCGGTTCGGCGTAGCGGCCACCGAGACCGCCGCAGCCTCGGCCCTGCGCCGGTCGGCGCTCACCGGCGAGCAGCCGGCGGTGGCCAGGGTCTGCGACCTGCCGGCCGTGGTGCCCAGCCTGCTCGGCAAGGTGGAGTTCGAGGTCGACGAGGAGGGCCGTGAGATCGAGGTGCTCGCGCACCTGCTGCGCAAGGCGACCGTCGAGACGTTCCGGCAGCACCTCGGCGCCTCGGACCTCAAGGCCTTGATCGAGCGCTTCGACGAGGGACTTGTGGTCGACAGCGGTGACCTGGTGCCGGGCCGGCGGCTGCTCGAACAGGTGGGACCGTTCCCGGGTCTGGCGCACGTGCTGGACCTGCTCGGCGTCGACGAGGGCGCCGAGACCCCGGAGCTGGCGGCGGCCGCGCTGGAGTTCGCCCTCGAGGGACTGTTCCTCAACCGGCGGATCAGCAAGGACGACAGCCCGACCGGCGGCATCCGCTACGGCAGCACCTAGATGTCCCCGCGCGGATACCGGTACGGCAGCTGGCACGAGGGCCCGGACCCGCTCGCGCCGCCGTACGACGTCCGACGTGCCCTGGACCGCCTCGGCGACGACGTGCTCGCCGGCTCGACGCCGCGGGACGCCCTGCGGCGGCTGATGCGCCGGGGCACCGGCGAGGGGCCGCGCGGTCTCGACGAGATGCTGCGCCGGATCCGCGAGCAGCGGCAGCAGATGCGCGAGCGTGGTCGCCTCGGCGGCACCCTCGAGGAGGTACGCCGGCTGCTCGACACGGCCGTCGGGCAGGAACGCGCGACCCTGTTCCCCGACCCCTCCGACGACGCACGGTTCCGCGAGGCGACGCTCGACGCGGTGCCGAGCGACCCGGCCCGCGCGGTGCGCGAGCTCGACTCCTACGACTGGCGCTCGCCGGAGGCTGCCGCGACCTTCGAGCAGATCAAGGACCTGCTCCGCCGTGAAGTGCTCGACACCCAGTTCCGCGGCATGAAGGAGGCGTTGGAAAGCGCCAAGGACCCGGCGTCTGCATCATCACTGCAGCGGGTCAAGGACATGATGGCCGACCTCAACGCGATGCTCGCCGCGGACCAGCGGGGCGAGCACACCCAGGAGCAGTTCGACCAGTTCATCGCCGAGTACGGCGACATGTTCCCGGACGACCCCGAGAACCTCGAGGAGCTGGTCGACTCGCTGGCCCGCCGGGCCGCAGCGGCCGAGCGGATGATGCGGTCGATGACGCCCCAGCAGCGCGAGGAGCTGGCCGACCTGATGGCGGGTGCGCTGGAGGACATGGATCTCGCGCGCGAGATGTCGCAGCTGAACGAGGCGCTGCGGTCCCGGCGTCCGGACCTCGACTGGCGGAGCAGGGAGCGGATGCAGGGCGAGGACCCGATGGGCGCCGGCGACTCGACCAGCGCGCTGCAGGACCTCGCCGACCTGGACGAGCTGGAGTCGACGCTGGGCCAGGACTACCCGGGGGCCAGCCTCGAGGACGTCGACGAGGAGGCGGTCCGGCGGGCACTCGGTCGTGGCGCCGCCGACGACCTGCGCGAGCTGCGCCGGCTGGAGCGCGAGCTGGAGGAGCAGGGCTACCTCAACCGGTCGGGCGACCGGCTCGACCTGACCGCCAAGGCGGTCCGGCGGCTGGGCCAGACGGCGCTGCGCCACGTGTTCGCCGACCTGCGCTCCGCGGGTCGCGGCGGCCACGACGTCCCGGACGCCGGGCAGGCCGGCGAGCTGACCGGCGCCAGCCGGCCGTGGCAGTTCGGCGACGAGCAACCGCTGGACGTGGTCCGCACCCTGACCAACGCGGTCCGGGCCGGCCGGGTGCGCCCGGGTGGCGGCTCGATGCGGCTGGCGACCGAGGACTTCGAGGTCGCCGAGACCGACCGCCGTACGTCGGCCGCGGTCGCGCCTGCTCGTCGACCTGTCGTACTCGATGGTGCTGCGGGACACCTGGGGCGCGGCGAAGTCCACCGCCCTGGCGCTGCACGCGCTGGTGAGCGGGCAGTTCCCGCAGGACGCGCTGACGATCATCGGCTTCTCCTCCTACGCCCGCACCCTGGAGGCCACCGAGCTGGCCGGGCTGGACGCCGACTACGTGCAGGGCACCAACCTGCAGCACGCGCTGATGCTGGCCGGCCGGTTCCTGGACCAGCACCCGGACGGCGAGCCGGTCGTGCTCGTGGTCACCGACGGCGAGCCCACGGCCCACCTGTTGCCCGGCGGGCGCCCGTACTTCGCCTGGCCGCCCGAGCCGGAGACCCTCGAGGCGACCGTGGTCGAGGTCGACCGGATGACCCGCCGCGGCGCCACGCTGAACGTCTTCCAGCTCGACGACGACCCGCGCCTGACGGCGTTCATGCAGGACCTCGCCCGGCGCAACGGCGGCCGGGTGCTGGTGCCCGACCCGAGCCGGCTCGGCCAGTACGTCGTCAGCGACTACCTGTCCCGCCGCACCGGCCGCACCAGCCTCAGAAGTCGCCCCGCCGCCCAGTAGCCGCATCGAGTGGCGCGTTCGACAGCTTTCTGGCTCGCAACCTGTCGGAACGCGCCACTCAAGGGACTCGGGGGGTCGTCCGATACACTGGACGGCAGCAGCCCACCAAGAGGCTGTCCGGAGCGCGTGTCACCAGGCGCCCGGTCCCCGCCCGCAGGGCGCCCGTCACCTTCCGCGACACCGTCGCGTGCATGAACGGTCGTTCCCTCGGGCAGGCACAGCACCAGCCCTCGCCGCGGACCCGTGATCCAAGCGTGTCGCCGGGGGCGCAGCACGAGAGGAGACCACCATGGTCGAGGACGACTTCGGTCCCTGGGACGACTAGGAACCACCCGTTATCGCAACGCCCCGCCCGGCACTGCCGCGGCGGGGCGTTCGACGTGTCAGGGCAGGACGAGCAGCTCGGGCGACATCGGCAGGGCGGGCAGGACCGGCGGTGGCGGCAGGGGCAGCGACGGTACGACGGTGGCGGTCGGCGGGGTCGGCAGCGGGACCGGCAGCAGGCTGCCCGGTGGGGTCGACGGCGACGGCGACGGCTGCGGGGACGCCGGCGCCGCGGAATGTGGCTCGCCGCCCGGCGCAGGCCGGTCCGTGGACCGGTCGGTGGCCGGCGGACGCTGTCTGGTCTGCGGCGCTCCCGGCCTTGCGGTGCCGCCCGGTGCCGGCAACGGTGGCCCCGTCCCCGGCCGAGCCGCCGGCCGAGGACGTACGGGGCGCCGCACTGGCGGCGGCGCTGCCGCCCGCGGGCTCGACCATCACGATGTCCGGGGTGCCGGGGCGCCCGGCCCGGTCCTGGCCGGCGTCGGGCCCCTCGCCGCGCAGCGCGTCACCCAGCGGCGAGGACGGTCAGGGCGACCGCGGCCACCGCTCCGCCGAGGGCGAGGGGAACGGCCACGGTGGCGGCGCGGTGCGGCCGGCGGTGCCGGGCACGGCGTCGGGAGCGGCTCACTCGGGGCCTCCAGACCGGGGGACAGCGACTGCGATCCGGGAAAGATACGTGGTTTGGGCGTTTTCTACCCAATCAGGGCAACCCCGGCCTCGTGCCCCGCCGCTCCCGCCGCACCGGCGGCCGGTGCGCAGCACTGTCCTGCGGACCGGTTAGCGTCACGCGGGTGAGGAGCCCGGGCCACCCGTTCGCGGGCCTGCCGCGCGAGGTGGCCGTCCTGACCGCGGTGGCGTTCGCGGTCGCGGTGGGCTTCGGCGTGGTCGCCCCGGCTATCCCCGTCTACGCCCGCGAGTTCGGGGTCGGGCGGACCGCTGCGGGCGCCGTGATCTCGGCGTTCGCGTTCATGCGGCTGGTGTCAGCGCTGGGCAGCGGCCGGCTGGTCAACCGGATCGGCGAGCGGCTGGTCCTCGCGGTGGGCATCGGCATCGTCGCGGTCAGCAGCGCGCTGGCCGGCCTGGCCCAGAGCTACACCCAGCTGCTCCTGCTCAGGGGCGTGGGGGGCATCGGGTCGGCGATGTTCACCGTCTCGGCCATCTCGTTGCTGCTGCGCGTGGTCGACGCCGACCAGCGCGGCCGGGCGACCGGCATGTGGCAGTCCGGTTTCCTGATCGGCGCCATCGCGGGGCCGGCCATCGGCGGGCCGCTCACCGAGATCTCGCTGCGGGCGCCGTTCTTCGTCTACGCCGTCACGCTCGCGGTGGCCGGCAGCATCGGGCTCGGGTTCCTCAGCCGGGCGGCGCTGCACGACGTCGACGAAGACGACCCTGGCCGCGGCCACGGTCACCCTGCCGCAAGCGCTGCGCGTCTCCGGCTACCGCGCGGCCCTGACGGCCAACCTGGGCAACGGGTGGGCCCTGTTCGGCGTACGGAGCTCACTGATCCCGCTCTTCGTGACCGAGGGCATCGGGGCCTCCGGGACGTGGATAGGCATCGGGTTCTTCGTCTCGGCTGCCGCGCAGGGCGGCCTGCTGCTGTGGGCCGGCGGCGTTCGCCGACCGGGTCGGCCGACGCCCGGCGATGATCCTCGGGTCCACCGTGGCGACGATCTCGATGGCCGCGGTCGCCGTCAGCGACTCGCTGGGCGTGTACGTCGCCGCGATGGCGCTGTTCGGGGCCGGGTCGGCGTTCCTCTCGGTCGCGCCCAGCGCAGCGGTGGGTGACGTCGTGCACGGCCGAGGCGGCACCGTGATCGCCGCCTTCCAGATGTCGGCCGACCTCGGCGCGGTCGTCGGGCCGCTGGCGGCCGGTTGGCTGGCTGACGAGTACTCCTTCGGTGCGGCCTTCGGCGTCACCGCTGGCGTGCTGGCCGCCGGCCTGCTCACCTCCGTGCTGTCGACCGAGACCCGGCAGCGCGCGGCCCCGGCGCCGGCCGACTCGGGTCAACACCCGCCCGGCTGACCGCCCGACGGCAGCCGGCCGCTCAGCCCCGGAGGCCGTCCGACACCAGGACCGCGGCGGCCTCCGGGTGCTCTTCGGCCAGCAGCCCCGCCGCCGCGAGCACGTAGCGCGCGTCCACCACGGTCCGCGCGTGCTCGGGCACCGCCCACCCACCGCCGAGGTCCGAGGTGGCCGGCTCCAGCACCCGATCGGCACGAGCGGCGGTCGCGTGCCGCAGCACCCCGCCGGAGCCCACGACCAGCGACACGTCACGCAGGTCCTTGCCGCCCCTGCCGTGCCGGCGCAGCGCGACGGTGACCGCGAGCTGTGCCAGGCGCGCGTCATCGTCTCGAGCACCGTCGTCCTCCGGCAGGTACGCCGGGTCGGCCACCCGCACCTCGGCCGCCGCCCGCAGCCGCTGCGCCTGCGCCGGGTCGACCAGCCGCTCGGCCAGCGCCGCGTCGACCACCCCGCCCGCGCCCCACCGCATCCCGAGGTCTCCCTCGACGGTCCGGCTCCGCCAGAGCACCTCGACGACCTCCTTGCGCAGCACGGCGTCCTCGCCCTGCGGCGTGACCACCGAGTAGACGTCGGTCGTGGCGCCACCGACGTCCACGACCAGCACGTCGCCGACCCCCCCGACGCCGCCCGCGCCGTCGGCGAGCACCTCCACCCCGGCGAGCACGGCATCCGGCGTCGCGGCGCGCACCATCGCCGGGAAGTCGGCGCGACGGGAGAGGCCCTTGCCGCCGATGACGTGGGTGATGAAGACCTCGCGGATCGCCAGCCGGGCCGGCATCGGGTCGAGCCGGCCGATGACCGGCAGCACGTTCGACGTGGCGATCACCGGCCGGCCCGCACCGGCAAGGACGGCGGCCACCTCCTCCCGCGCGTCGGCGTTGCCGGCCAGCACGACGGGGACCGTGAGCCGGGACCGCGCGAGGACTCCCGCGTTGTGGCGCAGGATCTCGGAGTTGCCACCGTCTGTTCCCCCGACCAGCAGCACCACGTCCGGCCGGGCGTCGAGCAGGCCGGCGAGCGCGACGTCGTCCATCGGGCCGGCCGCCACGTGCACCACTCGGGCGCCGGCCGACAGGCCCACCCGGTGCCCGGCCTCGGCCGTCACCACCCGCTCGTAGCCGACGACCGCGAGCCGCAGGCCGCCGCCCGCCGACGAGCAGGCCAGCGTCCCGACGTCCGGCCCTGCCCCGAGCTCGGCGCGGCAGGCGTCGACGCCGTCCATCACGTCGGTACCCAGACTCGTGGGCCGGCTGGCGGTCGCCAGCAGCGCGCCACCGGCGAGGTCGACCAGCGCGGCCTTGGTGTAGGTGGAGCCGACATCGACGCAGATCACCTGGCCGCGCCCCGCGCGGCGCCGGGTCGGCACGTCAGCCGAGCGCGCGGGTCAGGTCCTCGACGAGGTCCTCGACGGCCTCGATGCCGACCGAGAGGCGGACCAGGTCGGCCGGCACCTCGAGCGGGGACCCGGCTGCCGACGCGTGCGTCATCCGGCCCGGGGTGCTCGATGAGCGACTCCACCCCGCCGAGTGACTCGCCGAGGGTGAAGACCTCGGCCCGGTTGCACACCGCGACTGCCTCGTCCTCGCCGCCGGCGACCCGGAAGGACACCATGCCGCCGAAGGCCTTCATCTGCTTGGCGGCGATCTCGTGGCCCGGGTGCTCGGGCAGGCCTGGGTAGAACACCTCCGTCACCTTGGGGTGCGCGGTGAGCAGGTCGACGACCCGTTCCGCGTTGGAGCAGTGCCGGTCCATCCGTACGCCGAGCGTCTTGATGCCGCGCAGCACGAGCCAGGAGTCGAACGGTCCTGCGACCGCACCCATGGCGTTCTGGTGGTAGGTCACCTGCTCGGCCAGCTCGTCGTCGGCGATGACCAGCGCGCCACCCACGACGTCGGAGTGACCACCCATGTACTTCGTGGTCGAGTGCACGACGACGTCGGCGCCCAGTGCGAGCGGCTGCTGCAGGTAGGGCGACGCGAACGTGTTGTCGACGACCAGCAGCGCGCCGGCCTCGTGCGTGAGCTCGGCGATCGCGGCGATGTCGGCGATGCCCAGCAGCGGGTTGGTCGGCGTCTCGAGCCAGACGACCTTCGTCGTCGGCCGGACGGCGCGGCCCGCACGTCGTCGACGCCGTGCCCGGCCGAGGGCGTGTGCTCGAGCCCCCAGCGGTCCTGCACCTTCGCGAACAGCCGGTAGGTGCCGCCGTACGCGTCACCCGGGATCACGACGTGGTCGCCCGGGCCGCAGACGGTGCGCAGCAGGGTGTCCTCCGCGGCGAGCCCGGACGCGAACGCAAGGCCGCGCCGGCCGCCCTCGATCGCGGCCAGGCACTCCTCCAGCGCGGTGCGGGTGGGGTTGGCGCTGCGGCTGTACTCGTAGCCGCCGCGCAGCCCGCCGACCCCGTCCTGCTTGTAGGTCGAGGTCTGGTAGATCGGCGGGACGACGGCCCCGGTCAGCGGGTCCGGCTCCTGGCCGGCGTGGATCGCGAGCGTCTCGAAGTGCATGGGGACAGGGTATGGCGAGTGCGCCATGTCGGTGGTCCCGGCTAGGTTCGCTCGCGTGGTCGCGCTCACCTTCCCGTTGCGCACCGCGCGGCTGGACCTGCGGCCTTTCGAGGAGGGCGACCTCGACGACTTCCGCGAGATGTACGGCCGTGCGGACGTCCACCGCTACCTGTACACCGAGGCTCCGGACGAGGGCGGGCTGCGCGACTACCTCGCGAAGAAGATCTCCTCACCGCGCCCTGGCGGCCGCCGGCGACGGCCTGGCCCTGCTCGCCGTCCTGCGCGAGACGGGCGAGGCCGTGGGCGATCGCCGCGTTGTTCTGGGTCAGCGAGGAGCACCGGACAGGGGAGATCGGCTTCGTCGTGAAGCCCGCTGAGCAGGGCCGGGGCTACGCCACCGAGATGGCCGCCGAGATGATGCGGCTCGGCTTCGAGGACCTCGGGCTGCGCCGCGTCATCGGGCGGCTCGACGCGCGCAACACGGCGTCCGCCCGGGTGCTGGAGCACCTCGGCATGCGCCGCGAGGCCCTCCTCGTCGAGAACGAGTGGGTCAAGGGCGAGTGGTGCAGCGAGCTGGACTACGCGCTGCTGGCCGACGAGTGGGCCAGCCGGTCCGGGGCCTGACGCACCGCGCCGGGGTGAGGTCGGCCACCAGCCCGTCGTGGCCGCGATCCTGGCACGATGCGGCCATGGCCTCCTCTCCCTCCTTCGGTGTCCGCTCGATGTCCGCCGACCTGCGCCGGGTGCTCGTCGTCCGGCCGACCACGACCGGCGACTTCGCGGGCGCCGGCTGGCGCGCCCCGGACGGCGACGAGCTGCTGCGCGAGCACGACGCGTTCGTCGGCCTGCTCGACTGGCTCGGCGTCGAGGTGGTGCTGGCCGACGCGCCCGAGGGCATGGTCGACGCCTGCTTCGCCTACGACCCGGTCTTCGTCACCGGAGCAGGAGCGATCGAGCTCCGGATGGCCAAGCCGGCCCGGCGGACGGAGCCCGGGTTCCTCGTCGCCGAGGTCGAGAAGGCCGGTGTCCCGGTCGTCGGGGCGGCTGACCGGACCGGCCACCGCCGACGGTGGCGACATGTGCTGGCTGGACGACACGACCCTGGCCGTCGGGCGCGGCTACCGGACCAATGCCGCGGCGCACACCCAGCTGACCGAGATCCTGGGTCGTGAAGGTGTCACCGTGGAGCGTGCCGACCTGCCGCACCACCTCGGCGCCGCGCACGTCATGCACCTGATGTCCGTGGTCTCGCCGGTGGCACCCGACCTCGCGGTCGTGTTCGAGCCGTTGGCGCCGGTGCCGCTGCTGGAGATGCTGGCCGACCGCGGCTACCGCATCGTGCCCGCCGACCCGGACGAGCTCGACGACCAGGGCTGCAACGTGCTCGCCGTACGGCCCGGCGTCGTGGTGATGGCCGACAGCGCCCACCGGACCCGGGCCGCGCTGGAGCGGGTCGGCGTCGAGGTGCACAGCTACGCCGCGGCGCAGATCAACAAGGGTGACGGCGGCCCGACCTGCCTGACCCGTCCGCTGCTGCGCGGCTGAGTCCCGCGAGGAGGGGCCCTTCGGCCCTGACGCGGGACACGCCGCTACGGGAGGTTGGAAGCAGGAGAGGGAGGCGTGCCGATGAAGGTCCTGGTGGCAGTGGCGAGCAGGCACGGGTCGACGGCCGAGATCGCCGAGCGGCTGAGGAGGTCCTCCGCGAGGCGCTGGCCGAGCAGGACCCCGCGCCGTCGTGGACCTGCGCTCCGGTCGCCGCCGTCCGCGACCTGAAGGGCTACGACGCCGTCGTCGTCGGCAGCGCGCTCTACCTCGGCCACTGGCTCAGGCCGGCCCGCCGGTTCGTCCGGGAGCACGCCGCGGAGCTGCGGTCCAGGCCGGTCTGGCTGTTCTCCAGCGGTCCCTTGGGCGCCCCGTCGCCCGAGTCGCCGGACGTCGAGCTCGGCATCGCGGAGCTCTTCGGCGCGCGTGAGCACCACGTCTTCTCCGGCCGGCTGCGGCGAGCCGAGCTCGGTGTGGCGGAGCGGCTCGCGGTGCGGGCAGTGCATGCCGACGAGGGCGACTTCCGCGACTGGGCCGACGTCACCTCCTGGGCTCGCGGGATCGCCGCCGACCTGACCGCCGGCGCCCGCGTCTGAGCCCGGAACACGCTGGGGCCCGGACGAGTTGGAAGCAGCAGGAGGTCACCCATGCTCTTCGGCAGGAAGCCACAGCCCGTCAGCCCCCAGGACGCCCTCCCCGGCCGTCCGGACCGCCCCTTCCGCATCGCTCCCGACCACGTCGTGCTCGGCACTCCCCTCGAGGGCCCCGTCCCGGCCGGCTTCGAGGGCATCACCTTCGCGATGGGGTGCTTCTGGGGCGCCGAGCGGATCTTCTGGGAGATTCCGGGCGTCCACGTCACCGCGGCCGGCTACCAGGGCGGCTACACGCCCAACCCGACCTACGACGAGACGTGCACCGGCCTCACCGGCCACACCGAGGCCGTCCGGGTCGTCTACGACCCCGCGAAGGTCGACCTCGAGGTGCTGCTCAAGGCGTTCTGGGAGAACCACGACCCGACCACGCCGGACCGCCAGGGCAACGACGTCGGCACCCAGTACCGCTCGGCGATCTACCCCGCCACGGACGCGCAGCTGGCGGCCGTCGAGGACTCGCGGTCGCGCTACCAGCAGGCGCTGAAGGAGTCCGGCTTCGGCGAGATCGCGACCGAGGTCAGGCCCGCCGCCGAGGCGGGCACCTTCTGGTACGCCGAGGACTACCACCAGGGCTACCTGCACAAGAACCCGCGCGGCTACTGCAACCACGGCTTCTGCCAGGTCGCCTACAACCCGGCGGCGCACGGCCAGGACGCCCCGACGAAGGTCGAGCTCCCCGAGGCGTAGGCGTACGACCTACAGGGACAGCGGCCGGCGGCCGGCGAAGCCGAGGTCCGCGCGGTGGTACCACTCGAGGGCCCGGTCGCCCTCGAGCCAGCACAGCAGGACGGCCGACCCGTCGAGCTCGCTCGGGAAGTCGACCAGCAGCGGCGCCAGACCCTTGAGCTCCGCACCGGTTCCCTGCACCTGGGTGAGCAGCTCGTCCAGCCGCGCCTGGGCTGCCTTCAGCTCGGGCATGGCACCGAGCGCGGTCTGTCGTCCGCCGGGCGCAGCAGCGGCAGCGAGCTCGGCGGCGTCGGCGCGCAGCGCCACGATCTCGTCGAGGACCGGCAGCATGAGCTGCAGCTCGGCAGCCGCCTCGTCGGGAGTGAACAGGGCCATGCGGCCCAGCGTCCCACCGTCGCGGCCGGCGTTCAGCCGACCTCGGTGACGTCGAGGACCTCGAACACCGGCGGGTGTGCCTCGTTGCGGGCGTGGCAGGTCAGCATCCCGGCCGCCGGGCGCGCGCCCGCCTGAACGGTGACCATCAGGTTGTGCGGCTGACCGCGGAACCGCACCTGCCACCGGCCGCGGCCCAGGTGCAAGGTGCCGGCCGGTGTCAGGGCGTCGATCCGGTCGTCGCCGAGCAGGTGCCGGACATGCGCCGCGGCGGCCTGGGCAGCCGGCGCCATGGTGGAGCGTCCGCGCAGCAGGTCGGGCACGATGTCGCCGCGCCCGTGGGCGGTGACCAGCTCCTCGGCGCGGCCCATCTCGACCTGTCCGTAGTAGAGGCCGTGCGGCATCGCGACCACGTTCGCCGCGAACCGGTCGCCGCCCACGTGCGAGCACTCCCAGACCGCACCGGGGCGCACCCGGTCGAGGGCGGCGGCGACCGGCCGGCCCTCGACGGCGCAGCAGGCGTCGTGCCGGCCGTGCGCGCAGACCAGGAAGAACGGGTCGTACGACGGGGAGCCCGCGCTGCCGTCCAGCGGCAGCGTCAGCAGCTCGTCGTCCGCGTCGAACTCTCCCCACCAGCTCACCTCACGACCGGGCCGTGAGCTGACCACCGCCCAGGCCCTCCGGTCCGGAGCGGGCCGCCGTCCCGGCCGGCGGATCAGCAGCACCCGCAGGCCCTGGGCGATCGCCCGAACGGACACGGCCCGGCCGACGACCGGGTCGAGGCGGGACGAGGTGAGCGCCTGCCGCCCCCAGCCTCCCGGCTGCTCGAGGAGCAGGAAGCCGGCGGCCGGGGCCGCCGTGCCGGCCATCGGGTCGCCACGCAGCCGGGCGGCGACCGAGCAGCGAGGGGCGAGCGCGGCCGGCTCGGGGCCGTCGGCGCTCGTGGTCACCGACCCTCGACCACGACGACGGCCTCGCTGACCAGCCGACGGGCCAGCACCAGCGCGTCGTCCGCCTCCAGGCCGGGCAGGTCACCTACCCGCAGGCGCTCGCCGCCGAGCAGCGCGCGGACCGCCTTTGCCGTCGATCCGGGCAGCCGGAGGGTGCGGTCCGGGAGGCGGACGACAGCCTCGTCGCCGTCGGTGCCCACCACGTGCCGCAGGTACGCGCGGGCGACCAGCACGGAGTCGACGTCCAGGCCGTCCAGGGCCGCGGCCTGGGCAAGCGGCGCGATCGGGGCGGGCCGGTTGCTGCCGACCAGCCCCTCGCCTAGCCGGGCGGCGACGTCGGCCGGGGTGACCGACCGGAGCCGGTCGGTCAGGGCCGCGACGGTGGCCTGGACATCTGCCGCGACTGCGGCCGGGTCGCTGACCTCGATGCCCATCGGCAACGAGGTCCGCAGCTCCGGCGAGTCGGCGACGATCGCGAGCAGCGTCTCCAGCACCGCGTGCCGGGTCACCGGGTGCACGCCGACCGTCAGGTGGCAGGAGACGTCACCGAGGGCCTCCGCCGCATGCAGGAACCCGCGCGGCAGGTAGAGAGCGTCGCCCGGTCGGAGCACGGCGTCGATGACCGGGTCGTCCTCGGCGCGCGCCTCCACGGCCGCCCGGTGGTCCGTCCACGGCTGGTCGCGCAACGGTGCCGGGTGGACAGGTTCGTGGATGCGCCAGCGCTTCTCGCCGGCGACCTGCAGGACGAACACGTCGTGCACGTCGTAGTGGGCCGAGAACCCCTGCGACGACCGCGGAGTGACGTAGGCGTTGACCTGTACCGGGTGCCCGAGCTCGGTGGTCAGCGCACCGGCGAAGTCGATGAGCGGCGGCCACAGCCGGTGCAGCCCCTGCAGCACCACGGTGTGCCCGTCGAGGAAGAGCTCGAGCACCCGGTCGTCGGCGACCTGGTCGGCCACCTGGGCACCGGTGCCACCGGAGCGGGTGTAGCGAGCGGCCGGCGCGACGACGCCGTTCTTGGCCAGCCGGATGAACGGGGTGCGCAGGCCGCGGCGGGACAGCAGTTCGTCGACCGCGTCGAGGGAGAACAGGTCGTCGAAGCCGCTGCTGCGGTCGGCGAGCTCGGCGCGGGTGGACAGCAGCGGTGCGCACGACCAGACGTCCCTGGCGAACTCGTCCGGGTCGAGCCGCACGCAGCGCCGCAGGGCGGGACGGGAGCTCGTGCTGCCCGCCCCGCCCGCGACGCCGTGCCTGGTGCTGCTCAGTGCGCGCCTCAGGCCTGGCTGTCCGCGCCGCCGTCAGCGCCACCGTCGGCGCCACCATCGGCGCCACCGTCGCCGCGCGGACGCCGCCGGCGCCGCCGTCGGCGGGGCCGTGCGCACCGCCGTCTGCGCCGCCGTCGGCGCCACCATCGGCACCGCCATCTGCTCCGCCGTCACCGCCGGAGCCGGCGCCGCCGTCGGCCGGGCCGTGCTCGCCAGGGGTCGTGGTCATGTCGTCGTCGAGCGCCATCAAGTCCTCCATCTGTAGAGAGGTGGGGCGTGCGAGTCCGTCCTACCCGACCTTCCCGTGCGAAACCAGGGTCAGCCGGCCGCGAGGAAGCCGAGCAGGTCCTGCCGGGTCAGGACGCCGGCCGGCTTGCCGTCATCGTGTACCAGCAGCGCGTCGGACTTCTCCAGGGCCGCGGTGGCGGCCGCGACCGGCTCGCCGGCGCCGACGATGGGCAGCGGCGCCGACATGTGCCGCTCCAGCGGGTCGGCCAGGTGGGCGTGCCCGGCGAAGAGCAGGTCGAGCAGCTCCTTCTCGCTCACCGACCCGACGACCTCGCCGGCGGTCACCGGCGGCTCGGCCTTGACCACCGGCATCTGCGAGACGCTGTACTCGCGCAGGATGTCGATGGCCTCCCGGACCGTCTCGTAGGGGTGGACGTGAACCAGCGTCGGGACGTTCTCGTTCTTGCCGGCCAGCACGTCGCCCACTGTGGTGCCGCCGCTGCTGTCACCCTCGAGGAAGCCGTAGTCGGCCATCCACTCGTCGTTGAAGATCTTGCCGAGGTAGCCACGGCCGCCGTCCGGCAGCAGCACGACCACGACGTCGTCCGCGGTCAGCCGTTCGGCGACCCGTAGCGCCGCCACCACGGCCATGCCGCACGAGCCGCCGACGAGCATGCCCTCCTCGCGGGCGAGCCGGCGGGTCATGAGGAACGACTGGCGATCGGTCACCGCGACGATCTCGTCGGTCACCGACTTGTCGTACGCCGAGGGCCAGAAGTCCTCGCCGACGCCCTCGACCAGGTAGGGCCGTCCGGTGCCCCCGGAGTAGACCGAGCCCTCGGGGTCGGCGCCCACGACCTGCACCCGGCCGTCGCTGACCTCCTTGAGGTAGCGCCCGGTCCCGGTGATGGTGCCGCCGGTGCCGACACCGGTGACGAAGTGGGTGATCCGGCCGTCGGTCTGGCTCCAGAGCTCCGGACCGGTGGTCTCGTAGTGCGAGCGCGGGTTGTTCGGGTTGGAGTACTGGTCGGGCTTCCACGCACCGTCGATCTCGCGGACCAGCCGGTCGCTGACCGAGTAGTACGAGCGAGGGTCCTCGGGCGAGACCGCCGTCGGGCAGACCTCCACCTTGGCGCCGTACGCCTTGAGGACGTTGATCTTGTCCTGGCTGACCTTGTCGGGCAGCACGAACACGCACTGGTAGCCGCGCTGCTGGGCGACGATGGCCAGACCCACACCGGTGTTGCCCGAGGTGGGCTCCACGATCGTGCCGCCCGGGCGCAGCTCGCCGGACTTCTCGGCGGCCTCGATCATCCGGACGGCGATCCGGTCCTTCACCGAGCCGCCCGGGTTGAGGTACTCGATCTTGGCGAGCACGGTGGGCGCCACGTCGCGGGCGACCGAGTTGAGCTTGACCAGCGGGGTGTCGCCGACAAGGTCGACCATGGACTCGTAGAACTGCATGTCCGAAGCCTAGAGGGGTGACGCTCACGGGCCCGCCCGGAGTGGCCCGTCCGCTAGATTCCCGGGGTGGCCCGCCCTCCTGCTGTGCAGCTCGCGCCAGGGGTCTGGCGCGTTGCTACCGCGCCACGTGACCTGATCAACACCTTCGTGCTGCGTCGATGACGACGGTCAGGTGACCCTCGTCGACGCCGGGACCAAGCGGGCGCCGAAGGCGGTGATGGCCGGCCTGACCCACATCGGGGTCGGGCCGTCGGACGTGACTCGGATCCTCGTCACGCACGCCCATCCCGACCACGTCGGCGGGCTGGCGGGGTTGCGCGGCCGCACCGGTGCGACGGTCGCGGTGCACGAGCGTGACGCGGCTTACGTGCGGGAGGGAAAGGGGCCGGTCCTCGACCGTTCCACCCTCGGTGGCCGCCTGATGCGCCGCAACCGCGGCTCGGCGCCCACCCCGGTCGACGAGCAGCTGGTCGACGGCCAGCGCCTCGACGTGGCGGGAGGACTGCGGGTGCTGCACACCCCGGGGCACTCCCCCGGCCACGTCTCGCTGCTGCACGAGCCGTCCCGGGTCCTGATCACCGGCGACTCGATCTGGAACATGCGCGGCCGGATGACCTGGTCGGTGCCGATGTTCTGCACCGACGCCGCGCTGAGCCGGCGTACCGCGGAGGTGCTCGGCGAGCTCGACTACGACATCGCGGCGTTCACCCACGGCCCGGAGATCCGCGAGGGCGCCCGTGAGGCGGTGCGGGGCTTCCTCCGGACGAAGCAGCGTGAGGCTGCCCGGTGACCAAGGCCGGGTGGCGCGGCGTATCGCGATGGCCGCGGCGTACGGCGGCGGCGGGCTCGGCGTCCTGAGCGCCGGGGCGTTCGGCCTGGTCCGGGCCGAGGCCGCGCTGGCCCGCCGGGCCATCGGCGAGCCGACCGGCGAGCCGCCGGTGGCCGACGGTGTCTACGGCGCCCACCACCCCGGACCTCCGCTGCGGCTGCTGATGCTCGGCGACTCCAGCGCGAGCGGGCTCGGCGTCGACCACCCGCACCAGACCCCGGGCGCGATGCTCGCCGCCGGTCTGGCGGAGTGCGCCGACCGGCCGGTCGAGCTCACCGGCGTCGCCGCCGTCGGGGCGCGCAGCAGTGACCTGTCCGCCCAGATCGAGCAGGTCGCCGGCTCCGCGTTCGACGTCGCGGTCGTGATGATCGGCGCGAACGACGTGACCCACCGGGTCCGGCCGCCGACGGCCGTCCGGCACCTCGACCACGCGGTGCGCCGGCTGGACGAGCTCGGCGCCCGGGTGGTCGTGGGCACCTGCCCGGATCTCGGCACGGTCGAGCCGGTGCCCCAGCCGCTGCGCTGGATCGCCCGGCGGTCCAGCCGGCAGCTCGCCGCGGCCCAGACGATCGCGGTCGTCGAGGCCGGCGGCCGCACCGTCTCGCTGGGCGACATCCTCGGGCCGGAGTTCGCGGCCTCGCCGAAGGAGATGTTCGGCCCGGACCGCTTCCACCCCTCGGTGGCCGGCTACGCCAGCGCTGCCGCGGCGTTGCTGCCCTCGGTGTGCGCCGCCACTGGACGTCTGGTTCGGCGGCCAGGCCGAGCAGGCCCCGGACCTCGGCCGCGGCGAGGGAGTCCGGCCGATCTCGCTGGCTGCCGTTGAGGCCGCCGACGAGGCCGGCACCGAGGTGGCCGCCGCGCAGGTCGGTGGCCGGGACCGCGGCCCGCGGGGCCGCTGGGCGCTGCTCCGGCGCCGCCCGGGCGCCAGCAGCGACGAGGTGCTGGCCACCGCCGAGGAGGACGCGCCGCTGCGCTAGCGTTGGGTTACCGGCCGGTAACTCTCCGCCGCACCCAGGAGGTCCCCGTGCCCGAGGCAGTGATCGTCGCAACCGCCCGCAGCCCGATCGGCCGCGCCTTCAAGGGCTCGCTGGTCGGCGTACGGCCGGACGACCTGGCGGCCACCATCGTGCGGGCCGCGCTGGACAAGGTGCCCGGGCTCGACCCGGCGACGCTGGACGACCTGATGCTCGGCTGTGCCGAGCCGGAGGGCAAGCAGGGCGTGAACATGGCCCGCCGGGTGGCGGTGGCGCTGGGCTACGACTCGCTGCCGGGCACCACGGTGAACCGGTTCTGCGCCTCGTCGGTGCAGACCTCGCGGATGGCCTTCCACGCGATCAAGGCCGGCGAGGGGCACGCGTTCGTGTCGGCCGGGGTCGAGTGCGTCTCGCACTACCCGGCGTTCAGCGGCGCTGGCGGCGGCCGCGAGGAGTTCCTCGACCCGCGGTTCGACGAGGCCCGGGCGCGCACCGAGGCCACCGCGGCCTCGAACGAGACCTGGCACGACCCCCGGGAGGACGGCCTGCTGCCCGACGTCTACATCGCGATGGGCCAGACCGCCGAGAACCTCGCGACCTCGCGGGGCATCAGCCGGCGGGAGCAGGACGAGTTCGGCGTCCGGTCACAGAACCTGGCCGAGAAGGCCATCGCCGACGGGTTCTTCGACCGCGAGATCGTCCCGGTCACGACGCCGGACGGCACCGTGGTCAGTCGGGACGACGGGCCGCGGCCCGGTGTGACCCTCGACGGGGTCTCCGGGCTCAAGACGGTGTTCCGCGAGGACGGCACCGTCACTGCCGGCAACTGCTGCCCGCTCAACGACGGCGCCGCGGCGGTGGTGATCATGTCGGACACCCGGGCCGCCGAGCTCGGCCTCACCCCGCTGGCCCGGATCGTGGCCACCGGGGTGTCCGGCCTGTCCCCCGAGATCATGGGACTGGGGCCGGTGGAGGCGTCGCGGCGGGCCCTGGCGCTGGCCGGCATGACGGTGGACGACATGGACCTCGTCGAGATCAACGAGGCGTTCGCAGCCCAGGTCATCCCGTCGTACCAGGAGCTCGGGATCGACCTTGACCGGCTCAACGTCCACGGCGGGGCGATCGCGCTGGGCCACCCGTTCGGGTCCACCGGCGCCCGGATCACCACGACGCTGCTCAACGGCCTGCAGAGCGCCGACAAGGAGTTCGGCCTCGAGACGATGTGCGTCGGCGGCGGCCAGGGCATGGCGATGGTCCTGCAGCGCCTCAGCTGAGGCGCTAGAGGCGCAGGCCTACGTCGGCGAGCGCCCGTGCCGCCCGCGCCACGTCGCGCGCCGGTGTTGGCTCGAGCGCGCCGGATCGCGGAGAGGGTCTCGTCCCCGGCGCCGACCAGGTCCAGGGCGGCCAGCAGGTCGTGCCCGGTGACCGCGACGGTCGGCCGGCGGCGTAGCGCCGCGACCCGGGCGGGCCGGGACCGCGACCGGTCGCCACAGGCGGCGGCGGCCGCCTCGAGGGCCGCCGGCGGCCGTCGGCCAGCGGCGGGGCGGTGCCCCGGGCCGCCTGGGCCCGGGAGGCCTCGGGCGGCATGCCGTCCGCCGGCGGCCCCCGGGGGCCGCCAGCCGGGCCGCCGAGAGGCTGCGCAGGCGGTCGGACACCCGGCGTACGTCGGCGGCCAGCTCGGCGCGCAGCGGGGCCCAGTCATCGTCCGGCACGCCCGGCACCCTACGACCCGCCCGGCCGACGAACAGGTGCCGACGGGGGGTTGTGGCAACGGCCCGCCGTGAGGCACGCTCGACGTCATGGTTCGCTGAGTCGCACTGGAGGCGCCGATGTCCCTGCACCATTCCGAGGCAACCCACCAGCAGCTGGTCGAGCGGGTGCCACAGGTGACAGGGCGCGACCTGCCCCACTGGTTCGAGGCCATCGACAACGGCCCGGGCCTCCTGCGGTTCGACGAGCGAGTGAACTGGCTGCGCGACGAGCACGGCATCGCGCACGGTCACGCCTCGGCGATCGTGCACGAGTACGACAAGCGGCGCGGCGCCCGCCGGCACGCCTGACGGTGACGCCGGACGAGGCACGCGCCTTCGTGCGCAACAACCACAGCGCGGTGCTCGCGACCTACCGTCGTGACGGCCGACCGCAGCTCACGCCGGTCGGCGCCGGGGTCGACGACGAGGGCCGGATCGAGATCTCGACCCGGGAGACCGCGATGAAGCTCAAGAACCTCCGGCGCGACCCGCGCATCTCGCTGTGCGTGATCAGCCCCGGGTTCTACGGACCGTGGGCCCAGGTCGAGGGCACCGCCGAGATCGTCGAGTCGCCCGGAGGCGATCGACCTGCTGGTCGACTACTACCGGCGGATCTCCGGCGAGCACCCGGACTGGGACGAGTACCGGCAGGCGATGGAGGACGAGAAGCGGGTCCTGGTGCGGTTCGCCATCGAGCGCGCCGGCCCCAACGTCTCCGGCTGAGCGACCCGGCAAAAGATCGTCGGCCCAGGACGCGGACGGGCCGCACCCGGAAGGGATGCGGCCCGTACGGCAGCCGAGCTGCAGGCGTTATTCGCCGCGCAGGATCGCGATCAGCCGCAGCATCTCGATGTAGAGCCAGACCAGCGTGACGACCAGCCCGAACGCCGCCAGCCACGAGTACCGCTCGGGGATGCCGTTCTTCACGCCCTGGTCGGCGAAGTCGAAGTCCAGGATCAGCATCGCCGCGGCCAGGCCGACCGCGAACAGGCCGATCGCGAAGCCCAGCGGCCCCTGCCGGAGGCCGAAGTCGCCGCCACCACCGGCGAGCATCACGACGAGGTTCACCAGGCAGAAGACCAGGTAGCCGCCCATCGCGATGAGCACGGTCTTGCGGAACTTGGGTGTGGCCCGGACCCTGCCGCTCTTGTAGGCGGCCAGCGCCACGGCGAAGACCGCGAGGGTGCCGAGGACGGCCTGCGGGACGATGCCCTCCCATCGGGTCTCGAACGCCTGGCTGATGCCACCGATGAACAAGCCCTCGGCGGCGGCGTAGGACAGGATCAGCGCCGAGTTGGTCGACTGCTTGAACGCCACGATCAGGCCGAGGACCAGGCCGACGATCACGCCGCCGATCGTCAGCAGCGGGCTCGCGATCACGTAGTTGAGCGCTGCCAGCGGCAGCAGGACCGCGAACATGATGCCGGTCTTGATCACGACGTCGTCCATCGTCATCCGACCGGTGTCGACCGAGGTGGCCGACGGTGCGGTGTACATGTCTTCCAGCTGGCCGGCAGTCGCGGTCGGCGCGTCGTTGAACGTCGCGTAGCCCTTCCGCGAGAACGCCTTGCTCCTGCTGAACACCGGGTTGCGGCTCTCCATGACATCCCTCCAGGGGGTGCCCGCGGCGGGTCGCGGGACGTCGATCGTGAACAGGGTAACGAAATTTCCCCGGGACGGGTTCCCGACATCCTGGTGCCCGGGGCGGGACTCGAACCCGCACGCCTCGCGGCCAAGGCTTTTAAGGCCTCTGTGTATGCCAGTTCCACCACCCGGGCGGGCGATCGGTGACCCTGCACTGCTGCGGAGACGGTACCGCTCTACCGGTAGTCCCGGCGGGGGTGCAGCGCGTGTGCCCCGGCGACCCGGTCCAGGATCAGCAGCCCGTCGAGGTGGTCCAGCTCGTGCTGCAGGGCCCGGGCCTCGAACGCGTCGGTGGTGAGCTCGAGCGCCTCACCGGTGCCCGGGACCACGCCGCGCAGCACGAGCCGGGTGGCTCTCTTCACGTCGCCGGTCAGGTCAGGGACGGACAGACACCCCTCCCGGCCCCGTTCCCACCGGGTGGCCAGGACGACGACCGGGTTCGCCAGGACCAGCGGCCCGTGGCAGGTCCGAGCCTTGGGGTGGGCTGTCACGTCCAGGGAGAACACCCGTGACGGTGACCCCGACCTGCGGCGCGGCGAGCCCCACGCAGCCGGGAGCGGCCCGCTGGGTCGCCAACAGGTCGGCCGCCAGCCCCACGACGTCCGGGTCGAGCGGGTCGACCTCGGCCGACACGGCGGACAGGACGCCCGCGGGTGCACGCACCGCGGCGCGGACCTGACCCTCCGGCAGCGGCGGGAGGAGGCTCACGTCGGGGTCACAGCACGTCGGGGTCGAGCACCTGCAGCGACACGTCGACCCCGAGCTCGGAGCCGACCGCCGCGAGGTCACGGCTGAGCTGCTCGGGGTCGACGCTGCTGGGCACGTCGACCTCCGCGAGCAGGACGTAGAGCTCGCCGGAGAGCCGTGTCGACAGGTCGGTGATGTTGCCGCCCGCGTCGGCCACGATGCCGGTCACCGTCGCGACGATTCCCGGCCGGTCAGCGCCGTGTGCCGACAGCAGGTACGTCGTGCCCAGCTGCGCCGGCGGCTGCTCGGGAGGCACCTCCCGGACCGAGATGATCAGCGAGCCGTCGGACGACAGCGAGCCGAGCGCCTGCTCCGCCTCGGCGGCCGTCACGTCAGCCGTCGCGACCAGGACCATCGCGAAGTGATCGCGCAGCAGGGTCATCGTCGAGTCCTCGAGGTTCGCACCGAGCTCCGCGAGCACACCCGCCGTCTCGGCGATGATGCCCGGGCGGTCGTGACCGAGCACGGTGACCGCCAGCAGGACACGGCCGGCGGTCACCGGGTCGCCTCGCTGAACTCTTCGCGCGGCCGCTGCAGCGTGCCGAGCGAGACGATGTCGCGGCGGAAGAACAGCGCGAGGGTCCAGTCGAGGACCACCCGCACCTTGCGGTTGAAGGTCGGGACCCGGCTCACGTGGTAGGTGCGGTGCATGAACCAGGCCGGGAAACCCCGCAGCTTCACGCCGTAGACCTGCGCCACGCCCTTGTAGAGCCCGAGCGAGGCCACCGAGCCGACGTGCTTGTGCGCGTACGCGTGCGGGCTGCGGCCGTTGAGCACCAGGGCGATGTTGTCGCCGAGCAGCTTCGCCTGGCGGACGGCGTGCTGGGCGCTGGGACTTGTCGTCGCTCCAGGCCCCGCGGTGAGGTCGGGGACCGAGGCGCCGTCGCCGGCCGACCAGGCGCCGTCGACACCTTCGACCCGAAGGTCCGCGCGGCAGCGCAGCCGGCCCTTCTCGTCCAGCGGCAGCCCGGTCCTGGCCAGGACCGGGCTGGCCTTGACCCCCGCGGTCCAGACGATCGTCTCGGCGTCGAACTCCTCGCCGTCGGAGAGCACCACGTGCCCGTCGATGCAGGACTCGAGCCGGGTGTTCAGCCGGACGTCGATCTTCCGCTTCACCAGCTCACCGACCGTGTAACGGCCGAGGTCCTCACCGACCTCGGGCAGGATCCGGCCGGTCGCCTCGACGAGCACGAACCGGATGTCGCCCTTGGACAGGTCGGGGTAGTAGCGGGTGGCGTACATCGTCATGTCCTCGAGCTCGGCCAGCGCCTCGATGCCGGCGTACCCTCCGCCGACGAACACGAAGGTCAGCAGCCTCCGCCGGGTCTCGTGGTCGACCACGCTGGTCGCGATGTCGAGCTTGTCGAGCAGCTGGTTGCGGAGGGCGATGGCCTCCTCGACCTGCTTGAAGCCGATGCCCTGCTCGGCCAGTCCCGGGATCGGGAGCGTGCGAGCGATCGAGCCCGGCGCCAGCACGACGACCTCGTAGGACAGGTCGTACGCCTCGCCCCGGGTGGGCTGGATCCTTGCGACCCGACGCTCGTGGTCGAGCGAGACGAACCGCCCGGTGAGGACCTCGCACTTGTCCAGGACTCGGCGCAGCGGGACGACGACGTGGCGTGGCTCGACGCTGCCAGCCGCGGCCTCGGGCAGGAACGGCTGATAGGTCATGTACGACCGTGGGTCGACGACGATGATCTCGACTTTCCTGGCCCGGAGCTCACTGCGCAACCGGCGCTGCAGACGCAGTGCGGTGTACATGCCGACGTAGCCGCCGCCGACGATGAGGATGCGGGTGCGTTCCGCGGAGGCTGCCGACATGATCGTCATGGCCTAGAGGGTAGGACCGATCCCGGCCCTCGACGCGGCAAGGTCCATGACCTGGTCGAGCATCTGCTCGGTCAGCCGACCGGTGAAGGTGTTCTGCTGGCTCGGGTGGAAGGACCCCACGACGAGGAGGTCTCCGAGCTCGACGACGGCGCCGTGCCCGAACCGCGGCCGGGGGCGCGGCACCTCGAGGCCGAGCCTGGCCAGGGTGCCCAGCAGCGACTGCCAGGCGAACGCGCCGAGTGCGACCGCGACCCGCAGGTGCGGCAGCACCATCGCCACCTCGGCTTCGGCCCAGGGCGCGCAGGTGTCCCGTTCCGCGGGGGTCGGCGCGTTGGCCGGTGGGGCGCAGCGCACCGCCGCAAGCATCCGGGTGCGGATCAGCCGCAGCCCGTCGTCAGCGGCGGTGCTGGTCGGCTGGCTGGCCAGGCCGGCCCGGTGCAGCGCGGCGAACAGCCAGTCACCGCTGCGGTCGCCGGTGAAGATGCGCCCGGTCCGGTTGCCGCCGTGGGCGGCCGGCGCGAGGCCGACGACGAGCACGGCCGGAGACTCGTCTCCCCAGCCGGCGATCGGCCGGCCCCAGTAGGGCTGGTCGGCGAACGAGCGGCGCTTCTCGACGGCCACCTGCTCCCGCCACGCGACCAGCCGGGGACACGCCCGGCAGACCGACACCGCAGCGTCGAGGACCGGCAGCGTCGGTGACGCGGTGGCGAGCCGACGTACGTCGTCAGGGCTGTGCGCCACCGGAGTGTCCGCGTCAGCCGGGTCTCCCGGCCACCCGGTGCCCGGCAGCGCAGGTCCGGGACCGGTCAGAGACGGCTCTTGAGCAGGTCGACGGTACGACGCCACGCCTTTGCCGAGTGCTCCTTGGCGTGCACCTCGGGGCGCTGGTCGTTGAAGAACGCGTGCGACGAGCCTGGGTAGTCGTAGACCTCGACGTCACCGCCGGCCTCCTGGATGCCCTGGACCGCGGCCTGGACGCCGGCCGCCTGCGAGGTGCCGTCCTGCTCGGAGGCGTGGATCATCGCGGACTTGTTGGCGTAGTTGCCCCAGGACGGCGACATCTTCTCCCACGGCAGCGCCGGGTAGAAGCCGACGGCCACCTTCACCTCCTCGGCGAGCGAACCGCTCCACAGAGCCAGCGACCCGCCCATGCAGAACCCGACGGTGCCCACGCCCCCGCCGGCGACGTCGTCCAGGCCGGCGAGGTACTGCGCCGCACCCTGGATGTCCTTGGCCGCGCGGTCCATGGCGAGACCCATCAGCAGCCGCTTGGCCTCGTCCGGCTCGTCGGTCGAGGCCCCGTGGAAGAAGTCGGGGGCGAGGGTGACGAAGCCCTCGGCGGCGAACCGGTCGGCGACGTCGCGGATGTGGTCGACCAGGCCCCACCACTCCTGCACGACGATCACGCCGGGTCCGGCGCCGTTCGCCGGTCGGGCGAGGTAGCCCTCGCAGGAGTCGCCGTTGCTGGGAAAGCTGACCATCTCGCCCACGGGCGGGACCTCCTCGGACCTCGGGTCGAGCGCGCCCGGGAGAGGCGCAACCGTGACCCTGCCACGCACGTGCGCCGTTACACCAGGGGGGGTCGTTCCTGCGCCGGCACCGGCGGATCGGCTACTGACCGAGATCATCTGCGACGTCCGCGCCGCAACACGCCGACGCTCCGCGGCGTGTTGCGGGCGTGACGTCGCAAACGATCTTGGGGGCGGGTCCCACTAGGGTCCCGGCGTGGTCGAGACAGCGCTGCCCGTCGCGATGGGCGAGCCGGACCGGGTCCGGCAACCGGGCCGCGGCTACCTCTACCTCGTCGTTGCCGCTGCGCTGTTCGCCGTCAACGGCACGGTGTCCAAGGTCATCCTCGCGTCAGGGATGTCCGCGATGCGACTGACCGAGCTGCGGTGCACCGCCGCCGCGGCCGGCCTGCTCCTCGTGCTGCTCGTCGTCGCCCCGGAGCGGGTCCGGGTGACCCGTCGAGAGCTCCCGCTGCTCGCGGCGTACGGCGTGGCCGGCGTGGCTCTCACCCAGTTCTTCTACTTCGTCGCGATCGCCCGGATGCCGGTGAGCATCGCGCTGCTGCTGGAGTACACCGCGCCGTTGATGGTCGCGCTGTGGGCCCGCTTCGTCTTCCGGCAGCCGGTGCGCAGCCGGGTCTGGGTCGCGCTGGGGCTGTCGTTGGCCGGGCTCGCGCTGGTCGCCGAGGTCTGGCAGGGCAGCACGCTGGACGGCCTGGGTGTCGGGGCAGCGCTGGCGGCAGCCGTCGCGCTTGCGGCGTACTACCTGCTCGGCGAGCACAGCGCGAGCTCTCGCGACCCGCTCTCGACCACGTTCTGGGCCTTCGTGTTCGCCAGCCTGCTGTGGGCGGTCGTGCAGCCGTGGTGGAGCTTCCCGGTCGACCGGACCCGCGGCAGCACCTCGCTGCTGGGCAACCTCGACGGCGTCACGCTGCCGCTGTGGACGCTGATGCTCGCCATGGTGGTGCTCGGAACGATCGTGCCGTTCGTGCTCGTGCTCTCGGGACTGCACCACCTACCGGCCACCCGGGTCGGGATGGTCGGGATGCTCGAGCCGGTGCTCGCCGGCGTCGTCGCGTGGGCCTGGCTGGGCGAGGCGCTGCGCGCCGGGCAGCTGGTCGGTGGTGCCGTCGTCCTCGCCGGGATCGTGCTCGCCCAGACGTCGCGCCGACCACCTCGGTGATCATGAAGAGAAGACCCCGCAAGTACGGGGCGGAAGCTTCATGATCACGGAGAGGGGGTCGTGGAGGCGATGTCGAACAGCGGCAGCGCCGCCTCGAGACGCTCGACCCGGACGTCGGGTGCGCCACCGGCCGCCTGCCAGTCGGCCCGGGTCATCCGCAGGTGCACCAAGGTGTCGACCCCGTCATCGCGGGCCATCGACGACACCCCGTTGTCCCGGTAGCCCAACGCACGCGAGACGCCGAGCGAGGCCACGTTGTCGTGCCACGCGGACGTGATCGCAGCCTCCGCCCCGAGGTGGTCGAACGCCAGTGCCAGCACGGCGCGACGCATCGCCTTGCCGAGTCCGTGACCGCGCGCGCCGGTCACCAGCCAGGACGAGGTGTCGACGGTACGCAGGGTCGGGAAGTCGTTGCCCTCCAGCTCCTGCAGGCCGATCAGCTCGCCATCCCGACGGACGCCGAGGTGGAACCGCCAGGCCTGCGTCGTCCAGGTGCCGTAAGAACGCCAGTACTCCTGGTGCACGACTACGCCGCGCTGGGCATCCTCGGCCAGGCCGAAGCGCGGGGCCCCAGGGTTCTGCTCCAGGTCGGGTGGCAGCACGCGCACGACCTCATCGAGGTCTGCCTCGGTGAGCGGGGCAAGCACCAGCTCACCGGTCGTCAACCGCAGGTCGAGCAGCGGCCAGCAGCGATGCGTCACCGGTCCAGGATGGACCACGCGACGCCGTCCAGGATGTCGTGCTCGCTGATCACGATCTCGTCGACCGGCACCGACTCGAGCACGACCGCGAGCACCAGCGCACCCGCACCGATCACGTCGACCCGGCCGGGGTGCAGGAACGGCAGCGCCTCTCGCTGCTCGCGGGTCATGGCGAGCAGCCGGTCGGCGACCCGGTGGATGTCGGGCGCCGGGATGTGCGCGTGGTGGATCCGGTCCGGCAGGTACGCCGGCAGGTCGAGGGCCATCGCCGCCACCGTGGTGACCGAGCCGGCCAGCCCGACGAGGCTGCGTGCCTCGGCGAGCGGCACGGTCTGCCCGGCCAGCCGCACGCCGGCCGCGATGTCGGCCCGCGCGGCGGCGACCTGCTCGGCGGTGGGCGGGTCGACGTGCAGGTGGCGCTCGGTCATCCGGACCGAGCCGACGTCCACCGACACGGCCGCCCGGGGTGATGCCCCGGGGTCCCCCAGCACCAGTTCGGTCGACCCGCCGCCGATGTCGACGACGAGGAACGGGCGCGGCAGACCGCTGTTGGCCAGCTCGCGGGTCGCCCCGGTGAAGGACAGCGCTGCCTCCTCGTCCCCCGTGACGACCTCCGGCTCGACCCCGAACCGGTCGCGGACCCCGGCGACGAACTCGTCCCGGTTCTGCACGTCGCGCGAGGCCGAGGTGGCGACGAACCGCACGGCCTCGGCGCCGGTCCGCCGCACCACCTCGGCGTAGGCGTCGCACGCGGCGAAGGTGCGCTCCAGCGCCTCGGGCGCGAGCCGTCCGGTGCGGTCGACGCCCTGGCCGAGCCGCACGATCTCCGTCCTGCGCTCGACGTCGGTGAGGGTCGACCGCTCGACGTCGACATCGGCGACCAGTAGCCGGATCGAGTTGGTGCCGCAGTCGATCGCCGCCACCCGCGTCATTCGGTGACCTCGCTGACGTCGACGCAGGGACCGTTGCGCCACCACTCGGGCAGCGCGCCGAGCGCCTCGTCGCCGAGCGGGTTGGCACCCCGACCCTCGGCCAGCGCCTGGGCCACCAGCACGTGCAGGCACTTCACCCGGTCGGGCATGCCCCCGGCGGAGACGTCGGCGATCTCGGGGACCTCCTCGACGGCGTCGCGGACCGCGAGGTAGCGCTCGTGCGCTTCCCGGTACGCGGCCCGAAGCTCGTCGTCGATCTCCAGCCGCCCGGTCATCTCGCGCATCAGGCCCTCGGCCTCGAGGGTGCCGACCGCTGCGGCCGCACGGGGGCAGGTCAGGTAGTACACGGTCGGGAACGGCGTGCCGTCCGGCAGCCGAGGGGCGGTCTCGACGACGTCGGGGTTGCCGCACGGGCAGCGGTGCGCCACCCGGCGTACGCCGCGCGCGTCCCGCCCGAGCTGTGCCGAGACGGCCTGGAGGTCGCGCCGGGCGGCCCGGTCGGTCACCTCGAGGACTTCGGGTCGCGTCCCGCGGCCTCGACGCTGCTCCACAGGTCGGTGAACCACGGGCTGCGCACCCGCTCGGGCACCTGTGCCTCGACCACGCCGTCCTCGGCCGGCGCCTCGTCGGCCTCCAGCACGACGTACGACTTCTCGCCCGGCATGACGTAGTGCAGCCGTTCACGCGCCTGCGCCTCGAGGTACGCCGTGTCCTTCCAGCGCTCGTGCTGGCGGCGCAGCTCGGCGACCCGCTGCTCCTGCTCGGCGACCTGGGCGCGGTACTCGCTGATGTCCCCGCGCTGGGCGAGATACTCGCGCAACGGGTAGGCCAGCGAGATCGCGAGCAGGCACACCACCAGGGCGAGCATCGCTGCCCGTCCCGTGAGGTTGGAGCGTCGCCGCTCGCCGTGCCCGCCCGTCGAGGTCATCGCGCCGTCAGCCACCGTGCCGGGGGAAGGCCGCCCGGCCGGCGTAGCGCGCGGCGTCGTCGAGCTCCTCCTCGATGCGGAGCAGCTGGTTGTACTTCGCGACCCGCTCAGACCGCGCCGGCGCGCCGGTCTTGATCTGGCCGCAGTCGGTGGCCACCGCGAGGTCCGCGATGGTGGTGTCCTCGGTCTCACCGGACCGGTGGCTCATCATGCAGCGGTAGCCGTTGCGGTGGGCCATCGAGACGGCGTCCAGGGTCTCGGTCAGGGTCCCGATCTGGTTGACCTTGACGAGCAGCGCGTTGGCGGCGTGCTGGTCGATGCCGCGCTGCAGCCGCTCCGGGTTGGTGACGAACAGGTCGTCCCCGACGATCTGCACCCGGTCGCCGAGCTGGTCGGTGAGTGCCGTCCAGCCGTCCCAGTCCTCCTCGCTCATCGGGTCCTCGATGGAGACCAGCGGGTACGACGCGACGAGCTCGGCGTAGTAGGCCGCCATCTCGTCGGACGACTTCTTGGCGCCCTCGAAGGCGTAGGCGCCGCCGCCGTAGAACTCGGTGGCGGCGACGTCGAGCGCCAGCGCGATGTCCTGCCCGACCGAGAAGCCGGTCTTGCCGATGGCCTCGACGATGAGGTCGAGGGCCTCGCGGTTGCTCGCCAGGTCCGGGGCGAAGCCGCCCTCGTCGCCGAGCCCGGTGGCGAGACCGCGCTCCTTCAGCACCGACTTCAGCGCGTGGTAGACCTCGGTGCCCCACTGGAGGGCCTCGCGGAAGGTCGGGGCACCGATCGGCGCGACCATGAACTCCTGGATGTCGACACCGGTGTCGGCGTGGGCTCCGCCGTTGAGGATGTTCATCATCGGCACCGGCAGCACGTGCGCGTTCGGCCCGCCGACGTAGCGGAACAGGGGCAGCTCGGCGGACTCCGCAGCCGCCCGGGCCACGGCGAGCGAGACACCGAGCAGGGCGTTCGCACCCAGTCTGGACTTCGTCGCGGTGCCGTCGAGGTCGATGAGCGCCTGGTCGACCAGGCGCTGCTCGCTGGCCTCGAAGCCCACCAGGGCGGGACCGATCTCGTCGAGGACGCCGATCACGGCCTTCTCGACGCCCTTGCCGCCGTAACGCTTCTTGTCACCGTCGCGCAGCTCGGCCGCCTCGAACTGGCCGGTGCTCGCGCCGCTGGGCACCGCCGCGCGCGCGATGGTGCCGTCGTCGAGCGCGACCTCCACCTCGACGGTGGGGTTGCCGCGCGAGTCGAGGATCTCGCGGGCTCCGACGACGTCGATGCTCGCCACGGCGGTGCTCCTTCGTGCGGGGGCTGGCTGCGGGCAGGCTGCAGCCACGGTCGGCCTCAGGCTACCGGCGCTCCGCTGCCGACCTGACCTCCGACGCCCCCGAATCCCCGGAAGCGCTCAGACGGCGAGGACCGTGCGCAGGTGCCGCGGTGCCGGCGAGCCGTGAGCCAGCATCGCATCGTGCCGGTCGCGCAGCGACAGGTCGGGCCGGGCCGATGCCAGGTCCCGGGCCAGGTCAGCGACCTCGACGTAGCCGACGTAGTACGTCGAGAGCTGGCCGCTCGTGAGCAGGGCACGCCGCCACTTGCCGGCGGCCTCGCCCTCCTCCTGGTGCCCGCGCGCCATCATCAGCCGCATCGCCTCGTCCTCGGTCATCCCGTGCGCGTGCACCCGGGCGTCGAGGACCGCGTTGATCGTCATCCGCAGCTGCATCTTCAGCTGCTGCATCCGCAGCGCGTCGGTGAGCCCCTCGTCGGACCGGTAGCCGGACTCGACCATCAGCTCCTCGGCGTACACCGCCCAGCCCTCGACGAACGACCCGCTCCACAGTGCCTTGCGGATCGGCACCGCAGCCTCGTACCGCTGGTTGTGCGCGAGCTGCAGCACGTGCCCCGGCATCGCCTCGTGGACGGTGAGGTTGTGCAGCATGTGTGCGTTGTACTCGCGGAAGAACGACTGCACCCGCTCCGGCGACCATTCCTCGGGGGTGGGCGAGACGGCGAAATAGGTCGGCAGCGGGCTCGACTCGAGCGGGCCGGGCGGGTCGCAGTAGGCGACCGCGACCCCGCGGTGGATCTCGGGCATCACGATGATCTCGACCGGGTCGTCGTAGACCGTGACGAGGTCCTGGGCCCGGACGAACGCCGTGGTCTGCGCCATCGCGTCGACGCAGAGTCCGACGATGGTCTCGTCGTCGACGTGACCCTCGGCCGCGAGCCGGTCGAGCACCCGGCGCACCCGCCCGTCGGCATCGCCGTGGTCCAGCCGGGCTGCCGTCTCGGCGATGAGCTCCTCGATCCGCTCGAGGTCGGACTCGGCGCGGGCCAGCACCGCGTCGGAGTCGCTGGCGGTGTCGAGGGTCAGCGCGAGCTTGCGGGAGAACCGCTCGGCGCCGAGCCGTGGGTCGCCGTCGGCCGGCTCGAGGCAGGACCGCAGCCAGTCGAGGTGCTCGTCCAGCGCGGCCACCGCGTCATCCCGGGCCGGCTCGACCTCGCGGCGCAGCGCCGGTTCCTCGCCGAGCGCGCGCTCGAGCTCGGTGGCGAGCAGCGTGCGAGTCCCGGTGAACTGCCCGATCGCTGTCTCGACGTGCACCCTGGGCATCGACCCGAGCGCCGCCCGGGCCTGGGCCAGCCGGGCCGGTACGGCGGCCAGCCGGCCTGCTGCCGAGCGCAGGCGGTCCCCCAGGGGCGCGAAGTCGCGGGCCAGCAACGCGTAGACGGCCGTGCCCGGGTTGGCGACCAGCGGGTCCCACTCGGTCTCGCGCAGCTGCTCGAGCTCGTAGCGGCGCGAGTGCAGCGCGTTGCGCAGGATGTCGGCATCCACCCGGTCGGCCGCGGACAGCGCTGCCGGGTCGACCGCGTCGAGGTCGGCGAGCCGGCGTCCGGCCCAGGCGACCTCCTCGGCCTGCGCCTCGGGCGACTGGTCGTCGAGCCGGTCGTCCGAGCGGTGATCACCAAGAAAGGTGGCCGACTCCGGGTGCCGTTCGAGCAGCTCGCCGAGGACGGCACCGGCGAGTCGCTCGAAGTCGTCAGTGGTGGTCGTCGCGCGGTTCGTCACGCCGCGACAGTACCGACGGGGATCCTGGCCGCTCAGGCCGACAGCAGGAGCAGCGCGGCGGGCGCGAGGCAGGTGAGCACCGGCACGATCGTCACCATCAGCAGCGACTGCGGCGCCAGCAGCCCCTGCTGGCGGGCTGCGAGGTAGCGGACCAGGGCGAGCGGGTCCATGCCGGGGTCCAGTGCCGACCGGGTCGAACCCGGGACGACCAGGCCGGTGCGCTCCTCGAAGACCTCCCAGGTCCCGTCGTCCGTCCGCCCGTCGCGCACGGCTGCCAGCAGGTCGGTAGCCGCCCTCGACTGCTCGGCGAGCCGGCCCTGCTCCTCGTGGATCCGGCGTGCCGTCCGGCGCAGCAGGGTGAAGGGTTCGGAGGTCGCAGCCCAGATCCAGCGGGAGCCGAGCACGGTCAGCAGCACGGCGGCCCCGACCAGGACGATGTTCACGGTCCCGGCTCCGGTCCACCAGGACCCCTGCAGGAGCGTCCGCAGCGCGGCGACGGCGGGCACGAGCAGCAGGGCCAGCGTGCGGACCAGCGGTACGGCGCGGAAGGAGCGCCGGCGGCGTTGATGCCTGACCGCGTCGAACGGAACCTCGGGGTCGTCCGCCCACTCCCAGACCCGCATGAACACCTCGTGGTCAGAGATGGCGGGGTCGGCGGTGCCCACCGCGCTGCGCGGCTTGGACTTCTTGTCGTCGACCGGTTCGTCCTCCGCCTCGGCGAGGGCGCGGGCGACCACGTGCAGCCGCCGGGAGCGGGGGTCGGCCGCCGCGGCCGCCACGCTTCCGGTGGACAGCGGCAGTGGCGGCCCGGCTGCCAGATCGCGCGCAGCCTTCTCCTGCGCGATCGCCCGCGCCGACTGCTCGCGGGCCGCCTGCTCCATCGCGGCCTCCCGGGCGGCCTGCTCCTGCGCCGCCTGCTCGAGGGCCGCCTCGCGGGCCGCCTGCTCCTGCGCCGCCTGCTCGAGGGCCGCCTCGCGGGCCGCCTGCTCGCGGGCCGACTGCTCCAGCGCCGCCTCACGGGCCGCCTGCTCCCGGATCGCCTGCTCCAGCGCCGCTTCCCGCAGGGCGGTCTCGCGGGCCGCCTGCTCCACGGCAGCCTCCCGGGCCGCCGTCTCGCGAGCCGACTCGACCAGCGCAGCCTGAAGGGCGGCGGCCTCCCGGGCCGACTCCTCGAGGACCGCCTCGCGGGCCGTGGTCTCGCGGGCCGCCTGCTCGAGCGCGGCCTCCCGGGCCGCGGTCTGCAGCGCGGCTGCCTCGAGGGCGGCCTCCCGGGCCTGCGACTCGCGGGCCGCCTGCTCCAGGGAAGCGTCGCGCGCCGCCAACTCGCGGGCGGCGGCCTCCTGGACGGCCTCCTCGTGCGCAGCCTGCTGCTGCAGCACCTCGCGGGTCAGCTCCTGCCGAGCCGACTCCTCGTGCTCGACCCGGCGGGCGGCCAGCTCCTCCTCGAGGGCCAGCCGCTGCTCCTCCAGCCGGGCCACCGCTTCCCGGTGCGCCGCCTCCGCAGCCTCGGCGGCCTCCCGGGAGACCAGCTCGCGCGCTGCTGCCAGCGTCTCGGCCGACTCGGCGGCCGCCGCCCGCGCCTCGGCCTCCTGACGTCGGGCGAGCGCCTGCTCGGCCGCCTCCCGCTCCTTCGCGGCCTGCTGCTCCGCGACGCGCGCCTGCTGCTCGGCGGCCCGCCGGGCCTCGGACGCCTCGCCGGCGAACTGGCGCTCCTTGAGGGCTCGTCGCTCCGCCTCGGCGGCCGCCTGCTCAGCCGCCTGCCGCTCGCGCTGAGCGGCCGCGGCGGCCTCCTTCTCGCGCTGCGCCTGCCGAGCGGACTCCTCCGCCGCCTGCTCGGCGGCCTGCCGGCGCGCGGTGGCCTCCTCGGCGGCGGCACGCAGCGACGCCAGCACCCGGTTGGCCTCCGCCACCGCGGCGAGCTGGGCCCGCTCGGCGGCGCCGAGCGCCCCGGACGCGTCCGGCAGCGGGGCCCCGTGCAGGGCGAGGGTGTCGCGCAGGGCCCGGTCCTCTGCGGCCAGCAGCTCGGCGCGCCGCAGCGCCCGCAGGTGGCGCTCGGCCGCCCGGTCCTTGGCTGCGGCCCGCTCGCGGAGGACGCTCCTCGTGCTCTGACGCGGCGTCCCGCGTGGTCTGCTCCTCCCGTGCTGCGAGCTCAGCCAGCTCCCGCGCCGTGGGCGCACCTCCGAGGGCGGCGTTCAGGTCCTGCCACGCGTCCAGCCGCCGGCGGCGGGCCTCGGCACGCGGGACCTGCCGCGCCTGGTCGGGCACCTCACGCTCGCCGAACCCCTCCAGCACCGCATGGAGGAGATCCAGGGCGGCTGCCCGGGCGATCGACTGCGCGCGGGGACCGGGCGGTCACCCCGAAGAGCAGGACGGCGAGCCCGATCAGGCCCACCAGGAGGGCAAGCAGCAAGGTCCCGACCCCGAGCTGTCCTTCGTCGTCGGAGCCCCGGATCGGCCGGTTCGGCCCGCTCGCGCTGTCGCGGCGCGCGAGGGTCGTGCTGGAGCTCATCCCGGCGTCCGACACCGTCACGACGACGTTCGGCCGTGCGTCGAGGAAGGGCAGCACAAGCCGCCGCCGGTCGGCGATCTGGACCGCGAGGTTCCTGCCTGCCGCGGCAGCGTCGTCGGCGGGCAGCTGACCGGGGCACTGCCCGCCGGCAGTGGGCAGCGACGGCACGGATGCGAGGTCGAGGACGTCGAATGCGACGCCCCGGCGGGCTATCAGCGACCGGGCCGACTCCCAGTCCGCGGTACTCGCCTCGTCCGGTCCGGCCGCCACCACGACGACGTGCTGCTGGCGCTTCGGGTCGCTCGGCAGCTCCTGCACGGCCAGCAGGATCGCGTCGACCAGCGCCCCCGGCCCGGCCGGGCGGGTGGCCTCGGCAGCCGGGACCGCCGCCCGCCCGGGTGTCCCGAGCGTGTGTGCGACGGCGGCCGAGCCGCCGGTGGTGACCAACCCGGCGCTGGTGGCTGCCGGGAGCGTGCCGAGCAGGGCAGTCGCCGCCGCGCGCGCGGCCGCGGCGACCGGTGCCGACCGGGCTGCGGTGTCCAGCACGACGAGGACATCGGTGTCGGCGGCCGAGCCGGGCCCGAAGGACAGGACCGGGACGTCCAGGCCGCCCTGGCGCACGGCCACACCGGAGGCCGGCACCGAGCGCCCCATCAGCGCGGCGGGCAGCGTGACGAGCGCCTCGGTCCGGTCATCGGTGGTCGCCGTCACCACCGCGGTCAGCCTGGCGCAGGACAGGGCCGTCGCCGGGCCGGCCGGACCCGCGACCACGGCGACCAGGGCGAGCGGGGCAGCGACGAGCGCGGCCAGCGCGGCGCGCAGGCCGGTACTCCGCTTGTCCGTCACGGCTCCCCCCGGAACGACACGCAGCCCATGGGACCAGTCAGCCTACGGGGCACCGGCAGTGCGCGGAGACGACTTGCCGGACTCATTCGGCTACCCCTCCGCGGCCCGGACCCGCTCGGCGAACCGGCGGGCGGCCTGGCGCAGCTCGGCCTCCGGGTCCTGCCCCGCGGCCCGGGCCTCGACCACCAGCGCCATCAGCCGGGCACCGACGTCGTCACCGTCGACGGGATCGACGTCGATGCCGTTCTTCTCGGCCCGGTGCACCAGCTTGGTCGCGAGGGACAGCGCCGGCAGCGCCATCGGTACGCCGTCGACCGCCGACGTGCGACCCTTCTCGGCGGCCTTCTGCCGCTCCCAGCCCGCCTCGACATCGGCCGAAGTCGTCACCGTCCCGGCCGCGCCGGTGGCCGGGCCGAAGACGTGCGGGTGCCGGCGTACCAGCTTGGCGGCGATGTCTCCGGCGACGTCGTCGACCGTCCACGGGTCCTCGCCGTGCTCGGCGGCGATCCGCGAGTGGAAGACGACCTGCAGCAGCAGGTCGCCGAGCTCCTCACGGAGGTGCCGGCGGTCGCCGGTGTCGATCGCCTCGAGCGTCTCGTAGGTCTCCTCGACGAGGTACGTGGTCAGCGACGCGTGCGTCTGCTCCGCGTCCCACGGGCATCCGCCGGGCGAGCGCAGCCGGTCCATCACCGCGACCAGGTCGAGCAGCCGGGCGCCCGGGAGGTCGTAGGAGCCGGGGAGCACCTCGAGCTCGATACCGGCCCGGCCGGCTTCGAGCTCGGCACCGAGGGCGCGGCCGAGCTCGGGGTCGCCGTCCGCGCCGACCAGCCAGACGACCTCGCCTGCGGCCGCGAGGTCGAGCAGCCGGGCCGCGGTGTCCCGGGGACCCGCGGCTGGGCTGGTTCCGACCAGGACTCCCTCGGCCGCCAGGTACGGGACGAGCGGGTGGCCCTCCACGGCGAGGACGGTGGCCCCGGAGCGCAGCACGTCCCAGGCCGTGGCCGCGAGCAGGCCGGGCGCGACCCGCGGCGAGGTCGGCAGCAGGACCAGCCGGCCGGTCACCTCACCCGCCGGCGTTGAGCTGGGCCGCGGTCTGGGACAGGCCGCCGCTGACCAGCGGCGAGACACCCCGGCGCGGGTTCCACTTGCCGTACCGGGGGTTGACCTCGATGTCCATCGAACGGCCGGCCGCGAGCAGAGCGGCGGAGGTCCTGGTGAGAGTCTCGGCGGACGTCGGGTCGCCCCCGTTCGCGTACGAGCGTGCGAGCCTGGTGTAGAGAACCCGGTCCTTGAACCAGCGGTCGACGTAGGACGGCGCGAGAACGACCGGCTGCTGCTGGTTGGCCAGCTGCTCGACCAGGCCCGCGCGGCCCCCGACGCTCTTGAGGACGTCGTCGCGCTGCTTCGCCACGGCACCGGCACTGGCGTGCACCCCCTGCTCGCGGGCCGCCTTGTCGATGACGCGGGACAGGATCATCCGCTCCAGGATCCGCCGCTGTGCGTCCCCGGCCTCCGCCCCCGGGACCACCTTCAGGTAGCCCTGGGTGGCCTGCTGCAGCTCGTCGGTGCTGATCGCCGTGCCGTCGATGACCGCCGCCGAGCCCAGGCGGTCGTCGGAGCAGCCGGACAGGCCGGCTGTCACGGCGAGCGCGAGGGCGAGCACGGAGGCGGTGCGGGTCAGGCGGGTCATCGCGGTCCTTCGGCAAGGTCGGGGGGCAGCACGGCCTGGACGAGGTCGCGGCACCAGTGCAGGAGCTCGACGTCGCGCAGCGGCTGCCCACCCACCCGGGCGGTCATGGGCTTGGGTACCAGGATCGTACGGACCGCGACCTTGACCAGCGTTCCGGGGTAGAGCCGCTGGAGACGCAGCTGGGCGCTCTCGGGCAGCTCGACCGGGGCGAACCGGATGGTGTTGCCGGCCAGCGAGACCTCGGTCAGCCCGGCGCTGCGGGCCAGCATCCGGAACCGCGCCACCTCGAACAGGTTGGTCACCGGCGTCGGCGGCTCGCCGTACCGGTCGTCCAGCTCGGCCCGCACCGCCTCGAGGTCCTCCTCGGACCCCACGGCCGCAAGCTTGCGATAGGCCTCGAGCCGGAGCCGCTCCCCGGTGATGTAGTCGTGCGGCAGGTGGGCGTCGACCGGGAGCTCGACCTTGACGTCCTGCAGCTCCTGGCTTCCCTCACCCTTGAAGTCGGCGACGGCCTCGCCGACCAGCCGGACGTACAGGTCGAAGCCGACGGCGGCGATGTGGCCGGACTGCTCGCCACCGAGCAGGTTGCCGGCGCCGCGGATCTCGAGGTCCTTCATCGCGATCCACATCCCGGCGCCGAGGTCGCTGTGCGCCGCCATGGTGGCCAGCCGGTCGTGCGCCGTCTCGGTCAGCGGCTTCTCCGGCGGGTAGAGCAGGTAGGCGTAGGCACGTTCCCGGCTGCGGCCGACCCGGCCGCGCAGCTGGTGCAGCTGCGAGAGTCCCATGACGTCGGCCCGCTCGAGGATCAGCGTGTTCGCGTTGGAGATGTCCAGGCCGCTCTCCACGATGGTGGTGCAGACGAGCACGTCAAAACGCCTCTCCCAGAAGTCGAGCACGACCTGTTCGAGGGCGTGCTCGTTCATCCGGCCGTGAGCCGTGGCGATCCGCGCCTCCGGCACCAGCTGCCGCAGCCTCGCCGCAGCTCGGTCGATCGACTCCACCCGGTTGTGGATGTAGAAGATCTGACCCTCACGGAGAAGCTCGCGCCGAACGGCCGCGGCGATCTGCTTCTCGTCGAAGGGCCCGACGAAGGTGAGCACCGGGTGACGCTCCTCCGGCGGGGTGAGGATGGTCGACATCTCGCGGATGCCGGTGACCGCCATCTCGAGCGTGCGCGGGATCGGTGTGGCCGACATCGTGAGCACGTCGACGTTGGTGCGCAGGTGCTTGAGCTGTTCCTTGTGCTCGACGCCGAAGCGTTGCTCCTCGTCGACGATGACCAGGCCGAGGTCCTTGAACTGCACCTCCGCCGAAAGGATGCGGTGGGTACCGATGACGACGTCGACGGTTCCGTCGAGCAGCCCCGCCTTGATCTCGTCGGCCTCCTTGTCGGACTGGAACCGCGACAGCGCCGCGACCTTGACGGGGAAGCTCGCGTAGCGCTCCGCGAAGGTCGACAGGTGCTGGTTGACGAGCAGTGTCGTCGGCACCAGCACCGCCACCTGCTTGCCGTCCTGCACCGCCTTGAACGCCGCGCGTACCGCGATCTCGGTCTTGCCGTAGCCGACGTCGCCGCAGATGATCCGGTCCATCGGGACCGTCTTCTCCATGTCCTCCTTGACCTCGTCGATGGCCCCGAGCTGGTCGGGGGTCTCGTGGTAGGGAAAGGCGTCCTCGAGTTCACGCTGCCACGGGGTGTCCGGGCTGAATGCGAATCCGGGGGCCGAGGTGCGGGCGGCGTAGAGCCGGATCAGCTCGGCGGCGATCTCCTTGACCGCCTTGCGGGCCCGGCCCTTGGTCTTCTGCCAGTCGGCGCCGCCGAGCCGGTGCAAGGACGGCTGCTCGCCACCGACGTAGCGCGTCACCTGGTCGAGCTGGTCGGTCGGCACGAACAACCGGTCGGGCTGACTGTTCCTTCCCGGCCTGCTCGGCGCGTACTCGATGACGACGTACTCGCGGGTGGCCTGCTGGACCGTGCGCTGCACCATCTCGACGTAGCGGCCCACACCGTGCTGCTCGTGCACGATGAAGTCGCCCGGCTGCAGCTGCAACGGGTCGACGGTGTTCCGCCGCCGGCTCGGCAGCCGGCGCATACCCTTGGTGGACGGACCGGCCTGGCCCATCAGGTCGGTCTCGGTGAGCACGACCAGGCCCAGCGCCTCGCTGACGAACCCGCGGCCAAGACCGGCGCATGCGACGTGCACCAGAGCGGTCCCGGGAACGTCGTCCAGCGACTCGTCGAGGCGCGCAGGGATGCCCTCACCCGAGAGCACCTCGACGACTCGCTGCGCCGACCCGTGGCCCTCGGTGAGCATGACCACCCGGTAGCCGTCACCGAGCCAGCCCTTGATGTCGGCAAGCGCCCGGGCGGTGTCGCCGCGGTAGCCCTCGACGCCGCGCGCGGCGACCACCGAGGTCTCGGCCTCGTCCGGTGACTCGTCCGCGGCGAACGGGCTGATCGACCACCACGGCAGCCCCAGCTCCCCGGCCCGGGCGCGGACCTCGGACAGGCTGCGGTACGCCGCCGCGCCCAGGTCGATGGGCGTCGCCGCCCCGGCCGCCGCGTTGGCCCAGGAGGCCTCGAGGAACTCCTTGCTGGTGGCGAAGAGGTCGTGCGCCCGGGTGCGGATCCGCTCGGGGTCCTGCACGACGACGTGGGTGCCGGCCGGCAGCGCGTCGAGCAGCAGCGCCATGTCGTCGACCAGGAGAGGGGCCAGCGACTCCATGCCCTCGACCACGACGCCCTCGGCGAGCTGACCCAGCACGTCGGCCAGGCCCGGGTGCGCGACGGCGAGCTCCGCGGCCCGTTCGCGCACGTCGGGGGTGAGCAGGACCTCACGGCAGGGCGGCGCCCACAACCCGTGCTCGGCGATCTCGAGAGAGCGCTGGTCGGTGACCTTGAACCAGCGGACCTCCTCGACGGTGTCCCCCCACATCTCGACCCGCAGCGGGTGCTCGTCAGTGGGCGGGAAGACGTCGATGATCCCGCCGCGGACGGCGAACTCCCCGCGCCGCTCGACCAGGTCGACGCGGGTGTAGGCGGCTGCCGCGAGCCGCTGGACGACGTCGTCGAGGTCGACCTCGTCGCCCGGTTTCAGCGCCACCGGCTCGAGCTCGCCGAGGCCGGCCACCATCGGCTGCAACACGGCACGAACGGGCGCCACCACGACCTGGACCGGGCCGTGCTCGACGTCCGCGGCATCCGGGTGCGCCAGCCGGCGCAGGACGGCGAGGCGGCGACCGACGGTGTCGCTGCGTGGGCTCAGCCGCTCGTGCGGCAGCGTCTCCCAGGCCGGGAACTCGACGACCGAGCTCGGCTCGAGCAGGTCACGCAGCGAGGTGGCCAGCTCCTCCGCCTCGCGGCCGGTCGCGGTGACCGCCAGCACCGGCCGGCCGGCCCGGGTGGCCAGCGCGGCCAGCGCGAACGGGCGGACTCCCGGTGGGGCGGTGAGGTCGAGCTCGGCGCGGCCGTCCGCGCGGGCCGCGTCGAGAGCCGCCCGCAGCGCAGGGTCCCCGCCCGTCCCCACCAGCAGGTCGAGCACTCCGGTCAGGCTCACGCGGGGCTCCACTCGATCAGGACGGGCAGCACGAGAGCCCGGGCCGACAGCCTACGTTCCCACCCCGACAGACCGGGACGCCTCCGGCCTCAACGCCGGCCGAGGGGCCCCCGGCCGCCGGGCTGGGGGGTTGCCCGGCGGTCGGGGAGTCTGGCAGGCGGGTCAACCGGTAGGCGTGACCGCCTCGCCTGCGACCACGAGTCCGTCACCATCGACGACCACGCCGAACGACACGTGCAGGAGCCGTACGTCGCGGTCGCGCGGGGCGCCGAGCTGGTGGACCGTACGACGCGGCACCCATACCACCTCCCCGGCTCGGGCGGCGCGCGACCACGAGTCGACGCTGACCTCCAGGCTCCCGTCCAGCACCAACCAGAGCTCGTCGCGGTGCCGGTGCACGCGCGGCTGCAGCCGGCGGCCGGCCCGGACGGTCAGGAGGGCCACGCTCGTCAACTCGTTCCGGGTGACCTGCTGCACCGAGCCCCACACCCGGGGCAGCACGCCGGCGAGGGTCTCGGTCACAACATCGTCCCGGTCCGTCATCCTGACCACCTCCTCCCTTCTCGAAGCTGGCCCTCTCAGCCGGTCGTCACCACGAGCTGCGGCGGGTTGAGTCCCTCGCTGCTGCTCAGGCTGATCGCGGTACTGCTGGTCGTGGTCAGGGCCAGGTCGTAGGTCCCGTTGCCCGTCACCTGGGACGTCACGACGATGTCGATGAACAGGCCGCCGGTGTGCGGTCCGCCCGAGCCGATCACCGCTCCGACCGGCGGGGCATCCCCGTAGGTCGTCGCTTCGCTCCAGGCTCCCCCGACGCTGCTCGCCTGGAATCCCGTATTGGACGCGGAATTGGCCCAGATCCGCAGCACGGCGCTCGAGGGGGCGCCGGCCAGCCCCTGCACGGTGAAGCGCAGGTAGCTGTGGACATCCGGTGACCCGTCGACGCGCAACGCCGTGCTGTTGCCGTAGCTGCTGGCCGGGCTGGCCGCGTTCACATAGGTGTCCGCCGTCGGCAAGAACGTCCTCACCGCCGGGCCGGGAGGCCCGGCAGGGGTGGTGACCTGCACCGCAGGCGACGAAGCGGCCGAGTGGTTGCCTGCCGCGTCGAACGCATCGACGGTGTAGCCGTAGGTGGTGCTCGGCTGGACGGCGGTGTCGCTGAAGGACAGCGAGCCGCCGAGCGCGGTACCGACCGAGGCCCCGTTCCGGTAGACCGTGTAGCCGGTGACTCCGACCGTGTCGCTCGAGGCGTTCCAGGCGACGGTGACGCTCGAGGAGCTCGCTGCCGTCGCGGTGACGCCGCCAGGGACGGTCGGGGCCTGGCCGTCGGTCGTCGTCACGACCACTGTCCCCGTGCCCAGGTCGAGAAGATCGCCCTTGAGGTTGCCCGCGAGCTGGTTGCCGCTGACGAAGGACCGGTGGCACAGGGACGAGGAGATGGCCAAGCCGTACCGCTGGGTCTTGGGCTGCTGGTTGTCCGTCGCACTGTTCCCCTCGACCCGGTTGTCGTCGCACGCGATCCCGTCCGAGGTCCCCAGCCGGATCCCGTCCCGCCCCGAGGTGTCGTCCGAGCTGTTGGTGACCTGGTTCCCGGTGATCAGGTTCCGGTCGCCACCATTGAGGTTGATGCCGTCGAGGCCCGAGTTGTCGATGACGTTCCCACGGACGATGTTGTCGTTGGACGTCTTGTTCGGCTGCGAGGCAAGTGTCGACGCCTTGGCGATCTGGATGCCGTGACGGGTCACGTTCCGCACCGTGCAACCTTCCACGATGTTGTTGCTGGATGCGAGGAACTCGATCCCGTTGTGCGGTACGCCGTCGATGACGCAGTCCCGCACCGTGTTGTGGTCGGCAGTCCAGCCGGCGCCCTTGCCGTCGAACACGACCCCGCGAGCCCGTGAAGCGTTCACCCCGACCCGGATCACCGACGAGTGGTTCCCCCGGTCGAAGTCGATCGCGTCGCTCGTGCTGCGCAACGCGCCGAGTGCTGTGACCGTCAGGTCCCGGATCACCACGAAGTCGGTCGTGTTGAAGTTGAACGGCTCGGTGTCCTTGGTGGCGCTCGTGTTGTTCCTGATCGTGGTGAGCGCCATGCCCGCTCCGGCGAACTCGACCCGGACGAGCGACTTGAGCTCCCAGTACGACGCTCCGAGGTCGTAGATGCCGGCCCCGAACCGGACCGTTCCGCCACCGGTGGCGTCCAGGTCGTAGGCCGCCTGCTCCCCGACGAACTTGAGGGTTCCCTGGTAGATCTTCCCGTTGACCGGCGACGTCGCGCGGTACGTGTCACCCCCGAGCGACGTGATGTCGAAGACCTCGGGGTTCGGCGGGGCCGGAGAGTGCAGCTCCGGCGGGTTCCCACCCTCGCGGCTGTCCACATACAGGCTGCCTCCTCCTCCCGTCGAGGTGAGTGCGAACGCGACAAGCCCTGTCCGCGTCACGGCCGAAGTGACGTCGACGGTGTACCAGAGGTTCGGCAGCACGGGACCGGTGCTGCCGACCAGCGCACCCACGGCAGGACGGTTGTTGTAGGTCATCCCGCTCTCGGACCATCCCGTGTCTGCGACGGCATGCACCTCGAGGCCCTCCGACACGTCGGAGGTCGCGAAGACCCGCAGCGTCGCACGGGCGCCGACCTGGGTCACGTCGAACTTCAGGTAGCCCACCCTGGCCGGGCTGGCGGACGTCCGCACTGACAGCTTGGTCCCGAAGTTCGTGTTCGGGAAGGCACTCTCGACGTAGGTGTCGGCCACCGGGTGCAGGGTTGCCGCCACCGCAGCCGGAGGTGCCCCGTAGACCACCGCCGCCGCACCGACGAGGGAGGCCATCACCGATCTCCCGATCAGCAGGCGCCATCCGCGCCTTCCCTGGCTCATCGCCTTCGTGTTCCGGTTCATCGGGGCTTCCCCTCTACCCAGTGGTTGTTCTCATGGCGCGGGCTTGCGGCAACGCGGTCCTTCCGTGGCCGCCGTTCAAGATGCAGAGTCGTCATGATCGATCTCCCTTGCCGGGTCGGACGAGGAGGAGCTGCGGTGTCGTTGGTCTCGGAAGGGCGCCGGCCTCGGCCGCCGGTAGGCCACGACGACGTTGATGAGGGCGATGGCCAGGAGCAGGAGGACCACGGCGCCCAGGCCGGTGAGTCCGGAACGGCTGTCGTCCCGAGCTTCCGGGCGTGCGGGCACGGTGACGGTGGTGCGGACGCCGAGGGCTGCCGCGAGGGCCTTGATCGACTGGTCGCCGTACTTGTCGCTGGGCTCCACGTGGCTGTTCTCGCTGAACTCGTTCCAGCTGATCAGGCCGACGGCGTCCGGCCTGGACGCCTGGGCCGCGGCGAGCTCCCTGCGCAGCGTGCGTCCCCCGTCGCGGGCCACTGCCCTGTCGCCACCCAGCAGCCGGGCGTCGTAGCCGGGCGCGGCCGGTGCGATCCAGAAGCCGTCGTGGGCATGCACCGCGGCACCCATCTGGGCCAGCTTCGAGGCATGGAACTTGTCGACGGTCGGGTCCACCGAGGACCAGTAGTAGGCGTTGCCCTCCACCAGGGCGGCGATGCGTTCGTAGTCCACCACGCTCTTGGCCGATCCGAGGACGGACAGCCGGCTGCGCACCGGGTCGACCGCAGCGCGGATCTCCTGGGCAGTGAACTCCGCGGTCCCGGTCCACACGACCAGAGGCTTGGCGGTGATGTGGAACGAGGGGTGGGTCGAGTACTGGTCGGCGAAGTAGCGCAGCTCGTCGCGCACCTGAGCGGCAGGCAGCGGGTCGCGGTGGAAGTCGAGGCCCTGGTAGACGATTCCGAGCGAGAAGTCCATCTCGTCCGCGATCTCGGCCAGCTGCTTCAGTCGGCTGTCGAGGTGCGGGAGGTGCTTCCACGACACCAGGAAGCCGGTTATCCCAGCAGCCTTCGCAAGCCGCACGTGAGCTCGCATCACCTGAGCGTCATCACTCGAGTAGCGCCCCAGCAGCGGCAGGTCGGACTTCGCGCGATGCCACGAGGTGGGCTGGAACCAGATGTAGTAGTAGGCCAGCACGGGTGTCGTGGGACCCGCCCGCGCGGTCGTGCCGGCCCCCCCGCCGGCCGCGGGTGCCGAGACGCCGAACCCGCTGACCGAGGCCAGCGCGGCCACCAGCACCATCGAGTGGAGCGTCGACACGGTGGTCTTCGCGGGTCTCCGCGTCCGCCGGTGCCGAGCGAAAGCGGCCTTGACGTGCCGCCGTCGGCCGAGCAGCAGGAGGCTCAACGCGGTCAGGAGAAGCGTGCCGCCGATCATCGCGATGTCGAGGTAGCTGAGCACCGCGAGGTCGAGGGTCTGGTCCTTGGAGATGCTCACCGGACGCCGGAACGAGGTTCCGCCGCCGGACACGACCACCTCGTAGCTCCCTCTCGGAAGCAGGGGCAGGCGGATGCTGCCATCGCGCAGCTCTGGCCTGCAGACGCTTGCCGTCCGGCCCGACCACGCTGACTTCCCGACCGGTCGGGAAGCCGAAGAGGGCGTCGCGAGCCTCGACGTCCACCCGGTAGAACAGCAGCTTTACCGTCCAGGTGGTGGTGCTGTTCGGCACGAAGCGGTGCTCGGCACGGTTGACCACCTCGGCACCGTTCACGACCGTCCGGTCGACGACCCAGTAGATGTCCTTGGAGACGAGGCCGTCGGGCACCTGCTGAGTCCGGCTCGCGAGCACCCACAGCGGCTCGTTCAACGCCGCACCCCGCAGCTTGATGATCTCCCCCGTGCTGCTGCGCAGCTGGAGCAGGCTGATGCGTCGCGTGTCGACAGCGCCACCAATGCGATTGAAGAAGGCGAACTTGACCAGCCGGAACGTGCGAAGCCCGACTACCACCGGCCGACCGGTGACTCCGTGCTCCGGGTCGCCGAGGAGCTTGTCGAAAGTCACCTTCTGGCGGGGGCCCACTCGTGACTCGAGCACGTGGAACCGGGTCGACAGATCGGTGAACTTGGCTACCGGGAGCTTGGCTTGGCCGAGTCGATTGGTTGCCGCGATGCGACCGTCCGCGGCTACCCGCGCACCCTGGATCACCGGGCACGGTCTGCACGTTCAACACCCCAGGCTGATCGCGCCGGTCCGCTGCCTGCGCCGGGGCGGCCGCGCCGACCATGGCGGCGACGCAGACGACGACCGCGAGACCGCTCCGGAGACTCATGTCGGCCACCTCGATGGACGATCCGGGCGCCACATTTCGGCGGCGACGGGCAGCTGGCGCTGCCTCCGTCCCTGCCAGCCCGCGAGCACCAGGAGCGTCGCGACGAACACCGTGGCGCCGGAGTACGCCAGATAGACCGGCGCGGACCGCGTCCGCTCGGCAGGCGTTGCTGTCCGCTCGTCAGAGAGGATGACCGGTGCCCGGGGCGGCGCCGTGAAGTCGAAGGCTCCGACGAAGGACGACGCCTGAGCGTCGCGTTCCGCCAGCGGCTGGAGATGCCAGTTCTCCTCGATGAACTTCAGGATCGAGGTGAAGTCGAGCTCCGTGCTGTCGACGTACCCGCGACGGGCGTAGGGACTCACGAGGAGAGCCGGGACCCGGAAGCCGTACCCGAAGCTGTCGACCTGGGGCGGCAGGACGTGGTCGTACCAGCCGCCCCAGTCGTCGTAGCTCCAGAGGAACGCCGACGAGTCCCAGTGCGGCGAACGCATCAGCTGGCCGATCAGGCCGCGTACCAGCCGCTGGCCGGCCCGGATGCTGCCAGGCGGATGTTCACTGTTGCCCGAGGGTGCCACGTAGGAGACCGCCGGCAGGTTGCCGGTCGCCGCGTCGATGTAGAACTGGTCCATGTCGACGATGTGGGAGGACAAGCGCGGGTCGTCGACGTACCGGGCGTAGGCCAGCAGCGGGACCCAGATGACCTGGGCGCCACGGTCGACGTCCTTCTCGTCGGCCCGGGTCCGCCAGGTGATGGTCGGGTCGTAGTTCTCGACGTAGAACTTCCAGCTGACGCCCTTCTCCTCGAGCCGGTCGAAGATCGTGGGTAGGTCGCCCCAGCCCTCCTCCGGGATCCGCTCGTACTTGCCTGTCGCGCCGGGTGCGCCGGCCACGGCGTACATGTGGTTGCGGATGCTGCCCGACCTCGACGAGCTGAAGAAGCGGTCGAACAGCACGTACTCGTCCGCGACGTTCCAGTAGAACGGCAGGTCGCGGTCGTCGTAGAAGCCCATCGCCTGGCGGCCGTCCTTGCCGTCCTTCTCGCTGGCCCACACGAAGCCGTCCATGGCCCCGTCGCGGGCCTGCGCCTCGTGGTCCGCCTCGCTGTGCCCGAGATCCGTGATGCCGGAGTCGCCGAGCCAGTACGGACGGACGCAGCCCTTGGTGACGCCGGGGGCCCGCGGCATGCAGACGCCGGCGGGGATGCCGTCGACGCCCTTGCGGGTGCCGAAGTAGTTGTCGAAGCTGTGGTTCTCCTGGAACAGGAAGACGAAGTGCTCGATCGGTGTGGCCGGCGGCGGCCCGACAGGGCCGTCGGCACCGCGGGCCGCTGGTGCGATCGCCAGCGTCGGCGCAGCCAGCAGCACGGCCGCCAGGAGTCGACCCAGCCGTCCCGCGGTCATGGCCGGACCTCGTAGACCACGACGACCGGGACCTTCTCGGTTTCGCCTGTCGGGGAGCGCCGGTGGATGTACTCCGTGTGCGCGACCCGACCGTGGTAGCGACGGATCAGCTCGCGGAGCTTGCTGGAGAAGTGCGGGGAGCGCCCCGCCGAGAAGGAGTCCCAGACGATGTACTGCAGCGCCCCGTCGCGGAGCTCGAAGTCGGGGTTCACGACCGGCGGGTAGGCGGGATTCCGGTGCAGCGGGTTGGGGCTCACGGAGAGCCCGAAGGTCTTGCGGTGACCGTAGTACTGGATGATGTTGGCCATCGACGGGCCGAGGGTCAGCACGCTCACGCCGGACGGGGTGTGCTCGGCCATCCAGCGTCCTGCCTCCCGGCCACCGGGTACGCCCCCGGATCCCGCGAGGAACGTGCTCGACGACGTGGCCGTCACCCTTGCGAACGAGCCGACGAGCAGGCTGACCAGGACGGCGACCACGGCAGCCGTACGGATGAACTCCGATCCCCGGAATGCCCAGCGTTCCCTGAGCCACGGCGGCGCGGTCGTGGTGAGCAGCCCACGTGCGGCGAGCACTGCGACCGCTGGCACGATCGGGAGCAGGTACTGGAATCCCTTGACCGGCCACACCGTGAACGCCACGACCGGGGCCGCGATCCAGCAGACCAGCAGCACCTCGCGCCAGGATCGGTCGCGCCGCTTGAGCACGACCGCGGCCACGGCCGCCAGGACGACGAGTGGACCGAGTGCCCAGGGCACGGTCTCCGCGTAGAACCCCAGGCCGTGGTTGGGTCGGCGGAGCAGCTGCCAGACGAGGTACGACTTCCCGGTTCCGGAGTGTTCGGCCAGATGCATCGAGACCGGGTGCACGAGGAACATCGCGGGCACGAGGGGCGCGGCGAGCACCACCGCCTTGAGCTGCCCGCGGATATGCGGCGTCAGGGCCATGAAGGCGTAGACGCCACCCACGAGGACGACGGCGGACTCCTTGGCGAGCATCGTCAGCCCCATCGAGCCGCCAGCAGCGACCAGCCACCACGTGCGATGGGTGACGCCGTAACGCGCCACGCAGAGCAGGGTGAGAGTGGACAGCAGCACCATGGGTCCGTCGAGCAGCACCTGACGGCTGACGACGACGTGGTAGGGCATCAGCGCGGTGATGGCGGCTGCGAGCAGACCGACGCGATTCGAGGAATAGAGCGCACGGCCGAGGAGGTAGACCAGCCCCACCGTCCCCAGCCCGACGACGGCCATGACCACGCGACCCACCACGTCGTGCTCACCGGACCGGAAGAACGGGGACAGCAGCAGCGACTGGACGAACATGGGGTGGGCGCGGAACACCGGGAAGTCGTCGCGGTAGACGGGGTTGTCGGCCAGCGACGCGGCCTGTCCCGCGTACACCGCCTCGTCGCTGTTGAAGCCCAGGACACCGAGGTTCCACAGCCGCAGAGCCGCGGCGGACGCGATCAGGGCCAGCAGCGGGGCGACCGCAGCGACCCGTCGTACGGCAGCCCACGGGAACCGGTCCCCCGCGGACTGATGCTCGACGGTAGGCCGGATGACTTCAGCCGGGTCCTCCGCAACGGCCATGCTTGTGCCGTCCTTAGCTCGGGGGGGCTGAGCCGTTCGCGCGCGCACTCTGCCGAGGCGCGGGAACAGCGTGCGACAGGAGGACGCCCATCGGTTCGATCAGCCGAGGGATCTCGTCCGCCCAGCCGAAGTGGTCCGAGCGGAGCCGGCGGACCCGGACGTGACTCACGAAGGAGCGCAGCACCTCTCTCTCGCGGGTTCGGAGCGCAGAGTAGGGAAGTCCGCCGACGGTCAGCTCCGGCGCCATGTAACGGAAGGGCGGGAAGCCGTAGGCGTCGTCGGTGTTGACCACCAGTTCGTCGACCGCTGCTGACGGTGAGACGTCCTCGACACCGTCCGGCCCGCGCTCGATCAGGAACAGATCTCGCACCTGGCCGCTCGGGCGGACATCGCACGGAACCAGCCGGTCGATGCGGTACTTGGGCGGGGACACGATCATCTGCGTCACGGAGTTCACCGTCATGATCGGGAAGTTCATGGCTCCCAGCCGCAGACCGATTCCCCGTCCGCCCTTGGAGTGGACCCGGCTCTTGATGTTGAGCGCCAACCACTCCCGTGACCGCAGGTCGCCGGGGTCCACCGCGCGCAGGGTGTGACTGCTGATCGTCAGGGGCTTGGGGTAGCAGTAGGCACGACCGTCGGCATCGATCACGGTCATGTCGTCGGACAAGAACGTGCCGGCGTTCTCGCGCAGCAGCCGCAGCACGGTCCCTGTCTTGCCGGTGTCCGTCCGGGCCGACAACATCACCACGACGCCGTCGACCTCGACGCAGGCCGAGTGCAGCAGCATCCGTCCCTTCGATGCGAAGACCAGACGCAGCAGGGCCTCGATCACGTTGGTGTAGAGCACGTGCGGCGACCGCGCGAGCAGCGGCCCGACCGTCACGATGATGCGGTCGCCGAGGTCGATGGAGAAGTTGGCCCCCACGCCCCCGACGTGCTCCTCGTACCGGAGCCCAGCGGGTTCCTCGAAGCGCACCAGGCGAGCTCGCCGCCGTATTCCGCCGGTCCCCACCTGGCCCACGCGGATCTCGATGTCCAGGTCCTTGCCCAGCCACGGAGCCCGGAAGAACTCGAGCTCCGGGAGCGCGATCTCCGAGGCGATCGTCACCGCGGCGCAGACGTGGTACCGGTGCGCCAGGTACCCGGTCCCCCGGGCGCGAGTGGCTACCGCGCGAGTGCTGGCCGGCGAGGGAGAGCCGTGGTCATGGACAACGGTCACCGGGTCGCGACGACGTCGGACGTCGCTCCCGGGAGACGGCACGACGTGCCCGTTCGACGAGCTCGCCGGGCTTGGGGTCGCCGGTCCCTCGAGGTGGATGACCGGATGGCTGCCGTTCAGCTGCTTCCGTCAGTGTCCGTTGTGGCCGTTCAGGCGCCTGTCGTGGCCGGTACCGTCCGACGACGGTCCGGCCGCCGGTTCGGGTGCCTGATGGGGAAAGTGGTCACGGGACATCGGAGTGCTCCTCGGGTAGACGAGTCGTTCGGTGGCGCTGAACCTGGTGAGGAACGCCAGCGCAAGGGTCAGGAGGTTGGCGGCCAGGTACGGCACCCCCGCCAGCGACACGAGCAGAGCCAGCAACGGCAGCCGCAGCAGCAGCAGGACGTCGTTGGTGACGAAGAACGTCATCGCCCGGCGGGCCAGTGGGAGGTGGACCCGGTTCCGGTAGACGAGGCGGTCGACAAGTGCGAAGTTCCAGCCCGTCGAGACCTGCGTGGCGAGCGCCGCTCCGAGCAGGTAGTGCAGACCCAGGTTCGAGTCGTCGGCCAGCAGCCACAGGGCCATCGTGTTGACGACCAGTCCCGAGAGCCCGACCGCCCCGAAGGCCACCGCGCGCCGCGCGGCGCCGGGGGGCGGCGACCAGCTCGACGCGACGAGCCGGCACAGCTGGGTGATGAACCGCAGCCCTTCCCGGAACGACGCCTTGGTCTCGCCGCTGTGGCGATCGGCGAACACGAACGGGATCTCGGTGGTCCGCTTCGGCTCCCCTCGGACCAGGAGCTCGAGCAGGATCTTGAAGCCGTGGGGCCGCAGCAGGTCGAGCTCGAGGGCCGACCTGCGCACCGCGAAGAAGCCGGTCATGGGGTCGGTGACATGCCGCAGCCGGCGCGGGAACGCAACCCGTGCCAGCCAGGTCGCGGCACCGCTGGCCATGACCCGCGACGTGCCGGCCAGTCCGGCGTCGTCCCCCCCGGGGATGTGGCGGCTGGCGACAACGACGTCGACGTCCGGCGTCGCGGCTTCCAGCAGGGCCGGCACGACCTCCGGCGGGTGCTGGAGATCGGCGTCCATCACCACGACCCAATCGCCCGATGCCTGGCGGATCCCGGTCGTGACTGCCCCTGCCAGTCCTCCCTGCCGGTCTTCCCCCGTCCGTTCGATCACGACGACAGACATGCCATCGAAGGTTTGCCCGGCGAGCCGCCGAAGGACAGCGGGAGTCTCGTCATCGCTGTCGTCGACGAAGGTCAGCTCGATGGCCCCCACGGCAGGCTGCGCCGACAGCGCAGCCTGCAGCCGTCGGAGAAGCGGCTCGACGTTCCCCGCCTCGTTCCGGGTGGGGACCACGATGCTCACGGCCGGCCGGGCGATGACCGCTGCGGCGGTGGCGTTCTCGGAAGACGCCGAACTGTGCACACGTTCGCTCTGAAGCAACGCGTCGTCCACGGTACAACCCCCCAAAACCTGCCCCGACGCGTTTCCGCGTCCCTCCCGGGTACTCAAGTACGGCGAACGCTAGGTCTGCAGGCCGGGCATGTGATCCCACCGGATACGCAGGTCTACTACGTCATTCAGGCCAGTCGTGTGGTTCACGGAGTGGTCGAACAGGCCAGCCCCGCGCGCGACGGCGACGGCGGCGAGAGTGCTGTGCACCGAGAGCTTCACCAGGATCCGCTGGACATGGGTGCGCACCGTGTTCGGTGACACATCGAGCAGTCGGGCGATCTCGGTTCGTGGCAGCCCGTTGGCGAGATGCCCGAGCACCTGTGCCTCCCGCCTCGTCAGAAGGTCGAGCTTCTGCTTCGGACGCTTCTCCGGCTTGGCGGTCACCACGCCGCGGATCACCTCCGACAGCACGTCCGGCGGCAGGTAGGTCCGGCCGGCCGCCGCACTGCGAACAGCCAGCAACAGCTCGTCGATGTGACGGTCCTTCGGCACCCAGCCAAGGCACCCGAGCCGGAGCATTCGCCACGCGGAGGCGGCGTCGTTGCGATCGCTGATCGCGACGATGCCCGTGCCCGGCCACTTAGCCCTGATGTCTGCCGCCAGCACCTCGCAGCCCACATCATCGTAGGAATCACGGTCGAGCTCCGCGTCCATCAGGACGACATCGGGCGGCTGGTCGGCCGCCGCGCGCAAGAAGGTCGTGGCGGTGGTCGCGACGACGGGCACCACGATGTCCGGCTCAGCCCTGAGCCGGACGGCCACCGCCTGGGCGAAAGTGCGGTAGCGGTCGACGACCCCCACGGAGATCTGGCGCATGGGCAAAGTGTCCGCCGGTCCTGCGAGTCCGTCCTCGTCAATCTGCGGGACTCTCTGCCGGTCGCTCTACTCAGATCTCATGCTGGTGCACTAGACCGGGCTAGCACGAGCCGCCAGGAGATGACCCCGAGTGACCATGGCGGCCGCCTCCAGCCGAGAGTGCACCCCCATCTTGACGAGCACGTTCTGGATGTGGGTGCGGGCTGTGCTCACCTCCACCCCGAGCTCGTTGGCGATCTCACCAGTGCTGATACCACGCACCAGCGCGTCGAGCACCTGCCGCTCACGACCTGTCAGGAAACGCAGCTCGTCGGCTTCCTGGCGCCGGGTGCTCTCGTGCTCGGGACCCCACCACTGCTTCGGCACCGGGTGCGACGGCCGGGACAGGACGTCGGTGAGCACGTCCCGCAGCGCTTCGAGCGGCTGGTCCCTACCCAAGAACGCGGACGCCCCGAAGCGACGCGCATCGACGTCGGCCCTGCCATCGGTGGACTGGTCGAGCACCACCACCCGCGTCCCGGGGGACGCGGTGACAAGCACCGGGATGATCAGAAGTCCGTTGCCCGACGGCAGGTGCGCGTCGAGCAGACAGACGTCGGGACGGTGCTGCAGGACGGCGAAGATCGCCTGCGGCCCGTCGGACACCACCTCAACCACTTCATGGCCTTCTTGCGTCAACATCTCCGTCAACGCATCACTGAACATGACGTGGTCCTCGCAGACCACAAGACGCACGGGTCCGCCCCCCTTCCCCTCCAATGCCCTCCCCCAAGCGACGTGGGAGCCCTACCTCCCGCGCCGTAGAGAACGTACGCCGAACTTGACCTGCGCGAGTGAGATTTGATGCTGCTTTTTTGCGTCGATCGGGTGTCGCAGACGGCGCACACCCTGCTATGTCGGGCATCTGTTCTCCTGCCGACGCCCGACGTCAAGAATCGGGAGAACATGGCTCGGTGACAGCCTGTGTTTTCCTGATCACTGAAGGTCCAAGGCTGCGGCGCGGTCCGCATCCCGGTCGACCAGCGCCGACGATGCAGCGGCGCGCCTAGGGTCGAGCAGGTGGAGCCCGGCAGGGAACAGACGATGGCCGACGACGGCGCGCAGGCGGCGCTTCGGGCCGACGTACGCCGGCTGGGCAACCTGCTCGGCGAGTCCCTGGTCCGCCAGGAGGGGCCCGAGCTGCTCGAGCTGGTAGAGCAGGTACGCCGGATGAGCCGTGACGAGAGCAGCGCCGACCTCGCAGCGCTGCTCGAGGACGTCGACCTGGACACCGCGGCCCGGCTGGTGCGCGCCTTCGGCACCTACTTCCACCTGGCCAACGTCACCGAGCAGGTGCACCGAGCCCGCGAGATGCGGGTCGAGCGAGCGGGCAAGGGTGGCTGGCTCGCGCAGACGGCGGAACGGATCAGGGCGGCCGGCATGCCGACGGCGGAGGTCGCCGCGCTGGTCGAGCGGATCGCCGTACGCCCCGTCTTCACCGCGCACCCCACCGAGGCGGCCCGCCGGTCGATCCTGTCCAAGCGGCGGCGGGTGGCCGAGCTGCTCGAGGCCCAGGACGACCCGCGCGCGGACCGTCGCCTCGCCGAGGTCATCGACCTGCTGTGGCAGACCGCCGAGCTGAGGCTGGACCGTCCCGAGCCGCTGGACGAGGCGCGCAACGCGGCGTACTACCTCGACGAGCTGATGCTGCACACGGTCGCCGACGTGCTCGAGGAGCTGGCCGACCAGCTCGCGTCACTGGGGATCGAGCTGCCCGCCGCGAGCCGTCCGTTGACGTTCGGCAGCTGGATCGGCGGTGACCGCGACGGCAACCCCAACGTCACGCCGGAGGTCACCTCCCAGGTGCTGGTCCTCCAGCACGGGCACGCCCTGCGCGACCTCAGTGCGCTGGTCGACGACCTGATGCAGGACCTCTCGTCGTCCGAGCAGCTGGTGGGCGCGAGCCCCGAGCTGCTCGCCAGTATCGAGCGCGACCTGGCCGCGCTGCCGGACCTGGACCCGCGGGTCCGCCGGATCAACGCCGACGAGCCCTACCGCCTCAAGGGACGCTGCATCCAGCTCAAGCTCGCCCACACCCGCGAGCGGATCGCCGCCGCGGCCCCGCACCGGCCTGGCCACGGCTACCTGGGCAGCCACGAGCTGCTGGACGACCTCGTGCTGATGCGGGAGTCCCTGGCCGCCCATCGCGGAGCACTGGCCGCCAGCGGACGGATGGACCGGCTGGTGCGTACGGTTGCGACGTTCGGGCTGCATCTCGCCACCCTCGACGTCCGGGAGCACGCCGACGCCCACCACCACGCTCTCGCGCAGCTGTTCGACCGCCTCGGTGAGCTGTCCTGGCGCTACGGCGACCTACCGCGGCCGAACCGGCTCGCCCTGCTGCGCAAGGAGCTCGCCGGGCGCCGGCCGCTCACCCCGCAGCCGGCACATCTCGACGAGGGCGGGGCCCGGACCGTCGCGGTCTTCACTGCCATCCGGGACGCGCTGGACACCCTGGGCCCCGAGGTGTGCGAGAGCTACATCGTCTCGATGACCCGCGGCGCCGACGACCTGCTGGCCGCCGTGCTGCTGGCCCGCGAGGCGGGGCTGGTCGACCTGCACGCCGGGCTCGCCCGGATCGGCTTCGTGCCGTTGCTGGAGACCGTCGGCGAGCTGCGCGAGGCGGGCCGGGTGCTCGACGACCTGCTGGTCGACCCGTCCTACCGACGGCTGGTCGCGCTGCGCGGCGACGTGCAGGAGGTGATGCTCGGCTACTCCGACTCCAACAAGGAAGCGGGCATCGCGACCTCGCAGTGGGAGATCCACCGCGCGCAGCGCCAGCTGCGCGACGTCGCGGGCCGGCACGGCGTGCGACTGCGGCTCTTCCACGGCCGCGGCGGCACGATCGGCCGCGGTGGCGGCCCTACCCACGACGCGATCCTCGCGCAGCCGTGGGGAACTCTCGACGGCGAGATCAAGGTGACCGAGCAGGGCGAGGTGATCTCGGACAAGTACTCGCTGCCGGCCCTGGCCAGGGAGAACCTCGAGCTCACCCTCGCAGCGACCCTCGAGGCGACCGTGCTGCACCGGGAGCCGCGGAACAGCTCGACCGCACTGGCCCGCTTCGACGAGGTGATGGACCTGCTTTCGGGGTCGGCGCAGACGGCGTACCACAGCCTGGTCGAGCACCCCGATCTCCCGGCGTACTTCGTCCAGTCGACGCCGGTCGAGCTGCTCACCGACCTCAACATCGGGTCCCGGCCCTCGCGACGGCCGGACAGCGGTGCGGGGCTGTCCGGGCTGCGGGCGATCCCGTGGGTGTTCGGCTGGACCCAGTCGCGGCAGGTCGTGCCCGGCTGGTACGGCGTCGGGTCCGGGCTGGCCACCGTGCGCGAGGCGGGTCTCGGAGACGTCCTGGACGAGATGTACGACGGCTGGCACTTCTTCCGGACCTTCCTGTCCAACGTGTCGATGACGCTGGCCAAGACCGACCTGAAGATCGCGGCCCACTACGTCGACTCGCTGGTCGACCCCGACCTGCGGCACGTCTTCGACCTGGTCCGCGCCGAGCACGAGGTGACGGTGCGCGAGGTGCTCTCCGTCACCCGTGAGGCCAGCCTGCTCGGCTCGAACCCGATGCTGGCGCGCACCTTGCAGGTCCGCGACGCCTACCTCGACCCGATCAGCTACCTGCAGGTGTCGTTGCTGCGACGGTCGCGGGCGCGCGCCGAGGCGGGCGAGGAAGCCGACCTACGGCTGCGGCAGGCCCTGCTGCTGACGGTGAACGGGGTGGCCGCCGGCCTGCGCAACACCGGGTAGGACCAGCGCGATCGCCCGCGTCGTGGCGGTGCGCTCAGGTGTTGAAGGTGTTCTGGGCCCGCTCGAGGCCGTCGGCGACCAGAGCCTCGGTCGCGTCGGCGGCGCGGTCGACGTCGAGCTCGAGTTCCTTGCGCTCGGCGGCACCGAAGTCGCGCAGCACGAACGCCGCGGCATCCATCCGGCCCGGCGGGCGGCCGATGCCGAAGCGCACCCGGTGGAACTCCCCCGAGCCCAGCGAGCGGCGCAGCGACTTGAGTCCGTTGTGCCCGTTGTCACCGCCGCCGAGCTTGAGCCGCAGGCCGCCGTAGGGCAGGTCGAGCTCGTCATGGACGACGACGAGCCGCTCGAGCGGGACCTTGAAGAAGTCGCGCAGCCCGGACACCGGCCCGCCGGAGTCGTTCATGTAGGTGCGTGGCTTGGCCAGCACCACGCGGGCGCCGGCCAGCCGCCCCTCGACGACGTCCGCGCGGGCTTTGTGCTCTTGAACTTCGCGCCCATCCGGCCGGCCAGGACCTCGACCACCATGCAGCCGACGTTGTGCCGGTTGGCGGCGTAGCCGGGTCCGGGGTTGCCGAGGCCGACGACCAGCCACGCGTCGTCGGCCACGGCGGGCTCCCCGGTGTCCTCGGCGGACCTGCGGCGGAAGAGCCTCAGCTCTCGGCCTTCTCGCCCTCGGCCCACCGCGGTGCTCTCGGCGGTGTCGCCCTCGGCGCCTGCCTCGGCGGCCTGCTCCTCGGCCGTGGGCTCGTGCACGATGCCGACCTCGGCCTCGGCCTCGGCGAGCTCGGCCTCGATCTCCTCGGCGGTGGTGGCGGCGGTGACGTTGACCACGAGCGCGTCGGGGTCGGTGACCAGGGTGACGCCGTCGGGCAGCGTGACGTCCTTGGCGTGGATCTGGGTGCCGACCTGCAGTCCCTGGATGGACACGTCGACGCCGGTCGGGATGTGGGTGGCCTCGGCCTCGACCGTCAGGGTCTGCTGCTCGGTGGTGACGAAAGTGTCCGGAGCGGCGTCGCCGACGAGGTGGACGCCGATCTCGACGGTGACCTTCTCGCCGCGCTTCACGACGACCAGGTCGACGTGCTCGAGGAAGCCCTTGATCGGGTCGCGCTGGATGTCCTTGGGCAGCGCGAGCTCGTCCTGGCCGTCGATGTCCAGCGTGAGCAGGACGTTCGAGGTCTTGAGGGCGAGCATCAGCTCGTGCCCGGGCAGCGAGATGTGCCGCGGGTCGGTGCCATGACCGTAGATGACGGCGGGGACCTTGCTGTCGCGACGGATGCGGCGGGCGGCGCCCTTGCCGAACTCGGTGCGCGGCTCGGCGGTGATACGGACCTCGGACACGGCTTCGGTACTCCTCGTGACGAACGTCAGATGCGGTGGTCGGAGGCCGGGCGAGGGCGCGGGACACGATCCCAGACCACCGCGTCGATCACGGAGGCCGCAGGGGCTTCCCTCGCCGGGCAACCTCGGAAGTCTAGCCGCGCGACGACGATGGCCCAAACCCGAGGTCCTCGGCGGTCACCGCCGGTCGCCGCACGGCGGCCTGGCCCATGATCGCCATCGGTCAGCTGTGCCCGTCGAACAGGCTGGTCACCGATCCGTCGTCGAAGACCTCGCGGATGCCGCGGGCGAGCAGCGGGGCGATCGAGAGCACGGTGAGCTTGTCGAAGCGCTTCTCGTCCCCGATCGGCAGGGTGTCGGTGACGACTACCTCGCTCACCCGGGAGTTCTTCAGCCGGTCCACCGCCGGGCCGGAGAGGACCGCGTGGGTAGCGGCCACGATGACATCGGCCGCGCCGGCCTCGAAGAGCGCGTCGGCTGCCTTGGTGATGGTGCCGCCGGTGTCGATCATGTCGTCCTGCAGGATGCAGGTCTTGCCAGACACGTCACCGACGACTCTGTTGGCGATCGACTCGTTGGGCACCAGCGGGTCGCGGGTCTTGTGGATGAAGGCGATCGGCGCGCCCCCAAGAGTCTCGGACCAGCGCTCGGCAAGTCGCAGGCGACCGGAGTCCGGCGAGACGACCGCGACCTTTGACCGGTCGACGCGCCGGTTCACGTGGCTCGCGAGCAGCGGCAGGGCGAACAGGTGGTCGACCGGTCCGTCGAAGAACCCCTGGATCTGCGCGGTGTGCAGGTCGACGGCCATCAGACGGTTGGCGCCCGCGGTCTTGAAGAAGTCGGCCATCAACCGGGCCGAGATCGGCTCGCGGCCGCGGTGCTTCTTGTCCTGGCGGGCGTAGCCGTAGAACGGGGTGACCACGGTGATGCGCTTCGCGGAAGCCCGCTTCAGCGCGTCGACCATGATGAACTGCTCCATCAGCCACTGGTTCAGCGGTGCTGCGTGGCTCTGGATCACGAAGGCGTCGCAGCCGCGGACCGACTCCTTGTAGCGCACGAAGATCTCGCCGTTGGCGAAGTCGTACGCCGTGGTCGGGGTGAGCTCGATGCCCAGCTGCTCAGCCACCGCCTCGGCGAGCTCCGGGTGCGCCCGGCCCGAGAAGACCATCAGCTTCTTCTCGCCCGTCGTCTTGATGAAGCTCATGCGCCCGACCTCTCCTCGTCACCCTTGTCGCCGGGCCGGGCAGCGGCCCGCTCCGCTGCTTCCGCCGTACGTGTTCCCGCGCGGCGCCGAGCGACCCACCCGGCAATGCTGCGCTGCTTGCCGCGCGCCACGGCGAGCTCGCCGGGCGCGACGTCGGAGGTGATGGTCGACCCAGCTGCGACGTAGGCGCCGTCGGCGACGGTCACCGGCGCGACCAGCACCGAGTCGCTGCCGACGAAGCTGTGCTCCCCGACCGTGGTGTGGTGCTTCGCAACGCCGTCGTAGTTGGCGAAGATCGTCCCCGCGCCGATGTTGGCGCCCTCGCCGATGGTCGCGTCACCGACGTACGAGAGGTGCGGGACCTTGGCGCCGTCGCCCAGCTCCGCCTTCTTCATCTCCACGAATCCCCCGGCCTTGGCACCACGGCCGAGCCGGGTCCCGGGTCGCAGGTACGTGTAGGGCCCGACTGTCGCCTCCGGGCCGATCGCGGCGCCCTCGGCGGTCGTGTTCGTGACGCTGGCGCCGGCGCCCACGCTGGTGTCGACCAGCTGGGAGTTCGGGCCGACGACGGCACCGGACGCGACGTGGGTGCTGCCGCGCAGGAGGACGTTCGGCTCGAGCTTGGTGTCGGACTCGAGGGTGACGTCGGAATCGATCCAGGTGGTGGCCGGGTCGACGACCGTCGTGCCGGCGCGCATCCAGCCCTCGACGGTCCGGCGGTTGAGCTCGCGGTGCAGCGCCGCCAGCTGGACCCGGTCGTTGACGCCCTCGACCTGCCAGACGTCATCCACGACGAGGCCCCCGACCCGGCCACCGGCGGCGCGGGCGTGGCCCAGCACGTCGGTCAGGTAGAGCTCGCCCTGGGCGTTGTCGGTGTCGAGGCGGGCCAGGCCGTCGCGGAGCGCCGCCGCGTCGAAGGCGTAGACCCCGGAGTTGATCTCACGGATCGCGCGCTGGGTGTCGCTCGCGTCCTTCTGCTCGACGACGGCCTCGATGCTGCCGTCGGCGCCGCGCAGGATCCGGCCGTAGCCGCCCGGCTCGTCGACCAAGGCGGTGAGGACGGTGACGGCGTTCGCCTGGTCGGCATGGCTGGCGAGCAGCGCGCGCAGGGTGTCGGCGGTGAGCAGGGGGACGTCGCCGTAGGTGACGACCACGGCGCCCGTCAGTTGCGGGAGGCCGTCCAGCGCGCAGGAGACCGCGTGGCCGGTGCCCAGCTGCTGGTCCTGGACGACGGTGGTCGCATGAGGGGCGACCTCGGCGAGGTGGGCGGTCACCTGGTCACGGCCGTGGCCTACGACGACCACCAGGTGGTCCGGCTCGAGCTGCTCGGCGGCGGCCACCGCATGGTGCACCAGGGAGCGGCCTCCCACGGCGTGCAGGACCTTCGGGATCGACGACTTCATCCGGGTGCCCTCGCCGGCAGCGAGGACGACCACGGCGGCCGGTCGGTCGGGGCTCACGCGGGGAGCGCTCCAGGGCGAGGCGGCGGACATGACGTCGTGCAGTCAGCAGGATACCTGCCGTTCACCGCCGGCATTCCCGGCGTGCGACGACGAATCGTCCCTTGGTTGCTCCCGGACAGGGATTTGAACCCCGATAGCCACCACCAAAGGGTGGAGTCCTGCCAATTAGACGATCCGGGAATGACGGGGTCGAGTCTAGGGCGAAGGTGTCGGCGCCTGCCCGGTGGTTACGGGGGCGTAGGTTACGGTGCAGTAGGAAACGGCCCGACCGAACCGAGCGACAAAGGCGTCCGACATGACCACGACCGAAGCCACAGCTCCCCCGACCCTGGCGCCGAGCGGCACCCTGGGCGGCGAGCGCAAAGGCTGGGTCGAGCAGGCCGCTCTGCTCGCCTTCATCGCCGTACCGTTCGTCGCGATCCTGGCCGCGGTCCCGGTGGCCTGGGGCGGCTGGCTCGGCTGGTCGGACGTGCTGCTGTCGTTCGTCTTCTACGCGGTCTCCGGCCACGGCATCACGGTCGGCTTCCACCGCTACCTGACCCACGGCTCGTTCAAGGCGAAGCGCCCGCTGCGGATCGCGCTGGCCGTCGCGGGCAGCATGGCGATCGAGGGTCCGGCGGTCCGCTGGGTGGCCGACCACCGCAAGCACCACAAGTTCTCCGACAAGGAGGGCGACCCGCACTCGCCATGGCGGTACGGCGAGACGGTGCCGGCGCTGGTGAAGGGCCTCTGGCACGCCCACACGGGTTGGCTGTTCGACGTCGAGCAGACCTCGCAGCGCCAGTACGCGCCCGACCTGCTCAACGACCGCGACATCGTCCGCGTCAGCCGCGCCTTCGTGCCGATCGCCCTGGCGTCGCTCGCTCTCCCGCCGATCCTGGGCGGGATCATGACCTGGTCGTGGCACGGAGCCATCACCGCGTTCTTCTGGGCCGGCCTGGTCCGCGTCGGACTGCTGCACCACGTCACCTGGTCGATCAACTCGATCTGCCATGCGATGGGCGAGCGGCCGTTCGAGAGCCGGGACCGGTCCGGGAACGTGTGGTGGCTCGCCGTGCTGTCGATGGGCGAGTCCTGGCACAACCTGCACCACGCCGACCCGACCTGCGCCCGGACCGGGGTGCTCAAGGGCCAGGTCGACTCCGGGGCCCGGGTCATCCAGCTCTTCGAAACCTTCAGCTGGGCGTACGACGTCCGCTGGCCGCGCCAGGAACGCCTCGACGCCCGCCGGGCGGCCTGATGGCGACCGGTCCGACGCCAGCGGCCAGCAGGGCCAAACGCGACGGCCGGGCCGCCCGGATGACCGGCAAGGAGCGCCGCGAACAGCTGCTCGACGTGGGGCGGTCGCTCTTCGCCCAGAAGGGCTTCGACGCGACCTCGGTCGAGGAGATCGCCGCGAAGGCGGGCGTCTCCAAGCCGGTCGTCTACGAGCACTTCGGCGGCAAGGAAGGCCTGTACGCCGTCGTCGTCGACCGCGAGATGAGCGCCCTCCTCGACGCCATCACCGGCGCCCTTACCAGCAGCGGCCGCCCACGTGAGCTGCTCGAGCGGGCAGCGTTCGCGCTGCTCGACTACATCGACTCCTCCACCGACGGCTTCCGGATCCTGGTGCGCGACTCCCCGGTGGCTCAGTCGACCGGCAGCTTCGCGTCGCTCATCAGCGACGCCGCTAGCCAGGTCGAGCACATCATGGGAAACCAGCTGAAGTCGCGCGGCTTCGACCCGAAGCTGGCGCCGATGTACGCCCAGATGCTGGTCGGCATGGTCGCGCTCACCGGTCAGTGGTGGCTGGACGCCCGCCGGCCCGCGAAGTCGGTGGTCGCCGCGCACCTGGTCAACCTCGCGTGGAACGGGCTGTCCGGCCTGGAGGCCGAGCCCGGGCTCAGCGGCGTTCAGGAGCCTCGGGGCCTGAGTCACGCCTCGAGCGGCTCCAGCAGCTCGATCCGGTTGCCGTGCGGGTCCGCCACGTAGCAGCGCCGGAACCCGGGGAACCGGTCGTCCCACTCGACCTGGACGCCGTGCTGCGCGAGGCGCGCGGCGAAGGCGACCAGCTCCGCGACCAGCAGCCCCGGGTGCGCCTTCCGGGCCGGCCGGAAGTCGTCCTCGACACCGAGATGCAGTTCGAGTCCGCCGGACCGGAACCACGCCCCCCCTCGGGCCGCGAGCGCGGGTGGCTTGGGCACCTCGGTCATGCCCAGGACCTCGCCGTAGAACCGACGGAGCGCCGGTTCTGAGCCGGCCGGAGCCGCCAGCTGCACGTGGTGCAGCCCGACCAGGCCGCTCATGACCCCGCCGTGCGCTGCGCCACCACGAAGATCCGCCGGAACGGGAGCACCGTCCCCCACGGCTGCTCCGGGTAGGCGTCCGCCACGGCGGCGCGGTAGTCGGTGAGGAAGTCCTCGCGGTCGTCCTCGTCGTCGAGGGCCTGCAGGTAGGGCCGCAGCCCGGTCCCGCTGACCCAGCGCACGACGGCGTCCGTCCCGGTGAGCACGTGCAGGTACGTGGTCTCCCATGCATCCACCGTGCAGCCGAGACCGGCGAGCCGCTCGAGGTAGCGGGCCGGCGTCCCGACGGCCGGCTGGTCCCGATCCCGGCCCGCGAACCGGTCGGCCCAACGGGGCGAGGTGGCGACGTCGTCCATCGCCGTGTGCGTGCGGTCGCCGAAGTTGCCCGGGACCTGGAACGCGAACCACCCGCCCGGGCGGACGGCCTGGACCAGCGTCGGCAGCAGGTCGAGGTGGCCGGGTACCCACTGCAGGGTGGCGTTGCTGACCAGGACGTCGACGGGCTCCGCCGGGCGCCACTGCCGGGCGTCGCCGATCGTGAACGTCACTCGGTCATCGGTGTTGTCGGCGACGGCCCTCGCCACCATCTCCGGCGACGAGTCGACCCCTTCCACCCGGGCCTGCGGCCACCGACGGGCCAGCGTCCGGGTCAGGTTGCCGGGGCCGCAACCGAGGTCGACGACGACGGCCGGGTCGTCCGCCGGTAGGCGCCCGAGGAGGTCCTCGAACGGGCGGGCGCGCTCGGCGGCGAACTCCAGGTAGCGCAGCGGGTCCCAGCGCATCTCAACCTCCAACTGTCTTGATGTCAAGACACATTGGCCGAACTGTTTCTTGATGTCAAGACAGTTCGGGTCGATAATCGTGCGGAGGTTCCGTCGAGGAGGTACAGCCGTGCAGGACGAGGTGGACCGCCTCGTCGCGGCCTGGGCCCGCGAGCGGCCCGACCTCGACGTCCGACCCCTCGAGGTCCTCAGCCGGGTCACCCGGCTGGCGCGACACCTGGACCGGGCCCGGCGTACCGCCTTCGCCGCGCACGACCTCGAGGTGTGGGAGTTCGACGTGCTCTCCGCCCTGCGCCGGGCCGGGCGCCCCTACGTGCTCTCCCCCGGGCAGCTGCTCGCCCAGACGATGGTCACCTCGGGCACGATGACCAACCGGGTCGACCGGCTCGAGAGCCAGGGCCTGGTGCAACGGATGCCGGACCCGGCCGACCGCCGCGGCGTGCACGTCCGGCTGACCCCGCGGGGCAAGGAACGGGTCGACGCGGCGCTGGCCGACCTGCTGGCCCGCGAGCGAGACCTGCTCTCCGCACTGCCGACCCGGCAGCAGGAGAACCTGTCCGGTCTGCTCCGCCAGCTGGTGGCCCCCTTCGAGACCGACGACTGAGCCTCGGTCAGGCGGCGACGAACCGGCCCTCGACCAGCACCGGCACGACAGTGCTGACATCGACCTCGCTGGCTATCCGGACGTCCTCCGCGTAGCCCCGCCCCACCAGCTCGGCGCCGGACGGGCAGAGCTCCAGCGGCCGCAGCGCGCGGAAGGCCAGTGCGGCGACCTCGGCCTCGGGCGTGAGCCTGGCCCCCGGGTCGCGGCCGGCGAGCCGGTCGATCACTGCGCCGGCGCCGACCAGGTCCTCGTACGCCGGGCGCAGCGAGCCGTCCCCCCACTGCTCGCCGGCAGGTACGAGGGCGATCCGGTCGTAGCCATCGAGGTAGCGGCTCACAGCGGCGGCGTTGCGCAGGCAGGCCGCGACGACGTGCACCCCGCTGTTGACCGCCGCGAAGGCGATCGACGAGCCGTTCGGCGACGGCAGCACCACCCGGGTGTCCTCGTCGACCTCGAGCAGGCTGGCCGGTGACAGGGTCAGCCCCTCGTGGGAGGAGCGGTTGCCGGCGAGCACGGCATCGATGTCACGGGCGAGCTGGCGGGCCGACTCACCACCGGTGTGCGGCCACACCTTGGCGCCCCGCTCGACGGCCACCGTGAGCGAGGTGGAGAACGACAGCACGTCGACGACGACCACGACGTCGCTGCTCTCGGCAAGGGTGCGAGCGCCGACGGGTCCCCACTCGAGCGCGACCGGCATGCGGCGGAGCGTACGCGTCGCGGGTCGGCCGCGCCGCTGATCACGCCTGCGCGGTCTCCGCCAGCTCGAGCCAGCGGTGCTCGAGCAGCTCGCGCTCCTCGTGCAGCACCCGCAGGCTCGCATCCAGCTGGAGCGCCCTCTGGTGGTCCGCTGCCGCGGCCGCCATCTCGTCGTGCAGCCGGGCTTCCCGGTCGCGCAGCTTGTCCAGCTGCCGCTCGAGCCGGGACAGCTCCTTGCGCGCCGCCCGGACGGCGGCGGCATCGCTCACGCCGGGCTGGGCCGACGGACCGCCCGGAGTCGCTGCCGACCCCAAGCCGGCCTGGTCGACCGCCGCGGCGGCGGTCGACCGGCGCAGTGCGAGGTACTCGTCCACGCCACCCGGCAGGTCGCGCAGCCCGCCGTCGCCGAGCAACGCGACGGTCGTGTCGCAGACCCGCTCCAGGAAGTAGCGGTCGTGCGAGACGACCAGCAACGTGCCCGCCCAGCCGTCGAGCAGGTCCTCCAGCGCCGTCAGCGTGTCGATGTCCAGGTCGTTGGTCGGCTCGTCGAGCAGCAGCACGTTGGGCTCGTCCATCAGCAGCCGCAGCAGCTGCAGTCTGCGCCGCTCGCCGCCGGAGAGCTCGCCGACCGGCGTCCACTGCGCGTTGCCCACGAAGCCGAACCGCTCGCACATCTGGGTGGCGGTGATCGACCGGCCCCTGCCGAGGTCCACCTCGCGACGCACCGCCTCGACGGCCTCCAGCACGCGCAGCGAGGGGTCGAGCTCGGTGACGTCCTGCGAGAGGTACGCCAGCCGAACCGTGACGCCGCGGACGACCCGTCCGGCGGCCGGCGCCAGCTCGCCGATCAGTAGCCGGAGCAGCGAGGTCTTCCCGGATCCGTTGACTCCGGCGATGCCGATCCGGTCGCCCGGCCCGACCAGCCAGGTCAGGTGGTCGAGCAGCACCCGGCCGCCGACCTCGGCCGTGGCGTCGAGCACGTCGTACACCGTGCGGCCGAGGCGTGCGCTGGCGAACCGGACCAGCTCCACCCCGTCGCGCGGCGGCGGCTCCTCGGCGATCAGCGCATTGGCCGCCTCGATGCGGAACTGCGGCTTCGAGGTGCGTGCCGGCGGGCCACGGCGCAGCCAGGCGAGCTCCTTGCGCACCAGGTTCGCCCGGCGGGCGTCCGTCGCGGCCTGCATGCGGTCGCGCTCCGCGCGGGCGAGCACGTACGCCGAGTAGCCGCCGTCGTACGCATGCACCGAGCCGCCCTGCACCTCCCAGGTGCGCTCGCACACCTCGTCGAGGAACCACCGGTCGTGAGTCACCACCACCAGCGCCTCGCGCCGGGCGACCAGGTGGCGCGCCAGCCAGTCGATCCCCTCGACGTCGAGGTGGTTGGTGGGCTCGTCCAGCACCAGCAGGTCGTGCTCACCGACCAGCGCCGTGGCCAGGGCCACCCGGCGCCGCTCGCCGCCGGAGAGCGGGCCGATCACCCGGTCGAGCATCGAGTCGAGGTCGGCGCGGTCGCCGAACAGCCCCGCCAGCACGTCGCGAGCGCGCGGGTCCGAGGCCCACTCGTGCGCCGGACCGTCGCCGACCACCAGCGAGCGCACGGTCGCCGTCGGGTCCAGATCGTCGCGCTGACCGACCTGCGCGACGCGCAGGCCGCCGGCGTGGGTGACCCGGCCGGTGTCCGGTGGCTCGCGCCGGGTCAGCAGCCGCAGCAGGGTCGACTTCCCGTCGCCGTTGCGGCCGACGACGCCGGTGCGGTCGCCCTCACCGACACCGAGCGAGACGTCCTCGAGCAGGGCGCGGGTGCCGTACGCCTTTCCCACGCCCTCGAGGTTGACGAGGTTGCGCGCCACTCAGACCTCGCCGACCGCACGGGCGCCGCCGACCGGGCCGTGCGCCCGTCGCACCGACCGGCAGGTGCCGGTGGCACTGAGCGCGACCGCGATGTCCAGGGCGTGCTCCGGGCTGCGGGCCAGGAACACGACGCTCGGCCCGCTGCCGGACACCATGGCGCCGAGCGCGCCGGCTGCCTCACCGGTCTGCAGGGTCTGCCGCAGCGCGGGACGCAGCGAGCACGCTGCCTCCTGCAGGTCGTTGTGCAACGCGGCGCCGAGCGCCGTCGCGTCACCCGAGCGCAGGGCCGCCATCAGGCTGTCGGGCACCCGGGGCTCCGGCAGCACCTGGTCAGCCCGCAGCCGGTCGCACTCGGCGTAGACGTCCGGGGTCGACAGGCCGTCCTCCGCGATGGCCACGACCCACTCGAAGCGGCCACGGGCCAGCACCGGGGTCAGGACCTCGCCCCGGCCGGTGCCCAGCGCCGTCCCGCCCACCAGCGAGAACGGCACGTCGCTGCCCAGGCCGGCCGCGATCTCCAGCATGGCCGACCGGGACAGGCCGGTCTGCCAGAGCGCGTCGCACGCCACCAGGGCACCGGCGGCATCGGCGCTGCCACCGGCCATCCCACCGGCCACCGGGATCCGCTTCGTCACGTGCAGCCGGACCAGCGGCTCCACGCCGGCGTACTCCGCGAGGGCCAGCGCAGCCGCTACTGCCAGGTTGCTGCGGTCCTGCGGGACGTCGTCGAGCGGCACGCCGTCGGCGGTGGTCACGCTGACCGAGAGGTCGTCCGCGGCCGCGGCCACCAGCTCGTCGTACAGCGAGATCGCGTGGTAGGCGGTCGCGACGTCGTGGAAGCCGTCGCGCCGCGGGGAGCCGACCGAGAGTCCGAGGTTGATCTTTGCCGGGGCCCGCACGGCCACCGAGGTCACGCGTGGTCCCCACCGGACCGCGAGCGCGATGCCCGGTCCCCTCGGCTGCTCATGCGCCCAACCCTAGGTGAGCGCGCGCGGGACGGTGCGCCGCCAACCGCGCGAAGTCGTCGACGGCCAGCGCCTCGCCGCGCAGCCCCGGGTCGAGGCCGGCAGCGCGCAGCGCCGCCTCCGCCGCCGCGGCCGAGCCCGCCCAGCCGGCCAGCGCGGCCCGGAGCGTCTTGCGGCGCTGCGCGAAGGCCGCGTCGACGAGGGCGAAGACCTCGGCCCGGCCGGCGGTGGTTGCCGGCGGCTCCCGCCGGGCCATCGCGACCAGCCCCGAGTCGACGTTGGGCGCGGGCCAGAACACGGTGCGGCCGACGGCCCCGGCCCGGCGCACGTCGGCGTACCAGGCGGCCTTCACCGACGGGATGCCGTAGGTGCGGCTGCCCGGTGGCGCGGCCAGCCGGTCGGCGACCTCCGACTGCACCATCACCAGGACGCGCTGGATCGACGCGAACTGCTCGAGCAGGTGCAGCAGCACCGGGACCGAGATGTTGTAGGGCAGGTTCGCGACGAGTGCGGTCGGTGGTGGGCCGGGCAGCGTCTCGAGTCGCATCGCGTCCGCGGTGACGACGGTGAGCCGGTCGGCGTACGCCGGTGCGTGCCGCGCCGACGGTGGCGGGCAGCTCGGCGGCGAGGACCGGGTCGACCTCGACGGCGGTCAGCGTGGCGACCTCCGGCAGCAGCCCCAGGGTCAGCGAGCCCAGGCCGGGCCCGACCTCGAGGACGTGGTCGTGGGCACCGACCTCGGCGGTGCGCACGATCCGGCGCACCGTGTTGGCGTCGATGACGAAGTTCTGGCCGAGCGTCTTGGTGGGTCGTACGCCCAGCCGGGTGGCCAGCGCGCGCACCTCCGCCGGGCCGAGCAGCGCGGCCGTCACGTCAGCTGAACAGTTGACGACCGCAGACCGGCCACTGCCCGGCGCCGCTGCGGTTGTAGAGAATCTGCGCCCGGTAGGTCTGCTCCGAGGCGCTGGCCTGGGTCGGCAGGCCCACACCGCCGACCGAGCGCCAGGTGCTCTCCATGAACTGGTAGAGGCCGTAGTACGGACCGGCAGGGTTGTAGGCCTGCGGGTTGCCGCTGGACTCGCAGTTGGCGAGCGCCGCCCAGTTGAGGCCGTCGGCGGTCGGCGCGTTGTCGGGCCGCGCCTTGGTGCCGACGAGCAGGACCTCGGTCACCGGCTGCTCGGTGACCTCCTTGCTGACGAGCTGCCGGGAGTCGAGCTTGCCGTCGAGATAGGTCTCGCGGAAGGTGCGGGTCTCGATGCCGACCTTGCCCTGCTCCTGGACCTTGGTCTCGCCCTCGTAGAGCTCGTTCGTCTTGCGCTTCTTGGTGTCGAACCGGATCGGCCGCTCCTCCACGACCCGCTTGCCGTCGACCCTGGTCAGGGCGACGACCTGCTCGGCGTAGGGGCGGGCGCTCAGGTCGGCGGATACCCGGTCCTGGGTGCGCAGGCTGACCCCGGCATCGGCCATGGCGCTGCGGACGGTCGTCGCCGTGGTGGTCACCTCGTGCCGCTTGCCGTCGGCGAGGAACGTGAGGTGGTGCGGCATCCGGATGTCGAGGGTGATGCCGCCGCGGCCGATCCGCTTGCTGCGCGAGGCGGAGAGGTAGGCACCGTCGGACCGCACCCCGAGCATCATCAGCGCCTGCGAGACGGTGCGGCCGGTGGTCCACACGGTGCGGGTCTCGCCGTCCAGCGTGAGGAGCACCGGACGTCCGTAGCGCACCTGGACGGTCTCGCCGTTACCCAGCGTCGCTCCTGGTTCCGGGGTCACCAGGTCGTGCGCGGTGTCGTACCGGACGCCTTCGCTGGCGAGCAGGTCACCGACCGTGCGGGCGAAGCTGCTGACCTGGCGCTGCTTGCCGTCGACGGAGACCGTCACGGCCTTGTCCAGCCGGACGAATGCGGTAGTGCCGGCCACCAGCGCGAGCACGACACCGACCTGGAGGAGCAGCGTGGGAAGGGCGTGCAGCAGGGACCGACGTGGTCCCGCGGAGTGCCGCCCAGCGCTCATAAGCCGACGACGGTAGCCAACCTGGTCACCAGGTGCCAAATGCCGCGTCGGTGTTGGCGGCCACCGCGGTGGCCAGCTGGTCCTCGCCGACGCCGAGCACGTCCGCCATCGCCCGCAGCGTGTGCGGCACCAGGTAGGAGGCGTTCGGGCGGCCCCGGTAGGGCACCGGCGTGAGGTAGGGGGCGTCGGTCTCGACGAGCAGCCGGTCCAGCGGGCACCGGGTGAGCGCCGCGCGCAACCCGGCCGCGTTCTTGAAGGTGACCGTGCCGGCGAAGGACAGCCACCAGCCGCGGCGGACGCAGTGCTCGGCCATCGCGACGTCGCCGGAGAAGCAGTGGAAGACGACCCGCTCGGGCGGGCCGGCGTCCTCCAGGACCCTGATCACCTCGTCGTGCGCGTCCCGGTCGTGGATGACCAGCGCCTTGCCGTGCCGTTTCGCCATCTCGATGTGCGCGCGGAACGACGCCTCCTGGTCGGCGCGGCCCGCCGGGGCGGTGCGGTAGTGGTCCAGGCCGGTCTCCCCCACGGCGCGGACGACAGGGTCGGCCGCCAGCGCGTCGATCTCGGCCAGACCGGCGTCGAGGTCGCCCGCCATCGCCAGCAACGGTGCCTCGTTGGGGTGCAGGGCGACGCCGGCCACCAGCTGCGTCGTACTGCCGGGCCGTCTCCACCGCCCATCTCGCACCGGGCAGGTCGCAGCCGATCTGCACGATGCGCGGGACGCCGGCCGCCCTCGATGCGGCGAGCGCGTCGTCGACCGAGAGCCAGTCGTCCGGCGGGTCGGCGATGTCGAGGTGGCAGTGGCTGTCCGCCACCGGGACGCGCAACGGCTCGGGCGCGGGGGGGCGCACGCGTGGGCCCGAAGCCGGTCCGCCGCGGGCCCGGGTGGGTCCGTCGGTCACGCCTCGGCCTTGGTCTCCAGGCGAGCCAGCTCCTCGTCGACGATCGACGGGTCGAGCTTGCGGAAGATGACCGTCGGGGCCGACAACGGCGTCCCCACCTCGATCGGGATGCTCTCCCAGCGGGCAGCGGCGGCGGCGTAGTCGCCCTGGATCACCGGGTAGTCGGCGTTGCCCTCCTCGGACACCTCGCGCACCTCGGGCAGCCCGGACCACACGCCGGTGCCGCCGAGCAGCTCGTGGACCTGCTGCGCCGAGTGCGGGAGGAACGGCGTGAGGATCGTGTTGCAGTCGCGGACGGCTTGCAGCGCGACGTGCAGCACCGTGGCCATCCGGGCCGGGTCCTCGGTCTTGAGCTTCCACGGCGCCATGTCGGAGAGGTACTTGTTCACCTCGGAGACCACCCGCATCGCCTCGTTGACGGCGGCCTTCTGCTTCGACTTCTCGAGCAGCGCACCGACGTCGTCGAAGCCTGCCCGCACGGTGGCGAGCAGCGCCTGGTCCTCGGTGGTGAGGTCACCCTGCGGCGGCACCGAGCCGATGTTCTTCGCCGCCATCGAGACCGTGCGGTTGACCAGGTTGCCCCAGCCGGCCACCAGCTCGTCGTTGGTGCGGCGCAGGAACTCGGCCCAGGTGAAGTCGGTGTCCTGGGCCTCCGGACCGGCGACCGCGATGAAGTAGCGCAGCGCGTCGGCGTCGTAGCGCTCGAGGAAGTCGCGGACGTAGATGACCACGGCCCGGGACGACGAGAACTTGCGGCCCTCCATCGTGAGGTACTCGCTGGACACCACCTCGGTCGGCAGGCCCAGCTCGCCGAGCTCGCCGGGCTTCCCGCCGCGGTCACCCTTGCCGTCGTACCCGAGCAGGATGGCCGGCCAGATGACCGAGTGGAAGACGATGTTGTCCTTGCCCATGAAGTAGTACGACGAGGCGTCAGCGCCGTCCTCGGGCTGCCACCAGTTCCGCCACGCCTCGGGGTCGCCGCTGCGGCGGGCCCACTCGATCGAGGCCGACAGGTAGCCGATCACCGCGTCGAACCAGACGTAGATGCGCTTGTTGGCCTGCTCGTCCCAGCCCTCCAGCGGGATCGGCACGCCCCAGTCGAGGTCGCGGGTGATCGCGCGCGGCTGGAGATCCTTGAGCAGGTTGGTCGAGAACTTCAGGACGTTCGGCCGCCAGTCGGTGCGCTCGGCGAGCCAGGCGCCGAGCGCGTCGGCGAGCGCCGGCAGGTCGAGGAAGAAGTGCTCGGTCTCGACGAAGTCCGGGGTCTCGCCGTTGATGCGGCTCCTCGGGTTGATCAGGTCGGTCGGGTCGAGCTGGTTGCCGCAGTTGTCGCACTGGTCGCCGCGCGCGCTGTCGTAGCCGCAGATCGGGCAGGTGCCCTCGATGTACCTGTCGGGCAGCGTGCGGCCGGTCGAGGGCGAGATGGCCCCCATCGTGGTCTTCGCGACGACGTAGCCGTTGCGGTGGAGGGTGGCGAACAGCTCCTGCACGACGGCGTAGTGGTTGCGCGTCGTCGTACGGGTGAACAGGTCGTAGCTGAGCCCGAGCCGGGCCAGGTCCTCGACGATCACCCGGTTGTAGCGGTCGGCCAGCTCCCGGGTGGACATGCCCTCGGCGTCGGCCTGCACCTGGATCGGGGTGCCGTGCTCGTCGGTGCCGCTGACCATGAGCACGTGGTGGCCCGCCATCCGCATGTACCGGCTGAACACGTCGGAGGGCACTCCGAAGCCGGACACGTGGCCGATGTGTCGCGGTCCGTTGGCGTAGGGCCACGCGACCGCGGTGAGGATGTGACGGGGCATGGCTCCAGCCTACGGGCGCTGCTCAACCCGGATTCCCGCCCGCCTCACCGATCCCCGGCGCCTGGCGGGGCGGCGTCAGCCGAGCTTGGGCAGGCCGCGCTTGAGGTTGCGGACGGCCTGCACGATGCGCTGCTCGTTCTCGATCAGGGCGAACCGCACGAACTTGTCGCCGGCCGGGCCGAAGCCGACTCCCGGCGACAGGGCCACGTCGCACTCCTTGACGATCAGGGTGGCGAACTCGATCGAGCCCAGGTCGGCGTACGCCTCGGGGATCGGCGCCCAGGCGAACATCGTGCCGCGCGGGCGCTCGATGTCCCAGCCGATCCGCGCCAGCCCGTCGACCAGGGCGTCGCGCCGCGACTGGTAGACGGCGTTGACCTCGGCCGGGTAGTCGGAGGCCTCGTTCATCGTCACCGTCGCCGCGATCTGGATCGGCTGGAAGGTGCCGTAGTCCAGGTAGCTCTTGAGCTTGGTGAGCGCCCCGACGACCTCGGAGTTGCCGAGCAGGAAGGCCACCCGCCAGCCGGCCATCGAGAACGACTTGGTCATCGAGTAGAGCTCGACGGCGCACTCCATCGCGCCCTCGCACTGCAGGATCGACGGCGGCGTGTACCCGTCGAAGGCGACGTCGGCATAGGCGAAGTCGTGCACCAGCACCACGTCGCGCTCGCGGGCCCAGTCGACCAGCCGCTGCATGTCGGCCAGCTCGATCGTCGCGGTCGTCGGGTTGTGCGGGAAGGACAGCACGACGACCCGGGGCTTGGGCCAGCCCAGCTCCCACGCCTCCATCACGTTGGCGACGTAGTCCTCGCCGACGCCGACCGGCACCTGCCGGGCATCGGCTCCTGCGAAGTACGGCCCCCAGATGTGGATCGGGTACGACGGGCTCGGCACCAGCGCTGCGTCGCCGGGCTGCAGCAGCACCCACATCAGGTGGCTGAAGCCCTCCTTGGCGCCGATCGTCGAGAGCACCTCGGTCTCGGGGTCGAGGGTCACGCCGAACTTGCGCAGGTAGAGCGCAGCGATCGCCTCGCGCAGCTTGGGGATGCCGCGGCTCGCGGAGTAGCGGTGGTTGCGGCTGTTGTGCGCCGCCTCGGAGAGCTTCTCGACCGCGATCGGCGGGGAAGGCAGGTCCGGGTTGCCGAAGCCGAGGTCGACGACGTCCCGCCCGGCCCGCCGTGCCTCCCGCTTGAGCCCGTCGATGATCGTGAAGACGTACGGCGGCAGACCCGGGATCCGGCGGAACTCCATCACGTCAGGCTAGTCGCGGGCTGCCAGGACGGCGTCGTAGAGCTCGCGACGCGAGACGCCGTGGCGACTTGCGACCTCGGCGGTGGCCTCCTTGAGCCGTACGCCGGCGCGCACCTGGCCCTCGACCTCAGCGACCAGGGCCTCCGGCGCGGCCGCCTCGGCTGGACCGGCTCCCGCCACGACGACGGTGACCTCGCCGCGCACCCCCGTCTCGGCCCAGGTGGCCAGCTCGCGCAGCCCGCCCCGGCGTACCTCCTCGTAGGTCTTGGTCATCTCCCGGCACACCGCCGCCGGCCGGTCGTCACCCAGCCCGTCCGCCATCGCGGCGAGGGCGACCGCCAGCCGGTGCGGCGCCTCGAAGAACACCATCGTCCGCGGCTCGACGGCCAGCTCGGCCAGCCGCCGGGCCCGCTCGCCCGCCTTGCGCGGCAGGAAGCCCTCGAAGCAGAACCGGTCGACCGGCAACCCGGACAGGGCCAGTGCCGTCAGGACCGCGGACGGCCCCGGTGCCGCGGTGACCGCGACGCCGGCCGCGACCGCCGCAGCGACCAGCCGGTAGCCCGGGTCGGAGACCGAGGGCATCCCGGCGTCGGTGACCAGCAGGACCCGCAGCCCCTGCAGCAGCGCCTCGACCAGCTCAGGAGTGCGGCCGGCCTCGTTCGCGTCGTAGTAGGACACGATCCGACCGGTCAGCTCCACATCGAGGTCGCGGGCCAGCCGGCGCAGTCGGCGGGTGTCCTCGGCGGCGACCACGTCCGCTATCGCGAGCTCGCGGACCAGCCGGGGCGAGGCGTCGGCCGGGTCACCGATCGGCGTACCCGCCAGCACCAGCAGGCCCGCGTCCGCCCCGTCCGTCATGGCCGCCATCATGGTCGAAGCCGAAGGATCGGATAGCGAACGTGGCGTCTCGCGACACAGGAGCTCTCCGATCATTGCGAAGCGGCGTCTGGCGAAACGGAGCCGTGCACCGGTCCCCCTAGGCTGGCCGGGTGCTGCAGCCGACCGTCGACCGCGTCCGGGTCCGGGACCGGCTGGTACCCCCGATGCCGGCCGACGGCATCTGGGGCTGGGTCGCCCCGCTGATCGTCACCGCGGTGGCCGCGGTGCTGCGTTTCTGGGACCTGGCCCGGCCCAAGGCGTTCATCTTCGACGAGACCTACTACGCCAAGGACGCCTGGTCGCTGCTGCACTTCGGGGCCGAGCAGAACTACATCAAGGCCGCCAAGGACGGCGACCCGGACCCGGCGAACGTGAAGATCCTGGCCGGCGACCTGAGCGGCCTGTGGCCGGGCGACCCGTCCTACGTGGTGCACCCGCCGGGCGGCAAGTGGATGATCGCGGTCGGCGAGCAGCTGTTCGGCTTCACGCCGTTCGGCTGGCGGTTCGTGGTCGCGGTCACCGGCACCCTCGCGGTGCTGATGATCGCGCGGATCGGGCGGCGGCTGTTCCGCTCGACGCTGCTCGGCTGCGTCGCAGGCCTTCTCCTCACGGTCGACGGCCTGGCCTACGTGCACAGCCGGACCGCGCTGCTCGACCCGCTGCTGATGTTCTGGGTCCTGGCGGCGTTCGGTGCCCTGCTCATCGACCGCGACCGGACCCGAGCGCGGCTCGCCGCACGGCTGGACGACGTGCTCGGCTCCCGGTTCGGCCCGTGGCTCGGCCTGCGACCGTGGCGGCTGCTGGCCGGCGTACTCCTGGGCGCCGCCTGTGCCACGAAGTGGAGCGGGATCTACTTCGTCGCGGCGTTCGGTCTGATGTCGGTGCTCTGGGACATGGGAGCCCGGCGTACGGCGGGAGCGCGCAGGCCGTGGGTAGGCGCACTGGTCCGCGACGCCGCCCCGGCGTTCGGCTCCCTGGTGCTCATCGCGCTGGGCGTCTACCTGGCGTCCTGGACCGGCTGGTTCCTCGCGGGCGAGGACGCCTACCTCCGTTTCTGGGCCCGGGACAATCCGGGGCCGGCGCTGGTCCCGGACGCCCTGCGGAGCCTCTGGCACTACCACCAGCAGGCGTGGGACTTCCACACCGGACTGCGCACGCCGCACGACTATCAGTCGAACCCGTGGGGCTGGCTCGTCCTCGCGCGGCCGGTGTCCTACTTCTACGAGGGCCCCACCCTGGGGCAGGACGGCTGCGCGGTCGAGACCTGCTCGCAGGCGGTCACGGCACTGGGCACCCCGGCGGTCTGGTGGGCGGCCTGCCTCGCGCTGCCGGTCCTGGTCTACCTCTGGGCGGCCCGTCGTGACTGGCGCGCCGGGGCGGTGCTCGCCGGCGTGGCCGCCGGTTACCTGCCGTGGTTCTTCTTCCAGGAGCGCACGGTCTACTCGTTCTACGCGGTCGTGTTCCTTCCGTTCCTGGTCCTGGCGGTCACCATGTGCCTGGGCCTGGTTCTCGGCGGGCGGGACGCCTCCGCGCGGCGCCGGCAGTGGGGCGCGGCCGCAGCCGGCGCCTACCTGCTGCTGGCCGTCGCGAACTTCGCCTGGCTGCTGCCGGTGCTGTCCGCCGAGACCATCCCCTACGCCGACTGGGCACGTCGGATGTGGTGGAGGTCCTGGATCTGAGAGGCGGGAGAAGAGGGCGTGAGCAGCCCCCGGCTGACCACCTCGTGGCCTGTCGGGGGTGCGTTAGAGTGCTTGTTGCTGGACTACCTCCGTCCTCAGCACCAGACCGGTTGTTGAATCGGCTGGTCCCAGTGCGTCTTCTCTGGTGTGACCTTGCTGATGGGAGTTCGTCCCAGCGCACCGGAGGTGGACCGTGACCGACAGTTGGCGTCCGGACAACGACTCGTCGGTGCCGCCCCCGGGGCATCACGCGGCGGGCGGTGCGGCCCCTGCCGAAGGCTCGGTTCCCGCCGATCCGCCCGCGCCGGTCTCCGATATGGTCCGTCTGTTCGGCGGTGGACTGGCAGGGATCGCGGCCGGGTTCGGCATGTTCGTCACCCTGGCCGTGGTTTCTCTGGCGAAGGGCCGCGACTTCTGGTACCCGCTGCATGCCGTGCAGGCGCTGATGAGTGGCCGTCGAGTGCTGCCCGAGGCCCGCGGGACACTGCGGGGGGATTCGGCGGTGGACGTCGTCGTGGCGCCGATACTGTTCCTCTTGCCCGCAATCGTGGTCGGGGTGGCGACGGCATGGTGGATGCGGCGCCGAGCCAGGGTTCGTACCGCGCCCGAACCGTGGTGGGTCGTCGCTTTGGTGGCAGCCGTGCTCACCGGGGTGGCGTTCGTCGTCTTCGTCGTCATTCTCGGCTTTCGCGTTGCCTCGCCCGGCGTTCAACGCTCGAGCACCGGTTACGGAGTGCGACAGCTCGGCCTTGCTGCCTGGATCGCCGGTCATCTCGTGTACGTCGTAGTGCTGGTCGCTGTGCTCGAGCCGCTGACCCGCGCCGTCAGCGGCTTCGGATCTCGAACCCGTGCCACCCGTCGCCTCCGTGGCGAGCGAGAGCCGAAGGATTGACCTCACCTCGGTTCGTGCTGCTGGGTGCCGACGTCAGTGGCAACTCACGTCCATGCAATTGTGGGCGACGCTGATTCGGGTCTACCGTGACAGTGAGATCGGCTGGTCGCCGGCTGGTGGATGGCCAGGGCTCTCCTCGACCGCCCGTCTTCGGCGCTCGGAGTCACAGGTGGTAATGCCATGAGCTGGTGGGTCTGGCTGATCGTGATCGTGGTCCTGCTGGCCGTCCTGGTGGGCGGGTTCCTGGTGGTGCAGGCTCGGCGTCGTCGGGGCGGGGTGATCGTGGATCCGGCGCAGTCACCGCGGACCCGCGGGCGGAGGTCGGGGCGATGAGTCGGCTCATGCGCACCTCGGAGGTGACCAAGCTTCCGGTTGTCACGCTGGCCGGGGAGGCTGTCGCGCAAGTCAAGGACGTCGTGTATTCCGCTGACGGCGGGGTGGTCGGCGGGTTCACGCTGGCCGGGCGCGGCCTGTTCGCCGGACCGCTGAAGCAGGCCCTGTCCTGGTCAGCGGTGATGGCGTTGGGGCCGGCCGCCGTGATGGTCCGGGGCGTCGACGCGCTGGAGCCGACCAAGGCGGTGCTGGACCGCTCAGCGTCTTCGAGCGGCTCCGGTGGTGACGTGCTCGGCTCGCAAGTTCTCACCGATGCCGGCACCGATCTGGGCGCGGTGGTGGACGTGATCCTTGAGGTCACCGATCACGGCGGCGGCCAGTGCGATGTGGTCGGCTACGAGGTGGAGGCATCCGAAGCGCTCGGCACGAAGGGCACCAAGGTGTTCATCCCGCTGCCCGACACGCTCGCCGCGTCCGGCAACCACTTGATGGTGCCGGCCAGCGCCAAGGACTTTGTCGCCCACGACCTGGCGGGCTTCGGGGCCGCGGTGCTGGCGTTTCGACGACAGCTGGACCGGACACGCTGATGCTGATCACCGAGGCCACCGGGCGCAAGGTGGTCAGCACCAGCACCGCCGAGACCGTCGGTCAGATCTCGGACTTCGTGATCGACCCTCAGTCACACACCGTGGTGGCCGTGACGTTGAAGAGAGCCGACCGCGGCGACACCGTGTTGTGGAGCGACATCAGCGCATTCGGCGCCGACGCGGTCACCGTCACCGGCGCCGAGACGATCACCGAGGCGAATGACGCGGTCGCCGCCTTGTCCGGCAACGGTCGGCGGCTGCTGGGCAAGCGTGTCCTGAACACGATCGGCGAAGACCTCGGCCCGGTCACCGATGTCGACTTCGACCCTCGCACCGGGGCAGTGACCGCGATAGTGCTGGCAAACGGTGACGTCGCGGGAGATCGATTGATCGGGATCGGGTCCTACGCAGCCATCGTGCACGCCGGCACGTAGAGGCCCGGCTCCCTCCGCGCGGTCCTGGGTGCGGCGCCGCGGATCTGGCTGAGTGCGCGTAACGGTTCAGAGCTGTTGCCGAACTCCGCCGACTCGGAGACATCCGGAGCGAATGCGCCTCTGACCCGGGTGGAGCTGAGGGGACTCGAACCCCTGACCCCCTCGTTGCGAACGAGGTGCGCTACCAGCTGCGCTACAGCCCCTGGTGGAACAGCGAGGCTACCAAACGCGCAGGTCAGTCGTTCACCGCGCGACGCGCGATGATCGCGTCCAGCTGGTCGTCAGCGCCGGCCGCGTCGTCGACGAGAGCCGACATGCTCGACGGCGACCGGACCGGGGTCGGACTGCTGGTCGAACGGCGGCTCCTCGACCCGCGCCCCCGGTAGCCGGGCCTCGCTCCAGGCACCGGGCTTGGTGAGGTCGATCGCCGGGGCCCGGCGGGGAGCCATCGGCTTGCTCACGTACGTCGGCAGCGGCACCGGCACCGGCTGCCAGCCGGCTGCCCGCTCGGCGGCCCGACGCTCCTCGGCCTCCCGCTCGATCCGGTCGGCCTCCTCGGCGGCGGCCCAGCGGGCCTCCTCGGCGGCGCGGTCCTCGGCCATCTCACGGCGCACGGTCATCAGCCGGTCCAGCGCGTCGAAGCGCATCAGCCGCGAGCGCACGCCCTGCCGAACGGCCTTGCGGGTGCGGCTGACCTCGCGGCTGCGCCGGACCTGCACCCGCAGGTGCACCAGGTCGGCGACCGTGACGGCGAGCAGCAGCACCGGCACCCACCACGGCACGGGGGTCAGCGGGGTGAGGGCGCCGACGAGCAGCGACCCCAGCAGCAGGCCGGCCAGGATCCGGCGTCGGCGCATCGCCGCGGCACCGACCCGGCTGCGGATCGGGGCCGACCGTTGCGCCGGGATCCGGCTGCGGGCCGGGCAGGCTGCTGCGCGGCGCCTCGGGGCGCGGCGGCATCACGACGTACCGCTTGTCCGGGGTGGTCTCGCGGCGGGACAGGATCCGCATCGCGTGCTCGAACTTCTCCACCGAACGCGACTCGGAGAGCTCCTCGTGTCGCCTCAGCCAGCGCGGGATGAAGTAGGCAGCCCAGATCCCGATGATGATGGCGTAGATGATCCCGCTCCCCACGCGCAGCACGGTAGGGCCGCCGGAGCGTGCACCAGCGGACCTGACCCGGTGTGTCGCAGGATCAGTCCTGAGGCTGCTGTGACGCGTGTGACTCGCTATGAAGGCGGTTCGGACAGCTTCGCGGGCCGAAAACCTGCGGCAACGCGCCACTCGTCGAGGGGGCTCAGGACGTCTGGTACTCGTGCCAGCGGCGGAGCAGGCCGCCGGGCACCTCGTCGGCCGTCAGCGCGAAGGACCGGTGGTCCCGCCAGGCCCCGGCGATGTGCAGGAAGGCGCTCCGGGTGCCCTCCTCGCGGAAGCCGAGCTTCTCGACCACCCGCAGCGAGGCGGTGTTCTCCGGCCGGATGTTGACCTCGATCCGGTGCAGGCCGAGTGCTCCGAAGCAGTGGTCGGTGGCCAGCGCGACAGATGTCGGCATCACGCCGCGGCCGGCGACCCGCTGGTCGACCCAGTAGCCCATGTGCGCCGAGCACAGCGACCCCCAGGTGATGCCGCCGACGGTGAGCTGCCCCACCAGCCTGTCGTCGTAGGTGATCACGAACGGGAGCAGCAGCCCCTTGCCGGCCTGCCTGCGCAGCGACCGGACCATCGTGGTGAACGACATCGGCGGACCGGTGACCCGCGGCGGGGTTGCCTCCCACGGCTGCCAGCCAGCCGGCGTTGTAGGTGCGCGCCTCGAGCCAGGCGGTGCGGTCGCTGCGGGCCAGGGGCCGGAGCCCTACCCGGCCGTCGGTCAGGGTCGCCGGCCAGCCGCGCGTCATGCGTGGTCACTCCCGTGCACCTGCTCGACCGCGTGCACGAGCAGCGGGCCGAGGACCTCGAGCCCGTCCCGCACGCCGCCGGGGGACCCCGGCAGGTTGACGACCACGGTCGTTCCGGCCAGCCCGGCGAGGCCGCGGGACAGCGCGGCGGTCGGCACCCCCTTGGCGACGCCGTGGGCGCGCAGCGTCTCGGCGATCCCCGGCAGGTCGGTGTCGAGCACCCGCGCGGTCATCTCGGGGGTCCGGTCGGTCGGCGTGATGCCGGTGCCACCCGAGGTGATCACGACGTCGTACGCCGAGGCCACCGCCTCCCGGAGGACCTCCTCGACGGGGTCGCCGTCCGGCACCACCTCGGGGCCGTCGACCTCGAAGCCCAACGCCACCAGCCCCTCCACGAGCACCGGGCCGGTGCGGTCCTCGTAGACACCCGCGGCCGCCCGGTTGGACACGCTCACGACGAGTGCCCTCATGGTGCAGACGCCTCGGACGGACCGTCGGTTCGCCGCCACTCCCCCGAGCGGCCGCCGCTCTTGAGCTCGACCCGGACGTCGGTGATCGTCGCGCCGCGGTCGACCGCCTTCACCATGTCGACCAGCGTGAGCCCGGCGACCGCGACACAGGTCAGCGCCTCCATCTCGACACCGGTCCGGTCGGCGGTGCGCACCGTGGCGCTCACGAGCACCGCGTCGTCGGCGACCCGCAGGTCGACCTCCACGCCGTGGATCGCGATCGGGTGGCAGAGCGGGACCAGGTCCGGGGTGCGCTTGGCCGCCTGGATGCCGGCGATCCGGGCCACCGCGAGCGCATCACCCTTGGGCACGCCGACGCCGCGCAGCAGCGCGACCACCTCGGCGGAGACCAGTACCCGACCGGACGCCGTCGCCGTCCGCACCGTGACGTCCTTGCCCGACACGTCGACCATCCGGGCCGCGCCACTTTCGTCGACATGGGTCAGCCGCGCCGGATCACTCATGACAGCCGCCGTTCGAGCACCATCACCTCGACGGCGCCGCCCTCCGGGACCTCGGTGACGCTCTCCGGCACGACGACCAGCGCGTTCGAGTGGGCCAGCCCGCCGACCAGGTGCGACCCGGCTCCGCCGACCGGGCGCACCACGTACCGGCCGTCCACGACGTCCAGCCAGCCGCGCATGTACTGCCGTTTGCCGGCCGGCGAGCTGAAGCCCTCCTGGCAGACCGCCCGCACGGTGGGGCGGTGCAGCGGCTCGACCCCGAGCATCCGCCGGATGACCGGCCGGACGAAGACCTCGAAGGAGACGTACGACGACACCGGGTTGCCCGGCAGCGTGATGATCGGTGTCTTGTCCGGGCCGATGGTGCCGTAGCCCTGCGGCTTGCCCGGCTGCATCGCGACGGTCTCGAAGGTCACCGTGCCGAGGCGGGTCAGCACCTCCTTGACCACGTCGTACGCGCCGACGCTCACCCCGCCGCTGGTCAGCACCAGGTCGGCGCGGATCAGCTGGTCCTCGATCGTGTTCATCAGCGTGCGGGCGTCGTCGGGGACGATGCCGACCCGGAACGCGGTGGCACCGGTCTCCCGGGCCGCGGTGGTGAGGATGTAGGAGTTCGACTCGTGGATCTGTCCCTGGGCGGTGCGGGTACCGGGCTCCACCAGCTCGCTGCCGGTCGAGATGATCACGACCCGGGGTCGCGGGCGGACCACGACGCGGTCGCGGCCGACCGCCGCGAGCAGGCCGAGCTGGCCGGGGCCGAGCCGGGCGCCGGCCGCCAGCACGCCGTGGCCGGTCTGGACGTCCTCGCCGCGGCGGCGGATGTGCGCGCCGACCTCGGGAGCCTGGGTGATCGACACGGCCGCCATGCCACCGTCGGTCCACTCGAGCGGTACGACGGCGTCGGCGCCGACCGGCACCGGCGCACCGGTCATGATCCGCACGCAGAGGCCCGGCTGCACGGTGTAGGTCGCCTGCGACCCCGCGGCGACGTCGCCCACCACGGGCAGCTGCACCGGCGAGGACTCGCTGGCTGCCTGCACGTCGGCCGACCGCACGGCGTAGCCGTCGACGGAGGAGTTGTCGAACGGCGGCAGGTCGACCTCGGCGGTGACGTCCTCGGCCAGGATGCAGCCGTGCGCATCGAGCAGCTGGAGGTCCAGCGGCGCGACCGGTTCGATGCCGGCGAGGATGTCGGTGAGGTGCTGGTCGACGCTCTTGAGGTCGCTCACCGGCCGAGCTCCTCCGCGACGAAGGTCTGCAGCCAGGACGAGAAGGCAGGGCCGAGGTCGTCGCGCTCGCTGGCCAGCCGCACCACGGTCTTGAGGTACTCCAGCCGGTCGCCGGTGTCGTAGCGACGGCCGGAGAACACCACACCGTGCACCGGCCCGTGCTCACCGGTCGCGGCCATCTTGCGCAGCGCGTCGGTCAGCTGGATCTCGCCGCCGCGTCCGGGGTCGGTCTGCTTCAGCACCTCGAAGACGCCGGGGTCCAGGACGTACCGGCCGATCACGGCCAGGTCGCTCGGTGCCTCGTCGACCGGCGGCTTCTCGACGAGGTCGGTGATGGTCACCACTCCGGACGGGTCGGCGACGACGGTCGGGTCGATGGCAGCGCAGCCGTAGAGGTGGACCTGGTCACGCGGCACTCTCATCAGCGCGACGACGGTGCCGCCGAACCGCTCCCTCACGTCGAGCATGGTGCGCAGCAGCGGGTCGCGCGGGTCGATCAGGTCGTCGCCGAGCAGCACGGCGAACGGCTCCTGCCCGACGTGCCGGGCAGCGCAGAGCACGGCGTGACCGAGCCCGCGCGGGTCACCCTGACGGGTGTAGTGCAGGTCGGCGATCACGGCGCTCTCGCGGACCCGCTTCAGCCGCTCCAGGTCGCCCTTGGCCTCCAGCGCCGCCTCGAGCTCCCAGTTGCGGTCGAAGTGGTTCTCGATCGCGTTCTTGTTCCGGCCGGTGACGAGCAGGACGTCGTCCAGCCCGGCGGCCACAGCTTCCTCGACCACGTACTGGATCGCCGGTTTGTCGACGATCGGCAGCATCTCCTTGGGCGTCGCCTTGGTGGCCGGGAGGAACCGGGTGCCCAGGCCGGCCACGGTGACGACAGCCTTGGTCACCGGGCGTGCGGGGAGCTGGTCGGTCGCCATGCCACGAGACCCTAACGGCCCGGGCGCCTCAGTCCTCCGCGCCGGGCACGTGCCAGCGGTCGCGTCCGTCGCCCTTCGCCGTGTACAGCGCCTTGTCCGCCGAGCGCATCAGGGTGGCCGGTGTCGAGCCGTGGTCGGGGAAGGCCGCGCCGCCGATCGACACGGTGATGTCCAGCGGCTGCTCGCCCTCCTGGCGGAACGGCTCGCGACGTACCGCGACGCAGATCCGCTCGGCCAGCTGGGCCGCACCCTCGACGCTGGTCTCGGGCAGGACCACGACGAACTCCTCGCCGCCGTAGCGGGCGAAGGTGTCGACCTCGCGGATCTGCTCCTGCACCCGGTGGGCCAGCTCGCGCAGCACCGAGTCTCCGCGGGCGTGCCCGTGCGAGTCGTTGACCGCCTTGAAGTGGTCGAGGTCGAGCATCAGCACGGCCAGCGGCCGGTCGAACCGGGTGGACCGCTCGATCTCGCGGGCCAGGCTCATCGACAGGTAGCGGAAGTTCCACAGGCCGGTCAGCGGGTCGGTCGTCGACAGCCGCTGCGCCTCGTGGTGCAGGTGCACGTTGTCGACCGCGATGCTGGCCTGGCCCGCGAGGGTGCGCAGGGCGTCCTCGTCGGCACTCTCGAAGGCCCGGCCGTCGATCCGGTCGTAGAGCGCGACCACGCCGATGACGTTGCCCATGCTGCGCACCGGGACGGCGAGCACCTGACCGGAGTCGGGCTCGCCCGGCACCGGCTCGAGCTCGGCCGGGCCCGAGCCGAGCAGACCGCGGACGCCTTCGCCGGAGGAGACGACCTGCCCGAGCACCCCGAGTCCTGGCGTCATGACCGCCGGCGCCGGCAGGTCGGCCTCGTGCAGCCCGTGCTCGGCCACCAGCTGCAGCCGGTCGGCGGTCATGCGCAGCACCACGCCGGACTTGCCCTGCAGCGTGACGACCGCGGTCTCGAGAACCACCTGGAGCAGGCCGTCGAGGTCGTGCGTGCTGGTGAGCGTGTCACCGATGCGTTCCAGCGAGTCCCGCAGGTCCTCCCGGCTGCGTTCCAGCGCGGCCATGCTGCGGCGCAGCTCGTCGGTCATCTGGTTGAACGCGCTGCCGAGCCGACCCGCCTCGCCGTCCGGCGCGGGGGTGATCGCGGTGTCCAGGTCACCGCCGGCCACCCGCTCGGCAGCGTCCGCGATCTCGGTGTAGGGCTGGCTCAGGCCGCGCGCCACGACCGCGACCAGGATGCCTGCCGCGACGGCGCCCGCGAGCAGGATGAGCAGGGACAGCGTGGTCCGGGACGAGGTGCCGGAGTCCGGGGCGGCGACCACCGTGGTCCACGGCAGGCCGTTGGCGGGCGGATCTACCCGGGCCGTCCAGTCGCCGACGTCGACCAGGCCGGTGCGCCCACGGGTCGCGGCGACCAGAGTCCGGGTGGTGCCCGCGCCGAGCGTGGAGAACACCACGTCGCGGCCGTTCAGCAGCACCACCTCATCGCCGGCACTGCGCCTGCGGACGTCGGTCAGCAGCTCGCCGCGAAGATTCCTGGCCACGACGGCCTCGCCCGCGCCGGTCGTGTCTCCGACCAGGGGCTGGCTCTGCGCCAGGACCGGCACGACCGACCCGGCGGACGATCCGGCGGTGCAGGGCGGCAGGTCCTGCGGGTCGCCGGAGTCCTCTGGCAGCCGGCCGGACTCCGCGACCGCGGACCCCTCGCCGTCGAAGATCGCGGCGTAGTCGACCGCCCCGTCGCCGACCAGGTCATCGAGGATCGTCTCGGCGTCGCTGCCCAGGGCCAGGGCAGCGGTCCGGGCGGCTACGCCGAGCGTGCGGCACTGGTCGATCAGCTCGGCACGCACGGCAGCCGCCGAGCTGTCGACGTTCCCGGAGACCCGGTCGGACTGCGCGGTCGGGACCACGAGGAGCAGCACGAGGGCGCCGACCGCCAGCGGCACCAGGAACAGGCCGCCGAGCACCAGCCACAGCCTCCGTCGCAGGCTCACGTGCTCACGGTCCTCTCACCGGGCGCTGCGTCCCGGCGGTCGGGCGTACGCGCCCCGGGCGGCGTCGACTGGGACGATGGCAGCGTGGGCCACGAGGCGGGCACGGCGGCGGAGGACAAGGCAGGCCTGCGGGCAGCCCTCCTCGCCGCGCGCCGGGCGCTCCCGGCGTCGACGCGCGCTGACGCTGCGTCCCTGCTCACTGCCGCTGTGCTCTCCCTTCCCGAGGTCTCGACCGCGCGAACCGTAGCCGTCTACGTCTCCATCGGCACCGAACCGCCGACCGCTGAGCTCCTGGACGTGCTGCGGTCGAGGGACGTCCGCGTCCTGGTACCGGTTCTGCGCGACGACCTCGACCTGGACTGGGCAATCTACGAGAACCGGGACAAGATGTCGCCCGGCACCCGGGGGATGTGGACGCCGGAGGGGGACCTGCTCGGGGTCGACGCCGTGGCGGAGGCCGACCTGGTCCTGGTCCCCGCGCTGGCGGTGGGGGCCGACGGGACCCGCCTGGGCCGCGGCGGCGGCTCGTACGACCGGGCGCTGGCGCGGGTCCCGGCCGGCCGGCCGGTGGTCGCTCTGGTGTACGACGGCGAGCTGCTGCCCGACGTACCGACCGCGCCGCACGACGCCCGGGTGACCTGCGTGATCACCCCCTCGGGTACCCACCGGGTAGGTGACGGGTGAGCAGCACCGCCGACCTCGACCTCCTGCTGCTCGTCGGCTCCGTGGTGCTGCTCGTCTCGATCGCCGCCGTCCGGCTGGCCGTGGGCAGCGGACTGCCGACCCTGCTGCTCTACCTCGGCCTCGGCCTGGTGCTGGGCGAGAACGGCCTCGGCCTGGAGTTCGACGACGCCGAGATGGCCCGGTCGCTCGGCTACGTCGCGCTGGTCGTGATCCTTGCCGAGGGTGGTCTGACCACGCCGTGGCAGAGCATCCGGTCGGCGGTGCCGGCCGCGGCGTCGCTGGCCACCCTCGGCACGGCGGTGTCGGTCGGGGTCGTGAGCGTCGCGGCGCACCTGCTGCTGGACGTGGGTTGGCAGGACGCGCTGCTCATCGGTGCGGTCCTCTCACCGACCGACTCGGCGGCGGTGTTCTCGGTGCTGCGGAAGGTTCCGCTGCGTCCGCGGCTGGGCGGTCTCCTCGAGGCCGAGTCCGGCTTCAACGACGCGCCGGTCGTCATCCTGGTCGTCGCGCTGGCGAGCACCGGCCACTCGGTGCCGTCGTGGTGGGAGCTCCTGCTGCTCATCGGTTACGAGCTGGTCCTCGGCGCGGCCGTGGGCATCGCCGTCGGGTACGCCGGGGCGTGGGGCATGCGCCGGATCGCGTTGCCGTCCTCGGGCCTGTACCCGCTCGCCGTGCTGGCGCTGTGCGTCATGGCCTACGGCGCGGCGGCGGTCGCGCACGGCAGCGGCTTCCTCGCGGTCTACGTCGCCGGGCTCGTGCTGGGCAACGCCCGGCTTCCGCACCGCTCGGCGTCCCGCGGGTTCGTCGAGGGGGCCGGCTGGCTGGCGCAGATCGGCCTGTTCGTGATGCTGGGCCTGCTCGCGACCCCGGCCGAGCTGGCGCCCTCGGTGCTTCCCGCACTCGGCATCGGACTGATCCTGCTGCTGGTGGCGCGACCGATGTCGGTGTTCCTGTCGTTGCTGCCGTTCCAGCTGCGGGGACGGCCCTGGCACTTCCCGACGACCGGACGAGAGCTGGCGGTGCTGTCCTGGGCCGGCCTGCGTGGCGCGGTGCCGATCGTGCTCGCGACGGTCTCCGGCGACCCGGACGTGTTCAACCTGGTGTTCGTGCTCGTCATCGTCTTCACGCTCGTTCAGGCACCGACACTGCCGAGGGTGGCGCGGGCGCTCGGCGTGGTCGCCGAGGGAGAGGCGCAGTCGCTGGACATCGAGTCGTCGCCGTTGACCCGGCTGGACGCCGACCTGCTGCAGCTGCACGTGGCCCCGGGCTCCAGGCTGGCCGGCGTCGAGGTCTTCGAGCTCAGCCTGCCGACCGGTGCGGGCGTGAGCCTGATCGTCCGCGGCGGCTCGGCGTTCGTGCCCCGTGCCAGCACCCCGCTCCAGGTCGGCGACGACCTGATCCTGGTGGCCACCGAGTCGGTGCGTGGGGAGGTCGAGCGCCGGCTGCAGGCGGTCTCCCGGCGCGGCCGGCTGGCCGACTGGGTCACCCCGCACCGCCCGCGCCGCCGCCCCTGACGCCGGTCGTGCCCCGCACGGTTGCCCACCGAGATGGCCGGTCCGCGCGCGCCGCTCCTGACCAGACGCACATCGGCTATGAGAGCGCATTCTCCGAAGATCGCTCGGTAGCGTAGCCGGGACCTGTCGGCGGACTCACCTTGTAGGGGACCGGTTAGTGGCACGTCCCACATGACGGCAACCGGTCCGGTTCCTCCGGCAGTCTCCAAGGACTCCTCCCATCACCGGAAGTGGACCGGCTTGCGCCGCGTTCAGCAGACCGCAAGTCGGTCCGCTTCATCGCTTTGGACAGCCTGCGCTTGGCTGCAGCCGGCCTGAGGCGGTCAGGTCAGGGGCAGGCCGGCCAGGGCGGCGGCGATGCCCAGCAGCGCGCACCCGCCGATGGTCCGCAGCACCGACCAGCGCAGCCGGAAGAGCAGGACGGCTGCCACCAGGGCGATCACCACTGACACCGGCCGCAACGTCGTCAGGTCCGGGACCTCGGGGCGCAGCGGCCCCCACGAGACCCGCTCGACCTCGTCGAAGAGGGTGTGCAGCGCGAAGAAGAGCCCCAGGTTCGCGATCACACCCACCACGGCAGCGGTCACCCCGGACAGCGCGTCCGCGACGGTGCGGTTGTGCCGCAGCCGCTCGACGTACGGCGCGCCGAGGAACACGAGCAGGAACGCCGGTATGAAGGTCACCCAGGTCGTGAGCAGCGCGCCGATCGTCGCGGCGACCCACGGGTCGAGATCGCCGGGGTTCCGGTAGGCGCCGAGGAACCCGACGAACTGCAGCACCATGATCAGCGGCCCCGGCGTCGTCTCTGCCAGGCCGAGGCCGCGGACCATCTCGTCCGGCGAGAGCCAGCCGTAGGTCTCCACCGCACGCTGCGCGACGTAGGACAGCACTGCGTAGGCACCGCCGAAGGTCACCACCGCGGTCCCCGAGAAGAACAGCCCTTCGTTCGACAGCGTGCTCCCGCGGCCGGTGAAGCCGATCACCAGCGCCACCGGCACCCACCAGACCAGCATGCCGACCACCAGGAACCTGCTGGTACGCCGGAAGGTGGGCCGGTCCTCGTGCAGAGCGTCGTCCCGGATCAGCGGCTCCGGACCTACTTCGGCCTCCGCCGTCGCGGTCATCAGTCCCGGTCGGTGCCTGCCGAGCAGCCAGCCGGCCAACGCTGCGACGAGCACGACGACCGGGAACGGGATCCTGAAGACGACCAGCGCCAGGAAGGACGCCACGGCGATGCCGACCAGGGTGCGACGACCCAGCGCCCGGCGGCCCAACCGGACCACCGCCTGGGCGACGATCGCCAGCACCGCCGGTGCGACGCCGGCGAACACGGCGGCCACCGCCGTCGCCGTACCGAACGCGACGTACACGGCGGACAGCACGTAGATCGCGACCGCACCCGGCAGGACGAACACGGTTCCCGCCAGCAGCCCGCCGCGGAGGCCGTTGAGCAGCCACCCGATGTAGACCGAGAGCTGCATGGCCTCGGGCCCGGGCAGGATCGTGCAGAAGTTGAGCGCGTGCAGGAAGCGCCCGCGGCCGATCCAGCGCCGGTCGTCGACCAGGACCCGCTGCATCACCGCGATCTGCCCTGCGGGCCCGCCGAAGGACTGCAGGGCCACCATCGCCCACACCTTCGCGGCCGACCGCAGCGGGACGACGTCGCGAGCGGTGCCAGGCATGCGGCGAAGCACACACGGCGCGGCGTGACGACGTCAACAGCGACCGACCGCGCGTTGGGGGCTTCGGGCAGGCGCCTGCGTCAGATCACCGCCCCGCTGCTGTCCCGATCGAGCCGCGGCCGGGCGCCCGACGACTGCTTCAGCGGCGGCGGAGGCGACGGGCTCATCCGCTCGAGCTCGATCGCCAACGGTCCGGCGGTGAACATCGAGGAGTAGGTGCCGACACCGATGCCGATCATCAGCGCGATCGCGAAGTCGGTGAGCGAGTCGCCGCCGAGGAAGGCGAGCGCCCCCAGGATGAACATCGCGCCGAGACCGGTGTTCACCGTCCGCGGCACGGTCTGCACGATCGCGGAGTTCACCACCTTCGGGAAGCCCCAGCGGCGCTGCGCCCCCCACACCTCCCGCACCCGGTCGAACACGACGACCGAGTCGTTCACCGAGTAACCGATGACGGTCAGCAGGGCCGCGAGGAAGACACCGTCGATCGGCTTGCCCAGCCAGGCGAAGACCCCGACCAGCACCAGGACGTCGTGCGCCATCGCGGCGACGGCTGCCGCACCGAGCGTCCAGCGGAACCGGATCGCGAGGTAGGCGAGCTGCGCCAGCAGGGCGACCCCGAGGGCGATCAACGCCTTCTGCCGCAGCTCGTCGCCGAGGCTGGGCCCGATCAGCTCGTCGCGCTCCTTGCTGACGGCGCCGCCGGCGGCAGCCGCGAGAGCTGCGCGGATGTCGGCCTCCTCGTCGTTGGTCATCTCTCCGGTGCGGACCGAGAGGTTGTCCTTTCCGCTCTCCTGCACCACGGCGCGGGGGAAGCCGGCGTCAGACACGGCCTCGCGGGCCTCGTCCACCGTCAGCTCCGCCGACGTCGAGTACTCCACGAGCCGACCGCCGGTGAACTCCACGCCGAGGTCGAGGCCACGGACCCCGATGCCGGTCACCGCCAGCAGCAGGACGACGAACGAGCCGGCCAACCAGCGTCGCCCGTGCCGCATCAGCTCGGGGTCGCGCGCCGTCAGCCAGGTCCGTACCCTGCCCTCGGCGGCGATGCCGGTGACCGACGGACGGCTGCTGACCACCTGGCGACCGACGGCCCAGTCGGCCAGCACCCGGGTGATGACGAGAGCCGACACCATCGAGGCGAGCACACCGATGGCCAGCGTCACGCCGAAGCCCTTCACCGGGCCGGACGCGAAGAAGAACAGAAGCCCGGCAGCCAGCAACGTGGTGATGTTCGAGTCGATGATCGCGCTCCACGCCTTGGCGAAGCCGGTGGAGACAGCGGGTCGCAGAGCCTTCTTGGGACTGGCGGCGTACTCCTCCCTGGCCCGTTCGAAGACGAGGACGTTGGCGTCGATCGCCATCCCGATGGCGAGGACGAAACCGGCCAGCCCTGGCAGGGTGAGGGTGGCGCCGAGGCCGACGAGGGCCGCATAGGACAGCAGCGCATAGCTGGCGAAGGCGACAGTGGCCAGCGCTCCGAGCAGTCGGTACACGACGATGATGAACAAGGCCGTGAGCGCGACGCCGATGACTGCCGCCTTGGCGCTCGCGTCGATGGCGGCGGCACCCAGCGTGGCACCGACCGTCCGCTGCTCGATCACCTCGACGGGCACCGGCAGCGCGCCGCCGCGGATGAGCACGGCCAGCTCCTTGGCCTCCTCCTGGGTGAAGTCGCCGGTGATCTGCGTCGAGCCGCCGGGGATGCCGACGTCGCACGGCACCGACGGGTCGACCTGCGGTGAGGAGATGACCTGGTCGTCGAGCACGATCGCGACCCGACGCACCGGGTCGTTCGGCGGGGCGCAGGCGGCCGTGCCGGTGAGCTCCTTCCAGGACTGCTCTCCGGAGCCCTTGAAGTCGATGGTGACGAACCAGCCGCCGAGTCCCTGCGGGTCGAGCTCGGCCGCGGCGCCGTCCACGCCGTCGCCGGTCAGGGCGGGGCCGCCGAGCCGGATGTCCTGACCGTCCTCGTCGGGCAGCACCACCTCGTCCTCGGCACCTGTCGGGGTCGGTGACGGCGACGGCGATCCGGACGTCGACGGGCTGGGGGTCGGGGCCGCGATGCCGAGGACCGGGTGGAAGGTCAGCTGCGCGGTCCGACCGATCACCTCGGCGGCCTCTCGCGGGTCCTGCAGGCCCGGCAGCTCGACGATGATCCTGCGGTCGCCGGAACGGGTCAGCGTGGGCTCGGCTACACCCAGCGCGTCGACCCGGCGCCGCAGCACCTCGACCGCCCGGTCGGTGGACTCCTGGCCGGCCTGCACGGTGGGCGAGTCCTGGGTCTCGAGGACGATCTGGGTGCCGCCACGCAGGTCCAGCCCGAGCCGGGCGGGTGTGGTGACGGCGACGTACAGCGAACCCGCGACGATCCCCAGAGCGATCAGGGCACGGACGAGTGGTGCTCGGGACACGGTGGAGCCTCCGGCGGGGTGCGCGGCGCACGCGCTCGGGCGCTGGCCGTGATGGGTGAGAACGGGTGTTGGTGCAGCGAGGCCGCGAAGGCGCGATCAGCGCGTTGCGGGGTGGTCCTGGCGCGGGTCAGGCGAACGCGACCGCGGGCGGTGCGCGGTCGCGGCGGGCGCCCGGCGTACGTCGGGAGCGGCGGGCCGGCCGGCCACCAGTGACCAGCGCCACGACGACCAGCGCGGTCATGCGCGAGGGCAGCAGCGAGGACGGCGGCGACCGGGGCCGGTCCGTGTCCGGTCCCGGCCGTGCTCTCGGCGGCGACGAATGCCGCGGACTGCCCGCGGCTGAGCCGGCGTGGCGTGATGCGGACCTTGTCGCGGGTCTCGCTCAGGCCGGCACCGGACGGCCCGGCACCGCGCGCGGCCGCCGGCGCGGTGGAGTGCGACGCGGCGACTGCTGCGGCGCCGCCGGGCAGGACGAGCAGCGATGCCAGCACCGCGAGCACGCCGAGCAGGCCTGCGGGCAGGCCGCGACCGCGCAGGGCGCGGGGCTGGGCGGTCACCGGGCTGGTCCCCCTCGGCGTCGACGGACCGTCAGCCTACCGGCGGGCCAGCCGGTGGGGCCTCACCGCGTGCCGCCCTCGCGGTCGCGGCGGACCTGGACCTTCCGGCCCTTGATCCGGGTGCTCCGCAGTGCCTCGACGACCTCCGACGCCGCGTCGTCGGGCACCTCCACCAGCGAGAACCGGTCGGTGATCTCGATCGCCCCGATGTCCCGCCCGGACAGCCGGGACTCGCCGGCGATGGCACCCACCAGGTCCTGCGGGCGGATGCCGGCGGCCCGACCGGCGGCGATGAAGATGCGGGTGGTGCCGAGGGTCCGGCTGCGACGGTCGGCTTCCGGCGTACGGCGGGGACCGCCCTCCTGCCCACGGCGCGCCTTCTCGTCGCGGACGGGGCGCTCGGCCACCTCCGGGATCTCCTCCTGGTCCAGGTCGATGCCACTGGCCTCGTGCGCCAGCTTCACCGCAGCCATCGCGACCTGCATGACGTCGAAGTCGTCGGTGAGGGTGTCGACGATGACGCGGAACGGCTCGAGGTGGTCCTCGAGCAGGATCTCGTGCAGCGCAGCCCGGGTGAGCTCGAGTCGGGCCGCGAGCAGGTCGGCTGTGGTGGGCACCTTCTCGACCGGGATGCGCTGCCCGGTCACCCGCTCGATGGTCTTGAGCATCCGGTGCTCGCGCGGCTCGGCCAGGGTGATCGCCACACCCTCCCGGCCGCCGCGGCCGACCCGACCGATCCGGTGGACGTAGGCGTCCGGCGCCGACGGGACCTCGTAGTTGACGACGTGGGTGAGCTGGTCGATGTCCAGGCCACGGGCCGCGACGTCGGTGGCGACGAGCAGGTCGGCGGTCGCCGCGCGCAGCCGGCCCATCACCCGGTCGCGCTGCTCCTGGCTCATGCCCCCGTGCAGCGCCTCCGCCCGGTAGCCGCGTCCGTTGAGGGTCTCGGTGAGCTGGTCGACCTCGTCACGGGTGCGGCAGAACACGATGGCCGCGGTCGGTGCCTCGATGTCGAGGATGCGGCCCAGCGCGGCAGCCTTGTGGGCGCGCGCGACGACATACGCGCTCTGCCGGACCTTGGGGGCCTCGCCCTCCGCCGGGCTCTCCCGCTCGATCTCGATCCGCACCGGGTCGCGCAGGTGACGCCGCGCGATGCCGTCGATGCGCCGCGGCAGGGTGGCCGAGAAGAGCACCGTCTGCCGGGTCGGCGGGGTGGCGGCCAGGATCGCCTCGAGCTCGTCGGCGAAGCCCATGTCGAGCATCTCGTCGGCCTCATCGAGCACGACGGTCTCGAGCGAGTCGAGGGCGAGCGTGCCGCGGTTGAGGTGGTCCAGCGCCCGGCCGGGAGTGGCGACCACGACGTCGACCCCGCGCTTCAGCGCACCGAGCTGCCGGCCGATCGGCTGCCCGCCGTAGATCGGCAGCACCCGGGCGCCGAGCTCGCGGCCGTAGCGGTGCAGCGCTTCGGAGACCTGGACGGCCAGCTCACGGGTCGGTACCAGGACCATGGCGGTCGGCGCGACCCCGCGGTCGCCAGCGGGCAGCGCCTGCAGGACGGGCAGCGCGAACGCCGCGGTCTTGCCGGTGCCGGTCGCCGCCTGGCCGAGCAGGTCACGACCGGCCACCAGCTGCGGGATCGCCTCGCGCTGGATGGGGGTGGGTTCCTCGTAGCCGAGCGTGGCCAGCGCGGCCAGCAGCTCGGGGCGCAGGCCCAGGTCGGCGAACGTCGTCCCGTCGTCGGTGCTCACGCACCGATCATCCGCCGCGGCCGCCGCCGGCGATGGGCGGGTGTCCCGCTCGGACTTTTCTCGAACATGTGTTCGATCTTCTGAGATGCTGGCTCGGTGGCGGGCGGGATGGTGGGCGGGCGCGGACTTCCCATGTCCGAGCGGGTCGCGCTGAGCCGGTCAGGCTCGGGCGGGGATCCCTGTCCTGGCCGGCACTGCTGGGTTGCCGACCCGGCCGACCGGTCCGCCGAGAAGCGCCCCGGCCTGCTGGTCGAGTGGCGTCGCGATGCGTACGGCGGGTGGCACGGCCGGGTCGTCTACCTGGCGGGGCTGCGCGCCGGCCGCTGGGCAATCGTCGAGGAATGGGTCGAGGAGTCCCTGCTCATCCCGTGCTGAGGGCGATCGGGTGACAGCCAGGAAGATCCACAGCCCTCTCGGTTCGCACCGAACGCCCTGGGTAGGGGACAAATGTTGACATCCATGATGGGAGTCGGGCTGTGCCCGCCACGGAGTACCGGAACAGGACGACCACCACGTATCACGCCACCTATCCCGCCGAACCGCGGTCGGTCGGTGCTGCCCGCACTGCCGTCCAGCAGAACTGCCAGCGGTGGGGCTACGGCCTCCTCTGCGACGACGCGAAGCTCATCGTCAGCGAGCTCGTCTGCAACGCGGTCCGCCATGCCGGCACCGACATCGGCCTGACCCTGATTACCCGTCGCGAGGGGCTGCGGATGGAGGTCTCCGACGGTTCCACCCGGCCGATCCGGGCGCGGATCGCGGGTCCTTCCGATGAGGGGGGCCGGGGCCTCGCCCTGGTCGACGCCCTCGCCTCGCACCACGGGGTCCGACGGTCCGCCATCGGCAAGACCGTGTGGGCCGAGCTGGACGCGCCTGCTGCATAAGGTGTTGCCGAGGAGTGTCCATGTCCCAGTACCACCTGCAGATCAGCGACGGCGACGTCGCGCCGTACGTGCTGCTGCCCGGCGACCCGGGTCGGGTGCCGACGATCGCCGCACACTGGGACGAGGCTCGTCACGTCGCCACGAACCGCGAGTACGTCACGTACACCGGCGTGTACCAGGGGGCGCCGATCACTTGCACGTCCACCGGCATCGGTGCCCCCTCGACGTCGATCGCGATGGAGGAGCTGGCCCGGTGCGGTGCGACCACGTTCATCAGGCTCGGCACGGCAGGTACCTTCCAGGACTACATCCGCAACGGTGACCTTGTCGTCTTCGATGGAGCCGTACGCCTGGACGGTGCCTCGCGGCTCTACGTCCCCATCGAGTACCCCGCCGTCGCTCACCACGAGGTCGTCACCGCTGCGGTCGAGACCGCGAACCGACTGGCGATCCGCCACCATGTCGGCCTGACCCGCAGCGCCGACACCTTCTTCGCCGGGCACCCACGGCCGGGCTCGTCCTACGGCGGCTACTGGCAGTCGTGGTGGTCCGGGCACTTCGCCGACCTGCAGCGGCAGAACGTGCTGGCGGCCGAGATGGAAGCCAGTGTCATCTTCGTGCTCGCACGGCTGTGGGGTCTGCGGGCCGGCGGCGCCGCAGTCGTGCTCGACAACGTGCTGACCGTCTCGGGCGACGAGGGCGAGTTCGACCCGGACACCCAGCTCGAGCACTCGGCCGAGAGCATCGAGCGCCTCGCCCTGTACGGCTGCGAGCTGGTCCGCACCTTGGCCGAGCACGACGAGCAGCGGGCTGGCGACGGACGCGGCTGACCGGCGGCCGGAGTCAGGAGCAGCGACATCCGGCGGATTGCTGCTAGGCCTAAGGCGTGCCGCTCCTCGAACACCGCGAGGTCGCGCAGCGCGTACTGCCGGTGCCACCACTCCTCGTTGAGCAGCGTGAGTAGGCACTCGCGCACCGGGTAGGGCCTGAGCCGGACCGGCCGTCGGCACCAGCAGGTTGCCGAGGCGACGGCGATGACGCATCATTAGCACTCGACAGCAGGGAGTGCCAGACGCTGGCACGAGCACCGAGGAGGACGTCCGTGCCGACGTACCAGTACGCCTGCACCGAGTGCGGCCACGACTTCGAGGCCGTCCAGTCCTTCAGCGACGACGCCCTGACCGGGTGCCCCGTCTGCCACGGCCGGCTGCGCAAGGTCTTCGGCACCGTCGGGATCGTCTTCAAGGGCTCCGGCTTCTACCGCAACGACAGCCGCGACAAGAAGCCCGCCGGCGTCGGGGCCAAGACCGACGGCAAGGTCGACGCCACCTCCGACAGCAAGGCCGGCACCACGACCGAGTCGACGAAGCCCGACGCCACGGCCGGCAGCAGCAAGGACAGCACCGGGAAGGACTCCGGCTCCGCGAAGCCCGCCGACCACGAAGTCGAGCGCCTCGTCCACAACGGGCAGCGCCGCCTGAGCGCTGTGGACGCCGACCGGAGCCGGTCGGCGCCTCGCTAGGGTCGTGCGCCATGGCGACTCCGACGTACGACGGTTCGCGGGCCGACCTCGGCGTGATCGGCGGGTCCGGTCTCTACGCCCTGCTCGAGGGCGACCAGGTCGAGCTCGACACCCCGTTCGGTGCGCCCAGCGACCCGCTGACCATCGCGACGGTGGGCGACCGCACGGTGGCCTTCGTCCCGCGGCACGGGCGTGACCACCGCTTCCCTCCGCACCTGGTCAACTACCGCGCCAACATCTGGGCGCTGCGCGCGGTCGGCGTGCGACAGGTTCTCGCCCCCTGCGCCGTCGGGTCGCTCAAGGCCGAGCACGGCCCTGGCACCATCGTGGTGCCGGACCAGGTCGTCGACCGCACCCGCCGGGACGGCCACACGTTCTTCGACGACGTCGGCCCGGTCGTGCACGTCTCGTTCGCCGATCCCTACTGCCCCACCGGCCGGCAGGTCGCGCTGTCGGCCGGGCGCGCCCGCGACCTCCCGGTCGTCGACGGCGGCACCCTCGTCGTGGTCAACGGTCCGCGGTTCTCCAGCCGCGCCGAGTCGCTCTGGCACGCGGCGCAGGGCTGGTCGGTGGTCGGCATGACCGGCGTACCGGAGGCGTCGCTGGCCCGCGAGCTGGGGCTGTGCTACACCTCCGTCGCTCTGGTCACCGACCTCGACGCCGGCCTCGAGCACGGTGCGGGCGTGACTCACGAAGAGGTCCTGCGGGTCTTCGCCGAGAACGTCACCGGCGTCCGCGACCTGCTGGTCGACGCGCTCGCCGCGCTGCCCGGCCCGGACGCCGACTGCGCGTGCCGGCACGCGACCGACGGCCAGAAGCTCCCGTTCGACCTGCCGTGACGGCGAGCCGGCGGTGACCTGGCCGGCCGAGGGCGCCCCTGCCCGGCGGGACCGCTGGCTGCGCGAGCTTCGCCGCGCGGTGACCTGGCGCCGGCGGCTGCTGACCGCGGGCCTGCTGGCGGGCTCGGTCGCCTTCGCGCTGCATGCGCTGGCTCCACCGCCGCCGCCCGGGGTGCCGGTCGTCGTGGCGGCGCGGGACGTCTCGCCGGGTGCGACCCTGCAGCCTCGCGACCTGCGGGTGGTCAGCAGACCGGCCGGTTCGATCCCGCAGGGAGCCCTGCGCACCGCGAGCCGGGCGACCCGGCGCGCCGTGGTCTCGGCCGTACGCCGGGGAGAGGTGCTCACCGACGTCCGCCTGGTCGGGCCGGCGTCATTGCGCGGGCTGGAGCCCGGACTCGTCGCGGCACCCGTCCGGGTGGCCGACGCCGAGGCGGTCGCCCTGCTCGCCGCAGGTGACCATGTCGACGTGCTCGCGGCGACTGTCGAGGGCGGCGCCGAGGCGCGGCTCGTCGCGGCGGGTGTCCGGGTCCTGGCTGTCCCCCGCCCAGCCTCGACCGGCTTCGGATCCGGGCTCGACGACGGCGCCCTGCTGCTGCTCGCGACCACGTCACCGACCGCCGCGCGGCTCGCAGCCGCCGCAGTCACCGACCGGCTCTCGGTGGTCCTGCGCGCGCCGTGACACCTCGACCCCGACCTGCCAGGGTGGAAGTCCGACAGGGCTCAGCGCGCGTACGACGCCTGATTCAGTTCAGGAGGCATTTCGATGAAAGGCTTCAAGGACTTCCTGCTCCGGGGCAATGTCGTCGACCTGGCGGTCGCCGTCATCATCGGCGTCGCCTTCGGGGCGGTGGTGAGTGCATTCGCCACCGACTTCATCGGCGGGCTGATCGGTGCTGTCGGCGGGACGCCGGACTTCGCCACGGCCGGCTTCGAGGCCAACGGCAGCAAGATCATCGTCGGCTCCACGATCAACGCGCTCATCAACTTCGTCATCGTGGCCGCGGTCGTCTACTTCGTGGTCGTCATCCCGGTGGGCAAGCTGATGGAGCGGCGCAAGTCGGGCGAGGAGCCCGAGGTAGAAGCGCCGAGCGAGGACATCGTCCTGCTGCAGGAGATCCGCGACCTGCTGCGCCAACGCACCGTCTGACCGTGTCGCGCCACCGACGACCAGCCGACGGCTACCAGTGCGGCGGCTTCTCCCGGATCAGGCGCTGGTCGTCGTCCGGGTCGTCGTGAGGCTGCTCGCCCCAGCCGCGGTCGGTGTCGTCCGCAGTCTGCTCGGGCAGCACCTCGTCGTCGTGCCCCTGACGCTCGCTCACCCGGCCAGCCTACGTCGGAACCCGGCCGGGCCGACCCCCGTTGTCCCGGTGATGCCCGTCGGCCGTCGATACCTCGTCGCGGCCCTGCTCGTCGTCCTCGTCACGACCGCGGCCTGCACCGCCCAGCCCACCGGCAGCCCGCCGGAGGAGCCGAACACGTCGTCGGCGCCGCCGGCCACACCGGCCCCGGCTGCGTCCGACCCGGCGTCGACGACACCGCTGGTCGTTGCGCTGCACCCGACGAGGTCACCCCTCGACCTCAGCGCCGCGGAGGCGACCGCGCTGCGGGACGGTGAGGTGACCGACTGGTCCGAGCTGGGCGCGGGCTCGGCAGCCCTGCGTACCGGCACGTTGGCGGAGGTGCGGACCGACCGCAACGTCGTGGCCGTCGTGCCCGCGCAGGAGGTCGGGCCGCCGCTGACGGTTGCCACCGTGGAGGGTGTCGACCCCTTGCGCGTGCCGTCGGCGTACGCCGTGACGACCGACGGCCCGGCGCCGCCGACGGTCACGACCGTGACGGTCACCGGTGACGTGATGCTCGGCCGTCGGGTCGGCGCGCGTCTCGCCCAGGTCCGCGACCCGGCCGCTGCGCTGCGGCCGATGGCCCGGCGGCTGGCAGGCGCCGACCTCACGATCGGCAACCTGGAGAGCACCCTGTCCCGGGCCGGCGCCCCGCGGCAGGGCGGCGACTCGTTCGCCGCGGCACCCGCCGTACGGTCCGGGCTGAAGCTGGCCGGCTTCGACGTCCTGTCGCTGGCGAACAACCACACCGGGGACTTCGGCCTGCCGGCGCTGGTCGAGACGGTGCGGCGGGTGCGCGCCGGCGGCTTCGTTCCGGTCGGCGCCGGGTCCGACCTCGCGGGCGCCGCGCGGCCGGCGATCGTCGAGCGCCACGGCATCCGGTTCGGGGTGGTGGCCTTCGACGCGATCGGCGAGACGCCCGCTGCCACGCCGGATCGGCCGGGTGCACTGCGGGTGCGGATGCAGCCGCGCACCGGACCGTTGATGCGGGCAGACCTCGACCGGGTGACCGACGTGGTGCGCGACCTGCGCTCGCGGGTGGACGTGGTGCTGGTACTGCCGCACTGGGGCACCCAGTACACGACGCGGACGGTGCGCGACCAGCGGGTGGTGGCGCGTGCCCTGGCACGCGCCGGAGCCGACGTGGTCGTCGGCAGTCACCCGCACTGGGTGCAGGGGATCGAGTCGGTGGGCGACTCGCTGGTGGCGTACTCGCTGGGCAACTTCGTCTTCGACATGGACTTCTCGCGCGAGACGCAGGAGGGCGCAGCACTCGAGCTGACCTTCTGGGGCAGCGACCTCAAGAACGCCCGGATGGTGCCGGTCGTGATCGGCTCGGACTTCGCACCTCGCGTCGCGGACGGGCCGCGCGGCCGAGCGATCCTGGACCGGGTGTGGGACGCCAGCGGGCCACCATTGCGCGGTACGCACGCGCGCTGATCGTCCTGGTCGTCAGGACCGGCGCAGCCACTCCCAGACAACGCCGCCGGAGCGGGCGAGCTGTCCCGGGCTGACCGTGCGCGGCAGGTCCCGGGCCGAGTGGTAGCCGGGCGAGTCGTTTCCGCCCACCCGGGCCACCGCATGACCGGCCTTCTCGAACGGCCAGTGGTCGCTGGTGCGGTTCTCGCAGGCTCTGGCCGGTACGCCGATGCGCTCAGCGGCACCGAGCAGGTCACGTTGGACACGCTTCGGTGACCGGCCACCGGTGCAGACCGGTACCGGGCCGGGGGCGCCGACCCGGTCGAGGGACACCATGGCGACCAGCAGCGCCGCTTCAGCCGCGCTGAGTCGCTGGACGTAGGTCTGCGAGCCGAAGTGGTGCTCGTCGTCGGCCGGCCCACGTGGCTCCTCGGCGCCGAACGCCACGAGAACCACCGGGACACGAGTCGTCGTCTCCTGCGCCAACCGCGCCACCTCGAGCAGGACGGCGATACCGCTGGCGTTGTCCTCGGCGCCGGGTGCCTGCGGCACGGTGTCCAGGTGGGCGCCGACGACGATGTGCGGCGCGTCGGCGCGCATGTCCGGCGGTCGAGCCACGACGTTCACCGTGTCGCCGGCGCCGACCGGCACTCCCCAGGAGACGCCCTCCGGGACGCGGAACGACTGCCGGGTCACGTCGTAGCCCAACTCGGTCAGCTCGTCTGTCACGATGTCCGCCGCCCGTCGGTAGGAGTCCGAGGTCGCCTCGCGAGGGCCCAGTGCCGCCAGCTGGCGCACCGACGCCATCGCGGCAGCGCGGTCGAAGGTCGGGAGCACCGGGGTCGCCGGCGACGTGCTGGCGTCGGGTTGGGGGGTCGGGCTGATGGACGGACCGCTGCTCGACGTTGATGTCGACGAGGTCGGCCGGGCGGCGGGCGGGCTGTCCGCCGTACAGCCGGCAAGGGCCGCGAGGAGAACGCAGGCGACGAGTCGGGTCACACCCACCACCGTCGCACGGTCGGGAGCGCCGCGATCAACCCGAGAATGGCTTGCTACCGGAGATGTCAGCGGGAAGGGGCCGGTCCCGGTCGCCCGCGCGGGTCCGGGCCGGCCGGCGCCCGGCCCACCGGGGGAGGGGCGTGGTCGGGCGAGAGGTCTCGTGGTGCGATCCAGTGCGTGACCGCCAGGAGTGCTGCCATGACCAGGGCGCTGGTTCCCGCGATGGCAGCCGATCCCCCGAGGTAGGCCAGGACCTGCGCCGTGGCCCCGTACCTGTCCAGGTCGGCGGCGATGACGACGGCCCCCATCAGAACGGCAACGGCAAGCAGCCCGGCCGCCGCACGCAGCAGCCGCCGCGGTGTGTCCTGGTGCGAGCCGGCGGCCTCGACTGACCGGCCACCGCCGGAGGTGGCGACGAGGACTGCCCCCGAGGCCGCTGCCCAGGCACCCACCATCAGGAACGCTGCGACCGAGTCGCTGGGCCGGTGCCAGCCGGCGGACTGGGTGGCAACGGCGACCACGGACGCGAACCCCGCCCCCAGCCAGGCCGCTTGCGCGCGCAGTCCGGTCGGCAGCACCAGCACCAGTGCCACGGCTACCGAGAACGCGATCGTGCTATGCCCGCTCGGCATGCTGTTCAGAGTTGCCGGGGTGGTCTCATAGAAGTTGACGTCGGGTCGTTCGAGCACGAGTCGTTTGAGTACCTGGCTGGTCACGGTGGATCCAACGACCACGACCACCGCCGCCAGCGCCAGCCCGCGACGCAACCGGACCAGGGCAATGATCGCGACCAGCGCGGCTGCGCCCAGCAGTGACGTGACGGACACGACGTCAAGGACCAGCTCGACCTTGTCGGTGAGCCCGGATCGGATCGCGCGGGCGCCACGCAGCGACGAGCCGTCGAGCAGGCGACCATGCCTGGTGCGGACCGCAAGCAGATAAGTCAGGACGAACAACGTGGCGAACCCGACGGCCAGGCAGGACATCCAGGCCGTCGCGTTCCACAGAGGACGGCCATTGCGCCGGCCGGAGAGGTCCACGCTCCTACCTTGCCACCCGCATCAGCCGGTGGGCTTACCGGCCCGAGCGATGGCTAACATGACCTGCGCTGCGGTCCGCCGGCTGGCTGCCAGACGGCGGTCAAGGTCCCCGCCGGTAACACAAGGCCGCAGGTCCGCCCTCGTAGCTCAGGGGATAGAGCATCGGTTTCCTCACTCGATCTTGGTCGGTCGTTCCGGTCCGCGCGAGACCATTCGCGCAGGCCCCGTATGCATGCTCGTCCGCTCACATCCACGCCAGGCCGCCCGGATCCATGGAGTTGGCTGTCAGAGATTGGCTGTCAACCTCGGTAACGGCGGGCCGCCCGACATCGCGCCAGAATCGGCTGAAGGGCCCACCCACGCGGTATCGCGCGGGAACCGGCTACTGCTCAGTCGCTACCGCTGGAGGGCGCGCCGCCGGCTGACGATTCTGTTCGGGCGTTTGGTATCCGGAGGCTCGCCCGGACCTGGGCGCCTCCGTTGCCACCGTCGCTTGCGTCGCCTGGGGGGGCGGCTGCCTTGACGTGCCCTGTCAGGCGGTCACCGTGCGCGCCAACCACCGATGCGTGCGAGGCGCCGTCGTTGTTGGTCGGCGGCGCCGACGTCGCGGCCGGTGGCGCGGCCGGTCAGACGGGATGCGACCTGGGTGCGATGCGCCGTGGGATTGTGATCGTCGTATTTGAACTTCGCGGCGACGGCGGTGACCTGCAGACGTAGCCCGCGGATGCCAGACAGCATCCGCCCGTACGGCGCGGTTTCGACGGCGACCTCAGCGTGGTCGCCGGCCGGCTGGAAGTGGGCGAGCTGTCTCGTGAGCAGCGCGGCCTTGCCGGCTGGGTCGTCGATCACTGCGGCGACGCATCGGAGCTGGACGGCGGCGTAGTAACTGGTGGGGACACCGTCCTCGTCCTGCCCGCCGGCCTTCGCTCGCCAGGTGCTTGGGATGTAGGCATAGTCGTCGATGACGGTGACCACGACGTGGGGGTTGGCGTCGATGTCGGCCCACACCGGGTTGGGCCGGGCCAGGTGGATGAGCAGCTGGGTGCCGGTCGGGGTCTCCTCGACGACGAAGTGGGTCGGGATGACGGTCGGCGGCTGCCCGGGGAGGCCGTTGACCACCAGCTGACCGAAGTCGTGGCCGCTGGCGAGCCAGGCGCGCCACTCGTCGTCGTCGAGCGCGGCGTCCCAGGGGTGAATCAGCACGACTGACCTCCGTCGGTGTGATCGGGGCGCGCGAGCAGTCGCCGATGGATGGTGGCGCTCGGGCTGAGCTCGAGCAGGGCGTCGGTGAGGGCGTCGGCTGCGGTGTGGGCCTCGTCGTGGGTGAGCGGGTCGAGGGCGTCGAGGATAAACAGGGCGCTGCGGGTGCCCGTCGTGATGCGGGTCCGGGTGCACTGCCGCCAGTTCCAGCGGCGGCAGGTCACGCCGGCGTCGTCGCGCCAGACGACCTCGCCGGTGTCCGGGTGCTCCACGGCCGGCGCGCCCGCCGCAGTGGTGTGGAACGGCTCGTTGCCGTCGGCGCGGACCAGCCGCGGCCGCCCGATGTAGGCGGCGCGGTCCTCCCCGCCGATGGGCAGCAGGTGGGCTATCGAGACGGCGTTGTAGACGTCGGTGATCCGGTCGATGCGCGGCAGCCCGGGCGGCTCGAGGCGGCGCAGCAGGGCCTCGACGCTGGGGCGGGTGCGCTGCGGCTTGGCGCCGAAGGCCCGGTAAGCCTCTCGCCAGGCCGCCAGCTGCGGCAACTGCTCGAGCGGCCGCCCGTCCAGCCGCCGGCGCGCCGTTGCCTCGGCATTGGTGAGGATGCGCTCGCTGACCGCGTCGCTGCGGCCGCCGCGGAGGTCTTCGGCGGTCAGCAGCAGCGCCCGGTAGTCCGGCCGAAGGCCGAAGACTCCGTCGTCCACTGACGCGGAGTCCAACCACGGCTCCTGGCCGCGGCTGTCGAGGTGCTGAGGGTGGTTGGTCACGTCCGGCTCCCGCCGACGTTGGGCTCGAACACGGTCAGGGCGAACCTGGCCGGGCCGGCCGCGTCGTCCGGTGCGGCGTACCCGTGAGCGACGTCGCCCGCGAACGCCGCGGAGTCGCCGAGAGACAGGCGCTCCGTGTGGTCACCGACGAGCAGATCGATCTGGCCCTCGAGCACGAGCAGCAGCTCCCGGGTGCCTGCGCTGTGCGCCTCGGTGTGGTGTGCCTCGCCAGGGTGCAGCATCCAGTCCCACAGCTCGACGACATCCGGCGGTTCGGTGCCGGCGACCAGCAGCGCCCGCCCACCTCCCGGCCCGCGCCACAACTCCGGAGCCTGCCCTGAGGACGTCACCGTCAGGTCGCGGCGACGCTCGACGTCGACGAGCACCGGCAGCCCGACCCCGAGGGCGTCGCTCAGACGCAGGAGCGTGGCGATGCTCGGGTTGCCGTCGCCGTGCTCGATGGTGATGACCATGCGGCGGCTGACGCCGGACCGCTCGCTGAGCTCGTCCAGCGTCCAACCGCGGTCCGCGCGGTGTTGCCGCACCCGCTGGCCGATGAGCCCGTTGACCGTCACCGCTTGCGTCACCCCGAGCACCTCCCACTACGCTGCCTTCTGAGATGCAGCATACTGCACTTCTGCGGAGGAGGAGCAATCACAGATGCGAGACCACACCGGGGCGCCCGACAAGCAGCTACGGGTCGAGACCAGGCTGGCGGTGCTCGGTCGCGGCGAGAGCCGCCCGGGCCGGCCGCTGAACGTGCCGCTCGTGCTCGCCTCGAACTTCCGCGCCGCTCCGAACGGCTCGGCCGGGCGCGAGTACGCCCGCGACGACGGAACTCCGGGATGGGAGGCGTTCGAGGAGCTCATCGGCGACCTCGAAGGGGGCCCGGCGGTCAGCTTCTCCTCGGGGATGGCCGCCATCACCGCCGTCCTCGAGCTGCTGCCGGTGGGCGCGCGCGTGGTCGTCCCACGCGACAGCTACACCGGACTGCGGGGCCTCCTCGACGACGGCGCGGCAGCCGGTGGCCGCTGGAGCGTGCGCACCATCGACATGAGGCGAGCCGATGAGCTCCTGGACGAGGTCCGTGGCGCCGACCTGGTCTGGCTAGAGACCCCCAGCAACCCGATGCTGCACCTCGTCGACGTTGCCGCCGTCACCGCAGCCGCGAAGGCGGCAGGAACCCTCGTGGCAGTCGACAACACCTTCGCCACCCCGCTGGGGCAGAACCCGCTCGAGCTCGGGGCGGACTACATCGTGCACAGCGCGACCAAGTTCATCGGCGGCCACTCCGACCTGCTCCTCGGCGTCGTCGTGTGCCGCACCACGGCTGATCACGCCCGACTGGTTCGCCGCCGCGAGGTCGCCGGCGCCACCCCTGGCGCCCTCGAGTGCTTCCTCGCCCTGCGCGGCGCCCGCACTCTCGCCGTTCGCCTGCGTCAGGCTCAGGAGTCCGCGGGCGAACTCGCCCGTCGGCTGGCCGTACATCCGGCGGTCAGCCGCGTCCGCTATCCGGGTCTGCCTGCGCATCCGCAGCATGAACTGGCTGCCCGCCAGATGCGCGGGTTCGGAGCGGTGCTGAGCTTCGAGGTCCCGGATGCTGCGGCCGGCGACGCGGTGTGCGGCCGGGTCCAGGTCATCGCCCATGCCACCAGCGTCGGAGGCGTGGAGACGACCATCGAGCGCCGGGCCAAGCTTCCGGGCCAGGACCACGTCCCGTCCGGTCTGCTCCGCCTCAGCGTCGGCTGCGAACACGTCGAAGACCTGTGGGCCGACATCAACAGCGCCCTCGCCGCAAGCACAGGGCTTGGCGTCCGACAGCGCTAGACCTGCTCGGGCGGTCCGGCACTCGTTGGCCGGCCACTCAGCAGCCAGAACCTTCTCCAGCGCCACTTCCATCCCCTGCTCGAGCGACTGTCCCTACCGAAGATCCGCTTCCACGATCTGCGCCACACCGCCGCGACATTGCTGCTCAGCGAAGGGGTGCACCCCAAGATCGTGAGCGAGATGCTCGGTCACACCGAGATCGGCATCACCTTGAACCTGTATTCACACGTCACCCTGCCATGCACGAGTCGGCAAGCGGCGCTCTGGGCCGGTTGCTGGAGCAGCCGAGCGTCGATCATGACCACGACGGGCCGGACGCGGGGCTGTCGCTACCATGACGTGCGCTGCAGGCGGGAGTTTGGCTGTCAGATTGGCTGTCAACGACTCAGCCGGCTGTGAAACCCGCGGGTCAGCCCTCGTAGCTCAGGGGATAGAGCATCGGTTTCCTAAACCGTGCGTCGCAGGTTCGAATCCTGCCGGGGGCACCCATTTGTTGTATGACTTCGGTTGATGCGCGAATCGATCTTCGGTTGATGGGTTACACGTCTTCGGCTGATGGTTGACAGCTACTTCGGCTGATGCTTGACACTCCCTGGCATGAGGGAGTTGAGGGTGGCGGAGCAACGGTATCCGGCAGTCCTCGAGGTGATCTCGGAGGGGCACGGTCATTGAGGTGGTGTCCCAGTGGGGGGTGAGCCGGCAGACGTTTGCATGGGTGGCTGGCCCGGTATGAGGCCGAGGGTCTGGAGGGGTTGGCGGACCGGTCGCACCGGCCGGCTGGCTGTCCGCACCAGATGCCGGTGTCGGTGGAGGCAGCGGTGCTGGAGCTGCGGCGGCAGCGTCCGTACTGGGGGCCGCGGCGGATCGCGGCTAGAGCTCAAGAAGACAGCGGGTTGAAGCGTTGCCGTCGGAGTCGGCGGTCTACCGGTGTCTGTTGCGGGCCGGGGTGATCGACCCGGATAGGCGGCGACGCCGGGGCGAGTCGTTCCGGCGGTGGGAGCGGGCCCGGCCGATGGAGCTGTGGCAGATGGCTGTGGTGGGCGGGTTCGCGCTGGCCGACGGGACGACCGCGAAGGCGCTCACGGGGGTGGATGACCATTCCCGGCTCTGCGTGTCGGCGCGGTTGATGCCGAAAGAGCGCACCCAGGCGGTGTGTAACGGGCTGGCGGCGGCGATGCGCCGCCACGGTGTCCCGGAGCAGATCCTGACCGATAACGGGAAGGTGTTCACCGGCCGGTTCGGTCACCCGCCGGTGGAGGTGCTCTTCGACCGGATCTGCCGGGAGAACGGGGTCGAGCACCTGCTGACCGCACCGCGGTCCCCGACCACCACCGGGAAGATCGAACGGTTCCACCGCAGCCTGCGCGCCGAGTTCGACACCGCCCGGGTGTTCACCCAGCCTGGCGGTCGCCCAGGCCGCGTTGGACGAGTGGGTGGGCTACTACAACACCCAGCGCCCGCACCAGGGCATCGGGGACGCGACCCCGGCGAGACGTGGGTGTCGCGGAAGGTCACCACCAACGGGGTGGTCTGCGTCGGCTGGCAGCTGGTCAGCCTCGGCAAGCACCGAGCCGGATCCCGGGCCGACGTCCTGGTCACCGACGGCCTGCTGCAGTTCTGGATCGGCGGCGACCTGCTCAAGACCGTGGCCCGGGACAACGACAAGGCGATCCGCAACAAGCACGCCGCAGGCACCAGCCCGCGGCCCTAATCTCACAACTGGAGTGTCAAGGATCAACCGAACACGATCCGTCAAGGATCAACCGAAGGCCTACAGCCGGGGGCCCCGTGATGTCTCCGGACATCGGCAAGCCCCGAACCCTGATTGGGGGTTCGGGGCCTGTGGTTTCGGGCTGGTCCGCGGGGTCGTCCGATGGGACCTCGTGGAGATGGGGCGACCTGTAGGCCGCCCCATCTCCACCTCGATGCCGTCAACACCCGCCTACACGGCAGGGCTGCTGCTCACACCAAGACGGGCTCATTGATGCTCCCGGCGACCGGCGCCGCGATCTGCGCGGGCGCCCTTCCGGCCCAGACGAGACCCAGCCCGGCAAGGATGATCGTGAGACCGATGCCGGCCATGATCCCGGCGAGAGCGAGACCCATCTGGAGTGCGGAGTGGGTCACGGTTCCCACGCCGAGCTCACCGATCAGGCCGTGTGCCGTGCCCGACCATGCCATGTCGCGGGCCGGGCCCTCGATCGGGTGCTCGCGGTCGAAGCCGGTCCAGTACTTGCCGTTGACGTCGAACTCGTACGACCCGGCCTTGAAGACCTCACCGTTGTACTCGACGTCCTCGTCGAGGACCACGGTCTGGGTGCCGTTCAGGGTGTGGAAGCTGACGGTGGCCATCTGGTACATGAACTCAGATGCGGTGTTCACCAGCGGGTCGTCCGGGTTCAGGTCGGAGTTGACGACGGGGTACTTCCAGTCGTCGGTGAGCAGGGACATGATCTCCTGTGCGCCTTTTGTCTCGCCGCGGTCGGTGAGCTGCCCGTCCTCGTTGTAGGTGAGCGCGACGTTCTGGGCCGCGCTGAATGCGTGAAGGGAGTCGTATCCGGCCTGCACTCTGGCGTAGGCCACACCGGCGCCGGCCAAGAAACCGAGACCGATCACCGCCAGCACGACGCCGAGGGTCTGAAGTCGCTTGGTCACGAGAACCACGTCCTTAGTTGTTGATGTACTTCCATCGTCTGGTGGACCGTGACCGGGCGGCAGGGGCTGAGGTCACTGCAGGACCGGGCCCTACGACCCTTATCGTCCCGGGGCTGCCCGACGTCAGCGGCTGATCATCACCTTGAGCGCTTGCGTCTGCGCGGCGTTGCCGAAGGTCTCGTAGGCGGAGGCCACGTCGTCGAAGCTGAAGGTGTGGGTCACGAAGTTGTGGACCGGCAGCCTTTGCTGGGTGACGAGCTTGAGCAGCATCGCGAGCGACGTCGTGTTGACCAGGCCCATGCTGATGTTGATGTTCTTGATCCAGAGGTCCTGCAGCGCCAGCTGCACCGGAGCGCCGTGGACGCCGACGTTAGCGACGTTGCCACCGGGCCGCACAAGCTGGGCGCACATGTCGAATGTTGCGGGCACACCGACGGCTTCGACTGCGACGTCGACGCCGTAGCCGTCGGTCAGGGCGAGGACCTGCTCCTTCCAGTCCGCAGATCCGGAGTTCACGGTGTGCGTGGCCCCCATCTGCTTGGAGACGTCCAGCCGGTTCTCGTCGAGGTCGATCGCGACGATCTGCGCGGCGCCGTAGAGACCGGCGGTGGCGACGACAGCCAGACCCACCGGGCCGGCACCGATGACTGCGACGGTGTCCCCGGGCTTGACCCGCCCGTACTGAACACCGATCTCAAACCCTGTCGGCAGGATGTCCGAAAGCAGCAGGGCCGACTCGTCGGTCACACCGTCGGGCAGCCGGTAGAGGGAGGTGTCCGCGAACGGGATCCGCACCAGGTCGGCTTGCGTACCGTCGATCAGGTGGCCGAGTATCCAGCCGATGCCCGAGGCGCCTTCTTCGGCCAGGCAGTGTGACGGGTTCCCACCCGGCAGTAGGTGCAGACGCCGCACGAGCTGATGCAGGAGATGATCACGCGGTCGCCGACCGCAAAGTTGCCGACCGACGAACCCACTTCCACGACGGTACCGACGCCCTCGTGACCCAGGATCGTGCCCTCGGCGACCGCGGGCACGTCTCCCTTGAGGATGTGCAGGTCCGTCCCGCAGATCGTGGTGGTGTCCACTCGGACGATGGCATCGGTGGCTTGGCTGAGGACGGGGTCGGGGACGTCGTCCCAGCTCTTGTTGCCGGGACCGTGGTAGACGAGGGCCTTCATGGCTGCTTCCTCTGGTTGGACGAAAGGTGTCTACCCATCGTGGTGAGCGCCGGCACGCTCCGACAGAGCACAACGTCCTGACTACTCATCACGTGGTGAGACGGCACCGTGTAAAGGCTCAGCGGTCACCAGACCGGCGGCCCTGCGGGACGTCGGTCGGGTCGAGTTCGGCGATAACGCTCACTTGGTTCCCATCGCGCACCAGGTGCGCGGAGGCGTGCGGGCCGGCGTAGGGAAGAGTGTCCGCGATGAGCGAGCTGTGGCAACGTCTGTGGGAGCGGTTCTGGACCCTCCCCGCGGCGTGCTGCGTCGTCGCCTTCGTCCTGGGCCTGCTGGTGCCCGAGCTCGACCAGCGCTTCATCAGCGGGAACGTCCTGGTCTTCGGCGGTGGCCCTGACAGCGCCCGGAGCCTGCTCTCCGCGATCGTCACCTCGATGATCTCGGTGACCGGCCTGGTGTTCTCCATCACCGTGGTCTCGCTGCAGCTGGCGAGCAGCCAGTTCTCCCCGCGGGTGCTGCGCGGGCTTCCTCGACAGCCGCGTCACCCAGCTGACCCTGGGCCTGTTCGCCGGGACCTTTCTCTACTCCCTGGTGGTGCTGAGGTCGGTTCGCGGCGACTCCAACGTGGCAGCGTTCGTGCCCCAGCTCGCTGTGACGGGCGCCTTCGCCCTCGTGGTCGGTGCGGTCGCGCAGTTCGTCGTCTACATCCACCACATCACCAACTCGATCAGGGTCGTGACGATCATCGGGCAGGTCGGGAAGGACACCCGCAAGCTCGTCGACGCCCTGGCGCACGACGAGGGCCAGAACCACGGCACCGAGCTGGACGACCCGCCCGGGTGGTGACCAGCAGCGGGCACGGGACGGTGACCGAGGTACGCCGCGAGGCGCTCGTCCGGGCGGCGCAGCAGGCCTCGGTCGTGCTGGAGGTCGTCCCGGCCGTAGGGGACTTCGTGGCAACCGGCATGCCGCTGGTCGCCGTGCACGGGCAGGGCGGGGACCTCGATGACGAAGCCGTCCGGGACGCGGTGCGCCTCGAGCCCGAGCGCAGCATGCAGGAGGACATCGGCTTCGGGTTCCGCCAGCTCGTCGACATCGCCGAGCGGGCGCTCTCGCCGGGCATCAACGACCCGACGACCGCCGTCCAGGTCCTCGACGAGCTGCACGAGCTGCTGCGCCTGCTCGCCCGGCTGCCCGATCCCGGCGACAGCCATGTCGACGACGACGGCCAACTGCGGCTAATCGTGCGGCGGGTGCCCTTCGCGGGGGTGCTGCAGCTCGCTGTCGCCGAGATCTCGCACTACGGCAAGGACTCGGTGCGCATCGGGCCGCGCCTCGACGCGATGCTGCGCGACCTGGCCGAGGTCGCCCGCCCCGAGCACCGGGAGGCCGTCGAGCAGGCCCGCGACGTGCTCGAGCGCGCGCGCTCCTAGGCCGCGCCGGTTCCCCGCGGTTCGTGATCAACCACTCGTGCCGGGCTCGAGCAGTGCCCTCAGGCCCTCACCTACGTCGAGGTGGCGGTGCTCCTTGCCCGGACGGCACAACGAGTAGCTCTCTCGGAGGAACCCCGCTACTTCAGCCTCGGTCGCCTGCACGTGCGCATGACAGTCCTCGGACATCAGGGCGATGTTCACGCGAGGCTCCCGACCGAGGCGGGAGGGCCAGACGCGCACGTCGCCCTCGCCGGCCGGCTCGTTCAAGCCCTGCGACAGCAACTGCCGGGCAAAAACCCAGGTGACCCAGACACCGGGCGCGATGTTGAACTCCGCACTGACTGCGTAGGGGTCTGTGACGTCGTACGCCAGGACCACCCGCATGTGCTCTGCCCCATCAGGGGGAACCGCCACCTGCATGCAGAACTCGTGCGCGATGCTGGTGGCATCAACACCCGTCGCTAGGCGCGGACCGTGAAGCCCAGACATGTCGAACCTCCTGTCGCGGGGACCCCTCCCACCATCAACGCGTCGGTCAGGTCGGATCAGTCATCCGCGGACTCGGCGCCGGTGTCGTCGGAGTCGTCGGCCTCGTCGGCGTCGTCGGCGTCGTCGTCGGCGTCGATGTCGTCGCCCACAACGGCGAACTGCCGGTCCAGGTGCACGTCCATCTGGCGGCCGTCCCCGAGGTCGACCTCGACCTCGTAGTAGCTCTCATCGTCGTCGACCTCGGTCTCCGTCACAGAGCCGCCGCCGGCATGCGCCAGCGCAGCGGCGCTGGCCTGCTCGAGAGCGCTTCCGGTGATGGGACGGTCGTCGTCACCCGTGCCGGCCACCGCACCCGTACCGGCCACGGCGACACCGCCGACGGCGATCCCCGCCACAGCGGTACCCAAGACGATCGCGCCTGTCAGCTTCTTGCGCATGCTCACTCCTTGATCGGGGTCCCACGTGTACTGCCGACGCTAGGACGGCTACCTGAGACCTTCCTGAGACCGGCGGGGAATGTCAGCCGTACGGTCGCCGTGTGGCCGTCGGGCTCGATCTCGGCGGTGCCGCCGTGAGCCTCGGCCACGGCCTTGACGATGGCCAGGCCCAGCCCGTTCCCACCCCGGGTCCGGGCGGCGTCCCCGCGGGTGAACCGGTCGAACGCGGTGCGGGCCATGTCCGGTCCGAAGCCCGGCCCGGCATCGCTCACCTCGAGCTCGTGCCTGTCGCCGGCTTCCCGGGCGCGGATCGCGACGTCACCCGACCCGTGCCGCAGGCTGTTGTCGACCAGGTTGGTCAGCGCCTGCCGCAGCAGGAGGGGGTCGGCGTGCAGCTCGAACGGGTCGCCCTCGACCTCGACGGTGATCCGCCGCCCCGCGTGGACCGCGCGGTCGGAGAAGCGGTCACGCACCGCCTCCAGAGCCGCCCGCGCCGACGCGGGCTCGGGCCGGACCTGCAGGCGGCCCTCCCCCGCTACGGTCAGGACGAGCAGATCCTCCGCGAGCTGCCCGAGCTGGTCACATTCCGCCACGGCCGCGACGAGGGCGTCCCGCACCCCTGGGCCGTAGTCACCGGTCCGCAACGCGCCCTCGAGCTCGGCCTTGATCACCGAGATGGGTGTCCTCAGCTCGTGGCTCGCGTCCGCGACGAACTGCCTCTCGCGGTCGAACGACAGGCGCAGCCGGATGAGCATCTCGTTCAGGGTGGTTCCGAGGCGCCGCACCTCGTCGTGCGCCTTCGGCAGCGGGAGCAGTTCCTCGTCCTGGCGCAGCGACACGAGCTCCGCCCGTCGGCGCATCGCCTCGACCGGTCGGATCGCGGCCGACGCCAGCGCGTAGCCGAGCGCCGATGCGACCATGACCGCGGCGAGTCCACCGAGCACGAACGACCTGGCCACGGTAGAGAGCGCGTCGTCCCGGTCCTCCAGGGAGTGCCCGACCACCACCACGACCCGCTCGCCTGACCCGGCCGGCCCGACAGGTCGCGCGAGCACCCGGGACATGCCGTCGACGCCGGGCACCTTCCGCTCGAGCACGATCCGGCCGTCGAGGGCGCGAGCCGCCTCCGCAGCCGTGAGTACGGGGCCGCGCGCGCCACCCGCCGAGTCGATCAGCTCCCCCTCGGGAGTGACGAGCTGGGCGAACCCCTCCTCCGCCTCCCCTGCGAAGGACGGGGTCAGCCGGGTTCCGGGGCTCCTGGTCACTGTCGAGACCGCCTGGTACCGCGACACCAGGGCGGAGTCGACGGTGTCGTCGAGGCTCTCCTGGAGGCGCAGGTAGACGAACAGGGCTGCGACCGACAGCACCAGCACGAGGGCGATCGCGAAGGCGGCGCTGAGCCGCACACGGATCGGTAGCCGGCTCATCGAGCCTCCCCGCGAGCGGGCCGCCTGGTCATTCGCCGCCGTCCCTGCGCAGGCGGTAGCCGGTTCCCCGCACGGTCTCCAGCGACGAGACGCCGAACGGCCGGTCGATCTTCTCGCGCAGGTACCGCACGTAGACCTCGACCACGTTCGACTTCTGCTCGTAGCCCAGGTCCCAGACCGACTCCAGGAGCTGGGACTGGCTGAGGACCTGACCCGGCCGCCTCATGAAGGTCTCGAGCAGCGCGAACTCCCTGCGCGGACAGGTCGACCGGGAGCTCGCCCCGGTGGACCTCGCGGGTGGCCGGGTCCAGCCGGAGGGACCCCACGGTCAGCTCGGTCGGCCGTTCCACGGGTCCGCGTCGGACGAGGGCGCGCATCCGGGCCAGCAGCTCGGCCAGCGAGAACGGCTTGGTCAGGTAGTCGTCCGCCCCGCTGTCGAGTCCCTTGACCCGGTCGTCGACCGAGGCCCGCGCGGTGAGCATGATCACCGGCACCCACAGCCCGTCGGCGCGCAACCTGCGGCATGTCTCGAACCCGTCGCCGCCGGGAAGCATCACGTCGAGGACCACCACGTCGTACTCGGTGGTGGCGGCGAGCGCCACCGTCTGGGCGCCGGTTCCAGCCACGTCGACCGCCATGCCCTCGCCGCGCAGCCCTCTCATCAGAGCCGCCGCCATGCGCACGTCGTCCTCAGCGACCAGTACCCGCATGAGCCCATCATGACCGCGAAGATGAGAACCGGCTGAGAAAGGCGGTCGCGTTCTTCCTCCTACAACCCGTACGGCGACGGCTAGCCCGTGGCCCGAACCGGGTCCGCCTGCTCTCCGGTGCTGACCACGATGCCGGTGCGTCGTCGCTTGGCGGTGTACAGGGCCGTGTCGGCGGCCCGGTAGATGCTCTCGGCGGACGGCAACGATCCCGACGCGACAGCAGCTGCCGGGTCTGCCACCGATACCCCGATGCTTGCCGTGATCGCCAGGTCATCGGCGAGCTCTGACCACCGTTCGCCCGCGATGGCGGTTCGGAGCGCCACGGCTCGTTCCACGACAGCCGCCTCGCTCAGCAGGTCGTCCTGGAGGAGGACGGCGAACTCGTCCCCGCCCAGCCGCAACGCCAGGTCGCCGGCCCGGATCGAGGCGCTGATCAACCGGCCGACCCGTCGCAGCACCTCGTCACCGCAGCCGTGTCCATAGGTGTCGTTGACGGCCTTGAAGCCGTCCAGGTCGACGAGAAGCAGGGCGGTCGTGCCGCGTACTGCGCCCGGGGCCTGCTGCCAGGCGTCGAAGGTCCGCCGGTTGCTCAGCCCGGTGAGGGCGTCGGTATTGACCTGGTGCGCCAGACGGTCGTGCTCGGAACGCCGTCGCTCCACTGCGATCTGGGCGTGGGCTGCGCCGAGCACGGCCAGCCGTGACTCGCGGTGCAGCCGTCCGACGAGGTCGGCGTGGTCCCGCTGCGCCGACGTCGCCGCGGACGGAGCCTCGGCGGCCAGCACCTCGGCACGGACCCAGAGCGGGAAGCTCCTCGCGCCGGACGAGGACGAGCTGGTCGGGGCCAGATCCCTCGCCGCCGTGACGGCAGCCGAGACGTGACCGTGCTGGACGAGGGCCAGCGCCCAGGCCGCGTCGAGCAGCGGCAGCACTTCGAGGTCGCTGCTGCCCACCAGCTGCCTGCGGTGCCCGACGAGGGCCTCCGCCATCGGGACCGGGTCCGCACCGCGGAGCAGCCGCACGATGTCGCTGCAGGCCTCCACGTCCTGCCGCCAGAGCGCGGGCAGCCGCTCGGCCAGCGCTTCCGGCACCGCCGCCTCTGCGCGCTGGAGCTGCTCGCGGCTCCCGCGCCGGTCGCCGTCCTCGAGCAGGGCGCAGGCCCACTCCAGCCGGGTGAGCACCCGGTTGACCGCCACTGCGGCCGCCTGCGCCGGGGCTTCGCAGATGGGGCTGAGCTCCGCCGCCCGGGTGTACATCTCGTCGACCAGTTCCCAGAGCTGCAGGGTGTTCAGGGCAGCGGCGACGACGACGTACCCGGTGCAGCGATCGAGCGGCGGCTGGTCGGTGTCGTCCAACAGTGCGACGGCACGACCGACGTCCGCCAGCAGGGTCGCCGCATCGCCGGTGGCCGAAGCGATGATCGCCCGGAACCCGATCGCCATCGCCACGAACGCGGGCGCGTCCATCGCCTCGGCCCGGCGCAAGCAGGGCGCGCACCAGTGGTGCCGGGTCGGAGGTGTTCTCCGGGCGGGTCATCGCGTGCACCGTCTCTGCGGCGGCGAGCACGAAGGTCACCTCGTGCCAGCTGCGCCGGTCGGCCTCCGCCGCCATCGCGGCCATGCGGGCAACCGCGCTGACGTGGTCCTCGCTCTGGGCACCTTCGAAGATCTCGTACGCCTCGAGGTAGGCCGCGCGCCGCTCGGGGTCCTGGCGGCGGGAGGTCGCCGAGGGGGCCGCGGGAAAGGCCTCATCGCCTCGGCTGCCCCTTGCGGGCGCAACCGGGCGAGGAGGACCCACAAGGCTCACCTCAGCACCATCGGCGGAAGGCGCCAGCACCTTCAGTCGCTGGCGCCCGCGAGCGTGGCCGCACGCTCAGCGGAGCCTGACCGGCCGCAGTCGCGGGGTGGTGTCCCCGACGATCTCGTACAGCGCCAGGTCGTTGTCCCCGGCGCGGAACAGCGCGTCGTTGACCAGGCCGGCGAACGACGGCTTCTTGGCCTCGGGATAGATCTCCGACACGGCCCCCACAATGCCGTTGACGGCGATGACGACCGGGCCGCGACCTGCCGAGCGCTGCAGCGTGCCGGTCACCAGGGACGGCACGCTGCCGCTCGCCGGGTCGACCGCGTCGAAGTCGAGCTCGTCGGAGACGCTGGCGGTCATCGGGCTCGGAGCAGCGTCCACATCGACGCCCAGCGAGGTCAGGCTCGACACGGGCTTGCCGATCCAGTCGGGCCGACTGCCCACCGTGTACAGCCCAGCCTGGCCCGCTGAGCCGTCCACAAAGGTGTCCGTGACGCCTTGTTGGACGAGCTGGAAGGCGGGCGACTCGGGGAAGACGGAGCGCCGACCGGGCCAGTTGTACCAGTACTTCTCGCTGCGCTCCCGCGAGCCGGACAGCTGCGAGATGCCGTCGACCTTGAACGGCAGCTGCCTGCCGAGCGCGTCGGCCAACGTCGGGAGCAGGTCCACGTGCTCCCAGTTGGCGTCGCTGGTCGTGCCCTTCGACTGGCCAGGTTCCTTCATGAACATCGGGACCCAGGCGACCTGGGCCTGGGACTCCGGCGCGTCGGTGAGCTTCCGGCCGGCCCCGCCAGGGAGGAAGCCCTCGCCATGGTCGGCGGTCACCACGACCAGCGCGTCGTCCCAGATCCCTTGCTTCTCGAGGCGGTCGATGACCTCGCCGAGCAAGCGGTCGGTGTACGCCAGCTGCAGGAGCTGCGCCTGCCGGTTCACGGCCATCGGCCAGGCATGGTTCGCCCACCCGCCCTTGCGGCCGCCGAGCAGCTTGTCCGGGTGGGTCGCTCCGGAGGGCAGGTACCGCCACGGGTGGTGCGGCAGCAGCAGGTGCAGGAAGTTCAACGTCGGCTTGTCCCGCGGACGCAGTCCGGCGATGAAGCGCTGGAACCGCTCCGGCTGATTGGCTTTGAGCGTCTTCCACTTCGGCGCCGTCAGGGTGTCGGCGCTCCTCTTGGTCGTGGTCACCGTGCCGGCCGACTTCTCGGCGAACTGGTCCGAGGCGGGCGAGTCGTCGTCGTAGGGCTTGGCGAGCGTCCTGGCCACCTGCCAGGTCTGGCCGAGGAGGCCGCGCAGGCCACCGTCGCCGCCGGCGGGGTCGGTGTTGTCGCAACGGGCCGGGTCGCAGAGCTGGGTGATCGTCTCGAAGGCGCGGATCCGATAGTCCGGGGCGAGGAACGAGAAGAGGTTGTCGGGATGGTCGACGTAGGACGGGACGAGCTTCTCGTCCGGGTAGCGTCCCGACAGCATGCCCGGCACGGCGTACGACGTGAACGACCCGATGCCGGTGGCGTTGCGGAACCAGTGGCTGGTGCCGGCCAGCCGGGCGAAGTTCGGGTAGACCCTCTCGTCGACCTGGCCGGCCGAGTCCAGCAGCGACACGAGTGGGAGCTCGTCGAGCAGCACCATCACGATCGGCGGTGTGGTACCGCCGGCCCGGCCGCCCCCGCCGGCGGACCCGGCTTCCGCGGGGCGCACGAGGTCACCGGTCGGCGAGGTGAGGACGAAGAGCAGGGCGAACACCAGCGGCGCGGGGGTCAGGTAGGTCACGAAGCTCTGGACCGCCGTGCTGCGCGCGTACATCGACAGGGCGCCGACCGCGACGACCAGGGCGAGGACCACCAGCACCGGGCCGCGCAGCTCGGACACCTTCTTGGCGGCCTGCAAGGCGGTCAGGCCGATCAAGGCGCCGGCGACGACGGCCTGTGCGATCCGGCCCGCGGGCGTGGAGAGAAGGGTGATCGCACTCACCGCGAGCCACAGCACGACCGGCGGTACGACGACGACGATCGCGGCGTACAGGACGACCTCGAGTCCGCCGACCCGGTAGAAGACGAAGGTCTCCGGACTCCGCCCGGTGATGTCCAGCAGCGGCTGGGCGATCGCGAACGAGCAGAGGACGAAGAGCTCGGCCAGCCGCCGCCACGGCGACGGGGTGGTGCGCGGAAGGGCGACTGCCTCGTCGTCAGGCACGGGGAACTGCGGAGTACAGCGTCCGGGTGCCGCTCTCCAGCGTCACCTGGCGCTCGATCTCGAAACGCTCCCCCAGCAGCTTCTCGAACACCTCGGGCCGGTAGTCGGGGAACAACCCGGCCGGCTTGTTCGACAGCAGGCGGCGGCTCATGGGGTCGTCGGGGCCGACGAACTCCACGACCAGGCGCCCGCCCAGGCTGTGCAGCCAGGAGACCACCTCGGGGAGCGGGATGTTGGCCCCGATCGCCAGGTGGTGGACCAGCGCCAGCGCCAGCACAGCGTCCGGCTTGGCCCGGTCGAGGAACGACGGACGCTCCTGCGAACGCCAGCCGATGGCCGGCGACGGGTCGGTCAGGTCCATCACCAGCGGCAGGATCTTGGTGTTGCCGTCGGCCCGGAGTCGCCGGTACATCAGGTCGATCGTCTGCTCGTCGTTGTCGAGCGCGACCACGTAGTCGGCGAAGTCCTGGGCCAACAGCGAGAACGTCCCGTCGTTGCAGCCGAGGTCGAGCAGCAGGCCGGCGTGCCGCTGGCTGAGGGCCTCGCGGACGAACGCCTTCTTCTGGTCCCGCTCGCTGTCGGTGTAGCTGCTCGTCTGCTGGTACGTCGTCCAGTGCGAGTCGCCCGGCTTCCAACGCAGCTTGCGCACCAGGGTGCCGACGTTCTTCGCCGCGGCAGCCGCGACCGCGTCGGAGAACCCGGACTTGCGCAGCTGGTCTGCCGTCGCCCGCGAGCCGTCGCCCTTGTCGGCATTGCGGGAGTCCATCGCGCTGTGCAGCGCCACGTGCTTGAGCACGCCGGCCTTGGCGAGGTCGGTGCCGCTCATCAGGCCGCGCATCTGCCCGGGCTCGATGCCGTTGACCTGGCCGCGCAGCAAGGCACGGAACGAGAAGTTCTTGTGCGCCTGGAGCAGCAGCGGGAACAGGAACGTCTGGCAGAACTGCCGATAGCCCGGCCACGGTCCGCCGCTGTACCCCTCGAACGATCCGATGTCGATGAACACCGGCGCCGAGCCGCGGAACTGCAGGTTGTAGGCGTAGCCGTCCTTCATCGTCATGCCCTCGCCGAGGGCATCGAGCAGCAGGTCGATGTGCAGCGCGCCGGCGTCCTGGAGCTGCGAGAAGGACCATTCGTAGGGATAGGAGACGAACGGGATGCGCTCGTGACGCAGGACGACCGGCCAGCTGGCCCGGTCCGCGATCTCCGCGCGCTCGGCGTCCGACACCGCATCGGTGGCGACGATGTCGCCCTTGCTCACGCGGTCACCGAGGAAGGTGGTGCCGGCCAACTTGTGCCAGTCCAGCGCCGCGGCCGGTGACAGCCGCCTCAGGATCTGGTCGCCGACCCGCAGGACGGTGCTGTCCGGGTCGCGGAACGATGCTGGGTCGACGCTGGACGTCTCGAGCACTCCCACCCGTCAGTCGTCAGCAGGCTGAGGCTGCGAGCCCCGGTGCGCGTGGTCGCGCTCGGTCTCGATCCCGTCGTCGGAGCGGTTGCGCCGGAACGGCCCGGTGATCTTCGCCCAGAAGATCTTGAAGAACACCGCGGCGCCGGCCACGCCCGCAACAGCCATCTGCACCAGCATGCTGCCGGTGCCGGCGTCCAGGTACTTCAGCATGAACACTCCCTCGTCGGGAAACCAACGGCGAGCATACAGCCCGTGACATGCGCCGACGCACACGCGACAGGCCGGTGCAGAGGCCGTCCGGAGAGTCGCAGCGGCAGCCCTGGTGCCTCGGGATCTCCCGTCAGCCCGGGCTGTATTCAATCAACTGGTTGACAACAGTGAGCGTCGCGTCTACGTTGTTGTTCAACCCGATGGTTGAACACACATGGAGGGACGCCGTGCCGGCTGATGCACTGTCACGGGTCTTCTCGGCCCTGGCCGATCCCACCCGTCGCGACATGGTCGCGCGACTCGCGGTGGCCGATGCCACCGTCAACGAGCTGGCCGAGCCGTACGACGTGTCGCTCCAGGCCGTCTCCAAGCACCTCAAGGTGCTGCAGGACGCCGGTCTGGTCAGCCGCAGCCGGGAGGCGCAGCGCCGGCCGGTGCATCTCGAGGCGGAGGTCTTCGACCTGATGACCAAGTGGATCGAGCGCTACCGCCGCCAGGCGGAGGAGCGCTACCGCCGCCTCGACGACCTCCTCCGGACCATGCCCGACGACGTAGAACCCACCCCGCCACCCGCGACAGGAGCAGCACGATGACCACCACCCGCACCCACGAGACCGAGATCATCGCCGACCCCGACGTGCCTCTCGTCCGGATCATCCGTGAGTTCGACGCACCGCGGGAGAAGGTCTTCCGTGCCCACACCGACCCCGAGCTGATCGTCGAGTGGCTCGGCCCGCGCGACCTGACGATGACGATCGACCACTACGACTGCCGCACCGGCGGGTCCTACCGGTACGTCCACACGCGCGAAGGCGAGGAGTACGGCTTCAACGGCTGCTTCCACGAGGTACGCCCGTCGGAGCTGATCGTCCAGACGTTCACGTTCGAGGGGTACCCCGACAGCGTCGCCCTGGAGCGGCTGGTCCTCGAGGACATCGGCAACGGCCGGACCCGGCTGACCGCGACGTCACTCGTCGACTCGTTCGAGGGACGCGACGCGTTCGTCGCCGGCGGCATGGAGACCGGCGTCCGCGAGGGCTACGAGCGCCTCGACGAGCTGCTCGCTCGCTGACTGCCCCATGGATCAGCAAAGAAGGTCAAGACGGAGCAAAGCGACGCCGATATAGACGCAGTCGAGGACTGGTATCTCGGCGACGGGGGCAAGGTCCCCACTCGGGGATGGAGGTCGGACCACCGGTGAGCGATGTCAGCCTGCCCGCTATGCGCGAGCTGCAGCGGTTGATCCTCCGGCTGAACGCGGATCCGGACCTGACGACCACCCTGACGGCCGTCGTGGACGGCGTGGTCGAGGGGCTGGGCTTCGGCGTGGCTACGGTCAACCTGGTCGAGGACGACGGCGCCGTCGAGGTCGTCGCCGTGGCCGGACCGTCCGACGTGAGCTCGACCCTGCTGGGCAGCACCAGCGACATCGGCACCTGGCAGGAGGAGATCGACCGATCCCAGGCCTGGGGCTCGCTGCGCTACGTGCCCTACACCGAGCCGGACCTGTCCGGCCTCACGTCCTGGGTGCCGGACATCCCGGTGAGCGACGAACCGGACGCGTGGCACCCGATGGATGCGCTGTTCGCCCCGATGCACTCGGTGTCCGGCAGCCTGGTGGGCATCCTGTCGGTGGACCTGCCCGAGGGCGGCCGGCGGCCGGACGAGGTGCAGCGCGCGCTGCTCGAGATGTACGCCACGCAGGCCGGCATCGCCATCGACAACGCCCGGCTCGTCTCACGGGTGCGCGCCAGCGAGGAGTCGTTCCGGATCGCCTTCGAGAACGCACCGTTCGGCATGTCGCTCGTCGACTTCAAGGCGGAGACCGCTGGGCGCTTCCTGAGAGTGAACGAGGCGATGTCCCGGATGCTCGGCCGCAGCCGCCGCGAGCTGGAGTCCCTGTCGATCCGCGACATCACGCACCCGGACGACCAGGCCACCGACCACGAGGTGGTGCGCCGCGCGATCGACGGCGAGATCGAGCTGTACCAGCTCGACAAGCGCTACCTGCACGCCGACGGGCACGTGGTGTGGGTCTCGCTGCAGACATCGGTCGTGCGCGACCGCGCCGGCCGGGCGCTGTACGGCATCAGCCAGTTCGAGGACATCGGCGACCGGCGGGCCGAGCACCAGGAGTTGACCCGGCAGGCCCGCATCGACCCGCTGACCGGCCTGCTCAACCGCAGCGCACTGACCGAGCGCGTGCAGAACGCCATCGACTCGGCCCGGCGCGAGCCGCGCACCGGCGCCGTGCTGTTCTGCGACCTCGACGCGTTCAAGCCGGTCAACGACACCCTGGGGCACGCCTTCGGCGACCAGGTGCTCGCGATCGTCGCGCGGCGCCTCGAGGCCCAGGTCCGCTCCGGTGACACCACCGCACGGTTCGGCGGTGACGAGTTCGTCATCGTCACCGAGGACCTCAGCGACGACGGCATGACCGACCTGGTCGAGCGGCTGCGGGCCGCGGTGGCCGCACCCATCGACGTCGGCGGCACCACCGTCGATCTCGCGGTCACGGTCGGCCGGGTCCGGGTGACCGGAGCGCCCGGCGAGACGCCGGACGGGCTGATCGCCGCAGCCGACGCGGACATGTACCTGCGCAAGGCCCCCGCGCAGCGCCCGGACCCCTCGCGTCGGGGCTAGGTCGGGATCCCCGGCCGGTGCTCGATCCGGTCGCGGACCCGGCGCTCGACCAGGATCGGCAGGTAGGTCGACACGCTCGCCGGCGTGAGCTCGTCGAGCGCCTCCTCGATGAGGCGGTCGACGTCGGCACCGTTCCCCACATCGGTGAGCCGCGGACGCACGGACGCGACGACCTCCAGTCGCTCGACGCTCGACTCGACACCGGGGTGGATGGCCATGACCGCATGCAAGCATCCGGCCGTGCGCCACGCCAGAGGTCGAAGGGCTCGCAGGCTCGTCGGCGGGCGAGTCGCCACGCGCCGTTCACCGGTCGTTCACCTTCGTCCTGGTGGGCGCGGGTCCGGGCGGGCACCATGGGGGCCGTGAGCACCGCTGCAGCGACGTGGCCGGACGGCGTCGAGCCGGAGCCGCCCCGGTACGCCGACGAGAGCGCAGAGGAGATCGAGGACACTGCCGCTGCCCCGGCGCCGGACACCACCCGGCTCCCGGCCGACCGGTTCCTCGACCGGACCGCGAGCTGGCTGCACTTCAACAGCCGGGTCCTCGAGCTGGCCGCCGACCCCGATGTCCCGCTGCTCGAGCGGGTGCGGTTCGTCGCGATCTTCTCCCGCAACCTCGACGAGTTCTTCATGGTGCGGGTCGCCGCCCTGCGCGGCCGGGTGACGGCCGGCGTCACGACTCCCGGTCCGACCGGCGCCACGCCGCGCGAACGGCTGGACCGGGTCTCGGCGATCGCCCACGACCTGGTCGCCGCGCAGACCCGCTTGGTCATCGACGAGCTGCTCCCGGGGCTGGCCGACGCGGACCTTGCCGTGGTGCGGTGGGGCGACCTGGCGAAGGACGAGCGACGCCAGCTGGGCACGGTCTTCACCGAGCACATCCACCCGGTCCTCACCCCGTTGGCGGTCGACCCGGCGCACCCGTTCCCGTACATCTCCGGGCTTTCGCTGAACCTCGCGGTCGTGGTGGCCGACGAGAAGGGGTCAGAGCACTTCGCCCGGGTGAAGGTGCCGCCGCTGCTGCCCCGACTGCTGCCGGCCGGACCCGCGGGCACCCGGATGGTGCTGCTCGAGGACGTCATCGCTGCACACCTGGACCAGGTCTTCCCGGGCCTGACGGTGGTCGAGACCTCGGCGTTCCGGGTGACCCGCAACGAGGACCTCGAGGTCGACGCCGACGCCGAGGACCTGCTGCACGCCCTGGAGCGCGAGCTGTCGCGACGCCGGTTCGGCGCGCCGGTGCGGCTCGAGGTCGCGGACGACATGAGCGACCGGGTCCTCGAGCTGCTGGTGCGCGAGCTCGGCATCACCGCGGACGAGGTCTACCGGTCGGCGGCGCCGCTCGACCTGTCGGCCCTCTGGGCACTGTCCGAGACCGAGGCCCGGCCGGACCTGCGCTCCCCCGCTTTCGTACCGCAGACCCACCCCGCGCTGCGCGGGCCGGACGGCGGCACCGGCGACGTCTTCGCCACCCTGCGCAACGGCGACGTGCTGCTGCACCACCCCTATGACTCGTTCACGACCAGTGTGCAGGCGTTCATCGAGCAGGCGGCGGCCGACCCGGCGGTGCTCGCGCTGAAGCTCACGCTCTACCGCACCAGCGGCGAGTCGGCCGTGGTGGACGCTCTCGTCGACGCGGCCAGGGCCGGCAAGCAGGTGCTGGTCGTGGTGGAGATCAAGGCCCGGTTCGACGAGCAGGCCAACATCCGCTGGGCCCGCAAGCTCGAGCAGGCCGGCTGCCACGTCGTGTACGGGCTGGTCGGGCTGAAGACGCACTGCAAGCTGGCCCTCGTCGTGCGCACCGAGCCCGACGGCCGGCTGCGCCGTTACGTGCATGTCGGAACCGGTAACTACAACCCGAAGACGGCACGGGTCTACGAGGACCTCGGGCTGCTCACGGCCGACCTCGCCGTCGGTGTCGATGTCGCCGACCTGTTCAACCACCTCTCCGGCTACACGCGGCATCGCGACTACGACACCCTGCTCGTCGCGCCAGACACGTTGCGTCCCGGGCTGATGTCCTTCATCTCCCGTGAGGCCAGGCGGGCCGCGAAGGGCAAGCGGTCCGGTATCTCGGTGAAGGTCAACAGCCTGGTCGACGAAACCCTGATCGACGCGCTGTACGACGCGTCGCAGGCCGGCGTGCCGATCGACCTGCTGGTGCGCGGGATGTGTGCGCTGCGACCCGGCGTACCCGGGCTGTCCGAGACGATCCGTGTGCGCAGCGTGCTCGGCCGCTTCCTCGAGCACTCGCGGCTGTACCGGTTCGGATCCGGTGCCGACGCCGATGTCCTGATCGGCAGCGCCGACCTGATGGACCGCAACCTCGATCGGCGGGTCGAGGCCCTGGTAAGGGTGTCGGACCCCGAGAGCCGCAGCCAGCTCGCCGCGCTGCTCAAGCTTGCCTGGGGCGAGGACGTCGACCACTGGTGGCTCGGCCCCGACGGCACCTGGCAGCGGACCCCGCGCCGCCCCGGTCTCCTCGACCTGCAGCAGGGCCTGATCGGTCGCCGACGGCGGCCGGTGGAGGCCTGACCCGTGCCGCAGATCGAGGCCGCCGGCGGGTGTGCTGTGGCGCGGTGACCCGGCCGGCCCCGAGGTGGCGCTGGTGCACCGACCGAAGTACGGCGACTGGTCGCTGCCGAAGGGCAAGCTCGACCCGGGCGAGCACCCTTTGCTCGGCGCGCTGCGCGAGATCGCCGAGGAGACCGGGTTCGCCGCCCGGCCCGGACGACGCATCGGGTCGCTGCGCTACCCCACGCCGGCCGGGCCCAAGCGGGTGCGGTACTGGGCCTGCGAGGCCTCCGGCGGAGCGTTCGTGGCCAGCCGCGAGGTCGATGAGCTGTGGTGGGGCCGGCTGCCTGCCGCGCTGGGCAGGCTGGCGCCCGAGCGGGACCGACGGATCCTCGAGCAGTTCGCGGCGGACGCCCGGCGTACTCATGCGCTGGTCGTCGTGCGGCACGCCTCGGCCGGGGACAGGCAGACCTGGCAGGGCGCGGACGCCGACCGTCCGCTGGACTCACCGGGCGAGGCCCGTGCGGTGACTCTCGCGGCCTTGCTCGCGGCGTACGACGTGCGCCGGGCCGGCACCGCCGACGTGCTGCGCTGCCGGCAGACCCTCGAGCCGTTCTGCCGCGCCGCGGGCGTCGACGTCGAGGTTCTGCCCGCGACCACGGCAGGTGCCTTCGAGGGTGACCCGGCGCGCGGCACCGCCGAGGTCGCCGCCCTGCTGGACGGGACTGGCGGGTCCGGCAGTCAGGGCAACGCGGCATGGTGCGGTCAGCGTGAGGTGATCGCGGACCTGGTGGCCGGGCTGACCGCGACCTGGGGCGACGGCCGCCAGGCAGCCAACGGCCTGGCCGAGCTGCCGAAGGGGGCGCTGGCCCTGCTGCACCTCGATGACCGGTCCCGCCTGGTGGCCGTCGAGCAACTGCCGGACTGAGCGTGGCGGAAAGGGCGGGACCCCGGAGCCGGGGGGGATGGCTTCAGGGTCCCTATGCGGACTGACGGGGGGGTGTCAGCCCGCACTCTCGTGGGGGGGCGGGTTCGCCCGGCGGGTCGTGGCCGCTGGCTAGAGGATCCGGCCGTAGGAGACGTTGGAGGACCAGGCGCGGTGCTTGCCGACGCCCATGCTCGGGTTCGAGGCCTCCCACCAGTATCCACCACCGGCGTAGATGGCGACGTGACCGACACTGCCGCCGCCGCCGTTGTAGACGAACACCAGGTCGCCGGGCTGGGGGCTGGACACGCTCTGCACCATCGAGCGCTGGGCCGAGGACGAGTGCGGCAGCGAGATGCCCATCTTGGAGAAGACGTAGCATCGTGAAGCCGGAGCAGTCGAACGCGTTGGGGCCATCCCGCCGTAGCAGTAGTAGGCACCGGACGCCGACCTAGGCGGCGAGCTGCAGGGCGTTGCCGGCCGAGGCGCTGGTGCGCTCGACGCCGCGGGATGCCGAGGAGAAGGTCCGAGCCTTCGACGCCCGTGCCTCCGCACGCTCGGTCGCGCGGCGCTCGGCGGCGGCCTTGCGAGCGGCCTCGCGCTTGGCGGCCGCGCGGGCCCTGGCCTTCGCGAGGTCGGCCTGGCGCTGCTCCTGAGCCGCGGCGACCGCGTCCTTCAGCCCTTGCTGCCCGGTGGCGCTGGAGAGGTCCGCGGGGTTCTCGGCGACCGCGGCGACCGGATTCACTGTCCGCGGCTTGGTCGCGACAGTGGTGGAGTCGGCGGCCGACGCGACGACGGTGCCCGTGACCGAGAGGGTGCCGGCGACGCCGGCGGCGATGCCCAGCTGCAGGGGACTCTGGCTCGCGAGGTTGCCGAGGCGGCGCATGCGCGTCGGACGACGGTGCTTGGACAAACGGGATCCTCTCCGACGCCTACGAGGTGAGCTGTCGGGTTCGGGCGGAGATAGCCCGGCCGCCCCGGCCGCTTCGGACCGGTACGGCTTCACCCCTAGGACCCCTGAGGGCCCACGAATCGTGGGTCCCCCGCTCCTGCCAGGCGACTGTCGTACTACTGCACGAGCGAGGCAGGATTCGGCGACCGCTCGTGCGCCGACCCGGAGGATCCGGGCAGGCGCGGAAGAGGCTACGGGACGGACGCTGGGAGATCCAAACCCGGGGCGCGTCGGCGCGTCGTGGGCCGACCAGGTGATCTTCAGCGCTCGACGGGGTACCCGGCAGCCAGCCAGTCGCCGGTGCCGCCGTCGACGTTCACCGCGTCGATGCCCTGCTGGGACAGGAACCGGGCGGCCTGCCCGCTGCGGCTGCCCACCGCGCAGACCAGGTAGACCGGCTCGTCGGTGGGCAGGTCCCCGACCAGGGTCGGGACCTGGGCCAGCGGGACCAGCCGGGCACCGGGGACGTGCCCCTCGGCGTACTCCCAGGGCTCTCGGACGTCGACCACCTGCCCGTTGCCCTGCTCGACGACGCCCTTGAGCTCGTGAACCGTGACGCTGCGCATGTCCCCGAGCGTCTCACGGCGGGCGTTCAGGGGGCGCTGACGAACACGTGCGAGGCGACCTCGGTGCTGATCTCGGTGGTCTCACCGCCGGAGCCGACGAGCAGCCCGGCCGCCGTCGGGCCGACCGTGATCGACGAGCCGGGCCGGACGCCGGCCCGGTGCAGCCGCGACATCAGCGCGGTGTCGCCCTGCAGCGGCTCGGCCAGCCGCCGGACGACCACGGCGGAACCATCCTGCACGACCACCCGGTCCAGGGTGATCAGGCCCTCGGCGCCGCGCAGCGGGTCGGTGTCCTCCTCTCCCAGCTCGTCCAGGCCCGGGATCGGGTTGCCGTACGGCGACACAGTGGGGTGCCCGAGGACGTCGAGCAGCCGGCGCTCGACCGTGTCGGACATGACGTGCTCCCAGCGGCAGGCTTCCTCGTGCACCAGCTCCCAGTCGAGGCCGATCACCTGGACCAGCAGGCACTCGGCGAGCCGGTGCTTGCGCATCACCCGGGTGGCCAGCGACCGGCCGTGCGCGCTGAGCTCGAGGTGGCGGTCGCCCTCGACGCTGAGCAGGCCGTCCCGTTCCATCCGCGCGACGGTCTGCGACACCGTCGGCCCGGACTGCCCCAGCCGCTCGGCGATCCGAGCCCGGAGCGGCACGACACCCTCCTCCTCCAGCTCGAAGACCGTGCGGAGGTACATCTCGGTGGTGTCGATGAGGTCGCTCACGCGCGGCATTCTCGCGCACCCGGCCGGTCCGAGGCCCGGGCCGGGGCGGTAAGAATGCAGGCGTGAGCGCGCAGGAGTTCGTGCCGGCCGACGTGGACCCTGGCGGGCTGCGGGCCGCGGCCGACGCGCTGTGAGCACCACCGACGCGGTCAGCCTGGTCGTCCCGGGCCGGTTTGCCGGGCCGCCGGGCAGCGCCAACGGCGGCTGGCTCGCCGGTCGGCTGGTCGAGCTCAGCGGCCTGCGCGGACCGGCCGAGGTGACCCTGCGGCACCCGCCACCCCTGGAGGTCGACCTCGACGTGCGCACCGACGACCACGGCCTGACGACCCTCGGGTTCGGCGGTGCCGTCATCGCCGAGGCACGCGCGGCCGACCTCGCCGGTGAGCTGGTCGGGCCGGTCGACCTGGCGACCGCGCAGGCCGCGATGGCCGGTTACGCCGGGGAGTCCGGCCACCCGTTCCCCGGCTGCTTCGTCTGCGGACCCGACCGGCCGGCGCCGGACGGGCTCGGGCTGCGCCCCGGCCGGCTGCCCGGTCGGCCGGACACGGTCGCCACCGCCTGGTTCCCCGACGCGTCGGTCGCGAGCCGGACGGCACGGTGCCCGCGCGGGTGGTGTGGGCAGCGCTGGACTGCCCCGGCGGCTGGACCAGCGACCTGGTGGGCCGGCCGATGGTGCTCGGCCGGATGACCGCGGCCGTGGACGCCAGCCCCGTCGTCGGTGACCCCTACGTCGTGGTCGGCCGGCACCTGCGTGACGACGGGCGCAAGACGTTCACCGCCTCGACGGCGTACGACGGCGACGGCCGGGTGCTGGGCCGCGCCGAGGCCGTGTGGATCGCCCTGCGGACACCGCAGGCATCGACGTCGTAGAAGGCCTTCGACCTAATTCGTTGTGGTCGGCGGGGTCAGGTCGTAGCGTGGAAGTACACGGAAGGGAGGTGGTCCGAACTCTTGAGTACTTATCGGACGCGTGAGGTGGCTGCCAGCTAGCGCCACGTGCAGAACCGACGCCGTCGGATCACCGGCTCCGTGGCCGGCGAATCCCAGGCAGTCACCCGACCCGCGGGCTTGTGGAGGACACGTCCCCTCCACGGTGAGGCTCGCGGGTCGCTGCATGTCTGGGGGCGTGTGTCAGGGGGCGAGGCGCTCGATCGTCCAGCCCTGGTCGGTACGCCGGTAGCGCAGCCGGTCGTGCAGCCGCCCGGTCCGGCCGGCCCAGAACTCCCAGACGTCGGGCACCACCCGGAAGCCGCCCCAGCCCGGCGGCGCCGGCACCTCGGCGGGGAACCGCGCCTCGACCCCCGGCAGCGCCGCGTCCAGCTCGGCGCGCGAGGCCACCACCTGCGACTGCGGGCTGGCCCACGCGCCGAGCTGCGACTCCCGTGGGCGCGTCGCGAAGTACGTGTCGACCTCGGCCCGGCCCAGCCCGACCACCGCCCCGGTGACCCGCACCTGCCGCCCGACCTGGTGCCACGGGAAGACCAGGGCGGCGCGCGGGTTCGCCGCCAGGTCGGCGGCCTTGGCGGAGCCGAGGTTGGTGAAGAACCGCAGGCCGCGCCCGTCGTACCCCTTGAGCAGCACCGTTCGCGCTGCCGGCGTACCGTCCGCGGCGGCCGTGGCGAGCACCATCGCGTTCGGCTCGGCGACACCCGCGGCCGCCGCGTCGGCGAACCACCGGCCGAAGGCCACCACGGGGTCCGGTCCGAGGTCCTCGACATCGACGCCGGAGCTCTCGTAGATCCTGCGCATGACGGCCGGGTCGGGGCCTCCCTCGCGCGGCGCTGAAGGCTGCACGCGGCCACTCTGGCACGCCCCGAGGCGACAGCGGTGCCCCCCTCGGGACAGAATGCCGCTCCATGACGACGGCCACCAGCGACCCCGACTTCAAGCCCGGTCTCGAGGGCGTCATCGCCTTCGAGACCGAGATCGCCGAGCCTGACAAGGAGGGCGGCTCGCTGCGCTACCGCGGCGTGGACATCGAGGACCTGGTCGGCCAGGTGTCCTTCGGCAACGTGTGGGGCCTGCTGGTCGACAACGAGATGAACCCGGGCCTGCCACCGGCCGAGCCGTTCCCGCTGCCGGTGCACTCCGGCGACGTGCGGGTCGACGTGCAGAGCGCCCTGGCGATGCTGGCGCCGGCGTGGGGGTTCCGGCAGCTGCTGGACATCGACGAGGACGAGACCCGCGACAACCTGGCCCGCGCCTCGGTGATGGCGCTGTCGTTCGTCGCCCAGTCGGCCCGCGGCATCGGGCTGCCGATGATCCCGCAGTCCGAGGTCGACAAGGCCTCGACCATCGTCGAGCGGTTCATGATCCGCTGGCGTGGCGAGCCGGACCCGCGACACGTGCAGGCCGTCGACGCCTACTGGACGTCGGCCGCAGAGCACGGCATGAACGCCTCGACCTTCACCGCCCGGGTGATCGCCTCGACCGGCGCCGACGTCGCGGCCTGCCTGTCCGGGGCCGTCGGAGCGATGTCCGGACCGCTGCACGGCGGCGCACCGTCGCGGGTGCTGCACATGCTCGACGGCGTGGAGGAGACCGGCGACGCGACGGCGTACGTCAAGGGGGTGCTCGACAGGGGTGAGCGGCTGATGGGCTTCGGCCACCGGGTCTACCGGGCCGAGGACCCGCGGGCCCGGGTGCTGCGCCGCACCGCCCGGGAGCTCGGCGCACCCCGCTACGAGATCGCGGCCGCGCTGGAGAAGGCCGCCCTCGAGGAGCTGCGGGCCCGCCGTCCCGACCGGGTGCTGGAGACGAACGTCGAGTTCTGGGCCGCGGTGGTCCTGGACTTCGCCGAGGTGCCGCCGCACATGTTCACGCCGATGTTCACCTGTGCCCGCACCGCCGGCTGGTCGGCCCACATCCTGGAGCAGAAGCGCACCGGCCGGCTGATCCGGCCCTCGGCGCGGTACGTCGGTGAGGCGCCCCGCAAGCCCTCCGAGGTCCGCGGCTGGACCGACTGACCACCACCCCCGCGCCCCGCGTCGAGTGGCGCGTTCGGACAGATATTTCACCCGTCGAACTGTCGGAACGCGCCACTGAACGGGTCGCCTAGGCTGGCGCCGTGAGCGACATCGTCATCCCCGACGCCCTCAAGCCCCGCGACGGCCGGTTCGGCTCCGGCCCCTCGAAGGTCCGACCCGAGGCGCTGGCCGCACTGGCCGCCACCGGCTCGTCGTACCTCGGCACCTCGCACCGGCAGAAGACCGTCAAGGACGTCGTACGCCGGGTTCGCACCGGGCTGGCCGAGCTGTTCGGGATGCCGGAGGGCTACGAGGTGGTCCTCGGGAACGGCGGCACCACGGCGTTCTGGGACATCGCGGTGCTCAACCTGGTGCGCGAGCGCTCGCAGCACGTGGTGTTCGGCGAGTTCTCCTCGAAGTTCGCCGCGGCCACCAAGGCCGCCCCGTTCCTCGCCGACCCCAGCGTCGTGAGCAGCGAACCCGGCACCCACCCGCTGCCGCGCGCCGAGGCCGGCGTCGACGCGTACGCCCTGACCCACAACGAGACCTCCACCGGCGTGGCGATGCCGCTGCGTCGGGTGGCCGGAGCCGACGACGGCGCTCTGGTCCTGGTCGACGCGACGTCCGGCGCCGGTGGTCTGCCGGTCGACATCGCCGAGACCGACGTCTACTACTTCGCGCCGCAGAAGTCGTTCGCCAGCGACGGCGGGCTGTGGCTGGCGGTGATGTCGCCGGCCGCGGTCGAGCGGGTGGCGGAGGTGCACGCCACCGGGCGCTGGGTGCCGGCGTTCAGCGACCTGCAGATCGCGATCGACAACTCCCGGCTCGACCAGACCTACAACACCCCGGCACTGGCGACCTTGTTCCTGCTCGCCGAGCAGCTCGACTGGTTCAACGCCCAGGGCGGACTGGCCTGGGCGACCGAGCGCACCGCCGAATCGAGCGGCCGGCTCTACACCTGGGCCGACAAGTCGGACTACGCCACCCCGTTCGTCACGGACCCGGCGCAGCGTTCCGCCGTCGTGGGCACCATCGACCTCGCCGAGGTCGTGGACGCCGATGTCGTCGCGAAAGCGTTGCGCGCCAACGGCATCGTCGACACCGAGCCCTACCGCAAGCTGGGTCGCAACCAGCTGCGCATCGCGATGTTCCCCGCGGTGGAGCCGGACGACGTCGAGGCGCTGACCGCCTGCATCGACCACGTCGTGGCTGCTCTCGACACGTGACGCGGCTCGTCCGGGACGGGCGGACCTGGCTCACCTACGCCCAGCTCGGCGTCTACGGCTGGTTCCTCTACGGCTTCGGTCCGTCGCTGACCCTGCTGCGCGACGAGGAGGGGTTCAGCCGCACCATCGCGGGCCTGCACGGGACCGCGCTGGCCGTCGGCGCCCTGGCCTCGGCGCTCGTCGTGGCGCCGCTGGCCGTCCGGTACGGCCGGGTGAAGCTCATCTGGGCCGGGCTGGTGCTGCTGTGCTTCGGGCTCGTCACCTTGTGCGGCCTCACCGCGCTGCCGGGGACGCTCACCGGTGCCTTCCTCTGCTCGTTCGGCGGCTCGTTCGTCGTCACCTGCACCTCGACCGTGCTCGCGGCCATGCACGGTGCGGGCGGCCCGGCCGCGATCACCGAGGCCAACGCGGTGGCCGCCGGGGTGGGTGCGTTCGCGCCACTCGCCGTCGGGGCGGCCGTGGTGCTCGGGTCGTGGCGGCCGGCGCTTCTGGTGCTGGTGCCGGTGGTGGTTCTGCTGGCGGTCGTCGCCCGGAGCACTCCGCCGCTGCCGGCCAGCGCCGCCCTGACCCCCGACCACGCGTCCGGCCGGCTCTCCGGCCACTACTGGATCAGCTGGGTGGTGGTGACCGCCGGCATCGCGGTCGAGTTCTGCCTCGCCCTGTGGGCGGCGGACATGCTGCACCAGCGGACCGACCTGTCCGCCGCGGGCGCGTCGGCGAGCGTCACCGCGCTGGTCGCCGGGATGTTCCTGGGCCGGGCCTTCGGCGGCCGGCTCGCGTTGCACTTCCCCGTCGACCACTTGCTGTACGGCGCGCTCGCCCTCAACGCCTTGGGCTTCGCCCTCTTCTGGACCTCCACCGGCGCCGTCCTCGCGGTCGTCGGCCTGCTCGGCTGCGGCCTCGGCGTCGCCCTGTACTTCCCGCTGGGCCTGGCCCGGGCCATCGCGGCCTCCGAAGGCAGGCCGGACCGCGCGAGTGCCCGGGTCGGCATCGGTGCGGCGCTGGCGTCGGGCGCGGGCCCGTTCGGGCTGGGCGCGCTGGCCGACGGCTTCGGCATCCACGCCGCCATGCTCGTCGTCCCCGCGCTGCTCGTCGTCGCGGCGGTGGGGATCCGGCTGGGCCCGTCACGGCAGACCCAGCCGGTGCCGGCCTGACCCGTCAGGTTCGCCGCCGGCGGCGCACAACGACCGCGACACCGGCGAGCAGCACGACGAGCCCGCCGATCCGCAAGGCCGAGGTCGCCGCGCGCCCGCCGCCATCGGCGTCCGCGACCGGCCGCGCCGTCGGTGTCGGCGTACCCGTCCCGGTCGCTGTGGGCTCGGCGCCGCCGGGGACCGGCACGGCCAGCACCTGCGACTGCGGGCCCTCGCTGCCGACCAGCAGCCGGTCGCCGTCCGCGGCCAGCGACTCCCCTTGCGGCTGCGGCGGCAGCTCGGCCCGCGCCACCTCGTGTCCCGGCCGGTCGTAGACGAAGACCGAGGTGTAGCTGCGCAGCACGAACCGGCCGTCGGGCAGGTAGGCGCCGTCGGTGACCAGTGCGGGAGCCCCAGCCACCCGGGTCAGCCGGTTGGTGCCCTGGTCGGCCGTGACGAGCCGCCGGGGCGCCCGGTACAGCGCCCCGCCTACCAGCTCCTTGGTCGCGACCATGATCCGGCCGTTCGGGTCGACCAGCAGCGCCTCGGCGTCGTGCGCCCCGTCGGGATAGCTGAACCGGTACCACTCCGACGGCACCGTCGCGTCGGTGAGCCTGGCCGGCTCGGAGAACCGGAACACCGAGACGTCCGGCCGGGCTGCCAGGTTGTCGCCGATGTCGCCCAGGTACAGCGCAGGGCGACCGCGGGCGTCGTTGCCGGGCGCGAGCGCCTCGGCGTCGTAGGGGTCGATGCCGGCGAGGGTCACGTGCGCGACCGTGTCGCCGTCCGAGTCGACGGCGACGACCTCCGCGGTCCGGCCACCGTCGTTGTGCGTCCACAGAACGCCGGGGTGCCGGGCCGACACCGCGAGCCCGCTGGACTCGATCAGCGCGGGGTCGCGCAGCGTCAGGACGACGTCGTACCCCGAGCCGCCCGCGAGCAGCACCACGGCGGTCGCGACCGCCGTGACCGCGCTAGCGACGGGCAAGGTCGTCGGCGAGCAGCGTCTGCAGGTGAGGGGTGACGCCCCAGTCGGCCACCAGCTCGTCGTACTCCGCGTCAGCGGCCAGGTCCGGCTGCGCGCCGGCGGTGCGCACCGCGCGGATCATCGTGTTGCGCGGCGTGTACTCGGCGGACACGAACTGCACGACCTCCACCCGGTAGCCGATCCGGCGCAGCAGGGCGGCCCGCACGGCGTCGGTCAGCACGTCGCCGAGCCGTTCGCGCAGGATCGCGTGCCGGGCGACCAGGCCGTACGGAGCGGGCGCCCGGCCGGCCGACATCTGCCGCTGCAGGTCGTGGTGGCAGCACGGCGACGCGAGCACCACCGGGGCCGCCCACCGTGCTGCCTGGGCGAGCGCGTCGTCGGTGGCCGTGTCGCAGGCGTGCAGGGCGAGCACGACGTCCACCACCTCGCCGTCGGGCAGCGGCGCGTCGATGATGCTGCCCGCGACGAAGCTCATCGGCCCGGCCCAGCCGAGCTCGGCGGCCAGGGCGGTGTTGCGCTCACGCATCTCCGGTCGCTGGTCGATTCCGGTGAGGCGCACGTCGTGGTGGTCGGCGAGGAACCGGTACGCCGCGAAGGTGAGGTACGCGTTGCCGCAGCCGAGGTCGACCACCCGAAGCGGTCGGTCGGCCGGCAGGTCGGCCTCGGCGACCGCCGCCTGCAGCACCCGCAGGAAGGCGTCGACCTGACGCCGCTTGCCTGCGCCCGCACCCAGCACCGAGAACAGCGGGTCGCCCGGGTCGATCAGGTGGTGCGCGGCCCGGTCGTGCTCCGGTGCGCTGCGTGTTCGGCTCCGACTTGCGGTGCAGCTGCGCCATGCCCTTCTTGGTGACCCGCAGCTGCAGCGTCTCGGTCGTGGTCTGCACGTGCCAGTTGCCGAACGGCTGGGCCAGCAGCGCATCGACCTCGGCCTCGGCCTGCTCGCCGTAATGCGGGTTCGACGTCGTGGCCTTGCGCTCGTCGTAGGTGACCACCTGAAGGTGCCGGCCGTCCTTGAGGTCGATCGGCCGCAGCTCGGCCCGCCGCCACGGCGGTGCTGCCGACCGGCGCTTGCCGGCCGCGACCGCGCGGACCAGCCGGTCGGGGTCGAGCAGCAGGGGGCGCAGCCGGAGCAGCGCACCGTCGAGGTCCTCGGGCACCCCCCTAGCCTCGCACCCGGCGGGGGTCGCGTGCGGTGCCGGCCAGGACGAAGATGCCGGCGGCGAGCGCGAGCACCAGCCACAGCGCGCTCTCCAGCCCGACCTGGTGGGCGATCGTGCCGATCAGCGGCGGCCCGACGAGGAAGCCGGTGTAGGCGATGGTCGCCACCGTGGCGATCGCCGAAGGGCCACGGCCCGGGGTCTCCCCCGCCGCGCTCATCGCCAACGGGAACGCCACCGCGATGCCCAGCCCCCACAGCAGGGCGCCGAGGTAGCCGACCGCCAGCACCGGGACCGCGAGGAGCACGACGATGCCGGCGGCGGTGACCAGCGCACCCCAGCGCAGCGTGGGAACCCGGCCGAGCCTGCTCACGACACCGTCGTCCCCGCGAGCCGGGCCACGGTCATCGCTCCCGCGAACACCGCGAAGCCGATAGCGGCCGCGCGCTCCGGAGGCACCGCGCTCGTCGGCGAGCATCAACGCGAGCCAGTCGTTGGCGGAGCCTTCGGCCCAGGCCGCGCAGAAGGTCATGACCCCCAGGCCGATCAGCCGCAGGTCCCTGATCAGCGGACCGGTCGGACCGGGAACGTGGTGCTCTCCCTCAGCGGTCCACGCCGGCCTCGTCGTTGGCGTCGGGCATCTCGCGGACACCCAGCAGCGCCGCCCCGGCAAGCACCAGGCTGGCCAGCGCGAAGTGCCAGGCCGGGTCGAGGTCGGCGCGCGCGGCCAGCGCACCTCCGCCGGCGCCGAGCGACGGTGCCGATGCTCCAGCCGGCGTGGAAGCCGGGCATCAGGTCGCGGCCGGCTGCCTTCTCGACGGCGTGCGCCGGACACGTTCATCGCGACGTCCCAGACGCCGACACCGGCGCCGATGACGAACAGCACCGCCGCGAGCACGACCAGGTCGGGTGCGAGGCCCGAGGCACGGGTAGGCCACCGCGCAGACCAGCACGCAGACCACCAGCACCTTGCGGGCGCCGACCCGGCCGACCAGCCGCCCGGACAGCGGCATCGCGAGCAGCGAGCCGACGGCGGTGAACAGCAGCGCGAAGCCCAGCCCGCGCTCGTCGGCACCGAGGTCGTCGCGGACCGCGGGGAGGCGGGACACCCAGCTGGCGAACAACCCACCGTTGGCGCCGAACACGATGCGGGTGGCCCACGCCTGCCGCCGTACGACGGCATCCGGCGCGGAGCCGCGAAGGGCCGACGAGCTCACCCGACGAGGGTAGGCGCTCGACGCCGGTTGCCCTTGGTGGGTTGTCGATTGCCGACGGGGGTCAGACGACGGCGCCGACGACGACCAGCAGGACGAGCAGCGCCAGCACGCCGAGCACCACACGACGCCGGGTCCTCGGGTCCATGAGCCGACCCTACGGCCGCGAGGTCAGCGGCCAGCTCGCGATGTCGTCGTAGGTCGGCGACGGACCCAGCTGCGAGCGCACCAGGTGCACGACGCCGGCCGTCCAGCCGCGGACCGGCGTACGCCGACAAGGCAGCCACGGCGGGTGTCGGCGTCGGCGTCGCCGCGCAGCCGGGCGACGGTCAGGTGCGGGCGGTAGGGGCGGCCGCGGTCCCGGGCGCACCACCCTGGCCAGGCGCGCAGCGGCGCGACGTCGCCGGTGACGCCCAGCCACACCGCGCGCCGGCTGAAGGCGCCGGCGCCGGTGAGCGCCAGCGCCAGGTCGGCGACGTCGCCGAGCCGGCGGTCCAGCCGGTCGACGACCTTGGCGACCTCCCTGTCGGGCACCTCGCCGTAGAACGCGAGCGTCAGGTGCCAGCGCTCCGGCGGGACCCAGCGCGGACCGTCCTGCGCCGCCCGCACCGAGCGCGACCGCCGCGGCCGCGTGGCCCAGCGCCTCGGCCGGCGGTCGGACCGCGACGAACAGCCTCACCCGGCGAACCGCCGCGGGTCGAAGATCGTGAGGTCGTGCCGCGTCGCGCCGTCCGACCACCAGGTCGGCCAGCGCCTCGCCCAGCACCGGCGTGAACTTGAAGCCGTGGCCGGAGAAGCCGCAGGCGAGCAGCACCCGCGGCGCGGCCGGGTGCGGGCCGACGACGAAGTTCTGGTCCGGGGTCAGGGTGTACCAGCAGCCGGCCTCGCGAACGTGCCGGTCGCCGAGTCCCGGGCAGCAGCTCGGCCAAGGTGCGCGGCGACCTGCGCGACGCTCCAGGAGTCGGCCGGTCGCACGGTCGAGAAGTGCACCGCCGCCTTGACGTCTCCGGTGTCGCCCTGCGACGGCGCGCCGTACATCGACGTCCCGTCGGCGAGGTCCCAGATCCACACCGGGAGCCGGCCCGGGCCGGAACGGCTCGACCGATGGCGGCGCGAACCAGTGCTGGACCCGCCGCTCGACGGTCAGCGGCAGGTCGAGCGCCACCGAGCAGCTCGCGGTGCCCAGCGGCCCGGCGCGAGCACCAGCGCGCCGGCGTCGTGGGTTCCTCGCGTCGTCGTCACGCGGACGCCGTCGTCCGTCGCGGACCACCCGGTCACCGCTTCGTCGTGCCGCAGCTCCGCGCCCCCGGCCGCCGGCCCGCCGCAGCTGCGCCGTCGACCGCGGCCTCCGGCCGGACCGTGCCGGCCTGCGGGCTCCTACAGACCGACGACGCCCTCCGGAGGTCGCAGGGCGGGGAACCGCGCGCGCACCTCGGCCCCGTCGAGCACCTCGTGCGGCAGGTCCCATCCCGCGCCGTCTCCAGGCTGCCGTGGAGGACCCGGGTGCGCGGCAGGCCGAGGAACAGCCCGCCGGTGCGTGCGCAGCATCGGCTCGCCGGAAGCGTCCGCGAGCTCCGCCCACAGCTCGTAGGTGCGGCGCAGCAGCGGCACGTAGGACGCGCCCTCGAAGTAGACCTGGCGCACGATGCGGGTCTCGCCGTGGCTGGCGCCCTCGGCGTGCGCGGCGGGCCGTGGGTCCAGGCCCAGCGTGCGCAGCCCGCGCCGGGCCAGATGGGCCGCGGTCGAGCTCCCGAAGCCGCCCAGGCCGGCGACGACGACGTCGTACGTCGACACGCCGCGGCTACTGCGTGACGACGTGCAGCCGGGCGCGCAGTCCGGCAGCAGGTCCGGGTCGCCCTCGACCATCACGGCGGTGTCCGGTCGGCGGCCCCACAGCCAGAGGTAGCAGCTCGGAGGGCTCGCCGCTCACCAGCGCGTCGGCCGGGCCCGGCTCGCGCGCGACGTCCACGGCGTCCGGGGTCAGCGTCTGCCGCCAGATGTGGTCGCCGGTGCGCACCGCGACCGTGCCGCGACCAGGAGCGTCGCTGCCGACGTCCTCTGCCTGGTAGGGCAGGAACCAGTCCAGCACCTCGTCGATGCCGTCGACCGCGAGGGCGTGGTCGACCGGGCTGACCGCCTCGTAGCCGCTCTCGACGTCGACCCGGTGCACCGCGGTCTCCTGCGCCATCCGGCGGAACCAGAAGCCGACGTTCTGGTGGTCGTCGTGCCAGGTCCACGACGGCGTCGCGGGGCCACGCGCCTGCAGGGTCTCGAGCAGCTCGTCGCGCCGCTCGCGGAACCACTCCACGGGGTCCTGCCCGGCGTCCGGCCCGTGCTACCACGCGTCCGGGTCGGTCGGCCGGCCACCGGTCATCGCCGCGACCTTGTGACTGAGACACCGACCCGGTGTGCTCGACGGCATCACGCACCGTCCAGCCGGGGCAGAGCGGGACGTCCACGTCGAGGTCGTCGCCGGCGACATCGAGGATCCGGTCGGTGTCGGCACGCAGGTGGCGCAGGTAGTCGTCGGGTGCCAGGACGGCGTACGTCGTCGTGCTCTCGCTCATGCCGTCATCCTGTCGTCCAGGACCGACGGCCGCCAGGTGGTTAGGCCTGCTGGACCGTCTCGCGGGCGTCCTCGAGCACGGGATCGTGCTGCCGGGACGCCGCCGACAGGTGCAGCTCGTCGCGCAGCACCAGCCCCTCGCGGCGGGCCAGCAGCGCGCCGGCCACGATCGCCGCTGTGGCCGAGACGAGCCCGCCGCCGATCAGGCTCCACCGGGCGCCGAACGCCTCGGCCAGCGCCCCGACCAGGGGAGCGCCGATCGGGGTGCCGCCCATCAGGACCGCCATGTAGAGGGCCATCACCCGGCCCCGCATGATCGGGTCGACCCCGAGCTGCATGGTGGCGTTGGCCGAGGTGAGCAGGGTCATCTGGCACAGGCCCAGCGGGATGAGCAGGGCCATGAAGGAGAAGTACGAGGGCATCAGCCCGGCGAGGATCTCGACGACCCCGAAGGCGACCGCCGCGAGGACGATCAGCCGGAGCCGCGGCCGGCCGCGCCGGGCCGCCAGCAGCGCGCCGGACAGCGAGCCGATCGCGACGACCGAGCCGAGCAGGCCGTAGGCGCCGGCGCCCTTGTCGAAGACCTCGGTGGCCATCAGCGCCGAGGTCATCTGGAAGTTGAGACCGAAAGTGCCGACGAAGAAGACGATGATCATGACCATCAGCAGGTCCGGCCGGGCCCGCACGTAGCGGATGCCCTCCAGCACCTGCCCCCTGCCGCGCTCCGCCCGCGGCATCGGCATCAGGTCGGCCGAGCGCATCTTGGTCAGCGCCAGGATCACGGCACCGAAGGATGCCGCGTTGATGAGGAAGACCGGGCCGGTGCCGATCAGCACGATGAGGAAGCCGGCGAGCGACGGGCCGATGACCCGGCCGAGGTTGAAGGAGGCGCTGTTGAGGCCGACGGCGTTGGGCAGGTCGTCGCGACCCACCATCTCGATCACGAACGACTGCCGGGCCGGCGCGTCGCACGCCGCCCCGACGCCGAGCATCAGGGCGAGCAGGAAGACGTGCCAGACCTGGACGACGCCCGTGACGTCGAGCACCCCCAGCACGGCTCCGACGACGGCCATGAACGCCTGGGTGATGATGAGCACCTTGCGCTTGGAGTAGCGGTCGGCGATGGCCCCGGCGAACGGCGCGAGGACCAGCATCGGGAGGAACTGCAGGCCGGTCGTGATGCCGAGGGCTACCCCGCTGTGGTCGGAGAGCTGCAGCACCAGCCAGTCCTGGGCGACCCGCTGCATCCAGGTGCCGACGTTCGAGACGATCCCGCCGCCGGCGTACAGCCGGTAGTTCCGGTTGCGCAGAGCCTGGAAGGTCGGGCTCATGCCGTGGTGACGCGGTCGATCAGCAGGGCCGCGTCGCGCAGGAGCTGACGCTCCTCCTGGGTGAGGGTGTCCAGGCGCCGGGCCAGCCAGGCGTCGCGGCGTCGGCGGTCCTCGCGGAGCAGCTCGCGGGCCGACGTGGTCAGGGCCACCAGGTGCTGGCGGCCGTCGCTGGCGTGCGGGGTGCGCGTGATCAAGCCCGCGCTCCTCGAGACCGGCCAGGATGCGGGTCATCGAGGGCGGCTGGACCTTCTCGTGGGACGCGAGCTCGCGCGGGGTCAGCGGCCCGCTCCGCTCCAGCGAGGCGAGGGTGGCCACCTGGGTCAGGGTCAGCCCGTGGTCCGCGCGCTCGGACCGCAGCCGCCGCGAGAGGCGCATGACCGACACCCGCATGGTGCTCGCCAGCTCGGCGGTGCGGGTCATCGTGGGCATGTCGTAAGCATAACTCATTACTTGTGCTAACGATATTGACCTCGGTCAGATTCCTGGGGATCCACCCTGCGGTGTGCCTAGTCGTCGTCGTGGTCGTCGTGGTCGTCGTGGTCGTCGTGGCTCGTCGTGACCGGAACCGGAGTGGCCGTCGTCGTCACTGCCGTCGTGGCCTCGACCGTGGTGCTCGCCGACGCCGTCGTCGTCGTCGTTGGCACCGCCCTGGTCAGCAGTGCCGTCGTCGTCGTTGGCACCGTCCAGGCCGCTGTCGTCGGTCGCGCTCGGAGCGGATGTAGCGCTCACTGACTCCGGCGCCGGGGTCGGGGTGGACGTCTCGCCGCCGGACAACGTCGCGGCCGCAGCCACGCCGACTCCTCCGGTGAGCAGCAGGGCTGAGATTCCGAGGGTCAGGGTCGTGCGGTTCATCGGGGCCTCCGTCGTGGATGTCACGTGGTTGTCGCGACGACAGTGCGCCACTCGCCCTTAGCCCGAACCCGTCGGATCCCTAACGCTTCCCCAACGCTGCATCACCGGTCCGGCTGCTCCTTGGTGAGGTGCAGCAGCCAGTCCCGGTCGGTGCGGATCAGCGCATAGCGCCGCGATCCGCGCTCGCCGTGCAGGGTGAACAGCAGCCGCCGTTCGCTGCGGTCGTGCTCCTCCCACGTGCCGTGGTCGGCGACCGACTTGTCGGCGTCGGCGTAGGTCAGGTGGTCGATGTCATGGTCGTCGACCGCGACGGCGAGCCGGTTCTCGCCCGGGTCGTCCGGCAGCCCACGGGGAACGGCCCAGGAACGCAGCACGCCGTCCTCCTCCAGCCGGAGGTCGAAGTGCGGGCGGGGCTTGCGATGGTCGTGCAGGACGAAGCGGCGCTGCTCGGGCTCGCGGGTCATGCCCCGGACGGTCCGACATCGCCCGGCCGCATCACCCGGAGCACACTGAGGCCGCTCAGGTCGACCCAGAACCTGTCCGGCCCCGACACGACGCGCACCAGCACGTGGTCGCAACCGCGGCAGCGCAGCACCACCCCGGGCGCCCGCAGGTAGGCGACCGTCGCTCCCGAGCGGGCTCTGGTTGCCGCACCCGGCGCACTGCCCGATCGCTGCGGTGACGTCCACCGCGAACACCTCGGACAGAGACCCCCGCCGCGGCATTGCCGTCCAACGTTCCCTCCGAGGCAGCGGTCATCGTCGTCCTCCTCCGGTGGGCCCGAACCGCTCGGTCCGGATCCGGCTCGCGTCGTGACCGGCCGCGACCAGCAGGTCGGCGACCCGCTCCACGAAACCGGTGGGTCCACAGACGTAGCAGGTCGGCGCGACGTCGGCGGCCCAGGCAGCGGCTGCGAGCAGTTCACCGTCGACCCGCCCGGGCGGCCGGTGCGAGTCGCTCGGCGCCGACCTGGTCCAGGCGAACGTCACCTCTGGGCTCCCCGCATCGCCCGCGCCGTCGACCCACCGGGCCAGCTCGGCCGCGTAGAGCACCGCTGACGTGTCGCGCACCGAGTAGAGCAGCCGCATCGGGGCCCGCGACCCCGACCTCTGACGGGTTCGCAGCATGGCCATCAGCGGGACCAGGCCGGACCCGCCGGCCACGAGCTGCACCGACTCCCCCTGCTCCGGACGCCAGACGAACCACCCGCCGAGCGGGCCGCGGAGCTCCAGCTGCGCACCGACCGACACCTCCCCGGCCAGGTACGGCGACACCTCGCCGTCCGGGAGACGCTCGACGGTCAGCTCCACCGCCGTACCCTCGCTCGCCGACGCGATCGAGTAGGACCGGGTGGCCGAGTAGCCGTCGGGCGCGGTGAGCCGGACGTCGACGTGCTGGCCGGCGTCGTGGCCGGGCCAGCCCGGGACGTCGAGCACGAGGGTGCGCGCCGTCGTGGTCTCGTCGCGCACGGCGTCGACGGTCCCGACCCGCCAGGTCACTCGTCCCAGTACCGCTGCTCGCGCCACGGGTCTCCGTAGTTGTGGTAGCCGGCGGTCTCCCAGAACCCTGGATCGTCGTCGTGGGAGAGCGTGAGTCCGCGCACCCACTTCGCGCTCTTCCAGAGGTAGAGGTGCGGCACCAGCAGCCGGGCCGGGCCGCCGTGCGCCGGCGCGAGGTCCTCGCCGTCGTAGCGGTAGGCGACCCAGGCCTGGCCGTCCAGCAGGTCGGCGAGCGGGAGGTTGGTCGTGTACCCGCCGTACGAGTGGACCAGCGCGAAGTCTGCGCTGGTCTCGACGTCTGCGAGCAGCGTGTCCAGGCTGACCCCGCGCCAGCTGGTCGCGAGCTTGGACCAGCGCGTGACGCAGTGCAGGTCGACGGTCACGTCCTCGGCCGGCAGCGCCAGCAGGTCCGCCCAGCTGACGGACTGCCGCGTCCCGGTCTCGTTGACGACGACCAGCTCCCACTCCTCGGTCGGCACCCGCGGGGTCGGACCGGCGGACAGGACCGGGAAGTCCTCCGTGAGGTACTGGCCGGGCGGAAGGTCGGCGGCTCCTGAGCGGCCGCGACCGGTGAACCCTGGATTGACGAGTCCCACGAGAGCCATCCAAGCCCGGTCCGGTGGCCGCGGCAACGGCAAACGGTCAGCGGATCACCGGCTCGGTGTCGCGGCAGGCCGAGGAACCGGAGCACCGCAGCGGCATCCGCGCGGAGCCGGTCGAGGACGTCGGGGGCCACCGGCTCGAGACAGCTGAGCGTCACGGTGCCGCCGGCCAGCCCCCAGGTCGCCACGACCCGGCCGTCGACCAGCGCCACCGGCCGGAACAGGCCGTTGGTCGTCACCACCTGCCGGTGCGGACCGACGACGGGCTCGCGGGAGACCCAGCCGAGCAGCAACGGGTCGAACGGTCCGAGCAGCCGCGGCGCCGGCAGCCTCCCCATGGTTCTGCGGCGCGGCAGGTCGAGCAGGCCGTCGTCCCGCTCGCGCAGCTCGGCGCCGATCGCGGCGATCCCGCGACGGGCGTCGCCGAGCGGTATGCCGGCCCAGCGGGCCAGGTCCGCGGCGTCGGCCGGGCCGTGCGCCGCGAGGTAGCGACCGGCCAGCCGACCCAGTGCCTCGTCGCGGGCCAGCGCCGCGGGCGCCTGCCCCAGCCAGTCGCGCACCGAGACGAACGCCTGCTCGCCGTCGACGACCGGGCCGCGGAGCACCCGGCCGCGCAGGGACGCCGCCAGCAGCACGTGGACCAGTGCCTGGCCACGGGTCGGCACCCCGGCCCGGTCCAGCCGGGCTCGCAGCTCCGCCCGGGTCCGCACCGCACCGGCCCGCACGGCCTCGGTCACGACCTCGACACCGCGCTCGGCCTGCTCGGCGCTGACGCCTTCCTGCCGCAGCCGGCGGGCGTTCCCGGTGGCGAGCTGCGGGGTGGTGAGCGGGTGGAGCCACCAGTAGTCCTCGGCGGCGACGAGGTGCAGCGTCCCGCGGTTCAGCCAGCTCACGACGAGGCTGCGGTCCTGCAGCGCGGCGTCGACGTCTGCCGCCGTCACTCCGGTCGACCGGCTGCGGACGCTGAGCCGCGCGCCGCGCAGGTCCTGGGCCTGAACGGCGAGCAGGTGCCGCACGACCTCGCCCGGGTTCCGCGCCGTCGGCCGGGTCAGCCCTTGCGCGGCGAGCCGCAGAGCGTCCGTCCGGCGGTCAGCGGGCGTCACAGCAGACTCGCCGTCACCGACCACCCACCGGCGCAGCAGACGATCCCGACGGCCACCGAGCCGACCACGTTGAGCAGAGCCGCAGGCACCTCGCGCTCCTCGACCAGCCGGACCGTCTCGAAGCTGAACGTCGAGAAGGTCGTCAGCGCGCCGCAGAAGCCGGTTCCGACCAGAACGAGCACCCAGTCCGGCCCACCCGTCGCCGCGGCCGCGCCGGCGGTCACGCCGAGCACCAGCGAGCCCACGGCGTTGACCGTGAACGTCCCCCACGGCACCACGCTCGCGTGCCGGGACTGCACCCAACGGTCCAGCAGGTAGCGGGCGGGAGCGCCCAGCGCGCCGCCCAGCAGGACGAGCAGGACTGTCACGACGCCACCGTCCGTCGGGCTGCTGCCATCCCCAGCGCCGCGGCGACCAGCCCGGCGGCCAGGGTCGCCAGCAGGTAGGCCACGGCGAGCACCGGCCGGTCGTCGACGACCAGGGTCCGGACGTCCAGGGCGTACGTCGAGAACGTGGTGAAGCCGCCGAGCACGCCGACCCCGAGGAACGGTCGCAGGTAGCGGGATCGCGGCCACCGGTCGAGCGCCAGCACGACCAGCGCCCCGAGGACGAAGGACCCGGAGACGTTCTCGGCAGAACGTCGCCCACGGGAACGGTCCGGCGTCGACCAGCAGCTCTCCGAGCTGCCAGCGCCCGAGGCTGCCGAGAGCCCCGCCCAGCGCGATCGCGACCAGGACGTCCCAGCGCGCGCTGGCACCCGGTTCGACGTCCGGGTCGACAGGCAGGCGCGGCACCGGCGCAGTCTCCCGCACCGGCCGGTCCGGATGGGCCTACCGGATCGCTCCTGGCGTTGAAGTTGTGCCCGGGACCTGTCGAGGAGATGACCATGGGAGGAAGGCAGCGGTCCGCCGCCGAGCAGCAGGTCGCCGACCTCCTGCGCACGGCGAAGAGCAGCCTCAACCTCTCGGTCGCGTTCCTGTCCCGGCTGGACGGGACCACCCAGCACCTCGAGGTGGTCGAGTCCTCGGTGCCGTTCCTGTTCAAGGAGGGCGCCACCCAGAAGCAGGAGACGACCTTCTGCCAGGCGATCCTGGACGGGCGGCTGCCCGCGGTCATCCCGGACGTCAAGGAGTTCCCCGCCGCGATGAAGCTGCCCGCCGCGCGGCTGCCGCGGATCCGCAGCTACGTGTCGGTGCCGGTGGTCCTCAGCGACGGCTCGCTCTACGGCACGTTCTGCGCCGCGGGCCTCACCTCCGACGCCGCGCTGACCAAGCGCGACCGGACGTTGATGGAAGTGCTCGCGCACGCCGCCTCGCTGGTCATCGAGCCGGGCGTCCGCGAGCAGGTGCGCGGCGACGAGATCGCGCGGCGGCTGACTGCCGCTGATGGCGGCGGGCGGCCCGCTCGTCGTCCTGCAGCCGATCGTCGAGCTGTCGACCGGCGACCGGGTCGGCGCCGAGGCTCTCAGCCGGTTCCCGCAGGACTGGGGCAAGGCTCCGGACGTCTGCTTCGGCGAGGCGCACAGCATCGGACTCGGCCACCAGCTCGAGCTGCTCGCCCTGGAGCGCGCCGCCGACCACTCGTCGACGGTCGACGGCTACGTGTCGATGAACGTCTCCCCCGCGACGCTGCTGACGCCCGAGTGCACGGCCCTGCTCGACCGGCTGCCGCTGGACCGGGTGCTGCTCGAGCTCTCGGAGCACGACCCGGTCGACGACTACGACGGCCCTGCGCGTCGACCCTCGCACCGCTGCGCGCGCGCGGCATGCGGCTCGCGATCGACGACGTCGGCGCCGGGTTCTCGTCGCTGCGGCACATCGTGGTGACCGCCGCCCGACGTCATCAAGCTCGACCGCAGCCTGGTCGACGGCGTCACCGGCGACCCGGTGCTGCGGACCCTGGTGCGGTCACTGGTCGAGTTCGGGCACGGCTGTGACGCCTCGGTCGTCGCCGAGGGGGTCGAGACCGAGGACGACGCCGCGACCTTGCGCTCGCTGGACGTCGACCACGGCCAGGGCTGGCACTTCGGCCGGCCCGGCCCGCCCGCGACACTGGCGCCGTGTCCCCCGCGAGCGGCACTCACCCGACCGGCTAGTCCACGCCGAGCAACTGCTCCAGCGGGTCGATGGCGAAGTACACGACGAACAGCGGCGGCGACCAGCCACAGCAGCGGGTGCACCTGCGCGGCCTTGCCGCGCACCGCCTTGATCAGCACGTAGGTGACGAAGCCGGCGCCGATGCCCACCGTGATCGAGTAGGTGAACGGCATCAGCACGATGGTGAGGAACGCCGGGATCGCGATCTCCAAGTCGTCCCAGTCGATGCCGCGGACCTGCAGCATCATCAGGAAGCCGACGACGACGAGGGCCGGTGTCGCCGCCTCGTAGGGGACGATCGCGACGATCGGCGCGAGGAACGTCGCGAGCAGGAACAGCACGCCGGTGACGACGCTGGCCAGGCCGGTGCGTGCGCCGTCGCCGACACCGGCCGCCGACTCGATGTACGACGTGTTGCTCGACACCGATGCCGCGCCGCCGGCTGCCGCGCCGATCGAGTCGACGATCAGGATGCGCTGCGCGTTCACCGGCGTCCCGTCCTCGTCGAGCAGGTCCGGCCTCGGCGCCGATCGCCGTCATCGTGCCCATGCGTGTCGAAGAAGTCCGCCAGCAGCAGGGTGAAGACGAACAGCAGCGCGGCGACGAAGCCGACCCGGTCCCACGACCCGAGCAGGCTGAAGTCGCCGAGCAGGCCGAAGTCCGGGGCTGTCCGCCCAGGTGTCCGGGAGCGCCGGCACGTTGAGGCCCCAGCCGTGCGGGTTGACCTTGCCGGGCGCGATGAAGCTCGGACCGATGTCGGCGATCGCCTCGACGATGACCGCCAGCACGGTGCGCGCCGACGATGCCGATCAGGATGGCGCCGCGCACCTTCATCACCATCAGGACGATGATCGTGAGCAGGCCGATGACGAACACCAGCGTCGGCCAGCCGGCCAGCTCGCCGCCGACACCGAAGCCGACGGGCACCGGCGTGTTCGCCGCGTCCGCGTTGCGGCGGACGACGCCGGCGTCCACCAGCCCGATGAAGGCGATGAACAGCCCGATGCCCACGCTGATCGCGGTCTTCAGCCCGGTCGGGACGGCGTGGAACACGGCCTTGCGGAAGCCGGTGAGCACCAGCACGAGGATGATCAGGCCCTCGATGACGACCAGGCCCATCGCGTCGGCCCAGCTCATCTGCGACGCGATCGAGTAGGCGACGAACGCGTTCAGGCCGAGTCCGGTGGCCAGGGCGAGCGGGAAGTTCGCGACAACACCCATCAGGATCGTCAGCACGCCGGCGACCAGCGCGGTCGCCGCGGCCACCATCGCGAGGTTCGGGGCGTCGCCGCCGCCGAGGAAGTTGCCGTCGGCGTCCGGCACGGTGCCGATGATCAGCGGGTTGAGCACGACGATGTAGGCCATCGTGAAGAACGTCACCGACGCCGCCGCGGATCTCACGGGCGACGTTGGAGCCGCGTTCGGTGATCTGGAAGAAGCGGTCCAGGCCGGATCCGGCCGGCCGGGTCGGGGCGGGTCGGCGGTGGTGGTGCTCGTGCCGGTCGAGCCTGACATGGCTGCCTCGCTTCAGGCAGATGGGTTCCGTCGCGCCGGCCAGGGTACCGTCGCGCCCATCGCGCAGCGTGCCAGACGTAGCCTGTCCCCGTGCCCCCACCACGCCGACCCGCCCCCGAGCCGTTGGAGACGTCCGACGTCGCGGTCGTGGCCATCGGCACCGCGCTGTGGGCGATCGCCCTGGTCGCTCACGCTGGTGCTGCACGACCGGCTCGCCGACGACGGCCGCGGCGACTGGGTGTGGATCGCGGCGGCCGGCGTGTTCCTCGGCCTGGTCGGGCTGCGGCACGTACGCCGGCGCGCGGTCGCGCGCAGGCTGCGTGACCCCGGGGTTCGACCGGCCCGACCTGCGGGTAATCGGCGGCCAGCCGGAGACCCGACCCATCCGCGGGCCCTGGTTGCTCCGAAATGCGTCAGTGGGCCGCCATCGTGGCGCCCCCAGGAAAGGAACACCCCCCCATGAGCAACGCAACTGCCGTCGGCCGCTCCGGTCGCCTCACCGACTCCCCCAACCGCCTGCTCGGCACCGTCTTCGGCGTCGTCTACCTGCTGGTCGGCCTCCTCGGCTTCGCCTACACCGGGTTCAGCAACTTCGCCGGCACGAACACCGACGACAAGATCCTCGGCATCTTCGAGGTGAACCCGCTGCACAACATCGCCCACCTGCTGATCGGCGCCCTGCTGCTGCTTCGCCGCCCGCCAGAGCGTGTCCGCGGCCAAGGGCGCCAACACCCTGGTCGGCGCGGTCTACCTGCTGCTGGGCATCGTCGGGCTGTTCATCCTCGACAGCGACGCCAACATCCTGTCGCTGAACAGCGCCGACAACGTGCTGCACCTCGCCAGCGCCGTGCTGCTGCTCGGGCGTCGGGCTCTCGCAGGACAAGAACGTCCGGGCCGACGCACCCGGCGTGCCGGGCGTCTGACCATGGCACTGACGCGGCTTCGGCCGCTCGGACGTGGCCCGGTGCTGGGCGGGGTTCGCCTCGCTCGGCGCCGGGCTCGTCCACCTGGCCGTGGTCCGCGAGCACCTGGCCGAGTGGTGGGTCTACGGCGTCTTCTTCGCCGTCATCGGCGCGCTGCAGATCCTGTGGGCCATGGTCGCGCTGGCTCGCGACCACGCTCCGTTCCCGCGGTGTCGTCGCGGGGGTCAACGCCGCGGTGATCGTGCTGTGGGTCGCCACCCGGACCGTCGGGCTGCCGGTGGGGCCGGAGCCGTGGACCACCGAGGCCGTCGGCACGGCCGACACGCTCAGCGCGGTGCTCGAGGCCATGGTCGTCGTCCTGCTGCTCACCGCCAGCAGGGTCCCCCGAGACGCGGCCCCGCCACGGCTGGCCCCCGGCGCCCGCCTGGCACTGATGGGTGCCGGTGCCCTGGTGATGGCCGCGATCACCACACCGGCGCTCGCCGCCACCGAGTCCGGCGAGCACGCGCAGCCGCACGGCACGCACGGCGAGGCGGCGCACTAGCCGCGCGGGTCCTCCAGCAGAGCCTCGGCACGCAGCTCGTCGGCCCGGCCGGGGTCGGCGAGCACCGCGGCGACCAGCAGCCGGGCGTCCCAGCGGCCGGCTGCGGCGGCCAGGCCGCGCGCCAGCCCGTCGACGGTCGCGGCGTGCACGCTGCCGTCCGGGCCGCGCCACCAGGAGACCTCCACCCCGTCGACCGCGAGCCGGTCGTGCTCCTGCCACGTCGCGGGCAGGTCCGGCGAGCAGCCCCGTCACCGGGGCCGGCACCGGCTGGCTGCTCCCGCCCGACAGGTCGGGAGACCCCACGACCTCCGAGCTCCGGTCGAGGTCCAGGACCTCGGCCAGTCGCTCGGCCACTCCTAGGGGCACCACCAGCGCCCCGCCCACCGGCAGCACCTGCAGGTGCTCCGGCGCGTCGACCACCAGGACAGCGGCGGCGTCCACCACCCGGTCCGGGGCGACCCGCAGCCGGGTCGGCGGCGTGACCACGTGCGGGTCGAGCTCGCCCACCAACGTCCACACCTGCGCCAGCGTGGCCCACGACACGGACCGGTCGGGGTCGGCCAGCCGGTCCAACAGCTCGTCCGGCCCACCCGGCGCCGCCAGGACGTCGGGCAGCCCGGCACGCACCCCCGCCGCGGCGAGCACCGCCGGGTCCACCCCGTCGACCAGCTCGCGATCGAGCACCTCGTACAGGCCGTCGAGGCCGGACCCCGCCAGCGCCCAGCCGTGCGCCGGCCGGCCGCCGAGCAACGCGCGGGTGCGCAGCAGCCACCCGGCGTACGACGGCACCTGCCTCGTGCGGCCGTCGCCGAGCTCGAGGCGCACCGGCGTCACGACGGCCTCGCGCAGCCGCGGGTTGCCCGAGACCTCCCGCAGCGCCGCCGGCCACCGGTCGTCAGCGACGACGTCCAGCTCCGGCACCAGCAGCACCGACCGAGCCGTGGGCGGTACGTCGGAGGGCGGCAGGTCGTCGAGGACGGCGGCCACCCAGTCGACGAGCCGCTCGTCGGCCGCCGACTCGTCGAGCACGACGTCCTCGACCTCGCATCACGGTCAGGGCGTCCAGGACGCCGACCGCAGCCAGCACCGGGCCGCCCCACCGCTGCACGACCTCGGCCGCCACCACGCCGACCGCCTCCGGATCGGCCAGCCCGGCCAGCACCGAGCCTGGCAGCACCAGCTCGTCCGCCGGTGCCGGCTGGCCCTCGTCGTCCGGCAACGGGAGCGCCGCGAGCCACGGCAGCTCGCCGGGACGCAGCCGGGCCGACGCCACCAGGGGCAGCACCGCCGCGGCGAGGGCGAGCGGTTCGGGTTGGTCCCAGACGGCCTCGACCGCGCCACGCACCCCGGGTGCCTCGAGCACCGTGCGGGCCCCGGCGTCGGCCGCACCGGCCCGGCGCAGCAGCGCATGGGCCGCTGCCGGGTGGGCGAGCCGCAGACCGAACACCTCGAGACCGGCGGCGTCCACGAGTTCGTCGCCGGGCAGCAGCACGCCGCGCGGGCCGCGAACCAGTCGTCCGTCGGCCAGCGGCACCGGCAGCACGGAGAGGACGTCGGGGTCGCGCACCGCAGCCGCGTCCAGCGCCGCGTACAGGTCGTGCCACCAGGCCGGCGGCCGGTCCAGGTCGGCCAGCGCCTCGACCACCTCCGGCAGCGTCAGCCGCCGCGCTCCGAGTCTCGCCAGCGCCGGCTGGTCGGCCACCAGCGGTCCGAGCGCCTCGGCGAGCAGCCGCCGCAGCCCGTCGTCGGCGCCCACCACGGTGGTCGCGTCCCGCGGTGCGACCCGGGCGCCGTCGGTCGCGACCAGCACCGGTGCCTCGCGCAGCGCCGCGACCAGCGCCTCCCGCAGGGCACCGTCCAGCCGGCCGACCGGCACCGGTGCGGGCAGCAGGGCCAGCGGGTCCGCCGTGGCTGACGCCAGCTCGACGTACGCCTCGGCGGCGTGCTGCACCAGCGAGTCGGTGAGCGGCCCCGGGGCGACGTGGCGGCGGGTCGGGTCGAGCGGGAAGGAGCCGAGCAGCAGGGCCGGCAGCTCGAGCGGCTCGTCGGTGGGGGTCGGCGCATGCAGCACGCCCGGCACCGGCTGGCCGGCCAGCGGCAGCGCCCAGGCGAGGCTCCACCACGGCCGGTCCCGCTCCTCGACCGGACGGTCGGCCAGCAGGACCGGGTCGAGGGCACCGGACCGGCGTACGACCTGCCAGCGGGACGCGTCCGCGACCACCCGGAGTCTCGCCGTCGACGTCGACCACGACCTCGTCCAGTGCGGGCAGCGCCAGCAGCAGCGCGTCATCGACCTCGGCCAGCAGCGACCGCACCAGCTCGGTCGCCTCGTCGTCGCGCAGCGGCAGCCGGACGGAGGTGCTGAAGCCGGTCGCCGGGACGCTCGGAGGCCGGCCACGGCAGCCGCAGCACCGGAAGCTGCCCGGCCCGCCGGCCCGCCTCGTCGGCGAGCGCCTCGACGTCGGCGACCGCCGCCCGTGCCAGCGCGGCGTCCCAGCGGACCGCGCCGGTGGTCGAGCGGACCTCGGGCGCGTCGGTGACCGCCAGCACCGAGGCGAACCCGACGCCGAAGCGGCCGGTCGTCGGCGCCGTCCCGCTTGGCGGAGGCCCGCAGCGTCGACAGCGACTCGACGCCGGCGGCATCCAGCGGCGCGCCGGTGTTGGAGGCGGTGAGCACCCCGTCGGCGAGGGTCAGCAGCAGGCGGCCGGGCTCGCCGGACCGGGCGGCGGCATCAGCGGCGTTCTGGGCCAGCTCGACGACGACCCGGTCGCGGTAGCCGCCGCGGACCAGGTCGTCCTCGGCGTTGGCGTCCTCGCGGAACCTGGCGGGCGACGCGGCCCACGCGTCGAGCACCCGACGTCTCAGCGCCGCGGTGCCGAACGGGTCGTCGTGAGGCGCTCGCACGCCCCGGACGCTACCTTCCGGTCCGAAGCTGCTCGGTCGGGCCGACACGCCGATCCGGTGGAGGCGTCAGGGCAGCTACTTGCGGTGAGCCATCACTACGAGGTCGTGCATGGTCACCTCCGTCGAACCGCGCGCTACCCGCCGCGTCCGCGTCTCCGCCACGTCGACGTCCCACAGGTCCGTGCCCAGTGCCTTGATGACGGCGTCGGGTCCGATGGACACCTGTTCAGGAGCGTTGGCCGCCGAGTGGCTGTCTGCAGGATCATGTCCGGCGACGAACAGCGTGCCGTGGGGGGCGACGGATCCCGCCAGACGCGCGACGAACTCGGCGAAGCCCATGTCGGGATGGACGTACTGGCAGATCACCAGGTCGTACTGCTGCGGAGGCTCCCAGACGGTGAGGTCGGCCACGAGCCAGGAGAGTCGCGCTGCGACATCGGGCGCCTGGTCCGCCGTGAACTTCTCGGCCTGACTCACGACCGTCGGCGAGATGTCGATGGCCGTCACCTGCCAGCCCTGCCGAGCGAGCCAGAGCGCGTCAGCTCCCGTGCCGCAACCTGCGTCGAGCGCCGTTCCGGCCCGCAAGCTGGTCAGCTCGGCGACCAGGTGCGGGCTCGGCTCGCTCCGTCCCGGTTCTTGTCCCTGGTAGTGCTGCTCCCACCACTGCGAACTGAATGCGGGATGGTCCGGGTGCTGTGACGGGTCGCCGGCCGACGGTTCCTCGGCGAAGAGATCCGTCATGCGGCCATTCTGCCCAGCACCCGTGCGAGGGAGACGTCCGCCGTCGACCACCACTTGTCTTGACTCGTTCCGGAAAAGGGCGTTGGGTGGGTGGTGATGACCGACGCCGCCGTCCTGCTGCCGAGCGCCATGCTCCGGGGTGCGGGGCTGCGCGTCACCCGGCCGCGGCTCGCTGTGCTCGACGCCCTGGCCCGCCACCCGCACGCCGGCGCCGATGTGGTCATCGCGACCGTCCGCGAGACCCGGCCGGTCTCGCACCAGGCGGTGTACGACGTGCTGCACACCCTGGCCGACCTGGGTCTGGTCCGCCGGATCCAGCCGGCCGGCTCGGTGGCGCGCTACGAGCTGCGGGTGGGGGACAACCACCACCACGTGGTGTGCCGCAGCTGCGGCGACGTCGTCGACATCGACTGCGCCACCGGCTCGGCACCGTGCCTGGACCCGTCGGACCTCGACGTCCACGCGCCCGGCTTCGTGCTGCACGAGGCCGAGGTCACCTACTGGGGGCTCTGCGCCAGCTGCGCGGGGTCCACCGAGCCCCAGCCCGACCTGACCGCACCACCCCGTACCGCACCGTCCCGCACCACGGAGAAGAGGAACAACCGTGTCTGATCTGCCCCAGTCGAACCCGTCCGACGTGACCTCGAACGGCAGCGAGAGCGAGAACCCGGTCATCGACGCACCGACCCCGAAGCCGGGCCGGCCGCACACGAACCAGGACTGGTGGCCCAACCAGCTCAACCTGCAGGTCCTGCACCAGCACTCGCCGCGGGCCAACCCGATGGGCGAGGACTTCCGGTACGCCGACGCGTTCGCGACCCTCGACGTCGAGGCGCTCAAGCGAGACGTGTTCGAGGTCATGACGACTTCGCAGGACTGGTGGCCGGCGGACTACGGCCACTACGGCCCGCTGTTCATCCGGATGAGCTGGCACTCGGCCGGCACGTACCGGATCGAGGACGGCCGCGGCGGCGGCGGCGACGGCGCCCAGCGCTTCGCCCCGCTGAACAGCTGGCCCGACAACGCGAACCTCGACAAGGCGCGTCGGCTGCTCTGGCCGGTCAAGCAGAAGTACGGCGCGGCCGTCTCGTGGGCCGACCTGCTCGTCTTCACCGGCAACTGCGCACTCGAGTCGATGGGCTTCACGACCTTCGGCTTCGGCTTCGGCCGCCCGGACGTGTGGGAGCCCGAGGAGATCTTCTGGGGTCCGGAGGACACCTGGCTCGGCGACGAGCGCTACAGCGGCGACCGCGAGCTCGGCGGTCCGCTGGGCGCGGTGCAGATGGGTCTCATCTACGTCAACCCGGAGGGTCCGAACGGCAACCCCGACCCGCTGGCGGCCGCGCGCGACATCCGCGAGACGTTCCGCCGGATGGCGATGAACGATGAGGAGACCGTCGCGCTCATCGCCGGCGGGCACTCGTTCGGCAAGACGCACGGCGCGGGGCCTGCCGACAACGTCGGCCCCGAGCCGGAGGCGGCCCCTCTCGAGGAGCAGGGCTTCGGGTGGCGCAGCACCTACGGCAGCGGCAAGGGCGGCGACACCATCACCAGCGGCCTCGAGGTCACCTGGACGAGCACGCCGACGCAGTGGGGAGCCGGTTTCTTCCAGAACCTCTTCGGCCACGAGTGGGAGCTGCAGGAGAGCCCCGCCGGGGCGAAGCAGTGGGTCGCGAAGGACGCCGAGGCGAACGTGCCGGACGCGCACGACCCCGCGACGAAGCACCGTCCGACGATGCTGACCACCGACCTCGCGCTGCGGTTCGACCCGGCGTACGAGAAGGTCTCGCGCAACTTCTACGAGCACCCGGAGCAGTTCGCCGGCGCGTTCGCCAAGGCCTGGTACAAGCTGCTGCACCGCGACATGGGCCCGGTCGCCCGCTACCTCGGCCCGTGGGTGCCGGAGCCGCAGCTGTGGCAGGACCCGGTGCCGGCCGTCGACCACGAGCTGGTCGGTGACGCGGACGTCGCCGCGCTCAAGGCGAAGGTCCTCGACTCCGGGCTGTCGGTGTCCCAGCTGGTCCGTACGGCGTGGGCGTCGGCCGCATCGTTCCGCGGCACCGACCTGCGCGGCGGGGCGAACGGCGGGCGGATCCGTCTCCAGCCGCAGCGTGACTGGGCGGTCAACGACCCGGCCGAGCTGGCGACGGTCCTCACGGCTCTCGAGGGGATCCAGCAGGACTTCAACGGGGCCGGGGCCGGCGCGAAGGTCTCGCTCGCCGACCTGGTCGTGCTGGCCGGCTGCGCGGCGGTCGAGAAGGCGGCGAGGGACGCCGGCCACGACGTCACGGTGCCGTTCGCGCCGGGGCGCACCGACGCCTCCCAGGAGGACACGGACGTCGAGACCTTCGCAATGCTCGAGCCGCGGGCGGACGGCTTCCGCAACTACCTGCGTCAGGGCGAGAAGCTCCCGCCGGAGACACTGCTGCTGGACCGCGCCAACCTGCTGACGCTGACCGCTCCCGAGATGGCGGTGCTGGTCGGTGGCCTGCGCGCGCTGGGCGCCAACGCCGGCGGCTCGACGGCCGGAGTCCTCACCGACCGGCCGGGCACGCTGACCACCGACTTCTTCGTCAACCTGCTCGACATGGGCACGGAGTGGAAGCCGTCCGGCTCGGTGGAGAACGTCTACGACGGTCGGGCCCGGGGCACGGACGACGTCCGGTGGACCGCCACAGCGGTCGACCTCGTCTTCGGCTCGAACTCCCAGCTCCGGGCGATCGCCGAGGTCTACGCGGCCGGCGACGCGTCGGAGAAGTTCGTGCGCGACTTCGTGGCGGCCTGGGACAAGGTCATGACCCTCGACCGCTTCGACCTCGCCTGATCCCGAACGTCATGCGATCCAGGCGACTGATGGTTCGAGGCGGAGTCGTCAAGGGCGAGGACAAGGACAGGTCGCCGCACCTCGTTCCTGCTCGTCCGCAGGGGTCATCGTCGCAGGCGGAGCACGATCAATGCGAGCAGATAGGAGACACCTCCGATCGCGCCCAATGCGGCATACGGCAGGCCATCGTCACCGCGGGCGATCTCGACGAGGAACCCCACCAGGACGGCCGCCAGAACGGAGGTTCCGGCGATCAGCGTCGCGTCACGGTCCAGAGCGTTGATCCGTTCATCACGGCGATCCATCAGCCCCGCCACCGTTTCGCTGAAGTGGCCCAGTACCAAGAACGCTGCCCCGGCGGTGCCCATGATCAGGAGGCCGAACACGCCGAAGAACGTGTCATCACCGAGCACGCCCACCGCGAGGTAGGCGAGTCCGATGGCCAGTGCCGTCAACGGGATCGTCCATCGCGTCCTGGATCGCTTGCGAGGCGGCGCGGAATCATGAGTCGACATCGAAGATCTCCTCTACCGATGAGTCGAAGAAGCGTGCGAGTGCGATGGCGAGCGGGAGGGACGGCAGATAGCGACCGGTCTCGATGGAGTTGATCGTCTGACGGGAGACGTCCATCGCCTTGGCCAGATCGGCCTGCGACAGGCCGCTACCGGTGCGCCGTTGCCGTACCGCGTTCTTCACCTGTCAAGCATGTTTGACATCACGTCAGATGTCAAGGCACCTTGACAACCTTGTGACGTGCGCGGCTGACGATCTCCTTGACGGTCCCTGCGAAGGTCACGCTGAAGAAGATCCGGCAGCAGATGACCAAGGACCACGTTGTGCACCCGCGGCCTGATCCCCGAAGCACGGCGAGTTGAACCGCTGACATCTGGCGATGCACCGTCTGGGCACCTCCACGAAATCTCCACCTCGTCGCCAGGTGGACGCCAAGCGAGGGGCGTCGGCGTGGGCGCAGAGTCGACGGCCATGAGCACCCCCAACCAGCGGCACCAGGTCGTGGTCGTCGGCGCCCGGTGCGCGGGGGCGGCGACCGCCATGCTGCTGGCCCGCGCCGGCCATGACGTCGTGCTGCTTGACCGGTCGACCTTTCCGAGCGACACCGTGTCGACGCACGGCATCGCCCGCGGCGGCGTCGTCCAGCTGTCGCGGTGGGGTCTGCTCGACGCGGTGCACGAATCTGGCGCCCCGCCGGTGCGCGAGGTGCTCTTCCGGCTCGGGCGAGTCGCAGACCGTACGCGGGGTAAAGGACCACGCCGGTGTCGACCACCTGGTGGCACCCCGCAGGTACGCGCTCGACGCTCTCCTGCAGGACGCGGCCCGCCGGGCCGGGGCCACTCTGCGAACCGGCGTGACGGTGACCGGCGTGCTTCGTCGGGGCGACGGCCGGGTCGTCGGCGTCGACGGCCACAGGCCCGGGGGGGAGCACGTGGCCGTCGAGGCCGATGTCGTGGTTGGCGCGGACGGGGTCCGGTCGCGGATGGCGGGGTGGCTCGCTGCCGAAACATTGCATTGCTCGCCGAGCAGGACGGGCACCTTTTACACCTACGTCTCCGGCGTACCGCTCGAGACAGGCTCGGCGGCCTACGAGTTCCACGTCGCGCGGGACGCCTTCACCGGCATCTTCCCGACCCACCACGGCACGGCCTGTGTCTGGTTCAGCGGGCCGACCCGGTGGCTGGCCCGCATTCGCTCCGCCGGGGCCGGTCGGGCCGAGTCTCTGCTCTCGGCGATCACCGCCGCGTCGCCCTCCCTCGGCGAGAGGGTGCGCGCCGGCCGGGTCGAGGCACCGGTGCGCGGCAGCGTCGACCTGCCCAACATCGTGCGTCGCCCGATCGGTGGCCCCGGTGCAGGGTGGGCGCTCGTCGGCGACGCCGGCTACCACCGTGACCCGGTCACCGGGCACGGCATCACCGATGCGTTCCGCGACGCCGAGCTGCTCGCCAACGCGATCGACATCGCGCTGAGGAGCCCCGGCGAGTGCGCCGGCGAGGCGCTAGCGGCCTACCAGGCCCGCCGTGACGTCGCGCTGCGCGAGACCTTCGACCTCACCCGGGCACTGTCTGCCTTCCCCCGCCCCGAGCGCTTCGTCGAGTTGCAGATCCAGCTCTCCGACGCCATCGAGCGCGAAGCGGCTGAGCTCGCCGCCCAGCCCGCACCCATGGGCACGGCGGCCGTCGCCTGATCCGCCACCACAGCACCCAGCACCCACCAACACCGAGAGGAAGCACCATGTCTGTCACCGACAACCCGACCCAGCGCCGCAACGGCGTCGACGTCGAGACCCTGTTCGCCACCATCGGCGCCGTCCGCGACCAGCAGGAGCTGGCCCGCTTCCAGTTCCGCTCGAGCCACGAGTGGGTCAGCGGAACGCACAACCGCGGAACCATCACCGGCTTCTACGGTGCCGGCCAGGAGCACGAGCACAAGGCGTCGACCGTGATCACCGCCGACCACCCGGCCGTCCTGGTCGGTCAGGACAACGGCCCGACTCCCGCAGAGCTGCTGATCAACGCGCTCGGCGCCTGCCTCATGAGCGGTCTGGCCAACATCGCCGCCGCTCGCGGGATCGACCTTTGGGGCGTCACCGCCACCGTCGAGGGCGACATCGACCTGCGCGGCGTCCTCGGCCTCGACTCGGAGGTGCGCAACGGGTACGAGGGCATCCGGGTCGTCTTCCACGTCGACGGGGACGCGCAGGCCGAGCAGCTGGCCGCGCTGGTCGAGCAGTCGCGCAAGCGGTCGGCCGTGTTCGACGTCGTCACCAACGGCACCCAGGTGTCGGTGGCCGTCGCCACTGCCTGACCAAGCGGGTGCTGCGCCCGGTCAGACCGGGCGCACCACCCGCTGGTCGTTGCCGACCGGCTCGACCTCGATGGTGGAACCGGCGAGCAACACCCCCACAGTGGCCGAGAGCCAGACCTGGCCGGTCGGTGCCAGGTCGGCGATGTCCGTGGCCTCTCGTACGCCGGGTCCTCGCACGACCGTCGCCTCGCGCTCGACCTCGGCCACCGCGATCCCCACACCGACGTCGTCGCGGCCGTGCGCTAGCGCCGCGCGCACCGCAGCGGCCGGCCCGTCGAACAGAAGCACCGCCCGTCCGGCGGGGTCCTGGCGCGCCAGCCCGCCCGCTGCGGTCAGCTCTGCCAGAACCGCATCGCCCCCCGACCCCGATACGGCGACCAGGGCGGCCAGTGCCAGCGACGTAACGACGGCGTCCCGTCCTTGGCTGACGAACGGTTCCACGGCGTCCAGGATCTGGTCGGGATCTCCGGCCACGAAGTGGTCCTCCCCCTCCAGCACCACGAACCGCGCACCGGCAACCCGGTCGGCGATGTACTTGCCCTCCGCCACGTCGAAGAGCGCGTCGCCGCTGCGGTGAACCACCAGCGTGGGCACCCGGATCGCGGGAAGCGCATCGCGGACGTCGACCAGAGAGTTCATGTCCATCAGCGCGCGCACGGTGGACGGCGTGGCCGAGGCGCGCATCCGGTGCGCCCACCACCGCTGCATGGACTCGTCGGCCGACGGCATCCGCCTGAGAGCATCGGCTTCCCAGTCCCACTTGGTCACTAGCTCTTCGGTGTATGTCTCCCGCTCCTCGGGGGTCTGTGCCCACGGATAGTCCTCCGACCACAGCCGCTTCGCGTAGACGGCGTACAGCACCAGCGAAGAGACCCGTTCCGGGTGGGTGGCGGCCATGAGCAGTGCCATCGGGCCACCCTCGGAGTAGCCGAAGAGCAGGGCACGCTGCGAGCCGACCGCGTCCATGACGGCAAGCACGTCGTGGATCCGGGTTTCGAGGTCGGGCACGCCGGGCGGTCTGTCGGACATCCCGCTGCCCCGCTTGTCGAAGCGGATCAGCCGGCCCATCGACCCCAGCCGGTGCAGAAAGTGGGCGTGGTTGGAGTCCGCCCAGTCCAGCTCCAGGTGGGAGGCGAAGCCGGAGATCAGCACGATGTCGGCGCCGACCCCGTCGGTCCCGCCGCTGACCTGGTAGGCGATGTGCAACCCGTCGCTGGTCGTGTACCGGATCGGGCCGACGGGACCGGTCAGCCCGACCGGCGGCTCGGCCTCCGCGGCGCCGTCCCGCACCGGTGCGACGAACCGGTAACCGCGGCCGTGCACGGTCTGGATCGCCCGTTGGGCCTGGCCGCTGTCACCGAGGGCCCGACGCACCTGCTTGATCCGGCTGGTGACGGCCGCCTCGGTGACGAAGCGGCCGCCCCAGATGGCATCCATGAGCTCTTCCTTGGGCACGACCCGGTCCCGGTGCGAGACCAGGTAGACGAGCACGTCGAAGGCCTGCGGCTCCAGCGGGACCTTGGCGCCCTGCCTGCGGAGCTCGAAAAGCGCGGTGTCCAGCTCCAGGTCGTCGAAGCTGTGGACGGCGGGCACGTCGTCGAATGTGCCACAACCGAGGCTCACGGGGCCGGGCGCGCAGCAGGTCCTGCGCGCCCCAGAAGCAGCCGCCGGCCAGGGTGCCGCAGTCAGATCCGCCCATCCGGCTCGTTCGCCGTGCTCAGGAGTGGCCGAGGTCCTCGGTGTCGGGGGTCTGGTCGACCGAGCCGGGCGGGTGGGCCACCGGGTGCAGTGCGATGAGGTCCAGCGCGTCCTCGTCCGGCGGCGCCGGGGTCACCTCGACCGGGCCGGGCAGCACCGCGACCTCGGAGTGGGCCCCGCAGCCGTGGTCGAAGGAGACGACCTGGCCGTCGCTGGGCGAGAAGGCGTTGGCGCATACGCCGAAGACCCGGCGCAGCGAGCCTCCCAGCGGGACGAGGAATCCGCAGGTCGAGCACGGCGCCGGCGCGGCCTCGGCGATCGGAGCCGTGGGCCCGTGCTCGCCGGAGTACCAGCGGTCGACCGCGTCGTCGCGGCCGATCTCGGAGAGGACCCGGGGCCGGCCGAGACCGAGCTCCCAGATCGCGACCCGGTCCGTGTCGTCGTCGGCCTCGCGGTAGGTCGCCTCGTCCTTCGGGGGGGCCGTGTAGCCGGGCTCGAGCCGCTCGTCGTCCGGGTCGGTCGCCAGCAGGTCGCCGACGCCGAGGTCACCGGGGGCCAGTCGCTGCGACCACGGCACCCACTCCTGGGCGAGCATCGCGTCGTCACCGGGCAGCAGGACAGCCTCGGACACCGTGGCGACCTTTCCGCGGGGTACCCGGGTCACGGTGACGGCCCACTGCCAGCCGCGGTACGCCGGGTCGGTGCTGGCGAACCGGTGGGTGACCAGCCGCTCGGCCTCGAGGTCGGCGCCGAGGTGCTCGCCGACGTGATCGGGTCGGGCTGAGACCTCGACGGCGGAGGCTCGAGCCAGGTCGACGGCACCGACCAGGACCGGGTCGGCGGCGGGACGGCGGAGCGTGGTGGGGGTCACGAGCGAGGATTCTCCCTCATCGCCGGGCCTACCGGCGACCGGCCCTGCTCACCGGCCCGGCCGGACCCGGCAGGATGGGGCGCGTGGAGCAGACCCGGCGGGCGCGGTACGCGGCCGCCTCGCGCGGCGCCGCCCGGCGGACCCGCTCGGGTGCCCTGCGCAGCGCCCGCGGCGTCCGGCGGGTCACCCACGCCAAGGGCGCCGGCGAGTCCGGGCTCGGCCGGCTGATCGAGCTGCACGGGGTCAACACCGCCGGCGACGCGATGGTGGCGGTTGCGCTGGCCAACACGCTGTTCTTCTCGGTGCCCACCGGCGAGGCCCGCGGCCGGGTCGCCCTCTACCTGTTGATCACCATGGCGCCGTTCGCAGTGATGGCACCGGTCATCGGCCCGCTGCTCGACCGCTTCCGGCATGGCCGGCGCTACGCGATCGCCACCACGATGCTGGCCCGCTGCTTCGCCACCTGGGTGCTCGCCGGCTCGGTGGTGAGCGGGGAGTTCTCGCTCTACCCCGCCGCCTTCGCCTGCCTCGTCGCGTCCAAGGCCTACGGCGTCACCCGGTCGGCCACCGTTCCCCGGCTGCTGCCAGAGGGCGGCACGCTGGTCACCGTCAACGCCCGGATCTCGCTGGCCGGCATCGTGGCCGGGACGCTCGGGGCAGGCCTGGCCGGGCTGTTGTCGTTGATCGGGCCGGCCTGGTCGCTGCGGACTGCCTTCCTCGTGTTCGGCCTGGGCATCGTGCTCGGGCTCCGGCTGCCGGCCAAGGTCGACTCCACCGAGGGCGAGACGCCGACCACCCTGTCGCTCGACGAAACCGGGCCGATCCCGCGGCGTACCAGCGTGGGGTCTGCGGTGGTCATCGCGCTGCGCGCCAACGGTGCGCTGCGGGCCTTCTCCGGCTTCCTGCTGATGTTCCTCGCGTTCCTGCTGCGGGAGAACCCGGTGGGCGGGCTGGACGACACCCTTGCGCTGGGCCTGGTCGCCGGTGCCGCCGCGATCGGCAACGCGACCGGTACGACGATCGGCTCCCGGCTGCGCACCCGCGCCCCGCTGACCGTGATCGTCGTCGTCCTCGGCATCGTGACGACGGCCGCGCTGGCCGGCGCCGTCGTCTACGGAGTCATCACTGTCCTGACCGTCGGCTTCGCCGCGGGCTTCGCGCAGTCGCTCGGCAAGCTGTCGCTGGACGCCATCGTGCAGCGGGACGTGCAGGAGGCGGTGCGCACGTCGGCGTTCGCACGGTCCGAGACGCTGCTGCAGCTGTCCTGGGTGGTGGGTGGCGCGATCGGCATCGCCCTGCCGCTCGACGGGCAGGTCGGGCTCGGGATTGCAAGCGCCGGGCTGGCGGGCATGCTGGTCCTGACCGCGCGGTCGATCGCGCTCCGCCGCCACGAGAGGGAGGCCTGATGGAACGTCGACGGCTCGGCCGGACCGGGCATGAGAGCTCGGTGCTGATCTACGGCGCCGCCGCGCTCGGCGAGGTGACCCAGGAGGTCGCCGACACGTCGGTCCAGGAGGCCCTGGACGCAGGCATCAACCACTTCGACGTCGCGGCGAGCTACGGCGACGCCGAGCTGCGGCTCGGTCCGTGGATGCCGCGGATCAGGGAGCAGGTGTTCCTCGCCACCAAGACGGGAGACCGCGACGCCGAAGGCGCCTGGCGGTCGATCAACACCTCACTGGAGCGGCTGCAGACCGACCACGTCGACCTGCTGCAGCTGCACGCGATCGGCGACCTCGCCGAGCTCGACCTGGTCACCGGCAAGGGCGGCGCGCTCGAGTCCGCGCTGCGCGCCCAGGACGAGGGCCTGGTCGGCGCGGTCGGCATCACCGGGCACGGCGACGGCGCCCCGGCGACCCACCTCGAGGCGCTGCGCCGCCACCCGTTCGCGACCGTCCTGACGCCGATGAACGTCGTGCTGCACCGCGACGCGGAGTTCCGCGCGGCTTACGAGGAGCTCGCCGACGAGGTCGCTCGCCAGGACGCCGGGCTGATGCTCATCAAGACCGTCGCCCGGCAGAACTGGGCGCGCGGCGAGGAGCATCGGTACGCCACCTGGTACGAGCCGTTCGACGACCGGGCCAGCATCACGGCGGCGGTGTCCTGGGCGCTGTCGCTGCCCGGCGTCACCGGTCTGGCCACCCCCGGCGACGTGAGCCTGCTGGGCATGGTGGTCGCGGCGGAGCGCTCGCGGATCGACGCCGACGAGGCTGCCCGGCTGCTGGGCTCCGAGCCGGCGTACAGCTCGCCGTTCCTCGACATGGACTGACCCCCCTCCCCCGTGATCATGAAGGTTCCCACCCGCAAGTGCGGGGAGGAACCTTCATGATCACCGGAGCTGCTGGGTGTAGCGACGGGCCACGGGTCGGGGACCGCTGAACGCCAACCCACGAGCTGGTCAAACACCCGGCGCGGCGGACGGGCTGCTGACACTGTGTCCGGATGTCGGCCCGCCACCTCTCGACCGCGCTGCTGGCGACCGTCGGCCTGCTGCTCGCCACTGTCGTCGTTGCGCCGGCCGCTGCGGCGGGGCAGAGCTGCGCGACCACCCCGGACGACGCGACAGCGCCGACGTTCACGTGACCGTCTGCGTCACGGTGCCGGACGGTCCCCTCGCTGGCGACGTCCCCGTGTCGGTCCAGGTCTACGTCACGGGAGTCACCGACCCCGACCCGCCCGGGGTGACGAGGGTGTCGTTCTGGTGGGACTTGACGCTACCTCCTGACCGACTTCGACCCGGCGTACGGCATGACGTGGCGCACCACGCGGATGGCCGACGGGGCCGGCACGCTCAGAGTCCACGCCCGCACCGAAGGCGGGCTCGTCTCCGTGGTGCGGGTGCCGGTCACGTTGGCCAACGGGCTCAGCGCGCCTGCTCCTGCCGCGGTCGAGCCGTTCGTCGTGCGCACCGGGACGGCGCCCGCGCCGGGTCGCCGGTTCCGGATGGCGGCAGTGGGCGACGGCGTCGACGGTTCGCCCCGCGAGGCGCAGGTGGCCGGACAGATCGCCTCGTGGTCGCCGAACCTGCTCGCCTACCTGGGTGACGTCTACCAGCACGGCTCGCCGTTCGAGTTCGACAACTGGTACTCCCGCCCCGAGGGCTACGGGCAGTTCCGGGCCATCACCAACCCTGTGGTCGGGAACCACGAGTACCAGACACCCGGTGCCGCGGGGTACTTCGAGTACTGGGGAGGCGTGCCGCACTACTACAGCTACGACGTGGCCGGTTGGCACGTCGTCGCCCTGGACACCAACTCGAGGTTCGGCCAGCTGCGGCCGGGCACCGCGCAGTACGAGTGGCTGGCAGCCGACCTCGGTGCGAACCGGTCGCGCTGCACGATGGTGTACATGCACCACCCGCGCTACTCCGTCGCCGCCCACGAAGGTCGCGCCCAGCTCGGACGCATCTGGTCGCTGCTCGCCTCCCGCCGGGTGACGCTGGCCGTGGCCGGTCACTCGCACGCGTACGAGCGCTGGACCCCGTTGAACGGTGCCGGAAGTCCCGACGCCCGCGGAGTCACCCAGCTCATCGCCGGGAGCGGCGGGCGCGAGGTCAAGCCGGCCGCGTTCACCGACGGACGCCTGGTCACGACCTTGCCGATCAGTGGCGCCCTTCGACTGGACCTCGGCGACAACGACGCGCAGTTCGCCTACGTCGACACCGCCGGAGCCGTGCTCGACGCCGGGACGATCGGCTGCAAGAGCACCGGTGACCCGCTACCACCGACGGTGCCACGCGGGCTGGTGGCAGTCCCGGCCTCCGCGTCCACCGCCCACCTGTCCTGGTCACCGTCGAGCGACCAGTACACAGCGGTCGGCGGCTACACGGTGCGGCGCAACGGAGCCGTCGTCGCAACCCTGCCGGCGGCCAGCACCACGTTCGACGACACCGGGCTGGCCAGGGGGAAGACGTACTCCTGGACGGTCTCGGCCTTCGACACGTCCGACAACCACTCCGAGCAGTCGCGGCCCGCAGCGGCGACGATCCCCGCCGCGGTGTCCGGGTCGGTGTCCAGCCGGGCGCTGCTGCGTGGGCTGGCCGTCGCTCGGGAGCGGGATCGCGGCTTCGCCCGGTCGAGGTTCGGCACCTGGCAGGACGTCGACCTGGACGGTTGCACGACCCGGGACGAGGTGCTGCTCGCCGAGTCCGTCCGGCCGCCGCTGGTGCTGTCGTCGTGCACGGTCACCAGTGGTCGTTGGCGCTCCCGGCTGGACGGGGCGCGCGTGACCGACCTCTCCCGGCTGCGGATCGGCCCGCAGGTGCCGTTCCGCGAGGCGTGGCGGTCGGGTGCGCGTGCGTGGTCGCCGTCCCGCCGCGCGCAGCTGGCCAACGACCTGGGCTATCGGCCCACCCTGAACGTCTCCACGCAGCGGGTCCTGCAGGCCCGCGGCGCCGCGGAGCCGCAGCGCTGGTTGCCGCCGCGACGCGCGGTGCGGTGCGGCTACCTCGCTGAATGGGTGGCGGTGAAGTGGCGCTGGCGGATGTCGGTGGACCCCGCCGAGAAGCGCTTCCTGGTCCGGCGGTTGCGCGGCTGCGGCTGGCCCGCGGTCGAGCGACCGACCCGGGCCACCGACGCCTGACCGCGTCAGGGTCGGACGCCGACCTCCTCGAGGCGGGTGAGCATCTCGGCCGGGTCGGCGTAGACGCGGTAGGCGCCGGAGCGCTCGAGCTCCTCGCGGCCGTAGCCGCCGGAGAGCAGGCCGATGCCGAGCGCACCCGCCCGCTGCGCGGCGAGCAGGTCCCACACGCTGTCGCCGACGACGAAGCAGTGCGCCGGGTCGACGCCGAGCCGCCGGGCCGCGGCGAGGAACAGGTGCGGGTCCGGCTTGGCCCGCTCGACGAGGTCGCGGGTGACGACCGGAACGTCGTCGGGCAGGCCCAGCAGCTCCAGCGCCGAACCCGCGGTCTGCCGCGCCCCGCTGGTGGCGATCGCGAACGGGACGCCTCGGTCGTGCAGGTGGTCGAGCAGCTCGCGAGCCCCGGGCAACGGGACGACCGAATCGCGCCGCTGGAGGTAGGCCCGCGCGTGCGCGACCCGCAGCCGCTCGGACAGTGCCTCGTCGAGCACCACGCCGGTCTCGCGGCTCAGCGCGTCGATGAACAGCCCGCCGCTCATGCCGATCCGCCGGTGGATGCGCCACACCGACAGCGGGATGCCGCACTCGGTCAAGGCCTCCTGCCAGGCGATCACGTGCTGGTAGACCGAGTCGACGAGCGTCCCGTCGAGGTCGAAGAGCAGCGCGGGCTGCGGGACCTCCAGGTCCAGGTCGTCTCGGGGTGCTCACGGCTTCGTCATCCTCCTCCGGCGGCGAGCTCGCGACCGCGGTCACGGGCAGCCTCGAGGGCCGCGAGCATGGCCGCCCGGACGCCGTGGATCTCCATCTCCCGGATCGCGTTGATGGTGGTCCCGGCCGGCGAGGTGACGGCCTCGCGCAAGCGTTGCCGGGCGCTCCCCCGAGTCCCGCAGCATCACGGCCGAGCCGATCGCGGTCTGCACGATGAGATCGTGCGCGACCTGGCGCGGCAGGCCGAGCAGGATCCCGGCGTCGGTCATCGCCTCGACCAGGTAGAAGAAGTACGCCGGTCCGCTGCCGGACAGCGCGGTCACCGCGTCCTGCTGCGACTCCGGCACCCGGATGGTGCGGCCGACCGGGGAGAAGATCGCCTCGGTACGGGCCAGGTGCTCCTCGCCGGCGTGCGCGCCCGCGGAGATCGCGCTCATCGCCTCGTCGACGAGCACCGGGGTGTTCGACATGACCCGCACCACCGGGGTGCCGGCGGCCAGCCGGGCCTCGAGGAACGAGGTGGTGATGCCGGCCGCGGCCGAGACGACGAGCCGGTCGGCGGGGCAGACGGGGGCGAGCTCGGCCAGCAGCGCGCCCATGTCCTGCGGCTTGACGGTGACGATGAGGGTGTCCGCGTTGTCGGCGGCCTCCCCGGTGCTCACGACCTGCACCCCGTAGGCCTCGCGCAGAGCGTCGGCCCGCTCCGGCCGACGGGCGGTGACGACCACGTCGCCGAGCGCCGTTCCGCTGCGCAGCATGCCGGACAGCAGCGCCTCGCCCATCTTGCCGGCACCCAGCACGGCGACTCGCTGAGTCACGAGCGGACCTCCTACCCCTTGGTGGCCACCGAGCGTAGGAAGAACGCGAGGTTGGCAGGACGCTCGGCCATCCTGCGGACCAGGTAGCCGTACCACTCGTCGCCGTACGGGACGTAGACCCGCATCCGCTGCCCCTGCGCGGCGAGCCGCTCCTGCTCGTGCGGGCGGATGCCGTAGAGCATCTGGAACTCGTAGCTGTCCTTGGCCCGGCCGAGCCGGCGAGCCAGGTCCTCGGTGATGGCGACCAGCCGCGGGTCGTGGGTCGCGATCATCGGGTAGCCGTCGCCGGCCATCAGCACCTTGAGGGCCCGCACGTAGGCCAGGTCGACGTCGCGCTTGCCCTGGAACGCGACCGACTCCGGCTCCTTGTAGGCGCCCTTGCAGAGCCGCACCCGGGAGCCGGCGTAGGCAAGGTCCCGGCAGTCGGCCTCGGTGCGGTGCAGGTAGGCCTGCAGCACGGCGCCGGTCTCCGGGAAGTCCTGCCGCAGCTCGCGCAGGATCCCCAGGGTGGAGTCGGTAGTGGTGTGGTCCTCCATGTCGAGGGTCACGGTGGTGCCGGAGGCGCGGGCCGCCTCGCAGATGGCGCGCGCGTTCTCCAGCGCGATCTTCTCGCCGTCGCCGGGCAGCGCCTGGCCCACGGCGGAGAGCTTGACCGACACCTCGGCTCCCGAGGTCAGCCCACCGGCGGCAAGCAGCTCGAGCAGCCTCAGGTAGGCGTCCCGGACGCCGGTGGCCTGCTGCAGGTCGAGGGTGTCCTCGCCGAGGTGGTCCATCGAGGCGAGCAGGCCCTTGTCGAGCAGGGCGCGGGTGGCCTCGACCGCCTCCTCGGCGCTGGTGCCGGCGACGAACCTGGCCACCACCGAGCGCGAGACGGGAGCCGTCTCGACCAGGTGCCGGACCCGCCGGCTGCGGGACATCGACAGCAGCACTCGCCGCAGCAACGGAGGTCCTCCTCGACGGTCACACCACGCCGTACGACCTCGTCGTCGTACGGCGGCTCAGGCTAACGCCCCCGGCCGTGACGTCCGGACGACGGCCCGGTTGCGTCCATGTTTCACCTCCGGGGACCGAGGGCACCACGCCGACGCATCTTCTGCGCCCACGCGGGTGACCGCAGCACGACCTGGAGGCCGACATGAGCCGTACCGAGCTCGGGAAGATCACCACCGACATCCCGGCCAGGATGGACCGGCTCCCCTGGTCGCGCTGGCACTGGCTTGTGGTCATCGGACTCGGCACCGTCTGGATCCTGGACGGCCTCGAGGTCACGATCGTCGGTTCGATCGCCGGCCGGTTGACCGAGAAGGGCAGCGGACTCGAGCTGCAGGCGAGCCAGATCGGAGTTGCTGCGGGTGTCTACGTGGCAGGCGCCTGCCTCGGTGCGCTCTTCTTCGGCTACCTCGCCGACCGCATCGGCCGGAAGAAGCTGTTCATCATCACCCTGGCGGTCTACCTGGTCGCCACCGTCCTGACCGCTTTCTCGATGAACCCGATGTGGTTCTACGCCTGCCGCTTCCTCACCGGGGCCGGCATCGGCGGCGAGTACGCCGCCATCAACTCAGCGATCGACGAGCTCATCCCCGCTCGGGTCCGAGGCCGCGTCGACCTCATCATCAACGGGTCGTTCTGGCTGGGAACGGCCTTCGGTGCCGCTCTGTCGGTCTTCCTGCTCAACGAGAACTTCTTCGCCAAGGACCTCGGCTGGCGTCTTGCCTTCGGGCTGGGTGCGGTCTTCGGCCTCTGCATCCTGATCGTGCGCCGCTACGTGCCGGAGAGCCCCCGCTGGATGTTCATCCACGGCAAGGAGGACGAGGCCGAGGAGCTCGTCCAGGACATCGAGGGCCAGGTCGAGGACTCGACGGACGAGCGCCTCGACAGCGTCGACGAGGACATCACCGTCCGCCAGCGCAAGAGCATCGGGTTCGGCGAGATCGCCAGGACCATGGTCACCAGGTACCCGAAGCGCTCGGTGCTCGGCCTGTCGCTGTTCATCGGTCAGGCGTTCCTCTACAACGCCGTCTTCTTCACCTTTGCGCTGGTCCTCACCGAGATCCTGAAGGTCGAGACCGCGCTCGCGCCGTGGTTCCTGATCCCGCTGGCCATCGGCAACTTCCTCGGCCCGCTGCTGCTCGGCAGGTTCTTCGACACCGTCGGACGCAAGGTGATGATCACCCTGTCCTACGTCACGTCCGGGCTGCTGCTGATCCTGACCGGCATGCTGTTCCACAACGACGTGCTCAGCGCGACGACCCTCACCGCCATGTGGTGCGCGGTCTTCTTCTTCGCCTCCGCGGGTGCCAGCGCGGCGTACCTCACGGTCAGTGAGATCTTCCCGATGGAGACCCGGGCGATGGCGATCGCGTTCTTCTACGCGGTCGGCACCGGGATCGGCGGCATCGTCGGGCCGATCTACTTCGGCAAGCTCATCGAGCAGGGCCGGGACGGCGTCGTGACCGGCTACTACGTCGGTGCCGCGCTGATGATCGCTGCCGGGCTGGTCGAGCTCTTCCTCGGCGTGGCGGCGGCCCAGCGCTCGCTCGAGGACATCGCCACTCCGCTGACCGCCGAGGAGGAAGCCGGCGAGGGCTCCGACGCCAGGTCCGCGGCACGTGAGCCGGTCACCTCCGCGGCGGGCAGCCGGCTCCGGCACTACCACTGACGCAGAGCCTCACGGCGTACGCCGGCGCAGGGTCGCCGCACCGAGACCCAGCGCCAGCACCACCGAGAGCGCCACGATGCCGAGGTCGGCCCATGTCCCCGCCACGACCTCGGCATCGGTCGTGACGCTGCGCATCGCGTCGACCGCGTAGGACAGCGGGAGCACCGCCGAGACCGCGTACAGCGCGTCGTTGAGCTCGTCCCGTGGCACCAGCAGGCCGCAGAGCAGGAACTGCGGCAGCACGAACGCCGGCATGAACTGCACGGCCTGGAACTCGGTCGCGGCGAAGGCGCTGACCAGCAGCCCGAGTGCCATGCCGAGCAGAGCGTCGACGACCGCGACGGTGACGAGCAGCCAGGCCGGGCCGGCCACGTCGAGGCCGTAGACGGTGAGCGAGAGGGTGGACGACCACCAGGGCCTGCACGACGGCGACCGCGCCGAAGGCCAGCGCGTAGCCGACCAGCAGGTCGAGCTTGCCCAGCGGCATCGAGAGCAGTCGCTCGAGGGTGCCCGAGGTCCGTTCGCGCAAGGTCGCCACGCTGGTCACCAGGAACATCACGACGAACGGGAAGACGCCGATCAGCGGGGCGCCGACCTGGTCGAAGGTCCTGGTGCCGTCGAAGACCCAGGCGAGCAGGCCGACGAGGACCGAGGGCACCACGATCATCAGGGCGACGGTCCGGTGGTCGTGGCGCAGCTGGGTGAGCACCCGGCGGGCGGTGGCCATGGTCCTGGTCAGGCTCATGCCTGCCTCCCGGTGGTGGCGCGGTCGTTGTCGGTTCGGTCAGCAGCATCGACCAGGCTGAGGAAGGCGGCTTCGACGTCGGAGGCGCCGGTGCTGCTCGAGCAGACCGGCGACCGTGTCGTCGGCGATCAGCCGGCCTTCGCGCATCAGCAGCAGCCGGTCGCAGTGGGCCGCCTCGTCCATCACGTGGCTGCTGACCAGCAGGGTGGTCCCCCGGTCGGCCAGCTCACGGAACAGCGCCCAGAGGTCACGGCGCAGCACCGGGTCCAGCCCGACGGTGGGTTCGTCGAGCACCAGCAGTTCGGGCGCTCCGAGCAGTGCGGCAGCCAGCGAGACCCGGACCTCCTGGCCGCCGGAGAGCCGGCCGACCATGGCGTCGGCGTGGCTGTCGAGGCCGACCTGGCCGATCACCCGGTCGGCGTCCGATCCGGGGGCACCCAGCACGGCGGCGAAGTAGCGAAGGTTCTCGCGGACGGTCAGGTCGGTGTACACCGACGGGGCCTGGGTCAGGTAGCCGACCCGGTCCCGCAGCGGTGGCGATCCCGCCGGCCGGCCGAGCACCTGCACCTGCCCGGCCGCCACGATCTGCACGCCCACGACCGAGCGCATCAGCGTGCTCTTGCCGCATCCGCTCGGGCCGAGCAGGCCGGTGACGCTGCCGCGTGCGACCTCGACCGACACGTCGTCGAGGACGACCCGCCCGCCGCGCACCACCCGCAACCGGTCCAGCGCGACGGCCGGACCCTCGGGAACCAGGTTATTCATCATGTGATGAATAATGCTCGCATCCGGACCCTCCGTCAACCCCTGAACTGCTCCCGGCGAGAGCGGTCAGCCGACGAGATGGCGCTGGACGGTGGGGGCGACCAGGGCCACCAGCTCCTCGTCCGGGGCCGAGGCCAGCGGCTCGATCCGGACGACGTGGCGCAGGATCACGATGCCCACCAGCTGGGCCGCCGCGGCCTGCACCCGCAGCGGGTCGATGCCCGCGCCTCCGGCCTGGGCGATCCGGGCGAGCAGGGCACTTCCGACGAACTCGCGCAGCATCGTCGCGCCCTGCTCGCCGGTGAACGCCGACCGCACCAGGCCGAGCATCGGAGCGCGGAACTGCGGGTCCGACCAGATCCCCAGGAAGAACCGGACCAACCGCTCCCCCAGCTCGGCAGGGTCACCGGCCAGGACCTGCGGCAGCCGTTCGGCCGGGTCGAAGGGCAGCTCCATCGCCGCGACGAAGACCTGCTCCTTGCTGCCGAAGTAGTGGTGCACCAGGGCCGGGTCGACGTCGGCCTGCCGAGCGATGCCACGGACGCTGGCGCCGACGTACCCCTTCTCGGCGAACTGCTCGCGGGCCGCATCGAGGATGGCCGTGCGCCGGTCGTCCGCCGTCCGCCGGACGGCCCGGGCCGCGTCGGGTGGCCGCGCTCATCGGCGGACCATCACGGCGTACGTCGAGAAGGGCTCGTCGAGCACACCCTCCGGGTGCTCCCGCTGCAGCTGCCCGACCTCGGCTGCCACCACCTCGGCCGCCCGGTCGCCGAGGCCGAACACGTAGGACTTGGTCATGATGTTGCGGCCGAAGTCGGCCACCGACATCCGCCGGCTCCAGGGGATCTCCACGGTCGCCACGTGCCGCTGCCAGCGCGGGCCGGCAAGCAGGTCGGCCACCCACGACTCGTCGTCCTGCCCGGCCCAGCCGCAGGCGTCGAACAGCCGCTTCTGGTGGCGCGCGAACCATGGCACCGCCACGTCGTGCCGGTTCCACCAGGCCGCCAGGACGCCGCCCGGCTTGAGCACCCGGAACGCCTCGCCGATCGGCCAGGTCGGGGTCGGTCCAGTGGAACGACTGCGCGTAGGACACCAGGTCGAAGCGTGCGTCGGCCAGTGGCAGCGCGTTGCCGTCGCCGACCACGGGCAGCACCCGCGAGGTCGACCTCGCCCGCAGCAGCCGGATGACCCCTTCACCGGGGTCGACCGCGGTCACGGTGGCGCCGCGGCCTGCCAGGGCACGCGACGAGATGCCGGTGCCGGCGCCGACGTCGCAGACGTCCGACCACAGCAGCGGCTGCCCCATCCCCGACTCGAGGGCGTCGAAGAGCTGCGCCGGGTAGTCGGGACGGAAGGCGTCGTAGTCGGCGGCGACGTCGTCGAACAGCTGACGACCCCCGGCGCCGGACGTCGACATCACGGGGTGCTGCCCGCAGCCGCTGCCAGGTTGAGCCGGGCGAAGGCCAGGCCCTCGGCGAGGTCGGCCTCGCGCTCGTCGCGGTTGACCGCCCGGCGGGTGTTCACCTCGAGCACCACCGTGCCGGTGTACCCGCCACGGGCGAGCCGCTCCAGCACCTCGACGCACGGCTGCCCGCCGCGGCCCGGCACCAGGTGCTCGTCCTTGTTCGACCCCGAGCCGTCGGCCAGGTGCACGTGCTGCAGCCGGTCACCCAGCGCCTCGACGACCCGCACGGCGTCCGACCCGGAGACCGCCGTGTGGGACAGGTCGAGGGTGGTCGCCGGGTAGTCGAGCTCGAGCAGGTCCCAGTGCGGAAGGTAGGCCGCGATCTCCCGGCTACGCGCCTTCCACGGGAACATGTTCTCGACGGCGAAGGTCACGTCGGTCTCGCCCTGCATCCGGTGCAGCCCGGCGACGAACTCCCGCGCGTACTCGCGCTGCCAGCGGAACGGCGGGTGCACCACGACGGTCGGCGCGCCCACCTGCTCGGCAGCAGCCTTGGCGCGCTCCAGCTTGGTCCACGGGTCGGTCGACCAGACCCGCTGGGTGAGCAGCAGGCAGGGTGCGTGGATGGCGAGCACCGGCACGCCGAACCGGTCGGACAGCGAGCGCAGGGCGTCCGGGTCCTGGCTGACGGGATCGGTCCAGACCATCACCTCGACGCCGTCGAAGCCGAGGTCCGCGGCCATCTCGAAAGCGGTGGTGCAGCTCTCGGGGTAGCAGGAGGCGGTGGACAGGGCGACCTTCGCCCCCGGCACCCGCACTGTCCGTCCCATGGTCGTCAGCCTAGGCGGCACGGGCTACCGCGAACGCCGGACCGCCATCGCACTCAGGGCTCGCCGCGCATCCAGTCGAGCCGGCGCAGGATGATGCCTTCGCGCAGCGCCCACGGGCAGACCTGCACCTCCTCGATGTCCAGCAGGGACATCACCGCCTCGGCGACCACCGCACCGGCGAGCAGCTGAGGGGCCCGGCCGACGGACACCCCAGGGAGGCGGGACCGCTCGGCGTAGGTCATCTCGGCGAGCCGTGGCACCCACTCGCTCAGGTCGTTCAGCGACAGCATCCGCGGCGCGCGCTCGGACTCCTCCGACCCCGGTGCTCCGGTGAGCCGGGCGAGCTGCTTGAAGGTCTTCGACGTCGCCACCACATGGTCGGCGTGGCCCATCGCCTCGAACGGGCGTAGCCGGCCGGCCACCTGTGCCCGCACGTGCTTGCGCAGTGCCTTGACGTCGTGCGGGCTCGGCGGGTCGCCCGGCAGCATCGTGCGGGTGAGCCGGCCCGCGCCCAGCGGCAGCGACGCGCTCGCGTCGGGCACCTCGTCGATGCCGGCCGCCATCTCCAGGGACCCGCCGCCGATGTCCATCACCATCAGCCGACCGGACGACCAGCCGAACCAGCGGCGGACGGCGAGGAACGTCAGCCGCGCCTCGTCGTCCCCGTTCAGCACCTCGAGGTCGACGTCGGTCGCATCGCGCACGGCAGCCAGGACCTCCGCACCGTTCGGCGCGTCACGTAACGCCGAGGTGGCGAACGCCAGCAGGTCCTCGGTGCCACGGTCCTCGGCGACCTCCAGCGCGTGCCGCACGCACTCGATCAACCGGTCGCGCCCGGCGTCGTCGATCCGGCCGTCGTCGGTGAGGTGCTCGGCGAGCCGGAGCTCGGACTTGTCGGAGTGGGCGGGCAGCGGACGTGCACCCTCGTGGGCGTCGACCACGAGCAGGTGCACGGTGTTGGAGCCGACATCGAGGACCGCGAGCCGCACCGCGCACCTCCCGACGTACGTCACTGCGACGACCGTCGCAACCTACTCCGGCGACGCCGCGCCGACCGGTCGACGCTCCGTCGCCGCAGACACCCCGTACCGCCCGTAGGCTGTCACCGTGCCCGAGGTTCCGCTTGACTTCCCCCGTGCGTGGGTCGAGTTCCCCGACCCCGCGGACAACGACCAGGCGTTCCGCTGCGACCTGACCTGGCTCACGTCCAGCTGGACGTGCATCTTCGGCAACGGCTGCCAGGGCATCTACGCCGACCAGCCCGCCGGCGTCGGCTGCTGCACCTTGGGTGCGCACTTCTCCGACAAGGACGACGAGAAGCGGGTGAAGGGGTTCGTGAAGCAGCTGACCCCGGAGACGTGGCAGCACTACGACCCGAAGAACTGGACCGAGAAGGACGAGGAGGGTGCGCGGAAGACCCGGGTGGTCGACGGCGCGTGCATCTTCGCCAACCGGCCCGGCTTCCCGGGCGGCGAAGGCTGCGCCCTGCACGGGCACGCGCTGCGCACCGGGCGGCACTTCCTCGAGACGAAGCCCGACGTGTGCTGGCAGCTGCCGATCAGGCGGACCTTCGAACGGGTCGACCGCCAGGACGGCACCGAGGTGCTGACCGTGGTCATCGCGGAGTACGACCGGCGTGGCTGGGGCCCCGGCGGCCACGACCTCGACTGGTACTGCAGCGGCAACACCGAGGCGCACGTCGGCACGGAGCCGGTCTACCAGTCGATGCGCGCCGAGCTCGTCGAACTGATGGGCCAGAAGGGGTACGACGAGCTGGTGACCCATTGCGAGGCGCATCTCGCGTCCCGCCGCCGGTTCGCGCTGCACCCCGCCGACCCGAAACCGCGCAAGCGCTGAGTCCCGCTCCGCCTGCTCAGGGCTTCGTGACCGCGAACATGAAGCAGCCGTAGGCGACGTTGCGGCTGTGCACCTCGACCACGCCGGCCTGGTCGAGCACCGCGGCGAGCGCGGCCTCCGGGTCGCTGCCGTCGTGCACCCGGGTCGCCGGGTGGATCCAGCCGCGGTGGTCGTAAGCGCGCAGCACCTGCGGACGGCCCAGCCAGTCACGCGGATAGCCGTGGCCGTCGTACCCAGGACACGGCTCGGCGTGGGAGAAGACCGCACCCACCTCGCGGTACGGCCCGTCGGCGGTGGGCGGCCGGTAACCGAACAGCAGCAGCGACTCGCCGGCCCGGGCGTCTCGCAGGCAGCAGCGCAGCGGCTCGCCGCCGGTCGCTCCGACTCGTTCGACCGGGGACCCGGACACGTCACGTCGGCTGGACCGCACCTCGTCCAGCAGTTCCGGTGGGATCGCGTGCACGACGTACGACGTCGTGGTTGTGGTCGTCATGCAGCCATGGTCGGCGACCGGGGCGACGGGGTGCTGGCGGGGATCGGACATGGCGTTTCCGGTGCCCGCGAGCTCCTCAGCGGACTAGCGTCCCGGGACATGGCCGGCGACAACCCGCTCGGGAGCATCCTCTCCGTCTGGGCTCACCCCGATGACGAGACCTACCTGTGCGCCGGGTTGATGGCCCGCGCCGTCGCGGCCGGCGACCGGGTCGTCTGCGTCACCGCGACCCGGGGCGAGCTCGGGTCCCCGGACGAGGCGCGCTGGCCGAGCGGTGGGCCGCTGGCCGCCGTACGCACCGCGGAGATGCAGCGCGCGCTCGCGATCCTCGGGGTCACCGAGCACCACTGGCTCGACTACCCGGACGGTGGCTGCGCGAACGTCGACCAGGACGAGGCGGTACGCCGGGTGACCGCCCTGTTGGAGGAGGTGCAACCCGACACGGTGCTCACCTTCGGACCCGACGGGATGACCGGTCACGACGACCACAAAGCCGCCTGTCGCTGGGCGACGGCGGCGTTCGAGGCGGTAGCGCCCGAGGGAACAGTGCTCGGCTATGCGACCAAGTCACCCGAGTGGCTGGCCGAGTTCCGCGAGCCGCTGGACCGGTTCAACGTGTTCATGGGCGCCGAGCCCCCGTGCACGCAGCGGAACAAGCAGCTGATCAGCCTGCTGCTCGAAGGCGAGCTGCTCGAGACCAAGCTGGCGGCGATCAGGTCGATGACCAGCCAGGTCGAGCCGTTGATCGCCGGCCTCGGCGAGGACTTCTTCCGCCGCGGCATGATCGAGGAAGCGTTTCGCCGGCCTTGACGCGCGCGCCTTCCCGGTCGTGTCCGACCCCGGACCTACGGTCGGCTCGGCATGGCCAAGGTTGCGACTCGGGAGCGCCCGTCCTTCCGGTGCGCCGAGTGCGGCTGGGCCACCACCAAGTGGGTCGGCCGGTGCGGAGAGTGCCAGGCCTGGGGCACCGTCGGTGACACCTCCGCCCCGGCGGTCCGGACGACGACGGCCGGCCCGGTCACCACCGCCGCCCGCCCGATCGCAGAGGTCGACGTCGAGGCCGCCCGGGCGGTCCCCACCGGCGTCGACGAGCTCGACCGTGTGCTGGGCGGTGGCATCGTCCCGGGCGCCGTCGTACTGATGGCCGGCGAGCCCGGCGTCGGGAAGTCCACCCTGCTGCTCGACGTGGCCGCCCGGTTCGCCGAGCGGGGCCGTGCGCTGTACATCACCGGCGAGGAGTCGGCGGCCCAGGTGCGGCTGAGGGCCGACCGCATCGGCGCGTTGCGCGACGATCTCTACCTGGCCGCCGAGACCGACCTGGCGGCCGTCCTCGGCCACGTCGACGCGGTCAAGCCCGACCTGCTGGTCGTCGACTCGGTGCAGACCGTGGCCAGCGCCGAGGTCGACGGGTCGCCGGGCAACGTCAGCCAGGTCCGCGAGGTGGCGGCGGCGCTGATCCGGGTCGCCAAGGAGCGCGGCATCGCGACCGTCCTGGTCGGTCACGTGACCAAGGACGGCTCGATCGCCGGGCCGCGGCTGCTCGAGCACGTCGTCGACGTCGTCCTGCACTTCGAGGGCGACCGCAACTCCCGGCTGCGGATGGTGCGCGGCGTCAAGAACCGCTACGGCCCGGCCGACGAGGTCGGCTGCTTCGACCTGTCAGACGACGGCATCCAGGGGCTGGCCGACCCGAGCGGGCTGTTCCTGTCCGAGCAGCGTGAGGCGGTGCCGGGCACGTGCGTCACGGTCACCGTTGAGGGGAAGCGGCCGCTGGTGGCCGAGGTGCAGGCGCTGGTGGTGCCCTCGACCCTGAACTCCCCCCGCCGTACGACGAGCGGGCTGGACGGAGGCCGGCTTGCGATGGTGCTGGCCGTGCTGCAGCGGCGGGCCCAGCTCAAGGTCGGGATGCTGGACGTCTACGCGTCCACCGTCGGCGGGGTGCGGCTCACCGAGCCGGCCACCGACCTGGCGGTCGCCCTGGCGGTCGCCGGCGCCGCCCAGAACGACCCGCTGGCCACCGGCCTGGTCGCGGTCGGCGAGGTCGGCCTGGCGGGCGAGATCCGCCGGGTCACCGGCACCTTCCGCCGGCTCGCCGAGGCTGCCCGGCTTGGCTTCACCCACGCGCTGGTCCCGCCGGACCCGGGCAAGGTGCCGAAGGGCATCGAGGCGATCGAGGTGCGTGACCTCGGGCACGCGCTGCGGGTCGCGTTCCCCGGTGCCGAGGTCATCCCGTTCGCCAACCGGCGGCACTGACCGAACCGGCGTCGAGCGGGGGCCGTGTCCATCTCGTGACCTTCCGCCGGGCATCGCCGGCTCCCGCGGCGTGGATACACTCCGCGTGATCGGCCGACGTGGGGAGATCAAGTGGCAGGAACGGAACGGGTCGACGACCCGTTGCGGGCGACGCTTGCCGCGGTCGCGCCCGGCACGCCCCTGCGCGACGGGCTCGAGCGGATCCTGCGCGGCCGCACCGGCGCCTTGATCGTGCTCGGCTACGACAGGCTGGTCGACGAACTGTCCACCGGCGGCTTCGTGCTGGACGTCGAGTTCAGCGCCACCCGGCTGCGCGAGCTGGCGAAGATGGACGGTGCCATCGTCGTCGACCGGGACTGCACCCGGATCCTGCGCGCGGCCGTCCAGCTGGTGCCCGACCCGGCGATCTTCACCGACGAGTCCGGTACCCGGCACCGGACCGCCGACCGGGTCAACAAGCAGACCGGGCTGCCAGTGGTCTCGGTCAGCCAGTCGATGAGCATCATCGCCATCTACGTCAACGACCAGCGCTACGTGCTCGAGGCGTCTACCCAGATCCTGTCCCGGGCCAACCAGGCGCTGGCCACCCTCGAGCGCTACAAGCTGCGCCTCGACGAGGTTTCCGGCACCCTGTCCGCGCTGGAGATCGAGGACCTGGTCACCGTCCGGGACGTGTCCGCCGTCGCCCAGCGACTGGAGATGGTGCGCCGGATCGCCGGCGAGATCGAGTCGTACGTCGTCGAGCTCGGCACCGACGGCCGATTGCTCACGCTGCAGCTCGACGAGCTGATCGCCGGCGTCGAGCCGGACCGCGAGCTGATCGCCCGCGACTACCTGCCGTCACCCAGCGGACGCCGGTCCCGCACCCTGACCGACGTGATGACCGAGCTCGACGGGCTGGATGCGCTCGAGCTGCTGGACCTGGCTGCGGTTGCCCGCGCCCTGGGCTACGCCGGCGGCGAGGGACTCGACGCCGCGGTCAGCCCGCGCGGTTACCGCCTGCTGGCCCGGGTGCCGCGCCTGCCCGGAACCGTCGTCGACCGGCTGGTCGAGCACTTCGGCAGCCTGCAGAAGCTGCTCGCCGCCAGCATCGACGACCTGCTGACCGTCGACGGCGTCGGCGAGTCGCGCGCCCGCAGCATCCGCGAGGGGCTCTCCCGGCTGGCTGAGTCCTCGATCCTCGAGCGCTACGTCTGACCCGGCGTGGGCGCCGATCCTTCGCTGCGTGAGCTCGTCGGGCGCCGCGTGGTGCTGGTCCTGGTCATCGCCGAGCACGTGCCCGAGCTGCGCCGCATCCTGGCGGCTCCGGAGGTCCGTAGCCGGTGGGGCGACGAGGCGGCCTCGGACGAGTGGCCGTTCGACGACCCGTCCGCGGTGCGCTTCGCGGTCGTCGACGACGGCCGGGTGGTCGGCATGGTGCAGTACGGCGAAGAGGACGAGCCGGCGTATCGGCACGCGTCGATCGACATCTTCCTCGACCCCCGCGTGCACGGCCGAGGCATCGGCCGGGACGCCGTGCGCACCCTGGCAGGCCACCTGGTGCACGACCGCCGCCACCACCGACTGGTGATCGACCCGGCGGTGGACAACGAGGCAGCCATCCGGTGCTATTCCGCCGTGGGGTTCCGGCCGGTCGGCGTGATGCGCCGGTACGAGCGCGACGTCGACGGCACCGGCTGGCACGACGGCCTGCTGATGGATCTCCTCGGCGAGGAACTGCACGACGCCCAGCGGCTGACCTCAGCACTCGTCCAGTGGCGCTGCAGGTAGACAACCGCCCCGATCATGCCCAGCGCGTAGACCGCTCCCTGCCGAGCCCTGCGGACCCCGCCGCGTGCTCACGAGGCCACCAGAACGGGGGCGTCGCGCTCGGCGTCCCGCAGGTCGATCTCGGCATCGGTGACCTCGTGGCCCTCGACGTGGATGTTCGGCAGCAGCCGGTCGAGCCAGCCCGGCAGCCACCAGTTGCGGTCGCCGAGCAGCTCCATGGTGGCCGGCACGAGCACCATCCGGATCAGGGTCGCGTCGATCAGGATCGCCGCGGCGAGCCCGATGCCGAACATCTTGCCGAGCACCGCGTCACCGAGGACGAACGAGGCGAAGACGGTGACCATCACGGCGGCTCCGGCGGTGATGACCCGGGCCGACTTGGCCAGGCCGTCGGCGACGGCGAGCGCGTTGTCGCCGGTCCGGTCGTACTCCTCCTTGATGCGGCTCAGCAGGAAGATCTCGTAGTCCATCGAGAGACCGAACAGCACGGCGAAGATGCCGATCGGGAGCTGGATCGGGATCGGGGTCTCCTCCGGGATCCCCACCAGGTCGCCGAGCGGGCCGCCACCGACAGCGAGCGCGAGCACGCCGAACGCGGCGCCGGTCGCGAGCACGTTCATGGTGATGGCCTTGAGCGCGACCGCGACGGACCGGAACACGGTCATCAGGAGCAGGAACGACACGAGCAGCACGCCGCCGAAGAAGAGCGGGAGCCGGTCGGAGGTGCCGCGGGTGGTGTCCAGGTTGGCGGCCACCGCCCCGCCGACGTCGATGGTGAGTCCGGTGCCGGCGGTGGCCGCCGGGATCGCGTCCTCGCGCAGTGTGTCCACCAGGTCGGTGGTGGCCTCGGCCTGCGGCGAGGTCGTCGGGACCACGCGGAGCAGCGCGGTGTCACCAGCCGGGTTGAGGACGGCGGGCTCGACCCGGGCCACGCCCTCGACCTGGCTCAGCTGGTCACCGACCGCGTCGGTGGACGTCTGCAGGGCGGTGTCGGACCGCCCCTGCACGGTGAGCAGCAGCGGCGCGGAGAAGCCGGGGCCGAACCCGTCGGCGAGCAGGTCGTAGGCCTGACGACTCGTGGCGGTGGGCGCGTCGTTCTTCGCGTCGGGGAAGCCGAACCGGATGCCGAGGAACGGGGCGGCCAGCGCGACCAGGACGGCGAAGCCACCGATCGCGGCAACCCAGGGCCGGCGCTGGACGAACCGGCTCCAGCGGTACCAGCGCGTGGTGTCGTAGGCGTGCACGTCCCTGCTGGCGAACGGCACGTGCCAGCGCTCGATGTTGCGTCCGGCGAAGCCGAGCATGGCAGGCAGCAGGGTCACCGAGGCGGCCATCACGACGAGCACGGCCGGGATCACGGTGAACGCGAACCCGGTCATCGCCGGCTGCCCCATCAGCAGGATGCCCAGCATCGAGACCATCACGGTCAGCCCGGCGAACAGCACGGCGCGCCCGGCGGTGGCGATGGCGGTCAGGGTGGCTCGCCGTGGGTCCTGCCCCTGGGCAAGGCTGCCGCGGAACCGCGTCACGATGAGCAGCGCGTAGTCGATGCCGATACCGAGCCCGACCATCGCGGCAGTGGGCGGCGCCCAGTCCGGGACGTCCACCACGCGCATCACCAGAGCGCCGACGGCGGTGGCGATACCGAGGCCGAACACCGCGGTGAGCAGTGGCAGCCCCATCGCGACCGCGGAGCCGAAGGTGATCAGCAGGATCAGCGCGGCGGCGAGGAACCCGATGCCCTCGGAGGAGACCGAAGCCGTCTGGGACAGCGCCGCGACCGGACCGCCGACCTCGACCTGCACGGTGTCGTCGCCGGCGGCAAGGATCGGCTCGACCAGTGCCTTGGCCTCATCGATGGTGAACTCGTTGTCCTTCTTGTCCAGCGCCACATCGGCGTACGCCGTCGTACCGTCCTGCGAGATCTGGCCGGAGCCCCCGCCTGCGAACGGGCTGGCGACCCCGACCACGTGAGCACTGTCCGCGACGTCGGCGAAGATCTGCTCCGCCCGGGACTGGACGCCTGGCGTGGTCACGCCGCTCGACGAATGCACGACGACCTGCACGGTGTCGCCGGACCGCTCGGGGAACCGCTGGTCGAGCGTCTCGGAGGCGGCCTTCGACTCCGACCCCGGCTGCAGGTAGTTCTGCTTGAACTCCCCGCCGAACGCACCGGCCAGAGCGAACGAGCCCACCAGGGCGGCGATCCAACCGACGACGACCAGGCGCCGCCTGCGGTAGCACCAGTCAGCCAGACGTACCAACATCGCGCACTCCCTCAGGTGGTGGCGCCTGCTGGCGCCCTCGTCGACTTACCTTGTAAGGTATACGCTTACATCGTAAGCCCGTCAAGGGCTAGGCTGGTGCCGTGCTGGTGGGCGGCTCGTACCGGGAGCTGGGTGAAGCAGCCTGGTCCTGGGTGCTGGACCAGGTGCGCGGCGACGACGGCCCGTGGTTCCCGTCGGCCGTGTCGGAGGACGACCCGCAGGCGGCACCCGCCGGGGACCGCGACTCGCTGTACGCCGGGATCGCCGGGCTCGCGCCGGTCCTGGCCGAGATCGCCCGCTCCCGCGCGCTGACCGACGTCGAGCAAGCCCTCGCGACCCGGGTGGTGGCTCGGCTCTCGGCCCGGGTGAGCCTCCGCGTCGAGGCCTCCCTGTACGACGGGCTGGCCGGCGACGCGATGGCGTTGCGGCTGCTCGCGCCCGGCGAGGAGTCGCCGGCGCTGCACCGGCTCGTCCACCGGATGACCCCGGAAGGGTGGCCGACGACCGTGGACCAGCAGCACGGGTCCGACGCGCCGTTCACCGACATCATCGCGGGAACCGCCGGCATCGTGCTGGGGGCCGTCTGGGCCGGCGGCGAGCACGCCAGGACGATCGCCACCACCGGAGGCGAGGCACTGCTGCGAGCCGCCGACCGGTCCGACGCCGGCCTCGACTGGGGGACGCGGCCCGGGGTGTCGTTCCGGATGCCGAACTACTCCCACGGCACCGCCGGGGTGGCCTCCGCGCTGGCCGTCGCCGGGGCGGCCCTGGACCGCGCGGACTTCGTCGACGCGGCCGCGCAGGGCGCCCAGCACCTGCTGGACGTCGGTTCGTTGGCCGAGGACGGGTTCGTCGTCCCGAGCACCATCCCGCCGGCGACCCGGGACGTCGAGCCGGTGACCTACACCTGGTGCCACGGACCGGCCGGGACATCGTTCCTGTTCGCCGCGCTGGCGCACGCCGGTGTGACGAAGGTCGCCGGCCACGAGGTGACCGAGCTGCGGCAGCGATGCCTGCACTCGATCCTCACCTCCGGGTGTGCCGCAGCAGCTGCGGCCGGGCTTCTGGGACAACGACGGTCGGTGCTGCGGGACCGCGGGCGTCGGGGACGTGCTGCTGGACGCCGCCCAGGACAGCTCCGACCCGGAGCGCGCCGATGTGCTGCTGGCGGCTGCGCGCACCATGGGCGACGCCTTGGTCGAACGGGCCGTCCGCGACGCGGCGGGCGCCCGCTGGCGGTTCCTCGAGCACCGGGTGGACCCGCCGCTGCTGCCACCCGGAACCGGGTGGATGCAGGGCACCGCCGGGATCGCGGCCTACCTGCTGCGACTCGCTCGGGTCCTGCAGGACGGGCTGGGTGCCCCGGTGGTCGACCGCCCCGACCAGTGGTGGGCAGTCCCGGCCGACGTCCGGACCGTCCACACCGACGGACGGACGGCCGCGACCACGATGCAGTGACGCTCAGGCGCGGGCCGAGGAGGGTCGGCGGCGGCGCGGCCGGCTCTCGTCCAGCTTGCGCTGGAGGCCGTCCAGGATGAGGTCGAGCCCGAAGTCGAAGTCCTCGATGCGCCCGGACTGCATGACGTGGGTGATGATCTCGACGACGTGCGGGAACTCGCCCGCCGACAGCTGGCCGAGGACCTCGGCCGACACCTTCGGGGCCTCGTCCGCGTCGAAGGGCAGCCCGAGCTCCTGCAGGGTGAACCCGTAGATGTGGCTGTCCAGGGTGTGCCAGGCATCCAGCGCGCCCTCGATGGAGAAGCCGCCCTCCCGGAGCCGACCGAGCGTCGCGTCCAGGTAGCGCGTCATGCCAGGGCCGATGTTGAAGCGCGACATGATCTGAAGCGCCGCCCACGGATGGGCCAGCAGGACCTCGTGGGCCGAGACGGCCCGCTGACGCATCGCCGTCCGCCACTCCGTCCCGGTCGGTGGGACCTCGATGTCGCCGAGGACCAGGTCGGTGATGCCGTCGAGGATGTCGTCCTTGTTGGCGACGTGGTTGTACAGCGACATCGCCTCGACGCCGAGCTCCTGGCCGAGCTTGCGCATCGTCAGCGACTCGATCCCGCTGTGGTCGGCGAGGGCGACGGCGGCGCGCAGCACCCGCTCCCGGCTCAACGGGGCTCGCCGGGACGACGGCTTCGCTCTCGGCACCGGACCTCCTCACGCACTGTCGACGTACACAGTAAGTGTAGGCCCTGATGACGACTTCGACAGGGGGGCGGGTCAGGCGGAGACGAGGCCGGCGAGTGCAGTGAGCGAGACGACGAGAACGGGGCGACCGGCGGGGTCGCGGCGGACCTCGAGCACGTACGCCGGCAGGCCGTGCGGACACTGCTCGTCCGGCCCCGGTGCCACCAGGTCGTCCGGCCCGAGCACCGAGGAGACCCGGTCGACGGCCAGGCCGAGGACACCCTGCGGGGTGCTGAGCACCAGGATGTCGCCCTCGTCGGCCGGGTCCGCGCCCGAGCGCAGGTCGACCACCGGCACCGGCGTCCCGCGCAGCTCGAGCAGGCCGGTCACCGGGGCACGGGTGCCGGAGAGCTCCTCGATACCGGTGGCGCGCACGACCTCACGCACCTCGTCGAGGGCCCCGGCCATCTCCCGGGAGCCCATCACGAAGGTGACCCAGCCGCTCATGACCAAGCTCCAGGAGCAGCAGCGGGCACACCGCCGACGGCGAGCGCGGTCGAGCTCTCGGCCAGCCGCTCGCACAGGTCGACGAGCTCGGCCAGGTCGCGCCCGCCGAGCAGGTCGTCCCGGGTGCGGTCGTCGAGGCGGTGCACGGAGGCAGCCGCGGCCCGGTAGGACACCGCGGCGGCGCCGTGCTGCCCCAGCCGGGACAGTGCGCCGGCCAGCAGGAAGTGCGCGTCGCCGGCCGTGGGGTCGAGGTAGACGGCCTTGCGCAGCGGGTCGACCGCGGCGGCGTCCTCGCCCAGCGTGCAGCGGGCCCGGCCCAGCAGGACGTACGCCGGGGCCAGCAGCGGATCGGCGTGCACCGCAGCCGCGGCCGACAGGGCGGCGGCCGCGTAGTCGCCGCCCTCGAGGTGGCCGCGAGCAGCAGCAAGCAGCGCAGGGCCTCCGGTTTCCGTGGCCCGCGAGGCCCGGCGGGCGCCCGGCGACAGGACAGCCCGGACCGCGGGCGCCGGTTCGGCGCGCGGGGCGACGGCGGGAGCCGAGCGCACCGGGACCGACCGGCGACGGTGAGGGGGGGCGCCCCGACGAGAGTCGTGCGACTTGCGGTAGACGAAGGCGTCCCCCACGGGCACCAGCGAGAAGGCATCGCTGACCTGCCAGAGCGTCTCGGAGTGGCCGAGCAGCAGGTAGCCGCCCTCGGCCAGCACGTCGTGGAACGACCCGACCAGTGCTGCAGTGGTGGTCCGGTTGAAGTAGATCGTGACGTTGCGGCAGACGATGAGGTCGACCTCGCCGGGGGCGAACGGCGGCGGTTCGGTGACCAGGTTGTGCAGCCGCAGCTCGACGAGCTCCTTGGCTGCCTCCTTCACACCCAGCGCACCGTTGGGCCGCGGCTCGAACCACCGGTCCTGCACCATCGGCGGCGCCGAGTCGAGCGTGCGTCCGGTGTAGGTCGCGCGCCCGGCAGCCCGCAGGGCACCGGCGGACACGTCGGTCCCGACGATGCGGACCTGGGCCTGCGACGCGAGCATCGGCGAGAGCTCGAGCATCAGCATCGCCAGCGTGTAGGGCTCCTCGCCGGTCGAGCAGCCGGCGCTCCAGATGGTCAGGGGACGGTCCCGGCCGGCCGCACGGCGCAGCAGCTCGGGCAGCACCCGCCGCCGCAGCGCCTCCATCTGCGGGGCGTTCCGGAAGAACTGCGTCTCCTGGACGGTGACACCGTCGAGCAGGTTCTGCCGCTCGTCTGCGCCAGCCTCGCCGTCCAGCATGGCGAGGTAGGTGGTCACGTCAGGCGCCCCGGTGACCCTGAGCCGGTCGACGACCACACCCGACATGCCGGCGCGGCGGCTCTGGTCGAAGGCCAGCCCGGCGGTGGCGAGCAGGTAGCCCCGGACGGCGTCGAAGTCCTCGTCCAGCAACGTCTTCACGCCGGCACCTCCCCGTCCTCGCAGATGGCGGCGATGATGGCGGCCGCGATCGCCGGCAGCGGCAGCTCGGTCTCGACGGCGCCGAGGGCCTGCGCCGCGGCCGGCATCCCCCACACCACGCTGGTCGGTTCGTCCTGGCCGATGGTCATGGCGCCGGCGTCCCGAAGGGTGCGCAGCCCGGCGGCACCGTCGCGGCCCATGCCGGTGAGCAGGACGCCCAGGACGTGCGCACCGCAGGTCGCGGCAGCGCTGGCGAACGCCGCGTCCACCCCGGGCACGTGGAACTGCCCCTCCGGCGGCGTCGTCAGGTCGACCCGCAGGCCCGGGCCGAGCAGCGTGTTCACCCCGGCCGGGGCGACGTGCACCATTCCCGGCCGCAGCCGGTGGCCGCGCCGGGCCATCACGACGGGCAGCGGGGACAGCCCGTCCAGCCAGGTGGCCAGGCCCTCGACGAAGCCGTCGGCCATGTGCTGCACGACGAGCACCGGCACCGGGAGGTCGGCCGGCAGGTCGGCAAGGATCGTGGCGAGCGCGGGTGGGCCGCCGGTGGAGGCGCCGATGACGACGACGCGGATGTTGCGGGTGCTCGGCTGGCCGACGGCGGCCGGCAGCATGCACCGGCTGCACGGCCGTCGGTGCGAGGTGGCCGGTCAGCCCCTTGGCGCGCAGCCGGTTGCGCGGGTGGGTGATCACCCGGACCCGGCTGGCGACCCGCAGGTGACGGCGCAGGGCAGTCACGTACTGCGGCGAGGCTCGGCAGCGCGTCGAGCGCGCCCACCACGTCGACCGCACCGGCAGCGAGGGCGGCCTGGGAGTGCGCCGCCATGGCTCCGCACACGACCACCGGCGTCGGCCGGGTGCCCATGATCCGCTCGATCGCCTCGATGCCACCGCTGGCGGGGTCGAGGTCGAGCAGGACTGCGCCCGGCTCGTGCTCGACGACGGCGGCCTCGGCCTCGGCAGCGGTGCAGACCTCGGCAGCGACGACGAAGCCAGGGGCTGACAGCAGGTTGCGCAGCGTCCGGGTCCGGGTGCGGCTGTCGCCGACCACCACGACCACGAGAGGCGGCGCCGTCTCCCCGGTCCCTGGCATGGTCGCACCGGGGTGCTGACCGGTCATCGACATGGCCGCCGACCGCCACCTTCCGAGCGCGTGGGCAGGGCCGCGAGCGCGGCGCCCTCGTCCTCTCCGTCGTCAGTCCGGACCCGGCACTTGAGGCTGCGGCCCGTGCGAGGATCGTCCGGTCATGCCGTCGTCGCCGCTGCACGCCCCGGTCCTGGGCTGGTACGCCGAGCACGCGCGCGACCTGCCCTGGCGCTCCCCCGGCACCTCGGCCTGGGCCGTCCTGGTCAGCGAGGTCATGCTCCAGCAGACCCCGGTGTCCCGGGTCGAGCCGGTATACCGGGCCTGGCTGCGCCGCTGGCCCACCCCGGCGGCGCTCGCCGCCGACCCTCCTGGCGAGGCCGTCCGGGCCTGGGGGCGGCTCGGCTACCCCCGCCGGGCGCTACGGCTGCACGCCGCCGCGACCGAGGTGGTCGCACGGCACGGCGGCGAGCTGCCTACGTCGTACGACGAGCTGCGCGCCCTGCCCGGCGTCGGCGAGTACACCGCGGCCGCGGTCGCGTCGTTCGCGCACGGCGCCCGGCACGCGGTGCTGGACACCAACGTCCGGCGGGTGCTGGCCCGCGCTCTGGGTGGCACCGAGCAGCCGGCGCCTACGCTGAGCGCGGCCGAGCGATCCCGCGCCGAGTCGGTGCTGCCGGACGCCCCGGCCGCCGCCGCTCGTTGGGCGGTCGCCGTGATGGAGCTCGGCGCGCTGGTCTGCACGGCGCGCGCGCCGCGCTGCGACCGGTGCCCGGTGGCGGCGCAGTGCGCGTGGCGGCAGGCCGGCTCCCCGGCGTACGACGGCCCGGTGCGCCGCACCCAGGCCTTCGCCGGGACCGACCGGCAGGTCCGCGGGCTGCTGATGGCCGTGCTGCGGGACCGCCCGGGACCGGCCGGCGCGGAGGAGCTCGCAGCGGTGTGGGCCGACCCGGTGCAGCGCGACCGGGCACTGGCCGGCTTGCTCGCCGACGGCCTGCTGGTGGCCGACGGCGGCTCCTACCGGCTGCCCTGAAGATCCGTCCGGGTCTAGGCTCCCACCCTTGTGTCCCCCCTCTCGCGAAATGATCACGCTCGCGTGATCATTGGTCGCTGGGTGCCGTGAGTTCACCGCACCCAGCAACCGTTGATCACGCCAACGTGATCAACTTCGGTCAGGCGAAGGGGTATTGGGCGCTGGCGGGAGCGGGGTTCCGGCGGTGGTCGAGCTACCGGCAGGCGGCGGTCGCCGGGATGTTCGTCAACACCGTGTTCGGAGTCATCAAGCTCTCGATCCTGCTCGGCGTCGCCGACTCGGCCGGCGGCACGGTGGCCGGCTACGACGCCGAGAGCCTGTCGACGTACACCTGGATGTCCCAGGGCATGATCGCGGTCGTCCTGATCTTCGGCTGGACCGAGCTCGCGGACCGGGTGCGCACCGGCGACATCGCCGTCGACCTGGCCCGCCCGGTCGACCTGCAGCTGGCCTGGCTGGCTGCCGACCTGGGCCGGGCCGTGTGGGGTCTCGTGTCACGCGCGGTGGTGCCGATCGCCTTCGGAGCCGTCTTCTTCGGCTTCGCCCTGCCCGGCAACCGGTGGATGCTGGCGCTGCTCCCGGTCTCTCTGATCCTCGCCGTCATCGTGTCGTTCGCCTGCCGGTTCATACTCAACCTGCTGGCCTTCTGGCTCACCGAGATCCGCGGCCTGGTGGTCTTCTACGTCCTCCTGTCCGGGATGCTCGGCGGCCACCTGATCCCGGTGCAGCTGTTCCCGGAATGGCTGCGCACGGTCGCCCTCGCCACGCCGTTCCCGGCGATGGTCCAGTGGCCGATCAACCTGGTGACCGGCCAGACCGAAGGCTGGCACGCCGTAGGGCTGGTCGCCGCACAGCTCGGCTGGGCCGTGGCACTGCTCGTTCTCGGCCGTGTGATTCTCGCCCGGGCAACCCGGAAGCTGGTGGTCCAAGGTGGCTGACACGGCGCTGCGGGTCGCAGAGCCGACCGTGGCCGGGGCCTACCGGGCACTCGTCCGGTCGCGGGTCGCCGCCCAGGCGTCCTACCGGGCGTCGTTCGCTATCGACGTCGTGACCCAGATGTTTCTCGTCGTCGTCGAGTTCGTCGAGATCTACGTGATCTTCCACCAGGTGGACTCGCTCGGTGGCTTCTCCTACGCCGAGGTTGCGCTGATGTACGGGCTGGCCAGCGCCGCCTTCGGCATCGCCGACGGCGTCGTCGGCCACCTCGACCGGCTGCCGTTCTACGTGCGCACCGGCCAGTTCGACGCGTTCCTGCTCCGCCCGCTCTCGGCCCTCGGCCAGCTGCTCACCAGCGACTTCTCCCTGCGCCGGATCGGCCGGGTCACGATCGGGTTCGTGGTGCTGGTGATCGCGCTGACCGTCGTGGGCATCGACTGGAACCCGGCCCGCGTCGCGCTGCTCGTGGTCACACCGCTGGCGGGCGCGGTCGTCTTCGGCTCGGTCTTCGTTGCGACGTCGGCGATCGGCTTCTGGCTGGTCGAGGGGATGGAGTTCGCCAACGCCTTCACCTACGGCGGCAACTACCTGTCCAGCTTCCCGTTCAACATCTTCGGCACCGCGGTCCGGCGGTTCTTCACCTTCGTCGTCCCGGCCGCCTTCGTCGCCTACCTGCCCACCCTCGCGCTGCTCGGCCGCGACGACCCGGCCGGGCTGCCCGGCTGGCTGTCCTGGTGCGCAGCTGCCGGCGGCGCTGCTGTCGGCCGCCGCCGCCGCGCTGGTCTGGCGGTCCGGTCTCAGGCACTACGTGGGAGCGGGCTCATGACCGTCGTATCCGTCCAGGACCTGCGGCGGGACTTCGTCGTACGCCGGAAGGCCGGCCGGCTGCGCCGCACCAAGGACGTCGTCGCCGCCGTCGACGGGGTCTCGTTCCGCATCGACCCCGGCGAGTGCGTCGGGTACATCGGCGCTAACGGCGCCGGCAAGTCGACCACCATCAAGATGCTCACCGGCATCCTGGTGCCCACCAGCGGAACCGTACGGGTCTGCGGCCTGGACCCGGTCCGGCAGCGAACGACCCTCGCCCGCCGGATCGGGGTCGTCTTCGGTCAGCGCAGCCAGCTCTGGTGGGACCTGCCGCTGCGGGACTCGTTCCGGCTGCTCGCCGCGATCCACCGACTGTCGTCCCCCGCCTGGCAACCGCGGCTGGACGAGTGCGTCGCGCTACTCGAGATGGAGCCGTTCCTGGACACCCCGGTGCGCCAGCTGTCGCTCGGGCAGCGGATGCGCGGCGAGGTCACGGCCGCTCTGCTGCACTCCCCCGAGCTGCTGGTGCTCGACGAGCCGACCATCGGGCTGGACCTGATGAGCAAGGAGCGGCTGCGCGGCTTCCTGGTCCGCGAGCGCGCCGAGCGCGGCACGACCGTGCTGCTGACCACCCACGACCTGCCCGACATCGAGCGGCTCTGCGACCGGATCCTGGTGGTCGACCACGGCCGGGTCGCCTTCGACGGCACGCTGCCGGGTCTGGTCGCCCGGGTCGGGGCCGAGCGGGTGCTCGTCGTGGACCTGGTCGAGCCCGGCCCGCCGCTGAGCGGCATCCCGGGCACCAGCCTGCGCACGGTCGAGGCCGACGGGCATGCGCCAGCACCTCTCGTTCCGCCCGGAGGAGACGACCGCAGCGGCCGTGGTCGCCGCGGTGTCCGCCCGGGTCGAGCTGCGCGACCTGGCCGTGACCGAGCCGGACATCGAGGACGTCGTGCGCCGCCTCTACGCCGGCTGACCGCGGCCCCAGCAAGATCGTTCGCGACGTTCGCCCTCGCAACACGCCGTGCATGCCGGCGTGTCGGCGCGCGCAACGTCGCAAACGATCATCAGGGCGGGCAGGGCTACTCCTGCGGTGCCACCGTCTCGACCGGCGGGGCGTCGGGCAGCGCCGCCTTCTCCTCGCCGATGAAGGTGAAGGTCTGCTCCTCACCCTCACCGGTGGTGTCCACCAGCACGATCTGGCCCGGTCGCACCTCGCCGAAGAGGATCTTCTCGGAGAGCACGTCCTCGATCTCGCGCTGGATGGTGCGGCGCAGCGGGCGGGCACCCAGCACCGGGTCGTAGCCCCTCTTCGCGAGCAGGTCCTTGGCCGGTTGAGTCATCTCCAGGCCCATGTCCTTGTCCCGCAACCGCTCGTCCAGCTTGGCCAGCATCAGGTCGACGATCGTGATGATCTCCTCCGGCGTCAGCTGGTGGAAGACCACGACGTCGTCGATGCGGTTGAGGAACTCCGGCCGGAAGTGCTGCTTGAGCTCGTCCTGAACCTTCGACTTCATCCGCTCGTAGCCCGACTTGACGTCGTCGCTCGCGGCGAACCCCAGGTTGAAGCCCTTGCTGATGTCGCGGGTGCCGAGGTTCGTGGTCATGATGATCACGGTGTTCTTGAAGTCGACGACCCGGCCCTGGGAGTCGGTCAGGCGGCCGTCCTCCAGGATCTGCAGCAGCGAGTTGAAGATGTCCGGGTGGGCCTTCTCCACCTCGTCGAACAGCACCACCGAGAACGGCTTGCGGCGCACCTTCTCGGTGAGCTGACCGCCCTCCTCGTAGCCGACGTAGCCGGGAGGCGAGCCGAACAGCCGGGACACGGTGTGCTTCTCGGAGTACTCCGACATGTCCAGCTGGATCAGGGAGTCCTCGTCGCCGAACAGGAACTCGGCCAGCGTCTTGGACAGCTCGGTCTTACCGACGCCGGAGGGGCCGGCGAAGATGAACGAGCCGCCGGGGCGCTTCGGGTCCTTCAGCCCGGCGCGGGTACGCCGGATGGCCTGGGACAGCGCCTTGACGGCCTGCTGCTGACCGATGACCCGCCGGTGCAGCTCGTCCTCCATGCGGAGCAGCCGCTGCGACTCCTCCTCGGTGAGCTTGAAGACCGGGATGCCGGTGGCGATGGCGAGGACCTCGGCGATCAGCTCCTCGTCCACCTCGGCGACGACGTCCATGTCGCCGGCCTTCCACTCCTTCTCGCGCTGGGCCTTCTCCTGCAGCAGGGTCTTCTCGCGGTCGCGCAGTGACGCGGCCTTCTCGAAGTCCTGCGCGTCGATCGCCGACTCCTTCTCGCGCCGGACGTTGGCGATGCGCTCGTCGAACTCGCGCAGGTCCGGCGGGGCCGTCATCCGGCGGATGCGCATCCGGGAGCCGGCCTCGTCGATGAGGTCGATCGCCTTGTCCGGCAGGAACCGGTCGGAGATGTAGCGGTCGGCAAGGGTGGCCGCGGCGACCAGCGCGCCGTCGGTGATGGACACCCGGTGGTGCGCCTCGTAGCGGTCGCGCAGGCCCTTGAGGATCTCGATGGTGTGCGCCAGGGTCGGCTCGGCCACCTGGATCGGCTGGAAGCGGCGCTCCAGCGCGGCGTCCTTCTCGAGGTGCTTGCGGTACTCGTCCAGGGTCGTGGCGCCGATCGTCTGCAGCTCGCCACGGGCCAGCATCGGCTTGAGGATCGAGGCCGCGTCGATCGCGCCCTCGGCGGCACCCGCGCCGACGAGCGTGTGCAGCTCGTCGATGAACAGGATGATGTCGCCGCGGGTGCGGATCTCCTTGAGCACCTTCTTCAGCCGCTCCTCGAAGTCACCGCGGTAGCGGCTGCCGGCGACGAGAGCGCCGAGGTCGAGGCTGTAGAGCTGCTTGTCCTTCAGCGTCTCGGGCACCTCGCCGCGGACGATGGCCTGGGCGAGCCCCTCGACGCAGGCGGTCTTGCCGACGCCGGGCTCGCCCACGAGCACCGGGTTGTTCTTGGTGCGGCGGGACAGCACCTGCATCACCCGCTCGATCTCCTTCTCGCGCCCGATGACCGGGTCGAGCTTCCCCTCGCGGGCGGCCTGGGTGTAGTTGCGGCCGAACTGGTCGAGAACGAGAGACGTCGACGGGGCACCCTCGGCCGGGCCGCCGGCGGCGGCGGTCTCCTTGCCCTGGTAGCCCGACAGGAGCTGGATGACCTGCTGGCGGACCCGGTTGAGGTCGGCGCCGAGCTTGACGAGCACCTGGGCGGCGACGCCCTCCCCCTCACGGATGAGGCCGAGCAGGATGTGCTCGGTGCCGATGTAGTTGTGGCCGAGCTGCAGGGCCTCGCGCAGCGAGAGCTCGAGCACCTTCTTGGCCCGAGGCGTGAACGGGATGTGCCCGGACGGCGCCTGCTGGCCCTGGCCGATGATCTCTTCGACCTGGGAGCGGACAGCCTCCAGCGAGATACCGAGCGACTCGAGGGCCTTCGCGGCCACGCCCTCGCCCTCGTGGATCAGGCCGAGCAGGATGTGCTCGGTCCCGATGTAGTTGTGGTTGAGCATCCGGGCCTCTTCTTGGGCCAGGACGACAACCCGCCGCGCGCGGTCGGTGAACCTCTCGAACATCTCTTTCGCTCCTCACGAGAGCGGTCAGGCAGGTGGTGCGACCGTCCGGCCCTCCGGACGGTCACCTGTCCCTCTGCATGCTAGTCCGCAGGCTGACCGTTCCTGTTGCTTGTGCCTCATCCGGGTGCTCCCCGGAATGTACGTACTCGGAACCAACTGCCCCCGACCTGACGGTGTTCCGGTTCCGAGCCGGGCGGGCTACGCCACCAGCGAACGTCGGCTCGGCCTGCCGGGCGGCCCGGCCTGGTGGCAGGATCGGTCCGTGCCCGCCGTCCGCCGGTGCCCGCCGACCGCGCGGGACGACGCCCTGGCCACCGTGGTGGCTGCCTTCGCGACCGACCCGCTGCTCCGCTGGGTCTGGCCGGAGGACGACCGGTACGCCGGGTGCGCGCCGGACTTCTTCGGCCTGCTGCTCGACCTGCGGCTGGAGAGCGGCGAGGTCTGGGTCGCCGACCACTCGGCCGCCGTGGCCATGTGGGACCCGCCGGGCGGGCTCTACCTGCCGCCCCCGGAGCAGCGCTGGGCCGAGGTCCAGCAGGGGTTCACGGCCGGTGAGCGGGCCGCCTGGACGGTCTTCGACGAGGGGATGGGGGTACCTTCCGCCGCCGGCCCGCACTGGTACCTCGGCGTGCTGGCCACCGCCCCCGCACGGCAGGGCACCGGGCTCGGCCGCGCGGTCACCGCCCCGATCCTTGCCGCGGCCGACCGCACCGGGCTGCCGGCGTACCTGGAGACGGCCAGCGAGGCCAACGTCGCGATCTACCGGCGGCTCGGCTTCGAGGTCGACCGAGAGGTCGCCATGCCCGGTTCGGGACCCCGCTGCTGGTTGATGCGCCGCGAGCCGCAGGTGGCGGCGTGACGACCGAGGTGCTCGTGGTGGTGGCAGCCGGGCCGGGCCTGGGCCGGGCGGTCGCGCTGCGCTTCGCACGGGAGGGCGCCGCGGTCGGCCTGGTCGCGCGCTCCACCGACCGGCTGGCCGACCTGGTGACCGAGGTCAGCGACGCGGGCGCGGCGGCCGTCGCGACCGCCGCCGCGGACGTCGGGGACGAGGACGCCCTGCGGGGTGCGCTGGCCGCGCTGCGAGCCGAGCTCGGCGACGCAACCGTGCTGGTCTACAACGGCTCGGCGTACGTCGAGGGCGCCGGTCAGCGCGCTGCGCCCCGATGCGCTGCGCCTGGCGTTCGACGTCGGTGTGGTGGGCGCCCTGGTCGCGGCCCGGGAGGTGGTTCCCGCCATGCGCGCTGCCCGCCGCGGAACCGTCCTGCTCACCGGCAGCGTCGCGGCCGACCGGGCCTCGACCTCCGCGGCCGCCGTGGGGGTGGCGAAGGCCGGCCTGCGCAGCCTCGCACGATCGCTGCACAAGGAGGTCGCCGACGACGGCGTACGGGTAACCACCGTGACGATCGACGGCGTGCTCAGCGGCGCCAAGGCCCTGGACGTCGACGAGATCGCCGACCTCTACCTGCGGCTGCACAGCCAGCCCGAGCCCCCGCCGGACGTGGTGACCTTCCCCACCTCGTAGCCGAACCCCGGGGCCCCCGACTACGTCGTCTTCACGGGTCGCTCCACGGCGACCAGCTGTCGCGGAGGTCGGCCCGCGGACCGAGCCGGCACAAGCCTGAGAGGCGGTCGGACATGACGTACCAGTTGAGGCTTCAGGGGTTGCGGGTCACGACGGTGGGCGCGGTTGCCGGTGCTCTCCTCGTCGGCTCGCCGATGATTCCGGTGGCGACGGCGACGCCTGCAGGTGTCCGCACACCCAGCGCCGCCACGGGGAACACGTACGGCGGCGTGACAAAGCAGGGCATGCCGGTTGTCGTCGACATGACGGCGGACCGGCGCCGCATCGTCCGAGCGGTGACCGTCCTGGACCTGACCTGCACCTCCGGCGACTCCGGCCTGACCACGGACCGGTACACGCGGCTACCGGTCACCAAGACAGGACGATTCGCCTACGCGTTCGGCCCGACGACCGAACGCAACGAGGACGGGACCACGACCGACTTCGAGGGGCGCATCGCAGGCCGGCTCAACGCTGCCAAGACGCGGATCGCCGGCACCTGGTCGTACACGATCACCGAGCATGACGCCGCCGGCGCGGTGACCGACACCTGCACGTCCGGCTCGGTCAGCTGGACGGCGAAGCAGTAGGCGGTCGGTGGCCCGCCGCCGTGCCAGGTGTTTCCCGACTGACTCGGGGGCGGGTCACCAGGCAGGCCAGCAGGATCAGCAGGGCACCCGCGGCGGCATCCAGGACGTAGTGGTTCGCGGTCCCGACGACCACGAGCAGCGTCCCGCCGGCGTAGGTCGCGGCGACTGCCCGCAGCCACGGGCTGCGGGTGCACAGGAAGACCACCCAGGCACACCACAGCGCCCAGCCGACGTGCAGGGAGGGCATCGCGGCCAGCTCGTTGGTCAGCCCGCCGAGACCCTTGGGGGCGCTCGCGTCACTCCCCCACCAGCCGTGCACCGAGGTGGTGGCCAGGGTGTCGGTGTAACCGGGCAGCATCCGCGGCGGCGCCATCGGGAGCAGGACGAACCCCACCAGGCCGGCAGCTGTAGCCCCTGCCAGGGCATTGCGTACCCGCCGGTAGCCCAGCGCGTGCCGACGGTAGACCCAGAGCAGCACGGCGGGGGTGACCAGGTAGTGCAGTGCGGAGTACCAGTAGCTCGCGGCGAGCGACAGCGCGGGCAGCCCGGTGAACACCTGGTTGGCCCACACCTCGACGTCGAGGTGCAGCGCGCGCTCGAGGTCCAGCAGCCGGTGGGCGTTGCCCGTGGCGCGGGCCGGGTCGTCGTCGGCCAGCAGCCGGGCCAGGCTGTACCCGACGTACAGCAGGGCGAGGAACGCGAGTTCCAGGCCGGCCCGCGGCCGCGCCGAGCGGGCGGCGCGACGGACCGGCGTCAGCGTCGCCGCCGCGCCGGTCCGCGTCAGTACCCCGTCGGTCGTCACGTCGACCATGGTGGCCGCGAGGTCCGACAGCGCGCATCGGGAATTCCACCCCACCCGACCCTGGGACGACCCCGAGTGACCGCTCAGGGTCGGAGCGCGGCCAGCTGGTCAGCCAGGTTGAAGACCTCCTCGAGGGGGGTCATCGCGCGGTCCGGCGCGTCGTCGAGCCCGACGAAGAACGGGCGCCATCTCGGCCTGCCAGCGGGCGTTCACCCCGGTCGCCGCCATCGCTTGCCTGGGCAGCCGCGAAGTCGTCGGTCACCAGGTAGCCGACCAGCAGCCCGTCCTCGCGCAGGAACAGGGAGTAGTCCTGCCCAACCGGCATCGCGCAGTGCCTCGAGCATCTCCGGCCACACCGCGCGCGTGCCGCTCCCGGTACTCCGCCACCAAGCCGGGATCGACCTGCAGCGTGAAGCACACCCGCGGCATGACTCAGGGCTCCAGCCGCTCGGCCATGAAGGCGCGGGCATGGGTGGCGAGGTCGCGGCTGTCGTCCCAGAGGTTGCGCCACACCGCGAGCATGGTGCTCAGGTCGGGATGAACGACGGCGGAGGAGAAGCTCTCGAAGGTCACCGGGCCGGTGTAGCCCACCTCGCGGACGGCCCCGAACAGCTCGTCGAAGTCGACGTTGCCGGTGCCGAGGTAGCCCCGGTGCGACTCGCCGATGTGCAGATAGCGGAACCGGTCGCCGGACTCCCGAACCGGTTCAGCGAGCCCGTTCTCCTCGATGTTCATGTGGTAGCTGTCGAGGTGCACCCCGATGTCGGCCCCGGTCTGCTCGATCAGCGCCAGCATCTCCCGGGCGGTGTTGCCGACGTTGGTCTCGTACCGGTTGACCACCTCGAGCGACAGGTCGAGTCCGGCCTGCTCCGCACTGCCCGGCCAGCCACGCCATCGACTCGACCACGCTCTGGCGTGGACCTCGCCGAGATCGGCCCCGGGTACTTGCCCATCTTGGAGTACAGGACGCCGCAGAGGTGGGTGGCGCCGATGCCGTGGGCGGCGTCGACGGCCGCGGCCAGCAGGTCCCGGCCCCGGGCCACCACCCGTTCGTCCTCGCTGGAGACGTCCGTGCTCTCGCTCAGCCCGAGGGAGCAGGTGGCACCCAGCCCGTTGTCGTCGAGCAGCCGGCGAGTGCTCGTCACGTCCACGGTCGACGGGTCGAGCAGCGCCAGCTCGATGAGGTCGAAGCCCGTCTCCCGGGTCGACTCGATGGCGAAGCGCGCGGACTGCTCGCTCCAGTCGCCGACCCAGACCAGCGCGTGCACACCCAGCGGGTTCATGTCGTCCCCTTCCTTGCATCGTTGAGTCGGTTCGTGGAGCGCATGTCGGACGGCTTCAGCCCGGCCGTGGGACACGGGTCTCGGCCGCGGCCCAGGCCTGCCGGCCGCCCGGACGGCTCGTACCGCTGGATCGCCTGCGTGGCGCGCAGCAGCCGGCGTACCGCCGGCAGGTCGTCCGCGACCCGCGCCGAGCGCACGCGCCTGCACCAGGACGTTGCCCAGCGCGGCCGATTCGACCGGGCCGGCTTCCACGGGGAGGCCGCACGCGTCGGCGGTGAGCTGGCAGAGCAGCTCGTTGCGGGCACCGCCGCCGACCAGGTGGATGACGTCCACGTCGTGCCCGGACAGCTCGCTGCGCGGCCGTCACGGCGCGGCGGTAGGCCAGCGCCAGGCTGTCGAGGATGCACCGCACCGTCTCGGCCCGCGACCGTGGCGGCCGGCTGGCCCGAGTGCCGGTGCAGACCTGCGCGATCCGGGCCGGCATGTCGCCGGGCGGCAGGAACACCGGGTCATCCGGGTCGATCAGCGTGGTGAAGGCCGGCACGCCGGCGGCTTCGCGCCAGCAGGGCGACGCAGGTCGGCCGGCGTCCCGGCCGCCTCCCAGGTGCGCAGCGACTCCTGCAGCAGCCAGAGGCCCATGACGTTGCGCAGGTAGCGGACGGTGCCGTCGACCCCGAGCTCGTTGGTGAAGTTCGCCTGCCGGCTCTCCTCCGTCAGGACCGGCTGCGTCGAGCTCCAGGCCGACCAGGGACCAGGTGCCGCAGGAGACGTAGGCGAACCGGTCGCTGGTCGCGGGCACGCCGACCACCGCCGAGGCCGTGTCGTGCGACCCGACCGCCCACACCGGCACCGGACCGGTGAGACCCGGCGCCGTCCAGCACCTCGGCGCGCACCTCGCCGAGCCGGGTACCCGGCTCGCGCAGCGGCGGCAGCAGGGCCGGGGCGATGCCGACCTGCGCCGAGCAGCTCGGCCGACCAGGCGCCGGTGCGGACGTCCAGCAGACCGGTCGTGGAGGCGTTCGTGATCTCTGCGCCCTGCTCGCCGGTGAGCCAGTAGCCGAGCAGGTCGGGCAGGAGCAGCAGGCGTTCGGCCGCCGCGAGCTGGGGTGTGCCGCGCGCCGCGGCCAGCTGGAAGATCGTGTTGAACGGCAGGAACTGCAGCCCGTTCACGCTGTACAGCCGTTCCGCGCCGACCTCGACGAGCACCTTCTCGGCGACCCCGTCGGTGCGCTCGTCGCGGTAGTGCACCGGGTTGCCGAGCAGTGCCCCGGACCGGTCCAGCAGGCCGTAGTCGACCGCCCAGGTGTCGATGCCGACACCGTCGAGTCGCCCGACCCGTCGCGCGGCCGCCGCCAGCCCGTCCAGGGCGCCCGCCCAGAGCGCGAGGACGTCCCAGTGCAGGGTCGAGCCGACCCGTACCGGCCGGTTGGGGAACCGGATGACCTCGGTCCAGCTCCAGCCGGTGCGGCCCGACAGTCCCGAGCATGACCCGCCCGCTGGACGCGCCGAGGTCGACTGCGGCGACGCGGGCCTCGGCGCTCACCGCAGCCCTAGCGCAGGAAGGCGGCGGCGACGCCGGCATCGACGGGGATGTGCAGACCGGTCGTGTGCGTCAGGTCGCCGCCGGTCAGCGCGAACACAGCGTTAGCCACGTGCTCGGGCAGTACCTCGCGCTTCAGCAGCGTGCGCTGGGCGTAGTAGGCACCGAGCTCCTCCTCGGGCACGCCGTAGACCGCGGCCCGCTTGGCGCCCCAGCCGCCGGCGAAGATGCCCGATCCGCGCACCACGCCGTCCGGGTTGATGCCGTTGACCCGGATGCCGAGCTCGCCGAGCTCGGCGGCAAGCAGCCGGACCTGGTGCGCCTGGTCGGCCTTGGCCGCGCCGTAAGCGACGTTGTTCGGCCCGGCGAACAGCGAGTTCTTGCTGGAGATGTAGACGATGTCGCCGCCGAGCGCCTGGTCGCGCATGAGTCGGGCGGCCTCGCGGGACACCAGGAACGAGCCCTTGGCCATCACGTCGTGCTGCAGGTCCCAGTCGGCCTCGGTGGTCTCCAGCAGCGGCTTGGAGATGGACAGGCCGGCGTTGTTCACGACGAGGTCGACGCCACCGAAGGCCAGCGCCGCCTCCGCCAGCGCCGCCGCGACCGCGAGCTCGTCCGTGACGTCGGCCGTGACGGCGACAGCAACGTCACTGCTGCCGATCTCCTCGGCGACAGACCGTGCCGCTTCGGCGTCCCGGTCGGCGACGACGACGCAGGCGCCCTCGGCCGCGAGCCGGAGGGCGATGGCCCGGCCGATGCCCGAGCCGGCACCGGTGACGAAGGCGACCCGGGTGGCCAGCGGCCGGGGCTTCGGCATCCGGGCCAGCTTCGCCTCCTCGAGCGCCCAGTACTCGATGCGGAACTTCTCCCGCTCGTCGATCGGGGCGTACGTCGAGATGGCCTCCGCGCCGCGCATCACGTTGATCGCGTTCACGTAGAACTCCCCGGCGACGCGTGCCGTCTGCTTGTCGGCGCCGAAGCTGAACATCCCGACCCCGGGGACGAGCACGATGGCCGGATCCGCCCCCCGGATCGGTGGGCTGTCGGCGTCCGCGTGACGCTCGTAGTACGCGCGGTACTGCTCGCGGTAGTCCTCGTGCAGCTCGCGCAGCCGGGCGACGGCCTCGTCCAGCGGCGCCGAGGGCGGCAGGTCGAGCAGCATCGGGCGGACCTTGGTGCGCAGGAAGTGGTCGGGGCAGGACGTGCCGAGGGCCGCCAGCTCCGGATGCCGTTCACTTGCCAGGAAGTCGAGGACGGCGTCGGAGTCGGTGAAGTGGCCGACCTGCCTGCGGTCGGTGGACACCAGCCCGCGGATCACCGGGGCGAGTGCCGCGGCCCGGGCTCTCCTCGCTGCGGTCGGCAACGCCTCGAGGCCGGGCACCACGGCACCGAACGGGTCGGCCTTCCCGCGCTGCTCGATGAACGTCGCGGCCGCGGAGATGATCTCGAGTGAGTTCCGCTCCGCCTCCTCGCTGGTCGCGCCCCAGGCCGTGATGCCGTGGCCGCCGAGAATGACCCCGATCGCCTCCGGGGCGGCCCTGCGGACGGCGGCGATGTCGAGCCCGAGCTGGAAGCCGGGACGCCGCCAGGGCACCCACACGACGCGATCGCCGAAGATCTCCTTCGTCAGAGCCTCGCCGTCGGCCGCCGTGGCCACCGCGATGCCCGAGTCGGGGTGCAGGTGGTCGACGTGGGCGGCGTCGACGAGACCGTGCATGGCGGTGTCGATCGAGGGCGCGGCACCGCCCTTGCCGTGCAGGCAGTAGTCGAACGCGGCGACCATCTCGTCCTCGCGCTCGACGCCGGGGTAGACGTCGACCAGGGCCCGCAACCGGTCCAGCCGCAGCACGGCCAGCCCGGCCTCGGTGAGAGTGCCGAGGTCCCCGCCGGAGCCCTTGACCCAGAGCAGCTCGACCGGCTGCTGGGTGACGGGGTCGGTGACCTCGCCCTTCGCCGAGGTGTTGCCGCCCGCGTAGTTGGTGTTGCGCGGGTCGGCGCCGAGCCGGTTGCTGCGGGCCACGAGTTCCTGGACCTGGGGAGGTGTCATCGTCATGCCCCCCAGCCGGCCTGCTGGCCGCCCACGCGTTCTTTGCTGATCCGCTCGAAGTAGCCCGACGCGCGGTACGCCGCCATCGGGTCGGGATCGAGGCCGGTCTCCGCGCGGAGCTCGGCCAGCAGCGGGCGGACGTCGGTGTTGTAGGCGTCCATCAGCACGGCGTTGGCCTCGAGGACGTCACCCGACTGCTGCGCCGTCGGCAGGGCGGCTGCGTCGACGAGCAGCGCCTTCGCGGTGGCCTCCTGCACGTTCATCACCGAGCGGATGATCGCCGGGATCTTGGCCTCGATGTTGTGGCACTGGTCGAGCATGAACGTGATGCCCGCCGCCGGGTCCAGCGCACCGCCCTGCACGATCTCATGCATGATGCGGAACAGCTGGAACGGGTCGGCGGCGCCGACCATCAGGTCGTCGTCGGCGTAGAAGCGGGAGTTGAAGTCGAACGCGCCGAGCTTCCCGGCCCGCAGCAGGAACGCCACGATGAACTCGATGTTGGTGCCCGGGGCGTGGTGGCCGGTGTCGATGACGACCTGCGCCTTCTCGCCGAGCTCGAGGCAGTGCGCGTACGACGTGCCCCAGTCGGGGACGTCCGTGGCGTAGAACGCCGGCTCGAACAGCTTGTACTCCAGCAGCATCCGCTGCTCGTCCCCGATGCGGTCGTAGACCTCGCGCAGCGCCGTGGCCAGGCGGTCCTGCCGGTCCCGGATGCTGTCCTGGCCGGGGTAGTTGGTGCCGTCGGAGAACCACAGCTTGAGGTCCCGCGAGCCGGTCTGGTCCATGATGTCGATGCACTCGAGCAGGTGGTCGATGGCCTTCCGGCGCACTCCCGGGTCGGGGTTGGTGACGCTTCCGAGCTTGTAGTCGTTGTCCTGGAACACGTTGGAGTTGACCGTGCCCAGCGTCACCCCGCGGTCCCGCGCATAGGCCGCGAGCGCGGAGAAGTCGTCCACCCGGTCCCACGGGATGTGGATCGCGACGGTGGGCGCCACACCGGTGAACCGGTGCACCGTGGCGGCATCGTCGATCTTCTCCTCCGCCGTCCGCGGGACCCCCTCCTGGGGGAACACCTTGAACCGGGTTCCCGAGTTGGCGTAGCCCCATGACGGTGTCTCGATCTTCTGCTCTCGGAGCGCGGCCTTGACGGCCTCGACGTCGCTCATGGGTGCACCTCTCGGGTCGTGCGGTCGGACGGGGAAGGGGTACTCATCCGACGCCTCGGCCACGGCGCACGCTGTAGGCGTTGAGCAGGGCAGAGAGGACGAGGAGGGCACCAAGGGCGAAGAGCTGGAACTGGCTGCCGTCGGAGCCCTCGAACGCCAGCAGGATGCCGGCGTTGAGCCAGACGACGAGCAGTGCCGCGATGATGACGCCGGCCACCCGGCCGATACCGCCGGAGATGGCGACACCACCGAGCACGGCGATCGTGATCGCGGGCAGCGCCATGCCGCTGCCCACGCTGCCGGCGTCGGGCCGGGCGGAGGCGAACTGGGCGACGGTGACCACGCCGACGACCGCCGACAGCAGCCCCGACGTGACGTAGGCGAGGAAGCGGGTCCGGCGGACGGGGATGTTGGCGAACCTGGCCGCGACGTCGTTGGTTCCGATGGCGTAGAGCCGCCGGCCGTACGACGACCGGTTGACCACGAGCCACACGACCACGGCAACCGGAAGCAGGAAGGTGAGCACCTGCAGCGGCACGTCGGGAGCGAAGTCGCCGAGCCCGGGCAGGGACACGCTTTGGGTCAACGAGTGGACGTCCTGGATCGGCTTGGTCGATATCGGCGCGTTGTCATGGCTGATCAGAGCGACGGCGCCGAAGGCGTAGTAGGTGGCCAGTGTCGCGATCAGTGCCGGGAAACCGAGATAGGCGACGAGCACGCCGTTGACCGCACCCAGTGCTACGCCGACCAGCAGGGTCACGACCAGGGCCGGAAGCACCGGCCAGTCCCACAGGCCCACCATCGCCCCGAAGGCCATGCCGCTCAGGCTGACGATCGACCCGACCGAGAGATCGATGCCGCCGCGACCCGACACGATCACGACCAGCTCCGCGAGGGCCAGCAGGCACAGCGGCACCAGGGTCTCCAGCGCCGACGCGAGGTAGTCGATGTCGTAGGGCGCGACCAGGTACCCCTGCCGGCCCATGACCCAGAACCACACGATGACCACGAGCAGGAGCACCGAGAGCAGGGCGACCCGCTCGGCGAGCACCAGGTCGACGAGGCGGCGCCAGCCGCTCTGCCGGTCGGAACCGCGCGTGGCGCCGGGCGGTTGCTCGGGTGCGACGGTCTGAGTCGTCATGCCGTCCTCCTGCGCCGTTCGCGGACGATGTCGACCCCGACCGCGACCAGGATCGCGACCCCGATGAAGAGCTCGGTCAGCTCGCTGCGCCAGCCGAGCAGCGTGATGGCGCTGGTGACGGTGCCGACGAGCAGTGCGCCGAGCAGGGTGCCGAGCACGGTGCCGCGACCGCCGAGGATGCTGGTGCCGCCGATCACGACCGCCGCGATCACCTGGAGCTCGAGGCCGCTGCCCGCGTTCTGCTGCACGAGCCCACCGCTGCCGATCAGCACGCAGCCGGCGAGCCCCACGAACAGCCCGGTAAGCGCGTACGCCGAGAGCAGCCGCCGGCGTACCTGGATGCCCGCCAGCCGGGCGGCAGCGGCGTCGTTGCCGATCGCGTACCAGTGCCGACCGGTCGCCCAGTAGCGCATGTATGCCCACATCAGGGCGGCGAGCAGCATGGTGACCCACCAGGCGTTGGGTACGCCGAAGGTCTCGCCGGCGCCGCCGCCACCGATTCCGGTGAACGTGTCCGGCACGCCGGTGACCTGCTTGTTGTCGAACAGGCGCAGCGCCAGGAAGCGGAACAGGTTCAGCGTGCCGAAGGTGGCGATGATCGGGTGGATGCCGCCGAAAGCGATCAGCAGGCCGTTGACGACCCCGAGCGCCAGCCCGACCACCAGCGCGACGGCGAGTGCCTCGGGCAGCGGGGCGCCGCTGTCCCGGATCAGCTTGGACACCACGACCATCACGACCGCGACGCCGCTGCCGACCGAGACGTCGATGCCACCGGTGACGATCACGGCGGTCATGCCGATGCCGATCAGGGCGACGGGAGCCACCGAGTACAGCAGGTCGCTGAGGTTCGACGAGGTCAGGAAGGTGTCGGTGCCGAGGGAGAGCGCGATCCACAGGGCGGCGATCACCGCCACCAGCGCGAGCTCCTGCCCTTCGACCGCACGGGCCACCGGCCTGCGGCGCACCCGGGCGACGTCGGTCAGCGCGGTCATCAGGCGCTCCCCTCGCCGGTGCCCGGCTCGGCGTCCCCGGCCGCGGCGGCCAGCAGGTCGGCCGGACGAGCTCCTCGGCCGAACTCGGCGGTCACCCTGCCACCGCGCACGACGAGGACGCGGTCGGCCAGGTGCTGCACCTCGGGCAGGTCGGCCGACACGACGAGCGACTGCTGCTGCCGGCGTCGGCGAGCTCGACGATGATCCGGTGGATCTCGTCCTTGGCTCCGACGTCGACTCCCTGGGTCGGCTCCTCGAGGAGCATGATCTGCGGGCTCTCCACCAGCTGACGGGCCAGGACGACCTTCTGCTGGTTGCCACCGGAGAGGTTGTCGACGCGGGTCGCGGGGCCGGGGGCCTTGATCCTGATCCGCTTGATGGAGTCACCGGCGATCTGCCGCTCACGACCGCGATCCACCCAGAGTCCCCACGTGCTGAGCAGGCGCAGGTGCCCGCTGGAGATGTTGAAGGCGATGCTCTTGGTGCCGAAGACCCCCTGCACCTTGCGGTTGGCCGGCAGCATCGAGATGCCGTGACCCACGGCGTCGGCCGGTGAGCGCAGCGACACGTCGGTGCCGCCGATGCGCACCGAGCCGCTGTCGGAGGGGTCGATGCCGAACAGGGCTCGGATCACGTCACCCGCTCCACTGCCGATCAGCCCGTACAGCGCGACGATCTCCCCTGCCCTGATGGTCAGGTCGACATCGCTGAACTTCGGCGAGCGGCTGAGGCCGGTGACCTCGATCACGGGTTCACCAGCTCGCAGCCGGGCGGTCGTTCGTACCGGTCTCGAGGGTGTGGCCGACCATCAGCTCGGCGACCTCGCGGACGGACAGGGACTCGGTCGGGCGACTGGCGACGACCAGGCCGTCACGAAGGACCGTCACGCGGTCGGTGATCTGGGCCAGCTCGTCGAGCCGGTGGCTGATGTAGATGACGGCGACTCCGGACTGCTTGAGGCTGCGGACCGCGGCGAACATGCGTCTCGATCTCGCGGTCGGTCAGGATGGCCGACGGCTCGTCCAGGATGAGGATGCGCGCATCGTGCGAGAGCGCCTTGGCGATGCTCACGAGCTGCTGCTCGGCGACCGGGAGGTCGGCCACCCGGACGTCGATCAGGTCACGGTCGAGTCCCACCCGTTCGAGCAGCTCGACCACCCGTGACCGCTGGGCCCGGCGGTCGACCACCCCTGCCCGGCGGACCTCGCGACCGATGAAGACGTTCTCGGCCACGGTCAGCTCGCCGAACAGCTGCGGCTCCTGGTAGACGGTCGCGATGCCGGCGCCCAGGGCGGAGGTGGTGCTGCCCGGTGGCCAGCGGATGGCCGTCGATCTCGATGGAACCACGGTCGGCCGACTCGGCCCCGGCGATGATCTTGATGAGGGTCGACTTGCCGGCACCGTTCTCGCCGACGATCGCGTGCACCTCGCCGGCCTGCAGGTCGAGGTCGACACCGCGGAGCGCGTGCACGCCTCCGTACCGCTTCTCGACCCCGGTGAGCCTGAGCACCGGCGGCCCCCCGGCCGTCTGCGCCGCCTCACCACCTGGGTGGGTCGTCGTCATGAGCGCTCCTCAGGCAGGGGTCGGGCCGCCGGGCGTGCCGGCGGCCCGACCTACCGCGTCAGTAGGGGAACTGGTCGACGTTCTCGGAGGTGATGCGCAGTGCCGGTCCGAGCAGCAGGGTCTTGCTCGCCTCGTCGTAGCTCGCGTCCGGCACCTCCGCCTTGAGCTTGTCGTCCGGCTCGAGCGAACCGTCGGTGGCGAGCTGGTTGCCGGCCCACGCGGTCAGGTAGCCCAGCTTCTCGACGTCCCACAGGATGGCCGCGCTGGATGACCCGTCCGAGAGGTAGGGCTTCATGGCCTGCGGCGTGCCGAGACCGACCGTGAACACCTTGCCGATCTTGCCGGACTCCTTGACGGCCTTCGCGACGCCGGGTGCCGACGAGGTGCACTCGCCGACCAGACCGGTCAGGTCCGGGTGGGCGTTCATCAGGTTCTTGGCCATGGAGACTGCCTTGGCCTCGTCCTCGCCGGCGTAGACGGTGTCGACGATCGTGATGTCGGGGTACTTGCTGGCGGTGTACTCCTCCTGCACCTTGATCCAGGAGTTCAGGTTGGCCGCGGTCTGGCCGCAGGAGACGACGGCGTACTTGCCCTTGCCGCCCATCTGCTCGGCGAGCGCATCGACGATGGCCTGGCCGATGCCCTCGGCGGTGGCCTGGTTGACGAAGACCTCACGCGGCGAGTTGGGGGCGTCGGTGTCGGAGGTCGCGACGTGGATCCCCTTGTCCTTGGCGTCAGTGAGCACCGGCGCCATCGAGTCGGGGTCGTTGGGCGCGACGAACAGCGTGCTGACCTTCTGCTGGATGAGCGACTTGACGATGTCGGTCTGCGCGCCCGGGTCGGCCGTGGTCGAACCCTTGTAGATCCAGGTGATGCCGAGGTCCTCGGCCGCAGCCTGGCCGCCGGTGTTCATCGCCTCGAAGTAGGGGATGCCCTGCAGCTTCGGGACGAAGGCCACGCTGACCTTCTTGTCGCCGCCGCCGGAGCTGTCGGTGCCGCTCGTCGTGTCGGACTTCTTGCTACAGCCGCTGAGCGCAAGAGCGCCGGCGAGCCCGACGACCAGCAGAGTGGTCGCCTTCCTCGGAGCCAACATTGGCAGTTCCTTTCGGTGTGCAGCCGGGACGACCGGAGCGCATGGGTACGAACGAGGCGTGTCATCTGGTTGAATCGTTCAAACCAGATGACGGACAAGTTAGGAGCGTGTGAACGCGGCGTCAAGAGGTTGGCGACAACTTTCTTGACACGTTTCATTACGGGGGTCATCGTTAGGGTCCAGCCGAGGGAGGGACACGGTGAGCGCCGGCATCAAGGACGTCGCTGCGGAGGCAGGAGTCTCCGTCGGCACGGTCTCCAACGTGCTGAACCGGCCGGACATCGTCGCTCCCGCAACCCGCGACCGGGTCATGGCCGCGATCGCCCGGCTTGGTTTCGTGCGCAACGAGTCGGCACGCCAGCTACGCGCGGGACGGAGCCGGACTCTGGGTCTCGTGGTCCTCGACGTGGCCAACCCGTTCTTCATCGACGTCGCCCAGGGCGCGGAGGCCGTGGCCGATGTCAACGACGTGATGGTCATGCTGTGCAACAGCGGCCAGGACCCGGCGCGCGAGGCCCGGCAGCTGGACATGCTTCAGCAGCAGCGGGTGCTGGGGATCCTCATCACGCCGATCGACCAGGGCAGCACTGCCCGGCTGGACGACCTGACCCGCGGCGGCATCCCGGTCGTGCTCGTCGACCGGGCCGCGGACGGCAACCGGTGCTCGGTCGCCGTCGACGACGTCCTCGGCGGCCAGCTCGCGGTGGCCCACCTGCTGGACCAGGGACACACCCGGATCGCCTTCGTCGGCGGTGGCCCGACGGCGATCCGGCAGGTCACCGACCGCCGGGAAGGTGCGGAGAAGGCCCTCGCCGCGGCCGGCGCGCCGCGACCACTCACGGTTGTCGAGACCGCCGACCTGACCGTCGCCGCGGGGCGCGCGGCGGTCGAGCACGTCATGAGCCTGCCCGCCAGCCGACGACCGACAGCGGTCTTCTGTGCCAACGACCTGCTGGCCCTCGGCGTGCTCCAGGAGCTGACGCGTCGCTCGCTGCGGGTCCCCGACGACATGGCCGTGGTCGGATACGACGACATCGAGTTCGCCTCGGCCGCCGCCGTGCCCCTGTCGTCGGTGCGGCAGCCCCGACACCTGTTGGGTCGGACCGCCGCCGAGCTGATGCTCGAGGAGGTCCAGGACGGCGAGCACGAGCACCGCCAGGTGGTCTTCGAGCCGGAGCTGGTCATCCGCGAGTCCAGCGCCCGAAAGCGGGGCCGGCGACGATCCGGAGCAGCGGGGACACGGCCGCCTGCGGCGGCGAGGTGAACCGGTGCGGATAGCCCTGTTCGTGACCTGCCTGGCCGACGGGCTGTTCCCGTCCGTCGGCCAGGCCACGGTGCGCGTCCTCGAGCGGCTGGGGCACGAGGTGGTCTTCCCGGACCGACAGACCTGCTGCGGGCAGATGCACACGAACACCGGCTACCAGCGCGAAGCGCTGCCGCTGGTGCGGCACCACGTGGACACCTTCGAGCCGTACGACGTCGTCGTGTCTCCCTCCGGCTCCTGCGTCGGCTCGGTCCGGCACCAGCACGCGATGGTCGCCCGGCGGGCCGGCGACGCCGCGCTGGCCGACCGCGCGACGGCCGTGGCGGCACGCACCTACGAGCTGTCCGAGCTGCTGGTCGACGTGCTGGGTGTCGAGGACGTGGGTGCGCACTTCCCGCACCGGGTGACCTACCACCCGACCTGCCACTCGCTGCGGATGCTGCGGGTCGACGACAAGCCGCTGCGACTGCTGCGCGCCGTGCGCGGCATCGACCTGGTCGAGCTGCCCGACGCCGACCAGTGCTGCGGTTTCGGCGGGACGTTCGCGATGAAGAACGCCGACACCTCGACCGCGATGCTGGCCGACAAGATGCGCCACGTCCTGGGCACCGGAGCCGAGGTGGTGTCCGCCGGCGACGCGTCCTGCCTGATGCACATCGGCGGCGGCCTGTCCCGGCTGCGCACCGGGACGCGCACCCTGCACCTGGCCGAGATCCTCGCCTCCACCGAGCACGACCCGGTGGTGACCCGGTGACTCCGGCGGACGGCACGTTCCTCGGCATGCCGGCGTACGCGCCGCGCGGCGTGGGCCAGCTCCGGCAGGACGGGCCGTTCCCCGCCGCGGCCCGCGCGGCGCTGGCCGACACCCAGCTGCGCCGCAACATCGGGCACGCCACCCAGACGATCCGGGCCAAGCGCGCGATGGTCGTTGGCGAGGTGCCCGACTGGGAGGAGCTGCGCCTCGCGGGTCAGCAGGTCAAGGCGGCGACGATGGCGCGTCTGGACGAGCACCTGGAACGGCTCGAGCGCGAGGTCACGGCGCGCGGCGGGGTCGTGCACTGGGCTCGCGACGCCAACGAGGCCAACGCGATCGTGACCCGGCTGGTGCAGGACACCGGCGAGACCGAGGTCGTGAAGGTCAAGTCGATGGTGACCCAGGAGATCGGGCTCAACGAGGCACTCGCGGACGCCGGCATCACGGCGTACGAGACCGACCTCGCCGAGCTCATCGTGCAGCTCGGGCACGACAAGCCGTCGCACATCCTGGTGCCCGCCATCCACCGGAACCGGTCCGAGATCCGCGAGATCTTCCTCCGCGAGATGGCCGGGGTCGACCCTGCGCTGACCGACGACCCGCGGCTGCTGGCGATGGCTGCCCGGTCGTACCTGCGGAAGAAGTTCCTCACCGCCAAGGTCGCGGTCAGCGGGGCGAACTTCGCCGTCGCGGAGTCCGGCACCCTGCTGGTCGTCGAGTCCGAGGGCAACGGACGGATGTGCCTGACCCTGCCCGAGACGCTGATCACGGTGATGGGCGTCGAGAAGGTGGTGCCGACCTGGCGCGACCTCGAGGTGTTCCTGCAGCTGCTGCCGCGGTCGTCGACCGGCGAGCGGATGAACCCCTACACCTCGGCGTGGACCGGCGTGCACACCAAAGACGGCATGGTCGACGGGCCACGACATTTTCACCTGGTGCTGCTGGACAACGGCCGGTCGGCGACGCTGGCCGACGAGGTCGGCCGCGACGTGCTGCACTGCATCAAGTGCAGCGCCTGCATGAACGTCTGCCCGGTCTACGAGCGCACCGGCGGGCATGCGTACGGCTCGGTCTACCCGGGACCGATCGGCGCCGTCCTGTCCCCGCAGCTCACCGGCGTGGAGGACAACTCCTCGCTGCCGTACGCGTCGTCGCTGTGCGGCGCCTGCTTCGACGCCTGCCCGGTGCGGATCGACATCCCTGCGCTGCTCGTGCACCTGCGCGGCAAGCACGTCGAGGAGCGGCGGGCGGCTTCGCGCGTCCCGACGGCCGAGGCGGTGGCGATGGCGGCGGCGTCCTGGGTGATGTCCGACCCGGACCGTTTCGCCCGCGCCGAGCGGGCCAGCCGCCTCGGCCGGCTGGTCGCCCGGCGAGGCAAGCTGCGGTCGCTGCCACCGCCGCTGTCCGCCTGGACGTCCAGCCGCGACGCGCCCGCTCCCCCACCGGAGACCTTCCGCGAGTGGTGGGCCCGCACCCGGGGGCGGCCGTCGTGACCGCCCGGGACGACGTCCTCGGCCGGATCCGGGCCGCTCGCGCCGGCACCCGGCTGGTCGAGCCGGCCCGTGACTACCGGCAGACCGGTGAGCACGAGCCGGGTTCGGCAGCCCTGCTCGACCTGCTGGAGGACCGGCTGGTCGACTACCAGGCGGCGGTACGCCGAACCACGGCGAAGGGTCTGCGCAAGGCGGTGGCGGACGCCGTGGCCGCGGCCGGGGCCGAGGCCGGTCCGGTGCTGCTGCCGCCGGACCTGCCGACGACCTGGGCCCCGAAGGGTCGGGCCGACGACGGCTCGCTCTCGGCGTACGACCTGGACGGTTTCGCCGCCGTCGTCACCGCGTGCCGGGTCGCCTGCGCCGAGACCGGGACGATCGTGCTCGACGGCGAGCCGGACCAGGGCCGCCGGGCCATCACCCTGGTGCCCGACGTCCACGTCTGCGTGGTGCGCGCCGACCAGGTGGTGCAGACCGTGCCGGAGATGCTGGCGCGGCTGGACGCGACCCGGCCGATCACGTTCGTCAGCGGACCGTCGGCCACCAGCGACATCGAGCTCGACCGGGTCGAGGGAGTCCACGGCCCCCGCACGCTTTCCGTCGTGCTGGTGACCTGACCGGCGGGGGCCGGGGCGAACCGCATCTGACCCGATTGCCTCGCAAGGCTGCCCTCCTGCGCGCCACACTGTCTGGCGAGTGGGGCATGAGAGGGACCGCATCCATGACGGGCGCACACAAGACGTTCGACGAGCTGCAGGGCGACCTCGGCGCCGCCGTCGCCGCAAATCGGCCAGGCTCCACCACGCCGCACACGGTGATCGCGATGGCCTCGCACAGCGTGAACGAGTCGCTGCTGTCCCACTACGGCGAGCGCGTAGTGGCGCTCGAACACCGGTTCCTCGCCTCCGGCTTCATGGTGCACCGTCTGCCGGCAGCCAGCTGGCTGTACCTGAGCTCGGTTCGACCCGCCGACGACGTCGTGAGCTACCTGCGAGGGCTCGGCCCGGACCCCACCGGGTTCGAGGCCCGCAGCCAGCTTGTCGCCCTCGACGACACCCGACCGAAGGCGATGGCCGCCAAGCTGCTCGACCGCGCCGACCTGCTCGCCGAGCTCCGCGCGCGACTTGCCGGTCGGCTCGCCTTCATCGAACCGTGGAACGTCACCGAGATCGAGGTGGCCATTGCCGAAGCACTCCAGGTCCCCATCAACGGGGCAGATCCGCGCCTACGACACCTCGGGCACAAGTCCGCCGGTCGGCGCCTGTTCCGCCTGGCCGGCGCGCCCGCTCCGACGGGCTCCGAGGACGTCCGCACCGTCGATGACGTGTTGAACGCGGTCGATCTCATCCGCAGCACACGCCCGCAGGTGGCCGGCGTCGTCATCAAGCACGACGATTCCGGCGCCGGCGACGGGAACACCGTCGTGGACCTGAATGCGGCCGACGGGCGGCCGTTGACCCGCGACGAGCTTCGCCGCGCGCTGCTCGCGCTGCCCGCGTGGTACCTCGCCGATCTGCGCGCGGGCGGCATCGTCGAAGAGCTTCTCACCGGAGCTGCGTTCACCTCTCCCAGCGCCCAGATCGACCTGCTGCCCGACGGAACCGTCGACGTCCTCGCCACGCACGAGCAGATCGTGGGCGGCGACAACGGACAGGTGTTCCTCGGCTGCCGGTTCCCCGCCGACCCTGCCTACGCGGCCACCATCGCCCACCACGCGACGAACATCGGGGTGCTGCTCGCCAAAGCCGGTGTCTACGGCCGTGCCAGCGTCGATTTCGCCGCCACCCGACCCGCTGGTGGCCGGTGGGAGGTGCACGCCCTCGAGGTGAACCTGCGTAAGGGCGGCACCACTCATCCGTACTCGACGCTGCGCAACCTCGTTCCCGGTCGGTACGACCCAGGCCTTGGCGCCTGGCTCGCCCACCGCGACCAGCAGCCTCGCGCCTACGAGTGCACCGACAACTTCTGCGACCCGGCATTCCTCGGGCTGACGCCGGTGAACGTCATCCGCGCCGTCCGCAACGCCGGACTCGAGTTCGACCACAAGACCGGCACCGGTGTCGTCCTGCACATGCTCGCCGGGCTCAGCATCGACGGAAGGTTCGGGCTCACCAGCATCGGCACCAGCGCCGAGCATGCGCAGACGCTGCACGAGCGGGCCTGCGAAGTTGTTCGGACGCTACCCGCGTGATCCAGACCACCGGGCCGCGTGCAGCTACGGAGCCTCGAACGGGGCAGTCGGCCCCTGGATGAACCCGATCGCGAGGCCTTCTGTGGCAGGTTGTCGTATCGGCGGGACGCCGTTCGTGGTTAGAGCAGGTAGCGGTCATCGGGACCGCCCGGACCTGAGGAGAAGTGGGATGACGCACTACCTGTTGGCCGTGCACGGCCCCGCCGAGATGGACGAGTTCGGGAACTACGACTCCAAGGAGGAGATGGAGGAGGCGTTCGCCGCGACCGGCGCCTTCAACGAGAAGCTTCGCGCCGATGGCTTCTGGGTCTTCGCCGGTGGGCTTCAGTCGGCATCGACCGCGACCGTCGTCGACGGCCAGGGTGAGACGCCGGTGATGACCGACGGCCCCTACCTCGAGACCAAGGAGGTCATCGGGGGCTTCTGGGTCATCGACGCGCCCGACCTCGACGTGGCGCTCAAGCTCGCGGCCGAGGGGTCCAGGGCGTGCCGGGGCAAGGTCGAGGTCCGGCCCTTCGAGGGCCTCGCCTGAGCCGGCTCGAACGACGACTGATCGATGCAGGGCGGGACGGCGGCCGTCGAGCGGGTCTTCCGCGAGGAGTACGGCCGCCTGATCGCCTCGCTCGTCCGCCGCTTCGGTGACATCGACATCGCAGAGGAGGCGGCGGGCGAGGCGCTCGTGGCCGCGTTGGAGAAGTGGCCGGTGTCCGGCGTCCCGCCCAACCCCGGCGGCTGGCTCACCACCACCGCGGGCAACCGCGCGATCGACCGGCTCCGCCGCGAGAAGCAGCGCGACGCGAAGCACCAGGCGGCCTTGATGTACCACGACGACACGCCCCACGAGCACACCGGACCGGTCGAGGACGACCGGTTGCGGCTGCTGTTCACCTGCTGCCACCCGGCGCTCGCACCGGAGGCGCGGATCGCCCTGACGCTCCGCCTCCTCGGTGGGCTGACTGTGGCTGAGATCGCGCAGGCGTTCCTCGTGCCCGAGACGACGATGGCGCAGCGGATCACTCGGGCGAAGAAGAAGATCGCGGCAGCGAGGGTGCCCTACCGGGCGCCCGAGGCCGCCGACCTCCCCGAGCGGCTCGGCGGCGTTCTGGCGGTGCTGTTCCTCGTCTTCAACGAGGGCTACCTTGCTACCGGCGACGGCGACCCGGTGCGCGCCGAGCTCACGGGCGAGGCCATCCGGCTGACCCGGGTCCTGCGCCGGCTGCTCCCCGAGGAGCCAGAGGTGGCGGGTCTGCTCGGGCTGCTGCTGCTCACCGACGCCCGGCGTGAGGCCCGCGTGCGGAACGGGCAGCTGGTCCCGCTGGGGGAGCAGGATCGCGCCGGCTGGGACCGCGAGCTGATCGCGGAGGGGCACGACCTGGTCCGCGAGTGCCTCGCGATCAACCGACCCGGCAGCTATCAGATACTCGCCGCGATCAACGCCGTCCACACCGACGCCCCCACCGCGTCGGACACGGACTGGTCGCAGGTGGTCGCACTGTACGACCAGCTGACCCGGCTCGACCCGTCGCCGATCGTCGCACTCAACCGCGCGGTCGCGGTCGCGGAGCTGGACGGCCCGGCGGTCGCTCTCACCCTGGTCGACCGGCTGCCGCTCACCGGCTACCACGCATGGCACGTCGCCCGCGCCGACCTGCTCCGCCGGCTCGGCAGGACCGCCGAGGCGAAGGAGGCGTACGACGACGCCATCGCCGCCACCCAGAACTCCGCCGAGCGCGCCTACCTGAGCAGGAAGCGCGGCGAGCTGGTCTGAGCGGTCTCACCGGTCAGGGGGCAGCAGCGGCCAAGGACTCGTGAGAACTTCTTCTGGCAGGGTGTCGGATCCCGAGCGAGGCGTTCGTGGTGAAGGTAAGAGGCGGTCGGAGATGGCCGCCCGACGAGGGAGTCATGGGATGACGCGGTACCTGATCTCGTTCGATGACGGCGCGATGAACTTCCCCGAGGAAGAGATGCCCGACGTGGCCAAGGCCGCGCGCGAGGTGGTCCAAGAGGCCGAGGACGCCGGCGTGTGGGTCTTCAGCGCCGGGCTGGAGAGCCAGAGGGCGAGCGTCGTCGCCACCGACGGGACGGTCACCGACGGCCCGTACCCGGAGACCAAGGAGGTCCTCGGCGGGTTCGCGGTCGTCGCCGTGTCCTCACGCGAGGAGGCGCTCGAGTGGGCTGCCAAGATCGCCGTCGCGTGCCGCTGTGCACAAGAGGTACGGGAGCTCCTGCCCGACCCGGCCGTCTGACGGAGGAAACCCGCCTCGGATCACAGCCCGATCAGCGGCAGATCCGGTGGCCCCTCACGGGTAGTTGGAAGGCCTTCTCACAACCCTCTTCGTGGAGCCGTTTGATGTTGGTCGAGAACCGCCAACTCAGTCACTAGCCGAACCAAGTCGGCAGGCTTGCGCGGGTCGCAGCCGCTTATCTCCGCGATCCTGCGCAGCCGATTGAGGATGGTGTTTGGATGACAGTGAAGATCCGCGGCGACCGCGCGCAGGTCGGCCTGATGGGTGTACCAGGCCGCCAGCACGCGCCGACAGCTCGGATCGGTCGCGTCCGCATGCCGATGAAGCGCGACGGTTCGCTGGCTCACGAGCCGACAGACGACGGGAGTGCTCGTCGCCACGAGGTACTCGAGCGTCGTCATCTCGGCGAGCCAGCATAGGGGTGTCGTTGGGTTCGTCGCAGCGTGGGCAATGCCTGCATCGGCGATCAACTGCTTGGCCGTCAATGCCGGGCCGACGGCGCTGATGCCGCAGTGCAAGCCTTCGATCCCGTCACTGGTGAGTTGGCGGATCGCGCGGCGCAGGGTATCGACGACTGCCGCCGGTCGCCCTCCCTGACTGAGCACAACAAGCCCCTCGATGGCTGCGTGGCCCGACATCAGCGCATCGGAGGGGGCCAGGGCGAGCCAGCCGCAGATCCGGCGGCGAATGAGTTCGGGCGTGATATCAGGCGGCAGAGACTCCCAGGTCACGAGCATGGCCACGCACGCCGTTTCGGCGGTGAGGTCGAGGGCGGCCGCTTGGTTCACGAGCCTGGCTGGCCATGGTGTGGGCGCGAGCTCGATCTCGTCGAGTAGAGCCCGGATCTGGCGATCGCTATCGACCGACGCAATGTCACGTGCCTCGATATACGCACCTACACACGCTTCGGTGGTGGCCGCGGCGTAGCGCTGATGACGGGTGACGATCTCGCGGACCGTCCCCCGGGACAGCCGAAGTCGGGCCGCTTCCTGCAGGGCGACATCGAGCAGCAGGGGATACGCCGTGCGGTGCGCTGTGAAGTGGTGGTCCAGGGGAAGGCCTGCCTGGGCGATCAGGCGGCCGAGCTGTGCGGAGAACGACAGGTCGGGAACGCTTCCCGTGCGCAAGGTCGCAAGCTCCGCATCGATGATCTGCTCTCGCAGGATGAAGGCACGCTCGTCGGCTTCCGGGTCCGTGAACTTGAAATCGGCGACACGTGCCTCGACCTCGTCGCGGAGGCGCCGGTGAAGCTCCTGCCGACGGAGATGCACCGCGTCGGCCACTCGTCCAGGGCCATCGTCAAGGGTTGACCTACCGGATCGAGCCACACCGGGATTGTGCACGATCACAAGTGGTGCCGGTGAGGTTCTGGCGGACTGCACAGCAGTCACACCCGCAAGATCGAGCCGTCGGCCGGCTTTCCAGAAGAAGGGAACACCATGCCCCACGTCATGATGGTCATCAAAGGCAAGGCTGCGACTGGCAAACGCGATGCCTTGTACGGTCTGTTCGAACAGCACCTTGCGCCGCGGGCGTTGACAGACGACGCGCAACAACTTGTTGTGTGGGCCGCCAACGAGGGCGACGCGGAAGGTTTCACGCTCGTAGAGATCTACAGCGATCCCACGGCACTGGAACGGAACTCGCAGGCTCAGTGGTTCTGGGCCTACATGGCTGAGGCGGGTCCCCTCCTGGACGGTGAGCCGACGGTGGCGGTTTGCTCCCCGCGTTGGGCCAAGGGAACGTCACTGTGACCGAAGCGGCAGGCGCGGGGGAACACGGGGACTCATCCATCTCCCGTCTCGGCCAGGGGCATGCAGAGTCAGGCCATCTGCAGCACGGACAGGATGTTTCCGGACGGGTCGGTGAACCACGCGATCGGCGGGCCGCCGGCGCCCCGCACGATGCCCTTGTCGTCGGCATCCATCTCGTCGTAGCGCTGGAACGTCACGCCCTTGCCTGCGAGCTCGTCCACCACGGCGTCGATGTCGGCGACCGGGAAGTTCAGGATCGTGTAGGTGGCCGGGACGTGGTCCGTCTTCACGTAGACCAGGACGTCGCGGCTGCCCGCGATGTGCAACCGGAGCAGGCCGGGCATCGGGTCGTCCCGGGTCACGGACAGGCCCAGCGTCTCGCTGTAGAAGGTCGCGGCCTCGTCCACGTCCTTCACGGCGAACCCGCTGAACGCCTCGCTGTCAGCGAACATGTCGCTCACCCCTCGCCTCGTCGTCTGGTGTCTCCCATGGTGACCCGGGGACTCCCCGGAAGTCATCGGGTTGGGCCACACTGCGCCCATGGACCTGCGCTGGGATGCCGTGACGATCGACTGCCAGGACCTCGACGTGATGAGCGCGTTCTGGACCGGGCTGCTGGGGGTCGAGATCCGCGGCCGGTGGCAGCAATACGTCGGGTTGCAGCCGATGACGCCCGGGCAGCCGCGGGTGGTGCTGCAGCGCACCGAGGACCCCCGGCCGGCGAAGAACACGCTGCACCTCGACCTCCATGTGCCAACCGGCGGGGACCTGCCGGCCGCGGTCGAGCGCGCCGTCGGGCTCGGCGCCCGGCTGGTCGAGGAGCACGAGCAGGGCGGCGCGACCTGGCGGACCCTGGCCGACCCCGAGGGGAACCTGTTCTGCCTGGTCGCCGACCAGCCCTGACCCTTCCGTCAGCGGCGGCGGGCGAACACCCAGCGGCGCAGCAGCAGGAACCGGAGCAGGGTTGCCGCCAGGTTGGCGAGCACCAGGGCCCCGACCTCGAGGGTCCGCGAGGGCTCAGCGACCGCCGCGTGCAGGCCAGCCAGCGACCCGCTGGTCAACGCCAGCCCGAGCGCGAAGACCACGAGGCCCTGCAGCTGGTGCCGGGCGCGACCCGCTCCTCCGCGCAGGCCGAAGGTGAGCCGACGGTTCGCCGCCGTGTTGGCGACAGCGGTCAGCAGCAGCGCGAAGAGGTTCGCCGGCTGCGCGCCCAAGCCGGGCCGCAGCAGCAGGAACAGCGCCAGGTAGGCCAAGGTGCTCGCCACGCCGATCGCTGCGAACCGCACCAGCTGACGGGTCAACGTGGCGGGTACGTCGGCTGGCGGAGCGAGCGGCACGCGGCCCAGCTGCGAGCGCACGGTGTGCAGCGGCAGCCGGCCCGACGCCAGTGCGCGTCCGACCCGGGCCACTCCGCGCAGGTCGGCGAGCGCGGTAGCGACCAGATCCACGCTGCTGTCCGGGTCGTCGACCCAGTCGACCGGGACTTCGTGGATGCGCAGTCCGCTCCGCTCGGCGAGCACCAATAGCTCGGTGTCGAAGAACCAGCCGGTGTCTTCGACCAGCGGCAGCAAGTGCTCGGCAACGTCCCGACGGATCGCCTTGAAGCCACACTGCGCGTCGCTGAAGCGGGCCGCCAGGGTGCCGCGCAGGATGAGGTTGTAGCCGCGCGAGATCAGTTCCCGCCGGGCACCGCGCACCACCCGTGCGCCACGGGCCAGCCGGGTGCCGATCGCGAGGTCGGAGTGGCCGGACACCAGGGACGCCACCAGCGGGAGCAGCGCGTTGAGGTCCGTCGACAGGTCGACGTCCATGTACACGAGCACGGCGGCGTCCGAACGTGACCAGACGTCGCGCAGCGCCAGGCCACGCCCTTTCTGCCGCAGGTGCACGACGCGCACGTGCGCCAGCTCCGACGCCAACGCGTTCGCGACGTCGAAGGTCGCATCGGTGCTGGCGTTGTCGGCGACGGTGATGCGGAACGAGTAGGGCAGCTGGGTCGCCAGGTGCTCGTGCAGCCGCCGGATGCTGCCCGGCAGGTCCGCGTCCTCGTTGTGCACCGGCACCACGACGTCCAGCACCGGCGACAGCCCGGTGGTGGGCTGCGTCGCGCCGGCGAGGTCGCGGGTGCTGATCACGAGATGACTCCTCGGTCGTGGGCGTGGCGTTCGACCAGGAGCGTCGATGCCGACCCTGTGCAGGTGCTGTGACCCGACTGGGGATCACCCACCACGCCGGCGCCGACCCGGACCGCCGCTGACCGGCGTACTCCCACATCTCCCCCAGCAGCCGTGCAGCGACCTCACAGGGGCGGCCGCGAGAGTCCTCACCAGACACCGACCGCACTGCAGTTCCGATGCCCGGGAGAACCCGCCATGACGACCCTCACCGACGCCGCCCCGACGGCTCCGACTCACGACGACCCGCCCTCGGCGAACCGCCCGTCTCGCTCCAACGGCTGCTGCGCGGCCCGGTCGACGACCCTTCATGGGCCCGTCCCGCCCTGCTCGGGCTGCTCGGCGCGACGGCACTGCTGTACCTGTGGGGGCTCGGCGCCTCCGGTTGGGCGAACTCGTTCTACTCGGCGGCGGCGCAGGCCGGATCAGTGAGCTGGAAGGCGTTCTTCTACGGCTCGTCCGACGCGGCGAGCAGCATCACGGTCGACAAGACGCCGGCTTCGCTGTGGGTGATGGCGCTCTCGGTCCGGCTGTTCGGGTTGAACGCGTGGAGTCTCCTGGTGCCGCAGGCACTGATGGGTGTCGCGACCGTCGGGCTGCTGCACGCGACGGTGAAGCGCTGGCACGGGCCGGCCGCCGCCCTGGTCGCAGGTGCGGTGATGGCGCTGACGCCGGTCGCGGTGCTCATGTTCCGCTTCAACAACCCGGACGCGCTTCTGGTACTCGCCCTGGTGGGCGGTGCCTACGCGACGGTGCGAGCGGTCGAGACGGCGAGCACCCGGTGGCTCGCACTGGCGGGCGCGCTGGTCGGGCTCGGCTTCCTCACCAAGATGCTGCAGGCACTGCTGGTCGTGCCGGCGTTCGCTCTGGCCTACCTGGTCGCGGCGCCGTCACCGCTGCGGAAGCGGATCGGGTCACTGCTCGCCGCCGGGGGCGCGCTGCTGCTGTCGGCCGGCTGGTGGATCGCGGTCGTCGAGCTGGTGCCCGCCTCGATGCGTCCCTACATCGGCGGGTCACAGGAGAACAGCGCTCTCGAGCTGGTCCTGGGCTACAACGGCCTCGGCCGGCTGACCGGCGACGAGACCGGCAGCGTCGGCGGCGGACCGGCAGGGGGCTGGGGCGCCACCGGCTGGACCCGGATGTTCGACGCAGACAGCGGCGGCCAGGTGTCCTGGCTGCTGCCCGCCGCACTGCTGCTGCTCGTCGCCGGTCTGGTCGCTGTCGCGCGCACACCGCGGACCGACCGGGCTCGCGCGTCCCTGCTGCTGTGGGGCGGCTGGCTGCTGGTCACCGGCCTGGTCTTCAGCTTCATGCAGGGCATCTTCCATGCCTACTACACGGTGGCGCTGGCGCCGGCCATCGGGGCGCTGGTCGGCATCGGCGGGCTGCTGCTGTGGCGCGGCGGGCCGAGCCCGCCGCCGGTGCCGCGCTCGCACTCTCGGTCGCGACGACTGCGGCGTGGGCCTTCGTGCTGCTGCGCCGCAGCCCCGAGTTCGTGCCGTGGCTGGCACCAACGGTGCTCCTGGTCGGGCTGCTGTCAGCGCTGGCCCTGGCCGCGGTCACACTGCTCCCGGGCAGGGTGGTCGCTGCGGTCGCCGGTCTGGCCCTGGTGGCCTCGATGGCCGGCCCCGCGGCGTACGCCGTGCAGACCGCCAGCGCCTCGCACACCGGGTCGATCCCGAGTGCCGGTCCGGCTGTCGCCGGCGGCTCGGGCGGGCCGGGCGGCCGCGCGGCCCGGGCGGCCGGGGCGGCGGCTTCGCGCCCCGCGGCGGGACCATCGGCACGCAGCCGCCAGGACACGGTGGCGCTCTTCGGGGCACGGGGGGCGGCGGAACGGGCGGCCTGCTCGGCGCCAGCTCGGTGTCCGACCAGATGGCTGCCCTGCTGGCGGCCGACGCCTCGTCGTACACCTGGGTCGCCGCCGCCGTCGGGTCGAACAACGCGTCGGGCTACCAGCTGGCGACCGGCCTGCCGGTGATGGCCGTCGGCGGCTTCAACGGCAGCGACCCGTCGCCGACGCTGGCGCAGTTCCAGGCCTACGTGGCGGCCGGGGAGGTGCACTACTTCCTCGGCGGCGGCGGGTTCGGCGGGATGCAGAACGGCGGCTCGAGCTCCTCGGCCGAGATCGCCGCCTGGGTCGCCTCGACCTTCCCCGCCCTGACCGTCGACGGCGTCACCGTCTACGACCTGTCGACCGCAGCCGGATCGGCGTCGACCACGTAAAGCACGGGTACGGACGCCTCAGCACGCGAGCATGCGTGCTGAGGCGTCCGCCGGCGTGCTTTACGTGGTCGATTCCGAGAAGGGCTAGGAGTGGGCCTTGTCGTAGGCCTCGACGAGCTTGGCGGAAATGCGGCCTCGCTCGTTCACGGTGTGGCCGTTGGACCGGGCCCATTCGCGGATCTGCGCGGTGCGGTTGTCGCCGCCTGCGGAACGCCGTCGGGCCGTGCCGCGGCCGGCCGACCGGCCACCCACCTTGCGGGCGGTGCCGACGTACTGGGCCAGGCTGTCGCGGAACGAGGCAGCGTTCTTCGTGCTCAGGTCGATCTCGTAGGAGACCCCGTCGAGGGAGAAGGACACGGTCTCGTCAGCGGCGCCGCCATCGATGTCGTCGACCAGGATGACCTGGACCTTCTGCGCCATGGAATTTCTCCTCGAGGTTCGGCAGGGAATGTCCGCCGATCCTAAAGGAGAATGCGCCGGAATGCGAAATGCAATCGCCGGTACGTCGAATATCGGCCTGCCTTTTGCGGCAATTACGCCAGGCATTCAGCGCTCGTCTTTGTCCTCGGCGTCGGCGTGCCTTTTCACCGCAATGGCGATGGCGATGAATGCGGCGCCGACGACGACCGGCGGCAGCAGGGCGGCGAGGACGTCCACGCGCCTCAGCTGCCCTCGGGCTTGAGCAGCGGGAAGGCGATCGTGTCGCGCAGCGAGGGGACGCCGGTGAGCAGCCTGATCAGCCGGTCGATGCCCAGCCCCATCCCGCCCTGCGGCGGCATGCCGAACTCCATGGCGCGCAGGAAGTCCTCGTCGAGCTGCATCGCCTCGGGGTCGCCGCCGGCGGCCTTGAGCGACTGCTCCACCAGGCGGCGGCGCTGCTCGACCGGGTCGTTGAGCTCGGAGTACGCCGGCGCCAGCTCGACACCGCCGATGATGAGGTCCCAGGCCTCGACCAGGCCGGGCTTGGACCGGTGCGGCTTGGCCAGCGGCTTGACCGCCGCCGGGTAGTCGGTGACGAAGGTCGGCTGGATCAGGGTGTCCTCGACCAGCTGCTCGTAGAGCTCGACGACGGTCTCTGCGGCGTCCCAGGTCGGCTTGACCGCCACGTCGTGCCGGTCGGCGATCTTGCGGAGCACCTCGACCGGAGTCTCGACGTCGACGTCCTCGCCGACCGCGGCGGACACCGCCTCGAGGATCGGCAGGTGCACCCATTCGGCCTCGAGGTCGATCTCGCCGCCGCGCCCGTCGGGCACGACGGTGCTCCCCAGTGCCCGCGCCGCGTCCAGCACGATCTCGCGGGTCAGAGCGGCCATCGTGCCGTAGTCGCCGTAGGCCTCGTAGACCTCCAGCATGGTGAACTCCGGGCTGTGCGTGGAGTCGACGCCCTCGTTGCGGAAGTTGCGCCCGATCTCGTACACCCGGTCCAGCCCGCCGACGGTGAGCCGCTTGAGGTAGAGCTCGATCGCGATGCGCAGGTACATCGTCTGGTCGAAGGCGTTGAGGTGCGTCGTGAACGGCCGGGCCGCGGCGCCGCCGTGCAACGGCTGCAGCAGAGGTGTCTCGACCTCGAGGAAGTCGTGCCGATGCAGGGTGTCGCGCACCGAGCGCAGCACGGTCGCCCGGTTGCGCACCATCTGCCGCGAGTCGGCGTTGACCGCCATGTCGACGTAGCGCAGCCGCACCCGCGCCTCGGGGTCGGTGAGGCCCTTGTGCTTGTCCGGCAGCGGACGCAACGCCTTGGCCAGCATGGTCCAGCTGGACGCGAGCACCGACAGCTCGCCGCGCCGCGAGCTGATCACCTCGCCCTCGATGCCGACGTGGTCACCCAGGTCGACGTCGGACTTCCACTGCGCGAGGGCGTCCTCGCCGACCTCGTCGAGCGACAGCATCACCTGCACCTCGCCGGTGCCGTCGCGCAGCGCGGCGAAGCAGAGCTTCCCGCCGGCGCGTGAGAGCACGATGCGTCCGGTGACGCCGACCCGATGGCCGGTGCGGGTGTCGATCTCCACGTCTGGGTGCCCGGCGCGCAGATCGGCCAACGTGGTGGTCCGTGGGAACGTCACCGGATAGGGCTCGACGCCCCGGTCGCGCATCCGGTCGAGCTTCTCCCGGCGTACGCGCATCTGCTCCGGCAGCTCGTCGTACGCCGGTCCGCTCACGTCGCTCACCAGACCAGGCTACCGACCGCCGGACCGGCCACTCCCCCGCGCTCAGGCCGAGTTGCGCTCGAAGACCAGCCGCAGGCCGACCAGGGTGAGCCAGGGCTCGTGCACGTCGATGACGGTGGCCTCGTCGAGGACCAGCGGTGCCAGCCCCCCGGTCGCGATCACCGTGACGTCGTCGGGGTCGCCGTCCGGGCCGACCAGCTCGGCGACCATCCGGGTCACGACGCCGTCGACCTGCCCGGCGAAGCCGTACAGGATGCCGGCCTGCAGGGCCTCGACGGTGCTCCGGCCGATGACCGAACGGGGCCGGGCCAGCTCGACGCGGCGCAGCTGCGCGCCCCGGGCGCCCAGCGCCTCGACCGAGATCTCGATGCCGGGCGCGATGGCGCCGCCCAGGTACTCGCCCCTGGCCGAGACCGCGTCGAAGGTGGTCGCGGTGCCGAAGTCGACCACGACGCAGGGGCCGCCGAACATCTCCACCGCCGCCAATGCGTTGACGACGCGGTCGGTGCCGACCTCCTTCGGGTTGTCGGTCAGCACCGGTACGCCGGTGCGGACTCCCGGCTCGACCACCACGGCCGGCGCGTCGCCGTAGTAGCGCCGGCACATGTCGCGCATCTCGTGCAGCACCGACGGCACCGTCGAGCACAGCGCGATGCCGTCGACCACGGCGCCGTTCTGGCCCGGATGCTGCGCCAGCAGCCCGTGCAGCACCACCGCGATCTCGTCGGCGGTGCGATGCGCCTCGGTGGCGATCCGCCAGTGCTCCAGGAGGTCCTCGCCGTCGAAGAGCCCCAGCACCGTGTGGGTGTTGCCGACGTCGATGGCGAGCAGCATCAGGCGCCGCCCAGGGTGACGACGACGTTGTCGATCAGCCGGGTGCTGCCGACCCGCGCGGCCACCGCCAGCAGCGCGGGGCCGGTCGTGCCGTCCGGGACCTCGGCAAGGGTGGCGGTCTCGACGAGCGCGAGGTAGTCGACGCCCACACCCGGCTCGGCATCGAGCGCGGCGCGCGCTGTCCGGCGTACCGCGTCTGCGCCGTTGCTCTCCTCGGCCGCCCCTGCCCGTAGCGCCCGGGACAACGTGAGTGCCACCCGGCGGTCGTCCTCGTCGAGGTACATGTTGCGGCTGGACAGCGCCAGCCCGTCGGCGTCCCGCACGGTCGGCACCGCGACGACCTCGACCGGGAAGTTCAGGTCGTCGGCCATCCGGGAGATGAGCAGCAGCTGCTGGGCGTCCTTCTGGCCGAAGTACGCGACGTCCGGCGAGGTGAGGTGCAGCAGCTTCGCGACCACGGTGAGGACGCCGTCGAAGTGGCCCGGCCGGGAGGCGCCCTCCAGCACGTCACCCAGCGGACCGGCGTGCACCCGGACCTGCGGCTCCCCGGCCGGGTAGACCTCGTCGACCGAGGGGGCGAAGACCAGGTCGACGTCCTCCTCGGCACTCAGCGCGACGTCCGCCTCCAGCGTCTTGGGGTAGCGGGACAGGTCCTCGCTCGGGGCGAACTGCAGAGGGTTGAGGAACACCGTGACCACGATGACCTCGCAGCGCCGGCGGGCAACCTTGATGAGCTCACGGTGGCCGTCGTGCAGCGCGCCCATCGTCATCACGACGCCGATCTCGCCGGACCGGTCGGCGAGCGCGCCGCGCAGCTCCTGCCGGGTGTGGACCAGTCGGGTGGTCACGGGGCTCCTGCGGCGAGCACGTCGAGCAGGGCCTCTGCGGCGGCCGGCTTCAGCAGGCCGGCGGCCAGCGCACGGTCGGCGGTCAGCCGGGCCATCGCGACATAGGCCGCTGCCGTGTCCGGCGAGACGGCACGCAGCTCGCGGACGTGGGCTGCGACGGTACCCGCGTCGCCGCGCGCGACCGGGCCGGTCATGGCCGCGTCGCCGGACCGCAGCGCGTTGTCCAGCGAAGCACCGAGCAGGGGTGCGAGCAACCGCTCGGGCTCCTCGACGCCGCACCTGCGCAGCAGCTCGACCGAGTCGTTGACCAGCGTGGCGAGATGGTTCGCGCCGGCCACCAGCGCCGCGTGGTAGAGCGGGCGGAGCGCCTCCTCGACCCACTGCGGGTCGCCGCCCATCTCGACGACCAGCGCCTCGGCGATCGGTCGCAGCGGGTCGGGGGCGGTGATGCCGAAGCACGCACCGGCCAGCCGGGCGAGGTCCTCGCGGCGCCCGGTGAACGTCATCGCCGGGTGCAGCGCGAGCGGCAGGGCGCCACGCCGGGTGGCGGGGTCCAGGACGGCCGCGCCGTACCGGCCGCTGGTGTGCACGAGCAGCTGACCGGTGCGGACGTCGCCGGCAGCCGCCAGCCCGTCGACCAGGCCGGGAAGGACGTCGTCCGGCACGGTGAGCAGCACGAGCTCGGCGGCCGCGATCACCTCGGGCGGCGGCAGCACCGGCGTTCCGGGGAGCAGCTGCTCGGCCCGGCGGCGGGACGCGTCGGAGACGGCCGAGACAGCGACGACGCGATGGCCGGCCCCGGCGAGCGCCGCGGCCAGCACGACACCGACCCGGCCGGCGCCGACGACGCCGACGGACAGCCGCGCGGGGCGGTCGTCGACCGAGGGGGTGGAGGTCACAGTCGTTCCAGTCCTCGAGAGGGGTACCGGACGCCGCCCAGCGTACGGTCTCGCCCGTGGCGAGCGGACGATGGCTGACCTGGCGGGAGGCGACCGAGGACGCGCTCTACGCCGAGGGCGGCTTCTTCCGACGGCCCGGCAGCCCACCGTCGGCGCACTTCCGGACCTCGGTGCACGCGAGCCCGGTGTTCGCCCAGGCCGTCCTGACCCTCGCCCGGTACGCCGGTCTGCGCACCGTGGTGGACGTGGGTGCCGGCGGCGGCGAGCTGCTGGTCGCCCTGCACCGGCTGGATCGCGGCCTGCGCCTGGTCGGCGTCGAGCTGACCGACCGGCCGGCCGGGCTGCCCGACGAGGTCGACTGGCGGCACGACCTGCCGGCATCGACCGACGCGCTGCTGGTCGCCAACGAGTGGCTGGACGACGTGCCGGTCGAGGTCGTCGAGCTGACCGGCGACGGATGGCGGCTGGTGCTGGTCGACCCGGCGTCCGGCGGTGAGCAGCTCGGCCCCCCGCCGGACGACGCGGACCTCGCCTGGCTGCACCGCTGGTGGCCGGCCGGCGACGTCGGCGACCGCGCCGAGGTCGGCCGCCCGCGGGACGAGGCGTGGTCCGGCGCGGTCCGGTCGCTGGGCCGTGGGATTGCCGTGGCCGTCGACTACGCACACCACCGCGATGCCCGCCCGCCTGCCGGCAGCCTCACCGGCTACCGCGACGGCCGCCAGGTGCCGCCCCTCCCCGATGGAAGCTGCGACGTCACCAGCCACGTCGCGCTGGACGCCTGCGCCGAGGCCGGTCAGGACGCCGGCGCGGCGCAGACCCTGCTCACGACGCAGCGCGCGGCGCTGCGCACCCTCGGCGTACGCCGGTCGATGCCGCCGCACGAGCTGTCCCGCGACGACCCGGCGGGCTATGTCCGCGCGCTCTCGGCCGCAGGCGAGGTCGCCGAGCTCACCGACCCGGGCGGGCTGGGCGGCTTCGGCTGGCTGGTTCAGGGCGTCGGCGTCGCGCTGCCTCAGCCGCTGACGGGCACCGACGCGTAGCCGCGCAGCACGAACGTCGGCCGGCGTACCGGGTCGCCGGCCAGCTCCAGGTCGGGGCAGCGGCGCAGCAGCGGCGGGCAGCGAGACCGCCAGCTCCATCCGGGCCAGCGGTGCCCCGAGGCAGTGGTGCAGCCCGGCACCGAACCCGATGTGCGCGTTGGGTCGGCGGCCGACGTCGAAGGTGTCGGCGTCCGGGAAGGCCGCCGGGTCGCGGTTGGCCGAGCCGAGCAGCGCGGCCACCTTGCCGCCGGCCGGGATCTCGATGTCGTCCATCACCACGTCGGTCTTCGCGGTGCGCTCGAACAGCTGCAGCGGCGAGTCATAGCGGATCATCTCCTCGATCGCCGGCTCGACAAGGTCGGCGTCGGCACGCACCCGCGCGAGCTCGGCCGGGTTCGCGAGCAGGGCGACGACCCCGTTGCCGAACGCGTTCACCGACGCCTCGTGCCCCGCGTTGAGCAGCAGGATCGGCCGAGGCCACCAGCTCCTCCGACGACAGCCGCTCGCCACCGTCCTCGGCCGCGACCAGATGGCTGACCAGGTCCTCGCGCGGCTCGCGACGGCGGGCCTCGGCCAGCTCGCGCATGTACGCCGAGAACTCCGCGGCTGCCGTGACCGCGCGGGCCGCGGCGTCCTCGGTGCGGCCGTACTCGTACATCGCGACGATGCCGGCCGACCACGGCCGCAGCAGCTGCTGGTCCTCCTCGGGCACTCCGAGCAGGTCGGCGATGACTGCGACCGGCAGCGGCTCGGCGAAGTCGGCGATGAGGTCGAACGACGACAGATCGACGGCGTCGATCAGCGCATCGGCGATGGCCTGCACCCGGGGCCGCAGCCGCTCGACGTGGCCGCGGGCGAACGCCTTCGCGACCAGCGACCGCAGCCGGGTGTGGGCCGGCGGCTCGTTCTCCATCATCTGGTTGCGGTGCAGCTCGTTGAACGGCTCGAACTGCTCGACCGGCTCCCGGTCCTGCCACAGCCGGCCGAACCGGCGGTCCCGCAGCAGGCCGTTGGCCGCGGCGTAGGTCAGCGCCAGCCACTGCCCGGTCTGCTCGTGCCAGAACAGCGGCGCCGACTCCCGCAGCCGGGCCAGGGTCGGGTACGGGTCGTCGACGAAGGTGGGATCGGCGAGGTCGAGGGTGCCCTCGGCGCGGGACGTCACCGCGTCACGATAGGTGCTGGGTCGCCGCCGGGAGGGCTCATCCACCGATCGGGACCGGCGGCCGCCCGGGACACCCGGGCCCGCTCGACCTCGGCGTCGACCAGCGCGCGGGCCTCCCGGGCCTCGCGGTGCGCCGCGCTGGCCGTGACCGGTCCCGGGGTGGTGTCGAGGTGCACGGTGGCCAGGCCCAGCCGACGCTGCACCGGGCCCTGGCTCAGCCGGACGCTCTGCACCTTCTCGTGCAGCACCACGTCGAGCACCCGGGTCAGCCGACCGGACCGGCTGACCAGCACCCGGTCGTCGGCTCCGACACCGAGCGCCCGCCAGGCGAACGGGTCGAGCCAGCGCGCCGAGGCAGGTACGCCGGCCAGCGGCAACCGCGTCGACGTCGACACCCGGCAGCACCCTGGCGAGCAGACGCAGCGCCTCGGCCCGGGGAGCCACCGGGCACAGCACCGAGGCCGCCTCCTGGCCCTGCCCGACGTACCCGGCGACGTCCACCTCGATCCGGCACCACCCCTGCGACCGCCACAGCCACGGCTCGACGATCCGCACGGCCTGCACCCGGCCGGGCGGGACCGTCTGCGCCCGGGTCTCGAGCAGCCCGCGGCGCACCCGCAGCCCGTCCGGCGACTCGGCCACGGTGAAGCCGAAGTGGGCGACCACCGAGCTCATGGTGACCGGGACCGAGGCCAGCAGGAGCGGGACCGCGAGCCCCAGCACCGACCACTCGCGCAGGGCGAGCGCGACGCCGCCGAGGACCACGAGCATCGCCACGCCGACGACGACCGCCGACGACCGCAGGGTGGCCTCGACCAGCCGGGCGAGCGGTACCTCGAGCAGCACAGCCTCGGGCGCCTCCGGCGTCTCGTGGTGCAGCCCGGCCGCCCGGGCGAGCAGCTCGGCGCGCAGCCGCTGGGCGGCGGCCTCGGACAGGTAGGCCAACGGGGCCTCGGACGACGACCCGCCGGCCACCTCGAGCCGCAGCTCGGCCAGCCCGAGCACCCGGGCCACGAGGGGGCGCACCACGTCGACCGCCTGCAGCCGGTCCAGCCGGACGCGGCGGGACCGTTTGAAGATCACCCCGGTGTCCAGCCGCAGGTCGTCGTCGCCGATCCGGAAGTGCGTGTTGCGCCAGGACAGCAAGCCGTAGGCGATGCCGAGCGGGATGCTGACCGCGATGCCGAGCAGCAGCCAGCTGAGCCCGACGTCGCCGTAGGCCTGCTGCGCGGCGATCGCGACGGCCGCCGCGAAGACCTTCCAGCCCCGCAGGACCGGGGTGAGCGGGTGCAGCCGGCGGAAGCCGTCGCGGTCCTCAGACACCCGCGGCGCCGGCCTCTCCCCGGGCGGCCAGCCGGTCGCGCAGCCGGGCGGCCTCGGCCGGCACCAGGCCGGGGATCTGGGCGTCGGTGGCGGCCGCGGCCGTGTGCAGCTGCACGGTGGCCAGGCCGAAGCGACGGTCCAGCGGGCCGGCGGTCACGTCGACGAACTGCATCCGGCCGTAGGGGACGACGACGAGCTGGCGCACCAGGACACCGCGGGTGACGAGCAGGTCGTCGGCCCGCTCGGCGTACCCCCAGGACCGCACGGTCCGGCCGACCACGACCCAGCCCCAGCCGACGGCGAGCAGGCCGAGCACGACGACGGCCACCGCGAGCCAGGTCGCGACGAACCAGGCCAGCACCGTCCCGGCCACCACGAGCAGCAGGCCGATGACGACGGTCAGCAGCCGTCGCAGCGTCGCCAGCCGCGGTGACACGCGGACCCAGGGCTCGCCGGGCGGGTCGAAGGGCTCCATGGCCCCGACGCTACTTCGCGCCCCCTGGCGGTGCGGCGAAAGCCTGGCAGACTCGCCACTCGTGAGCACCGAGCATCCCCGCGGAACCGCTCGCCGCGCCCGCACTCCGCGGGGGCCGCGGTCATGAGCGAACAGCGCCGACCGTGCGGACCGTCGGGATCGGCGCGGGCGCGGACCTGGTCGACCGGCTCGCGACCCAGGACATGGTGCTCAACATCGGGCCGCAGCACCCGTCGACGCACGGCGTCCTGCGACTGCGGCTCGTGCTGGACGGCGAGCGGATCATCACCGCCGAGCCGATCGTCGGCTACATGCACCGCGGCGCGGAGAAGCTGTTCGAGGTCCGCGACTACCGGCAGATCGTGGTGCTCGCCAACCGGCACGACTGGTTGTCGGCGTTCGCCAACGAGCTCGGTGTGGTGATGGCCGCGGAACGGATGCTCGGCATGGAGGTGCCGGTGCGCGCGGTGTGGGCCCGCACCCTGCTGGCCGAGCTGAACCGGGTGCTGAACCACCTGATGTTCCTCGGCTCGTACCCCCTCGAGCTCGGTGCGATCACGCCGGTCTTCTACGCGTTCCGCGAGCGGGAGACGCTGCAGGCCGTGATGGAGGAGGTCTCCGGCGGCCGGATGCACTACATGTTCAACCGGGTCGGCGGGCTCAAGGAGGAGCTGCCGGCGGGCTGGACCGGGCGGGCCCGGCACGCGATCGACGAGGTGCGGCGCCGGCTGCCGGACATCGAGAACCTCATCCTGGGCAACGAGATCTTCCACGCACGCACCCGCGGGGTCGGGGTGCTGTCACCGGCGCTGATCCACGCGTACGGCGTGAGCGGCCCGATCGCCCGGGCGTCCGGCGTCGACCTGGACCTGCGCCGCGACGAGCCCTACCTGGCCTACGGCGAGCTCGACGTCCCGGTCGTCACCCGCACCGAGGGCGACTGCCTGGCGCGCTTCCAGTGCCTGTTCGAGCAGGCTCACGTCTCGCTGGACCTCGCCGACGCGTGCCTGGACCGGCTGGTGTCCCTGCCGCCCGGCCCGATCAGCACCCGGCTGCCCAAGGTGCTCAAGGTGCCGGAGGGCTCGACGTACTGCTGGACCGAGAACCCGCTCGGCCTCAACGGCTACTACCTGGTGTCGCGGGGCGAGAAGACGCCGTGGCGGCTCAAGCTGCGCTCGGCGTCGTACAACAACGTCCAGGTGCTCACCGAGCTGCTGCCCGGGACGCTGATCGCCGACATGGTCGCCATCCTCGGCTCGATGTTCTTCGTCGTCGGCGACGTCGACAAGTAGCCCCGCCCGGCGAGGTGAGGCGAGTCGGGCGGTCCGCGTCAGGCGGTACGGCGGTGCGAGTAGCCGGCCGACTCACGGCCGTCGGCCGCCTCGGCCGCGGGGTCGCGCGGCTCGGTGTCACGGTCCGACCGCGGGTCGAGCAGCGGACGCTCCGGCAGCTCGGCCAGCACGGTCCAGGCCAGCCGGTCGGCCGGGGTCGGGGCCGGCTCGAGCACGATCTCGGTCTCGGCGGTGTCCGGGCTGCGGTCCGGCGAGGCCAGGGCGGCCGCGACGTCCGGACCGCTCGCGACGTCCGCCGGGTCGCCCAGCGCGAGGCGCACCAGCGGCATCCGGAGGGTCACCCAACCGAGGTCGGCCTCGGCCACCGGCTCGGGCAGCACGGTCGCGGCAGCCGCGGCGGCTGCGGCAGCAGCGGCGGCCGCGCCGGCCTGGACGTCGGCGAGCTCGGCCCGCAGCTGCGCGACGGTCGCGCGCAGCGCCACCACCTCGGCCCGCAGCGCGGCGGTCCGAGCCCGGTCGCGGCTGCGCACGAGCGAGCTGAGCATCCTGCGCCAGGCAGGGGGTCTGCGGTGCCGTCCGGCCATGGCGGCGACGCTACGCCCCGCGCGCGGCGTAGCGGGGGAGGCTTGTCGGCGTGTCACACATGTCACTCTGGTCACATGAGCCTCTCCCTTCTCGACTGGCGGCGCCGGGTCCACGCCCTGTACGCCGAGGTCCGCTCGGCTACCGACCCCGCCTCGGCGCACGCCCAGTGGCGGGCCGGCCGGGACGACCTGCTGGCCACCCACCCCGACACCCCGCTGCCGCCCGAGGACCGCGCGGGCTTCACCGGGCTTCGGGTGGCGCCCTACGACCCGGCCTACCGCTTCGAGGTCGCGGTCGACCCGGCGGTGCAGCCGCGGCGCCTCGAGGTGACCACCGGCACCGACGGCGTGGTGCCGTTCGAGAAGGTCGGGGTCCTGCACCTGCCCGACCTCGGCGACCTGGACGTCTGGTGGCTGGCGTCGTACGGCGGTGGGATCTTCGTGCCGGTCAAGGACGCGCTGGCCGGCACGGCGACCTACGGGGCGGGGCGCTACCTGCTGGACACGGTCAAGGGTGCGGACCTGGGCGGCGAGGTCGACCTCACGACCGGTCGGGGCACCCTGGTCGTCGACCTGAACTTCGCCTACAACCCGTCCTGCGCCTACGACCCGCAGTGGGCCTGCCCGCTGGCGCAGCCGGGCAACACGCTGGCCGTCCCGCTGCCGGTCGGCGAGCTGTACCCGCTGCACGACCCCGCCGAGACCTGAGCCCCGGCGGGGTCGACGCAGCAGTCCAGCCGGTCAGCCGGCGGCGAGGGCCGCGTCCGAGCTGAACACCAGGGAGACCGTCACCTTGCCCTGCTTGAGCGCGGTCTTCGACAGCGGGCCACCCGCGTCCAGCGAGGTGAAGCTGTCGAAGGTCAGCCCGTACGTGTCCTCGAGCCCGGGCTGGCAGAACGGCCGCTCCGGGCACTCCGGCGGACCGCCGAGCACCAGGCCGCTGCTGCACTTCGAACCGAGGTCGGACAGCGTCTGGACGCCGTACTGGTCGGCGAACGCCGTGGTGACCGCGAACGCGTTCTGGTCGGCCGCGCTGGACGGCTCGCCGAACTTCAGGCCGACCGTGTCCCCGAGCTCGGTCAGCGCCTGCACGGTCGCGTCCAGGTCACCGGAGGCGAGCGGCTCGGCGTCGGCGCCGTTCTCGGCCTTGTTGATGAACTCGGTCAGCGTCCCGGCGTACTCGGGCATGACCTGGATCTCGCCCTTCTCCAGGGCGGGCTCGTAGAGCTCGCGGTTGCCGACGTTCTTCACACTGGCCTGGAAGCCGGCGGCCTTGAGGACCTCGGCGTAGATGTTGGCCAGCGTGAGGTTCTCGGAGAAGTTGGCGCCACCGACGACGATCTTGCCGGAGCCACCGGTGAGTCCGTCCGCCAGACCCTCCGACGCCACGAACTCCTTCGCGACGTTGGGCGAGGTCTTGCGGTCGATGTCGGTCGCCTTGTTGAGCGCGATCAGCTTGTCGGTGTCGAGCGCCGCCGACACCTTGTTGAGCGCCTCGAGCAGCGGTGCGGCCGCGGCGTCGGCGTTGACCGCCGGGATGATGTTGTCGACGGTCTGCAGCTGCTTGTCGTCCTCGAGGGCCACCAGCTGGTCGCCGGCCACGGGCTCGCAGGCCTGGGCGCCGGCGTCCGAGCTGCCGGACTTCGAGGGTGCCGCCTTGGTCCCGGAGGAACCGCTGTCTCCGCACGCGGAGAGCGTGAGGGTGAGGAGGAGCAGCCCGGCCGTGCCGAGGGTGCTCAGGGCGCGAGTGCGCATGGTGCCCGCCTTCTGTGTCCCGCACCGGCTTCTGCCGGGGCGCGTGTCTGGCGGGCCATGTCTGTGACCCGCGTGTTCGGCCTCACCCCAGCACGGAGGTGTGACAACCGCAACCTGGCGGCAGGTCACGAAACGGCGACGGTGCGCTCCTCGGCGTCCGCGTCGGCCAGGTCTGCGCCTCGACCGGGCGGTCCGGCGCCGTCGGCCGCACCGCGGGAGAGCCGGCCGGTCCGGCCACGGGCCTGGCCCGGGGTCACCCGGCGCTGGACGAAGGCCAGGACCAGCTCGGTGACGAGGGCCAGCGCCGCGACCAGGATTCCGCCGGCGATGATCTGGCCGCGGTCCTGCTGACCGAAGCCGGTGTTGATGACGACGCCGAGTCCCCCGCCGCCGACCAGGGCAGCCAGGGTGGCGGTGGCGACGACCTGCACCGCAGCGGTGCGTACCCCCGCCGCGATCAGCGGTACGGCGAGTGGCAGCTCGACTCGCAGCAGCACCGACGAGCCGGACATGCCCATGCCGCGGGCGGCTTCGACGACATCGGGGTCCACCTCGCGGATCCCCACGTAGGTGTTGGTGAGCAGCGGGGGCACCGCGAAGACGGCCAGGGCGATGATCGTGGCCCGGTTGCCGAACCCGATGGCCGTCGCCGAGAACAGCGTCAGCAGCGCCAGGGTCGGGATGGCTCGAGACACGTTGGTGGTCACGACAGTGAACCCGCCGCCACGACCGGTGTGACCGAGCGCCAGCGCCAGCGGCATGGCGACCAGCGCCCCGATGCCCACCGCCAGGCCGGAGATGTAGAGGTGCTCCCAGGTCAGGTGGGGGACCCCCTGCGGGCCCTGCCAGTTCAGCGGGTCGTTGAGCCAGACGACGGCGTCCCCGAAGCTGCTCACGTCCGGCTCCTGCTCCACGGCATCAGCAGCCGGGTCGCCAGGGCCAGCAGGAGATCCAGCGTCAGTCCGAGGGCGACGGTGAGCAGCGAGGCAGTCATGATCTCGGCGCGGTAGTCGCTGTTGAAGCCCCGGAAGATGAGCTGCCCGAGACCGCCCTCCCCCACGATCACTCCGACGGTCACCAGCGCGACCGTGGACACGGTGGCGACCCGGACGCCGGCCATGATGGTGGGCAACGCGACGGGCAGCTCGACCTTCCACAACATCCGGACCCGGCCGTAGCCCATGCCCCGCGCGGATTCCCGCACGTCGGCCGGCACGCCGTCCAGCCCGGCGAGGGTGTTCCGGACCAGCACCAGCAAGGCATAGATCACCAGCCCGACGAGCACGGTGGTCGGCTTCAGGCCGGTGAACGGGTAGATGAACGCGAACAGCGCCAGCGACGGGATCGTGTAGAGGATGCCGGTCGCACCGAGCAGCGGGGTCACCAGCCAGCGGAACCGGAACGCCAGCAGGGCTAGTGGGAAGGCGATGAGCATGGCGATCACGACAGCCTCGAGCGTCAGGACGATGTGCTGCTCCAGGTAGCGCTGGATGTCTCCGGAGTTGTCCTGCACGTACTGCCAGGAGAACCAAGGGTTGGCGGGCTCCCCTGCGGCGAATACTCGACCTGTCGGGTGCACAATGAACAGTCCGTACGGAAGGGCCACGCGTGGACGCTACCCCCGAACCGATGATCCGACTCGACGGCGTCAGCAAGAAGTACGACGACGGCACGGTCGCCGTGCACGAGCTGGACCTCGACGTCCCCGAGGGTGAGACGGTCGTCCTGGTCGGGCCGTCCGGGTGCGGCAAGTCCACGACGCTGAAGATGGTGAACCGGCTCATCGAGCCCACCGGCGGCCGGATCCTGCTCGGCGGTGAGGACGTCACCCACGTCGACCCGGTGAAGCTGCGCCGCCGGATGGGCTACGTGATCCAGCAGACCGGGCTGTTCCCGCACCAGAACATCGCGGCCAACGTCGCCACCGTCCCGAAGCTGCTCGGCTGGGACCGCAAGAAGGTCGACGCCCGGGTGCACGAGCTGCTCGAGCTGGTGGGGCTCGACCCGGCCCGCTACGCGAGGCGCTACCCGCACCAGCTCTCGGGCGGTCAGCGGCAGCGGGTCGGCGTCGCCCGTGCGCTGGCCGCGGACCCGCCGGTGCTGCTCATGGACGAGCCGTTCGGCGCGGTCGACCCGATCGTCCGCGAGCGCCTCCAGGGCGAGTTCATCCGGCTGCAGCGCGAGGTGCGCAAGACGGTGCTGTTCGTGACCCACGACCTGGACGAGGCGGTCCGGATGGGTGACCGCATCGCAGTGTTCTCCGAGGGCGGCCACCTCGAGCAGTACGACGCGCCCGCCAGGCTGCTCGGATCGCCGGCCACCGACTTCGTCGCGAGCTTCGTCGGCGCCGACCGCGGCCTCAAGCGGCTCTCGGTGACCCTCATCGAGAGGTCCGACCTGGATCACCCGCCGGTCGTGCACACGACCGACCGGGTGGCTGACGCCTCGGCGTCGTTGCGTGCGGCCGGAGCGCGGTGGGGCGTCGTGCTGGACGACGAGAACCGGTTGCACGGCTGGATCTCGGCCGACGAGACCGGTGCCGGGACCGTCGACGACCGGGCGCGCCGGATGGAGGCGTGGGTGCCGGTCGGGGCGAACCTGAAGATGGCGTTCGCCGAGATGCTGCAGCACGACGCGGGCTGGGTCGCGGTGCTCGACGGCGAGCGCTACGTCGGCGTGCTGACCCCCGCGACCCTGCACGAGGCGCTGCGCCGGTCGGTGGAGTCCGACGTCCTGGGCGTCGAGCCCGCGGCGGTGGAGCTCGACAGGGTCCCCACCGTCTGAGCGGTCAGGCGGGCGCGGCCGGCAGGTCGGTGCGTCGGACGGCGGAACCCGGCAGAGCCGCTCCAGCAGCAGGCCGGCGCCACTGAGGGCCAGCGAGGCCAGCAGGGCCACCAGGCAGAGCACCGCACGGTCCCGCCGGGGCTCGATGTCCAGTCCCGGCAGCAGGACCAGCAGGTAGCCCGCGTACAGGCCGCCGACGAGCGGGCCGACGTGGGCGTTCGCCTTCCCCAGCACCGCGAGCCGGGCCATGGCCAGCGGGTGCGGGCGCTTCTCCGGCCGGCCCAGCCGGGACCGCAGCGCCAGAGCGGTCAGCAGCACCGCGACCGCCAGCACCGCGATCCCGGTCGGCGCGGTCCAGGTCAGCAGCGGCAGCGTCCCCCCGCGGTTGGTGGTGACCTGCAGCCCGCCCCAGGCGAGCGCCGCCGTGCCGAGCAGCAGCGCGACCAGCGTGCCGACGCGGGTGGGCTTCATCCGGTGGTCATTCCGGCACGACGAGGTCGAGGTCGGGGCGGCGTCGTACGCCGGTGCTGTCCAGGTGCTCGAGCAGCGCGGCCACCGGACCACCGACGGCCAGCTCGGCCGCGGCGTCGACGTCCAGCCAGGGCACGAGCACGAACGCCCGCTCGGCCGCCCTCGGGTGCGGCACCTGCAGGTCGGGCTCGTCGACGACCAGGTCACCGACGGCGATGACGTCGACGTCGAGGGTGCGCGGCCCCCACCGCACGTCACGCACCCGGTCGAAGGCGTTCTCGATCGCCAGCGCCCGCTCGAGCAGGGTGCGCGGCGAGTGCGGACCTTCGGCGACGAGCACCGCGTTGAGGAAGTCTGGTTGGTCCGGCCCGCCGACCGGGTCGGTCTCGTAGACCGGCGAGACCCCGACCACCGTCAGCTCGGGGGTGTCGGCCAGCGCGTCGACAGCTCCCTGCAGCTGCTCGAGGCGGTCCCCGAGGTTGCTGCCCAGCGACAGCACGATGCGGCGCGCCTGCTCGGTCATCGCGGCCCCGCCGGATCGTGACGGCGACATCCTCGAACGGCACGCCGACCGGTGCCTCCGGCTTGTGCACGGTCACCTCGACCTCGTCGACCTGGGGGTGTGCCAGCGCGAGGTCGGCAACCCGCTGGGCCAGGGTCTCGACCAGGTCGACCGGGTCGCCCTCGATCGCGGCGACGACCTGCTGGGCGAGCTCGCCGTAGTGCACCGTGTCGCCGACGTCGTCGCTCGCCGCAGCCGGAGCCAGGTCCAGGTGCAGGACGACGTCGACGACGAAGGGCTGGCCGGTCGCGCGCTCCTCGTCGTACACACCGTGGTGGCCGTGGGCCTGGATGCCGCGGACGGCGATCCGGTCGCCGGTCACGAGTCCTCCTCGAGCCGGTCGCGGGTCAGCACCGGCGACGCGTGGTGCAGCCACAGCCGCCACCCGTCCGGCCTGCGGCGGAACACGTTGGTCGCGACCGCCCGACCGCCGGCCAGTCCGAAGACGACCTCCCCGGGCGCTGCGTCCGGGTCTGCGGGCAGGTCGGTCAGCATGTTCTCCCCGCAGGTGACGACGGCCACGTCGTCGGTCAGCCGGACCGTGACGTCGGTGAGCACGAACTGGATGTACGCCGTGTTGGCCATGATCATCGACCAGGACCGCAGCACCGCGTCCCGGCCGTGCAGCGGCGACCAGCCGGGGTGCACACAGGTGACCGTGGCCGCATCCGGCCCGTCCAGCCAGAGCGCGTTCATCAGGTCGATGTCGCCGGTCTCGAACGCGTCGTACAGCGTCTGGTTGGCCCGCAGCACCGCCGTGGTCTCGGACTGCGTCATGTCCCGGCCCACCCGCCGTGCGCAGTGCGGGCGGCGGCCACCACCTCGATGGCGTCCCGGGTGGCCCGCGTCTCGTGCACCCGCACTGCCCAGGCTCCGGCCCGCGCGGCCAGCACCGATACAGCGGTGGTGGCGTCCTCGCGAGCGTCGGCGGGCCGCGGAGTGCCGTCGGGTGCGGCGAGCAGGTGGCCGAGGAAGCCCTTGCGCGATGCGCCGACCAGCACCGGGCGGCCGAGGGCCCCGAGGTCGTCGAGGTGCGCGAGCAACGACCAGTTGTGCTCAGCGTCCTTGGCGAACCCGAGACCGGGGTCGACGACGATGCGGTCCAGGTCGACACCGACGCGGACCAGCTCGTCCAGCCGGGCCTGCAGCTCGTCAAGCACCTCGGTGACGACGTCGGCGTAGACCGCACGCCTGGCCATGTCCGCGCTGTGCCCGCGCCAGTGCATCACCACGTACGGCGAGCCGGCGTCGGCCACGACGCGGGCCATCGCCTCGTCGGCCAACCCACCGCTGACGTCGTTGACCATCGTCGCGCCGGCCTCGAGGGTGGCTGCCGCGACCGAGGCGCGCATGGTGTCGACGCTGACGACGACGCCTTCGGCCGCCAGGGCCCGCACGACAGGAAGCACCCGGCGGAGCTCCTCTGCCGGGTCGACGCGCTGCGCTCCCGGTCTGGTCGACTCGCCACCGACGTCGACCAGGTCGGCGCCTTCGGCGACCAGGGCCAGGCCCTGCGCCACCGCTGCGTCCGCGTCCAGGAACTCGCCGCCGTCGGAGAACGAGTCAGGGGTCACGTTGACCACGCCCATCACCAGGGTGCGGGCCAGTCCGGAGAGGTGCGGTGGAAGTCCGGCGGGCGACGGCAGCGCGGGGCCGGGCAGCACCAGGTCGGGGCTCACCGTCGGGCGACGATCAGGCTCATCGCCTCGGCGCGGGTCGTGGGGTCGCGCAGCTGGCCGCGCACCGCCGACGTGACCGTCGAGGCACCGGGCTTGCGGATGCCGCGCATCGACATGCACAGGTGCTCGCACTCCAGCACGACGATGGCACCGCGCGGCTCCAGGATGCGCATCAGCGAGTCGGCCACCTGGGTCGTGAGCCGCTCCTGCACCTGGGGTCGACGGGCGTACACGTCGACCAGCCTGGCCAGCTTGGAAAGCCCGGTGATGCGGCCGTCGTGCGAGGGGATGTAGCCGACATGCGCGACCCCGAAGAACGGGACCAGGTGGTGCTCGCACATCGACCGCACCTCGATGTCCTTGACGAGCACCATCTCGTCGTGCCCGAGGTCGAAGGTGGTCGTGAGGACGTCCTCCGGCTCCTGCCAGAGGCCGGCGAAGATCTCGACGTAGGCGCGGGCCACCCGTTCCGGGGTGTCGCGCAGCCCGTCACGCTCGGGGTCCTCGCCGATGGCGACGAGCAGGTCGCGCACCGCCCGGCGTACGCCCTCGTGGTCGTACGTCCCGACCTCTCCGGTCACCCGGTCAGCCCTCGAACCCCAGCGGCCGTCCGGGGATGTCGTCGGACGGCAGGGGCGAGTCGGGGACGTCGGTCGGCGCAGGGGAGCCCATGCTGTGCTCCTTGTCCTGGCCGTTGCTGCCGTTGGGTGAGGCGAGCTCCTTCGGCGTCATCACCGGGCCGGCCTGCGGGCTGCGCTTGGCCGAGCCGGTCCACGCCGGGCGGGCCGGCCGCTTGCGGATGTGGGTGAAGATCTCCGCGACCTGAGCCTTGTCCAGGGTCTCCTTCTCGAGCAGCTCGAGCACCATGTCGTCGAGGATGTCGCGGTTGTCGACAAGGATCGCCCAGGCCTCGTCGTGCGCGTTCTCGATAAGGCGCTTGACCTCCTCGTCGACCACGCCGGCGACCTCCTCGGAGTAGTCGCGCTGGTGGCCCATGTCGCGGCCGAGGAACGGCTCGGCGTTCTCCGAGCCGAGCTTGATGGCCCCGATCCGCTCGGTCATGCCGTACTGCGTGACCATCGCCCGGGCCACGCTGGTGGCCTTCTCGATGTCGTTCGCGGCGCCGGTCGTCGGGTCGTGGAACACGATCTCCTCGGCCGCGCGACCGCCGAGCATGTAGGCCAGCTGGTCGAGCATCTCGTTACGGGTGGTCGAGTACTTGTCCTCGTCCGGAAGCACCATCGTGTAGCCGAGGGCGCGCCCGCGGGACAGGATCGTGATCTTGTGCACCGGGTCCGTGTTCGGCAGCGCGCGCGGCCACCAGGGCGTGCCCGCCCTCGTGGTAGGCCGTGATCTTCTTCTCCTTGTCGCTCATGATCCGCGTGCGCTTCTGCGGACCGGCGACCACCCGGTCGATCGCCTCGTCCAGCGCGATCGCGTCGATGAGCTTCTTGTCCGACCGCGCAGTGAGCAGCGCTGCCTCGTTGAGGACGTTCGCAAGGTCCGCGCCGGTGAATCCCGGCGTACGCCGGGCGAAGGCCATCAGGTCGATGTCCTCCGCGATCGGCTTGCCCGTGGCGTGCACCTTGAGGATCTGGAACCGGCCCTGCAGGTCCGGTCGATCCACGGCGATCTGCCGGTCGAACCGGCCAGGGCGCAGCAGCGCCGGGTCGAGGATGTCCGGCCGGTTGGTGGCCGCGATCAGGATCACGCCACCCTTGACGTCGAAGCCGTCCATCTCGACCAGCAGCTGGTTGAGGGTCTGCTCGCGCTCGTCGTGGCCGCCGCCCATGCCCGCACCGCGGTGACGCCCGACGGCATCGATCTCGTCGACGAAGACGATGGCCGGCGCGTTCGCCTTGGCCTGCTCGAACAGGTCACGGACCCGGGAGGCACCGACGCCGACGAACATCTCGACGAAGTCCGAGCCGGAGATCGAGTAGAACGGCACGCCCGCCTCGCCGGCGACCGCGCGGGCCAGCAGCGTCTTACCGGTGCCGGGCGGACCGTAGAGCAGCACGCCCTTCGGGATCTTCGCGCCCATGGCCTGGAACTTGGCCGGGTTCTCGAGGAACTCCTTGATCTCCTCGAGCTCCTCGACCGCCTCGTCGGCGCCGGCGACGTCCTTGAAGGTCGTCTTCGGCGTGTCCTTGCTGATCAGCTTCGCCTTGGACTTGCCGAACTGCATGACGCGGGAGCCGCCGCCCTGCATCTGGTTGAAGAAGAACAGGAACAGCAGGACCAGGATGACGATGGGCAGGAAGTTGATGAGCAGCGACACCACCCAGGACGTCCGCGGGACGCTGTCGGTGTAGCTCTTCGTCGGCGGGTTGTCGTCGAGCAGCGAGATGATCTCGCGGGCCCGGGCCTCGACGTAGTCGGCCTGGATCTTGGTCGAGCCGTCGGCAGCGTCGGGCTCGGTGCCCTCCTTGAGGGTCAGCTCGAGCCGCTGGTCGCGGTCGACGATCTTCGCCTCGGCGACCGTGCCGTCCTTGATGGCCTTGATCGCGACGGAGGTGTCGACCTTCTTGAACCCCCCGGCGGCCGAGGAGACGGAGGTGACGAGAAGGACCCCGAGGATCACCAGGGCGACCCAGAAGAAGGGCCCGCGGAAGTAGCGTTTGACGTCCATCGAACCGGGGCGGGTCGCCCCGTCCCTCCTGCCAGACGTGGGGAAGTCGGACCTCGACGGTACACCGGCACCTGTGCGCGGCGTGACGCCGTCCGCACCTGGCGGTCGCCGTCCCGACGCCCCGACAACGCGCCGGGGCGCCCGCTTCGTTCCCGGTCCCGGGCCCGGAGAGGCGGGTCAGGCCGAGTAGACGTGCGGTGCGAGGGTGCCCACGAACGGCACGTTCCGGTAGCGCTCGGCGTAGTCGAGGCCGTAGCCGACGACGAACTCGTTCGGGATGTCGAAGCCGACGTACCGCACCGGGACGTCGACCTGGGCGGCGTCCGGCTTCCGCAGCAAGGTGCACACCTCGACCGAGGCCGGCCCGCGGGAGCCGAGGTTGGACATCAGCCAGGACAGGGTCAGGCCGGAGTCGATGATGTCCTCGACGATCAGCACGTGCTTGCCCATGATGTCGCGGTCCAGGTCCTTGAGGATCCGCACCACTCCGGAGGACTTGGTGCCCGACCCGTAGGACGACACCGCCATCCAGTCCATCTCGACGTGCGAGCCGAGGGCCCGGGCCAGGTCGGCCATCACCATCACGGCGCCCTTGAGGACACCGACGATCAGCAGGTCCTTGCCCTCGTAGTCACGGTCGATGTCGGCGGCCATCTCGGCCAGCCGGGTGCGGATCTGCTCCTCGGTGATGAGCACCTTCTCGAGGTCGGTGCCCAGGTCCTTCTCGTCCACGCGGTGGGTGCTCCCTCATCGACTGCTGCGCGGCTGACCGGAAAGCGCCAGCCTGCCACACGCCCGGGACGCCGCCACGCCGCCCGGCAGGGAGAGCGGGCCCTGCCCGTGCCAGTCGGTCACCAGCCGGTCCAGCTCGGCCACGTGACCGGCGTCCAGATCGGTCGCGGGGCAGCCGGCGGCGAGGGCGGCGCGCCGCAGCACCCGGGTCCGGACCGCGGCCGGCAGGGCAGCCAGGACGCTCACGTCGAGGCCGTCGCCGGCCTGGCCGGCCTCGCCGTGGGCCGCCGCGGCCCAGCCGTCCAGGGCGTCGGCGTCGGCCCGCAGCTGCGCGGCGGTGCGGGCCAGCGCGGCGGCGACGCCGGGACCGAGGTCGCGCTCCAGGCCCGGCAGGACGTTGCGGCGCACCCGGGACCGGGCGAACGCGGGGTCGTCGTTGTGCGGGTCGTCCCAGGTGGCGTGGCCCGCCGCGGCCGCCCGGACCACGGCCCGGGGCAGGTCGAGCAGCGGGCGGCGGAAGCGGTCCCGGACGGCGGCCATCCCGGCCAGCGACCGCGCTCCGGACCCGCGGGCCAGCCCCAGCAGCACGGTCTCGGCCTGGTCGTCGCGGGTGTGGCCCAGCAGCACCACGGTGGCGGCGAGCCGGTCGGCGGCGTCGTCCAGCGCCCGGTAGCGGGCCTCCCGGGCCGCGGCTTCGGGGCCGCCGCGGCCGGCGACGTCGACCGTGAGGACCTCGACGGGGTCCAGGCCGAGTGCCCCGAGGTCGGCGGCGACCTTCTCGGCACGTCCCCGGGAGCCGGGCTGGAGCTGGTGGTCGACGGTGACCGCGCCGGCCCGCAGCCCGGCCCGGGGAGCCTCGAACGCCACCGCGACGGCCAGCGCCACGGAGTCCGGGCCGCCGCTGCAGGCGACCAGGACGGTGGCACCGGCGGCCAGGTCGTGCCAGGACGCGCGGACTGCCCGCCGTACGGCGGCGACCTCCGGCTCCGGCCCCACCCCCGGGACGCTACCCCGGCCCGCCGTCCCGGCGGGCGGTTGGTCAGGCGGGGAGCTGCTTGGGGGTGACGACCCGGGTGACCCACGCGGCGGGGTCGGCGATCTCGTCCTTGGTGGGGAGGTTCTCCGGACGGGCCCACACCTGGTTGAAGCCGTCCATCCCGGCCCGCTCGACGGCGCCGCGCACGAACCGCTCGCCGTCGCGGTACTGCCGCAGCTTGGCGTCGATGCCGAGCAGCCGGCGCACCACGTGCTCGACCCTGGACGCTTCCTTGCGACGGCTCTGGAACTTCGCCCGGATCGTCGCGACCGACGGGATCACGGCAGGGCCCACGCCGTCCATGACGAAGTCGGCGTGCCCCTCGAGCAGCGACATCAGCGCCGTGATCCGGTCCAGGATCTCGCGCTGCGCCGGGGTCTGCACCGCCTCGACCAGCGAGCCCCCGCCCTCCGGTGCATCGGGGTCGAAGCCGTCCCGGATCGCACCGTAGGCAGCCGCCGCCGCGGCCTTGAGCCGTTCAGCGAGCGCCGCGGGGTCGACGTCGGTGGCCTCCACGAAGGCACGCAGCTCGTCCAGCATGTGCTCGCGGAGCCACGGCACCGCGCCGAACTGCACGCGGTGGGTCTCCTCGTGCAGGCACACCCAGAGCCGGAAGTCGCGGGGGTCGACACCCATCTCGCGCTCGGCGGAGACGATGTTCGGGGCCACCAGCAGCAGCCGGCCCGGCGTGGTCGCGGCATCCGCGCCGTACGGCGGGAACAGCTCGTACTGCCCGAGCACCTTGGTGGCCAGGAACGCCAGCAACGATCCGGTCTGCACGCCGGTGACCTTCGACCCGACCGAGTCGGCCAGCGCCGAGGACGACGGCCGCTTCTCCTGGATCTTCTCGATCAGCGGCTCGAGCACGGTCCGGAAGCCGGAGGCGTTGGCCTGGATCCAGCCCGGCCGGTCGACGACCACGACCGAGGCACCCGATGTGTGGTCGGCCGGCACCTGCAACCCGGTGAACGCCGCGACGTGGCCGTGCGCCTCGACGGCGAACGCCTTGAGCTGCGTGACGGCCGCGCGGGCTTCGTCAGGGGTCACCGCCGGGCCGGGACTGACCAGCTTGCGGCCGGTCGTGACGGCGAGGTCCCAGTCGACCATCGAAGAGTTCATCGGCTCACCGTACGTCGTGGGCGGGCGCACTGATGGCCGGGCAGGTCCCCGGAGGGACCGTCCCGGCCATCGGTGTGAAACAGGCTGAGGCGCCGCGTCAGGTGAAGATGCTCACGCCGCCAGGGCCGACGAGGAATGCCACGATGATGAGGACGATGCCCATGAGCACCTGCCCCCGGATCAGCGTGACGACTCCCCAGATGCCGATCAGAACGGCCAGGATCCAGAGCAACATCGTCATGATGTGAACCTCCTTGGTCGACCGCGATGGTTCCCCGGGACCGGACGATCAACCTCGGGGACACCAGGATTTTTCAGCTGCCCCCGACACCGCTGAGTACCGCCGCGAACCGGTCGAGGTCGTCCCGGGCCTGCAGGGTCGCGCCGTCGGGCACCCGGTCGGACATCACCACGAAGACCACCGGACGACCGCCTGTCGACGTGGTTCCGGCCAGTGCGCTCACCCCGGTGAGGGTGCCGGTCTTGGCCCTCAGCAGGCCGGCGGCCGCAGCCGGCGCGCCGGTGAGGTAGCGGGTCTCGAGGGTGCCGCTGAATCCGGCCACCGGCAGGCCGTCGAGCAGCGGCGCGAGGTCCGGGTGCGCCCCGTCGGCCGCGAGCAGCAGCAGCCGCACCAGCGTCTCGGGCGGCACGCCGGAGCCGCGGGCCAGCCCGCTTCCGTCGAGCAGCAGCACGTCCTCGGTCGGTACGCCGAGCGAGGCCAGCGCGTCGAGCGCCGCCGACGTCCCGCCGTCGAAGGTCGCCGGCAGGTCCTGCCCGATCGCCGCGAGCCGCAGCAGCGCCTCGGCGACGTCGTTGTCGCTGGTCTGCAGCGCGAGCTCGACCATCTCGGCGACCGTCGGTGACGCGACCTCGGCCAGCACCGGCGCTTCAGCGTGCGCGATGCCCCGCGTGATGCGGGGGCGGACCTCGACTCCGCGGCTTCGGAGCAGCCGGGCCAGCTCGCGGCCCGCCGCCAGCGCAGGGTCGGCCTCCCGCGCGACGGACCCGGGCCGGACCCGGCCGGCGTCCACGGACAGAGCAGTGACCGGCGAGACGACACCGGACGACAGGTAGGTCGCGGGCCAGTCCGGCGACACGTCGGGGCCGGTGAACAGCGAGTCGTCGACCAGGACGGTCAGCGGGCGGCATGCCCGGCGACATCGCCGCGACGACCTGGTCGGCGAGGTCGGAAAGGCTGGCCCGTTGCGGCAGGTCGCCCGGCCGGGAGCGGCGGGTGGTGAGGGTCGCGTCGCCGGCGCCGACCAGCACCACGCTGCTTCCGTCGGACCGACGTCGGCACCGGCAAGCACCCGGGTCGTCACCCGGTGCCCGGGGTCGTACGCCGTCAGGGCGGCGGCTGCCGTCGCGAGCTTGGCCACCGACGCGGGGATGCGCGCCGTTCCCGGCGTCGCGGTCGAGCAGCACCTGACCGGTCGCGACGTCGAGGACGACGGCACCGGCGGCGCCGCCCAGCGCCGGCGAGGCGAGCACGGCGTCCAGCGCCGCCTCGGGCAGCACCGGCGCGGGACCGGGAGCCGTCGGCTCGGCGGCCAGCACCTCGGGCGCCGGGGACCGGGGCGGGTCGAGCGTCGGCGTCGCGGTCGGGCTGCTCGCCGGGTCGGCCACCAGCCCGCCGGGCAGCCGACCGGTGAGGTCCAGCCCGCCACCGTCACCGCGGCCACGACCAGCAGCGCGGTCAGGACGACCAGCGATTGCGCGGCGGGCGCCCCCGTCGGCGGCCACTGGTCACCTCGCGTCTCGATTGGCAGCACCTGCCCGGCGTACGGGAGACTATCGACCCGCGCCGCGGGCCGCGCTGTCGCAGCGGTGCAGACGACCGGGAGGCAGTCCGTGGAGTTCGACGTCCTCATCGAGATCCCCAAGGGCAACCGCAACAAGTACGAGGTCGACCACGAGTCCGGTCGGCTGCGGCTGGACCGGATGCTCTTCACCTCGACGCGGTACCCGTCGGACTACGGCTTCATCGAGGAGACCCTCGGCCTGGACGGCGACCCGCTGGACGCCCTGGTGCTGCTGGAGGAGCCGACGTTCCCCGGCTGCCTGATCAAGGCCCGCGCGCTCGGGATGTTCCGGATGACCGACGAGGCCGGCGGCGACGACAAGGTGCTCTGCGTCCCCGCGACCGACCCGCGCTGGGAGCACCTGCGCGACATCAACCACGTGTCGGAGTACGACCGGCTGGAGATCCAGCACTTCTTCGAGGTCTACAAGGACCTCGAGCCCGGCAAGTCCGTCGAAGGCGCCAGCTGGGTCGGCCGGACCGAGGCCGAGGCCGAGATCGTCGCCTCCCGCCAGCGCCGCACCGAGGCGATCGCCCGCGGCGAGAAGCACCTGTAGGCCCCCGTCGAGTGGCGGGCTAGATCCAGCCGAGCTCGGAGAACTCCGGGAAGCCGCCCTGTGACAGGCCGAAGGCCGCGAAGAGCAGCAGCGAGAAGCCGTACGCCGTGAGCAGCAGGCGCCCGACGCCGTCCCGGGTGAACAGTCCCCAGACGGCGAAGACCGCAGCGGCTGCGATGCCGAGCAGGGCCGTCTGCCCCTCGACCGAGTTGGTGAAGTGCGTGAAGCCGACGATCACGGCCAGCAGGTGGCCGCCGAGGCCGCCGCGCGGCCGTCGGTCGGCCAGCGCGAGGGCGAGCGCAGCCACGACGAGGAAGAACCCGACGTACCAGAGGTAGTGCCCGATGTGCTCGTCCCAGAGATAGGCCGGCTCGGTGCTTCCGGGCAGCGCGTTGTTGACGCTGTTGGCAGCCAGGTGGATGCCGTGCCCCTGGGTGTAGAGGACGGTGGCGAACCAGAACAGCGCCCAGGTCCCCCGACTCGCACCGGCACCCCGCAAGGCTCCGGCAGCGGCGCCGGTGACGACGTACGGCGTCAGGAGGTCGATCCAGTCGGCCCACCGGGTCTCGGTGTCGCCGACGTCGCCGAGATCGGCGAACAGGGTGCCGCCGTGGTGCAGCACCCCGTAGCCCACGGCCATCAGGACCAGCCAGCCGCCGAAGGCCCGGCCGTGCCGCTCGCCGTACGAGCCGGGGTTCACGGTCGCGCCGCGCCGAAGAGGCTGCCCCGCCAGATGCTGGAGATGCGCACGTTCTCGCCGGTGTAGGGCGCCTCGATCATCTGGCCGTCGCCGATGTAGAGGCCCACGTGGTAGATCGAGCGATAGTCCGAGCTGCTGGCGAAGAACACCAGGTCACCGCGGCGCAGGTCGCCCAGCGGCACCTTCTCGCCCTGCTGGTACTGAGCGACCGAGTAGTGCGGGAGGTAGACCCCGGCCTGCTGCCAGGCCCGCATGGTCAGCCCGGAGCAGTCGAAGCTGGACGGTCCGTCGGCGGCCCACTGGTACGCCTTGCCGATCTGGTCCCGGGCGTAGGCGATCGCTGCATCTGCGCCGGAGGCGCTGCCGGACGAGCTGCCCGCAGGCGCTGGAGGCGTCGGGTCCGGCGCGCTGCTGGCGCCGTTTCCTCCGCCATTCCCAGCGGGGGCGGGGGCCGGGGCGGCCGCGGCCGGCTTCTCCTCGGCGGCCTTCTTCTCCTCGGCTGCGCGCCGGGCGTCGGCGTCGCGCCGCTCCTGGTCGCGACGGGCCTGCTCGGCCTGGGCCTGGCGGGCGTCCTCGGCGGCACGGGCCGCCGCCGCGTCCCGGGCGGCCTTGGCCTGCCGGGCAGCCTCCGCGGCCCGACGCTCGGCTGCCAGCCGGGCCGCCTCGAGCCGAGCCCGCTCCAGGCCGGCCTGCCGGGCCCGCTCGAGCCGGACCGTGGTGTGCCGGGCGGCGGCGAGGGCCCGGACCAGCGTCTCGCGCTGGGCGGCGATCTGCCCGACGGCCTGCTGCTGGGTCGCGAGGCGGCCCTCGGCGGCGGACCGCGCCTGCTCGACCTGCCGGGCCGCCCGGCGCCGCTTCTCCACGGTCGCTGCGGCCCGCCGGTCGAGCAGGGTGGCGTAGGCCGTCGCGGACCGGAAGCTCTCCAGGGCGTTGCGCCGGTTGTTGCCGATGGACTGCAGGGCGGCCGCCCTGCTGATCAGGTCCCGCGGCCCCTGCGAGACGAGGAACGCGGACAGCCCCCCGAGGTCGCCGCCGGAGCGGTAGGCGGCCGCGGCGAACCGGCCGAGCTCGATCCGGGCCGTCTCGACCCTTCCTCGTGCCACCTCAGCTGTGCGCTGCGCCTCGGCGGCGGCCAGGACCGCCCTGTCCAGCCGGACCCGGGCGCCGTTGTACGCCTCCACGGCCACAGCGACGTCGGTCGCGAGCCGTTCGGTGCGGACGGCGGCCGCGGCCAGCTGCGCCTCGATCTGGCCGACCTGGTCGGCCTTGGCTGCGGTCGCTCCCCGGCTGGCGTCGAGGTCCTGCTGGCTCGGGAAGACCGGGCTGCCGTTGTCCGCGATCGCGGCCGGCCCGAGCGGGGCGAGCAGGGCGAGGACGACGGCGACGACGGCGCTCCCGCGCACGCGGCGAACGGTCAACGCCATCCGCCCGTCTCCTCTCGCCGCACCCTCTCGAGGAGTGTCGGGTCGTGCCGCGGTCGACTTGACGCCACAACAACCCCGCTAGCGAACACCTGTCACACCCGTTACGTCAAGGTGGCCAGAGCGCGACGGACCGGCCGGACCCGTCGCACAGGGCGGGTCCGGCCGGTCCGGTCAGACGGCGGTGCGCCGGGCTACTGCTGGTGGTGCTGGTCCTCGTGGGCGGGGGGCTCGGCCGGCTCCACGTAGCGGTGCAGGGCGGCCTGGACGCGGTCGGAGAGCTCGCGCATCGCGCTCTCGGCGGCGTCCCGCTCCTCGCGCAGGCCACCCACCGAGGCCTTCAGTGCGCTGACCTCGGACCGGGCGTCGGCCACGATCCGCTCGGCCTCGCCGTACGCCTGGTGGCGGGCCTGGGCACTCTCCCGCTCGGCGTCCGCACGCAGCTTCTGGCCGAGCTCCTTGGCGTCGCGCTGCACCTGCTGCGCGCGCTCGCGAGCCGCAGCGAGCAGTCGTTCGCCCTCGGCCCGGGCCTCGGCCACGGTGGCGTCCGCCACCCTCTGGGCGTTCTCGAGCAGCCCGACAGCCTGGTTGGTGGAGTCGCCGGTCGCGGCTCCGTCGCGGACGACCTGCAGGTCGGCGCGCTGGGTGCCGGGGAACTGTGCAGTCATGCTCGATCTCCTCGAGGCGGGCGGCGCGGGTCCGCAGTCGGCCCGATGACGGGGGTCACGGTACGCCGAGATGCCGCTGTTGGTCACCTCTTCGTCATTGCCCAACGGCTCGGGGTGTGCTTTCCTCGTGTCACGCCCTAGACCCTGGCGGGCCGGTAACGGTCACGCCGAGCGGTCGGGCAGTCCAGCAGGGGAGCTTCCCGACTTCACCCTTCGTGGTGTCTCGGCGCGTCCTTCCGACCCGCAGTCGACGGCGGTCCGTCGAGCCGGCGCTGTGCCAGCAGGGACCGGCGCCGGCCCGCGGACGCCGACGCCCCCGCCGTACGTGCGACGGGGGCGTCGTGCTGCCGGCTGACGGGAGGCGGGGAACCCGCCATGATCGACCGGTGAGCACACAGCCGACGGCAGGCCAGACCGGATGAGGGCGGTCGACGCGCCCGGTCTGGCGGCGGCGCTCGGGGTGCTGCCCCCGCTGCCCCGGGTCGTGGTCAGCGGCAACGGCGCGGTGCCCTGGACGTTGCTCGGCATGCTGGATGCCGCACTGCCGACGTACCGGCTCTGGATGCTCAACGCCCACAAGGGCATCCCCAGCCGGCCGGAGGTGGTGCACGAGACCTCGTTCGTCGGACCGGGGATGCGCGGCAGCCCCACGCTCTCCTATGTCCCCGCGCGCTTGTCGTTGGTTCCTCGGCTGTTCGCGACCACCCTGCCGCCGGACGTCGTGTGCCTGCACGTCTCGGCACCGCACGCGGGCAGCTGGTCGATGGGCACCGAGGTGAACGTCCTGCCCTCGGCCGTCGCAGCCTGCCGTGCCCGGGGCGGTCTGGTCGTGGCGCAGGTCAACCGCGAGATGCCCTGGACGTACGGCGACGGCCTGCTGACCGAGGAGGACATCGACCTCGTGGTCGAGGCCGACGAGCCGCTGTCGTCACCACCACGCACGGTCGCTGACGACGCGGCACACCGGATCGGCGAGCTGGTCGCGGCCCGCGTGGACGACGGCGCCACTCTGCAGCTCGGGATCGGGATGGTCCCCGACGCGACCCTGCCGGGGCTCGCACGCCGGCGCGGCCTGGCGGTCTGGAGCGAGATGTTCTCCGACGGCGTCCTCTCGCTGGACCGTGCCGGTGCGCTGGACGCCGACACGGTGATCACCGCCTCCTTCGTCGTCGGCTCACCCGAGCTGTACTCCTGGATCGACCGGAACCCTCGCGTCCGGGTGCTGCGCACCGAGCGCACCAACTCCCCCACCGCCATCGCCGCGAACCGGGCGATGACGAGCATCAACACCGGGCTGCAGGTCGACCTGTTCGGTCAGGCCAACGCCTCGCGCATCCGTGCCCGGATCCACTCCGGCTTCGGCGGCCAGACCGACTTCATCGTCGGTGCGCTGCACTCGTCCGGCGGGCAGGCCCTGATGGCTCTGCGGTCCTGGCATCCCAAGGCTGACGCGTCGAGCATCGTGGCGATGGTCGACGAACCCGTGACGTCGTTCCAGCACACGGCCGTCGTCACCGAGCAGGGAGTCGCCGAGATGTTCGGGTGCGACGAGCGCACGCAGGCGACGCACCTGATCGAGCATGCTGCCCACCCTCAGGTCCGGGACGAGCTCCGTGAGGAAGCCCGCGCCCTCGGACTCTCCGGGTGAGGTGACCGCCGACTCAACCGCGTCAGGGGAGCCGCGTGCTTGTCACCCGGGGGTGGCGACCAGCTGTTCGACCGCACGCTTCGCACGCCGGCGAAGCAGCAGCGTGACCACCGTCCCGATCGCGAGCAGGGTGTAGACCGTCGCCGCGAACGGGCTCGACACCAGGGCGGTCGCGTCGCCCTGGCTGATGGCCAGCGTGCGCCGGAGCTGCTCCTCCGCGATCGGCCCGAGGATGAGCCCGATCACCGCCGGTGCGATCGGGTAGCCGAACCGGCGCATCACGTAACCCAGGATGCCGATCCCCAGCAGCACCCAGAGATCGGTACGGACACCGTTGAGGGCGTACCCGCCGAGTGCCGCGAACATCAGGATGCCCGCGTAGAGGTAGGGCCGCGGGATCCGGAGCAGCCGGACCCAGAGCCCGACCAGCGGCAGGTTCAGCACCAGGAGCAGGACGTTGCCGACGTAGAGGCTGGCGATCAGCGCCCAGACCAGGGTGCCCTCGTTCTGGAACAGCAGCGGTCCGGGCTGGATCCCGTAGCTCTGGAACGCGGCGATGAGCACTGCCGCGGTGGCCGAGGTCGGCAGGCCGAGCGTGAGCAGCGGGACCAGCACACCGGCCGCGGCCGCGTTGTTGGCCGCCTCCGGACCGGCGACGCCCTCGATCGCCCCCGAGGTGCCGAACTCGTCCTTGTGCTTCGACAGCTTCTTCTCCACCGCGTATGACAGGAAGGTCGGGATCTCGGCGCCACCTGCCGGCATCGCACCGATCGGGAAGCCGAGCGCAGTGCCACGCAACCAAGGCCGCCACGACCGCCGGAAGTCCTGCCGCGTCATCCACGAGCCGCCCGCCGGGATGATCTCCAACGGTCCGTGGCGAAGCCGCGACGCGACCCACAGCGCCTCACCCACCGCGAACACGCCGACCGCGAAGGTCACGACGTCGATGCCGTCGGCGAGCACCGGGAAGCCGAATGTGAACCGTCGCTGCCCGGTGAGGCTGTCGGTACCGACCAACCCGATGAGAAGGCCGACCGACAGCGACGCCACACCGCGGGACACCGAGGACCCGAGCAGCGCCGACACGGTGATCAGTGCGACGACCGTGAGCGCGACGTAGTCCGGCGACCCCAGCTGAACCGCGAGATCGGCCAGGGTGGGGGCGATCAGCGTGAGGCCGATCGTGGCGATGGTGCCGGCGACGAACGAGCCGATCGCAGCGGTGGCCAGGGCTGCGGCCCCTCGACCGGACCGTGCCATCTTGTTGCCCTCGAGCGCGGTGATGATCGACGAGGACTCGCCAGGGGTGTTCAGCAGGATCGAGGTCGTCGACCCTCCGTACATGCCGCCGTAATAGATGCCGGCGAACATGATGAAGGCGGCCGTCGGTTCGACTTTGTAGGTGACCGGGAGCAGCAGCGCCACGGTCATCGCCGGCCCGATGCCGGGAAGCACCCCGACGGCTGTCCCGAGGGTCACCCCGATCAGGGCGTAGAGGAGGTACGCCGGCTGGAGCGCGACACCGAAGCCGTCGAGCAGCGATCCGAAGTCACCCACGGAGCAGCCCCACGCCGTCGAAGAGCCCGGCCGGCAGGGTGACGCCGAGCCCCGACACGAACAACGCCTGGACCGAGAAACCGAGCACCAGACCGACACCGGCGGCCTTGACCGGGTGCCCGCCGAGGGCCCACGCCACCACGGTGAACAGCAGTGCCCCGGCCAGCGCCCAGCCGAGCCGGTCGACGACTGCCACGTGCAGGGCGAAGCCGGCGACCACCTTGGCCAGGGTGACCCAGTCGGTGGGCGCGTCGAGGTCGACGTCCTCGCCCGCCTCGGGGTCGGCATGCCGGCCGCGAAGTGCGGCGACCAGCACGGCGACACCGGAGAGCGCGAGAACGACCCCGACGGCGTACGGAAAGACCCGGGGACCGACCACGTTGGAGCTCAGCGGAACCGTGATCCGGTGGGCATCCACGATGGTGAACACGCCCAGCGCCACCACACCTGCCGCGACCAGAACCTCCGGTACGGCGACACGGGCCGCCGCACCGGAGGTCTCGTCGAGCTTCATGTGCATGGCTAGCTGACCAGTCCGAGGTCCTGCAGCACCGTGGTGGTGGTGGCCCGCTCGTCCTTGATGAACGACGTGAACTCGTCCCCCGTGAGGAACGTGTCGGTCCAGCCGTTGGTGGCGAGAGCGTCCTTCCACTGCGGCGAGTCGTGCATCTTGGTCACGAGGTCGACCAGCCGGTCAGTCGCGTCCTTCGACAGCCCCTTCGGCGCCACGACCCCTCGCCAGTTGATGAACTCGACGTCGTAGCCGCCTTCCTTCAAGGTCGGAGCATCGACACCGTCGACCCGCTCGGGACCGGACACTGCGAGAGCGCGCAGCTTGCCTGCCTTGATCTGCTCGGCGTACTCGCTGACGCCGGAGATGCCGGCGGCCACCTTGTTGCCGAGCAGTGCCGCCAGCGACTCACCGCCGCCGGAGAAGGCGACGTAGTTGAGGTCGGTCGGCGATGCCCCCGCGGCCTTGGTCAGCAGTCCGGCCACGATGTGGTCGGTTCCGCCGGCCGACCCCCCGGCGATCGCCACCTTGCGGCCGCGCGCCTTGAGGTCGTCGCCCAGGTCCTTGATGGTCTGGTACGGGCTCTTCGCCGGGACCACGATCACCTCGTCCTCGGCCGTGAGCCGAGCGATGGGCGTGACGTCGTCGAGGGTGGTCGGAGACTGGCTGGTCTCGATCGCGCCGATCATCACCAGGCCCATCACCATCAGGTAGTCCTCGCTCTTCTCGTTCGCGAGCTGGGCGAGGCCGATGGTGCCGCCGGCTCCCGGGACGTTGGTGACGGTGGTGGACTTGGCAAGCTTTGCGCCCTCGAAGGAGGCAGACATCGCGCGGGCGGTGCTGTCCCAGCCACCACCCGGGTCGGCGGGAGCCATGATCTGCAGACGGCTGACGGCCTCGGAGGACCCGCCGTCGGTGCTGGCCTTGTCGACCGTTCCCGAGCAACCGGACAGGGCGAGACCCGCGGCGACCGCGGGGACCACGGCGGTCAGGAGCCGGCGACGGTGGCGCAGCGGGGTGGAACGGCGAGCAGAGGCGGCCATGAGCGTTCCTTTCGTTTCACGGAGGTTTCGTGGACCGGGCGCGCCGGACGCTAGGCCGACGAGTCGACCGAGCGACAGCCTCTGGTCATAGCGGTCGTACTGGTCGTATTGGTCGTGGTGCGCCTCACACCTGCCTGCGGCACGATGGGCGCATGAGACGCGCCTTCCCGTTGGCGGTCCAGCTGCTCGCGATGCAGGTGGCCATCGTGCTGGCGACATTGATCGCCGCCGGGTTCCTGGCTGCGCACCTGCAGGAGGAGCAGATCCGGCAGACGTACGCCGGGCGCGTGCTGACGATTGCCCGCAGCCTCGCGGAGCTCCCTGCGGTGGCGACGGCCTACCGCAGCGTCGACCCTTCCGCCGTGCTGCAACCGCTGGCCGAGCAGGTGCGCGCATCGGCGGGGGCGGAGTTCGTCGTCTTCACTGACCGCAACGGCATCCGCTACTCCCATCCCGATCCTGCCGAGATCGGGCACCGGGTCTCGACCGACCCGAGTGTCGCCCTCGCGGGCGGTGAGTTCGTCGGCACCGAGACGGGGACGCTGGGGTCGTCTTTGCGCGCCAAGGTCCCGGTCCGCAACGAGGGCGGTCGGGTTGTCGGCGTGGTGTCCGTCGGCGTGCTGGAGAGCCGGCTCGCCGCCGACCAGGCAGACGTCGTTCCCCGACTGGTGGTGTGGCTCGGGGCAGCCGCGTTCATCGGCGTGCTCGGCGCCGTCGTGGTGACCCGGCTCGTCCGGCGGCGGATCTTCGGCCTCGAGCCGGAGGAGATCGCCGAGCTGCTGCAGACCCGCGACGCCATGCTGCACGGTGTCCGCGAGGGTGTCGTGGCGCTGGACTCCCGCGGGCGGCTGGCGCTGGTCAACGACGAGGCGATGCGGCTGCTGGACCTGAGTCAGGATCCGAGCGGCCGCCCCGCCGCCGAGGTGCTCGAGGCTCACGACCTGCTGCCCCTCGCGGTCAGCCCGGAGGACCTCACCGACCAGCTGGTTCTCTCGGGCGAACGCCTGCTGGTCGTGAACAGCAGCGCGGCCCGGGTCGGAGACCGCGAGGTTGGGCGGGTGATGACTCTGCGGGACCGGACTGAGCTGTTCGATGCCTTGCGCGCCCTCGACGGCCAGCGCGACATCACCGACGCTCTCCGCGTCCAGGCGCACGAGTTCTCCAACAACCTGCACGTGGTGTCGGGGCTGATCGACCTCGGCAGGTACGACGAGGCCGTGCTGTTCATCGAACGGGTGGGTGGCGGCAGCGGGACCACCTACGGCTCCTCGTTCCGGGAGGTCGAGGACGTGGCCGTCGCGGCTGCTTTGGTGACGAAGTCCGCCACCGCACGGGAACGCGGCGTGGCCTTCCGGCTCGACCCCGACTCCGAGGTGGTCGACGGCACCGCGGACGACGTGATCACCATCATCGGGAACCTGGTGGACAACGCGATCGACGCAACCGGCACGGGTGGCACCGTCGACGTGCTCGTCCGATGCACCCACGCCGACGGCGTGAAGATCCGGGTCGCGGACGACGGACCCGGGGTACCGCCGGAGCTGGACGTCCGCATCTTCGACACCGGCGTGACCACCAAGGTCCCCACCTCGGACCACCACGGGCGGGGCATCGGCCTGGCCCTCGTCTCGCGCATCGTCACCCGCCGTGGCGGAACCATCACGGTCACCCAACGGGACGGTGGGGGAGCCGTCTTCACCGTGCTACCTGCCGCGCTGTACCCACCGCACCGAGCCAGACCGCCGACAGGGCCGCCACCCGGTGACGACCCTCGAGACGCCGCTACGGGTGCTCGTCGTCGACGACGACTTCGCCGTCGCCGCTGTGCACCGCGCCTACCTCGAGTCGATGCCGGAGTTCACGGTCGTCGCGGAGGCGCACAGTGCCTGGCAGGCGCTGCGCGCCGTCGAGGAGCTCAGCCCCGACCTGGTGCTGCTCGACATCCACCTGCCGGACATGTCTGGCATCGAGGTGCTGCGGCGGCTGCGGGCGAGGCCGGGACGGCCAGGATCTCGACGTGATCGCCATCACGGCTGCCCGTGAGGTCGAGACGGTGCGCGCCGCGATGGCCGGCGGCGTCGCGCACTACCTGATCAAGCCGTTCAGCCTGCAGGTCTTCCGGGAGCGGCTGCACGGCTATGCGGCACAGCGGCACGAGCTGCGTCGTCGCACGGCTCAGCACGGGATGGTGCGCGACCAGGGCGAGGTGGACCGGCTGCTGTCCGCGCCGCGCCTCGTCGGCTCCCCCGAGAGCCTGCCGAAGGGACTGTCCCGGCACACGCTCTCGATCGTCGCCGAGGTTCTCCAGGCCACCGAAGGGGACCTGTCCGCCGGTGAGGCAGCGACCCGCTGCGGACTGTCCCGGGTGAGCTCGCGCCGCTACCTCGAGCAGCTGACAGCCATGGGGCTGGCCGAGGTCCGCCCCCGGTACGGGACGGCCGGCCGTCCGGAGAACGGCTACGTCTGGACCGGCGGTCAGGGCGACCAGCGGTGAGCTGACGCCCGGGTTCCCGCGCAACGGGCGAAAGTGGGCCGGCATGGAACCATCACGCAGCAACACCCCGAGGAGGGGATGCACATGGAGAAGTCGTCCTTGACCGCCCTGGTCCGCCAGCAGCTTGGTGTAGCCGAGAGCGCGTCGAGCGGCCGCAGTGCGCACACGGTCTACGGCGGCCACGAGCACGTGCTCCGGCAGACTCTCATCGCCATGACCGCGGGCACCACGCTGGACGAGCACGAGAACCCGGGTGAGGCGACGGTGCACGTGCTGCACGGTCGAGTGCGACTCGTGGCCGGAGACACGTCGTGGGATGGTCTGCCCGGCGACCTGCTGATCGTGCCGCAGGCCCGACACTCCCTCGAGGCCGTCGAGGCCTCAGCCGTCCTCCTCACCGTGGCAAAGATCGGCTGACAACCGTCGCTCGAGGGCGGCCGGGTCGACATGCGCGGGTCAGGGCACTCGAGGGGCTCGCCGCAGCCGATCCGGTGGCCGCCGGGGGGTGGCCGGCACCTCGTCGCCGTAGCCGAGCCGCAGGATCATCTGCGAGTGCCCGATCCCGGTGAGCGGAGAGCGCACGAGCCAGCGCAGCTGCTCCTGCTCGAGTGGATGGTTCAGGAAGGAGGCCGCCACACCCGCTGTGGTCGCTTCGAGGAGCAGGCGTTCCAGCGCCTGGCCGGCTCGCACCCAGTCGGCAGGGCCGTCGTGTGCGGTGGAGAGGACGGCCAGCGTCGGAGCTGCCTCGAAGGCTGCGTGGTCTCGTACGCCCCCGACCGAATGCCCCAGGTCGCGGTACGCAGCGCGTCGCTGCGTGGGACGCGGGCCCAGTGCGGAGAGCGGGACGCCGTCGACCCGATGCTGGCCGCCGACCCAAGCCTGGTTCTCGATGCCCCGCGCCGGATCGCCGTGCTCGGTCAGGTCGGCCTCGTGCAGCAGGCCGATGAGTCTGGTCACCTCCTGGGGATCGTCGTAGACGCGCAGCACAGCGCCTTCGGCCGCGGCCGCTTCGGTGAGAGTCGCCAGCACGGACGTGGGGATGCGTCGAGGGTGGAACGGACGACGATTTGTACGCCGGGCCTCGATCGCCGGGTAAAGGTGGTCGAGTGCACCCGGCTGCCTCGGTCGGTGTCGATGGTCGACCTCCACCAGGGCCACCAGCGTTGGCTCGGCCTCTTCCGGCAGGACGCGCACTCGGGGGTGGAACCCGGCGTGCTCGGCGGCCACCCGCAGGTTGAGCAGAGCCGCGCCGCAGGAAACGAGCAACGACCGGCCGGACGGGTCGGCGTGCCGCAGCTGCCGGGTGGCGTCGGCGTACAGCTCGACGTGGCGACGTCCGAACGCGAAAGCCCACGGCTGCGAGTTGTGCAGTGACGGCGCACGAGTGGCGGCGAGGGTCAACGCGTCCACGTCCGCAGGCTCCAGAAGCCTTGGCATGGTCGAGGTGCCCGGTCGGGTTGGCTCGTTGGGAGTAGTCATGGCGACCTCCAGGTTGCCGGTAATCCAGCAGGCTGGGCCGATAGCGCTTCGCGGACTAGGGGCGAACGACCCGACTTTCGTCGTCGTCGAAACCAGCTCGGCGGCGAAGGGACGGCCACGACGGGCGACGCGGCGTGGGAAAGGCAGTAGTGGCTGACCGACCCGAGCACCGCGCGCAGCAGCCCGGTGTGCTCTCGGGTCCCGAGAACGAGGAGCGTGGCACTAGCGGCGCGGGAGACGAGGACGGGACCGGGAGGTCCCTCCACGATGTCCAGCGTCCACCGGATCTCTGCTGCGTCGCCGCCAAGGGTGTCCAGCACCCACCGGGTCGCGACGGCGCGCGCGTCGCCGGCGGCTGCCACCGAGTAGTCCCCGATCCCGGAAGGGATCGCGGCAGTGGCCAGCGCCGACATCTGCCAGGTGTGCACCACCCTCAACGGCACGCCGGTCTGCTTCGACTGACGCGCAGCCCAGACAAGCGCGGCCCGGGACGCTGGGCTGTCGTCCAGGCCGACGACGATCTCCGGGGTCAGCCGAAGCGCGCGCGCCGCCCCGCTGACCACTTCTTCGACGTCCCCGTCAGTCATCTCAACCATCCCCTGGGAGAACCGCCGGCGAGTCCGGCTCCAGGTCAACCGTCACGCGTCGCGTCGTCAGGCGTCAGGTCCGTACGACCCGTAACGGTGGACCGAACGGCCCGTCCTCGTTCCCAGTGATGTCGACCCCTCCGGCGACGTCTGCCAGGACCTTCGTCCCTGGGGCGGACGGCCCTACACGACCCGAGGCCTCACGTAGGCGTCACCGCAGACGCAGGCCGCCCCTGCCGTGCATCGCTGCACGGCCGGGGCCGCCTCGTGTCGCGCGTCAGGATGCGCTGCTGACCGCCACCTCCTGCACCGGTGAGCTCGGTCCGTCGCTCTGAGCCGGGACGGGGCTGAGCTGGTGCACGGTCGGGTCGGTCTCGAGGCTGAGGTGCGGCAGCAGCCGGTCGAGCCAGCCGGGCAGCCACCAGTTGGCCCGGCCCATCAGCGCCATCGTCGCCGGCACCAGGATCATGCGGACGACGGTGGCGTCGATCGCGATGGCGGTGGCCAGGCCCAGCCCGATCATCTGCACGAACGGCGAGGGGTCGGTGATGAACGAGAGGAACACCACGACCATGATCAGCGCGCCGGAGGTGATGACCCGCCCGGTCGAGGCCAGCCCGCGGGCGACGGACTCGGCATTGTCGCCGGTCTGCTGGTAGGCCTCGCGGATGCGCGAGACCAGGAACACCTCATAGTCCATCGACAGGCCGAAGAGCACGGCGAAGAAGATCACCGGCAGCGGCGAGGCGATCAGGTAGGTGCCGTCGAGGCCGAACAACCCCCCCAGCCAGCCCCACTGGAAGACGGCGACCACGACTCCGTAGGCGCCGCCGATGGACAGCAGGTTCATCACGGCCGCCTTCAGCGGGACGGTGACGGACCGGAACACGATCATCAGCAGCAGGATCGAGGCGACCAGGATCGAGCCGATGAACAACGGCAGGGTGTCGGTCAGCTGCTTGTCCAGATCGAGGGTCAACGCGCTGGCGCCGGTCACGTAAACCCCGTCCGGCGTGAAGGAACGGATCCGCTCGAGGGTCTGCACGGTGGCCGGGTCGGATGGCTCGGTCGTGGGCAGCGTGGGCAGCACCACGGTGTCGCCGTTCGCGCTGACCTGCGGCTCGCCGACCTCCGCGATGCCCGGGTCGCCGGCGATCCTGGCAGCCAGCTCAGTGATGTCGCCGGCCCCCAGCCCGGTGCCCTGCAGGTCGGCGACCACTGACAGCGGCGCGTTGAAGCCGGGTCCGAAGCCGTCGGCGAGCAGGTCGTACGCCGTGCGCTCGGTCTGGCCCTTCGGGTTGTCGCCGGCATCCGGGAAGCCGGTTTTGAGCGACAGCGCCGGTGCGGCCAGCGCCAGGAGGAGGAGCGCGCCGGCGACCAGGTACGGCAACGGCCGGGCCGAGATCCGGTGCGCCAGCCGCCACCACACGGTGGCCTCGGCGGGCTTGGTGGCGCGGCGCCGGCCGACGATCCGTCCGGCGTCGATGCGGTCGCCGAGCAGCGACAGGATCGCGGGCAGCAACGTGATGGCGGTCGCCACCGCGAACAGCACGACGATCGAGGTGCCGAGTCCGATCGAGGCCAGGAAGCCCACGCCGGTGAGCGCAAGGGCGGCCATCGCCAGCACCACGGTGCCGCCGGCGAAGAAGACCGCCGTGCCGGACGACCCCATGGCTGCGGACAGCGCGCGTGGGTTGGCCTGCCCGGCGGTGCGGTTCTCGCGGTACCGGGAGACGATGAACAGCGCGTAGTCGATGCCGACTCCCAGTCCGACCATGGCGCCGATGGTCGGCGCCGCGGTGGAGACCGTCAGGCCGCCGGCCAGCAGCACGATGCCACCGAGCCCGAGACCGACGGCGACCAGCGCAAGCACGATCGGCACGAGGGCCGCCACGACCGTCCCGAAGGCGACGAGCAGGACGACGAGGGCGGCGACGAGGCCGACCGCTTCGGCCCCCGAGGACTTCTTCTCGGCGTTGAGGAACGCGGCGTCTCCGCCGAACTCGGCCTGCACGCCGCCGGCGCGGGCCGGCTCGAGGGCGTCCACCAGCGTCGCCGCCGTGTCGCGGCCGAACTCGGTCGACGGAACGTCCAGCGTGATCTCGGCGAACGCGATCCGCCCGTCGGCGGACAGCCGGCCGGTCGCGAACGGGTCGCTCACGGCGGCAACGTGGTCGATCCTCGCGACCTGCGCCAGCGCAGAAGCGACGCCCACGCGGAAGCTGGTCACCTGCTTGCCTCTGGGAGCTGCGAACACGGCGACGGCGCCGCCGCCCGCCGCCTCGGGGAAGCGCTGCTCGAGCAGCTCCATCGCCTCGGCGCTCTCGCTGCCCGGGGCGCTGAAGTCGTCGGTGAATGCGCCACCGACGGCGCCGGAGAGCGCCACGACGAGCGCGGCGAGGACCGCCCATGCGCCGATGGTCGTCCATGGCCTGCGTGCGCTGAGGTCGCCGATCCGGCGGATGAAGCGGTTCATGGTGTGCTCCTGTGAGAGTCGGGTGCAACGTGGATGACCGAGACCAGGGGCAGGCCGAGGTCGCGGACCTTCTGGAGCAGTCCGTGCAGTGCGGCCTGGTCGACGACCGAGCCGTGCAGGACGGTGGTGCCATCGGTCCCGTGGGTGAGAGCCAGCCCGTCGAACCAGGCGGCCCACCGGGTGTCGAGGTGGCCCTCGATCCGGATCTCGTACTGCCCGGCCTGGTGGGGACCGCCGGTCGAGGCGGGTGCCTGGTTCATGCCCGGAAGGTAGGAGCGGATGTGGTGAGCACGGATCACCACACCTGATGAATCGGCTGGTGATTTCGGTGGGGCTTTCGCCCGCCTCACGCGGCGATGAGCACCCGTGTCACGGCAGCAGGGCGAGCTCCTCGGCCCGGCGCACGGCGGCTCGACGGTTGTTCACACCGAGCTTGGAGTAGATGTTCTTGGTATGGGTGCGCACGGTGTTCAGGGACACCATGAGCTCGCGGGCGATGTCCGGACCACCCAGGTCTGTCCGGAGCAGCCGGAGCACGTCGAGCTCACGTCCGCTCAGCGGCTCGATCAGCCCGGGTGCCCCGGACGGCCTGGCCTCCGTCTCGCCCAGAGCGGTGAGCAGCAGCTGAACGTAGTCCGTGGCGGTGCCACGGTTCGCGGCCTCCTTGAGCAGAGCCGCCACCGGCGGGCCCTCGTCGACGAAGACCCGCACGTAGCCCTCGGGTTCGGCCAGGGTCACGGCGCGCTCCAATGACAGCAGCGCAGCAGCGGCGTCGCCTCGAATCCGGTGTGCGAGCGCCTGCAGCACCAGGATCTCGATGACGCTTCCGGTCCTGGCCCCTCGTTCGGCTGCCTGGAGGAGTCGGCCCAGGAGTCCGACGACCCGCCGACCGGGACCTTCGACTCGTTGCCTGCTGCACTGCGCCAAGAGCACCCTGGCGAGGGTGACGTGCTCGAACTCGCGCAGGTAGCTGAGGTCGTCCTCGTCGGACAGTCGCTGAGCGGCCACCCAGGCCACGGCTTCGCCCAGCCTTCCCTGCGCCAGCCACACCCGCGCCCTCATGGCCGGTATCGGCCGCACGTTGGGTGAGAAGTCACCGGCGTAGACCCGCTCCGCGTCGTCGAGCAGGTCCACCGCAGCCTCGAGGTCCCCTTCGGCCTCCCGGACCCGGGCCATCGCGACCCGCCAGCGGTGGGGATTCTGCGGCAGGCCGAGGTGCTCGCCCAGGTCCTGGCTCCGCAGCAGGAGCTCGGTGGCGGCCGGCAGGTCGCCTCGCTCGCGGTGCAGCGCGGCCATCCCGACGTACATGTCGGCCGTGCCCCGCAGGACCCGCCCGTCCTGCTCCGCGGCGAGTCGCAGCGCCTGCTCGTACGTGCGCATGGCGTCACCGAGCCGGCCCTGGACGATCTGGAGGTCCCCCAGCGTGATCGCCAGACCGAGGACGTCGGCGATGTGGCCGGCCCGCTGCATGTACCTCCACGACTCGACGTAGCCCGCCTGGGCCGCCGCGACGTCCCCGTTCCCCCACGAGGCCAGCCCGATGAGTGCCGACGCTGCTGCTCGCCCGAGGTGGTCGTCGGGACCGGCCAGGTCCAGCGCCCGCCCGGCGTGGGTGATGCAGCCGGCGCGGTCCCCGAGTGCCAGCGCCTGTCCGGCCCTGTGCACGGCGACGGAAGTGGGCAGCGCCCGGAACCTGTCCTCGTCCACGACCACCATGTCCGGCGGTCGGTCCTGAGGCCCGCCGCCCTCCACCGACATGGCGTCCAGCCACCGCTCGGCGACCCGGAGGTACGGCTCGACACCCTCGATCTGACCGGTGGACATGAAGGATCCCACGTAGTCGTTGCTGAGCACCGGCCGCATGCGGATCTGCGCATCGGGGAGGGCCTCCATCCAGCGCCGCAGCATCCCCTCCTGCCGGAGCCGCTGCAGAGCCGGTGCCGCCAGCTCGACCAGGTCCGCGGCGCGGTCGAAGTCCCCGGCAGCCAGCGCGTGGTCGATGGCGACGGCCCGTTCACCGTTCGCCTCGTACCAGTCACTCGCGCGCCTGTGCAGCGCCGGGACGACGTCTGGCTGCTCGTCGAGCAGGCGGGCTCGCAGCACGTCGGCGAAGAGGTGGTGGTAGCGGTACCACCGGCGCCGGTCGTCCAGCGGCACCAAGAACAGGTTCCCTCGATCCAGCGACTCCAGCATGGCCTTGCCACCACCGTCGCCGGTGACGGCATCACACAGCGGACCGCTGAGCCGGTCGAGGACCGAGGTCTGCAGCAGAAAGCTCTGGACCCGGTCGGACTGCCGTTGCAGGACCTCCTCGACCAGGTAGTCGACGACGTACCTGGCGTCGCCCGCGAAGCCGGCGATGAAGCCGGCGACGTCGTCCCGGCCCTGCATCGACAGCGCCGCCAGCTGGAGCGCGGCGATCCACCCCTCGGTGCGCCCCTCCAACGCCGCCACGTCCGCTGCGGTGAGCTGCAGGCCCATCACCCCGTTGAGGTAGGCCACAGCCTCCTCTGGGGTGAAGCGCAGGTCGGCGGCGCGTACCTCGACCAGCTCGCCTCGGGCTCGCAGCCGGGCCAGCGGCAGCGCCGGGTCGGCTCGACCGGCAATGACCAGGTGCAGCCGCGGAGGCACATGGTCGAGCAGGAACACCATCCCCTCCTGCACCTCGGCCGCATCGACGACGTGGTAGTCGTCGAGCACCAGCACGATGTCGTGGCCGAGGCCGCCGAGGTCGTTGAGCAGCGTCGTGAGCACGGTGGTGATCGGAGCGGGTGGGGCCGCTTGCAGGAGCGCGAGGGCGCTCGCACCGACGCCGGGCGCCACCGTCTGGAGCGCGGAGATGAGGTAGGTCCAGAAGGACGCGGGCTGGTTGTCGCCCCGGTCGAGCGACACCCACGCGACGGAACGCTCACCCGCCGGCGAGCCCGGCCCAGCGGGTTCTGTCCCCAGCCACTCGGCGAGCAGCGTCGTCTTCCCGAAGCCCGCCGGTGCCGAGACCAGCATCAGCTTCGATGCTGCGCCGCCGTCCAACCTCTCGCTCAGTCGCGGGCGCAGCACCAGCCGGCGCGGCGACTGGGGAACATAGAGCTTCGTCTCGAGCAGCAGGGTCGGCACCGCCGTCCCCCGCCGCGAGCGCGTCACGTGGCGGAGTCTAGGTGCCCGGGAAGCTCACCGACCGAGCTCGTCCAGGCCGGGCAGCGAGGCGCGCACGGCGGCGCCGGCAGCCGTGGCGTCGTCGGCGTCCATCGCGAGCGTTGCGAGATCGCGGCACTGCTGCAGCGTCACAGACTTGAGGTCACTGCCGTCTGGGGGTCAGTTGTCAGTGCCGTCGACACGCGCCTGAAAACGGGGCATCGGATGCTGAGTGCGCCGACCGCCGGCAGCCTTCGACACCCGGTCGAGGACGAGGTCCCGCTCCCCCTCTGAAGCCAGATCGCCGTGCGCTTGCGAGGCGCCTAGGCTGAGACCGTGTTGGCGGGTGAGTCCGTGACTCTGCGTCAGGTCCGCGAAGCGGATCTGGACGTGCTGTACGACGCACACACGAACATCAGTAGCCGCGGTGCGTACTTTCCCCTCGGGGTCATGTCGCAGACGGCCTTCCGTGGCGAGTTCGCTGAGCACGGCTTCTGGCAGAAGACCGAGGGGATGCTCGTCATCGAGTCCCCAGAGGGCGAGATCGCCGGCCACATCGAATTCTTCCGCCCGGTCTCCTACTGGGATGCATTTGAGCTGTCCTACCAGCTCTACGCCGACCAGTACGCCGGGCGCGGGTTCGTGACTGAGGCGGTCCATTTGCTGGTGGACTACCTCTTCGGCGCGAAGAAGGAGCACCGAATCCACTTGGTCATCGTGGGTGAGAACGGCGCCTCCCGACGCATTGCGGAAAAGTGCGGCTTCGTGCTCGAAGGAACCGTACGGGGCGCGTTCTTCAACGACGGTCGCAACCAGGACGTGTTGCTCTACTCGCTGCTGCGGACCGACCCCCGGCCCTGGCATGGAGCTGTTGGCGGTCAGTAACGGGGCCTCGACGGATGGCACGATCGCGCTTCCAGCGCACGCATCCGGCCGGTTCTGGGCTCGCGCCAAGGGCCGACAGCGGACCCGCCGGCGGCGGTATGACGCACTCCATGACGAGCGACGGCACCGCATGTGGCCTCGGTGTGGCCTGACGGCGATTCCCAAGGCCGGCCGGACACTCCCGAGGAGGCCGACAAGCCCGCTGACCTGCGGTGTTGCGTGGAGCCGCCTATCGGAGTCGAACCGATGACCTACGCATTACGAGTGCGTCGCTCTAGCCGACTGAGCTAAGGCGGCATGTGCCGCGACCGGGGCCGCGGCACGGCGGGAAAGTCTACGGCATCCGGCGGGGTCCGACTCAGCGGCACCGGGTGCCCGGGTCGGGGGTGGTGCCGTCGAGCAGGTAGGCGTCCACCGCGTCGTCGATGCACTCGCTCCCCCGGCGGTACGCCGTGTGGCCGTCGCCGACGTAGGTCAGCAGGTGGCCGGCGTCCAGCTGGTCGGCCAACGCCTGCGCCCACTCGTACGGCGTCGCCGGGTCGCGGGTGGTCCCGACGACGAGGACGGGCTGCGACCCTCGGCCGCGACCGGAGCCGGCTCGCCCTGTGCCGGCGCCGGCCAGCTGCTGCACGGCACGTGTGCTCCACACGATGTAGGCGCCGAACAACGGGGCGGCCTCGGCGGCCCTCGCCGCGTCGGCGCGCACCTTCTCGAGGTCGGTCTCCTGCGGCCGGTCGAGGCAGTTGACGGCGTACATGGCCTCGATCGCGTTGCTCGTGTACCGCCCGCCCGGTCCGCGGTCGGCGTAGAAGTCGGCAAGCAGCATCAGCGTCTCGCCGTCGCCGCGGAACGCCTGGCCGAGGGCCTGCCGAAGGAACGACCAGCTGCCCTCGTCGTACAGCGCGGCGGCGATGCCGATCGTCGCCAGGGACTCCGTCAGCGCCCGCTTCCCGACGCCGGGCAGCGGGCGGCGGTCGAGCCGGTCGAAGAGCGCGCCGACTCGTGCCTCGGCCGCCGCCCGGTCGCCGTCGAACGGGCAGGACCTGCGCGGCAGGCAGTCGTCGATGAACGCCCGAGGGCGCGCTGGAAGCCGATCGCCTGGAGCTCGGCTATCTCGAAGGCGCTCGCCGCCGGGTCGATCGGACCGTCCAGCACCAGTCGGCCGACCCGCTTCGGGAACAGCTCGGCGTAGATCGCCCCGAGGTAGGTGCCGTAGCTCTTCCCCAGGTAGGTGAGCCTGCCGGTCGCCCAGCGCGGCCCGCAGGACGTCGAGGTCGCGCGCCGCGTCCCGGGTACCGACGTGCGGCAGCAGGAGGGCGTCGTCCCGCTCGCAACCAGCCCCGAGCTGCTCGACTGACGGCCATCAGCCCCTGCTCCTCGGCAGGCGTCGTCCGGCGTGCCGTCGTAGCCGAGGAAGGCGTCGAGCTGCCGGTCGTCGAGGCAGTCGCAGACCGGCGCTGGCACCCACACCGCGCGGGTCGAACCCCACGACGTCGTACCGCGGACCGGACCGACCTGCTCACGATGGACACGGCCGCGCGGGCGTAGTCGAGCCCGGAGACACCGGGGCCGCCGGGGTTGACCAGCAGCGAGCCGACCCGGTCACCGGAGGCCGGCAGGCGGTTCACGCCCAGCTGGAGGGTCGCGCCGCCGGGATCGGCGTAGTCGACGGGCACGAGCAACCGGGCGCACTCGAAGTCGCCCTTGCAGTCGCGCCAGTCGAGCTGCTGGTCGTAGAAGCGCGCGAGGTCCGGTGCGGGCGGTGTCCGGGTGTCGGCGCGCCTCCGGCGAGCGACGGGCTGGCGCCCGGCGCCGGGTCGTCGGCGGAGGAGCAGGAGGCGAGCAGGGCCAGCGCAAGCAGCACTGCTGCCGCGCGCGACCACCGCGTCATCTGGGCTCCCTCGAGATCTGCGGACCCGCCGCAGAGCCCTCGCACGAAGGGTATGCGACCGCGAAGCGCCGGATGCCGCCCAGCCCTACGATGGGTCGCCGGACTGCAGTGAGGACCCAGATGCGGCAGGACCCGGCCCCCGGGCCGTTCTCCCCCACCAGCCGGCTCGGCCCGGACGAACGTCAGGCTGCCCTGGAAGCGGCGCAGCTCGACGAGCTCGACGTCGTCGTCATCGGCGGCGGGGTGGTGGGTGCGGGCGTGGCCCTGGACGCGGTGACCCGCGGGCCTGACCGTCGGTCTGTTCGAGGGCCGGGACTGGGCTGCCGGTACGTCGAGCCGGTCCAGCAAGCTGATCCACGGCGGCCTGCGCTACCTGGAGATGCTCGACTTCGGCCTGGTCCGGGAGGCCCTGCGCGAGCGCGGCCTGCTGACCCAGCGGCTCGCGCCGCACCTGGTGCGCCCGGTGCCGTTCCTCTACCCGCTCAAGCACCGCGGGTGGGAGCGGCTGTACGCCGGAGCCGGCGTCGCCCTCTACGACGCGATGGGTGTCTCGTCCGGCAACGCCCGCGGGCTGCCGCGCCACCGGCATCTCACCCGCCGGGCCGCGCTCCGGCAGTCGCCGTCGCTGCGCAAGGACGCCCTGGTCGGGGCCATCGAGTACTACGACGCGCAGGTCGACGACGCCCGGCACACCGCTGCCGTGGTTCGCACAGCCGCGTCCTACGGCGCGCTGGTCGCCAACCGGGCGCGGGTGATCGGGTTCCTGCGCGAGGGCGAGCGGGTCACCGGCGTGCGGGTCCGGGACTTCGAGTCCGACACCGAGATCGAGGTCCGGGCCCGGCAGGTGGTCAACGCGACCGGCGTCTGGACCGACCTGACCCAGGCGATGGCCGGCGAGCGCGGGCAGTTCCACGTGCGCGCGTCCAAGGGCGTGCACCTGGTCGTGCCGCGGGACCGGATCCAGTCGGCGACCGGGCTGATCCTGCGCACCGAGACCAGCGTGCTGTTCGTCATCCCGTGGGGCCGGCACTGGATCATCGGCACCACCGACACCGACTGGGACCTCGGCAAGGCGCACCCGGCGGCGTCCCGCACCGACATCGACTACCTGCTCGAGCACGTCAACCGGGTGCTCGTCACGCCGCTGACCCGTGAGGACGTCGAAGGCGTGTACGCCGGTCTGCGGCCGCTGCTGTCCGGAGAGTCGGAGTCGACCTCGAAGCTGTCCCGCGAGCACACGGTCGCCCACCCGGTTCCCGGTCTGGTCGTCGTCGCCGGCGGCAAGTACACGACGTACCGGGTGATGGCCAAGGACGCGGTCGACGCCGTCAGCCACAGCCTGGACGGCAGGGTGCCGGACTGCGTCACCGACCGCATCCCGCTGGTCGGCGCCGAGGGGTACGCCGCGCTGTGGAACGCCCGTCAGCGGCTGGCCACCAAGCACGGGCTGCACGTCGCCCGGGTCGAGCACCTGCTCCACCGGCACGGCTCCCTCGTGCACGAGGTGCTGGCTCTCGTCGACGGCGACCCGTCGCTGGGCGATGCCGTCGAGGGCGCCGACGACTACCTGCGCGCCGAGCTGGTGTACGCGGCCAGCCACGAGGGCGCGCGCCATCTCGACGACGTGCTCACCCGGCGTACCCGGATCTCGATCGAGACCTTCGACCGCGGGGTGACCGCGGCGCCGGTCGCCGCAGCACTGATGGCGTCGGTGCTCGGCTGGAGCGCGGCGCAGACCGAGCGGGAGGTCGAGCACTACCTCGCCCGGGTCGAGGCCGAGCGGCTCTCGCAGGAGCAGCCGGACGACCAGACCGCCGACACGGCACGCCTCGGCGCGCCGGAGATCGTCCCGCTGGCCTGAGGCCGTCACGCAACGTGCCCCGTCGGCTACGCGGGTAGCCCAATGTCGATGACCAGGCCGTCGTTCAGACCAGGTCGGCCGGCCGGTGGGAGTAGCGTCTCGGTCCCGGCCTGTGGGGGGCCGCCGGCGACACATGGTGGGACGCAAGGTGAACCGGATCGCAGTAGTGACGCTGACCGCGGTGCTGGCCGCGTCCTCGGGCGTCGTCGTTCGGGGCCGCCGTCGAGCTCGTGGCCGGTAGGTTCCGCGCCCGGCATACGCGATGGCAGAGCAGCCCCCGCCGGCAGGCCCACGACGTCGCCGTCCCCTACGCCGTCGCCGTCCCCGACGCTCGACGACCCCGAGGAAGCCTCCGGCCTGCCCGACCACCGTGCGCCGCACATTCGCGCCCAAGGTGGTGTCGATTCCGGGGGTCGTCCGGCGGGCCGTCGTCGTGACGCCGCCACGCGTCGACCGCGTCCCCGGCGCCCCGCCGCTCACCTCCGCTGGCAAGTGGCAGGTGGCCTGGGACCGGAAATGGCCGATCCGTCCGGGCGCCCGGCAGGGCAACGTGCTCATGAACGCGCACGTCTGGCCGGACGGCAGCGCCCTCGGGAACGTGATGCTCGCCCGGCTGCGGGTAGGCGGCCGGATCGTGGTCAAGGGCACGACCCGACACGCTTTGCTACCGGGTGACCGAGAAGATCGAGGTATCCCCACGGCAGGCGCTGCGCCGCTACTACAGCGACCACCGGTCCACCTCGGCTGGCCCTCGTGGTGTGCTCCGGCCGGCGCCTCGGTCCCGGTGTCTGGGAGAAGCGGACGATCTGGTTCGCCGGGCCGAAGGTCTGAGCCGTCAGCCAGCACGAAGGCTGACGGTCATCGCCTCGACGGCGAGCAGTGGTGCGACATTGGCATCGATCGCCGTGCGCGCCTTGAGGATCGCTTCGATGCGGCGCAGCGTCGACTCCGGCGTGGTCGTCCGCGCGACCCCGGAGACGGCGTCGCGCATCTCGTCGTTGACCAGCTCGACATCGGCCTGCGCCTGAACGGCGAGCACATCGCGGTAGAAGCCGGCGAGGTCGATCAACGCGCGGTCGATGGCGTCCCGCTTGGTGCGGGTGGCGCGCTTCTTCTGCTCGCCCCGGTCGGCCGGGCGCCGGGCGGGGGGCGCCCTGCTCGCGGGCAAGCCGCGCCATGAGGAACGTCGGACGAACAGCCACCACAGGGTTCCGACCAGCGGGATCGACAGGAACAGCGCGAACCGCGCCAGGTCGCAGACGACCATGGTGAGCCGCCAGCAGGGCAGCCATCTGGTCGGACACCGCCCATGCCGGTGAGCAGGACGCCCAGGAACGGCTCGCTGGTCCACGAGGTGCTGGCACTCGTCGACGGCGACCCGTCGCTGGGCGATGCCGTCGAGGGCGCCGACGACTACCTGCGCGCCGAGCTGGTGTACGCGGCCAGCCACGAGGGGGCACGCCATCTCGACGACGTGCTCACCCGGCGTACCCGGATCTCGATCGAGACCTTCGACCGCGGGGTCACCGCGGCCCCGGTCGCCGCAGAGCTGATGGCGCCGGTGCTCGGCTGGAGCGCGGCGCAGACCGCTCGGGAGGTCGAGCACTACCTCGCCCGGGTCGAGGCCGAGCGGCTCTCCCAGGAGCAGCCGGACGACCAGACCGCCGACACGGCACGCCTCGGCGCGCCGGAGATCGTGCCGCTGGCCTGAGGCCACCGACGTGGTTGCCCCGGCGCGCCCCCGGGTCGCGCCGAGGCGATCCTCCGTGTTGTCGGCCTGGGGTGCGGGTCAGTGGGCCGATGACAGGGGCCGGTGGTGGCTCACCTGCCGGACTGCCACGGCGCCACCGCCGACCAGTCCGAGCCCCAGCGCGGCGCTGAGCGCGAGCTGCCAACTGCTGGCGCCACCGCCGCCTCCGCTCGAGGGCGTGGCCGGTCCGCGCTGCTGCTCTGAGCTCCCTTCGTTCCCGAACCGCTCCTGACGCTCGATCTGAGCCTTCGGCGCGTGGGCCGACCCTCCCTGCCGCTCCTGGTGTTCGATCGCGGCCTTCCGGGGCGCCGTGTCGGCGGCTGCCGCGGGAGCGATCAGGAGAGGGGAAATCGAGAAGGCCAGCGCTGTGGCACCGATCAGCTGGCGCGATGTCGTGTTCATGGTCGTTCCTTCCGTCCCTGCGGTGGGTGGTCTGTCCGTCTCGGACGCTAGGCACGGCGTCGGCCCGTGACATCGGGGAACTCCCTCGACAACCCATGGCGAGTTGTCGAGCGACCGGGCGCGATCTAGCGTGCGGGCATGGGCGCCGTGCCCTTCGTGGGCCGGGACGCGGAGCTGGCCACGCTGGTCCGGCTCATCGGTTCCGCGCGCACCCGGCGCGGGGTGGACCTGGCAGTCGTGACCGGCGAGGCCGGCTCCGGCAAGAGCCGCCTCCTCTCGGAGCTGATCGCCCGACTGGACCGCTGCCGGGTGCTGCGGATGGCCGGCTGGCGACCCGAACGCACCATTCCGTTCGCCGCTGCGAGCGGCCTCCTTTCGGACTTGGCTCCGTGCCGCACGAGGGCCAACGCCTTGCTCGCCTGCTCGAGCCCGGCGCTTCGGCGCGGCCCCTGGACCCCATCCAGGTGTGCGAGGCGGCGCACCGCTGCCTCGCCGCCCTGTCGCCTGACGCCGTGTTCGTCGACGACCTGCAGTGGTTGGACGACGTCAGCCGGGCGCTGCTGCACTACCTCGTCCGAGGCGCCGGTGACGCCCAGCCGGCCATGACCGTGCTGATCGCCAGCCGACAAGGCGCATCAAGCCAGAGCTTCGTCGACTCCCTGGCGAGGGCATTGGCGGAGTCCGGGCGGTCCGTACACCTCCCGCTCGGGCCGCTCGATCGCGCTGACGGGGTCCACCTCTGCCAGCAGGCCAACCCCGCCCTGACCACCGGCGAGGTCGACCAGATCTGGGAGCGGTCAGAAGGCTCGCCCTTCTGGCTTCTGGCGCTCTCGCGAGGGGGCGACCCCACTTCCGACGGTGTCGGGCCGCCGCCGTTGGGCCTGTCGGGGCTGACGCCCGTTGCCGCCGCCTTGGCCACGATCTTGGCAGTCCTGGCGAAGCCGACCTTCCCCGCGATGCTCGCCGAGCTGTCGGGCTGGCCGGTCGACCGGGTCGACCAGGCGGTGGAGGAACTCGTAGACCGGGGACTGGTCGCCACGACGGGAATGTCCGTCCGCCTCGCGCACGAGCTCGTCACCACATCGATCCTTGCCGACCTGCCCGACGAGGTGGTCCGACGCGCCCACGCCAGGATCTCCGACCATCTGGAGGCTTTCGCAGATGATCAGACCCAGCCGTTGACCGACGCGCTGTGGCACCGGAAGGCAGCCGGGATGCCCTGTGGCGGCCTCGCGCTGCGGCTGGCGCAGTCGCCAGGACGTCGACTACTCGGTCCGGCGGACGTCCGCGCCCTTGCAGACATCGCAGACGACCCGCGCGAGCCCCGCGACACGTCGGGCGAGCTCCGGTGGCAGGTCGCCCGGCTCGCTTCCGAGATCGGGGATCCCGCACTGGCCATCGAGGCGTGGTCGACGCTGCTGCTACACGTGAATTCGTCACGGGACCGCGGCCGGGTGGCCCTCGAGGCATCCAAGGCGGCGCTCGCGCTCGGCGACCGGTCCCAGGCCCGGGCCTTGGTCGACATGTCGCGGAAGGAGGCGGACGCCGACCCGCTGCTGCACATCGAGCTCGATGCCCACCAGTCCGAGGTCGAGGCCACCAGCCGAGCAGAGTCAGAGATCCCCGTGCGGCGGGCGGTCGCCGGCGCGCGTGCGATGTCGGCGGCCCGGGGCGGGCCGCACGCGCTGGACGCCGACGAACGACGCGCCTTCCTCACCGCCCTCCAGTCAGAGTTCTTCTTCGCCCTGCGCGACGAGGCCCCCGATGCCATGGTGCGCATCGCCGAGGAGATGCAAGCAGCCTCGGACACGGTCGACGACCGACTGCGATCCATGCTGCGGTCGGTGCTCGCGCTCCGGGCGCTCGGCCGGTATGAGGAGGCAGAGCGCCGCTGCCGGACAGCCCGGTTGACGGCAGTGCGCGAGGCCATTCCAGCGGCGGCATTCGAGGCAGGGCACCTTCTCGCCGGAACCCTGTACCACCTCGGCCTGCTCCTCGAAGCACGGTCGGTGGCCCGCGAGGTCATCGCCTTCGCTGATCGCGCGCCCGTCGTGCTTCCGAGCTGGGTCTCGGTCGCCTGGGTGCGCACCGTCGTACCGCAGGTCGACGTGTCCGTGCGCGGGCTCGCGACCGCGCTGCCGGCCATGGAGTCGTTGGCCGAGTCGGAACCCGACCCGCACTTCCGGCTCCATATCCGCCTCGAGGCCGGCCTCTGGGCGGCCCGCCTCGGCGCAGCGCGCGACCGGGACCGCGCCGGCTCCCTCATCGAGCGGGCCCTCGCCGATGCCCGCGTCGCACGATGCGACCGATGCGCCTCGGAGCTGTCGGTGCGCGCTGCTGAAGCCTTCGTGCGGCTCGGCCGCGACCGCGACGCCAGGGACCTCCTGTCGGCGTGGGACGCCGCCCACCCCGGGATGATCACCACGGGGCAGATCGGCTTCTGGCGTCTTCGGGCGGAGGCGCTGCTCGTGGCGGGACACGACGCGCGTCGCGCGCTCGGCCTCCTGGAATCGGTCTGCGCGCGGGCGGAGACGATGCATGCTCGGCTGGAGAAGGTCTGGGCGCAGATCGACCTCGGACGCGTTGCCGCCGACACGGACCGAAGCCTTGCGGTCGCGGCCCTGCAGGCTGCCATCACCCTCGCCGACGCGATCGGTGCGCAGAGCGAGCAGCGCCGCGCCAGGCAGCTGCTTCGCGCCGTGGGGGTCCGGTCGTGGCAGCTCCCGCAGACAGCAGTCCCCCGGTCGCCAGGCGCCCTCTCGGAGCGGGAGCAGGAGATCGGGCGGATGGTCGCCACTGGAGCCAGCAACCCCGAGATCGCAGAGGCCTTGTTCGTCTCGCGCAAGACGGTCGAACGCCACGTGTCGAACATCCTCGACAAGACCAGAACGAGGAACCGGGCCGAGCTCGCAGCCTTGCTGTCGGCGGCTCCGGGCGGAGCGCCGGACAGCCGCGGATGAGGGGTCAGCCGCGGCGGAGGGCGACCGTCATCGCCTCGACGGCGAGCAGCGGAGCCACGTTGGCGTCGATCGCCGTCCGGGCGGCGAGGATCGCGTCGATGCGGCGCAGCGTCGACTCCGGCGTCGTCGTCCGCGCGACCCCGGAGACGGCGTCGCGCATCTCGTCGTTGACCAGCTCGACATCGGCCTGCGCCTGCACAGCGAGCACATCGCGGTAGAAGCCGGCCAGGTCGATCAACGCGCGGTCGATGGCGTCCCGCTTGGTGCGGGTGGCGCGCTTCTTCTGCTCGCCCTCGAGCTCCTTGAGCTGCGCCGCGGCGCCGGCCGGCTGCCGGGCACCCGGTCCGACACCGAGGCCGCGGCGCATGTCGTCGGCCTCCGCGGCAGCCAGCGTCGCGGCCTGCTCGTTGGCCTCCGCGGTGGCGGCGTCGACCAGGTCGCCGGCCGCCCGCAACGCGGCGCTGAGCTCCGCGAGCGAGAGCGGCAGCCGGAGCACGGCGTGCCGGCGCAGCCGGGACTCCTCGTCGGTGGCCAGCCGTCGGGCCCGGCCGATGTGGCCCTGCGCCGCCCGGGCGGCGAAGGACGCCATCGCCGGGTCGATCCCGTCGCGACGGACCAGGACCTCGGCGACCGCGTCAGTCGGAGGTGTGCGCAGCGAAAGGTGACGGCAGCGCGAGCGGACCGTGGGCAGGACGTCGTCGACGGACGGCGCGCAGAGCAGCCACACGGTGTGCGGGGTGGGCTCCTCGATGGCCTTGAGCAGCGCGTTGCCAGCCTGGTCGGTGAGCCGGTCGGCGTCCTCGACGATCATCACCTGCCAGCGGCCGAGAGCCGGGTGCCGCCCGGCCCGGGAGACCAGGGCTCGCGCGTCGTCGACGCCGATGGACAGCTTGCGGGTGTTGACGACCTCGACGTCCGGGTGGCCGCCGCTGAGCACGCTGCGGCAGGCCGCACACGCGCCGCAGCCGTCGTCGGCGCACTGCAGCGCCGCAGCGAAGGCGCGGGCCGCGGTGGACCGGCCCGACCCGGGTGGCCCGGTGAACAGCCAGGCATGGGTCATGCCGGTCCCCGGCTCACCGCGCCTGGTGGCCGCGGCCGCCGCCACGGCCCGCTGCAGCACGGCGACGGTCGCCTGCTGGCCGACCAGGTCGGACCAGACTCCGGCGCCCGGCTGGCTCACGGGTCGTCGCGCCGGTGGTGGACGCGGGGCAGCTGCACGGTGCTGTCGTCCGGCTCGTCGTCGGTGCCGATTCCGAACAGCTCGTCGGTGAGGCTCACCGGCCGGGTGGTCGCCTCGTCGTCGGGCACCGCTGCCGGGACGGTCGCGGTGTCGTCCGCAGCCGGTCGGCCGGGCGCCGGGCGGGGGGCGCCCTGCTCGCGGGCAAGCCGCGCCTGCTCCTTCTCGCGCCTGCGCTGCTCGGCATGCAGCGCCCGCTGCCGGGCGTGCTCCTCGCGCACCTGGGCGGCTTCCGCCTCGGCGATCGCCGCCAGCCGGGCCCGTTCGGCGGCCTCGGCCTGCTCCTGCAGCCGGCGCTGCTCGGCCAGCGCAGCTGCCTCGGCGGCGGCCTGCGCCACCCGGGCCTCGGCCTCCAGCGCCTCGAGCCGGGCCTTCTCCTCGGCCTCGGCCCGGGCCCGCGCCTCCTCGAGCTGCCGGGCCTGCTCGGCGAGCCGCCGCCGCTCCTCCTCGGCCGCGCGGGCCGCCTCGGCCTGCCGGATCTGCTGCGCGCTGCGCGGCAGCGCCGGCTCGAGCCGGGCCCGGATCGCCGCGGTGATCTCCCCCGGCGGCAGGGTTCCGTCGACGACCAGGTAGCGCGACCCGCCGCGGCGGGCCAGCTCGAGGAACCGCGCGCGGACCCGCTCGTGGAACGCCAGCGGCTCGGACTCCAGCCGGTCCGGGGCCTCGACCCGGGCCAGGCCCTCGGCGGCGGGCACGTCCAGCACGACGGTGAGCTGCGGCAGCAGACCGTCGGTGGCCCAGCGGGACAGCCTGCCGACCTCGACGCCGGCCAGCTCGCGCCCGGCACCCTGGTAGGCCACCGACGAGTCGGTGTAGCGGTCGCAGACCACGACGTGACCCAGCGCCAGCGCGGGCCGCACCACGGTGGCGACGTGCTCGGCCCGGTCGGCGGCGAACAGCAGCGCCTCGGTCCGGGCGGACAGGGCGGGCGGCGCCACGACGGCGTCGTCCACCGCCGGCTCGGGATGGTCGAGCAGCACCGAGCGGAGCCGGCGGCCGACCTCGGTGGCGCCGGGCTCGAAGGTCACCAGGACGTCGTGGCCCGAGCGACTCGAGCCAGCCGGCCAGCGCGCGCGCCTGGGTCGACTTCCCGGCGCCCTCGCCACCCTCGAGCGCGATGAAGAAACCCTTCCGTGGACCGCTGCCGTGCCGGCCGACCGGCTCGCTGTGGAAGGCGGCGGCGAGATCAGCGGTCAGCGGCACACCGCGCCGGTCGTCCATGTGGCGGTACGACGCGATGCCCAGCGCCGCGGCCAGCAGCCCTGCGAGCAGGAAGACGAACGCGGCCCCGTTGTAGGTGAGGGCGAGCGCGTCGGTGACCTCGACCTCGTGCCGCCCGAACGCGGCAGCCAGCAGCGGCGAGACAGCGAGCACCGCCACCAGCACCACGCGGACCATGGTCTGCACGAAGGCGAACGTCCGGCCGCGCAGCTCGTCGGCCACCTCGAGGCCGAGCAGCGTGTAGCCGGTGACCCAGGCAACACCGGCGAACCCGCCGATCACCAGCGTGATCAGCACGGCCAGCACCAGGTTGGGGAGCAGGCCGAGCAGCGCCAGGGACAGCCCCGCGCCGCCGATGGCCAGCCCGAACATCCGCCGCCGGCTGAAGTCGGGCAGCAGCCGGGGGCCGAGGAACATGCCGCCAGCCAGGCCGAGGAAGACGGTGCCGAACAGCAGGCCGTAGCCCGGGTCGCCGCCGCCGAGGTCGGTGACGTAGGTGCGGGCCAGCCCGATCACCGCGCCACCCGCTGCGAACGCACCGAGCATGCCCACGACCAGGCCGCGGACCAGCCGGGTGCGACCGACGTACGTCCAGCCCTCGACCAGGGTGCGCCACACGCTGGGGTGCTTCTCGCCCTCGGCCGGCGCCGGGCGGGCCGGGATCGCGGTCAGCCGCAGGATGGTGACGGCGCTGACCAGGAAGGTGGCGGCGTTGACGTACAGCGCGAGGTCGACGGCCGCGATCTGCGGCACCGGGTTGTCGAGGATGCCGGTGAGCAGCGCCAGGCCGGCGAAGATCGCGGCGGCGACCGGCGCCGAGCCGTACGTCGTGAAGAGGCTGAGCTGGTTGGCGGTCTCGAGCCGCTCGCGGGGGACGAGGTTCGGGACGGTGGCTTCCTTGGCCGGGATCCAGATCAGGCTGGCGACCTCGATGAGGAACGTCGCGACGAACAGCCACCACAGGGTTCCGACCAGCGGGATCGACAGGAACAGCGCGAACCGCGCCAGGTCGCAGACGACCATGGTGAGCCGGCGGTCCAGCCGGTCGGCGACGACGCCGGCCAGCGGGCCGATGACGATGGCCGGGGCCAGCCGGAGGATGAACACGCCGGCGATGGCGAGGTTCGCGGCCGCGTAGCCCCCGTCGGCCAGCCGGGGGGCCAGCGCGGTGAGGGCCAGCAGGCCCAGCCAGTCACCCAGGCTGGACAGCGACAGTGCGGTCCACAGCTGCCGGAACGCCGGGATGCGCAGCACCCCACGCAGGTCGTGGTCGGGGATCACGACCGGCTGGGCGCTCGAGGTGCTCACGGCGCCCAGCGTAACCAGCCGCCCCGACCACCCTGCCGCTCGCGGCCCCGACTGCCTCGAGCGGCGGCGCTCAGGACTTCTTGGCGGCTGTCTTCTTGGCAGCCGGCTTCTTGGCGGCCTTCTTGGCGGTGGTCTTCTTGGCTGCGCGCTTCTTCGGGGCCGGCCCCTTGGCCCGCTTCTCGGCGAGCAGCTCGGCCGCCCGCTCGATCGTCACGGACTCGACCGAGTCGGCCTTGCGCAGGGTGGCGTTGCTCTCGCCGTCGGTCACGTACGCCCCGAACCGGCCCTCCTTCACCACGACCGGCAGCCCGGTGGTCGGGTCGTTCCCGAGCTCCTTGAGCGGAGCGGCGGCGGCGCGGCGGCCGCGCTGCTTGGGCTGGGCGTAGATCGCCAGGGCCTGGTCGAGGGTGATGTCGAACATCTGCTCCTCGTTGTCCAGCGACCGCGAGTCGGTGCCCTTCTTGAGGTACGGCCCGTAGCGGCCGTTCTGTGCGGTGATCTCCTCACCGTCCGAGGGGTCGAGCCCGACCACCCGCGGCAGGCTCAGCAGCCGCAGCGCGTCGTCGAGGGTCACGGTGTCCAGCGACATCGTCGCCAGCAGCGAGCCAGTGCGCGGCTTGGCGTTCTTGGCCGCATCGTCGGGCAGCACCTCGGTCACGTACGGCCCGTAGCGACCGGCCTTCGCGACGACCGGCAGCCCGCTCTCCGGGTGGGCGCCGAGGTCGCGGTCACCGCTGGGCGCCGCCAGCAGCTCCTCGGCCTTCTCGACGGTGAGCTCGTCGGGCGCCATGTCCTCGGGCACCGAGGCGCGCTGCGACGACTCGTCGCCGTCCGGCCCGCGCTGCACGTACGGCCCGTACCGGCCGACCCGCAGGATGATGTCGTCGCCGATCGGGATCGAGTTGACCTCGCGGGCGTCGATGTCGCCGAACCCGGACACCAGCTCGTGCAGGCCCGGGTCGCCGTCCTGCCCGCCGAAGTAGAAGCTGCGCAGCCAGTCGACCCGGTTCTGCTCGCCGTTGGCGATCCGGTCGAGGTCCTCCTCCATCGCGGCGGTGAAGTCGTAGTCGACCAGCGACCCGAAGTGCTTCTCCAGCAGCCCGATGGTGGCGAACGCCAGCCAGGCCGGGCACCAGCGCCGACCCGCGCTTGAACACGTAGCCGCGGTCGATGATCGTTCCGAGGATCGAGGCGTACGTCGACGGGCGGCCGATGCCGCGCTCCTCCAGCGCCCGCACCAGCGTGGGCTCGGTGTAGCGCGCCGGCGGCGACGTGGAGTGCCCGTCGGGCTGCAGGTCGAGGACCGTCAGCCGGTCGCCCTCGCGCATCTGCGGCAGCCGGCGCTCGCGCTCCTCCCCCTCGCCCCCAGGACCTCTCGCAGTGTCATCGTCGTCCCGGCCCTCCTCGTAGGCGGCCAGGAAGCCGCGGAAGGTGATGACGGTGCCGGACGTCGAGAACTCGGCGTCCGCGAAGGGACTGCCGTCGGGCGTGGTGGCCCCGAGCCGAACCGTCACGGTCTGCCCCCGGGCGTCGGCCATCTGCGAGGCGACGGTGCGCTTCCAGATCAGGTCGTAGAGCGCCAGCTCGTCGCGGCTGAGCTCGCTCGCGAGCTGGCCCGGCGTACGGAACGAGTCGCCGGACGGGCGGATCGCCTCGTGCGCCTCCTGCGCGTTCTTCACCTTGCGCTCGTAGCGGCGGGGCACGTCGGGCACGTACTCCGGCCCGTAGATGTCCCGCGCCTGGCTGCGCGCCGCGTTCAACCCGGACTCCGACAGCGTGGTCGAGTCGGTACGCATATAGGTGATGTGGCCGTTCTCGTACAGCCGCTGGGCGACCCGCATGGCGGTCTGCGCGGTCATCCGCAGCTTGCGGCTGGCCTCCTGCTGCAGGGTCGAGGTCATGAACGGCGCCGACGGCCGGCGTACGTAGGGCTTGTCCTCGACCGACCGGACGGCGAAGTCCGACTCGCGCAGCGCGTCGGCCAGGGCGACCGCGGTCGGCTCGTCGAGCTGCACACCGTCGAACCGGGCGACCTGCCGGCCGTCCCGGCCGAAGTCGCGGCCAGTGGCAACGCGACGGCCGTCGACCGCCACGAGCCGCGCATCAAATGAGTTGGAGCGGTTGCCGTTCTCTTCCGCCTTGTCGAGGGTGGCCTCGATGTCCCAGTACTCCGCGGCCCGGAACGCGATGCGCTCCCGCTCCCGCTCGACGACCAGCCGGGTCGCGACGGACTGCACGCGGCCGGCCGACAGCCCCTGGCGGACCTTGCGCCACAGCACCGGGGAGACCTCGTAGCCGTAGAGCCGGTCCAGGATGCGTCGGGTCTCCTGGGCGTCGACCAGGTGCAGGTCGAGGTCACGGGTCTGCTCGACGGCGGCCCGGATCGCGTCCCGGGTGATCTCGTGGAACACCATCCGGCGGACCGGGACCTTGGGCTCGAGCACCTGCAGCAGGTGCCAGGCGATGGCCTCGCCCTCGCGGTCCTCGTCGGTCGCGAGGAACAGCTCGTCCGCATCCTTGAGCGCCCGCTTGAGCTCGGCGACCTTCCGCTTCTTGTCGGCGTCGACGACGTAGAACGGCTCGAAGTCGGCGTCCACGTCGACGGCGAACTTGCCGAACCGGCCCTTCTTCTCGCTCGCCGGCAGCTCCGACGGCGTCGGGAGGTCACGGATGTGGCCGACGCTGGCCTGGACGTCGTAGCCCGCGCCGAGGTAGCCCTCGATCGTCTTCGCCTTGGTCTGCGACTCGACGATCACCAGTCGGCGGTTGCCGGCTTGCGTCTGGTCCTTCGCGGCCACGTCCCTGCCTGTCCTGTCGTCGTCCGTCAACGTCTTCGTACGGCGGTTGCGCGCCTAAGGATGGCAACCGCTGTCAAACCGATGGTGTCAGCACGCCTGCCTCGACCAGCAGGCGGACCTGGGTGAGCAGCTCCGGGGAGCCGGGTCCGGCACCGGCGCCGTCGTCCTCGCCGAGCACCTGCCGGACGGCCGCGATCAGGGTGCCCACGGGCAGCGTCCCGTCGCAGGCACCGACCAGCGCCGCGGTCGCCGTGTCGCTGCCGAAGGCGCGGCGCAGGCCGGTCTGCTGGCGCAGCACGACGTGCTCCGGGTGCTCGGCCCCGGGCTGGCCGAGCTGCTCCTGCACGACGTCCGGCGCCAGGGTGACGGTCGAGTCGGCCAGCGTCGCGTCGTCCACCCGGGCGGCCAGCCAGCGCTGGCGGTCCAGCCAGCCGGCCAGGTGCGGGCCCAGCGGCTGCTCGACCGGGTGCGGCCAGTCCAGCGTGGTCACGCGGCGATCGGCGCCGGTGCGGCGGGCCACCAGGAAGCCGAAGCCGACCCCGGTCACCCGGTCGCGCTCGAGCGCGGCCAGCCACCCGTCGTACCGCGCGAGGTAGCCGGGCGAGCCGCGCTCCCCCGCGTCGCGCAGCCAGGTGGCGACGTAGGCGGCCGGGTCCAGGGTCTCCCGCTGCACCACCAGCGCGTCGACGCCCCGCTCGGGCAGCCAGCCGGCGACCCGTTCTTCCCACGGCTCGCCGTCACGCAGCACCCAGTTGGCGAGCATCACCAGGGTGCCGCCGTCGGCGAGCAGGCCCGGGGCCTCGCCGGCCAGCCGGGCCCCGACGGTGTCCAGGGGCAGCCCGCTGTCGCGATAGGTGCGCCGGGTGCCGCCGGCCGGGGCGCCGATGACGAACGGCGGGTTGCTCACGACCAGGTCGAACGTCTCGCCGCGGACCGGTTCGAGCAGGTCGCCGAGCCGGAGGTCCACGGGTACGCCGGACAGCGCCGCCGTGAGTCCGGCGAGCTGCAGCGCCCGGGCCGAGACGTCGGTCGCGACGACCTCGCGGGAGTGCCGGGAGGCGTGCAGTGCCTGCACCCCGCTGCCGGTGCCGACGTCGAGGGTGCGCCCGACCGGGGCCGGCGGGGTGAGCTGGGCGAGGGTCGTCGAGGCACCGCCGACCCCGAGCACGTGCTCGGCCGGCAGCGGGCCGCCTGCGCCGTCCAGGCCGGTGCCGAGATCGGAGACCACCCACCAGAGGTCGGCGCCGGCCGCGTCGCCGTGCGGACGAACGTCCAGCCGTGGGTGCACCTCGGCGCCGTCGGCGTAGAGCACCCCGAGGTCCACCGCGGCATCCAGCGGCAGGGCCCGGCTCGCGGCCTCCTGCGGCACCGGCAGCTGCAGCAGGAACAGCCGGATGAGGGTGTCCAGGGCGTCGCCGCCGGTGGTGGCCCGCCGGGCGGGCACGGTCTCGTGCCGGCCCAGCGCCTCGGCGGCGACCGGACCGAGGCGGCCGGCCACACCGTCAACGGTGTAGCCGGCCGCGACGAAGGCGTCCCGGAGGAGATCAGACCTGGGCGAGGCCGGCCTCGTCCTTCTCCTCGGCGACCGCGATGCTCCGGCGCTTGGAGAACACCACTGCCCCGACGATGATCGCGGCCGCGACCAGCGCGACCAGGATCCGCAGGCCGGTGTTGGCGTCGGCACCGACCGACAGCGACACGACGGCCGGGGCGATCAGCAGGGACACCAGGTTCATCACCTTGATCAGCGGGTTGATGGCCGGACCGGCGGTGTCCTTGAACGGGTCACCGACAGTGTCACCGATCACGGTGGCCTCGTGGGCGGGCGAGCCCTTGCCCCCGTTGGCGCCGTCCTCGACCAGCTTCTTGGCGTTGTCCCACGCGCCGCCGGAGTTGGCGAGCATGATCGCCATCAGGGTGCCGGCGGCGATGGCGCCGGCCAGGTAGGAGCCGAGTGCACCGACTCCGAGGCCGAAGCCGACGGCGATCGGGGCCAGGACGGCGAGCAGACCCGGAGTGGCCAGCTCGCGCAGGGAGTCGCGGGTGCAGATGTCGACGACCTTGCCGTACTCCGGCTTGGCGGTCCCTTCCATGATCCCCGGGATCTCCCGGAACTGGCGGCGGACCTCGAACACGATCGCGCCGGCCGCACGGGTCACTGCGTTGATCGCCAGCGACGAGAACATGAAGACCACGGACGCGCCGATGATCAGGCCGACCAGGTTCTTCGGGTCGGAGACGTTGAGCACGCCGGTGTACTGCAGGTTGCGGATGTTGTCGTCGAGCTGGGCGCCCGTGTCGGTCACCGCCGTCTTCACCGAGTCGGTGAACGCCCCGAACAGCGCAGTGGCCGCCAGCACGGCGGTCGAGATCGCGATGCCCTTGGTGATCGCCTTGGTGGTGTTGCCGACCGCGTCGAGGTCGGTGAGCACCCGGGCGCCGGCGGCGTCGATGTCACCGGACATCTCGGCGATGCCCTGGGCGTTGTCCGAGATCGGGCCGAAGGTGTCCATGGCGACGATGACGCCGACCGTCGTCAGCAGGCCGGTGCCGGCCAGCGCGACGCAGAACAGGCCGAGGATGACCGAGCCGCCACCGAGCAGGTAGGCGCCGAACACGGCCGAGCCGATGAGCAGCGCGGTGTAGACCGCCGACTCGAGACCGACGGTGAAGCCGGACAGGATGACGGTCGCCGGACCGGTGAGCGAGGTCTTCACGATGTCCTGCACCGGGCGCTTGTTGCCCTCGGTGAAGTAGCCGGTCAGCAGCTGGATCACCGAGGCGAGGGCGATGCCGATCACGACGGCGCCGATGGCGAGCAGCCGCGGGTCGCGGTCGCCGGCGTCGGCGACGATGTCCTGCGGGACGTCGGCCAGCCCGGACAGCGAGGACGGCAGGTAGACGAACGCGGCGACCGCGCAGAGCACCGCGGAGATCCCCGCCGAGGTGAAGAAGGCCCGGTTGATGGCCTGCATGCCGCTCTTGTCGGTCGGGCGCAGCTTGGTGAGGAACACGCCGATGATCGCGGTGACGGCACCGATGGCCGGGACGATCAGCGGGAAGACCAGACCCTCCTCGCCGAAGGCGGCCTTGCCGAGGATCAGCGCGGCGACCAGCATCACGGCGTACGACTCGAAGAGGTCCGCAGCCATGCCGGCGCAGTCGCCGACGTTGTCGCCGACGTTGTCGGCGATGGTGGCGGCGTTGCGCGGGTCGTCCTCGGGGATCCCCTGCTCGACCTTGCCGACCAGGTCCGCGCCGACGTCGGCGGCCTTGGTGAAGATTCCGCCGCCGACCCTGATGAACATGGCCAGCAGGGCGGCACCGAAGCCGAAGCCCTCGAGCACCGTCGGGGCGTCGCCCTTGAAGATGAAGACGACCGAGGCCGCGCCGAGCAGGCCGAGACCGACCGTCAGGAACCCGACGACGCCACCGGTGCGGAAGGCGATGCGCATCGCGGTGGCCGCGCCGTCCGCCTCACGCGCGGCGGCCGCGACCCGGACGTTGGCGCGAGTGGCCAGGCCCATGCCGGCGTACGCGATGAAGGCCGAGAACCCGGCACCGACGACGAAGAAGACCGACCGGCCGATCCGGATGCCGGCGGTGTCGGCCGGCAGCAGGCTCAGCAGGATCAGCGCGAGCACCGCGAAAGCGGCCAGGGTCTTGAACTGCCGGGTGAGGAACGCCGAGGCGCCCTCCTGCACGGCGGCCGCGATGCTCTGCATCTTCTCGGTGCCCTGGCCCGCGGCGAGCACGCTGCGGCGCAGCGACACGGCGAAGCCGAGCGCGACGAGCGCGATGGCGGCGACCACCACGACGTAGCTGAGGTTGGCGCCGCTCAGATCGAGCGTGTCACCACTGGCGGCACGGGTGAGCCCCGACATGCGTCCTCCTAGACGTGGGCGCCACCGCACCGCGGTGGAAACCCGGACCGAGTAGCGCGCGAGGGGACGACCCCTCGGGGCCCGACCCCGCCAGCCCGACGACTGTTTCGCGGGCGGGGGTGGACCCAGCGCCGCCGGAGTCTACGCAGCCGTCGTCATCGAGCCAAAACCCGGGGCGGCAGAAGCGCGGCGGGCCTAGCCCGCGGTGGGCCAGGTCATCCGGATGACGGCACCGGTGTCCCGGCCCGGTTCGACGACGACATCGTCGACCAGGCCGGCGATGACGGCCAGGCCCACGCCCGGCGGGACCGCCTCGGCGTCGACCAGGTCGGCGACGTCGGCCAGGAGGCCGAATCCCTCGCCGCCGTCGATCTGGGTCGGTGCCTCGTCGGTGACCGCGACCCGGAAGGCGTCCTCGTCGTCGACCAGGGTGACCAGGACCGGCCGCTCCGGGCAGTGGCGACGGTGCAGGTGCACGGCGCGCGAGCACGCCTCGCCCACGGCGAGCCGCACCTCGTCCAGGACTGCCTCGTCGACACCGGAGCGCCGGGCGACGGCTGCGGCGACCAGCCGGGCAGTACGGACGTGCGCCGGCAGCGCGCTGAACCTGAGCTCTACCGTGGCCACACGGGACCTTCCTGCACTCTGTCGGTGGACGCTGAGGTGGGACGCGATCACTCGGTGGCTGCGACCGCTTCCTCGACCGACCCGTGGATCGGGAAGACCTTGGTGAGCCCGGTGATCCGGAAGATCTTCAGGATGCGCTCCTGGGTGCACACCAGCCGCAGGGAGCCGTCGTGGGCGCGGACCCGCTTGAGGCCGCCGACCAGGACACCCAGGCCGGTGGAGTCCAGGAAGTCGACGCGCTCCATGTCGACCACGAGGTGGTACTTGCCGTCGGCGACCAGGTCGACGAGCTGCTCGCGAAGTCGCGGCGCGGTGTAGACGTCGATCTCGCCGCCCACCTCGACGATGGTGCGGTCGCCCTCGGTACGGGTCGAGAGGGAGAGGTCCACAAGTCCTCCTGCTGTCGGTCGGAGTCTGGTCGGGCACGATCTTCCGGGCCTGCTGCCCCGGGTCTGCCCCGTGACCGGTCGCATTCAACCATCCCCGGCCGTGTCGTACGCGGGTGGCACACTGCCGAGGTGCCGCAGCCTGACCCGCTCCCGGCCCCGAGCCGGGCTGACGAGCGGCTGGCCCGGCTGATCGCTCCGGCCGGCCGCCGCGACCGGCTCACCCACGTCGAGCGGGTGCCGGGGCGGCCCGGCCGGCCGGTCGGGTGGCCGTCCTGGACCCATCCGGCGGTCGTCGACGCGCTCGTCGCCAGCGGCGTCGATGCTCCGTGGTCGCACCAGGTGCAGGCCGCCGAGCTGGTCCGGGGCGGTCGCTCGACCGTGGTCGCCACCGGGACCGCGTCCGGCAAGTCGCTGTGCTACCTGCTGCCCGCCTTGTCGGCGGTCCTCGAGTCGGCCGACGCCGGTGGTGTCGCGACGCCACCGACCACGCTCTACCTCTCGCCCACCAAGGCGCTGGCGGCCGACCAGCTGCGCGCCCTCGGCGGGCTCGGACTGGAGGCGGTCCGTGCCGCGACGTACGACGGCGACACCCCGACCGAGTCCCGCGACTGGGTGCGCCGGCACGCGGCGTACGTGCTGACGAACCCGGACATGCTGCACCGGTCGATGCTGCCGGGGCACCCGCGGTGGGCCCGGTTCTTCCGCGACCTGCAGTACGTCGTGGTCGACGAGTGCCACCGCTACCGCGGGGTGTTCGGCTCGCACGTCGCGGCCGTGCTGCGTCGCCTGCAGCGGATCTGCGCCCACTACGGCGCCGACCCGGTGTTCGTGCTGGCGTCGGCGACCGTCACCGACCCGGAGGTGTCCGGCGCCCGGCTGGTGGGCCGCGAGGTGGTGCCGGTGACCGACGACGGCTCGCCGCGCGGCGAGCTGCTGTTCGCGCTGTGGGAGCCGCCGCTGACCGAGCTGGCGGGTGAGAACCAGGCGCCGGTACGCCGGAGCGCCACCGCCGAGGTCGCCGACCTGCTGGCCGACCTGGTCGCCGACGGCGTGCGCACGGTGGCCTTCGTCCGCTCCCGCCGCGCGGCCGAGACCGTGTCGTCGACCACCCGGCGGCTGCTGGCGGAGGTCGACCCGGATCTGGCCGCGCGGGTAGCGGCCTACCGCGCGGGCTACCTGCCGGAGGAGCGCCGGGCGCTGGAGGCCGACCTGCAGTCCGGCCGGCTGCTCGGGGTGGCGTCGACGACCGCGCTCGAGCTCGGCGTGGACGTGGCCGGGCTGGACGCGGTGCTGCTCGCCGGCTGGCCGGGCACCCGGGCCTCCCTCTGGCAGCAGGCCGGCCGGGCCGGCCGGGCCGGGCAGGGCGCCCTGGCGGTGCTGGTGGCCCGGGACGACCCGCTGGACACCTACCTGACCCACCATCCCGAGACGCTGTTCGGCCGGCCGGTCGAGGCGACCGTGCTGGACCCCGGCAACCCGCACGTGCTCGCGCCGCACCTGTGCGCCGCCGCGGCCGAGCTGCCACCGCTGCGGGACGACGAGCTGACCGCCTTCGCGCCGGAGGCCGGCCAGGTGGCCGACCACCTGGTCTCCCGCGGGATGCTGCGCCGCCGGGCACCCGGGCTGTACTGGACCCGGGCCGAGCGGGCCAGCGACCTGGCCGACATCCGCGGGGTCGGAGCCGGCCCGGTCGGGCTGGTCGAGGAGGGCACCGGGCGGCTGCTGGGCACGGTCGACGGGGCGGCCGCGCACGTGACGGTGCACGCCGGCGCGGTCTACGTCCACCAGGGCGAGACCTACCTGGTGTCCGAGCTGGACCTCGCCGACCAGGTCGCCCGGATGGCCCGGGCCGCGCCGGACTGGTCGACCGTCGCGCGGGACGTCACCGAGATCGAGGTCGTCGAGACCGCACGGTCGCGCGAGTGGGAGCACGTCACGCTGTCGTTCGGCACCGTGCAGGTGACCAACCAGGTGGTGTCCTTCCTGCGCCGCCGGACGATCACCGGTGAGGTGCTCGGCGAGGAGCCGCTCGACCTGCCGCCGCGGCAGCTGCGAACCCGGGCGGTCTGGTGGACGGTCGACGCGGCGGGGCTGGAGCGCGCCGGGCTGGGCGCCGCCGACGTACCCGGCGCCGCGCACGCCGCCGAGCACGCGTCGATCGGGCTGCTGCCGCTGTTCGCGACCTGCGACCGGTGGGACATCGGCGGGGTGTCGACGGCGCACCACGCCGACACCGGCCGGATGACGGTCTTCGTGTACGACGGGCACCCCGGCGGTGCGGGGTTCGCCGAGCGCGGGCACGGCGCGGCCGTCGAGTGGCTGACGGCGACCTACGATGCGATCGCCGCGTGCGAGTGCCTCGAGGGTTGCCCCTCCTGCGTCCAGTCACCCAAGTGCGGCAACGGCAACGAGCCGCTGGACAAGGCTGGTGCCTTGCGGCTGCTCGCGGTGGTGCTCGGCGACGCGCCGAGGTGGCAGGTGCATGAACCCCGCGTTCCTGGGGCAAGGGTTCGTCAGCGAAAGGGGTTCTCCATGTTGGCTCTCGGCCTTCTGTTCATGATCGTTGCTGCCGCTGTGACTGCCGGTGCCATCTACGACGGCGGTGAGGACGCTCAGTTCGAGGTCTTCGGCCAGACGATCGGCACCACGGTCAGCGGCGTCTTCGTCGCCGGCGTCGCGACCATGCTGCTGTTCTTCCTCGGCGTGTACCTCCTGATGAAGTCGCTGGCCCGGTCGCGGCGGAAGCGCATCGAGCGCAAGGAGACCAAGTCCCGGCAGCGCGAGTCGGTCTCGAAGATCGAGGAGGAGCGCGCCCAGCTGCGGGCCGAGAACGAGGCCCTGCAGGAGAGGCTCGCCCGCGACCGGCGGCCGGACACGGCCACCACCACCGGCGAAACCGCCGCCGCCGGCGACGAGACGGCGGTCGACAACAGCCACGTCGACCACCAGCACACCGACACCCGGCACCGACGACCAGCCCTCCGACCTCACCGCGCACGACACATCGGCCACCTCCACCTCCGGCCGGCACCGCGACGAGATCTGACGTCACTGCTTCACGCCGGCCCGGGCCCTGGCCCGGGCCGGTGGCATGTCCAGGCCGGGCACCGCCACCGGCACCGCAGCTCGACGACCACCAGCACCGAGCCGTCCGGCAGCAGCTCGCAGGCCGCCACGTCGGCGCCGGCCGGCCGGGCCACCCGCACGGCGGCGCTGCAGGGTCGGTCACCACCGGAGGCCGCCGCGCTGGCCGCCGCGAGGGCCGCCAGGTCGGCCGTCCGGGTCGCGCGGTGCCGGGCGACCACGGCGCCGCCCCAGACCACCGCCGCGGTCGTCGCAGCCAGGACGACCGCGGCGGCCCAGACCATCAGCAGCCCGGCAGAACCCCGGTCGGCAGGGCAGCGGGTCACGGGTCGGCGCCCTCGTCGACGGCGACCGCCCGGTCCCCGACGTCGAGCCCCGGCCCGTCCCGCGACCACGGCCCCGGAAGGCGCACCGTCGCCCGCACCTCGACCACCACGAGGTCGCCGTCCCGGCTCAACCTGACCATCGCGCCGGGCGGAGCCACCTGCGCGACGACTTCCTCGACCGCTGCGACCGGCTCGCCCCGCGCCAGGGCCCGGGCACCCGCGCCCGCCGCGTCGACACAGCGCAGGTGCGCAGCCACGGCGGCGACCGCCCAGACCCCGAGCACCGCGAGCAGCACGACGGCCGGCAGGACCACCGCCAGCTCGGCGGTCGCGGACCCGCGATCACGATCGCCTCGAGGTCCCGGCACGGTCAGAACGCCACGCTGAGTGCCCGTTCGACGAGGTCCTTGAGCATCCTCGTGACGTCGGGGCTGGTCAGGATCTTGTAGAGGATGCCGCCGAAGCCGCAGGCCGCCACCGTCCCGACGGCGTACTCCGCCGTCGTCATGCCCTGCTCGCGACCAGCACCGACGGACCGCCCGCGCACTCCCGGCCCCGCCATGTCTCACCTCGTCCCTGCCCGCGCCACGACCGGCGGCGCCCTCGGTGACCGGTGACGTCCGGCCCACCTCCACCGTCGGGCGCCGGGGGTGCTCGCCGGTCGCCGACGACGCCAGATGTGGACGGATCGGCGACATCGGCAGGCTGTGGATGGTCATGACCAGCCGACGAGAAGGGTGCGTGCCACGCCCACGACGACCGGGACCACGCCGACCAGGACGAACGCGGGGAGGAAACACACCGCGAGGGGACCGACGGCCTGTACGCCGGCCCGGCGGGCGCGTTCCAGTGCCCGCCACCGAGCCCGGTCTCGTTGGTCGGTCGCGACCTCGCGCACCGAGTCGGCCAGCGGCGCCCCGGTGACCGTGGCCCGGGCCACCGCCCGGAGCAGAGCCGCGAGCGGGTCCTCCTCGTCAGCGCCGGCGAGGTCGGGCAGGTCGGCACCTGCCCGCGCGGCGAGGGACACCGCCCGTAGCCGCACTCCGACCGGACCGCCGATCGCGTCTCCCACCGCGAGGAGCGCGTCGGCCGGAGACGCCCCCGCTTCCAGGCAGGCGGCCGTCAGGTCCGCGGCCCGCGGGAGGTCCCGGTCGACGACGGCCCGCGAGGCAGCCGCCTGTCGGCGACGACGGGCAGCGGGCACACCGAGGCACAGCGCCAGGACGACCAGCACCAGAGCGGCTCCGGCGCGACCGGTGACCAGCATCGCGGCAGCGACCGCCGCCACCGCCCGGGCCACCCAGCTCGACAGCTCGGCTCCAGCCAGCATCCGGGACCGGTGCCCGGCAGCCGGGCCATCGGCATGCCGGGCTCTCGCCGCTCCCTGCCGGAGCCGGTGCAGTCGCGCGGCGGCGACCGACCGCTCGCCGCGGGTGAGCAACCCGGCCAGCGCGGCGAGCAGCACCGCTGCGCCGGCCGCGTTCACCGGCCCTCCGCCCGGGCCACGATGGCCTCGGTCCAGGCGACACCGGCGGCCACCAGCGACGCACCGGAGAGCAGGCACAGCCGACCCGGCTGCGTCGACAGCAGGAACCCGCCCGGGTCGGCACCGAGCGCGGAACCCAGGAGGACCCCGGTGCCCGGCAGCAGAGCGAGGAGCAGAGCGGTCGCCCGGGGTCCTGCCAGCTGGGCCGCGACCTCGCGCCGGACGGCCTCGTCGGCGCGCGCGGACTCGGCGAGCCTGGCCGCCGGGCCGGCCAGCCTGGCCCCGGTGACCTCGACCAGCCGCCAGGCCGCGGCGAGGTCGACGAGCAGGCCGACGCCGCCGTCGGCCGCCGCCAGCGCGAGCATCACGTCTGCGGCCGGGCTGCGGGCCGCCGCCGCGACCCTCGCGTGCCGCGGACGGGCTGCTGCAGCCAGCGCCATCCGGGGCGCGGCACCGCCGCGCAGCTCGGCCGCCAACGAGGCGAGCAGGTCGACCGCCGCAGCACGCCGTCGGGCGGCGCGACGACGGGCGGCGCGTGCCCAGGCCGCCCGGGCGACGGCCTGGACGGCCACCCCGGCGGCCGCGCCGAGCACCACCGACCGACCCGACCAGGCGACCACCAGCGCCACGATCGGCACCGGAGTCCACCAGGGCACATCTGCCGGTCGGGGTCGCCGACGGGGGCCGGGTCGAGCTGCCGAGACCCGGCGCAGCACTGCTGCCCGCCCGCCCGGCTGGAGGGCACCAGCCGCTGCGGCAAGCCCGACGGCCAGCGCGCCGGCGACACTTCCGGTCACGGCGGACTCCCCGACAGCAACGACGTCAACGCGCCCGCCGCCTCGTCGGCGACGAGCCGTCCGGCATCGTCGACGCGCAGGGCGGCCACCACCCGGCTGAGCCCGTCGCGCTCGCGCACCAGGCAGCCGATCTCGCGCACCCGGCGCTCGCCCCTCGGCGTGCGGACCAGGTGCACGACGACCTGGACGCCGGCAGCGAGCTGGCTGTGCAACGCCTCCCGGGGCAGCCCCGCGGCCAACGCGAGAGCCTCGAGGCGGGCCGGGACCGCCGCCGCGGTCGAGGCGTGCACGGTGCCCGCGCCGCCGTCGTGGCCGGTGTTCAGAGCGGCCAGCAGCTCGACCACTTCGGCCCCACGGACCTCGCCGACGACGATGCGGTCCGGCCGCATCCGCAGCGCCTCGCGGACCAGCGCGCGCAGGTCGACGGCACCGGCGCCCTCGACGTTCGCGGTGCGCGCCTCGAGCCGCAGCACGTGCGGATGGTCCGGGGCCAGCTCGCCGGAGTCCTCGACCAGGACGATCCGCTCCGCGGCGGGCACCTGCGACAGCAGGGTGGCGAGCACCGTGGTCTTCCCGCTGCCGGTGCCGCCCGTGACCAGGAAGGACACCCGGGCGCGCACCAGGTCGTCGAGGACCTGGTCGAGACCGGCCGGCACCGTGCCGCAGGCCACCAGCTCGGCCAGGGTGAAGGTGCGCCGCCGCGCCACCCGGAGACTGACCAGCGTTCCTGCCGGGGACACCGGCGGCAGGACGGCGTGCAGCCGCACTCCCCCGGCCAGCCGCGCGTCCACGGTGGGCCGCGCGACGTCGAGGCGCCGACCGGCTGACGCCGCGAGCCGCTGTGCCAGGCGGCGTACGGCTGCCTCGTCGCGGAACCGGACGTCGGCGCGGGTCAGCCCGCCTCCGCGGTCGACCCACACCTCGGCGGGACCGTTGACGAGCACGTCGCTCACCTCGCCGTCGGCGAGCAACGGCTCGAGCGGCCCGAAGCCGGTGAGCTCGGAGCGGACCTCCGCGACCACCGCGAGCAGCCCCGGACCGCCGAGCACCGCACCCTCGTGCCGCACGGCCGTCGTCACGGCGGATGCGGTCGGCGCCTGCCCCGCCTGCGCGAGCCGTTCGGCGACCCGGGTCACCAAGGCCGGGTCGGTGCTCACGCCACCTGACCCGCCGCTCCGGGGAGGTCCGCGAGCAGGTCGGTGCACAACCTGGCCAGCGGTCCACGCCCCGATGCGCCCCGGCGGCTCGCCGCGCTCCTGGGCGCCGGCCAGCCCGGGCTCCGGGGACAGCCAGCCGACCAGCGGCAGCCCGAGCTCTGCAGCGACCAGCCGGTCGGTCAGCCGAGCAGGTGACGGGCCGCGCACGACGACGCGAAGGTCGGCGACCCGACCGGCGAGCCGGCCCGCGAGCTGGCCCGCCGCCGCCACCGAACGGACCTCGGCCGGTACGACGAGCAGCACCGTGTCGGCGGCCGACACCGCCGTCATCGCCGCGGGATCCGGGCTACGGGGCAGGTCGACGACGACCAGGTCATGACCGCGTCGGCCGGCTTCGAGCACCAGGTCCATCGCTGCAGCCGGCAGGTCGACCGGGTCGCCGCGGTGCCAGGACAGCAAGGTGACGCCGTCGGAACGGGGCAGGGCTGCCCGCAGATCGTCCGGGCTGGCCCGGCCGCGGGCCGTGGCGAGGTCCGGCCACCGCAGCCCGGGCAGGTCCTCGGCGCCCATCAGCAGGTCCAGCCCACCGCCGTACGGGTCGGCATCGACCAGCAGCACGGCGCGGGTGCCGGCCGCGACGCGGGCCAGGGCGCACGCCAGCGTCGAGGCACCGGCACCGCCGCGACCGCCAAGGACGGCGACCGTCGTGCCGCTCGCCGGACCGTCGGCCGAAGCCGCCAGCCGGTCCGCCAGCAGCGCCTCGGCACCCGGCAACGGTTGCACCGACTCGGCACCGGCTGAGGCTGCGAGCTGCCCAGACAGTGCTGTCGCCCAGGCCGGTGGGCACCACCAGGACTCCGGGGCGCCGTGGCAGGCCGACGCTGGCCAGCTCACGGACGGCGTCCGCACCGACCAGCACCAGCGGTGCGGCGGCCCAGGAGCCGCGGGCCGCGACGACGTCGTGGGCGACCTCGGTCTCGACGCCGGCCGAGGCCGCCAGCCGGAGCAGGTCGTCGAGCAGGACCGGGTCGCCGGTGAGCAGCAGCGGACGAGCAGGCACGGCCACCTCCGAGGTCGGGTGACCACGGTGGCCCGGGACAAGGGCCGCCGGCGGGTCCGCGCAGGCAGCTGGGGACGACGCCGAGCGACGGCCGGGCTGGGGATGACCAGTGCCGGCGGCGGGACCGGCGGACGGCACCTTGACGGTCAGCCGGACGGCCCCGGACATGCGACGGCCCCCGCCGGGGGGGAGAGCGGGGGCCGTCTGCGGTCCGACCCGGGGGGGATGGGACGGACGCGGGGGGCTCCGTCGCAGCGGAGCTCCAAGTTCAGGATGTACCCGCCGCGCCCGGACGCGCAAACGTTGCGCCCCCGCGGGCGTCGAATTTTGCCGTCCCTATGCTCAATACGTGGCCGACCCCGCCCAGCCCCGGACACCCGCAGCCGTCCCGACCCGGACCGCCGCGTTCTTCGACCTCGACAAGACGATCATCGCGAGGTCGAGCACGCTGGCGTTCAGCCGGTCCTTCTACCAGGGCGGGCTGATCAACCGGCGGGCCGTGCTGCGCAGCGCCTACGCCCAGTTCGTCTACCTGGTGGGCGGTGCCGACCACGACCAGATGGAGCGGATGCGCGCCTACCTGTCGTCGATGGCGACCGGCTGGGACGTCGAGCAGGTCAAGGTCATCGTCGCCGAGACCCTGCACCAGCTGATCGACCCGCTGATCTACGAAGAGGCCGCGACACTGATCGAGGAGCACCACCTCGCCGGCCGGGACGTCGTCATCGTCAGCACGTCGGGCGCCGAGGTCGTCGAGCCGATCGGGCAGATGCTCGGCGCGGACCATGTGATCGCGACCCGGATGGTCGTCGAGGACGGCAAGTACTCCGGCGCCATCGAGTACTACGCGTACGCCGAGACCAAGGCGGCGGCGATCCGCGAGCTCGCCGGGACCGAGGGCTACGACCTGTCCCGGAGCTACGCCTACAGCGACTCGGTGACCGACCTGCCGATGCTCGAGGCGGTCGGGCACCCGTACGCCGTGAACCCCGACCGCGGTCTGCGCAAGGAAGCTGCAGTCGCGGGACTGGCCGATGCTCGTGTTCACCCGCCCGGTGAGGCTGCGGGATCGCTTCGCCGGCGTCAGCCTGCCGCAACCGAGCACGCTGGCTGCCGTCGCGATGAGCGCCGGCGCCGCGACCGCGGGCGTCGTGTGGTTCGCCGCGCGGCGCAGGGGCGCGGCCCGTCAACGACTGCCGCGTGTCGGTCGCGCGACACGCCGCGCTGGCCTGGGAGGCAGGTAAAGAAGGGCTGCGGACCCTTCCCCCGGAGACCGTCCGTGCGTTAGACCTGTGGGTGAAGCACGGCAGCTGGGCACCCACGCGGCGACCTGCCCATGTACGGGCCGGCGAGCCAGGCTAGTCCTGGTCTCCCGATGAACGGTGCACGCCTGGTAACCCGGTCTGACGTGCCCCAGGCGGCGCCCTCCCGGGGGCGCCGCTCTTTGTCGGGCCACGGTTTTCGCCGGTCAGGCGCCGCGCTGGATCGACTCGCACACGGCGACACCTTCGCGGGCACCGAGCACCACAGCCTCGGCGCAGTGCACCAGCCAGGCGGCGATGCCGTCCGGGCCGCCCTGCCGGTAGCCGGCCAGCGCCTGCAGATAAGTCTCGCGGCCCAGCTCGAGGTGACCCACCTCGGGTACCGACACCGCGGTGGGGTCCAACCCGCGGCCGACCATCGTGAGCCGACCGGCGGCCCGGCCGATGATCCCGGCGCCCACCGCGAAGGCGCCCATCGTCGCCAGCTCGGCGTGCACCACCGCCGCGACGACCAGGGCCGGTGCGGTGCTGGGCGCGGTCAGCAGCTGGCCGAGGCCGGCCAGCCGGGTGGCGGCTGCTGCAGCCGGCCGGCCCAGCACGTCGTCCGGCACCGAGCCCACGGCGGCCAGGGTGTGCAGCCGGGCCACCACCTGCAGCGGCGCCTGTGACCAGGTGGCGCGCAGCGGACCGATCTCGGCCGCGACCCGCAGGGCGCCCTGCACCACGCCGGCGTCGACGTCCACCAACCGCCCGATGTCGGTGATCATGAAGGTTCCCCCTGCACTTGCGGGGTGGAACCTTCATGATCACCGGATTCTGGTGGCGGGGTCAGGGCCGCGCGCAGCACGTCCAGCGGGACCTCCGCGCCGGCCAGCGCTGCCGAGGCCCGGGCACCGCGCAGCGCCGACTCGGCAGCCACCCGGTCGGCGGACCGGCGGAGGACCCGGTGGCCGCGCAGGTCGTCGACGGCGCGACGGGCACGCTCGACCGCCTCCGCCACGCCGGGCATCGTCGCGAGGTGGGCAGCAGGATCAGCGGCGGCCGGCAGGGAGGTCACGGGGCTCGACGATAGGTCTCCAGCCGGGCCGCGCCGGGCTCGGGCAGGCAGATGCGCGTTTACCGGCCCCAAACATCGGGCAGCCCCCCGAGTGACCGACGTCACTCCCGCAGCAGGCGGGAGCGTGCACGCGCCCCTCGAGGAGGCCCGGTGAGCAGCAGCATCGACGAGGAAGCCGACCGACTGATAGCCGTTCAGCGCAGTGCTGAGTTCATCGAGCTGCGCAAGAGGTTCCGGGCCTTCGCCTTCCCGATGACCATCGTGTTCCTCAGCTGGTACCTGCTCTACGTGCTCGCCTCGGGCTACGCCCGTGACTTCATGGGCTACCAGCTGATCGGCAACATCAACGTGGCCTACGTGTTCGGTCTGCTGCAGTTCGCCACCACGTTCCTCATCGCCTGGCTCTACGAACGGCACATGGACAACAAGGTCGACCCGCTCGCGGAGGCGATCCGCGTCAAGCTCGAGGGAGAGGTGCGGCCATGACCGGGACCGTTCTCGCGGCCGAGGTCTCCGGCGGCCAGCAGGCCCTGACCAGCGTGCTCTTCCTTGCCTTCGTCGGGGTCACCCTGGCCATCACGGTGTGGGCGTCGCGCAACACCAAGACCGCGGCCGACTTCTACGCCGGCGGGCGTTCGTTCTCCGCCGTGCAGAACGGCGTCGCGATCGGCGGCGACTACATGTCGGCCGCCTCGTTCCTCGGTATCGCAGGCATCATCGCGCTCTACGGGTACGACGGCTTCCTGTACTCCATCGGCTTCCTGGTGGCCTGGCTGGTCGCGCTGCTCCTGGTCGCCGAGCTGATGCGCAACTCCGGCAAGTACACGATGGGCGACGTCCTCGCCTTCCGGATGCGGCAGCGCCCGGTGCGCGCCGCCGCCGGGGTGTCCACGATCGTCGTGTCGATCTTCTACCTGCTGGCCCAGATGGTCGGCGCCGGCGCCCTGGTGTCGCTGCTGCTGGGTGTCTCCTCGCAGACAGCGAAGAACCTCACCATCATCGCCGTCGGCATCCTGATGATCTTCTACGTCACGGTCGGCGGCATGAAGGGCACGACCTACATCCAGATCATCAAGGCGCTCCTGCTGATGACCGGCGCCACCGTGCTGACCCTGATGGTGATGTTCAAGTTCGGCTGGAACGTCAGCGACCTGCTGGGTACCGCCGCGGAGAAGAGCGGGCAGGGCAAGGACTTCCTCGAGCCCGGCCTGCGCTACGGAAAGGACGTGGTCGACGCATCCGGCAGCCCGGACGCGCTGGCCACGCTGTACAGCAAGCTGGACCTGATCAGCCTCGGCCTCGCGCTGGTGCTCGGCACCGCGGGGCTCCCGCACATCCTGATCCGCTTCTACACCGTGCCGACCGCGCGAGCGGCCCGGAAGTCGGTCGTGTGGGGCATCTGGATCATCGGGTCGTTCTACCTGATGACCCTGGCGCTGGGCTTCGGCGCGGCAGCGCTCGTCGGTCCGGAGGCGATCATCGCCCAGGACCCCGCGGGCAACACCGCCGCCCCGCAGCTGGCGCGCGAGATCGGCGCGGACGTCTTCGGCACCACGGGCGGCACGATCATGCTGGCGTTCATCGCGTCGGTGGCGTTCGCGACGATCCTCGCCGTTGTTGCCGGACTGACGCTCGCGTCGTCGTCGTCGGTGGCGCACGACATCTACGCCAACTACGTGCACCGCGGCGAGGCGCCGGAGGGTCAGGAGGTCAAGGTCGCCCGGATCTCCGCCTTCGTCATCGGGGCGGTGGCGATCGTGCTCTCCATCTTCGCCCAGAAGCTCAACGTCGCGTTCCTGGTGGCGCTGGCCTTCGCGGTCGCTGCGTCGGGCAACCTGCCGGCGATCCTGTACTCGCTGTTCTGGAAGCGGTTCAACACGACCGGAGCGGTCTCGGCGATCTACGGCGGCCTGGTGTCCGCACTGCTCCTGGTCATCTTCTCGCCGGTGGTGTCCGGCAAGCCGGCCGTCGACGGGAAGAGCCCGTCGCTGGTCACCGACCCTGGCATCGACTTCCACTGGTTCCCGCTGGACAACCCCGGCCTGGTCTCGATCCCGATCGGCTTCTTCTGCGGCTGGCTCGGGACCGTGCTGTCCAAGGAGCACAACGAGCGCAAGGCGGCCGAGCTCGAGGTGCGTTCGCTGACCGGGGTCGGCATGGAGAAGGCTGGCTCGCACTGACCCACCGGCCTTGCCGCCCGGGCGCGGGCCTGGTGGGGTAGGCGGCAGAGCGCCGACGTACGACATTCGCTAGGAGAACCGGTGAGCAACGAGGCCCTGTCCAACCTCCTGCACGAGAAGCGCACCTTCCCGCCGAGCGAGGAGTTCGCCGCGGCCGCCGTCGCGAAGGCCGACCTCTACGACGATGCCGCGAAGGACCGGCTGGGTTTCTGGGAGACCCAGGCCGACCGGCTGCAGTGGGAGACCCGCTGGGACGAGGTCCTGGACTGGCAGCCGCCGTTCGCGAAGTGGTTCGTCGGCGGCAAGCTCAACGTGGCCGTCAACTGCGTCGACCGGCACGTCGACGCCGGCCACGGCGACAAGGTCGCACTGCACTGGGAGGGCGAGCCGGGCGACTCGCGCAGCCTGACCTACAGCGAGCTCAAGGACGAGGTCAGCCGCGCCGCCAACGCCTTGAGGTCGCTGGGCGTGGAGACCGGTGACCGGGTGGCGATCTACCTGCCGATGATCCCGGAAGCGATGGTCGCCATGCTCGCCTGTGCGCGCATCGGGGCTCCGCACTCGGTGGTGTTCGGCGGCTTCTCGGCCGGTGCCCTCGCCTCCCGCATCGACGACGCCAGCACCAAGCTGGTCATCACGGCGGACGGCGGCTACCGGCGCGGTTCGGCGAGCGCGCTGAAGCCGGCGGTGGACGAGGCCCTGGATCTGTCGGAGGGCAAGAGCGTCGAGAAGGTGCTCGTCGTCCGGCGTACCGAGCAGGATGTCGCCTGGACCGACGGCCGCGACATCTGGTGGCACGACGCACTCGGCGCGGAGAGCACCGAGCACGCGGCGGAGGCGTTCGACTCCGAGCACCCGCTGTTCATCCTCTACACCTCCGGAACCACCGGGAAGCCGAAGGGCATCCTGCACACGACCGGCGGCTACCTCACCCAGACCTCGTACACGTTCGCGAACGTCTTCGACCACAAGGCCGACAGCGACGTGTTCTGGTGCACGGCCGACATCGGCTGGGTCACCGGGCACAGCTACATCGTCTACGGGCCGCTGTCCAACGGTGCGACCCAGGTGATGTACGAGGGAACCCCGGACACTCCGCACAAGGGTCGCTGGTGGGAGCTGATCGCGAAGTACGGCGTGACGACCCTCTACACCGCCCCGACCGCGATCCGCACCTTCATGAAGTGGGGTGAGGAGGTCCCGGCCGAGCACGACCTGTCCTCGCTGCGGCTGCTCGGGTCGGTCGGCGAGCCGATCAACCCGGAGGCCTGGATCTGGTACCGCCGGGTCATCGGCGGCGACCGCACCCCCATCGTCGACACCTGGTGGCAGACCGAGACAGGCGCGATCATGATCAGCCCGCTGCCCGGCGTCACCGCCGCCAAGCCGGGGTCCGCGATGCGCCCGCTGCCCGGGATCAGCGCCGACGTCGTCGACGACCAGGCCAAGTCGGTGCCCGACGGCGGTGGCGGCTACCTGGTGCTCACCGAGCCGTGGCCGTCGATGCTGCGCGGCATCTGGGGGGACGAGGAGCGGTACAGGGAGACCTACTGGTCGCGGTTCGCCGACCTCTACTTCGCCGGGGACGGCGCGAAGAAGGACGACGACGGCGATCTGTGGCTGCTCGGCCGGGTCGACGACGTGATGCTCGTGTCCGGCCACAACATCTCGACCACCGAGGTCGAGTCGGCGCTCGTGTCGCACCCGAAGGTCGCCGAGGCCGCGGTGGTCGGCGCCACCGACCCGACGACCGGGCAGGGCATCGTCGCCTTCGTGATCCTGCGCGGGGACGCGGCCGAGGCGGTCGCCGACGACGCCGAGGCCGGCGAGGCGGTGATCCAGGACCTGCGCAAGCACGTCTCGAAGGTGCTCGGCCCGATCGCCAAGCCGCGCCAGGTGCTGCTCGTCGCGGAGCTGCCCAAGACGCGCTCGGGCAAGATCATGCGCCGGCTGCTGCGCGACGTCGCCGAGCACCGCGACATGGGTGACGTCACGACGCTGGCCGACCCTACGGTCATGAACCTGATCGGCGAGAACCTCGACAAGGGCGCCAAGGACGAGGAGTAGCGCGCAGCGTCTGCCTCGATACCCAGCCAGACGTCATGATCCACACGGGATCGGTCAGACGAGAGCGCACCGATCGCGTGTGGATCATGGAACGGACGTTGTCGGTCCGCCTAGGGTCGGTCCGTGCGCCTCGGAGTGGTCGTCCTGCCGGAGCTGCGCTGGGCGCAGGCCCGGGACCAGTGGCAGCGGCTGGACGAGTGGGGCTACCACTCGGCCTGGACCTACGACCACCTCGCCTGGCGCTCGCTCGCCGACGGGCCGTGGTTCGCCACCGTCCCGACCCTGACCGCTGCGGCACTCGTCACGACCACGATCAGGCTCGGCACCTTCGTCGCCTCCCCAACTTCCGCCACCCGGTGCCGTTCGCCAAGGAGCTGATGACCCTCGACGACGTGTCGCGGGGGCGCTTCCAGCTCGGCGTGGGCGCCGGCGGCTCCGGGCTCGACGCCACAGTGCTCGGCGGGCCCGACCTCGCACCGCGGCAACGGGTGGAGCGGTTCGCCGAGTTCGTCGAGCTGCTCGACCACCTGCTGACGTCGGCGACCACGACGTACGACGGGCAGTGGTTCGCAGCCCGGGACGCCCGGATGCATCCCGGCTGCGTGCAGCAGCCCCGCCTGCCGTTCATCGTCGCCGCCAACGGCCCCCGGGCGATGCGGGTGGTGGCCCGCCACGGCCAGGCCTGGGTGACCACCGGTGTCACTCCCCCGGAGGACGGCGAGCAGCGGTGGTGGGCGGCGCTTCCCGGCGCCTGCGAGCGGCTCGACGCGGCGTTGCTCGCCGAGGGGCGCGACCCGGCCGAGGTCCAGCGCTACCTCAGCGTCGACTCGTCGGGAGCCTTCGGGCCGTCCTCGGTCGAGCACCTGCGCGACGTCCTTGGCCGGGCGGAGGCGCTCGGCTTCGACGAGGTAGTGGTGCACTGGCCGCGACCCGAGGGCGTGTACACCGGCGACGTCGGCGTGCTCGAGCGGGCCGCCGCCGAGGTGCTTCCCGCGCTCGAGAATGCGTCGAACACCAGCCGCGGGGCAGACTGGGCGCCATGACGCAGATGACGGGACCAGGAACCCAGCCCGAGGAGACCCTCGGCGCGCTCTTCGCCACCGCCAGCCGCGACCTGTCGACGCTGGTGCGCAGCGAGGTCGAGCTCGCCAAGGCCGAGATCCGCGCGGACGTCAAGAACGGCGTGATGGGCGGCGCGATGTTCGGCGCCGCCGCGTTCCTCGGCGTACTCGCTGTGATCCTGCTCTCGATCGCCCTTGCCCAGGGGCTGGTCCGCGCCGGCGTCGTGTCCTGGCTCGCTTTCCTGATCGTCGCGGTGTTCTACCTCGTGCTCGCCGGCGTGCTCGTCATGGTCGGCAAGAAGGCGGTCTCCAAGCTGGGCCCGCCGGAGCGGACGATCCGCACCAGCAAGGAGACCGCGGCGTTCCTCAAGAGCCCGCGGTCCACCGATGGCCACGCGCCGACTAGCTGACCAGCCGCCGGACGCCTCCGTCGCTCGGGTCGCCGGCCCGTGGGAGCACCACATGGTCGCCGCGAACGGCGCACGGTTCCACGTCGCGGTCGCCGGCAGCGGCCCGCTGGTCCTGCTGCTGCACGGCTTCCCGCAGTTCTGGTGGTCCTGGCGCCACCAGCTGCCCGCGCTGGCCGCGGCGGGGTACCGGGTCGCCGCGATGGACCTGCGCGGCTTCGGCGCCAGCGACAAGCCGCCCCGCGGCTACGACCCGCGAACCCTCGCCGAGGACGCCTCCGGCGTGATCCGGTCGCTGGGTGACCGCGACGCCGCGGTGGTCGGGCAGGGCCTCGGCGGCCTGGTGGCGTGGACACTGTCGGTCGTGCACCCCCGTCAGGTACGCCGACTGGTGGCCGTCTCGATGCCGCACCCGCGCCGCCTGCGCCGCGCCCACCTCACCCAGGTCCGGCAGGTCCGGGCCAGCCGCCACGTGCTCGGCTACCAGGCACCGATGCTGCCGGAACGCCGGCTGGTCGCCGACGACGCCGAGGCGGTCGCGACCCTGCTCCAGCAGTGGGCCGGGCCCGGCTTCCCGGACGCCGAGACCGAGGCGCGCTACCGGCAGGCCGCCCAGATCCCCGGCGTCGCGCACTGCGCGCTGGAGTCCTACCGCTGGGCGGTCCGCTCGATCCCGCGCACCGACGGTGTCCGCTACGCCCGTCGGATGGCCAGCCCGGTGACCGTGCCGACCCTGCAGGTGCACGGCGCGCTGGACCGCTGCGTGCTGCCGGGCAGCGCCCAGGGCTCGGGCAAGTACGTCGAGGCGCCCTACCGGTGGCACCTGATGCCCGGAGTCGGCCACTTCCCTCAGGAGGAGGACCCGTCCGCGTTCACGACCGTGCTGCGCGACTGGCTCGACGACCCGTCCCCGGAGCACGGATGACCGGCCGTGACCGCGACCCGGCCGGCCGGGCGCGCAACAACCGGCCCCGGGACGGGCTCGGCCGCCCGCTGCTGCACGATGCCGAGGGTGTCGAGCGGGTGCCCGACGACCTGGTGCTGCCCCCCGAGGAGTCCTTGGTCGAGGCTCAGCGGCTGATCGACGCCGGCCGGCCGTTCCACGCCCACGAGGTTCTCGAGGGCACCTGGAAGGCGGCTCCCGACGCCGAGCGCGACCTGTGGCAGGGCCTCGCCCAGCTCGCGGTCGGCCTGACGCACCGCGCGCGCGGCAACCCGCCGGAGCGAGCACCCTCCTGCAACGGGGTGCGGCCCGGATCGAGCCGTACGCCGACGCGCCGCCGTACGGCATCGACATCGCCGGCCTGGTCGCCACTGCCCGGGCCCTCGCCACCGAGCCGGCCGTCGACGGCGAACCGCCCCGCACTGTCCGCCTCCGCCGCTGACCCCTCCGTCGAGCCGTGCGTGCTCGCGCCGAGCCTGCGCGGCCTGGAGATCGTGGACGACGCGGACGCCGTGACCCGGATCTACGGCGAGCCAGCCGACTGTGGGACGGGCTGGGCGTCCTGGACTTCGCCTTCGTGCCGCACGTCGAGTCACGGGACCACCCCGAGAGCGCAGGCGCTGGACGCGGTCGCCGAGAAGTACCGCGCCGCCGGCGTCGCGCACCGAACGCTGCGCGACGGCCAGGTCCTGGTCGTCGACGGCGGAAGCACGACGTTGTACTGAGCAGGTGTCAAGCCCTCGAGTGGTCAGGCGCAGGTGTCGGTGTCGACCACGCGGGTGGCGCTCCGGCCGGCCTGCGCGACGCTGCGTGCCTCGTCGACCGTGAGCGCATAGCCGGTGTCCGCGTCGTCCAGCGACTTGGCGAAGACCACGCCGTAGACGTCACCATCCGGGCTGAGCAGCGGGCCGCCGGAGTTGCCCGGCTCGACGTCGGCGAACAGCGAGAAGACCTCGCGGGTGATCTGCTTGCGGTGGTAGATGTCCGGGCCGCGGGCGTCGATGGAGTCGCGGATCCGCGCGGCGACCAGGCGGTAGGGGCCGCCGCCGGGGTAGCCCGCGACCACTGCCTGGTCGCCCCGGCCCCCCGAGTCGTCCAGGTCGAGCGGGGCCGCGGTGAGGTCCGGGACGAACAGCACCGCGAGGTCGCGGTCGGGGTCGAAGACGACGACCCGGGCATCCAGCCGCTCGTCTGTCCCGGTGACCCGGACCTGCGGGTCGTCGACGCCGGCGACGACGTGCGCGTTGGTCATCACGTGCTGCCGGGCATAGACGAAACCGCTGCCGTCGAGGGTGCGGTTGCAGTCGTCGGCGGTGCCGCTGATCTTCACCACGCTGGCGGAGGCACGGCGGACCGCTGCCGTGCCGGTGATCGCGCCGTCGGGAGGCGGGACCGGCCGGATCTGTTCCGGGGACAGCCCGCCGAACACCGTCGGCAGCTCGTTGTCGTCGAGCACCTGCCGGAACGACGAGAACAGCGTCCGGGCCCGCTCCGGCATCACCTCGTCGACGGCGGTGACCACCTGCGAGTCGCTGATCTGGCGGGACAACGACGGCAGCGGCCCCGGCCGCAAGGTCGACGCGAGGAACCACGCGATCACCAGCATCGCGACGACGCTCACCGCCGCCCCGAGCCCGGCATCGAGCACCCGTGCCGGCCGCCAGGTGATCCGGTTGCGCAGCAGCGACCCGAACCAGCCGAGCGTGACCTGCCCGATGGTCGCGGCCAGCAGCGCCACGCCGACGGCGAGCAGCGACTGCCCGAGGCCGGGTTCGACGCGAGAGACCAGCGGCGGCGCCACGAGCAGCCCGATCACCCCGCCGGTCAGGAAGCCGGCAAAGGCCAGCACACCGACCACGAACCCCTGCCGGTAGCCCGAGAAGGCGAAGGACAGCGCCGCGACCACCAGCACGAGGTCCAGCCAGTTCACCGGCGACCCACCTCGTCGTCCGACAGGGTCCGCGCCAGGTGCTCGGCCGGCAGGTCCCGCACGTCGGTGCGGTCCCACGGCAGCTCCCAGCCGGCCAGCCGGAGCATCCGGTCGAGCAGCCCGGCGGTGAAACCCCACACCAGCAGCCCGGCGACGTCGAAGGCGGCGCCGACGTAGCCGCTGGGGTGGCTCACCTGGTAGCGGTTGGCCGGGTCCAGCAGCTCGGCCAGCGGCACCCGGTGCACCGACGCCACCTCACGGATATCCACCACCGACACCGGCGACGGCTCGCGCCACCAGCCGAGCACCGGGGTGACGACGAACCCGCTCGGCGGCAGGAACAGGGCCGGCAGCGTTCCGATGACGTCCACGCCCGCGGGATCGAGGCCGGTCTCCTCGAGAGACTCGCGCAGCGCGGCTGCGACCACGTCCTCGTCCCCGGGGTCGACCGCGCCGCCCGGGAAGGCCACCTGCCCGGCATGGCTGCGCATGTCGTGGGCCCGCTCGATCAGCAGAACGTCGGCCCCCCGCCAGCCGGGACGCGACTCGCCGAACAGCATGAGGACCGCGGACTCGCGGCCACCCTCGTCGGGCGGCAGGAACCTGCTGAGCTGCTCGGGTCGCACGTGCACGGCGGCCTGGGCGAGCGGTCGCAGCCACTCGGGCAGGTCGTCGTACGCCGGGAGATCGCCGGCCGCGGGGTTCACAGGCGTACTTCGAGGTATTGCCGGACCAGGCTGTTCAGCTCGGCCTGCGACTTGATCTCGCCCACCTTTCGACCGGCGACCCGTCCGTCGGCCGTGACGAACAGCGTCTGCGGCGGTGCCTTCGCGCTGAGCTCGACCGCAGTCTGGTCGCCGTCCTCGTCGTGCACCGACGGGAACGGCACGCCGAAGTCGGCGGCCGATCGCTCGCCGTACTTCTCGGCAGCCTTGTAGTGGACGCCGAAGAACCGCAGCCGGTCGCCGGCCTCGGCCATCGCGCGCGCGAACAGCGGCATCTCGCGGTCGCAGTTGATGCACCACGCGGCCCAGACGTTGAGCACCATCGGCGTGCCGCGCAGGTCGGCGAGGTTCACCGAGGGACCGCCACCGAGGCAGGGCAGCTCGAGATCGGGCAGGCCGCCGTCGACCGGCTCGGCCGGCTCGAGCGGCGGACAGGCCGGGATGGCATACGCGCCACTCGGCGACGCTGCTGGCTCGGGGTCCTGGGCCGCGTCGGCGGTGCAGCCGGCCAGCAGACCGACCGTCGCCAGCACGACGGCGACCCGCACGACCCGACCCGGCGCCCTCACGCCGACGTCGCCACCTGGGCCGGGGACTTCACGAGCTTCGCCGCCTTGGCCGGGTCCAGCTCCCCCTCGCCGTACGCCGGGCAGAGGCGGGCGACCGGGCACGCCCCGCAGGCAGGCTTGCGGGCGTGGCAGATGCGGCGGCCGTGGAAGATCACCCGGTGGCTGAGCATGGTCCAGTCCCGCTTCGGGAACAGCCCGCCCACCTCGGTCTCGACCTTGACCGGGTCGACCTGCTCGGTCCAGCCGAACCGCCGGGACAGCCGGCCGAAGTGGGTGTCGACGGTGATCCCCGGCACGTCGAACGCGTTCCCGAGCACCACGTTGGCCGTCTTCCGCCCGATTCCCGGCAGCGTCACCAGGTCGGCAAGCCGGCCGGGCACCTCCCCGCCGTACCGCTCGACGAGGGCCTGGCCGAGGTTGATCAGCGAGTTCGTCTTGGCCCGGAAGAACCCGGTGGAGTGGATCATCTCTTCCAGCTCGGCGCGGTCGGCACCGGCGTAGTCGGCCGCGGTGGGGTACTTCGCGAACAGCGCCGGCGTGACCTTGTTGACCCCGGCGTCGGTGGACTGGGCGGACAGGATCGTCGCCACCACGAGCTCCAGCGGGGTGCTGAAGTCGAGCTCGCAATGGGCGTCCGGATAGGTCTCGGCCAGGATCCTGTCGATGCGGCGAGCGCGCCGGGTGCGGGCCAGCGGGGACTCCGCCACCCGGGTGGTCGTTCCGCTCCTGGTCACAGCGCAGAGCCTACGGTCCGTGGGAGACACCTCTGCCGTACGGGTGACCTGCTCTCAAGCCGGGTGGGGGGCCCGACGATCTGGCTGGTGTGATCACCAGCACTCCACCGCGGAGCACGGGCAACGGCCGTCGGCCAGCAGCCCGGCGCCCAGCCCAACGCGTCCCGCACCTGATGCACCTCGACCTGGACGCGCTGCGCACCTACCGGCAGGAGCTGGTCGTCGAGGAGTCCCGCGTCTCGTACTGGCGCCGGATCCTGCAGGCCCGGCTGGACACCGCCCTCGGTGAGAACGGCGAGCGCACCCCGGTGGCGCGGCTGCAGTCGGTGCTCACCCAGCACCAGGAGTCCAGCCGCCGCCTCGCGGTGCTGCCCGTGCACGACGCGGATTCGGTCCCGCCGCTGCCGGACCTGGCGGTGCTGTGGGAGTCCGACTCGACCCCGGCAGCGACGAGGGCCTGCTGCCCCGGCTCGCCGCCGCGGAGGTCGAGCTGTCGTCGTACCGGCGCAGCCTGCACGAGCGCCTGGACGACGCCACCAGCGAGCTGATCGCCCGCTACCGCGAGCAGCCCGCGCTCGCGCTGCGTGCGCTGCCGCTGCCCGGCAGCAGCGACGTCGCCTGACCCTCCCGGCCCGCACGGACCCGGTGCGGCAGACTGGCCCCGGAGCGGGGACCCCGGTGGAGGAGGCTGCACAGGATGGAACAGACGAGCGTGGACGAGCCGGTCGGCGGCTTGGGCGGCTCACCGCTGTTCTCGGCTCTCGACCCGCAGGCGCAGGAAGAGCTGCGCACCCAGATGGTGGAGGTGCGCCTGCCCCGCGGGCAGGCGCTCTTCGCCGAGGGCGAGCCCGGTGACCGGCTCTACGTCGTCACGAGCGGCAAGGTGAAGCTGGGCCGCACCGCCGGGGACGGCCGCGAGAACCTGCTCGCCGTCATGGGACCTGGCGAGATGTTCGGCGAGCTGTCGCTGTTCGACCCCGGCCCCCGTACGGCGACCGCGACCGCGGTCACCGACACCACGCTGATCGGGCTCGGCAACGCCGACCTCCAGCCGTGGCTCACCGCGCACCCCGAGGTCGCGACCCAGCTGCTCGCCGCGCTGGCCCGGCGGCTCCGGCGCACCAACGAGGCGATGGCCGACCTGGTCTTCAGCGACGTGCCGGGCCGGGTCGCCAAGGCGCTGCTCGACCTGGCGCGGCGGTTCGGCGTACCGACCGAGGACGGCGTGCGGGTCACCCACGACCTCACCCAGGAGGAGCTCGCCCAGCTGGTCGGCGCGTCCCGCGAGACCGTGAACAAGGCGCTGGCCGACTTCGCCGGCCGCGGCTTCTTGCGGCTCGAGGGCCGCGCGGTCGTCATCCTCGACCTCGAGCGCCTCACCCGCCGCGCCGGCTAGCCGCCGCACCAAGATCGTTCGCGACGTTCAGGGGTACGACACGCCGTGGCGACCGGCGGTCGGGACCGGCGACGTCGCAAACGATCTTGCAAGCGGCGGGTCAGGGGGACGGCCGGGTCTCGGCGAGGTAGTCGAGCTGGGCGCGCACCGAGAGCTCGGCGGCCGGCCAGAGGCTCTCGTCGACGTCGGCGTAGACCCGGCGTACGACCTGCTGCGGGGTGGTGTCACCCGCCGCCAGCGCGGCGCGCACCTGGTCCAGCCGCTGGGCGCGGTGGGCGAGGTAGGCGGCGGCGCGCTCCCCGGCGTCGCCACCGGCCGGGCCGTGGCCGGGCAGCAGGGTCAGCACACCGTCCAGGTCGCGGATCGCCTCGAGCGAGCGCAGGTAGTCGGCCAGCCGGCCGTCGGGATGGGCGACCACGGTGGTGCCGCGGCCGAGGATGGTGTCGCCGGTGAGCAGCCCCGGCTCGTCGTCGGCCACGACGAAGCTCACCGAGTCGCCGGTGTGGCCGGGCGTCGCGAGCACCCGGACGTCGAGCCCGGCGACGCCGTTGAAGGTGGCTCCCGCCACCAACGGCTCGGCATCCACGCAGAACCGCGGGTCGACGGCGGCCATCGGCGCACCCGTCATCTCCTGCAGCAGCAGGGCGCCGTCGGAGTGGTCGGGATGGCCATGGGTGAGCAGCATCAGGGCGACGTGGCCGCCCGCGCGCGCGATGACGGCAGCGAGGTGCGCCTCGTCCAGCGGCCCGGGGTCGACGACCACCGCCGGCCCGCCGTCGTCTGCGCGCAGCACGTAGGTGTTGGTGCCCTCGAGGGTCATCGGGCCCGGGTTGTCCGCCCGGACCAGGGCCGCCCAGCGCGGCAGACCGGTCATCCGCCGTCGACCAGCAGCCGCAGCCGCTCGCCGTCCTGCACCAGGCGCGGCAGCACCGGCTTGACGTCGCGGGCGACCGCCAGGACCTCGGCCACCGAGCGGTACGCCGAGAGCTCGCGCAGCGACCGGATCGTCGGCGGCAGCATCGCCAGCACGCCGGCCTCGTGCTGGGCGACCGCGGCGGCGACCGGCAGCCAGACCGTGTCGTCGGCCTCTCCGCTCACGTCGCGCGGCCGCTGACCGGGCGGGACGGCGGCGACGAAGAACCGGGTGTCGAACCGCTTCGGCTCGAACTCCGGGGTGATCCAGTGCGCCCACGGCCGCAGCAGGTCGCTGCGCAGCACGAGCCCGCGGGCGGCCAGCACCTCCGCCATCGAGGCGCTGCGGTCGAGCAGGGCCAGCCGGTCGCGCTCGAGGTCGTCACCGGTCGTGTCGGCGACGACGCCAGCAGCGTCCGGTCCGGCGAGCAGCACGCCGGACTCCTCGAACGTCTCGCGGACCGCCGCGCACACCAGCGCCCGGGCCAGCGGCTCGTCACACCCGAGCCAGCCGGCCCACTCGTCGGCGGGCGGTCCGGCCCACGCGGTGGCGGTCTCGCCGTCCCGCGGGTCGACCGACCCGCCCGGGAAGACGTGCATCCCCGCGGCGAAGGCCATCGTCCCGGCCCGTCGCAGCAGGTACACCTCGGGGCCGCCGTCGGCGTCCCGCAGCAGCACCACCGTGGCCGCATGCCGGGGTGAGGCCACCTCCGCCGCGTCGCCGGCGGCGAGGAAGGCGCGGGCCCGCTCGACCAGCGGCGGGGGGACCTCGACCATCCGCGCATCGTAGGAGGCAGCCCCTCGCACCGGTACGGTCGGACCCGTACCGACGCATGGGGGAATTTCATGGCCGAAGGCATGACCGTCACCGAGCTGGCCGAGGCCGTGGGGATGACACCGCGGAACATCCGCGCCTACCAGTCCAAGGGACTGCTCTTCCCGCCTTCGATCAGCGGTCGGGTCGCCGTGTACAACGGCGCGCACGTGGCCCGTCTCGAGCTCATCGCGTCACTGCAGCGCGAGGGCTTCACGCTGGCCGCCATCAAGCGGCTGATCTCCACACCGAGCAGCTACTCCGCCATCGTCGCCGACCGCCGCCGCCGGTTCCGCGACGGCAGCTCGGACATCTCCCGCACCGTGCCGATCCCCGAGGAACGCATCCGCAGTCTGCTGCCACAGCTGCCCGAGGACCTCACCGAGACCGGGCTGGCGTGGCGGGACGACGACGGCCAGCTGGTCAGCCACACGGTGCTCGTGGCGGTCGGCCGGATGCTCTCGATGCAGGGTGTCCCGCTCGAGGTCATCTCCGCACTGCAGCTCGACGCGGCCGCGGCCGCCCGCGAGCTGGGCACGTTCCTGCGCGAGCGGCTGCGCCAGAACGTCGACGACCACAGCAGGCACGACGACCTGGCCCGGGTCGCGGTCCAGCTGAGCGCGACCGCGTTCGAGATCGCCTTCCTCGACTCCGCCACCGGGCGGCAGTCCGGCGCCGCCGACAACCGCGACTAGGTGTACCCGGCCAGCTAGGCCGGGTCGACCTCGACGATCATCTCGACCTCGACCGGCACGTCCATCGGCAGCGCCGCGACGCCGACCGCGCTGCGCGCGTGCACCCCGGCGTCGCCGAAGACCGCGCCGAGCAGCTCGCTGGCGCCGTTGATGACGCCGGGCTGGCCGGAGAAGCCCGGCGCGCTCGCGACGAAGCCGACGACCTTCACCACCCGGCGTACCTTCTCGAGGTCGCCGATCTCGCCCTTGAGCGCGGCGATGGCGTTGAGCGCGCAGGCCTGCGCGGCCTCCTTGGCCTGCTCCGGGGTGACCTCGGCGCCGACCTTGCCGACGTGGGTCAGCTCGCCTCCGACCCGCGGCAGCTGGCCGGAGGTGAAGACCAGGTTGCCGGTGCGCACCGCCGGCACGTAGGCCGCCAGCGGCGCGGTGTCGGTGGGCAGCGACAGGCCGAGCTCGGCCAGCCGCTGCTCGGCAGTGCTCACTTGGCCCGCTTGAGGTAGGCGACGACCTGGTCCCCACCGCCGGGGCCCGGCACGACCTGCACGAGCTCCCAGCCGTCCTCGCCCCAGGTGTCGAGGATCTGCTTGGTCGCGTGCACCAGCAACGGCACGGTGGCGTACTCCCACTTCGTCATGGCAGCGACCATACTGCGCGGGTGCCGAGCCCCAGCCCGCAGTCCGACGACGCCCGGATCGCCCTCGTCACGGGTGCCGGTCGCGGCATCGGTAGGGCGGTCGCCGTCCGGCTCGCAGCGGAGGGCTACCGGGTCGCGCTGACCTCCCGCAGCGAGGACGAGCTGCGCGAGACGGCGGCACTGCTGGCGACCGAGTCGCTGGTGCTACCCGCGGACATGCTCGACGCGACCGCGGCGGACACCGTGACCGATGCGGTCGAGGCGGCCTGGGGACCGGTCTCGGTGCTCGTCGCGAACGCCGGCCAGGGACTGTCCGCGCCGATCGCGCGCTACCCCGACGAGATGTGGGCCCGCCAGCTCGAGCTCAACCTGACCGCGCCGTTCCGGTGCGTGCGCCGGGTGGTGCCGGGCATGGTCGGGGCGCGCTGGGGTCGGATCGTGGTGGTGGCGTCGATGGCAGCCAAGCGCGGTGAGCCCTACATCGCCGGGTACACAGCGGCGAAGCACGGCGTGCTCGGACTGGTCCGCTCCGTCGCTGCGGAGCTGGCGAGGACGGGCGTGACCGCGAACGCGATCTGCCCGGCGTACGTCGACACGGCCATGACCGACGGGACGGTGGCCACCATCGTCGAGCAGACCGGTCGCAGCGCCGCGGAGGCCCGGCAGATCCTGGAGCACAAGCAGCCGATCGGCCGGCTGATCACCGTGGACGAGGTCGCCGAGTCGGTGTGGTTCTGCGTGGTCAACGGCGGCTTCACCGGGCAGGGCCTCAACGTCGACGGCGGGGCCGTGCAGGGGTGAGCGCGCCCGACCTGTCACTGTCCTACGGGCCGCTGCCGGAGCACCTGGTCGACGTCCGGCTGCCGGCCCCGACCGGGCGGCCGGCACCGCTGGTCGTCGTGGTGCACGGCGGGTTCTGGAAGGCCGAGTGGGACCGCGCGCACGCCGGGCCGCAGAGCGCGGGGCTGGCGGCGGCCGGGTACGTCGTCGCGACCGTCGAGTACCGACGGGTCGCCATGCCGGGCGGTGGCTGGCCGGGGACGCTGGACGACGTCGCGCTCGTTGGCGACACGGTGCCCGGCCTCGTCGCGGGTGCGGTCGGCGAGCGGTGTGACCCGCGGCGCACCGTCCTGGTCGGGCACTCGGCCGGTGGGCATCTCGTCACCTGGTCGGCGGGCCGGCACCGGCTGCCCGCCTCCTCGCCGTGGCACCGCTCGAGGTCGCTGCCGATCGGCGTGGTGGCGCTGGCCGGGGTCCTCGACCTCGGCCTCGCGCACCGCCTCGGCCTGGGCGGCCGGGCGACCGACGCGCTGCTGGGTGGATCGCCGGACGAGCAACCGGAGCGGTACGCCGTGGCAGACCCGGCCCGGCTGCTGCCGACCGGCGTACCGACCGTGCTCGTGCACGGCAGCCGGGACGAGGACGTGCCGGTCGGGGTGAGTCGTGCCTTCAGGGACGCGGCTGTCGCCGCCGGTGACGAGGTGACGCTGCACGAGCTCGTCGACGTCGACCACATGGCCCTCGTCGATCCCGGGTCGGCCGCCTGGCCGGCCGTCCTCGAGGCCCTCGAGGAGGCGAGGCCGTGAAGGCCGCAAACCTCGGCGTGCGGTTCCTGCTCGAGCTGTGCGCGCTCGCGGCGCTGGCGGTGTGGGGCTGGCAGGTGCCGGACCAGATCGTCGTGTCGGTGCTGCTCGCGACAGCCGCCCCCCTGCTGGCCGCGACGCTGTGGGGACGGTGGGTCGCGCCGAAGGCCAAGCACCGGCTGGACGATCCGGCTCGGCTCGGCGTCGAACTCCTGGTCTTCGGCGCCGCCGTCATCGGACTGCTCGGCGTCGGCCACCCGGGCTGGGCGCTCGCCCTCGCGGTGGCCAACGCCGTCAACGTCTCGCTCGGCTTCGCGTGGCACCAGCGCGCCCACTGAGTCAGTCCGCCCGCACGACTGCCCCTCCCACCTGGCTGATCATGCGCGAATGGTGCGCACCATTCGTGCATGATCAGCGGAGGGTTGGGGGGCTGTGACCTGCGCGTTCGTCCAAGATCCCCGAACTGCATGATCACCGCGGGGTTGATCGTGCGGGTTCGGGATCCTGCTCCGTCATGGTGCGGGGCGCTCGAGGTGCCAGTGGCGGTCGGCCTCGGCGACCAGGGTGAAGCCGAGCGCCACGAGCAGGCGACGGGAGGGCTCGTTGCCGACCTCGACCGAGGCGGTCACGGCGCGGACGTCGGGCTGGGCCACCAGCCAGTCGACCAGCGCGCCGACAGCCTCGGTACCCAGACCCCTGCCGCGGAACGGCGCAGCGAGCCCGTAGCCGATCTCGACCCGGCCGTCTCCGTCCGGCGGCCCGAACGTGCCGCAGTCCCCGACGACCCGGCCGTCCTCGGCCAGGGTGACGAACCAGCCGCCGTCGTCGGGCCCGCCGTGCTCGACGTGCATCCGCAGTGCATCGAGGCTGTCGGCGTGCGGGTAGCCCTCGGCGAGCGGCAGTCCCGGGTCCGCACCGGCCAGCAGCGCCCGGGCCGCGTCGAGGGTCTGCGGAACGAGGACCGTCCGGGCGGTGGACAGTCGGGGGCGGCCGGTCATCAGGGCGCAGCCTAGGTGCGATTACGCTCCCCGCATGGCCAGCCGCGAGTCCGACTGGGAAGGCGTGCGACTGCACGTCGTGACCGGCAAGGGCGGCACCGGCAAGACCACGGTGGCCGCCGCCCTCGCGCTGGCCCTGGCCGGTGAGGGGCGCCGGACGCTGCTCGTCGAGGTCGAGAACCGGCAGGGCATCGCCCAGCTGTTCGACGCCCCGCCGCTGCCCTACGAAGAGCGCAAGGTCGCCGTCGGTCCCGGCGGCGGCGACGTGTTTGCCCTCCCGGTCGACCCCGAGGAGGCGCTGCTCGAGTACCTCGACATGTTCTACAAGCTGGGCCGGGCCGGCCGCGGGCTGCGCAAGATCGGCGCCATCGACTTCGCGACCACCATCGCGCCGGGGATGCGCGACGTCCTGCTCACCGGGAAGGTCTACGAGGCGGTACGCCGGAAGCAGGCCGGCCGCAAGGGAGGCATGGCGTACGACGCCGTCGTGCTCGACGCCCCGCCGACCGGCCGCATCACCCGGTTCCTCGGGGTGAACGCCGAGGTTGCCGGGCTGGCCAAGGTCGGCCCGATCCACGGCCAGGCCGGCGCGATCATGGCACTGCTGACCTCCCCGCAGACCGCGGTGCACGTGGTGACCCTGCTCGAGGAGATGCCGGTGCAGGAGACGGTCGACGCGGTCGACGAGCTCGTCGCCGCCGGGTCTGCCGGTGGGCGGGATCATCGTCAACGGCGTCCGCGAGCCGCTGTTCAAGGTGGCCGACCTGACGGCCGCAGCCAAGGGGCGGCTGCCTCGCGACGAGGTGGTGACCGGGCTGGAGGCCGCGGGACTCGCCGTCCGGGCCGGCGACGTCGACGCGCTGCTGGCCGAGGTCGCCGAGCACGCCGAGCGGGTCGCCCTGGAGAAGACCGAGCGGCGTACCCTCAAGGCACTCGGCCGACCGACCTACGAGCTTCCGTTGCTGTCCGAGGGCGTCGACCTCGGGGGCCTCTACGGCTTGGCGGAGCGGCTCTGCGCCCAGGGCGCGGCATGAGCTCGCTGGACCTGGACACGGTGATCGGCGACCGGGGCACCCGGATCGTGGTGTGCTGCGGGTCGGGCGGCGTCGGGAAGACCACGACCGCCGCGGCGCTTGCCCTGCGGGCCGCCGAGCAGGGCCGCGCGGTCGTCGTGCTCACCATCGACCCGGCCCGGCGGCTGGCCCAGTCGATGGGCCTGCACGCACTGGACAACACCCCACGACGGGTGACAGGGGTCGACGAGTCGGCCGGCGGCACCCTCGACGCGATGATGCTGGACATGAAGCGGACCTTCGACGAGGTCGTGCTCGCGCACGCGACGCCGGAGCGCGCCCAGGCGATCCTCGACAACCCGTTCTACCAATCGCTGTCGTCCAGCTTCTCCGGCACCCAGGAGTACATGGCGATGGAGAAGCTCGGCCAGCTGCGGGCCGAGGACCGCTGGGACCTGATCGTGGTCGACACCCCGCCGAGCCGGTCGGCGCTGGACTTCCTGGACGCCCCGCAGCGGCTCGGGTCGTTCCTCGACGGCCGGTTCATCCGGATCCTGATGGGCGGCGCGCGCAGCGGTGGCCGGGCCTACCTCAAGGTCCTCGGCGCCGGGTTCGGCGCCGTCACCGGGCTGCTCACCAAGATCCTCGGCGCGCAGGTGCTCAAGGACATGCAGACCTTCGTCGCTGCCCTGGACACGATGTTCGGCGGCTTCCGGGAGCGGGCGGAGTCGACGTTCCGGTTGCTGCAGGCTTCCGGCACCTCGTTCGTGGTCGTCGCCGCACCGGAGCGGGACGCACTGCGCGAGGCGTCCTACTTCGTCGAGCGGCTCGGCGCCGAGGGCATGCCGCTGTCCGGCCTGGTGCTCAACCGGGTGCACGTCACGGGAGCGGGGGCGCTGTCGGCGGCGCGCGCGGCGGCCGGCGCCGAGACCCTGGGCGAGCTGGGCGGGCACCGGTTGGCGGCCAACGTGCTGCGGTTGCACGCCGAGCGGATGCGGATGCTCGAGCGGGAGCAGTCGCTGCGCCGGCGTTTCACGGCCGCCCACCCGCGGGTGCCCGTCGTCGACGTACCGGCCCAACCGGGCGACGTGCACGACCTGGCCGGACTGCGCACCATCGGCAGCGCCCTCGCCGGCGGCTGAGGCCCCCCGGACAGCAGATCGGGGCGGTCCTCCCCTCCAGGACCGCCCCGAACCGGCCCCCGGTCGCGCCGGGGGCCCCCGCATGTGCGGTGGCTACATGGCCACCGGAAGCGTCGTGCTGGTCAGGCCCCGCTGGTACTCGTCCCGCGCGGTCTCCAGGAGAGCCCGCCACGAGGTGACGTTCGGCCGGCGACGGAGCAGCGCCCGGCGCTCACGCTCGGTCATCCCGCCCCACACGCCGAACTCGACCCGGTTGTCCAGCGAGTCGGAGAGACACTCGGTGCGCACGGGGCACCCCATGCACACGGCCTTGGCCCGGTTCTGCGCCGCGCCTTGCACGAAAAGCGTGTCAGGGTCGCTGGTCCGGCATGCCCCCCGCGACGCCCAGTCGTCTGCCCACGTCATCCTGGACCGTCCTTTGTGCTCTGGTGCTCGATCTTCCTCGTCATCGGACGGTACGGACCCGGACGCGTGGGCCGACAGGACCGTTCGGTCCAAATTGACCTAGTCAGTACGGACTAGGGACGCCCCCCATACGTCCGGCGGACTGCGGGCAGCGGGGGGCTCCCGTGACATCGCCGTCACGCTCCGCTCTCGCTCCAGGGACGCTCCGGTCGGCGGCGCTGGGGTCGGCCGGCCCGCGCCGCCGTCGCGACTCCGCACGCTCGACCCGTACCCTGGGCACCATGGACGGATTGCGCCCGCGCGCTGCCGGCGGGTTCATCTCCCGTCTGATGCTCTTCCTGTGCGTCAGCGTGCTGTGCGGCCTGCTGGTCGCCGGCGTCACCCTCCCGGTGGTCGGCGGGCTGGGTCTGGCGGCCCGGGACAGTGCCGACGGGTTCGACTCGCTGCCCGCCGAGCTGGAGATCCCGCCGCTGCCCGAGCGCTCCCGGATCCTGGCCGCCGACGGCTCCTTGATCGCCAGCTTCTACGAGGAGAACCGGGTCTCCGTCCCGATCTCCGAGGTCGCCCCGGTGATGCGCAAGGCGGTCATCGCGATCGAGGACTCGCGGTTCTACCAGCACGGCGGCATCGACCTCCGGGGCACCCTGCGGGCGTTCGTCAACAACCAGTCCGGCGAGGACGTGCAGGGTGGCTCGACTCTGACCCAGCAGTACGTCAAGCAGGTGCTGCTCGAGTCGGCGACGAACATCAAGGACGAGAAGGAGCGCACCGAGGCGATGAAGGCCGCGACGGCCCAGTCGTACACCCGCAAGCTGCGCGAGCTGCGCTACGCGGTGGCGGTCGAGGAGAAGTACACCAAGCAGCAGATCCTGGAGCGATACCTCAACATCGCCTACTTCGGCGGCGGCGCCTTCGGCGTCGAGGCCGCGGCCAAGCGGTACTTCAACACCCACGCCCGCGACCTGACGCTGGCCCAGGCCGCGCTGCTCGCGGGCGTCGTGCAGCAGCCCACGGCGTTCGACCCGACCCGCAACCCGGAGCGGTCACTGGCCCGACGCAACATCGTGCTGGACCGGATGGCCGAGGTCGGCCTGGCCGACCCGCAGGCGGTGGCCGAGGCGCGGGCGACCGAGCTGGAGCTCAACCCGGCGAAGCGGTTCCGGCAGAACGGTTGCAACGACTCGAAGGTCGCGTTCTTCTGCGACTTCGTGCTCAAGACCATCCTCAACGACAAGGCCTTCGGTGCCGAGCGCGCCGACCGCACCAAGCTGCTGCTGCGCGGCGGGCTCACCATCACCACCACGCTCGACCCCAAGGCGCAGCGCAACGCCCAGGAGTCGCTGGCCGACCACGTGAACCCCACCGACGAGGTCGCCTCGGCACTGGTCTCGGTGCAGCCGGGCACCGGGCACATCCGGGCGATGGCCGTCAGCCGTGACTACGGCGACAAGAACAAGAAGGGCCAGATCAAGTTCAACCCCGCGACCGACCGGGCGTACGGCGGCAGCAGCGGGTTCCAGGCCGGGTCGACCTTCAAGCCCTTCGTCGCGGCGGCCGCCCTCGAGAAGGGCTATCCGTTCAGCTACCCGATCTACGCGCCCTACCAGGCCCGCATCGGAGACGTGCAGGGCTGCAACGAGATCCTGCGCGACGTCTGGGAGCCGTTCAACGAGACGACCAGCGAGAACGGCACCTACACCCTGCAGACCGGCATCGAAGGCTCGATCAACACCTACTTCGCCCAGCTCGAGGAGCGGGTCGGGGTGTGCCGGCCCAAGCAGATCGCCGAGTCCCTCGGCATGCGGCGCGCCGACGGCGGACCGCTCCAGGCGGTGAAGTCGTTCACGCTCGGCGTCGACGAGGTGTCGCCGCTGTCGATGGCCGAGGCCTACGCCTCCTTCGCCGCCCGCGGCGTGCACTGCCAGTCGATCGCGATCCTCGAGGTGACCGACCCGGCCGGCAACCGGCTGCCGGTGCCCCAGGCAGGCTGCAAGCAGGTGATCGACCAGGACATCGCCGACGGCATCAACGAGCTGCTCCAGGGTGTCGTCCAGCGCGGCACCGGCAGGCGTGCCGCGATCGGCCGCCCCGCGGCCGGCAAGACCGGCACCACCAACCGGCGGGTGTCGGTCTGGTTCGTCGGCTACACGCCGGACCTCGCGACAGCCGTCTGGGCCGGCAACCCGAGCCCGCCGCCGGAGGGTTACCCGCTGCAGAACCGGCTCATCGGTGGCGTCTACTACGGCGACGTGTGCGGTGGCTGCCTGCCCGGACCGATCTGGCAGCAGATGATGAGCCGGACCCTGGCCGGCACGCCGGTGTTGTCGTTCACCGACGCCGGTGACGACGTCCGCCGCGGCGACACGATCTCGGTTCCCTCGGTTACCGGCAAGTCGGTCGAGAAGGCCAAGGAGCTGCTACGCCAGGCCCAGCTCGACCCGGTGGTGAGCAACGACCCGGTGTACGTCGCGTACGCGCCCGCCGGGACCGTCGCCTACTCCTACCCAGGCAACGGATCGTCGGTCTACCCGGGCCAGCGGGTGGTCATCTACGTCAGCGCCGGACCGCCGGCCCCGGAGCCGTCCGCGACGACAGGGCCCGCCCCGGGACCCAGCGACCCGGGGCAGCCGGACCTCGGTGCCCCGAGCCCGGCCGACACCTGCGGCAGCTCCAACCGGCCGGGCTGCCGCGACTCAGGCAGCGGCTGAGCCACCGGCGGGCCGGACGTCAGCCGGCGAGCTGGCGGCGCACCTCGGCCGCGACCCGGCCCCCGTCGGCGCGACCGGTGGTCTTCGGCGTCACCGACTTCATCACCTGACCCATGGCCTGCGGCCCGGCCGCGCCGGTCTCGGTGATCGCCGCCGCGACCAGGTCGCGCAGCTCGTCGTCGGAGAGCTGGGCCGGCAGGTAGGCCGCGATGACCTGCTCCTCGGCGCGCTCGCGATCGGCGCGCTCCGGGCGGCCGCCATCAGCGAACGCCTCGGCCGCCTCGCGGCGTTTCTTCGCCTCCCGGCCCAGCACGGTGACCACCTCGGCATCGTCGAGCTCGCGGGCGGTCTTGCCGGACACCTCCTCGGTCTTCACCGCGGTGAGCAGCATCCGAAGCGTGGCGGAGCGCAGCTCGTCGCGGGCTTTCATCGCAACGGTGAGGTCAGACTGGAGTCGATCCCTGAGACCGGTCATGGTGCCCATCCTGTCAGCGACCGGGCAGTGCGGTGTGCCAGCATCGTGGGGTGACACGACCCGCCACCGCCCTGCGGCTGCCCCTCGCCACGGTCGCGGGCGGCACCGCCCTCGCGGCCGCTTGCCTGGGCTGGGCGGCCGGCTACGAGGTGCGGGCGTTCACGCTGCGCCGGGTCGAGGTGCCCGTTCTTGCAGCGGGCCAGCGCCCGCTGCGGGTGCTGCACCTGTCCGACCTGCACCTGGTGCCTGACCAGCGCCGCAAGCGCGACTGGGTGCGCTCGCTGGCCGGACTGGAGCCGGACCTGGTCGTGGACACGGGCGACAACCTGGGTCATCTGGAGGCCGTGCCCGCAGTCCTCGACGCGCTCGGCCCGCTGCTCGAACGGCCGGGCGCCTTCGTCATGGGGTCCAACGACTACTACGCGCCGATGTTCAAGAACCCGGCGCGCTACCTGCTGCCGGCCCGTGAGGTGCGCCTCGGTAAGGCCCGGCTGCCCACCGAGGACCTGCGCGACGGCCTGCTCACGGCCGGCTGGGTCGACCTGGACAACGCGCGAACCCGGCTGAAAGTCGACCACCGCGAGATCGAACTGGGCGGCACCGACGACGGGCACATCCGCGCCGACCGGTACGCCGAGGTCGCAGGGCCCGTCGACCCATCGGCCGATCTGTCGCTGGGCGTCACCCACGCGCCGTACCGCCGGATCCTGGACCCGATGGTCGCCGACGGCTTCGGTCTGGTGATGGCAGGGCACACCCACGGCGGGCAGCTGCGGGTGCCGGGCGTCGGGGCGCTGGTGACCAACTGCGACCTCCCGCGGCAGCAGGCCCGCGGCCTGTCGACCTGGTCGTCGGCCGGTCGGCGGGCCTGGCTGCACGTCTCCGCAGGCCTGGGCACCTCGCCGTACGCGCCGGTGCGTTTCGCCTGCCGACCGGAGGCCACCCTGCTCACCCTGGTCGCCCGCCCGGACTGACATCCGTGGTCCGGGCGGCCAACCGGCTCCGCTAGACTTGCCGGGCTCCATCGGGGTGTAGCGCAGCTTGGTAGCGCGCTGCGTTCGGGACGCAGAGGTCGTGGGTTCAAATCCCGCCACCCCGACACATGACGCCCGGTGTTTCTGCAGGTCAGAAGCACCGGGCGTTCTTGTTTTCGGCGCAGAAGATGCCGGTTGGTCACGTGGCTGTAGATGTCGAGAGTGATCGAGATCGTCGAATCCCGCCGCAGGAAATCCGACTACTGTCTTTGGAATGGCGAATCAGGATGCCGGACTCGAGGTGATGCACGGGCATGCTCGCCCGTCGGGATGGACGTTCCTGACCAACCACGCACATGTCCTGCTGACGATCGCGCGGGATCCCGAGATCACGCTGCGCGAGGCGGCAGTCCTGGTCGGAATCACCGAACGCGCCGTGCAGAAGATCGTCGCCGACCTCGAGGCGACCGGCTACCTCACGAGGACCCGCCACGGCCGGCGGAACCGGTACGCCGTCGCCATCGGGCGGCCCTTCCGCCATCCCGTCACCTCGGGCCACGAAGTGGACGAACTACTTGAGATTCTCGCCCCCATGCCTCGCCAGGACTAGATTAGCGAAAGAGATTTCGCTAATCTGGCGACGTACTTGAGGGGAGTACCCCGCACATGTCGCGTCGTCATCACAGTCCTCTGAAGGCGTCATCCGGTCGCCCTGCCCATGTGCTGGCAGTGCTGCCCGACTCCGCCGAGGCCGTCCGTGTCGCCCGCACAGCAGGAAGACACGCCCTTGCCACACACCTCCCGTTGGCCCTGGTCGTGCCACTACCCGCGCTGGGAAACACCTACGACCCCGAAGAGATGACCCGCGGCTATACCCGGATCGGCGAAGACATGGCCGCTGTCGCTGGGCGGGCTCAACCCGCCCTCGATCTCCTCGGCATTTCGGCACGCGTCTTCTGCGCGCCGTACCGCACCGACATGACCGCAAGCAGCTCGCGTCGCTACATGGCCGCGGCGGTCGAGAAAGCGGCCCTGCGGTTGCGATCCCCAGCGGTCGTGGTCTCGGCGACATTCCCAGCGCTGGCCCACCTGCGGGTTCCTGCCGAGGCTCTGCACGTGGTCGAGCTAGTTGTCCCGGACCCAGCCGACCCGGTGCTGCCAGACGGTTCTGGGCGGCGGGCCGGAGCTACTGCGCCCGAACTGACGGTGCATGGAGACCGGTCGTCGCTTCCAGCCCACCGCGCACGCTGACGTGCCGGGCGCGCCCGGGAGGAACCCGGGTAGGCGAGGCGGTCGCTCCTCTCCGAGGCCCACGCGTCGCAGCAGTACACCGCTTCCCGATGCCTTGTCCCGTCCTCCCGGACAGCGGCGCCTGCACTGATCGTCTGCACATTCGAGGTCAAGGACGGAGACGCACCAGTGCTAGAGGTCACGACGCTGCGGTGGGCGCTCACCATCGGCCTGATCGTCGGGTTGCTCGTCTTGGATCTCGGGTTGGCCGCCGCGCGGCCGCACGTGGTGAAGTTTCGGGAGGCCGCAATATCGTCGGTGCTCTTCATCGTCGTGGCGGTCGCGTTCGGGCTGGTGTTCATGGCGCAGGCCGGCGGGGAGTTCGGTGCGCAGTACTTCGCCGGCTACATCGTCGAGAAGAGCCTCTCCATCGACAACCTGTTCGTCTTCGTCATCATCATGACCACGTTCGCCGTCCCTGAGGTACACCAGCAGAAGATCCTCATCTTCGGCATCGCGATGGCCCTGGTCATGAGAGTGATCTTCATCGCGCTGGGTGCGGCCCTGCTCGAGTTGTTCTCGTTCATGTTCCTGATCTTCGGGTTGGTGCTGGTCGTGACCGCGGTGCAGCTCTACCGGCACCGCGACGTTGACCCCGACGTCGGGGACAACGGTTTGGTGCGGCTGGCCCGACGTGTCCTGCCTGTCTCCGACGACTACGACTGCGGTCGAATGTTCACCCGCAATGCGGGCCGTCGTGCGGTGACCCCGCTGTTCATCGTGCTGCTGGCGATCGGCAGCAGCGACCTGCTCTTCGCGCTGGACTCGATCCCGGCCATCTTCGGCGTCACCGACGAGGCGTACATCGTTGTCACCGCCAACGCCTTCGCCCTGCTGGGCCTGAGGCCGCTGTTCTTCCTCGTCAAGGGCCTCCTCGACCGGCTGGTGTACCTGTCCACCGGCCTCGCGCTGATCTTGGCGTTCATCGGGGCAAAGCTGGTGCTGCACTGGGGACACGGCGTGGACGACCGCGTCCCCGAGATCAGCACCAACGTGAGCCTCGCGGTCATCGTCGTCGTCCTGACCGTGACAACAGTGGCCAGCCTGCTCAAGGTCCGCCGGGACCCCAACGCGCGCGCCCACGCCGGGTCGCTGCGCGCCCGGGACCCGGCCGACACGAGCAAGCCCGGCTGACCGAGGCGTACAAACGACTCTGCCGACGGGTGAGGTCGCTGGGCATCCCGAGGGCCAGGCATCAGGAAGCCGCCTTCCCCTCTCCGCGCTCCCGGGCCCGCAGATACGGCCCACCAGCACCTGCCCTCCCGCCGTCCAGATCGGCGACAGACCGGACCCACATCGGGCTCGGTCTGTTGCGTTTCGCGTGCCTCATGTAGTGGGCCTCCTCGTCCGCACGCTTTCGCTGCGGCAGCATGGACGCGTGCAGGACCCCGCGGACCGGCTCGAGAACGGCCCCTCCGACGACGGCCGAGGGGTCCGTTCGCCTGGCCGGGCCCCGGGTGGTCTGCTGGTCGTCGGTGCCGTCGCGGCGTTGGTGCTGGTTGCGGCTCCATGGTCGTCCGGGACGCCGGCGGACCCGCCGCTGCCGGTCCGGCCGACCGCCGCGCCCGAGCACCCTGCGCCGACCGAGACCGACCTGGCGTCCATGCATCATCGCGGCCGTGCGGTGCAGGCCCGGTACGAGATGATCCGGACCGTGCCGACCTCCTACCGTCGCGCGGCGGAGGAAGCATCGATGCGCGGCGGTCGGCAGACGCCGCCGGAGTTCTTCCTCGCCCTGGCATTCAACCGGACGCTCTACGGCACGATGCTCACCGGCGACACCGGGCGGGCATTCGCCGCCCGCGGCCCGGTGCAGTGGGACCTGGCGGAGTTCCGGCGGTTCGCGGTGCCGGGTCACAGCGACCCGGCGGTTCCCCTGGATGCCTTCCTCGCGGTCGACGAGGCGCTGCGCGACGGTGAGCAGGCGGGGTTCAGCGACCCGTTCTCCGCCGCGATCGCCCTGGGTGCGACACCGGACCATGCGCGAGCAGACGACGAGACGTTCGCCATCCTGTCCTCGCCGCGCCGGCCTCTGAACTGAAGCGCCGGCCGGCGCCCCCACGAGGGAGACGCCGGCCGACAGATGAACCTGGGCTCAGTCGTCGAGAGCCTCACGACGCCGACGAGCGAAGACACTCAGGAGAACTCCGCCGCCGAGCAGGACAGCACCTGCCATCGCAACGCCCAGCACCTCGGCGCCGGTGTGCGGCAGCAGGCCCGCACCCGAGCTGGCGCTGAGCACTCGCGTGGGAGCGGCAGCGGTGTCCTTGACGCCGCCAGCGGACCCTGGCGAGCCGGCAGTGCGCCCCGCCTTGGTGCCGAGGACAGCGGTATCGGGTGTACCGGCGGTGCCGCCGGCCGCGCCAGGCGTGCCCGGAGTTCCCGGCGTACCAGGAGTTGCCCGGGGGCGGGTGCCCGGGAGTGCCCGGGTGCCCGGCGTTCCCGGCGTTCCCGGCGTGCCCGGCGGTGCCCGGCGTTCCAGGGGTGCCAGGGGTGCCCGGGGTGCCCGGCGTACCGTCCTCGCCCGTTCTCGCCCTTGTCGCCGTGCTCGCCCTTGTCGCCCTGTGCTCGCCCTTGTCCCCGTGCTCGCCCTTGTCCCCGTGCTCGCCCTTGTCCCCGTGCTCGCCCTTGTCGCCCTTGTCGCCGTGCTCGCCCTTGTCCCCGTGCTCGCCCTTGTCGCCCTTGTCCCCGTGCTCACCCTTGTCGCCGTGCTCACCCTTGTCGCCGTGCTCGCCCTTGTCGCCGTGCTCGCCCTTGTCACCGCGATCCTTGGACTTGCAGTGACCCGGGACACCGCGCCCGTTGTTGTCGTCCTCGCAGTCCGAGTCGTTGCCGCTGCCGTTGTTGCCGTCCTTGTCGTCGGAGTACCCACCGGACCCGCCCGGCTTGTCCCGCCCGCCGTTCTCCATGCCGTCCGGATCGGATTGCGACTTGCCCTGCTCCGAGGTCGACGACGCGCTCCCCTTTTCCGGGTGGTCCGCAGCCACGGCAGCTACCGGCGACAGCACCACCAGACCGGCGGCCACAGCGGCCACTCCCAACTTCAGCAACGACCTACGCATAGCCCACTCCAGATGACTGGCCCCCCACCGGGGCACACCGACGTTGGTCGACGAAATGCCCGAATCGCGAAATGCCAAACGGAAGTCTTGACAGATAGCGCCGTTGTTCACTCAGTTCGCGGACGACCGTCACACGGGGCTGTCGGCACCGAACTCTGGGTGATCATTTCGACACAACCGTCACCGAACGCTGATGCGAGGTGACGCGAGTGCGGAGACTCAGCGGCGGAGCAGCTCAGCGATCTGGACGGCATTGAGGGCGGCGCCCTTGCGCAGGTTGTCGCCACTGACGAACAGCGCCAGACCGCGCCCTTCCGGCACACCCTCGTCCTGCCGGAGGCGGCCGACGTACGACGGGTCACGGCCGGCCGCCTGCAACGGCGTCGGTACGTCGGTCAGCACGACGCCGGGTGCGGCGCCGAGCAGCTCGCGGGCTCGCTCGATCGACAGCGGTCGCGCGAACTCGGCGTTCAGCGACAACGAGTGACCGGTGAACACCGGGACCCGCACGCAGGTGCCGGACACCAGCAGGCCGGGGATGCCGAGGATCTTGCGGCTCTCGTTGCGCAGCTTCTGCTCCTCGTCGGTCTCGAAGGAGCCGTCGTCGACTATCGAGCCGGCCATCGGGAGCACGTTGAAGGCGATCGGCGCGACGTACTTCTCCGGCGTCGGGAACGGCACAGCCGAGCCGTCGTGCACCAGCTCGGTCGCACGATCGACGACCTGCCGGACCTGCTTGTCCAGCTCGTCGACGCCGGAGAGCCCGCTGCCGGAGACCGCCTGGTAGGTGCTGGCGACGAGGCGGAGCAGACCGGCCTCGTCGTGCAACGGCTTCAGCACCGGCATCGCAGCCATCGTCGTGCAGTTGGGGTTCGCGATGATGCCCTTGCGCGCCTCGGCGACTGCGGCCGGGTTGACCTCGCTGACGACCAGCGGGACGTCGGGGTCCATCCGCCAGGCCGACGAGTTGTCGACCACCACCGCACCGGCCGCGGCAAAGCCGGGTGCGAGTGCCTTGGAGGTCGTGCCGCCCGCGGAGAACAACGCGATGTCCAGCCCGCTCGGGTCGGCCAAGGTGGCGTCCTCGACAGGGATCTCGACACCTCGCCAGGCCAGCGACGTACCCGCAGAGCGGGCGGATGCGAAGAACCGCAGCTCGGCGATCGGGAAGTCACGCTCGTCCAGCAGCCGGCGCATCACCGAGCCGACCTGGCCGGTCGCTCCGACGACGCCGACCCGCATGCCGTCGTCCGACACCTTCATCGTCCGGTACCTCCGTAGACGACCGCCTCGGTCTCCTTGGCGTCCAGCTCGAAAGCGCTGTGCACCGCGGTCACCGCACTGTCGACGTCCTGGCCCCGCACCACGACCGAGATCCGGATCTCCGAGGTCGAGATCATCTCGATGTTGACCCCGGAGTCGGCGAGCGCCCCGAAGAATGTCGCCGACACCCCGGGGTGCGAGCGCATACCGGCACCGATCAGCGACACCTTGCCGACCTGGTCGTCGTAGAGCAGGTTCTCGAAGCCGACCTGGTCGCGGATGCGGGCCAGTGCCTCCATCGCGGTCTGACCATCGCTCTTGGGCAGCGTGAAGGAGATGTCGGTGCGCCCGGTCGCGGCGGCCGAGATGTTCTGCACGATCATGTCGATGTTGATCTCGGCGGCGGAGACGGCGCGGAAGATCGCGGCGGCCTCGCCCGGCTTGTCAGGCACGCCGACCACGGTGATCTTTGCCTCGCTGCGGTCGTGCGCGACGCCGGAGATGATGGCCTGTTCCATCTGATCGACCCCTTGCGGCTCGTCGGTGACCCAGGTGCCCTCGCGCGTAGAGAACGACGAGCGGACGTGGACGGGAATGCTGTAGCGGCGGGCGTACTCGACGCAACGCAGGTGCAGGACCTTCGCGCCGCAGGCGGCCATCTCGAGCATCTCCTCGTAGGAGATGCGCGGCAGCCGGCGCGCGGTGGGCACGATCCGCGGGTCAGCGGAGAAGACGCCGTCGACATCGGTGTAGATCTCGCAGACCTCGGCGTTCAGAGCTGCGGCGAGGGCGACGGCGGTGGTGTCGGTGCCGCCCCGGCCGAGAGTGGTGATCTCCTTGGTGTCCTGCGAGACACCCTGGAATCCGGCCACGATGACGATCGCGCCCTCGTCCAGCGCCGACCGGATCCGGCCCGGGGTGACGTCGATGATCCGTGCCTTGCCGTGGCTGGAGTCGGTGATCACCCCGGCCTGGCTGCCGGTGTAGGAGCGGGCCTGGTGACCGAGGTTGGCGATGGCCATCGCGAGCAGCGCCATCGAGATGCGTTCCCCCGCGGTGAGCAGCATGTCCAGCTCGCGGCCGGGCGGCAGTGGGCTGACCTGCTGGGCGAGGTCGACCAGCTCGTCGGTGGTGTCACCCATTGCCGACACAGCGACGACGACATCATGGCCGGCCTTGCGGGTGTCGACGATGCGCTTGGCGACCCGCTTGATGCCGTCGGCGTCGGCGACGGACGACCCGCCGTACTTCTGCACGACCAGGCCCACGGCGGACCTCCTCGGCGTACGACGGCAACGGGCGCGGTCCAGTCTACGGATGCCGCCTGCCGGGAGGCCGCTCGTCCGCTCTCCGGACCTGCCGGGCCTTGGCGGGCGGGTCAGGGCTGCTTGACGGTGACCTCGTGGACGGTCTCGGCGAGCAGCCGGTCCTCGACCCGGATCGTCTCGTCGATCGGGGTGTCCAGGCGCACGTGCGAGACGACGGAGTGCAGCGCGCGCAGCGCCGACGAGGCGGTCGAGCCCCAGTTCGACAGGTAGGAGAACTGCCACCACCACAGCGCCTCCGACGAGCGGCCGGCGCGGTAGTGCTGCAACCCGTGCAGCAGGTCGCTCATCGTGTCGGTGATGTCGTCGGACAGCCGCGAGGTGAAGACCTCCGGCTCCTCGGAGTACGGGTCGAAGAGCGCCGCGTGCTCGTCGATCGGCTCGAGCAGGTTCGCCAGCGATGCCCGGATCCCGTCGAGGTCAGGGTCGAAGCCCGCGTCCGGCTCGAACCGCTCCTCCGGTACGACGTCGGAGATGGCGCCCAGCCGGCCTCCGGCGAGCAGCAGCTGCGAGGTCTCCAGCAGCAGCAGCGAGATGGCGTAGTCCGGGTCCTCGGCGGCGGCGATCTCGCGGATCGCCACGCAGAAGCTCTCGACCTGGTCGGCGATCTCGACCGTGAAGTCCCCGAGGTCGTCCGTGGTGGTCATCGGGTCTCCTTCCCTCGTTCGTGCGCGGCAGGTTGTCGTGCGGTCATACGTCCAGCAGTCGGCGGCCCTCGAAGGCCCGGCCGAGGGTCACCTCGTCGGCGTACTCGAGGTCGCCGCCCACCGGCAGCCCGCTGGCCAGCCGGGTGACCCGCAGGTCCATCGGCTTCACCAACCGGGCCAGGTAGGTCGCGGTGGCCTCGCCCTCGAGGTTGGGGTCGGTGGCCAGGATCAGCTCGGTGACCTCACCGTCGGCCAGCCGGGTCATCAGCTCGCGGACCCGCAGGTCGTCCGGACCGATGCCCTCGATCGGGCTGATCGCGCCGCCGAGCACGTGGTAGCGACCGCGGAACTCGCGGGTCTTCTCGATCGCCACGACGTCCTTGGGCTCCTCGACCACGCAGATGACCGTGCGGTCGCGGCGCGGGTCGCGGCAGATCCGGCACTCCTCGGCTTCGGCGACGTTGCCGCAGGTCTTGCAGAAGCGCACCTTGTCCTTGACCTCGGTCAGGACGTGCACCAGCCGCCGGACGTCGGTGGGGTCGGCCGCGAGCAGGTGGAACGCGATCCGCTGGGCACTCTTCGGCCCGACCCCGGGCAGCCGCCCGAGCTCGTCGATGAGGTCCTGGACCACGCCCTCGTACACGGCCGGCTCCTAGAGTCCCGGCAGGCCGAGGCCGCCGGCTCCGCCGAGGCCCTCGGCGAGCGGGCCCATCGCCTGCTGCTGCAGCTCGGCGGCGGCCCGGTTGGCGTCCCTGATCGCGGCCAGCACCAGGTCGGCCAGACCCTCGGCGTCGGTGGGGTCGACGGCGCTCGGCGCGATCTCCAGGCCGAGGACCTCGCCGGCGCCGGTGACCGTGGCCCGCACCAGGCCGCCGCCGGCGGTGCCGACCACCTGCGCCTGGGCGAGCTCTTCCTGGGCCTGCATCAGCCGCTGCTGCATCTGCTGGGCCTGCGCCATCAGCGAGGACAGGTCAGCGCCGCCGCCGAGTCCGCCGGGGCCGGGCTGGTCGTCACTCAGGGACACGATCTCGCTCACTCTCGGGGTGGGACAGCCGTCCGTCGCCGTGGGCCGGCGATCGCCTGCGAGCCTACGTGGTCACCGCCCCGGCAGGGCGTCAACGGGAGGTCAGCTGGCGTCGTACTCGCCGATGACCTTGGCGCCGAGCTCGCGGGCCAGCAGGTCTTCGTGCGTGAGGGTGCCGTCGTCGGCGTCCTCGTCGTCGGCCGAGGGGGCCTCGTCGACACCGGGGACGTCCGGCGCCGCCGCCTCGGCAGCCACTGCTGCCTGGGCCGCCGCGCGCCCGGAGGGGACCGAGCTCTCCAGGGTCGCGGCAGCGGCGGCCGGCGCCGCCGTGGGCGCGGACGAGGGGTCGACGATCGCGTCGACCTTCCAGTCGACACCGAGCACCTGGATCAGTGCCTCGCGGACGTAGTCCTGGTGGTCGCTGCGGCTGAGGAAGACGTCGCGCAGCCCCGAGGTGGTGAAGCTCAAGGTCAGCCGCCCGTCGTCGACGCCCTTGACCTGGGCGTTCTGGCTGACGAACGCCCAGGTGGTGCGCTTCATCCGGCCGACCGCCTCGAGGACCTCCGGCCAGAGCCGGCGCACGGTCACCAGGTCGACCCCGCCGGCTGCGACCGGCTCCGGGGTGGGCGCGGTCTCGGCGGGCGGCTCGACCGGGGCGGCCACCGGCTGCTCGGCGGCCGGTGCCTCGGCGAGGATCTCGGCGGCCGGCGGCGCCTCGACGGGGGCAGTGACCGGCGTAGGTCGTGGGGCAGCCGGAGCCGCGACGGCCGGCGCGGGCGCTGCACCCGCGATGTCGGCCCGACGCTCGAGCCGGTCCAGGCGGGCGGCCACGCCGCGCTCGGCGTCCTCGGCGGCCGGCAGCAGCACCCGGGCGCAGATCAGCTCGAGCTGCAACCTCGGGGCGGTCGCGCCGCGCATCTCGGTCAGCCCGGAGTTGACGATGTCTGCGGCCCGGGACAGCTCGGCGGCGCCGAAGTGGGCCGCCTGCTGGCGCATCCGCTCGAGCTCGTCGGCCGGGTGCTCGCCGAGGATGGCCCCGGCGGCGTCCGGCACGGCGTCGATGATGATCAGGTCGCGGAGCCGTTCGAGCAGGTCCTCGGCGAACCGGCGGGGGTCGTGGCCGGCCTCGACGACCTGGTCGACGATCCGGAAGACCGCTGCGGCGTCACCGGCGGCGAACGCCTCGACCGTGTCGTCGAGCAGGTTGGCGTCGGTCAGGCCCAGCAGACCGGCGGCGTACTCGTAGCTGATGCCGCTGTCGGGGGCACCGGAGACCAGCTGGTCGAGGATGCTCATCGAGTCGCGGACCGAGCCCCGGCCGGCCCGGACGACCAGCGCTATCGCCCCGCGGTCGGCGACGACGCCCTCCTTCTCGGCCACCGTCACCAGGTAGTCGGACAGCTCGCCCGGCGGCACCAGCCGGAACGGGTAGTGGTGCACCCGCGAGCGGATCGTCGCGATCAGCTTGTCCGGCTCGGTCGTGGCGAACACGAACTTCACGTGCGGCGGCGGCTCCTCGACGACCTTGAGCAGGGCGTTGGAAGCGCCTGCGCTGAGCATGTGCGCCTCGTCGACGATGTAGACCTTGTAACGCGAGGACGCCGGGGCGAAGAACGCACGCTCACGCAGGTCGCGGGCGTCGTCGACCAGGCCGTGGGTCGCGGCGTCGATCTCGATAACGTCCAGGCTGCCGCCGCCGCCCGGTGCCAGGTCCTGGCAGGACTGGCAGTCCCCGCACGGGGTGGGGGTCGGCCCCTTCTCGCAGTTCAGGCAGCGGGCCATGATCCGCGCGCTGGTCGTCTTGCCGCAGCCGCGCGGACCGCTGAACAGGTAGGCGTGGTGGGTGCGGTCGTGGGCCAGCGCCTGCATCAGCGGACCGGTCACGTGGTCCTGGCCGATCACGTCGGCAAAAGTGGCCGGCCGGTAGCGGCGGTACAGCGCTTGGGTCACGCGTCGACCCTAGTCGGGCCGACCGACGTACCCCAGCCGTCCACAACGAGGAAGGGACCCCTCGCACACCCGCCAGAGCCTGCCTACCCTTGCTGCCTTCCGGCCCTGGGGGGGTTCAGCGGGATGACGCCGCACGAGGGGTCGCCGACAAGTCTAACGGCCACCTCGAAGCGCCTCGGTCCGCTGACCCTGGGACACCATCGGTGCCCCTGGGGCCGCAGTGGTGACTGTTCGCGGCGCAGGCGCCTCAGCGGCCGCAGATGTGTCTCGGGGTCAGCGGTGCGTGGGCCGGCAGGCAGCGGTCCAGGCGTCGGGAGGCCCGCCGTGCTCCGGTAACCTCGTCGCCGGGAGGATTCGCATAGTGGCCTAGTGCGCACGCTTGGAAAGCGTGTTGGGGTAACACCCTCGCGAGTTCGAATCTCGCATCCTCCGCCACGTCCGTGCCGCGCTGGCTCTAGGCACAAATCGGTATAAACGGTACATTCCGCCCTAGCCACGGCGTCCCTCTTCTCCCGACGGCGCGAGAAGTCGCCGTGGCCCGGAAGGGAGCTGGGCCCATGCGTCTCGCCCACAAGGCGACGACATCCGTCGCCATCGTCGGCGCGCTTGCGCTGTTCGGTGTCCCGGTCGCATCGTCCACCACAAGTGGATCGACCGGAGCCGACAAGACCTACCTGGTGATGTACAAGCAGCAGGCCTCCGCACCGGACGCGGCGGCGCGCATCCGCGCCGCGGGCGGGTCGCTGGTGGCCAACTACCGCCAGATCGGCGTGGTGGTCGCACGATCGACCAACACCGCGTTCGCCACCGAGATGTCGAGCGACGGCAGGGTCGAGGGCGTCGCCGCCTCCGAACGTCCCATCGCCCAGGTCGGCCAGCCCGGAACCGGTGCACAGGACCAACCTTCCGAGATGCCGAACCAGCCGGCCACCCCGGACAGCCTGGCGGCCCTGCAGTGGGACATGCGACAGATCCACGCCTTCGAGGCGCACGAGGTCACCGGCGGCAGTCCCGCCGTGGTCGTCGGCGACATCGACACCGGCCTGGACTTCACACACCCGGACATCGCACCCAACTACGCGGCCGCGCAGAGCGCCAACTGCGAGTCGGGTGTGCCCACGACCCTGGAGCCCGGAAACGACAAGAACGGGCACGGGACGCACACCGCCGGAACCGTGGCCGCAGCGGACAACGGCATCGGTATCACCGGCGTCGCGCCCAACGTCAAGGTGGCCGGAATCAAGTCCTCCAACGACGACGGCTACTTCTTCACGCACATGGTCGTCTGTGCCTTCATGTGGGCCGGCGGTGCAGAGATGGACGACCCGGCGACTCCCGGTGTCGACTTCCCCGCGACGACCGGACCGCGCGTCGACGTGACGAACAACAGCTACTTCATGGACCCGTTCCTGTACAACTGCCGCAACGACGCTGGGCAGCGACTGCTGTGGAAGGCCGCCCAGCGTGCCGTCAACTTCGCAACGTCGCAGGGAGTCACCCACGTGGCCTCCCAGGGCAACGACAGCGACGACAAGGCGCACCCGACGGTCGACACGACCAGCCCCGACTACCCTCCGGGCAGCGAGGTGCAGCGTGACATCACCAACGCCTGCGTAGTGGTCCCGCTGGAGCTGCCCGGCGTCATCGGCGTCACCGCCGTCGGCAACGCGCGGCAGACCGACGGGGACGACGACCCGGACGACTACCTGAAGTCCTTCTACTCTGCCTACGGGGTAGGAGTTGCCGAGGTCACCGCTCCCGGCGGGGACAGCATCTACGGGGTCACCGCGGAGTCCGCGAACGGGCGGGTCCTGTCGACCTACCCGAGCACGTCGTTCTGCCGGGCCGACCGCAAGGTCGTCGACGCGACCGAGCCGACAGCGACGTACTGCTACCTGCAGGGGACCTCGATGGCGGGGCCGCACGCCGCCGGTGTGGCGGCGCTGATCATCAGCCGGTACGGCGACCTGCGCAACCCGCAGAACGGGAAGATGCGGCCGGGCTCGGTAGCGGCGTACATGCAGCAGACCGCGGACGCCCAGCCGTGCCCGACGGCGCTTCCTCCCGGCTACGCCGACTGGACCCGGCCGGACGGGTCCGCCCAGGAGTGCCAGGGCGGCAAGGGCTACAACTCCTGGTACGGCAGCGGCCAGATCAACGCGCTGCGCGCCGTCACCCGGTAGTCCGAGCCGGCCGGCCCGGCACGACGGCGGCGCCCGCCCCTCGCGGGGTGGGCGCCGTAGCGTCAGCCGGAGTGGGACGCCGGTGCTCAGCGGCGGCGGGTGCCGAAGATCGAGCGGGTGATCTCGCGTCCGATCACGGCCGCCGCCGAACGGGCCGCCTGCTTGAATGCCGAGGACTCGAGGACCTTCTCCGCCGTCGACTTCTCCGCCTTGGGTGCACGGGGCGTCTTGTGCGGGGTCGCCGCGGTGCCGGCGCGTCGGTCACAGGCGGCTTGTCGAGCCGGGCCGCCAACCGTTCGTACGCCGAGTCGCGGTCGACCTGCTCGGCGTACTTGTCGTGCAACGGGGAGGCGGCGACGGTCGCGGTCAGCAGCGCCGGGTCGGCGGGGGCCATCTTCGACTGCGGGGCGCGCAGCCGGGTCCAGGCGACCGGCGTGGGAGCCCCCCGGTCGGAGAGCACGGTGACGATCGCCTCACCGATCCCGAGCTGGGTGAGCGCCTCCTCGAGGTCGTAGGAGGAGTTGGGGAACGTCGAGGCCGTCGCCCTGAGCGCCTTGGCGTCGTCCGGCGTGAAGGCACGCAGGGCGTGCTGCACCCGGTTGCCCAGCTGGGCGAGCACGTCGGCCGGCACGTCCTTCGGGGTCTGGGTGACGAAGAAGACCCCGACACCCTTCGACCGGATCAGGCGGACCGTCTGCGCGATGGCGTCGAGGAACTCCTTCGACGCGTCGTCGAAGAGCAGATGCGCCTCGTCGAAGAAGAACACCAGCTTCGGCTTGTCCACGTCGCCGACCTCGGGCAGCTCCTGGAACAGGTCCGCGAGCAGCCACATGAGGAACGTCGAGAACAGCCGCGGCCGGTCCTGCAGCTGCGGCAGCTCGAGCAGGGACACGATGCCGCGGCCCTGTGCGTCGACCCGCATCAGGTCGGCGGTGTCGAACTCGGGCTCGCCGAAGAACGCGTCGGCCCCCTGGTCCTCGAACGCGATCAGCTCGCGCAGGATGACCCCTGCCGTGGCACGGGACAGGCCGCCCAGCTCCTTCAGCTCGTCCTTGCCCTCGTCACTGGTGAGGAACTGCACGACGGCACGCAGGTCCTTCAGGTCGAGCATCGGCAGCCCCGCCTTGTCGGCGAAGTGGAAGACCAGCCCGAGCGAGGACTCCTGCACGTCGTTGAGGCCGAGCACCTTCGCCAGCAGCGTCGGGCCGAACGAGGTCATCGTCGCGCGCAGCGAGATGCCCTCGCCCTGGCCTCCCAGAGCCAGCAGCTCGACCGGGCAGCCGACGGCGCTCCAGTCCTGCCCGACCTCGGTCGCCCGGCTGGTGGTGCGGTCGGTCGCCTCACCGGGCTCGGCCAGTCCCGACAGGTCGCCCTTGATGTCGGCGGCCATCACCGGTACACCGGCGGCCGAGAGCTGCTCGGCCATCAGCTGCAGGGTCTTGGTCTTGCCGGTGCCCGTCGCGCCGGCGACCAGGCCGTGCCGGTTGACCATCGCCAGCGGGATCCGCACGGCGGCGTCCGGACGCGCCGCGCCGTCGACGACCAGCGCACCGAGCTCGAGGGCCGGGCCCTCGAACGCGTAGCCCTTCTGGACCGCGACGACGATGTCGTCAGCAGCGTCCTTTGCCGACATGAGACCTCTCCCTGCGACCGTGGTGTGGGGGCGTCAGCCTATGCTCGCAAGCGTGATCTTCAAGGGCGTCGGCGACCACAAGCCCTACCCCGACCACGGCTACAGCCAGCGCCAGTGGGGCGAGCTCGCCCCGACCCAGGTCCGGCTCGAGGAGCTGGTGACCACCAAGCGCGAGCTGGACCTCGAGGCGCTCTTCGCCGAGGACTCCACCTACTTCGGCGACCTGTTCGCGCACGTGGTGCTCTGGCGCGGCGACATGTACCTCGAGGACGGGCTGCACCGCGCACTGCGCGCCGCGCTGGCCCAGCGGCCGGTGCTGCACGCCCGGGTCCTCGAGCTGCCGGACTGAGCGGATGAGCATGTTCACGCCATCCGGCGTCGGTGGTCGCGGGCCGGCACGTCGGGGACAGCGCCGTTCGTGGCCGGTTCTGCTGCTGGCCGTCGTCATGGTGCTGGCACTCGCCGGCGTCGGCTGGTGGCTCTGGCAGCGCGACACCGAAGAGCCGGTGGCGACCGCCGCACGGAGCACCTGCCCGACGTCGAGCCCGACGCCGACGGTGGTGCCGCCGGGCGACGTGAAGGTCAACGTCTACAACGCCACCCAGCGCCGCGGGCTCGCGGCGAAGGTCGCGACCCAGCTGCGCAAGCGCGGCTTCCAGGTCGCCAAGGTCGACAACGACCCGCTAAAGCGACGGGTCACCGGCATGGCCGAGGTCCGCCACAGCGAGCTGGGCGCCGCGGCGGCGCGCACTGTCACCGCCCAGGTCAGCACCGTGGTCCCGGTGCCCGACCAGCGCACCAACGCCTCGGTCGACCTGGTGCTCGGGGCCGGTTTCCGCGCCCTGCAGCCGGTGCCGGCAGCGGCGGCAGCGCTCACACCCTCGCCGCAGCCGATGCCGGCTGCCTGCTGAGGCGCAGCGGCCCGTCCAGTCCGGACGCGTGCGCGGCACCCGGACGGGGAACGAGCATCCGCATGCGACTTCCTCTGCCCGGACCCGCCACGGTGGTCGGCGGCGCCGTTGCCGCTGCTGACGCCGTCCAGACCGCCCTCGGCCTGGTTCCCCGGGCCGCCGACGCCATGAGCCGGGTCGAGGCACTGCTCGAACGGCTGGAGACGCTGGCCGACCGAACCGACCAGGTCGTGACCAGGGCCGACGAAGCCACCCAGCGCGCGTCGTCGGTCGTCGGGACCGCCGAGCTGGTGACCCGCGACGCGAGCCGCACTGTCGACGGCGCCAAGGGAGTGCTGGACCGGGCGGACCGCTCGCTGCAGGCGTGGGAGCCGTCACTGCGCTTGCATGCCTTGCAGGGTTTTCAGGTTGTCGGACTGGGCCTGGGCGACGGATGCCCAGTCAAGCGGCGATGGCGGTCGTGGCAAACAAGAGTGTTTTCATTTCCTCCTCCAAGCCCCCTTCTCCCCGCGCATGCCGATCTGACGCCGCAATTTGGGCACGAAAACGACGCAACCCAGTTGTGGCCGGCGAAGATGTCATCCGGTCTTGCTATCGTTCCCTAACGCCGTAATGAGTTGCGCCGATCCGGTCGTTTTCCGCGTCGACGTTCCCGAGGAGAATTCCAATCGACAAATTCGAATCCGGGCACGCGGCCGCGCTCGCGTTCCGACCCGACGAGCCCGTCTATTGCTTTCGGCCGGCGGTGCTTGCGGCGGATGCCAAGGCCTTCGTCAAGGCGTTTCCCGGCAAGACCGCCTATGCGGTGAAGACCAACGGCGAGGATTTCGTCCTGAAGGCGCTCGCCGACGTCGGCATCAACGCCTTCGATGTCGCGAGCCCGGGCGAGTTCGCCGCCGTGCGCGCCATCTCCAAGACGGCCGAGCTTCTCTACATGCATCCGGTCAAGTCGCAGACCGACATCCGGCTCGCGCTCGAGCACTATGGCATCCGCGTGATGTCGCTCGACCACGAGGACGAGATCGCCAAGCTCTTGCGGATCGTGCGCGCGCTCGACCTCGATCCCGCCGACATCACGCTCTTCGTCCGGCTGCGTACGCGCGGGCCGGCGGCCTACGAGCTGTCACGAAAATTCGGAGCGTCGCCCTCGCACGCCGTGGAGCTGCTGCAGCGCATCGATCGGATCGGCTTCCGCGTCGGCCTTTGCTTCCATGTCGGAAGCCAGATCGAGGACGCGGAAGTCTATCAGCGGGCGCTCGCTTCCGCCGACTGGGTCAGGAGCCGCGCCGGAGTTCCGCTCGCCGGCGGCTCGATGTCGGCGGCGGCTTTCCGGCGACCTACGGGCCACGACCCGCGGCGCGCAAAAGCCGAGATGCCGCACTTCAGCGAGCTGATGGCGGCGCTTCAGGCACGATCTTGGCGAGTGGGGGTTTTCCGATCTTCCGCTGATCGCCGAGCCCGGTCGCGTCATCGTCGCGCGCTCGCTCTCCGTCATCGTCCGCGTGCTCCTGAAGAAGGGGAGGCGGCTTTACATCAACGACGGGATCTGGGGCTCGCTATCGGATTCCTGGACCGGCAAGATCACGCTCCCCGCGCGCCTGATCCACGATCCGGCGCGAAAGCGCCGCAGCGGCAATCCGAAGAAGCTGGTGCCATTCCGCGTCTGCGGCGCGACGTGCGATTCCGTCGACATCCTTTCGCGGCCGTTCTGGCTGCCCGAAACGGTCGATACCGGCGACTGGGTGGAGATCGGCCATATCGGCGCCTACAGCCTGGCGCTCCGCACCCGTTTCAACGGCTTTTACCCGGACACGTTTGTGGAAGTGGAAACGCCGTTCGAGGACGAGGAGGGCGCGAAGGCCTACGCCGCGATCGAGACGATGGCGGATTAGAAACTGGAGGGTGCGCGTCCCCGCGCACCAATCAGCGCGGCTTGAAAGTCACCACCCGCCAAACATAGATCGCGACGACCAGCGCAATGACGCCATAGGAGATCGGGTCGATCCAGCCCTCGAGCTCGGAATAGCGGCCGCCGACCGCGTAGCCGAAGAGCGCGAGCAGCGTCGTCCAGATCGGCGGTGCCGATCCCCGAATAGACGAGGAAGCGCGCGACCGGCATCTCCGACAGCCCGGCGGGGATCGAGATCAGCGTTCGCACCGTCGGGATCAGCCGGCCGAACAGCACCGCGTAGTGGCCATAAGTCGTCGAACCAGTCGTCGGCCTTGGTCAGATCGGCGCGCGTCATGGTGATGATGCGGCCGTGGCGGTCGGCAAAGCTTTTCAGGCGCTCGTGATCGAACAGCCGGCCGAGGCCATACCAGAAGAACGCGCCGGCCAGCGAGCCGCACGTGCCGGCGAGGATGACGAGCACGATGTTCGCTTCGCCCTTCGCGGCGGTGTAGCCGGCGAGCGGCATGATCAGTCGGAGGGGATCGGCGGAAACACGTTTTCCAGAAACATGAGCAGCGCGATGCCGAACACGCCGGTCGTCTGGACGATCGTTTCGATCCAACTTGCCACCCGATCTCCCGTGGAACGCCTTCCGCTTTAAGCCGATTCGCGCCGCCGCCGGCGCCATAGCTTGTTTCGCTGGTCCGCCTCGGGCACGCTTCGCGCCAAGGTCAACGATGTCAAAAGCCAAGACCATTGCGGCATGTCGCCTCGGCGGCCATCGGCCTCGCTTTCGCCGTGTCTGCCGGCGGCACGGCGTCGCCGTGCGCCGGCAACCGAATTGTTCGCGGGCGGCTATTCCTTCAGCGACGAGCTCGGCGGCTTTCGTCTGCTCTCCGCCTCCGGGCGCGGGCACGCCCGACGATCCTGTCGTCATCGAAGAGGAGATCATCGAGGTCGCGCCGGTCACGCTCGTCATCCGCAACCACAAAATCGGCGGCGGCGGCCTGCAGGCGGTGCGAGTCGCAGCTGACTCTCGTCAAGCGTGTCGCGCAACGTCTCGAACCGCGTCTGGGCGGCGTTCGAGATGGAGCTGCAGGAGATACCCAAGAAGCCGAGCACCTATGGCGACGGCCTCTCGTTCAAGCAGTTCGCCGCGCTGCCGCCCGACGTCAGCTCCGATTCCTTCGCCGACAACGAGCGGCAGTTCGAGCCTACGACCGCATCGAGTTCGTGAACGGCCATGTCGATCCGGGCGCGACGGCGCGAGTTCAAGGTCACCATCACCGACCCGACGCCGATCGCGCGAATTCTATCTGGTGCAGGACCCGAAGCTCCTGCGTCGGCGCCGGGCTTGCCGCGAATCGCGGCTGCACGCGCGAGCTTCGCTGCGCTCATGCTGATGCGCGCAGCCGAGCATCGCTAAAGCAGCAACGGCACGGTCGCCGCGAGCAGCACGCCCATCGCGATGTTGAAGATGCGGAGCGCGCGGTCGGTCTTGAGCACAACTGCATGGCCGCGCCGAAGGCGAGCCAGAGCAGCATGCAGGGCGTGCCGAGCACGACGAAGGTCAGCCCGAAGAAAGCCGCCTGCAGCACCGGCGCGATGTCGGGCTGCAGGAAGCTCACCGAGCCGGCGGCGATCAGCCAGCCCTTCGGATTGACCCACTGAAACGCCACCGCGCCGAGAAAGCCGATCGGCCGCTCGCGTTCGCGCGCTCTTGGCGCGGCCCGGCCGTCGCGATCTTCCACGACAGCCAGAGGAGCACGGCGATGCCGGCGATTTTCAGCCCGAGCAGCATCGTCGGGTTGGCGATGAAGCGCGGTGCCGACGCCGGCGGTCAGCAGGAACAGCATGAAGCCGAAGCCGAACGAGATGCCGAACAGATGCGGCAGCCCGCGGCGGATGCCGACATTCGCGCCGGTCGCCGTCAGCATGACGTTGTTCGGCCCCGGCGTGACCGAGGTCACGATGGAGAAGACGAAATAGGCGAGGATCGGCTCGAGGCGCATCGCGACGGCGACTAGGCGGTGATACCTGCCAGGCCGATGTCAGGATTGAACCCTGATTAGTCAGCAGTACTGACCTTTATGCCTGGAGCGGCATGGTTTAGCAACACCGTGCGTGATCGCGGCAGGACCTGAGGAAAAACATTGGCCAGGTGCAAGCCGAACTCCACGCTCGATTTCTAGTATTTGTTTGATTTCGATACGGCGAAGTAGAGCGGCGCTTTTCTGTTGAGCGGCGACGCCGGCTTAACTCCTACCAACAGGAGTTTTTGGAGGACCAGTCGAGCGATGGTCTAACGAACCAAGATATCATTTGCTAACTGCCCAAGGGGCAGGCGGAGCTATTTCTATGATCCGAAGCTGGCGGACCTTGCTCATCATCCGCCGCCTCGGCCGGCGGCCTGAGGTGCTCGCCTCCAGGAGACAGCGTGCGACGGCATCGACCTGCGTCTACCAGCAGCACGAGACGCAGCCCTACCTGCTGCTCGGCTCGCGTGGTCGAGCCCGTCGTCGAGCATCATTATCGTCGGCGCGTGCGGCTCGTCGTTCGATGAGTTGAACGCGGAATATGCCGCGACAGGCGCCGGGTCGCGGAACGGTCATTTCGGCCCGGCGATTGCACAAGGAAGACAAGCTCAAAGCCCGACGTAACCTGCGCCGAACCGCGCTTCAATTGAACGAAACGAGCGCCGCGCATGGGTCAGGCGCGGCGCCCTTCGTCAGGCCGGCAATACGAAATTCAGATCACGTAACGACTGCAGCGGCGCAAAGCCGTTGAAGGCGACCGCCGAGTAGGTCGTCGTATAGGCGCCGGTTCCCTCGATCAGCACCTCGTCGCCGATCGTCAGCGACAGCGGCAGATCGTAGGGGACCTTCTCGTAGAGCACGTCGGCGGAATCGCAGGTCGGCCCGGCGACGACGCACGGCCCCTTCGCGCCCATGATCGTGCGGCGTCTTGATCGGATAGCGGATCGCCTCGTCCATCGTCTCGGCGAGCCCGCCGAACTTTCCGACGTCGAGATAGACCCAGCGCACCTTGTCCTCGCGCGACTTCTTCGAGATGAGCACCACCTCGGCCTTCAGCACGCCGGCGTCGCCGACCATGCCGCGGCCGGGCTCGATGATCGTCTCCGGGATGCGATTGCCGAAATGCTTGCGGAGGCCGCGGAAGATCGCCCGGCCGTAATCCTCGGAGCGACGGCACGTCCTTCAGATAGCGGGTCGGAAAACCGCCGCCGAGGTTCAGCATCGCAAGCTGCATGCCGCGCTCGGAGGCATCGCGAAACACTTTCGCGGCGTCGCGCAAGCGCGCGGTTCCAGGCTTTCAGGTCGGTCTGCTGCGAGCCGACATGGAAGGAGACGCCGTGCGCGACGAGCCCAAGCTCGGTCGCGCGCGCCAGAATGTCGACGGCCTCGCCCATCACGCAGCCGAACTTTCGGCTGAGCGGCCACTCGGCGCCGATCGCCGTCGGTCAGGATGCGGCAGAAGACGCGCGCGCCGGGCGCGGCGCGCGAAATCTTCTCCACCTCCTCGACGCAGTCGACGGCGAAGAGCGTCACGCCGAGCTCGGCGCGCGCGAACGATGTCGCGCTCCTTCTTGATGGTGTTGCCGTAGGAGATGCGCGTGCGCGGTCGGCGCCGGTCGCCAGCACCATCTCGATCTCGTTGACCGAGGCGGCGTCGAAGGACGAGCCGAGCGAGGCGAGGAGGTTCAGCACCTCCGGCGCCGGGTTGGCCTTCACCGCATAGAAGATGCGGCTGTCGGGCAGCACGCGGGCGAAGGCTTCGTAGTTCGTGCGGACGACGTCGAGGTCGACCACGAGGCAGGGGCCCTCGGGTCGTCGCTCGTCGAGGAACGAGCGGATACGGTCGGTCATCATCGGGCGATGATCCCCAATCCAAGCGTTGCAGCCCGGGAGTCCTGCGTCGGTCTCCGCCCGCGATGGAAACGGGTCGGAAACCCCTGGATCCCCCAACCGGCAAAAGGCCGGGTGGTTCGCGCCGAACAGCTCCTTGGGGACGGAAGAAAGTCCGAACCTGTGAGCTTTTCGCTTGGAACGGGAAAGCCCGATCCGCACGTCCGGCAAAGAGAGTGTGTGCCTCTTCAGTGTCGCCGGTCTTTGGAGGACCGACACGAGACCAAAAAAGCCCGCCACCGTCGTTGCTTTAAGCCGCCAATCAAGAACCCGGCGACCACAGGCACGTGCGAATTTGGGCAAGCCCGCAAATATGCGTTTCGCGCCCGGGATGCAAGAAAAAATAGTCGCGGCGCGGACTTCTTCGAGAACGTTATTGGAGAAGCGCTTCGACGAAAAAAGAAGGGGCGGCTCGGGCCGCCCCTCCGATCGCCCCCCGATCGGAATAAGTTCAGATTCTGGTTCAATCCCCGCGCCGAAAGTCAGCGCGCGTTGGCGATAGTTTTATATCACCGCCTTCGCCGAATCGTTTCGTCGGATTGCGCCGAAGGTAATTCTCGAACCTGTGCTCGCTTTACAACACTGTCATAAATCGGCCGGCGTAGGCGAAGGCCGCGGGGCCTCGAACGTGCAGCGCGGTAGGCGTGCGCGGTCGCTCGTCTACCTGCCAAGTCGACTTTACAAGTGGTAAATCTGGTGTCGCGGAGGGCACCACCGCCGTTCACCAAGAGCCGTATCGGGAACGAAGCGGCGACGAATCAGCGAGCTTGTGGATATTCCGGCCCCGTTCCCGCCGCATCTAGGGGCACGGCGTCGCGCGACCGCGACATGTCGATCCGGGCGATCAGGCCGACGCCGTGGATGTCCTGCCGCGCTTAACCAATGCGTCCCGATTTGATGCAGTTTCGTCTAATCGCGAAGCTCCGCCAGCCTTCGCGCAAGAAACCGCCGCTCCGGCTCCTGCACCGCGAGTTCGAGCGCGCGCTCGTAATCGACCCGCGCCTCCGCCGTTCGCCCAAGCCGCCGGCAAAGATCGGCCCGCGCCGAGTGCGCGAAGTGATAATCGGCGAGATCGCCGCGCGCGAGGATCGCGTCGATCAGAGCGAGCCCCGCTTCCGGCCCGTCGCGCTCCGCAATCGCCACGGCGCGGTTCAGCTCGACGACCGGCGAGGGCGCCGCCTGCATGAGAAGATCGTAGAGCCGGGCGATCTCCCGCCCAATCGGTCGCGGCGGGATTTGGAGCAAGCGCGTGCACCGCCGCGATCGCCGCCTGCAGCGTATACGGGCCGACGCCTCCCGGACGACATGCGCCTTCTCCACAAGCGCCGCGCCTTCGGAGATCTTTTGCGCGATCCCAGAGCGATCGGTCCTGATCGGCGAGCAGCACCAGATCGCCCTCCGGCGACGCGCGCGCGGCGCGGCGTGAATCGCTCAGGAGCATCAGCGCCAGAAGTCCGATCGCCTCCGGCTCCGGCAGAAGCTCGACCAGAAGCCGCCCGAGCCGGATCGCCTCGGCGGAGAGATCGTGCCGCGTCAGCGACGCGCCCGAGGAAGCCGAATAGCCCTCGTTGAAGACGAGATAGACGACGTGGAGCACGCTATCGAGCCGCTCCGGAAGCTCGGCCAGCTCCGGCACTTCGTAGGGAATGCGCGCATCGCGGATCTTCGCCTTGGCGCGCACGATCCGCTGCGCCACCGTCGGCGCCGAGACGAGAAAGGCGCGCGCGATCTCCTCGGTCGTCAGGCCGCATACCTCGCGCAGCGTCAGCGCCATCTGCGCGTCGCGGCGGCAGCGCCGGATGGCAGCAGGTGAAGATCAGCCGCAGCCGGTCGTCCTTCACGCTCGTCATCCGATGACTTCGACGCAGTCCTCAGCTTCGGCGTCGGATCTGTCTGGCGAGTTCGGCGACCGAAGCATCGAAGCGTGCGCGCCGGCGCAGCCGGTCGATCGCCTTGAAGCGGCCGGCCGAGACGAGCCAGGCGCGCGGGTTCGCCGGGACGCCGTCGCGCGGCCACTGCTCGCCGCGGCGGCGAAGGCGTCGTGCAGCGCCTCCTCGGCAAGCTCGAAGTCGCCGAGGAGCCGGATGAGCGTCGCGAGAACGCGCCGCGACTCGCTGCGGTAGACCGCCTCGACGCGCTCGCGAATTTTCGCTCCATCTTCCGCCATCAGGTCAGTCGCCGAAGTCGGTCCGTTCGAGCTGCATGACCGGCCTGACCTCGATGCTCCCGATCCGCGCCATCGGGATCTTGGAGGCGAGCTGGATCGCCTCGTTCAGATCGCGCGCTTCGATCAGAATAAACCCGCCGAGATGCTCCTTCGTTTCGGCGAAGGGTCCGTCGGTGGTCGATGTCTTGCCGTTCCGCACGCGGACGGTCGTTGCGGCGCTGACCGGCTGCAGGGCGGCGGCTTCGACATAGTGCCCCCGGCTTCGCAACTCGTCGTCATAGTCGAGGGCGTCGTTTGTCATCTGCTTGCCCTCGGTCTCCGACCGTTTGTCGGATTCCCGCTCGTCTATGTAGACCAGGCATAGATACTGCACGGCGTGTGTTCCTTCTTTGGAGGTCGCCCGTTACCCGCCGAGGGTGGCCCGCTCGAGCTGCCTGACCGGCCTGACCTCGATGCTTCCAATCCGCGCCATCGGCGACTTGGAGGCGATATGGATTGCTTCGTTCAGATCCCGCGCCTCGATCAGGACGAATCCGCCGAGATGCTCCTTGGTCTCGGCGAAGGGGCCGTCGGTGGTCGACACCTTGCCGTTTCTCACCCTCATCGTCGTCGCCGCCGTGACCGGCTGGAGCGCGGCGCGATGATCAGATGGCCGCGTTTCCGAAGGTCATCGTCATAGTCGATACAGTCGTTTGTCAGCTGCTTGCTCCTCGCGCTCCGACATCTCATCGAAGATGCGCTCCTCGACATAGACCAGGCAGAGGTACTGCATCGCGATGCTCCTCTCACGGCCGAAGCGACCGCCGATGCGAGATAGTCGTTCGGCGAACGCTGACGAATCGACAATCGGCCCAGAGAAATAGATTTTCGCATCTCCGCCGACCTCCGGCGAAATGCCGTGTCGTTCCCAGGATGCGATCCGCCGACGACCATCCATCGAAAGCACGCCGCTCGGATGGAGGATCGACATGGATCACTTGATGCTTCTCGGGGGTCAGTTTCTGCAAGCCCGGATTCGGAACGAGTGACAGGCCGGACCGCACCTCGGCTGCCGCGCGCAGCCGCGAATTCTGGGACGATCTCGAGGCAGTCGAACGCGGCGTCTCGGACGCCTACGGCCTCGCCGCGCGTATCGTGGTTGGGTTGGTCGTGCTCGGCGCTATCTTTGCCGCGCTCAGCCTTGCAGCGCTGCAAGCAGACGAACTGCCGGCGACCGCGTGCCTCGAATGCTCCGCCGCAGTGCGAGTGAGCTCAGCCGAGCTTCACGCCGTTCAAGCTGGCGATATGGTCGGACAGCATCGGCAGATAATCGCCGCCTTTGCCCATCGCCTCGGCGCTCGCGAGATAACCCTTCACCACCGGCGCGAGGACATTCGCCGACGCCCGCCTTGTTGGCGAGGTTCATCAGGTAGCGCAGGTCCTTGTGGGCGTTCTGGATGGTGAATTTGTGCGCGTCGCGGTCGCGCTCGACCACGTACTTCATGAAGGTGTCGTAGAAGCCGCAGCTCATGCGTCCGCCGCCGATCACCGCATGGAACTGTTTTGGCGAGATGCCGGTGCGTGCGCCGAGCGACAGCGCCTCCGAATAGATCGCGGCGTAGCTGATCGAGACGAAATTGTTGATGAGCTTCATCGTGTGGCCGGCGCCCGACGGCCCGACATGCACGATTTTTGCGGCAAAGCATTCGATCACCGGCTTGGCCTTCGAAAAGTCCTCGTCGGACGCGCCGACCATGCAGTCGAGCGTGCCGGCTTCCGCTTCCTTCGGCGTGCGGGAGAGGGGAGCGTCGACGAGGCTGACGCCGGCCGCCTTCATCTCCTCGGCAAGCGCGGCCGTCGAGACGGGATCGGCGGTCGACGAGTCGATAACGAGAAGCCCCGGCTTTGCGCCGGCCAAAATGCCGTTCTGGCCGCGCACGTTCGCTTCCACTTCCGGGCTGCCGGTGACGCAGATGACGATGATGTCGGCCGCGGCGGCCATCTCGCGCGCGCTCTTCACCTCGCGCGCGCCCTTCGCGACCAGCTCGTCGACCGGCGCGCGGTTCCGGTGCGCCATGACCAGAAGGTCGTTGCCCTTCTTCAGGATGTTGCCGGCCATTCCACGGCCCATCAGCCCAAGGCCGATGAAGCCGACGACTCGTTTTGCCATTTTGAGCTCTTTCGCTTTCCGGAACTGATACTTGTCGTCATGGCCGGGCTCGACCCGGCAATCCATTCCGTGGCGGCTCAGGCTATTGTCAAGCCAATCCGGAATGGATGCCCGGATCAAGTCCGGGCATGACGACCGTTGAGGTGGCAGTGGCGCTCGTCGACGCGAGTCGGCGCCGGCGCAGTGCCGCCGCGGGGCGGCGCCGGTGCCATCGGGGGCGCCACGGCCGGGCCGCCGATCGCGCCAGCTCGAAAATGCCCGCCGCCATCCTGATTGCAGGTGACGCTGTCCGGCGTGTTGATGGTGCAGGTGGCGGAGCGGCGCTGCTGTGTCGCGACCGACATCCACTGCATGCTCACGATGTCGCCGGCGACGCTGTAGCTTCCCTGCGCCAGGATCTCGTTGGTTGCGGTGAAGCGCGAGGTGAAGCCGCCGCGGTCGAAATGCGCCACGAAAACGCCGTCGGTCGAAGTCCAGACGCCGTCCATCGCCGTCATCACCGGCGGCGGCGCGGGCGATTGGTAGAAGCCCGTCTGGCAGGCGCCGACGAAGAGGGCGGCGGTAAGAAGCGCGCCGCGCGCCAAGCGAAGAATCATCGAAAGCCCCCTCTGGACCGCGGGAACCGGTATAGGCCGAGCCCGTTTCCCGGTCCAGAACGCTAACGAGCGGATTTCCTTAGCCGGTTCCACGGCGCGCCCGGAGCCAGGCGTCGAGCGACCACCCGCCAGGCCCGAAGCCCGCCAGCACCAGAAACCCGCCGGCCATGGCGAGGTTCTTGTAGAAATGCACCGCCTCTTCCGGCGACATGTGAAAGAAGAGGGCGGTCAGCACGCAGAAGCCGGCGAGCGCGATAGCCGCCCATCGGGTGAGAAGGCCAACGGCGACAAGCAGCCCGCCGCCGAGCTCGGTCAGAATCACCAGCGGCAGCAGCCGGCCTGAGACATCGTGCGCCAGCATGTAGGAGATCGTGCCGGAATAGTCGCCGATCTTGATAAAACCTTCGATGACGAAGATGGTGGCGAGCAGCACCCGCCCGGCAAGCGCGGCGAAGTTCTGCAGCGCGGACAACTGGGGCATAGGCGCGAGCATAGCCGCGCGAGTGCGCCGGGTCACATCATCGCTGCGTGAAGCCGGAACTCACTGCCCCATTCGCGCCGCAACCTTCTCACGTCGGCGACATCTCGCTGTTGTCGTTTCGACTCGCTCTCCTGCGAAGATGTTTTGCGGGGCGACATCGGAAAGACTTTCTGGAGGATCGATGTCGAACGCATCACGATGCCGCTCGATGGCTGCGAACTACGCGAAGCTCGCCGCGCAGGCGGCCGATCCCGAGGCGAAGCGCGCCTTTCGCCGGCTCGAATTCCTGTGGCGCGACATGGAGCGGCTTGCCGAAAATTTCGACCGTTTCAGCGACCCGCGCGCCAAGGAAAAGATCTACGAGATGATCGACGCCGTCGGAGAATATCGGCGGAGGGTCGCCTAAGCGTCCCGAGGGCGTCGAGCCCGGTCAATCCGTGTGCTTTTCATTGGTGGCCGAGAATTTCTGCGGCTTGTGGCCGCGCTGGCCGGGATCGTTGTGTTTGTTGTGAACGCTCTCTTGATTCATGCCGTGCCGGCTCACCGGCATAGCACTTTGCCTGGCACCGGCGTGGCGAACCATTTTGGCCGTGTCAGCCGGTGCTGCGGCGAGCGCATCCTCCATCTCACGCTGTTTTGGAACGTCGTCCTTCCGCTCCAGTGTTCTCAAGATCTGCTCGCGCGTCTTGCGGCCGTGTCCTTGCTTGATACCGCTCATATTTCTCCTCCGTCTGCCCTGCGAGGAGAACGCATCCAATCTCCGATGGTTCGGAGAACTGAGCCGCGACAACATAGGCGATGACAGAGTTGTCATCCTCGGGCTCGCGCATCTGCGAAACTGGGCACTAGTCCTGCGTTACCCTCTTTCCCGCCTTCCAGGCACGCACGCGATCGCTCAGCCCGTCATGGTCGCCGAGCGGCCGCTCGGCACATCATCCCACCAGTCCTCCCGCAACGGCTTTCGATCCGGATTGCGCGGATAATAGATACGGTTCTCGGGCTTCGGCGTTTCGCCGACGACCAGCAGCCGAACTTCCGCTTCGGTGTTGTTCAGAAAACTATGGGAAATGCCGGTGCCGGCCGGAAAGCCGACCCCGTCGCCGGGCTTCAGCCGGTGCAGCACACCATCGAGCCAGACATCGGGCGTGCCCTCGATCACATAGACGAACTCCTCCTCCGCACTTTCGGCGTGCGGGAAGGACGTGCGGCGGCCGGGCGGCAAGCGCTCATGATGGATGCCGAGCCTCTTTAGCCCGAAATGCCGGCCAAACGGCGCGCCGATGCTCATCAGCTCGTCGTCGCCGTCATAGCGAGAATCGTCCGGCTTTTCGATCCCGCTCCAATGGCTGATGCAAGAGGGACGTTCGGTCGATGCCATGTTGGCCACCTCAAGAGAAACGAGAAGGGCGACATCTAGCGAAGGTTCATTGCCTGCGCCACGCCGGCAATCTCGAGCATCGCAATTTCGGCCGATCCGGCATAGCATCCGTTGATGAGCCGCGCCTTTGTGAAAGAGACGGATGAAGCGCCGCCGGAGCTGCCGGACCGGCTGATCAGTCCGCACCCGAATTACGTCACCGCGCATGGCCTCGCTCTGATCGAGGCTGAGGCCGAAAAGTTCGGCGCGGCGCTCGCCGAAGCACAAGCCGCCGAAGACCGCGACGCCATCGCCGCTGCCTCGCGCGAGCTTCGCTACTGGACGCAGCGCAGGGCGAGCGCAGAGGTTCAGCCGCCGCCCGCCGACGCCGACATCGTCCGCTTCGGCTCGCGCGTCACCGTCGAGCGTGACGCCCCAATCAAGGGGGGCCGCAAGCAGATTTTTCAGATCGTCGGCGAGGACGAGGCCGATCCGGCGAAGGGCACTCTCTCCTACGTCGCGCCGCTCGCTCACGCGCTCATCGGCAAGGAAGCGGGCGATACGGTGAAGATCGGCGCGGGCGAAGCGGAAATTGTGAAGATCGAGGTCGGGTAGATTTTCCGAAGTTAGCCCGTCACCTCGTCCGTGACCACCTTGAAGCCCACCAGCGTGGACTGCCCAAAGCTCGTCGAGATCGCGACGTCGGTCGCATCGCGTCCGCGCGCCATCAGGATGCGGCCGATGCGCGGCTTGTTGTGGCGCGCGTCGAAGGTGTACCAGCGGCCGTCGAGAAACGCCTCGAACCAGGCGGAAAAATCCATCGGCGTTCGGATCGAGCGGCACGCCGATGTCGCCGAGATAGCCGGTGCAGTAGCGCGCCGGGATGTTCATGCAGCGGCAGAACGTGATGGCGAGATGCGCGAAGTCGCGGCAGACGCCGGTCTGGTCCTGCATGGCCGCCCCAGGCGGTGCGCATCGGATCGGCCTTCATGTAGTCGAAGGCGATGCGCTCGTGGACGTAGTCGCAGATCGCCTGCACGCGCGCCCAGCCCGGCGGCGTGTTGCCGAACAGCTTCCAGGCGAAGATCCGACAGCCGGTCGGTCTCGCAATAGCGGCTGCCGAGCAGGAAGACGATCGTGTCTTCCGGCAGCTCTTCGATCGGCATCTGCGCCGCTGCCGGCGCGCACGACGTCCGGCAGCCCGGTGTCGCCGATCTGGAAATCGGCGAAGATTTTGAGCCGTCCCGACCGGCGCGGTGATCCGCGTGCAGATGTTGCCGAAGCCGTCGACGTAGTTGTTCGACGGGATCGGCGGATCGAACTGGATCGCGTGCGGGGTCGACAGATCGGCGAAGCGCGACGGATGGATGCTCAAGCACGAGCAGCATCGGCGTCGGCTGCGGGCATTCGTATTCGATCTCGTAGCCGGCTCGGATCTGCATGAGCGCTCCTTAAGCCCGAAACCCCGGCGTTCAGTTCCATCGCTTCGCCGCCCTCGCGCAAGACTTTCACCATCACCTCCATGCCGAGATCGTCGGAGGGGAAGCCGCTGTAGGAGCCGTAGAGCGGCAGCGCCTCGCTCGGCTCGCGCGCGACGGCGACGCGGATCAGCCCGTCATTGCCGAGGATGGCGTTGGTCGGATCGATGTCGATCCAGCCGGCGCCGGAAGATAGACCTGCACCCAGGCATGCGTCGAGCCGCCGCCATGCACCTCGTCGCGGTCGCGCTCGGGCACGTAGAGGTAGCCGGAGACGAAGCGCGCCGGCAGCCCGAGCGAGCGGAGCGCCTCGATCATCAGCTCGGTGAAATCGCGGCAGGTGCCGGAGCCAGCGCGAAGAGTCTCGGCCGGCGACTGGATGCCTTTCTCCGTGCGGCGCACATAGAGTGAGCCCGCGGCGGATGCCGTGGATCATGCCGGTCAGAAGCTCGAGCGTCGGCGTCGGCCGTCCGTCGCGCAGGAACGATCTGCGCCCAGCGCTCGAGCGCGCCGTCGGGATCGGGATGGCGCGCGAATCATGAAGGGGCCGAGATCGTCGAGCTCCTCCGTCGTCGAAGGCGACGGGAAGCGAATGCGCGCGGTCCTCGATGTTGAAGCCGCCGGGATGCGAGCGCAAAATGCTCGACGCGGATCGTGCTCTCGAAGACAAGCGTGTCGGCGCGACCGGAGAAGCGCGCGACGCCGACACGGTTGCCGAGCGCGTCGTCGCTGAAAGTGAGGCTCGCGGGCTTCGGCGTGATCGTCAGCGACGAATTCGAGCAGATGCTGGTCATGACCCTCGCGCGGCAAGAACATCATCCGATGCTCGCCGAACTGGACCGGCTGCCGGTAGCGGTAGGTGGTCACGTGGCGGACGCTGTAGATCGTCATTTTCGCCGGCTTGCCAGGGTTTTTTCGCGAGAATCGGCCGTTATCCTACCGGAGCAAGAACCGCGCCAGAAGGGCGGGTCAGGTGGGATGGTTACGCGTGAAGCGCAAGGATAGGTTATCCGGAGAATGAGTGGCCTGATCTCGGGGGCGTTAATGGGTATCTGGCAGATCAACGGCACCCTCTTCGGGGAGGGAAGCAAGACATCGAAGAATTTGAGCGGAATTGCCTGCCGGAAGAGCAAGGGGTTTCCGCGCGAATGCCTCGTCATCGACGACGAGCTTCAGTCCGCGCAGTTCGTGAAACTGAAAGACGGCGAAATCAATGCCGGCGATCGGGTCGAGCTCACAACCGGGCTCGAGCTCGACGGGGAGGGCATCGCCTATTCCGACGGCTTCTACTACGTGATCGGCTCGCACGGCTATCCTCGTCGCCCCGACAAGAAGGCGGATGTGGAGGCTCTGGAGCAATCAAATCCGGTCGAACGAGACAAGAAGATCAAGGCGCGGATCGCCGCCAGTAGCCGGCTCATCCGCATCTCCGAAGACGGCTCGCTCATCGCGATCAGCGCGAAACTTCGCGGCGTGCTGAAAAAGATTCCAGAACTTGAACTTTTCATCGACCAGCCTCTCGACCGGAATGGCGTAACCGTCGAAGGCGTGGCGGCTCTCGGCGATCGGCTCTATGTGGGCCTGCGCGCTCCCTCGCTGAACAACGATCAGGCCGCGATCGTCTCAGTCTCGATTGACTCGATGTTCGGCGATGCGCCGGTGCGTCCCAAACTGTCGCTGCTGACGCTTGGAAAAGGCCGCGGCGTTCGCGACCTCGCATCGTATCGAAAAGGCTTGCTCGTGCTCGCCGGCCCGAGCGGAAGCGAGTCCGGCGCGTATTCGATCTTCTGGTGGGACGGCCCGAAAACTGAGCCCGAGCTGCTTGGCGATCTTCCGCCGATCATCGAGAAGGGGAAGCAGATCAAGCCGGAGGCGATCCTTCCCCTCGACGAGAGCAAAGCGGGCCTGCGTGTTCTCGTCCTCTTCGACGGCGGCAAACAAGGCGCGCCGCGCGACTTCGTCGTCGAGGGGCCGTAGCGGTGCCTCGAAGCATCAGGAGAAAGCCCGCGGCTATTCGGCTATCGCATGCGTTCCGACTGAGCCGAAGCGCCGGGCGATCCCCGCAATCACGAGATACAGAAACCCGATCGGCGCGGTGAGGATCATCACGATCGGCCAGATGTTCGACCCGGCAGAGAGCGCGAACACCGCATGCCCGATCGCCGGAACCATGATCGCGAGCGGCGCCAGCGCGGCGATGCGCCACCGCCCTGACCAGCGGAGTCCGAACAGGATCTGCAGCACGAAATAGCCCGGCACCGAAATCACGGCGAAGAAGCCGAGCAGGTTGCCCTGCCAATCATCGCCAATTTTTGCGATGCTCTCGTGCGTCGCCTTCTGCTGCGCGTCGCTCAGGCGCTTGACCCATTCGGCGCGCTCTGGCTCGTCGGCGACGAGCCCGGTCCAGGCGATATTCGCCGGCTGCTTCAGGACCAGAAGCGGCGCCCAGTTGCCGTCGGAGATTTCGACGCGAAGCTCATCCAGCCGCGTCGGCTTCGAATAGGCGATCCAGGCGATGGCCTCGCCCTCGCCGGCCGGATAGGGCGGCGACGGATTCCAGCTCGCCCCGTCAACCACCTCGGCGCCCTGGAAAAAACCCTTCACCTGCGCGCGGAGCGGCGCCTCGCTCTGATAGCGGAGGTGAAGATAGAGCACATTGTTGCGGTTCAGGTTTTGCGTCAGTGGCGGATCGGTGTCGGCGATCCGCACCTCGGGTAATGAACCGGCACGCACCCCGCCCGCGATCAGGGTCGCGATGATGATTGCAGCCACAATGAAAGCAAAGCCAAGAGCGCGCGCCATGCCGGTCACCCGTTTGTGGTGGCGGCAAACCTTAGCGGCAGGTTACGAAGGAAGCGTTGCGCCGGATGGTTGGGGGCCCCATGGCTGTGTGGCGCGACCTCCAACTTTGTCGTCATCCCATGGCTTGACCCGGTCAAGCCCTGCCATGACGACAGTTTCTGGTGCGGCTCAGGCGGCCTTCTGAAACTCCATCGCCGCGGAGTTCATGCAATAGCGTTTTCCCGTCGGCGGCGGACCGTCCGGAAATACATGCCCGAGATGGCTGTCGCAGCGCGCGCACCTGATCTCGGTCCGCGCCATCCCATAGCTGCGGTCGACGATCTCGCGGATATGGTCCTTGTCGATGGGTTGAAAAAAGCTCGGCCAGCCGGTGCCGGACTCGAATTTCGCGCCGGCCTGGAAGAGCGGCAGCTCGCAGAGCCGGCAGACGTAGGTGCCCTTCTCCTTGTTATCGAGCAGCGCGCCGCAGAACGGCCGCTCGGTGCCGTGGTCGAGCAGGATGTGCCGCTCCTCCGGCGTGAGCTTTTGCGCGAGCCGCTCGCGCTCCTCGGAGGGCAGCGGCCCGAGGTCGTAGCCGGATTTGGAGATGAAGGGCGTGGTCGTCGTGCCGAGCTCGTCGCTCATGTTTTTCGCTCCCGTCGGTGTCGGACGATATATAAGCTACGCGCATCCCTCTCCCAGAGGGAGAGGGTGGTCACGAAGTGACCGGGTGAGGGGATCCGCTCCCGGCGCTGGGCGAGAGTCCTCACCCCGACTTATGCGCGCGTTCCCTCGCGATATACGCCTCCTCCGCTTCGATCGCCACCGGCCGGCGCGATGGTCTCGTTCGGAAGCGGCAGCATGCCCTGATGCGGCGTGCGGTTCTCCGGCCTGAACGGCTTTGGCGCGCGTTCTTCAGCTCAAGTGCATGCCGCGCATTCGCGACCAGCGTCTCGTGCGCGCGTTCCGCCTTGGTTTTCCGCGCCACTTTTCGCCGGACCGTCTTCTTCGCAGCAGATTTCTTCGCGACCGTCCGCTTCGCCGGCTTCTTCGCGGCAGCCTTTTTCGGCGTCGCCTTACGCTTCACCGCCTTTGCCTTCACCCTCTTCTTCGCCGTGCGCTTCGCTGATGTCTTCTTCGCGGTCCTGCTCGCCCTGGCCATCGTCGCCTCCTCGTGAAGGAACTTCGCTCTTGCGCAATTCCTTGAACGGGAAAGCGTTCCCGCGCGGCTCAGCTCCTTAGCCGCGGAACCGGTGCGGCCCGCCGCTCGTTCACGTCTGACGAGAGTTTGGCTGGAGACAAAGCAATGAACGATAACAGCGGGTTAGCCATGATTGTCGGCGGCCTCGTGGTGGTCGTCGCCGCGTTCATCTACTTCGGCACGGATCTGTTCAGCCGCGGCGATCGCGACGCGGACATCAACGTTAAAATCGAGGCGCCGGCGGAGCCGCAGACGAACTGACGGCGCAGCTAGGGCAGCGCACCCGCGATATAATCGGGCGCGTCGCGCCCCTCCGATTTAAGCCACGCGCCCATGCGGCCGATGACGGTTTTCACCGCCGGCCGCGCAAGCACGCGTTTTCGCCACTCAAGCAGACGCGGCGTCGCATCGTTCATCACCGCGCCTTTCCGCTCGCCATAAAACTGCGCCATGAAGAGGCCGATGTCGGCATAGGAAAACGCGCCCGCGAGATAATCGCGATCTTCAAGCTGCGCCTCCATCTCCGCATAATGCTCATACGCCTTCGCGCGCGCCGCGACCGCGACCGGATCGTCCGGCGTCTCCTCCAGCCCAAAAAGCTTTGCGATGTTCATGAAGACGATCTCGTCCGCCATGAGCTCGAGCTTTCGCGCCTCGGCCCGCGCCTTGATCTCACGCGGCCAGAGCGGCGGATCGGGAAAGGCGTCCTCCAGATACTCGAAAATCTGCGTTGAATCGAAAAGCTCGACGTCGCCATGGATCAGCACCGGCACCTGGCGCTTCGGATTTATTC